>NZ_LMGF01000001.1:0-309685 GCF_001427085.1 Sphingopyxis sp. Root1497
GGCCGACGCCTTCGGGCGTCGTGCAACCTTTCGGCCCCTCCACCACCGCTTCGCGGCGGTCCCCCTCCCCATGGCCTGCGGCCACAGGGAGGATCAATGGGGCGCTCCCGCCCGTTTCCGGACTAACCCGCCTTGGCGGCGATCACGCCGCAGACGATGCGGTCGCCGCTGTTGCCGCTGGGATCGGTCTTGTAATCGTCGGGCTTGGCATGGATGATGAAGGCCGCACCGTCGGCGTCGAGGAGGCCACCCTCGCCCGTCAGGCGCGTACCGACGATCCGCAGCGTCGCGCGGCCGATCGTGTCGGGTTCGATGACGAGGTTGGGAATGTCGCCATGATGCGCGCCGAGCGGATTGTCGCGGCCGTGCTGGGCGCTCGTCGGATTCCAGTGCGGACCGGCGGTGGTGAATTTCGGCGCATCGCACAGCCCGACAGCATGGACGTGCATGCCATAGGTCCCGGCGGGGAAACCGCGCGCGACGAGTTCGAGGCGCAGGCCGTCGCTATCGCGGAAGATGTCGACGCGGCCGCGATCGGCACCGCGCGCATCGAACAGCGGCGCGCTCGCGTCGGGAACGGGCAAATTCGACGCCGGATCCTTCTTCTGGCCGATCAGGTCGCAGCCCGACAGCGCGAGCGCCGACAGGGCGACGGCGCCGATGGTCATGTTGCGGCCAAAGGTCGAACGGATCGTCATGCTTCTGCTCCCCGGAAAAACCATCGGAATCGCAAAGCCGCCACGGCGGCTTTCGTTCCCGTCGGCGATGATGCCTTTATTCGCCGCGGGTTCCAATAGCGATGTGACGGAAGCCGTGGCGCGCCACCTCTTCGCGGCGATAGATGTTGCGCAGGTCGACGAGCAATTTGTCGGCCATGCCCGCGCCAAGGCGGGCGAGGTCGAGCGCACGGAAGGCGTCCCATTCGGTGACGATCGCCACCGCATCGGCGCCGTCGGCGGCGGCATAGGCGCTCGCCTTCATCTCGACATCGGGCATCATTGGCGCCGCGATGTCCATGCCTTCGGGATCGTAGGCGGTGACCCGCGCGCCGGCATCGACCAGCGTCTGGACGATCGCGAGGCTGGGCGAATCGCGCATGTCGTCGGTGTTCGGCTTGAACGTCAGCCCGAGCAGCGCGACGGTCTTGCCGCGCGCATTGCCGCCGAGCGCGGTGACGATCTTGCGCCCCATCGCGCGCTTGCGCAGGTCGTTGGCGAGCACCGTCGCCTCGACGAGACGCAGCGGCACGTCATGGTCCTGCGCGGTCTTGAGCAGCGCCAGCGTGTCCTTGGGGAAACAGCTGCCACCGTAGCCGGGGCCTGCGTGGAGGAATTTGCCGCCGATCCGGTTGTCGAGGCCGATGCCGCGCGCGACGTCCTGCACCTCGGCACCGACGGCCTCGCACAGGTCGGCGATCTCGTTGATGAAGGTGATCTTGGTCGCGAGAAAGGCGTTCGCGGCATATTTGATCATTTCCGCGGTGCGGCGGCGGGTGACGAGGATCGGCGCTTCGTTGAGGAAGAGCGGGCGATAGACTTCGCGCAGCACCGCCTCGCCACGGGCATCCTCGGCACCGATGACGATGCGGTCGGGGCGCTTGAAATCGCCGATCGCGGCGCCTTCACGCAGGAATTCGGGGTTCGAGGCGACGCTGTGGCTGCGCCCCGCCGAGCCTTCGCGCAAGATGCGTTCGACCTCGTCGCCGGTGCCGACCGGAACGGTCGACTTGGTGACGATGACGCAGTCATGGTCGAGGGTGGCGGCGAGTTCCTCGGCGGCGCCGAAGACATAGGACAGATCGGCATGGCCGTCGCCGCGACGCGACGGGGTGCCGACGGCGATGAACACCGCGTCGGCGCCGGCGACTGCGGGGGCGAGTTCGGTGGTGAACGACAGGCGGCCGGCGGCGACATTCGCCGCGACGAGCGCATCGAGACCGGGTTCGTATATCGGCATGCGGCCCGCGTGCAGCGCGTCGATCTTGGACGCGTCCTTGTCGACGCACACCACGTCATGGCCGAAATCGGAGAAGCAGGCACCCGAAACCAGGCCGACATAGCCCGTTCCGATCATGGCGATTTTCATCTGCGAAGCCCTTTTGCTGCTGGTGTCGGCGCGGGTGGGGCGCACGGGGAGAGGGGATGCGGCGCGTCCTTAAAGCCAAAGCGCCCAAAGGGAAAGGGCCGCGAATTGCTTCGCGGCCCCCTGCCTGTTCACGTCGCTTCGATCAGCGATCAGAAGACACGCGCATATTGTTCGTTGCCGACGAAGCCGAGCTTGCCGACGCCGCTGCGCTTGATCACCGCCATCACGCGATCGACGACGATATAGCGTGCGTAGGGATCAGGCTGCACCTGGAGTTCGGGTTCGACCGCCAGCTGCTTGGTTTCGAGCAGATAGCTTTCGAGCGTCGCCAGATCGACCGGCGCGCCGTTCCAGGTGATCGTCCCGCGCGGATCGATCATGACCTTGTTCTTTACCGGATCGACGTTGTTCTTTGCGTCGGTCGGAACCGGAAGGTCGATCTTCACCGCGTGGGTCTGGGGCGGGATCGTGATGATGAACATGATGAGGAGCACGAGCATGACGTCGATCAGCGGCGTCGTGTTCATCTCCATCATCGGTTCGTTTTCGTCCCGATCTCCAACTGCCATGGACATGCGTTTATTCCTTCATAGCTTGTGGCGGAACGCGCTTACATGCGCGCCAGCGTCCCCGAGCCAGGAGCCGGTTCGGAAATGAAGCCGATCTTCTGGAAACCAGCATATTGCATGGTGTAGATCACCCCGCCGATGCACTGGTACGGCGTGTTGATGTCGCCGCGGATATGCACTTCGGGGAAATTTTCCTCGGTAATGTTTTCGACGCCGCCGATATCCTTGATCAGCTTCTCGAGCTTGTCCTGGCCCTTTTTCAGCAGCTCTTTCGAATCGACCGGGGTCTGGCCCCAATAGACTTCGCACGCGGTGCTTTCGGGGTTGGGTTGGCCGTCGCCGTCGGTATCGCCCGAACGCACCGACAACAGCACGTTTTCAGGCTTGGTCGTCGTCGCCTCGAATACCACGTCGGGCAGCTTGAGGTTCACCGTCTCCAGCACCACGGGAACCGTGATGAGGAAGATGATGAGCAACACAAGCATGATGTCCACGAGCGGCGTCGTGTTGATGTCGGACATGGGGGCGTCTTCGCCGCCCTTATCGCCTACACTCATCGACATAGGATCAGCATCCTGTCACAAATAGTTACACGGGACGACCCGGTGTCCGGCGTCCGCCCCGAAGGGCGGCGACGGACACCGGGTCGCCAGATAATCAGGCCTTCTTCGGCGCGGCGGCCGGGGCAGCCTTTGCCGGAGCAACGACGGCCGGCTTCACCTGGCCGCCCGACATGATCGAGCCGAGAACGTCGTTCGAGAAGGTCGACAGACGGCGGCTGATCGCCTTGTTGCGGCTCTGCAGCCAGTTGAACGCGAGCACCGCGGGAACCGCGACGATCAGGCCGACGGCGGTCATGATGAGCGCTTCACCGACCGGACCGGCAACCGCGTCAATCGACGCCTGACCCGACGCACCGATCTTCACGAGCGCGTTCAGAATGCCGATAACGGTACCGAACAGACCGACGAACGGTGCGGTCGAACCGACGGTCGCAAGGAAGGCGAGACCCGAGTTGAGCTGCGAGTTGATGTGGTTCTGCGAACGCTCGAGCGTGCCGTGCATCCAGTCATGCGCTTCGACGGGATCGGTCAGCTTGGTGTGCTCTTCGTTGGCGCGCAGGCCGTCTTCGACGACCTGGCGATAGGCGCTGTTCTTTTCGAGCTTCGCAGCACCCTCGGCGAGGGTCGGCGCGCGCCAGAAATTGACGTCGACGGCCTTGCCCTGGTTCATCACCTTATTCTGTTCGAACAGCTTGGTGAACAGGATGTAGAGCGTGCCCATGAACATGATGACCAGCACCAGGCCGGTCAGCTGCGTGATCCAGCCGCCTTCGCACAGCGCCGGGAAGACGCCATATTTGTTGGTGGGGTCGGCGAGCTTTGCTTCGCAGAACGTAGACGGCATCATGCCGTAGCTCCGGTGACCCGCGGCGGCGGCGGTCGCAATCAGATTGATCATCGTGGTATTCCCTCTCAAAATTTCGTCAAAAACTAAAAATCCAGATCGTTGGGCCCAGATCGCTGGGCCCGGTCCCGATCAACGCGGAATCTGCCAGCGGATGCGGTTGCTGTAGCTACCGCCCGTCGGGTTGCCCGCACGGTCCTTGCCCGGGTTGAACCGGCCGCGACGCGTGATGAGCTTGCAGGTCTCGGCATCGAGATCCGCATGACCGCTCGACGCGGTCACATCACAGGAGGTGATCCGGCCGTCGGCGCTGTACGTGACGCGGAAACCGGTCGTCCCCTCGCGCTCTTCGCGCATGGCACGGGCCGGATAATCGTCGTTGGTCGCCCAGCGCCCGGGGTTGCCGCGCGGCGTACCGGCGGCGCTCAGGTCCGCCGTCGGCGGCGGAGCCGGCGGCGCGGGCGGGATATAGACCGGCGGCGGCGGCGCCGGAGGCGGCTCGCGCACCGACTGAATCTGCGGCGCAGCCACCGGCGGCGGGAACGGCGACGGCGGAGTCACGACCGGCGGCGGCGGCGGCAGGACATTGTCCGGCGGCGGCGGCGGCGGCGGCTCCTCGGGCGGCGGCGGTTCTTCGACGTCCACCACATCCAATTTTTCGGCGAGCTTCTTGACGATGCTGATATTCAGGCCGTTGACCAGGCCGTAGCCCAGTCCCGCCGTCAGCAGTCCCACCAAGACGATCGCCACTACCCTGTTTTTAGGGTCGACACTATCACCATAAGCCATTCAGGAACGACGCTCCTTGCTAGATCATCCTGACACCAATCCAAACCGTCGGGGGGAGTTGCCAAATGCCCGGATAATTCCGATGCGTTCCGCAGACCCGGCGGGCGGCTTCCGGCTATTATGTTCTGTGCCGGACGCTTCGTCGGACGTCCTATCGCGGTGGCGGCAAGTTCGCAAACCCTTTATCAGCGGTTAATGTGGCGCGCGCCAAGATGGCACGCCGCCACCGCAACCGGTGTCAATGACAAACAGAAAGTGGATCCACCATGCGCAAGCTCCTTCCCGCCATCGCGATCGCCCTGGCCGGCTTAAGCGGCGGAATCCCGGCGGTTTCCGCGATGCAGGCGCCCGCCGCCGCGCCGCCGCCGAGCCCGTACAGCTATGCCGACGTCGCCGATCTCGCCACCGCGGCGCCGATGGCGATCCATGCGCGCATCGCGTCGGCCACCGCGCTCAAACCCGAGCGGGCGCCCGGCGTCGCCGCGGGTTCGAGCCGATTCTATGTCGAGGCCGACGTCGTCGGGCTGATTCGCGGCAAGGGGCCGCTGGCGGCGCGCATATCTTACCTGGTGGACCTGCCGCTGGGCGCCAATGGCAAGCCGGTGAAGCTGAAAAAGAAGCAGCCCGTCCTGCTCTTCGCGCGCCCGGTCGCTGCGGGCGCGGCGGGATCGACCAGCACGAACAGCATCCGGCTGGTCGCGCCCGACGCCCAGCTGCCGTGGGATCCCGCGACCGAGGCGCGGCTGCGCGCGATCCTGACCGAGCTGGTCAAGCCGGGTGCGGCGCCCGCGATCAGCGGCTTCGCCAACGGCTTCCATGTGCCGGGCACGCTGCCGGGCGAAGGCGAGACCCAATTGTTCTTCGACACCGCGACCGGCGAGCCAATGTCGCTGACCATCCTGACCAGCGCCGACGGATCGCGGCGCTGGGCGGCGGCGTTCGGCGAGATCGTCGACGGATCGGCGGCGGTGCCGGCGCGCGATACGCTCGCCTGGTACCGGCTCGCCTGCGGGCTGCCGCGCCAGTTGCCGCTCGCCAAGCTGGCGGGCACGCCCCCCGAAGACCGGCGCAAGGCGGCGTCGGACTATGGCATCGTCCTCGGCGCGCTCGGCGACTGCACGCGGACGAGAAAGCCGCCGGCGGGCTAAGCCTCCTCCACTCTTGTTTCCTCGGTAAAAGCCGATAGGGGCGCAGGCTCTATATATAAGGAGTGCCTGCATGTCGCCTTCCCCCGCCCCCGCTGCCCCGCGCCCGCCGCTGCGCGTCGCACTCGCCGGGCTTGGCGTCGTCGGCGGCGGGGTCGTCCGCCTGCTGCAGGTCAACCGCGACCTGATCGCACGCCGCGCCGGGCGCGCGATCGAGATCGTCGCGCTGTCGGCGCGCGACCGGCACAAGGACCGCGGCGTCGACCTCTCGGCCTATCGCTGGGAGGATGATCTCGACGCCCTGGTCGCGGCCGACGACGTCGATGTCGTGGTCGAGATGATCGGCGGCGCCGACGGCATGGCGCTGACGCTGGCGCGGCATACGCTGGGCGCGGGCAAGGCGCTGGTCACCGCGAACAAGGCGATGATCGCGCATCACGGACTCGACCTCGCGCGGCTCGCCGAGGCGACCGACACGCCGCTGAAATATGAAGCCGCGGTCGCGGGCGGCATCCCGGTGATAAAGGCGATCCGCGAGGGTGCGTCGGCGAACGCGATCGCGCGCGTCTATGGCATCCTCAACGGCACCTGCAATTATATCCTCACGCAAATGGAGCGCAACGGCGCGAGCTTTGCCGACGCGCTCGCCGCGGCGCAGGCCGAAGGCTATGCCGAGGCCGACCCGACCTTCGACGTCGACGGCATCGACGCCGCGCACAAGCTGTCGATCCTCGCGGCGCTGTGTTTCGGGACGAAGCTCGACATCGGCGCGGTCGCGACGGGCGGCATCCGCGACCTGATCGCGGCAGACATCCGCGAGGCCGAAGCCTTGGGACACCGCGTCCGCCTGATCGGCATGGCCGAACGCGATGGCAGCGGCCTGTACCAGCATGTCCAGCCGTGCCTGGTGCCCGCCGACCATCCGCTCGCCTATGTCCCCGGCGCATTGAACGCCGTGGTCGCCGAGGGTAATTTTGTCGGGCGGCTGTTCTTCGAGGGCGCGGGCGCGGGCGCGGGGCCAACCGCGTCGGCGATCGTCGCCGACATCATCGACATCGCACGCGACGAATATGGCCCCGCCTTCGCGATGCCGGTCGATGCGCTCGACGAGGCGCCCGCCGCCGACGCCGGGGCGCGGGTCGGCAAACATTATGTCCGGCTGGTCGTCGAGGACCGCATCGGCGTGCTCGCCGAAATCGCCACCGCGATGCGCGACGCCGGGGTGTCGATCGAAAGCTTCATCCAGCGCGGCACCGAGAAGGACGACGGCGTCGTCATCGCGATCGTCACCCACGAAGGCCCGGCGCGCGCGATCGCGGCGGCGCTCGCCACGCTCGCGGCGTCGGACCATGTCGTCGGCGCGCCGATGCACATGCCGATCCTGGCGCTCTAGCCCGCTTGAAATAGCCTTCGCCCCTGCTACCCATGCCCATGGGGAACAGGGGGCGATATCATGACGATAGAGATCGGACGCGGGCTGGCCGAGGCGCGGGCGCTGGCGGGCGCGCATTGGCAGGCGCTGCTCGTCTATGCGGCGCTGGGGGTGGTCTTCCCCTTCCTGCTGCTGTCGAGCGATCCGATCTTCAGCCTGCGCAACATCATGGCGATCGTTTCCGACCCCTGGACCAACCGCGTCGGCGGATCGATCACCGGGCCGCTCTATCTGCTCGGCATCGTCCTGGTCATCGTCTTCGGCGCGATGCTGGCGGCGTGGAACGCGCTGCTCGCCGAGATGCGCGAAGGCTATATTTCCGAGATCATGTACGGGATGGTCGCGGGCGTCGCCTATCTCCTCGCTTATCTGCTGCTCTATCTGGTCGTCGCGCTGGTGCTGGTGCTGCCGGTCATGCTCGCGGTCGGCGTCAACGAATGGGCGGCGGCGAGTCCGGCCGTGTCCTCGATCCGCCAGCTCGTCTATTCGCTGATCGGATCGTGGCTCCTTGCGCGCTTCTGCCTCGTCGGGCCGATCATGGCTGCAGGCGGGCGGCTCGAGCCCTTTTCGCCCTATGTCGAATCATGGCAACGCACGGCAAGCGCCCAATGGTGGCTGTTCGGTTTCTTCCTGCTCTATAATCTTGCGTTCGGTGTCGCGTTCGGCGGACTGGCCGTGGTCCACGGCATGGTCATCATCAACAATGCGCCGGGCAGCCTGATCGAAACGATGATGAGCGTCGCTTGGGTGCTCTTGCTCGGGACCTATTTCATCGGGCAGTTGCTGGTTCCAGCCGGCCTCTATCGCGCGTCGCAGCCGGGCGCGACGGCGGCCGAGGTTTTCGCCTAGGGTTCGGGGTCCTCGGGCGGCGGCGGCACCCCGGTGTCGGGGTCGGTCGCACGCTTCGCCATTTCATAGAGATGATTATATTCGGGGCCGGGTTTGAAGCGGCCGCCAATCGACATCCAGTTGTGGGGCAATTTGTCCAATGGCGTCGGGTTGATGCCCGGCGCCGGCGGTCGGCTGTCCTTCGTCGATTTTCCCACCCCGGCGATCGCTCGCAGTTCGGGCGACAGCCGGTGGCGGTCGGTGTCGCTGCCGCAGACGTTGATCGATCCATCCTCGGCGGGTTTGCAGCGCTTGATCGGATCGACCAGGTCCTTGGCGTTGGCGGCGGCGCTTTCGGCATCGCGCGCGGGCCGGGGCGCGGGCGGACCCTGCACCTGCGCGGCGACGGGCGTCACAGCCATGACACAGGCGGCGGCGAGAGCGACGCCGAATCGACGGATGTATTCTCGACAAGCGGCGCGGGCGACCATATGGCGCGCACCATGCCCATGCGGCGGAACAAGTAAAGACGGAGAGTGGCGAAGATGACGAAGACCGGCAGCAATCTCGACCGGGTGCTCGTGCTCGAAATGGTGCGCGTCACCGAAGCCGCGGCGATCGCCGCCGCGAAGCTGATCGGCCGCGGCGACGAAAAGGCCGCCGATGCCGCCGCCGTCGAGGCGATGCGCACCGCATTCAACACCCTCTATATGGACGGCACGATCGTCATCGGCGAAGGCGAACGCGACGAGGCACCGATGCTCTTCATCGGCGAAAAGGTCGGCAATGCGCCGGGCAAGGGCCCGAAGATCGACATCGCGGTCGACCCGCTGGAAGGCACGACGATCACCGCCAAGGCCGGGCCCAACGCGCTCGCGGTGCTGGCGATCGCCGAGGAAGGCTGCCTGCTCAACGCCCCCGACGTCTATATGGACAAGCTGGCGGTCGGCGCCGGCTATTCGCCGAACATCGTCAATTTCGACAACAGCATCCGCGAGAATGTCGAGGCGGTGGCGCGCGAAAAGGGCTGCGGCGCCGAGGGCATCATGGTGTGCGTGCTCGACCGCCCGCGCCACGAGGCGATGATCGCCGAACTGCGCGCGCTGGGCTGCGGGGTCGCGCTGATCCCCGATGGCGACGTCGCCGGCGTGATCGCGACGACCAATCCCGAAACCAATATCGACATCTATATGGGCAGCGGCGGCGCCCCCGAGGGCGTGCTCGCCGCGGCGGCGCTGCGCTGCGTCGGCGGCCAGTTCAAGGGTCGCCTGCTGTTCCGCAACGACGACGAGCGCCGCCGTGCCGCCAAATGGGGTGTCGAGGACCTCGACCGCGTCTATGACCTCGAAGACCTCGCCAAGGGCGACGTGATCTTCGCCGCGACCGGCGTGACCGATGGATCGCTGCTGCGCGGCGTCAAGCACCGCCGCGACGGGGTGATGACGACCGAAACGGTGGTGATGCGCGCCTCGTCGGGCACGGTGCGCTGGGTCAAGGGCGAGCATCGCGAGGGGTAGGCGAAGCGTAGCGGCGGGATGATACGGCGCCAGCCGTGATCGCTTGCCGCCGATAATCTTTCATCCTAGGGGAAGATCACCGGGGCGATGCAACCTCCCGGACAAGCGCATCCGCGCTCAAGCGTTGCCTGTTTGTCTCCGATGCCCGGAGATGAGGAGGTTTGCTTGCGATATCTCTCCCTTCCCCTTCTGCTCGCGCTGTCGAGTCCCGCTTTTGCCGAGGACGGGCTGACCGTCACCGGCAGCGTGCGGCTTCGTTACGAAAGCATCGACGGACAGGCGCGAACCGGTTTCAACGACTCCGACGACCTGTTGAACCTGCGCAGCATCGTCGGCGCGGAATATCGCCGCAGCGGGTTTCGCATCGGCGGCGAGCTTTACGACAGCCGGGTCTATGGCGACGACCCCGGCACCCCGGTGACGACGGGCGAGGTCAATACATTCGAACTGGTGCAGGCCTATGTCGGGTACGACATTCCGGACGCGTTCGGCAAGGAGACGCGCCTGGGACTTCAGGCGGGCCGCTTCACGCTCAACCTGGGGTCGCGCCGCCTGATCGCCGCCGACGATTATCGCAACACCACCAACGGCTATACCGGATTGCGCGCCGACCTGGGTCTTGGTGGCGCGACGTCAGCAACCTTGATCTATACGCTGCCGCAGATCCGCCTGCCCGACGATCGCGCATCGATCGACGCCAGCAAGGTGCGGTTCGATCGCGAGAGTTTCGACCTTGTCCTGTGGGGCGGGCTGGCGACCAAAAGGTTCGGCGACAAACGCAGCGCCGTCGAGCTTTCCTTCTATCATCTCGGCGAACGCGACGCCCTGCGGCGCCCGACGCGCGACCGGTCGCTCGACACCATCGGGCTGCGTTTCTACCGCGAACCCGCGCCGGGTCGCTGGGATTATGAGAGCGAGACCATCCATCAGGTCGGAACGATCAGCAGCAGCCCGACGCCGACCGCGGCGTCGCTCGATGTATCGGCGTGGTTCGCGCATCTCGAGGTCGGATATGGGTTTCGCCATCGCTGGTCGCCGCGATTGGCGCTGGAATTCGATTATGCCAGCGGCGACGGGCGCGGGAGCAAATTCGGACGGTTCGACACGCTGTTCGGCATGCGCCGGGGCGAACTGGCGCCGGCGGGGCTGTATAATGCGGTCGGCCGCGCCAATCTGGTCTCGCCGGTGCTGCGCCTCGAAGCCACGCCGTCGAAACGGCTCGACGGCTTTGTCGCCTATCGCCCGCTGTGGCTCGCCTCGCGCTTCGACAGCTTCTCGACCACCGGCGTTCGCGATGCGAGCGGCAATTCGGGGCGGTTTGCGGGGCATCAGGTCGAAGCCCGGCTGCGCTACTGGCTGATCCCCAAACGCCTGCGGCTCGAATGGAACGGGTTGCTGCTCGCCAAGGGGCGGTTCCTGCGCGAGGCGCCCAACGCGCCGCGTGGCGGCGATACCATCTATAATAGCTTCAACGCCACGGTCAGTTTCTGATCGACCCGCGCCGACGGCGCTTGCCTCGACACTCCAACTGTATTATAGTTGCAATACAGTTGGAGTGTCCGATGCTGTCGCTGTTGCCCGCCCTAAAAAATCCCCGCCGCGATGCCCTCGGCCAGCGCCGCGCCCAGATCGCGCGCTTCGGCGAGGCGGGTCGCCGGGATCGTCTTGGGCGCCAAAATCGCCTCCGGCGTCTGCGCCGCGGTGTTGACGATGACCGGCTCCGCCACCCGTTTCAGCCGCCAGCCGGTGGCGATGCGGTCGAGCTGGCGTAGCGCGCCATGCCCATCCGAACCCGCGCAGATGATCGTCGCATAGGGGCGGCCTTCGAGCTTGCCGAGACAGGGGTAGTAGTTGCGGTCGAACATCTCCTTCATCGCGCCCGAGAGCGCGGCGAGATTTTCGGGGCCGATAAAGAGATAGCCGCCGGCCGCGAGCAGATCGTCGGGCGTGACATCGGCGGCGGCGATCAGCCTTGCCGTCGCGGCGCCTTCGGCAGCGGCGCGGGCGAGCACTTCGCTGCCGCCGGTGCGGCTGTGCCAGGCGATCAGCAGGGGCGGCGCGTCGGTCATGTGCCGATGCTTGCCAAGCGCGGGCACGCGGCGCAAGCTGCCCCCAAAAATGGGGGACGATGATATGCGCCGATTGACCGCCTTGCTGCTCGCCGCGAGCCTGCCGCTGACCGCCACCGCACAGGATGCCGCGAGCGAGGCCACCCGCACCGCACAGGCCGAGCTGGCGGCGCGCCTGCCGCTCGACGACCCGCGCGACATGGCGAATGCGACGCGCGGCAAGCTCGCCGAAATCCCCGAGGCGTTGATCACCGGCAAGGATGGCAAGATCGTCTGGGACCGCCGCCCCTATGCGTTTCTGAACAGCCCCGAGGCGCCCGATACCGTCAACCCGTCGCTGTGGCGGCAGGCGCGGCTCGATGCCGTGCACGGGTTGTTCGAGGTGGTGCCGGGCAAGATCTGGCAGATCCGCGGCTATGATATTTCGGTGATGACGATCATCCGCGGCAAGTCGGGCTGGATCGTCGTCGACCCGCTGCTGTCCGAGGAAGCCGCCGCCGCGGGGTGGAAGCTGTTCGCCGACACCGTCGAGGCGAAATCGGGCAAGCTGCCGATCAAGGCGGTGATCTTCAGCCACAGCCACAGCGACCATTTCGGCGGGGTCGGGGGGATCGTCACCCCCGAACAGGTGAAGAAAGACAAGATCCGCATCATCGCGCCGCACGGCTTTTCGGAGGAAGCGACGTCGGAAAATGTCCTCGCGGGGGCGGCGATGGGGCGGCGCGCGCTGTACATGTTCGGGTCGATCCTGGCGCCGGGGCCGGCGGGACAGGTCGACACCGGATTGGGGCCGAAGCTGTCGTCGGGGACGATCGGCTATATGGAGCCGACCGAGACGGTGTCGGACAAGGGCGGCACGCTGACGATCGACGGGCTGGTCTTCGAGTTTCTCGACGCGGGCGGGACCGAGGCGCCGTCGGAGTTCGTCTTTTACATTCCCGCCTATAAGGCGCTGCACACGACCGAGGTGGTGACCCACACGTTGCACAATGTGCTGACGCTGCGCGGGGCGCAGGTGCGCGATGCCTTGCGCTGGTCGAAGGTCATCGACGCCGCATTGCTGCGCTGGGGCGGCAAGGCCGAGGTCGCGCTGGCGTCGCACCATTGGCCGACATGGGGCGCGGGCGAGGTGAGCAGCCTGCTGACCAACCAGCGCGACGCCTATCGTTATGTCCATGACCGCACGCTGTTTCTCGCCAATCGCGGCGCGACCTTGCACGAGCTCGCCGACGCGACCGCCGAGGCGCCGGTGCAGGCGCGCGATTTTTCCACGCGCGGCTATTATGGCACGCTGAACCACGACATGAAGGCGACGTACCAGCGCTATTTCGGCTGGTGGGACGGCAATCCGGCGAATTTCAACCCGCTGCCCCCCGAACAGTCAGCGCCCAAATATGTCGCGCTGGCGGGCGGGGCCGACAAGCTGCTGGCGTCGGGGAAGGCGGCGATCGCGGCGGGCGAGTATCGCTGGGCGGCCGAATTGCTGAACAAGCTGGTCTTTGCCCAGCCCGACCACAAGGATGCACGCGCGGCGCTCGCTTCGGCTTACGACCAGCTCGGCTATCAGGCCGAATCGGGGGCCTGGCGGAACTATTATCTCGCCGCCGCCGCGAGCCTGCGCGGCAATGCGGTCGAAGCCGCGTCGGGCAATGGCCAGAGCCGCAGCTTCGTTAGCGCGATCCCGACGGGCGTGTTCTTCGACGCGCTTGCGACGCGCTTCGATGCCGCAAAGGGCGCGGGGCTGGCCGGGACCTTCCAGTTCGTCCTGCCCGACAGCAAGGAGGCGGTGGCGATCTCGGTCGGCGGCGGGGTCGAGTTTCCGCGTTACGGCGTCACCGACCCGGCGCCGACCGCGACGATCACCATCGATCGCAAGACATTGGACGATGTCATGCTGGGGCAGGCGCAATTTCCCGCGCTGCTGCAGTCGGGGGCGATCAGGATCGACGGCGACCGGATGGCGTTCCTGAGTTGGTTCGCGCTGCACCCACCCGCCGACCCGCGTTTCAATATAGTTGTCCCTTGAGCGCCTGACCGACTAACGGAGGATCATGACCGACATCGCCGCCGCCCACCCGACCGATCCCTTCGATCCGCACGCAATCAACGCCGCCGAGGGGCTCGACCCCGTCGATCCGCGCTATGGCCATGTGCTGCGCGTGACGACCGCGATGAACCTGGTGCCGCTGGCGATCGGCGCGAGCGTGTTCGACGCGCTGCTGATCCGCCATCTGGAGGGGCCGTACGGGCTGATCACCGCGCTCGCCTGGCTGATCGCGATCATCGTCATCGTCAGCTTTCCATCGCGGCGCGTATCGCGCTGGGGGTACAAGATCGGCGAGGGACAGCTGCGCGTCGCGCGCGGCTGGCTGTTCCGCACCGACACGATCGTGCCCTTTGTCCGCGTCCAGCATATCGACGTCGGGCAGGGGCCGGTCGAGCGCTGGTTCGGGCTGTCGCACCTGATCGTCCACACATCGGGGACGCACAACAGCACGGTCACCCTGCCCGGGCTGCCCGCCGACCTCGCCGCCGCGATGCGCGAGACGATCCGCCGCCATATCCAGACCGACTTCGCATGAGCGAGAGCGTCGCCGCCCTCCCCGCAGCCCCCGCGGCCCCGGCCGCCGAAGCCGAACCCGATTGGCAGCGGCTGCACCCGGCGACGCTGGCGCTCGCGATCGTCAGGCTGGGGCCGCGCAGCCTGAACTTCCTGCCCGCGGTCGCGGCGCTCGGCTTCACCGGCAACTGGGTGTGGATCGTCCCCGCGATCCTCGCCTTTCTGGTCATTTCCCTCGTTTCCGCCTGGCTCAAATGGCTGCGTTTCCGCTTCCTCGTCGGCGCCGACGAGATCGTCATCGAAAGCGGCATATTGTCACGCCAGCACCGCACCATCCCCTTCGACCGCATCCAGGACGTCGGCATCGAACAGGGGCTGATCGCGCGCGCGCTCGGCATCGCCAAGGTCGGGTTCGAGACCGGCGCGGGCGGCGCGGGCAAGGAGAATGAGGCCAATCTCGACGCGATCGGCCTCGACGCGGCGCAGGCGCTGCGCACGACCATCCGCGCGCATCGCAGCGAACCGGCGACCGCGGCGCCCACCGCGGCATCGGCCGATCCGGCGGTCGCGGCGACGGCGGGCGAAGACCGGCTGCTGTTCGCGATGGGGCCGCGCCGGTTGCTGCTCGCCGGATTGTTCAACTTCTCGCTCGCCGCGCTCGCCGTGGTTGGCGCGGGCATGCAGTTTTTCGACGGCCTGCTGCCGTTCGACTTCAATGTCTTCGACCCGCGCGACTGGATCGACATCGCCGGCCAATATGGGCTGGACCAGTGGGTGATCGCGCACCGCTGGATCGCCGGGCTCGGCGCGCTGATCTCGCTGCTGTTCATCGGTTTCGCGAGCGGCATCGCGACAATGCTGCTGGCAAACTGGGGGTTCCGCCTGACCCGCGAGCCGCGCTCGCTGCGCCGCACCCGCGGGCTGACGACGCGCACCGACGTCGCGATCCCGGTGCGCCGGGTGCAGGCGGCGATCCTCGTCACCGGCTGGTTCCGGAGGCGCTTCGGGTGGCACGAACTGCGGCTGCAAAGCCTCGCGAGCGACGGCGGCAAGGAGAAGGACCATCAGGTCGTCCCCTTTGCGCAGCTCGCCGACATCGACCCGGTCCTGACCGAAATCGCGATCGCGCGCGCCGCCGAGGACGCCGACTGGCAGCACAGCCATCGCATCGTCGCGCTGGGCGGATTCGTCGGCGCGACCGGCGCCACGATCGGCGGATTGACGGCGGTGTCGTTCGGGCAGCCGCTCGGCTGGCTGGGGCCGGTGATCGGCGTGCTGATCGCGCTGGGGTCGCTGTTCGCGGCGCGCTTCCACCGCTGGATCGACCTTGGCGAGCAGATTGCGATCCGGCGCGGGATGTGGAAACCCAAGACCACCCTGCTGCCGCACGCGTCGGTGCAGAGCGCCGACCTCAAGACCGACTTCATCCTGCGCCCGCTCGGCCTCGCGACATTGGTGTTCGGGGTGCCGGGCGGCAGTTCGCTGGCCAGCCACGAAATCCCCGCAATCCCGCTCGGCGTGGCGCAGGCGTTGCGCGCGCGCATCCTGACCGCCAAGACACGGGCATGACCGACACCGCTCTGGGTATCACGCGCTCGATCGCCGGGCAGCCGTGGCATTGGCGCCGCGCGAGCGCCGACATGGCGTCCGAAAACCTCGCGCCCGACGACCTCGTCACCCAGTTGCTGCTCGCGCGCGGGGTGCCGCGCGACGACCTCGAGCGCCAGCGCGCGCCGACGCTACGCGGCTTCATGCCCGACCCGGCGCTGTTCAAGGGCATGGACGAAGCCGCCGCGCGGCTCGCCGACGCGGTCGAGCGACAAGAGGCGATCACCATCTTCGGCGATTATGACGTCGACGGCGCGACCTCGGCGGCGCTGCTCGTGCGGCTGCTGCGCGATCTCGGCGTCCCGGTCGGCGCCTATATCCCCGACCGGTTGATGGAGGGCTATGGCCCGTCGGGCGCGGCGCTGGTCCGGATCGGCGAGGCGGGATCGAAGCTGGTCGTCACCGTCGATTGCGGCGCGCAAGCGTTTGACGCCATCAATGAGGCCAATGCCGCGGGGATCGAGACGATCATCGTCGACCATCACCAATGCGCGACCACCCTGCCCGCCGCCTTCGCGGTGGTGAACCCGAACCGGCTCGACGAGGCACCCGACGCAGCAGTGCACGGCAATCTGGCGGCGGTCGGGGTCGCCTTCCTGCTCGGCGCGGCGTTGCTGCGCGTGCTGCGCGGACGCGATTTCTTCGCCGGGCGCGCCGAACCGGCGCTGCTCGACCTGCTCGACCTCGTCGCGCTCGGCACCGTCGCCGATGTCGCGCGGCTGACCGGTTTCAACCGCGCGCTGGTGACGCAGGGGCTGAAGATCATGGCGCGGCGCGGCAATATCGGGCTGGCGGCGCTGATGGACGCGGCGCGGCTGACCAAGGCGCCGACCGCGACCGACATGGGCTTCGCGCTCGGCCCGCGAATCAACGCCGGCGGGCGCGTGGGCAAATCGGACCTCGGGGTCCGGCTGCTGACGACGAGCGACCCGCGGGAAGCCGCCGACATTTCGCAGGAACTCAACCGCCTGAACGAGGAACGCCGCGCGATCGAGGCAGGGGTGCTCGACGAGGCGATGGCGATGAGCGAGCGCGCCGCCAACGCGCCGGTCGCGATCGTCGCGGGCGAGGGGTGGCACCCCGGGGTGATCGGCATCGTCGCGGGGCGGCTGAAGGAGAAGCTCCGCCGGCCGGCGATCGTCATCGCGCTGGGCGAGGACGGTCTCGGCAAGGGGTCGGGGCGTTCGATCAACGGCGTCGACCTTGGCGCCGCGATCCTCGCCGCCAAGGAGAGCGGCCTGCTGATCGCGGGCGGCGGTCACGCGATGGCGGCGGGATTGACCGTCGAGGCCGGCAAGCTCGACGCGCTCGGCGCCTTCCTCAACGAGCGGCTCGCCGCCGATGTCGAGCGCGCGAGCGGCGACCGCGCCTTGCTGATCGACGCGGTGCTGGCGCCGCGCGGGATATCGCCTTTGTGGTGCGAGGCGATCGAGAGCGCCGGGCCGTATGGCGCGGGCTGGCCGGCGCCGCGCGTCGCGACCGGGCCGGTGCGAATCGTCGAGGCGAGCATCGTCGGCACCGACCATGTCCGCCTGACCGTGTCGGGCGACGACGGTGCAAGGTTCAAGGCGATCGCCTTTCGCAGCGCCGAAACCGAATTGGGGCAGACATTGCTGCACGCACGCGGGCGCAAATTATGGCTCGCGGGGCGCGCAAAGCGCGACGATTGGGGCAGCCGCCCGGCCGCCGAGCTGCATCTGGAGGATGCCGCCTGGGCCGATTAGCGGCATCTGGACGATGCCGCAGGGGCCGATTAGCGGCATCTCGGCGATGCCGCAGGAGCCGATTAGGGACGTCAGAGAGGGAAGCCGGTCATGTACAGCCACACCACGCTCGGCATCGACGATTTCGCCCGCGCCGAACCCTTTTACGACGCGATCATGGCGGTGCTCGGCCATCCCGAACTGGTCCGCGAGAGCGCGGCCAAGGGTTATGGCACCCCCACCGGCCCCAAATTGTTTATCGGCCCCGCCTATGACCGCCAGCCGACGAGCGCCGGCAACGGCAGCCACCTCGCCTTCGTCGCCGCCGACCGCGCGACGGTCGACGCCTTCCACGCCGCGGCGCTGGCGAATGGCGGCAGCGACGCCGGTCCGCCGGGGCTGCGCCCGCACTATCATGCCGATTATTACGGCGCCTATGTGCGCGATCCCGAGGGCAACAAGCTGCAGGCCGTGTGCCATAAGCGGCCCGGTTGAAGAAGCGCCGATAGAGTCCTTGACCATGGGGACATGCGCGGCTAATGCGCCGCTTCACCGAACGACGGCCCCTTCGTCTAGCGGTCTAGGACGTCGCCCTTTCACGGCGAAAACACGGGTTCGAGTCCCGTAGGGGTCACCATCTTTCGGTCTTCATGCCGAACCGGCATGTGCGGCCCCTTCGTCTAGCGGTTAGGACGCGGCCCTCTCACGGCTGAAACACGGGTTCGATTCCCGTAGGGGTCACCAGCTTTTACGCGGCTTTCAGGGATGCACGGATCGAATGTCCCCAATGCATCCCTAATAAGCGGTTTCTAATCAGCGAACAACTTCGACCCGATATCGCTCTTGCAGCCACGCCTGTGCGTCGAGCCTCGCGGGTTTCGATTTGCCATTCAGAGCCAGTCGCATCATCGCTTCTAAATCATTTGCAGCGTCAGCGATTTGATACCTGCGCACCTCGCAACGCTTGCAGCTCAGTGGGCGTAATTGGATCACTTGTCCCATCGTCGGTCTCCTTGTCGTGGAGCCTTATGATCCTAATTTTCCTTGTTGATATCAAGGAGATAGTTGTCGGCCGGTTTGTTGACGGCGACCGACACGGAGCCTCGCCGAAATCCTTCCTATTCGACTTAGCTCGTTGTTTTTGTGCGGCCCGGGCGTTGGCTGCGGTTGGCAGTCGCTGGCTCCATTGGCCTCCAACATATGCAAAACGGACTTCCGCGGATCGGGGGGGGGAACTGGCCGCCAGACCGCACAACCGATGCACAGTGAGCCGTCATCGTCGATGACGCCGCCCGCCGGACGGGGCGTCGCAGGGTCGAGGGGTGGCGCCTCGTCGCCGCGTCGACCCGCACCCCGGCGGGGGCACCCGCGCAGATCGCCAAAAATCTATTTCGGGCGCCCGCACTAAATTTTTTTCGCGCAGAATGTGTGGGTCATATTGTCCCCGCCTATATCGCCTGCGTCGGAACCGTATTATTGTACACGCATGAACGCGGTGGCACCCCATATTGACCAGCTCTATGAACTCGGGCGGGCGCTCCATCGCTGCGGCCTGTCAAAAGAAAGCGGCCCGATCCTTGCTGAAACCGTAGCATTGGCGCGGAATGAGTTCACCCGTCGAACTCCCCGCCTCGGCCGGAAACCTCGAGACTACCTGAGCGAATTCAGCGCATGCTTCCCCGGTCTTCCGGCAGCAACTTCATACGAGCAGCTGTTCTTTCGCATTTCGATCCTGAGTGGGCTACTCGGTAGTGATGAAAAAGCGCACGCTTGCGTTGCCGCTCAGCACCCGACGGGAAGATGCGGCAACGGCGCTGCAATTCTACCGCGGCACCTCGCTGATGCGCGTAAGAACAATTTGAAAGCCGAGCGAGCAAGAGCGACGGTAGAAATGGCCCGACGCAGTAAACGAAGTGCGGCATATCGAAGACTCATTGCCAGCCAAGATCCCTCGCACGGCGTTGATATTATCCACACCAATTCGGCGGATCGAGCGTCGCAGCGTTCAGCTTGGATGGCCATGGGCGGTTAGGAAAAGTGCCAAGTTAGCGGCAAGGGAGGGGGAGGCCCATGAATTGGGAGGCGCTAGGCGTTGTGGCCGCATTGTCCGCCGCGAGCGGCTATATCATGGGACGAAAACTGCACGAAGGAGGCGCGTGGATCGGCGTCGTCGCATTTGGTTTTGCCTGGTATTTCGGCGGGTCACACGTCGAAGCGACATGGATCACGCTATTGATCGTGGGCGTCATAGCCCATCAGGCAGGCAATGCTCGTGCACGCTTCGCAGCGAAGCGGCGCAGTCACGATCCCAGAGGGAAATAGCAGGCCTTCGCTGGTCAGTGCCGCCTTGCAGCGACCCAACCGCGCAAGGCCGGGTGAAGGCAGGCAGCGGGCATGCCTAAAAGACGTATTTCGGCGCAGCGGCGTAAGCGAGCAATTGCGACCAGACAGGCGGCCGCCGGTGCAGGACGCCCGCGACGCATAGGCCAAGGCTCTGGCGCGCCAGCTAGACGCCGCCTGCCGCCTGATGACCACGAGCGGGATTGTCGGGCTTAACAGGTGCCGGCTGGCGAAGGCGGAGTGGGAGTAGGCTAAGCGGTCATTTCAGGCTGGGCGAATTCAACGACGGCTCGGCATCCGCGAGGCGCCCCGGTGCCAAGTTACAGATCATCTCGATAATGGAAGGGTTGATCTGGATCGTGTTCTTTAATTCGTCCACGCTCATGCGCCCGCTCTGCTCCACCATCTCGAAAGCCTTGGTCAGCAATCGAGGGGTTTCCAAAGGGATGATTGAGGGATCGTCCAGAGGCTCCTGCGTACGCCACTTTCGGAACGAGACCTGCTTGCGCATATTCAGGATTTGCCCATCGTCGAAAATGCCAAGGTCCGAACAACGATAAATCATTGCCTGCACCGACACACGCCAGCGACGCTTGAGGTCCAGAAAGGCGTCAAGACGCGGCGTAAATACCTCGTTCGGGAACGAGTTCGCGGGCAGAAGGAAAGCTCCGGCAAAGCGATCAGCCTGGCGCTCTATCTCCTTCAAGAAGTCTTTGTCCTCGATGTCAGCGGAGTCGATATGGCGGTGCATCACCAGATGACCAAGTTCGTGCGCTAAGTCGAAACGTGAGCGCACACCGGCCTTCTTTTCCGATGCCATGAAGATGAACGGTCGGTCGCCATTCCAAAATGAGAACGCCTCGACCTTCTCGCCGACCATTTGATATCGGCAAGCGATGACGCCGTTCGATTCCAACAGTGCGAGCACGTTCGAAATGGGGCCGAGGCCCAATCCCCAGTCTGCGCGAACTCTCTGAGCAATCTCGTCGATGCCGTCCTCGCCGAAATCGGCAACGTCATATTCTGGAACCTTGACCGGCGGATAGTTGACCGAAGCGTCGAGCACCTTCGCTACCTGCACAAGCCAACTCGCAACGGTGTCGGATGCCTCACGGCGCCGCGCGGTGTCCGATCCAAACTTACGATAAAATCGAGTCGAGTAGGCGCCGAAAACCGGCGCTTCTTCGGTCGTGAAAAATCCGACAGGCTGTTCAAGGGCCGCGGCCAGCGCGGCAAAGTTTTCGGGTTCGGGTGAGCGATCGCCACGTTCAAATTGGGAAATGGCCTGACGCGACACACCGATTTTTGCTGCCAACTCATCCTGCGAGATACGCAGAAACTTCCGGGCATCGCGAAGACGCGCCGGAATCAAAAGCCGCCCGCTCCGACTGGAACGGGCGGCCGGGAACTGAACGATATTACTGTGTTCCGTCATCGCGCATCCGCTTTTCAATGTCTTCTTTCAGCGACATCACCGCATCAATGTCGGTTTCCTCCATAGGAACCTCGATCTGAGGCACGGCGTGCATCATCAGCATCAGATTCGACGACTTGTGCTGAAACCCCAGCCGATGCTCCGGCTCGGGGATGGCGAGGTGCGCGAAGTTGAGGTTGCGATGACCGTGCAGGAGCAAGATATGAGGGCGTCCGCTGACTTCCTGCGCCTCGTCCCTCATAAAATCCATGGAAACCTGACCGGCCATCCGCTTGTTCTCGCGGAACACCACGTCGCGCGGCTGCTTCGTCGGGTCCGCCACTTGGCTAATTGTCAGCGCCGAATGAGTGAAAAGGATTTCAAGATACTTCCCGGTCGGCTTAGCAAAATCACGCCAACGAAGGTCGACACCGAACTGCCCCGAAGCGACAAGCTTCTCGAACGCCATATCAACCGCCAACTGGATCAAACGTCCGTGCTGGGGAATCGCGCTGGGAAGGTTGAGCATCGGCTCGCCAGCGATCATGGCGTTAGCGGCCGAATAGGCGCTTCGAAGGGCGGTGGGAACGAGGGCGCGTTGCGCCATCGGAATTTGGTCCTGGAGGAAAGCTTCGGCGAGGTTCAACGAATGGCCCCTTTTCGGTTGCGCGAGTGTTGCCGCAACTGAATATGAAAAATGGTCCGATTTGTCAACTAGCCGGATTTGCTCAACCACCGCTCCGCCGTGTCGTCGTTGGTGACTGGCGGGCGCGACCAAATGTTTCGGATCCGATGCATTTGCCCGACGCCGCACCCTAAAGCGCCCGCTTCTCACGACAGGCGCCGACCAGCCGGGGCAACGTGTGCAAAATCTGCACCGGTTCGCAAGCGGAACAAGTCTCATATTGAGGCTATTTGTTAGGTCGTCCAATATTCTCGGCGGCTTTGATTGACGTCCGCCTGGTCTGATATCCCGCGTGAGTGGTTCCAGCGGCCCCGGCGTCTTGATTTGATGACCAAGGACCCGCCTTAGTCGAGGCGACCGGCTGGCACGCCGCAGCGGCAGAGGGCGGGCGCCCGCTAGCCGATTATCGAGGCAGTATCGCATATTACCGCATGCCGCAGGTGGCCTAGACTCGCGCGCCGCGGCGCTGTGCGACCGGCCGTATCTGGAAATGTTCGCGCTGAGGGCGCGGCCCGGCTCGTCGGCGTGGCGCAATGAGGTCGGGAAGTTCGAGGTGGCGGCGTGAGCGGGTCAGTCGGTCAGGTCGTCGATCGCCGTCGCGATGCGCGCGACTAGGACGTCGTGGCCTTTTCCGATGAAGGCCTCGCCGATGATCTGGAGTTCCTCGCCATCGGGAACCTTGATTTCATTGTTGGTGACCAGCAACAGCGCGCGGTCATCGGGGGCACCCTCGGGAAAGAAAAAGGGGACTTTGCCGCGATAACGCACAGTCCCGCGCAGTTGCACGGTGATCCAGTCGCTGGCGTGTTCCGGCACGGCGGCCCAGTCCCCGCCATGGGGGGATGCGGCGTCGCCGAGATTGATGGCCCGCTTTGGTCGGTCGCCGGTGTTGAAAACAGTCGGATTGAAGATGCCGGGATCGAAGGCGCCGAGGGCGGGCGAATCGTCGCTTCCGCCGTCGAGCGTCGCGTCGTCGAGAATGAAGTTGCGCGAGAGTTGGGCGTCGCTGCCCTTGGCGGTTACCGTGCCGGTATCGGCGTGGAGGACGGCCGCGATCGCTTGATGCTGGTAATGTGGGATATTGGACCGGTTGAGCCAGATGTGGTCCCCGTCGCACCAAAGATCGATACCCGACACGCCATTGAACTGCATCATATCGGCAACGACGGTCGCTGGGGGGTCGGGGTCGACGCTTTTTGCATTGCCTGCGAAGTCGTTGACGAGCGCCAGTGCGGCAATTGTGAGGCCGGCGGCGGCTACGCGAAAAGCCTTGTTGCCGCTGCGATCCCTGTTGCGATCGCGCTCCCACGCGTCGCGGCGCGCCGCGCGTTGTTCCTCGATCAGAAGATCGAGCTTTGGACTCAGTCCTTCGACCGCGCGCCGAAGATCGACATCGGTCCCGAGCGCATCATTTGCCTGTTCGTGCCGCTGAATCGCCTTCTCGGCGATCTGCCGGATTCGATCCTCGTCCTCGGTCGTCAGCGCGTTGCGAAAGACGACGCGCAGCAGAGCGAAGATGCTGCCCTTCGATATCCGGTCGATTTCGATGTCAAACGGCGGGAACAGCGCAGCAACGGGACCCTGGGTGAACTGCGACAGAAATCTCGCAAAGTTGTCCGTGGTGACATTGCCGTTCGTATGAATACGAAAGGCGATTTCCCCGGGCTCCATGGCCGCCGGGTCGAAGTGTCGCATGAATATTCCCCCTGCACGGCATTTGCCGGGTGAGCCGAAGACGCGCAAGCGCCATGGTGTCAGCGCTTTCTGCGCATCACCTCCCATTGTCGGGCCGTCAGCACGGGTATCTCGCCGTCGGCCTGATAGAGGTCACCCGAAATGCGATATCGGTGGTCCACGCGCAGATCGATCTGATCGGGAAGCAGCACGACCACATCGGTCAGGCCATGGTGGGGAGGCGCAATCTCAAGGTGGAAGGCATCGCCCATCGAGGTGAGCATTCCCTCGACTTCGATCATTCGTCGATTCCAGGCGCCCGACTGCTGGAGCCGCGTACGCGCGTCGGTGGCGAAAACGGCGGGGTCGAAGATCTTGCGGTCGTATATCGCGGGAGATGAGGCATCTGCATCGGCCGTGTCGTCGATAATGAAATCACGAGATAACATCGGGTTATCGTCGGCGGAATTGACAGGAAGGTGAGGCTTGTGGGTGCTTCCGCGCGGATCGTGGCCGACCGACTGGCGATGGACGCAAATTTGCTCAAGATGCGTCCACAGGTGGATCCGCGGCGCGCCGTCGAGATCCATGATCGCGGAGGCCGCCTCTGCGCAGGGGTTGGGGTCGGGGCTGCTCATCTTTTCCCACACCGCGAGCATCAGTGTTGCGGTCGCAACGGCGGCGAAGTAATATTGTATGTGACGGCCCTTCACCGATTCCCGGTATTGTCGAAGTGATATTGCCGCCGATCTTCGAGCCGCGGCGGCTGCGATTTCGGAGGCAACGGCACCCCGCTTCGCGGTTTGGAGCACGGGGTCTTCGTTTTGCTCCATCTTTCCACGAAGCCGAACAAACTCAGCTTCCAACGCGGTGAGACGGTCCTCATCGGAAGGCTCATCGTTCCAGCGAATTCGCAGCTTTCCGAAGAAGCTGCCGTTCGATAATTCGAGGATGTCCATGCCATCTAGTGGCAAGGCGACAGTCTCGACATTGCCGAAGCACTCTAGAAAATCGACAAACCTGCGCGCGTCGATAGCCCCGTTCGTTTCGATGCAGAAGGCCAACTGGTCCGGCTCAAGCATCGCTGGGTCGATAGTTCGCATGCTCATTCCCCCTGCCGCCTTCTGGCGCGGCAGGAGGCGGGGCGCAAGCAGGAGGCCGGGCCGCGTTTGGCTTTGATGACCGCCAGCACTTTGTGTTTAGACTGAGCGGAGAAGGCTACGCGTCCATGCCGCTAAAAGGCGTATTTCGGCGCGGCGGCCTCGCCCTTTTTCTTCGGCGGGCCGATCACCTCGCCCGTCTCCGGGTCGGTGACGCTGCCCTTCTCGCCTATCAGCGCTTCCGCGAACCCGTCGGCCATCGTTGAGGATGTGACCGCCATTGTCGCGAGGCCGGCCGCTCCGCTGATGTATGGACCGCCAGGGATGAACTGCAATGCCATCCCGGCACCGGGACCGATGCCCAAGCGATAGATCGCCTTGGCCCGATTATATTCGGCGGTGTTGGTCTTCTCGCTGTTGCGCACAGACGCTTTGCCGATTGCATCGAGTTGTTGCACGATGTTGGCGGGCGCCGGCCCCGCAAGATTTGAGAACATCGACCCATTATATTTCCAGCCAGTATAGGCTTGGATCATGGGATCGAGCGGGGTGGCAAAAGTGCGGCTTAACGCCGTCGACACCAAATAACCGGCCAGCTCGTCCTTTTCGTCCAGTTCCTTCCACTTCTCCTGGTCGAACAGGAACATGCGGATGGTCGAAACCAACAGCTGACCAGCCACCAGAACGGCAGCACTCGCGAGCAAACCGCCTGCGACCTGTGGCGCAATTGCCGCGGCGGCCTTTGCGTTCGCTGTCTTCTTTCCGTCGCCGACCTCCAACGCGATGTCGCGTCGCCGCTCGTACTGGCGCGCCACGCGGATTGCCGAGCCTTTGATGATGTTGCGGTAGAACTCGTAGTTGAAGGACATGATACCATAGGCCAGTCGGCCGAATGCGCTGCTCGCGGCCTGCGGGCGCGACATCACCGTCGGAGACTGGATCGAACCCTTGATGAAGCGATCGACCGCAGTGGTCCAGTCGTGCGTAAACGCATCGCCCTCAGCCAAATCGGCCGGAGTGGGCAGGCCGTCAAAAGCGCGCATTCGTCTCGCGAACGCATCAGGATCGGAAACACCATATTCTTCGAGGCGAGCAATGGCGTCAGCGCGCCTAACGTGGGCCTTTGACGCCGGGGCCGCACTGGCGCCATCGACCACCCAGCCGCTCATGCAATCCAGAAACGCGTGTGCTGTCCCGACCATTTGCCCCTGCTGCGCCCGGGTGAGCGCAACGAGGCCGGTGTTGTAGAACATGCGGGTCGCAGCGTCAGACAGGAAGGTGTCGTTGGCGTAGGAGCCGCCATATCGCTCGGTAAGGACAGCATGCCCGCCGCGAGCGCTGACGATGCCGGCAAACCGCGCGAGATCGGCACGCGCCTTCGATCCATCGGTCTTGACGATCGACGCCAGAAGATCGCCCGTCGCTTTGAATGCGAACTTCGCATTGCCAGCATGGATGCCGGCGGTGAAACTTTCGGACATCGACGACCATACGGCGCGGGGAAGCAAAGAAATCGTACCCCAGATGACGTGGATCGCCTCAAAGGCCCAGTTCACGCCGGGCGGCAATGTGCTGACCGATCGGCCGGTGACGACATCGAAGATCGCGCGCACCTGGTCTTGGCCGACGGCAGACACTCCCTCCCTGCCCATTTGGACGAATAGGGCGTCGATCTTCTTGTTGTCGGCGCCGAACCGCTCGGCGTACTCGATCCGGCGCGCGACCTTGCCGCTATAGAGCATCATGACGTTCACCGGATCGCGCACCATATATTTCTCAAGCAATTTGTCGGCCTCGGGCGGAAGCTCTCGGCCTTTGAGGAAATTGCCGTCTGGGCCGCGGCTGTCGACGTCGTGTGGGTTGGAACTCTGGATCTTGAGCAGCCAGTCCGCCGCAGCCTGGGTCGACCACGCCGCCTCCACCACATCGTAGAGATCGGCGAAAGCTTCGCGCAGATCCTCGTCAAGCGCCGCAAGCTGAGCCTGCATTGTGCCGGTGTCTTCGCTCGCCTTTTCGGCGGCGGCGATTGCACGGTTCAGGCTGGCGATCTGCTTCTTGATCTTGGCGAATGCTGCGTAGGGGGCGACGACGCTATCATGGCCCTTGCGCGACAGGTCCCGCGCGGCGGCGAGAAACGTCGGCATGGCCTCGTCGTCTGCGAGGACAGCATTGCTATCGCCCCACTGGCGCTCAAAGGCGATCTTGTACGCTTTGGCCGCTTGCGACAGAAAACCCGCCTCGTCGCCGCCGATGATCGCATCATCATAGAGGCGCTGTAGATACCCGTTCCGCGCATATCCGACATCGATCCCCGCGCGCTGCATGTCGTAAAAGATGTCGTCGGACAATTTTCGGAGGCTGGCCGCCAGCGCTTGCATCGGCTTGCTTTCGGCCGTCGACTCCGTGCTCGTCAGCAAATCGCGAAGATGGTCGCTTTCCGCGATCGACAACTCGCGCGATCGGGAACGGTTCAGCTCGGCATTATAATTGCCGACCACGCGATCGACCCGGTTCTGATATTGGTTCATGCGAAGATCGATCGCGCGCAGATAATCGCGCCCCTTGGACTTATCGCCCGCGGTGTGCGTCAGCATGTTGTGCAGCTTGATTACCGATGGGGCATTGTAACGGCGGCCGATCATCTTCAACCGGGCCGTCATGCCATATTTGAAGTACGACAAGGTGTCGTGCATGTGCCGCAGGATCGACGCATCGTCATTAGCGGGTCGATCGCGCAGGCGCTTCCGACGCGCTTCGCCGTGCGACCAAATTGCATCGAACTCGGCGCCGACCGCCAATCGGAAGATGTTGCGCTCAGCTGGCGCGACCGTCTCAGGACGTTCGAACGGATTACGGCTCGCCTTGTTGGCGGGGTCAGGCATGGCAGCGGCGCCCTCGCCAAGCGTCTCCTGTGTGGCAATGTGAGCGAAGATGTTGTCGAAGGCGTCGAATATCCGCAGCCGCTCGGTCCCCTTCGGGAAGGTCTGCGCGAAGCGCTCGTCGGCGTCGCTCAGATACGCCGCGTCACCCTTGCCGATAAACTCCGTCGACATGCCGGCGCTTTCGGCCTTGTACGAAACATAAGCTTCGAACGCGCGAGCAAGCATCTCGGTGGGGCTTGTCCAATATTCCTGGGTGCCAGCTTTTGCGCCGAAGGCCTTGGACAGTTTGGCGAAGTCGGAGGTGATCCCGCGCGGCTTGGCGCTGCCGGCCGTGATGTTGTCGATCTGCCGCTGCAAATCAGCACGAACCTTGTCACTGCTGGTCTTGGAAATCTTGGCCTCGAGGTCGAGAACGCGCGTAGCTAGCCCCGCCTTGTCGAAAAACATGGTGTTGAGCAGATGGATGAACCCGTCGCGAATATTGCGGTTCGGTATCCCCTCAGCATCATTGAGACTTTCGCCCATCTGGCGGATGGCGCCACTCAGCCCGCGGCCGGCGATGTCGTTCTCCGTCGAGCCGATCTTGGCCAGCAGATAAAAATCGAGGGCGTGCCCCCATTCGTGCGCGAAGCTGTTGCTGCGACGGGGGAGGCCAATCATGCTCGTGCCAGGCTGGAACCAGCCGAGCGCTCGTGCCTTCTTCTCGATCGAGAGGCTCAGCTTCCCACCCAGCGACATGCCCCGGGCCGGGATGCCCAGGATCGCTGCCATGCCCTGCACATTTTGCAACATGTCGAGCATCTGGTCGATCGCGAAGCGGTCCTGCAACTGGCGGTCGACGGTCACGGTGATGCCGAACGCCTTTTCCACGGCGCGTGTCAGCAGGTAGATTTGGCGAGGGCCGGGCAGGAGAACGAATTTTTCGGGGTCCATGCCGAGCGCCGTCCGCACCACGCCTCCGAAGAATGATGCGCGATTGGTGAAGCTCCGCTCCAAAAATTCTGGATCGTACCCAGCGCGATCAGCGACTGGGGACGGAACGCGTTCCGCGTCGGGCGCGTCGATATCGGGGATGTCGTCATCGTTTGAAGCCTGACGCTTAGGGTGATCGCTGCGCGCGCCCTTTTGCGTCTTCGCTTCCATGCCGGCGTCAGCAGCCGTCGCGAGCAGATCCGCTTCATGCTGGTGCTCGATCGCGGTGGCATATAGATCAGAGGTCGTCGGCGGAGCTGCGTTCCCGAACAGGTCAGCGTCGGCCCGCTGCTCACTCGCCAACTCGGCGTAGCTGCGCAGGATGCCCGCCACCTTGGCTCGGCCGGCCGCGCGGCGCAGATTGCCGTCATAGAAGGACCGGATGATCTTTTCGACCATCGGGTCGATCTGGTCGAAGGCGTCGCGCTGCGCGAACACGTCGCTGATCTTTTTGCCTTGGGCGCGAGCATCGGCGACCATGCCGATCGCTTCGAGCACCTTGTCGGTCAGGTCATATTTCTTGTCGACCGTGCCCTCGTCCATCGTCGCGGTCATCCGGCCCCAATCGGCCGCGACCTCCGAAAGCGCGCCGGTGAGGGTGCGGGTCTGGTTGTCGGTGTTCTCCATCGCCTTCGACAGAAACCGCTTCGCCGCCGGGGTGCCGTTGCCGAACGCGCGCGCCAGCATGGCGTTCTCGATCCGTGCCACGCCCGCGGTCGACAGGTTCCCCTTCTCGTCCATGAAGGTGGACCGCTGCCCATCGGGCACGGCCTCGATGAACTTGCGGATGAAGTCTCCGTTGCGCTGCGACACCAACGCGCCGCCCATATATTTCGCCATGGTGTCCGGCGTCAGGATATCGCTCGCGTCCTGCGTGGCGCGCTCCGGCGCGGAAAGCTCCTGCTTCGTGTCGCTGTTCGAGCCGGTGATGAACTGGCGCAGCGTCGGCTCGTCCATTTCGGTCACGCGCCGGCGGATCAGCACCGGGCGATCGACGCCCTTCGTGTCGAAACCCTGGCTCTCGATATAGTCGCGGTACTGCTGCGCAAGCTCGGGCCGCTCGTCGAACACACGGTTGATCGCCAGCACGCGCCCGTTGCCGCTCTCGATCGTCCCGTCCGGCCCGATGATCGGCGCGCCGCGGTCGGTATAATTGTCGTCGCCGAGCTGCTCGGGATCGAACTTGCCGACGATGGCCATGATCTGCGCCTCGCTCGCGGCGCGGTCCCGGTCGCGGTTCTGCTTCGATCCTTCGGCCTGGGTGATGTCGTCCGCGCTGACCAGCTCCATCCGCACGTCGATCTTGCCGCCGGTCGGGATCGTCACGCGGCGCGTTTCCTCGCGCGCGGCGATGGGTGGTTTGGCGGGTGCCGGTAGCGCCAGCGCAGTTGTGGGTGTCGCCGCAGGTTTTGCGCGCGCCTCTCCCGGCTTCTTTCCAGTCAGATTTTCGAAACGATATTCGACAACCTCTTGAGCGTCCGCCTTACTCCAACCCTGATCAACCAGCTGATCGACAACGCGGTCGGTGAGATTAGCGCCATCCGGTCGATTGCGAAGCGCCCCCATCGCGCCGATGAAGGACACAAAAGAGGCTTGCTGGCCGGGGTCGCCGCGCCCTTCTTGGACGCGCTTCACCCAATCAGCATCGCGGTTGTTAATGACCTGTCGCCGAACAATGCCGACGAGAGTGTCATCGTCCATCGCGGCATAGTCCTGATGCTCGCGCAAGATTTCGTCGATGACCTCGGCGCTGGTGACGCCTTCGTCAACGTCCGCCTCTCGCGGCGCGGTTGCGCGCAGCGCCTCTAGCTCCGGCCGCGACTTTTGCCAGAGCTGGCGATAGTTTTGATCCCCGGTTGGGGTCAGCGAAACATCATCGGACTTTGTCTCCGCCGCGGCCGGCTCGACCTTAGGCACTTCGACCGCAGCCGGGGCCACTGGTTCCTCCACCGTGATGACCGGCGCAGCCTTCGGAGCGGGTGCCACCTTCTTCGGCGCGACAGCCGCGGGCGCTGCGACAGGCGCCGGGGCGGCCTGCGTGGGGCGGAACGCATCGACCGCAATGGCATTGGCCAGCGGCGAGAAATCGCGGCGCTCCTGCCGGTCTGCCAGCATCGTCACGCCCTTGTCGACGACACCGCGCGCGGCGCGCGGCGCCTCGGTCATCACGGTCTTGAGGCCCGGCCCGGTCAGGCCACCGGTGATCCCCGCGTCAAGGCTCTGCTGCAGCGCATCGCCAAGGTCGAACCCGCGATCCGTGCCGAGCGTCGACCCCGTATATTCCACCCCGGTCTGGCCCGCTTCGGTCAACCCTTCGCTGACCGCGCTGCTGCCGAGTCGCACCAACACATTCCCAGCATCGTCGGCTCCGGGAAGAAGATATTTGGTGCCGAGCCTTTCCAGCGCGGTAGACGCCACCGCCGCGGGTGCCGCGGCAGCGATGTCCGTCAGCGTCGCGGTGCCGCTGTCATTGTTCTGCGCGCGCTGCTGGCCGATATTACCGGCCTGCGCCACGGCATAGGGCACGATGCCCGCGCCGGTCGCCAGCATGGCCATGTCGGCGGCCGAACCGACGCCCTGCTCCGCGACGAAGCTGCCCAGCCCGCTCAGCGAGAAATTCGTTTTCAGATCGTCGAGCGTCGTTTCACCTTCGACGCGGCGCCCGAGCCACTGGTCGACATCATCGGCGCGCTGCGTCACCCCATCGCCGAAACCCTCGTCGATCGCGTTCATGCCCGCCGCGATGACGCGCGAGCCGCCCGATCCGATGCGCAGCGCCGATTTTTTGCCGAAATTATAGAGCCGATCGCCAAGGCCATCGGCGGCGATCGGGGCGTCCTGCCACGCCCTGCGGCGCTCCACCGCTGCGGGGTCGGTGATTGCCGAAATCAGGCTCGTCTCCGCTTCGCGCTGGCGGTCCTCGCTCGCCCACGCGCTCTCCTGCATCGTCATGGGCTGCGGAGCCTCACCGCCGAACACAGCCGCCACACCGGGCGCCGGAGCGGGTTTGGGCTTCGGTGCGGGACGATACAGCAAGTCCTTGACTGGCGGCGGCACTCTAGCGCGCGGCGCTGGCCGCCCCGTCACCCGGCTCATTTCCGGCGGCGCGCGGAGAATGGGATCGCCGACCTTATGCCCGCCGGACAACGCGCCGCTGATGTCGGGCTTCGGCTTGGGGCGGGGCGCTGGTCGAGGCGCAACCGGCTTCGGCGAAGCGCGCAGCTGCGCAGCAGTCACACCCTCCGAGGCGACATACTCATCAATCTCGCTCTCGGGAGCGTTCATGCTCATCATCTTGGCGATGTTGCGTTTGATGCGCCCTTGGACCGGCTTTGGCGCGGGACGCCCAGCGCTCGGATGCTGGAGCAGGATCTGTGACCTGATCTGCTCATCTGACGCACCCTCCGGACCGTCGATGCGGTATGTTTTTCCATCCGGCGCTTTGATTTCATAGGTCGGCATCAAACATTCTCACGATCGAGGGGGGTGGAGGTGGCAATAGGCAACGAAGGATTGCAGACGCTCACGAAACACCTCCTAAGTCGCCGTCCGCGACCGGCCAGAAGGTGCAGTTGAACAGGATGGCGGAGGGGTCGCTGTCCGCAATCGCGGGACGCTCTTCCCCCGTTTCCTCATCGATGTACGTGCCTGCGTCGCGATAGAGCAGGCGCCCGTAGGCGAACGGCTCGCCTTCCGCGTTCGGCCCAAAGGTCCGCGTCTCGCCATCCTCGAAATTCATGGTCAGCGTGTGCGCGTCATCGTCCCATTCCCAGGTGCCGATGACACCAGGATAGAAGGAGTGGCCGCCGGCTCCATTGCTATGCCGATATGTGATGCCCATGCTCAGCCTCCCTATGCGATGGTCGACGGCGCGGTCGGGACCCAGTCGCCGTAATGCTCGCCGCCCGCGGCGATGGAACGGTTGAACGCGGCCATGATGACGTTGCGCACCTGGAAGGGGTCGCCGAAGTCGAAAGTGCGGTCGATGCTGCCCCGGTTGCCGAAGCCCTGAAAATCGCCGTAGCCTGTCGCGATCGACAGATCGGTCAGCGAATATTCCCACAGGACATAGGACATGCAGGCGGCGAGGAAGCCCGATTGCGTCTGCCCGAACAGGTGGCCGGCGCCGACACCAATCTCGAAATCGGCGATGGTCGCGGGCTTGGCGCTGTGCCAGGCACGCGCGCCGGTCCAGCGCAACTGCGGCTTGTCGAGGACAGGCGCGCCGGCTGGGTAGAACAAGCTCCCAATCTCGTTGATGGTCGTCGTAGCTGGCGCGATCAGCGCAGGGCCGGTGTTTTCGACCGCTGAAATCGGATAGTTCACCGTTTGCATCGAGCCTTGGATGATGCCCATGGTGTTTGTGCTGCCCGTAGGGTTGCCGATACCCGCGATTGCCGCAGTGTTGCCAACCTTGGTGCCATCGGTGCGGTAGATCCGCGTCGGCTTGAATTTCAGCTTGCTCCCGATCCGGTGACATCCCGCCTGATTGGCGACGTTCGTCCCATCGGTGGTCAGCACGCCAGCGCCGGCATAGCTGTGGTCGAGCAGCCATTGCTTCGCCGCGTCCGGCGCGCAGATCATGATCCGCGTGTTTATCGTATCGACCGACTGGCTCACGATGAAGTGAACCCCGCTGTCGGTTTCCTCGATCTTCATCTTGGTCGCGCCGATGTCGCTGCCCGCCACTGTCTTACCATAACGCGCTTCGGCCTCGGTGCAGCCCGCCATGTCGGCCAAGTTCCGCCACGCGGCGTTTTCCGGCACGAAACCGCCATCAACCGTCACGCCCTTAATGCCGTAGACCTCGTGGCCCGGTTGCCAGCTCCAGAAGGTGCCGGGGAACATGCCGTCGCTACCGGGCAGCAGGATCGTGCCGTCGCCGGGAAGCGGATCGGACCCGCCAAAGAGTGTTGATTTACTCATAGGTCGAGCCATCCTTTCGGCCGGAATTGGAGGTCACGGTTCGCAAAGGAGATTTGCTGGTAGAACTGCGAATTGCCGTGCGAGTAATCGACGCCGCCTTCATGGACGCCCATCCAGCGACGCGGGAGGAGGCCGCGCGCGCGCCAGTCGCCCGCCTCGGGGGTCACATAATTGTAGCTGGACTGGGTATCGTCCTCGCCGGTGAACTGCGCCAGCGAGCGATACATCGCGCCGTTGTAGGGATATTCGTTGCGGAACAGCGCATAGGGGTCGAGGAAGTCGGCACCATACTGCTCGCGAAGGATCGCGTTCTTTTGCAGCATCCGGTTATGGGGATCGGTGCCGATGTCCTGACTTCCATTTCCCGACACGCCATCGAGCGAAATCGCCTGCGGCCAATCACCGATGATGACGTACCGCGACGGCTTCGGCAGCTTGCCCACCGCCGCCGCAACCGCGTCGATGCTCACCTGCACCACCGGGTCGTTCTGCGTCATCCAGAAGACATGAATGGCATAATCGAGCAGATCGGCGTTGAGGAAGAAGGCCGTGCCGGGGGTCAGCGGGATTGTCGCAGTGCCGTTCAGTTGCTCGATGGTATAGACCGGGCTGTTGGCGTTCGGGCCGCCGGTGCATTTCAGGATGCACGGCGCGCCGTTGACCTTGCCATAATAGCTTTCGACCGCCTGCCCACGCCGCATCGACGGGCCGCTATCCGGGGAACAGGTACAACCGACCGCGCCCGAGGCGCCAAGCGTCGTTGCGCCACCGTCGAGCGTGACGAGCGTCGGCAGTCCGCCGGTGCGCTGCGCGATGTTCGGACCGGTCTGCGCGCTGGTCCCGCGTGCGATGACGCGCCAGTCCGGCGATATTTGGCGCAGCACATATTCGAGGCTGCGACCCGGCCCGCCGTTGAGGCCCGAGCGGGGGTTGACTGTTGCCCCCGCCACGGCGCCCGAGGCCGCGACCGCGCTGTGGCCAGGCATGTGAACCGTGCGCCGCATCAGCATCTGGGGCAGGGATAGAAATTCGTTCGCGACCTGCGCCTTCACCGCAATGTCGAAATAGGTCGTGGCGCGCAGTTTGACGCCGCCCTTTTCGACACCGCCGATGCCGCCACGACTTTGCGTGCTGCCCGTCTCGATCCCGACCGTCGCCGCACCACTTACGACGGCGGCAACGGCGGTTGCCAGCGCCTCGCTGGTCGCGATGATCTTCTGCGCTGGCGCAGCGGCGGGCCATGCCGTGGCGACGCCAGAGACGTTTTGCCAGATCGCCAAGCCGCCGGTGGCAGGGACAACGAAATAGTCGCCGTTCGACGTGCCCGCGATGCCCAGCGCCGTACTGGTGAATTTCTTTCCGGCCGCCGCCGCCGCGATTGCCGCGCTCTCCGCATCGTCGGCGAAGTCGGAAGCGGCAACCGCCGCACCTTCGGCGACCTGTTTTGCCAGCGAGGCGGCCAGACGATCCGCCCCCACCTGCGCAGCGATCAGCGCCGCATCGACAGCAGCAGAAACCACCGCATCGCCGGTCAGATCGCCCTGCAGCGGCGCAACACGCTCCCAGCCATACGGAGGTTCGACGCACTGGTAAAAGCCGGTGTTCCTGACTTCCAGATCGGTCAGGGGGTCGGTGTGCGTGCCGATGCCGCCGGTCAGCACAACCGCCTTCTGCAGCGCGGTGCCTTCGGTCGCCAGAAGCTCCGGCCACGTCGTCTTGATGAGAGAGCCTGTCGCCAGCGCAAGCTGGTTGGCGCCCTGCTGAACCATCGTCACCAGCGTCGCCAGCGGCGGTGTCGTGGACCACGAAAGCGACAGCGCCGATACCTTCGCGGCATTCGCAGGCGCCACCGCGAACGTCAGGGTCGACCCAACCACGGAATAGGCCGCCGCGGGCTGCAGCACCCCGTTGACGAACACTTCGATGTCGCCGGCCGTCGCGACCTCCTGCGACAGCCCGAACGCGGTCTGAATGCCGTTGCCGACGAACTCGTCTCGCGCCCGTTCCCCGACCTCCGGCTCGAACACCTTGACCAGATCGCCAGCCGCCAACGCCGCCTCGATCGTCGTGGCGACATGCTCGCGCATCGCCAGGTACACCGCCGTGTCCCGCGAGACGAAGGCACCTTGCGCCAGTTTCGCTCCTGCCTCCCACACCCCGGCGATGCTGAACGTGCCCGCGCTGATGAGGGCGACCGCCTTCGGATCGAGGGTGTCGATGGTGACGATGCCGTTTCGCAATTTGGTGTCATCGCGCTGGATCAGCGACAAATTGCGCAGAACAGCCGTGAACGTGCGCGAGATTTCCAGCAACTCGGCGTCGAGCGGGACACCCGGCGGTAGCGCGGTGCCCGCATCGCCGAATGCGTAGTTTGGCCGGTATGGGGGAGGCTGCGTCATTTTGAAGGTGCTCCGTTCTGGAGCGACGCGGCACCCATGCCGGTCGCGCGAGATAGGTCATGCCGCTCAACGGGGCGGTGGACCCTAAATCCCCGCCCGCGCTTGACCGAGACGCGTCTCGCGCACCCCGGCGAGTTTAGATCAGTGCGATCGGTCCGAAATATCGACGCTCGCGGCGAACGCGCGCCAGCAGCTGCAAGAGGTTCTCGCCAGGCAGCGGCGTTGCGCGCCACGGGGCCGATGCGTCCCACGATTGAAGCGGTGCCTGATGGAGCCGACGCCGGGGGGTCGAAGTGTGGTTCATTACGGTGTTCGCGTTCTGCATGATCGCTGTCCTTTGCCCGGCCGGTTGTTTGTAGAGAGAGGGGGTGGCCGGACACCCCTCTCTCTATAACGGACGCCGGGAACGGGAATGCCGCGGTTTTCCGTGCTTCTGGGGCTACCGTTCCCGAACAGCCGATTTGAGAAAACCTATATTTTTCAATGGCTGTTCCGAGACGTTCCCGCCGTTCCCGGTTCCCAAAGCATGAGATGGGAACGGCGGGAACGGTATCATAATACCCGTTGATGCAGTGAGAGCAAGCGGCGCGCATTAGTGAGCCTCCCCGCGGGCAGACATCAGCCCCATGTCGACATCGTCCACCAACCGGCCGCGCGCGATCAGGTCGGAAACGCCGCTCTCGATCGCAGCGCGGGAGAATTCGAGTTCCGGGCCGCGGGTGAGATTGTAGAGGCCCTTCCTTCCCGTTCGCCTCACCGGCCGGCCGCTCTCGTTGAAGACCGAGATTTGATTGGCAACCCAGTCGTGAAGCGCGCCTTCGACTGCGCTGGCGGGCAGGGGCGTTTCCGTTTCAATGCCGGCCAGTCCCTCCGGCATCTGCCGGAACAGGCGACCCTTGCCGGTTTCGCACCATGTGGGCTGACCAGGCGGCACGTTGCTTTTGACAATCCCTACTTCGACAAGGCCGTCCCCCCTCGGCAGCATGCAGAAGACCAGACGCGGCCGATCGACATGGACGCTCGAGCCGCGGATCGCGCTGCGGACATTGCTGGTCCGGCCGGCACCCTTGCTCTTAGTAAGGTGGTGCACCGCGATGATCGCGCAGTTCTTGCGGCGCGCGAAGGCGCTGAGAGCATTGTAGAACGGTCCGACCTTGCCTGCCTCGTTCTCGTCGTCGACGAACTGCGTGACGGGATCCACGATCACGAGGTCGAGCGACGGCAGCGCGTCGAGGAGCGCCAGGCATTCCTCGATCGCTCGTCCGCACCCATCGATCAGGAAGGCGTTGAGCGCCGACCCAGCGGCCTGATACTGCTCGATACGCAGCTTCATGACGCCCTGACGGTCTTCCGCAGAGATATATGCGCAAAGCCCATTGGAGTGCTCGATCTTGGTGCCTAGGAATTCGGTGCCGTGCAGGGGGCTATCGCTGACTTTGGCGACGAGTTCGGCCAAGGCAGTCGTCTTCCCGACGCCGCCGGGGCCGACCAAGCTGGTCACTTCGCCGCGTTGGATCAGGCCGGGAATGAGCCAGTCGATAATGTCTCCGTCTCGTGCGCCAACTGCGAGCGGGTGCATTGAGAACAGGTTGACGTCTCGGCAGCTCGCTTCCCAGGCTTCTAAAGTCTGGTTGAGCCGATCGGATGACACGCACACTCGGGCGGTCCAATCATCCATGCTCTCGTCAACTCTGGGAAGGCGATCCGAGGCGAACGGCGTTGGCTGGCCGAAGAAGTCCGACTCGTCGCGTGCACGGCATGCGGCGCCGAACAAATCCTCAATGGTCTGGGCGCACGCTGAATTCGCCCATGTTGGATCGCTCTCGAATGCCAAATTGCGAAAGCGGCCGATCGGCGGAAATGTCGCCCAAATGTGCGCTATCTTCGACGCAAGTTCTACGTCGCCGGCCGCGACGATCATGCCTATGTCCGGGCTCTTGTCATCGCCGACATAATCTCGGGGCTTAGGCGCTATGACCGATCCGATTGACGCAAAATGCCGAGCGATGCGGTCGGCACATTCGCGGATCGCGTCTAATGCGTCGGAAATGAATTGATCATCCCTCGGTGCCGCATCGCTCTCTTCGGAATTTAACTCGCAGCCCTCGCGCCATTCGCGCGCGGGGGTGAGACTCGAGACGTCGTAGGAGCCGCCCTGTTCGGTCGCACCATTCTCGATGTGCAGCGCGATCGGGACGAGCGCATATTTGGCGTCGACTGCCGTTTTCACAGGTCAGGCTCCGACCGCGGTCTTGAGTTCGGATAGGCTGGCGACCCATGCAGCCTGGTCGTCGCGGGTGATCAGCGTCTTCCCGCCGGCCTTCACCGCACGGAGCTTCCCAGCCTTGATCTGGGCGTAAACGCCCGTGCGACTTAGGCCGAGGCGATGCGCGGTGTCCGTCACGGTGTCGACGAGCCTATCCGTGGCCTCGATCGTCATGGTTCATCTCCAAACTAAACGCGGCCGTTTGCCGGTGTTTGAAGTTGACCACGGATCGACACCGATTTCTTTCGGAACAATACAATGGGGCATTGTTCCGAAAATCAGCGGAATTTGATCAATGGGGGGATATTTAGGGAGAAGGGCGACGTTGTAGGCGGGGTACTTTAGGAATGCTCCCTGTTAACCAGCACTCCCCAGCGCGAGACTGTTAATTGTCGGTCGCTCTGGCCTCTAGCCCGCGACGTAGCAGCCCGCCCCCGCGACAGCCGTTCCAACGGCCATCAATATCATCGCCCACATTTTCGCCCCCTTCGTTCAACCGATCGCGACAACCTTCGATTTCTCGACAATCTGCATCCCCGTCACCGCGGCGCGCACGACGTCTCCGACATGGCTTGGCGACAAATGCGCATAATGCTTGCGGGTGATCCGCTCGTCGGCATGGCCAAGCGCTTCCGCGATGATCGCCATAGGCACCCCTTTGAGCGCCAGCCGGGCGCCATATGTCCGGCGGAGGTCATGGAAACTCACATGATCGATCTTCGCCGCCAGCCGGGCTTCGGCCATCGGCCGCGCCTGGTGCGCCGCACCCCATGGCTGGCCCGTCGATTTCAGGAACATCCGATCGGATTTGGCCCGGCCGGCCGTCTGCTGTTTGAAGAGCTGCACCCCTTCGGCATCAAGATAGACGGCCCGGCCAACGCCCGCCTTCGTTTCGCGAAGCCACAGGGACGCCGACGCGGCGTCGAAGTCTCGAACCTCCAAGTTCGTCAGCTCGGCGTATCGCGCGCCAGTCAGTAGAGCGGCCTGGATCAGAAGCCGAAAATCCGGCAACGCTGAGTTGACGAGGCGCCGAGCCTCGGCGTCGCTGAGATACCGGAGCCGCGGCGCGTCGACCTTCGGAAAAGGCTTCACCCTGCGCCAAGCGCTGTCGCTGGCCGCCTTCTCCCCGCGAAACGCCTTGTTCAGCGCGGCCTTCAAAACCGTCAAGACGCGGTTGGCGTTGGATTGGCGGCGGCGCATATCTTCCGTCGAGACTGGCGCGGCGCGATAATTCTGGTCGGCATCCGCAGCGGTGCGCAGCCGTGCCGGCGACCGGGCAAGCGCCAACTTCCAGTCGTCGATCTGCTTCGACGTGAGCCTTGCGATTTCGACGGCGCCGAGCGTTGGGCGGATCAGCTTCTCTATCCGACGCTTCGTGTTCGCCAGATCCTTGCCGGTGAAGTCCGCGACATAATCGTCAAGCGCGGTCCCCACCGTGTAAGGGCCAGTCCGCCTCGCCCCGCCGCGATCGGGCGACGCGAACCACGAGCGCGCTTTGTCTTGGGCCTGTCGAAAATTCAGAATGACTTCGCCGTCAGCGTCCGCGAAATCATCGGCCTGCGCCAGCGTGGCTTCCTGGTAGGCACCGCCGCCCGGCGCGCGAAAGCGCGCGAGCCATTTTCCGACCCGCGCGCCACGATAGTATCCAAGGTGCTCACCCTCATTGATCGTCGTCCAATAGGGCTTCTTTCTCGCCTCGAGCCTCAAGCGCTGCTCGCGCTTGCCCAATTTGAAATCCTGAACCGTCCGCGCCATCGAAATCCCTTTTCCCCAATCGATCCCCGATAAGCATTGGGGAACTCGCTGGTTTCAATCTGGACAGATTAGCACATAATTGGCAGATTACTAGGGTTCAGAAGCGTTCGAGAATGTTCCGAAACGTATCGACTTTGCGTTGGAAACAGCCCTCTCACGGCTGAAACACGGGTTCGATTCCCGTAGGGGTCACCAAAGACCACCGGCATCCTCCTTCATCCAATCGCTCCATATCGGCGCCAAAGCCGCGGGATTTTCGCTGGGCTTGTCGGCGTGCCACCGGCAGCACGGACGGCGTGAGCGAGACACAGGGCGAAATCCATCTGGTGCTGCCGGACCCGGTCGAACGGGCCGCCTGTTTTCGTGTCCTCGCCGCCGGGGCGGCGCGGGTGGTGCGCAGCTTTGCCAGCGCCGACGATTATCTGGGCGCGGAGGCCGACCATGGCGGCGGTCTGCTGCTGTTTCACTGGTGCCAGCCGGGGGCGACGAGCGGCAGCGCGCTGCTCGCCCATGTCGCCACGCGCCCCGACATCACCGCCTTTGTCACCGCCGAGCGGCTGAGCCTCGACGAAACGCGGCTCATCCTGCGCGGCGGGGCGTTCGACCTGTTGCCCGCGCCGCTCGACCCGCGGCTGGTGCACCGCACCCTCGACCCCGCGTTCGGCGACTGGCAGCTTTGCCAGCGGGACCGCCTGATGCGCCGCACCGCCGCGGCGCGGCTGGCGGCGCTGACCCCGCGCGAGGTCGATATATTGGACGCGATCGCGGCGGGGCTGGGCAACAAGGCGATCGCGCGAAGGCTCGCGCTCAGCCCGCGGACGGTCGAGGTCCACCGCGCGAACATCATGCGCCGCGCCGAGGCGGGGAGCATCGCCGAGCTGCTGCGATTGCGCTTCATCGCCGAATCGGGACGCGACGCCGCGGCAAACTCGTTCCGTTTCGGAGCATGATCGCCGCCCGGCGCGATCAAATTCTTGCGGGCGCATCCGTAGAAGAGGATTGAACGGCGCATCGCCCTTTCGTTGGTCCCTAGGGGCGGCGCCGTTCGCTCCGCGCGGCCGGCCCCACCAGGCCGCTTCCATCGGCGGGCCGGCCGGGAGACCCCCCGGTCGGCCCCAACCGGTCGGTGCCCCGNACCAGCGCGCGCTGTTCGGCGCGGCCCATCGAGAGCAGGATCGGGTCCGCCGCCTGGCGCGCCATGAAGTCGGCCTTGCCGCCGATCCCCTGCCAGCCGATTCCGATCAGCGCCTGCGCGATCGCCCCGCCGAGTGTGTCGCCGGGGCCGGGCAGGATGACGACGTCGGGGGCGAACTCCCTGACCGCAACCTGCACCGACAGCGCGAAATCGTAGGGCGCGAGGATCTGGTGGCCGAAGGTGTAATCCCACACAGCGGCCGGGTCGCTGGCGAAGCGGCGCCAGATATGGCCGCGGCCGTCGATCATCAGGATCGCGGGGGCGCCGAAGAGGCCGGCAGGCAGTTCGGCCTTCGCCTTGTCCGAACTGCCGAACATCAGCGGGGTGTGGAACGGGCCGTGGCCGGCGAGGCGGAGCGGATCGCGGCCGGGGGTCGGCGGCGCCTCGGCGAGCAGCGCGGCGAGGCCTTCCTCATTGCCCGCGAAGACGAGCATGCCGGCAAGGTCGATCGACAAGGCGAGCGCGTGGCCGGGGCGGGCATCGATGGCTGCGACAAGATCGAGCAGACGGTCGCGCAGACCGGGGACGGGGCGCCAATCCTCGTCGACGACCTGCAGCAGAATCTGCCCGCCGGGGCCGTGGGTCTGGCTGTTGAGGCCCATCGCGTTCGAGATGCGGAAGCCGTCGGCGACCGACACCGCGCCGCCGAGCGCGAGCGCGCTGTACCAGCCCATCGAATTGCCCGCGACCGCGACGATGTCATATTTCTCGCGGTCGATGCTCAGATAATCGAGCGCGGTGGCGGTGTAGATGAGCGGCGCCGCGACATCGCCGCGCATATGCGTCGCGACGCTGAAGCGCTCGGCGCCGTCGAGGGTGCTGACGGTCGGCTGGCCGCGGTCGGCGCGCTGCGCGTCGAAATCGGCGATGATGCCAGCGAAACGCGCGCCGTGGAGCCGGGCGATGCTGCCGAGTTCACCCTTGCCATAGGTGCCGCGACCGGGGGCGATAACGAGGGCGGTCCGGCGCGCGCTCATGCCAGCAGCTCCTTCGCGGCGGCGACAATCGAATCGCGGCTCGGCAGGGTGAGCGTCGCCGCGCGGCCGAGCGGGATGAAGCTGTCGTCGGCGGCGATGCGCTTCAGCTTTTTCTCCGGGGTGCGTTCGACGAAACTCGCCATCAGCGCCTCGCTCTGCGACCCGGTGATGCGGCATTCGTCGACGATCAGGATGCGCTGCGCATCGCCGACCGCGGCGACGAGCTTGTCCTCGTCGACCGGGCCGAGCCAGCGCAGGTCGATCACGCGCGCCTTGACGCCGCCCTCGGCGAGCAATTTCTCGGCCTGCCGCGACAAATAAGTGCCGTTGCCATAGGTGACGATCGCAAGGTCGGTGCCGTCGCCATGGACGCCGACATCGCCGAAGCCGATCGGGGCGCCGTCGCCCGGCGCCGCGTAGACGCTGGTCCACAGGCCGTCGCCCTCTTCGTGGAGGTCGCGGGTCATGTAGAGCGCGATCGGTTCGACGAAGACGACGACGCGCTGCTCCTCGCGCGCCAGCCTTACGCATTCGCGCAGCATCGCGACGGCGTCGCGGCCGTTCGACGGCACCGCGAGGATGACGCCCGGAATGTCGCGGAACACCGCGAGACTGTTGTCGTTGTGGAAATGGCCGCCGAAGCCTTTCTGGTAACCGAGTCCCGCGATGCGGATGACCATCGGGTTGGTATATTGGCCGTTCGAGAAGAAGCTGAGCGTCGCCGCTTCGCCACGGATCTGGTCCTCGGCATTATGGACATAGGCGAGGAACTGGATCTCGGGCATGGGCACGAAGCCGTTATGCGCCATGCCGATCGCGAGGCCGAGGATCGCCTGTTCGTCGAGCAACGTGTTGACGACGCGCGACGAGCCGAAGCGCTGGTGCAGCTTCGCGGTGACGTTGTAGACCCCGCCCTTCGGCCCGACATCCTCGCCCGCGACGACGATTTCCCGGTGCGCGAGCATCAGGTCGGCAAGCGCCCAGCTGAGCAGCCGTGCCATATGCTGCGGCTTGTCCATCTGGCCCGCGTCGCTGCCGAACATCGCCTTGCGGTCTTCGGCCGAGGGGGTGTTGACGCGGACTATGTCGCGTTTCGGCGGGACGATGCTGTCCATCACCTGCGCGGACGTGGTGATCTTGGGGCGCAGGATCGCCGCTTCGGCCTGCCGCGCCAGCGTCGCGCCAATCTCTTCATAGGCGTCGGCGATTTCGGACGCGGTCATCCAGCCCTGCTCGACCAGCAGCGCCGCGCCGGCGAGCAGCGGGTCGCGCGCCTCGTCGGACTCGATCAGCGCTTTCGGCAGATAGGCGCCCTGCACGTCCGACCCGGCATGGCCATAGAGGCGGACGGTCGCCATGTGGAGGAACACCGGCTTGCGCAAGCGGCGCGCATAGTCGGCGGCCTCGCTGGCGCCGGCATAGGCCGAGGCGAGGTCGGTGCCGTCACACTGGATATAGTGCAGCCCGGCGCGGTGGCGGAACTGCGCCTCGATCCAGCCGGTCGGGGTGCGGGTCGAGATGCCGATGCCATTGTCCTCGCACAGGAAGATCAGCGGCATCGGCGAACCCTGGAACGCCGTCCAGCCGGCGGTGTTGAACGCGCCCTGCGCGGTCGAATGGTTCGCCGAGGCGTCGCCGAAGCTCGCGAGCACGACCGCATCGTCGGGCAGCGGCAGGTCCTTCAGCCCCTGTCGCCGCGCGATGCCGATCGAGAAAGCGGCGCCGACCGCTTTGGGCAGATGCGAGGCGATCGTCGAGGTTTGCGGCGGGATGTTGAGCGGTTTCGACCCGATCACCTTGTGGCGGCCGCCCGAGATCGGGTCCTCGGACGAGGCGGCGAAGCTGAGCAGCATGTCCCAGGTCGGGGTCTGCCCCGGCACCGCGCGCGCGCGGTGGAGCTGGAAGGCGTTCGAGCGATAATGAAGAAACGCCATGTCGGTGACGCGCAGCGCCGCGGCGACCGCGGCATTGCCCTCATGCCCCGACGAGCCGATCGTGTAGAAGCCCTCGGCGCGCGCCTGCAGATGACGCGACAGCCGGTCCATCTGGCGGCTGGTGAGCTGCGACAGGAAAATGTCGGTCGCCTCGGCGCGCGACAGGCCGGCCGCCGCGGGACCCGGCGCATCGGCGCGGTCGGGCAGGCGTCCGTCGGCCAGCGCGGCGAGGAATTTTTCATGTACCGCCTGAGCCGCGTCCACCCGGATCCTCCCATCATGACATCGTTACCGGTGCAACCATCATAGCGCGCCGTCGCGGCGCGCTATGATGGCGCGTTTGCCTATGCAAGCATCTCTTGCCATCGCGACCGCGGGCGCGCTACCACTTGTCGCAATGATCCACCGGGGCGGAAGCATTATTTCAACATGATATCGCTGTGGATCGCCCAGGCGTCGGCCGCCGCGCAGCCGCCGAACGCCGATGCGACCGGGGGTTGGCTCGTCGATCCCGAACTCGTCGCACCGGGCTATACCCAGACGATGGCCGGCGGCACGATCCAGACCGCCTTTCCGCCGCCCCCGCCGCCGCCGAACACCCCCGAATGGCTGAAGACGCTGGGCGACGCGGTCCGCAGCCTGTTCGACTGGCTGTCGCCGCTCGGCGAGCCCTTGCTGTGGATCGGCGGCATCCTGCTCGTGCTGCTGCTGCTCTATCTGTTCGTCCCCGCCTTTGCCCAATGGGTCGACGACCTGCGCTATCGCCGCAAGCGCCAGGCGCTCGCCGACGAGGCCGATCTGGCCGGCCATGCCGAGGCCGGCGCGGCGCGCATCCTGCTCGGCGAGGCCGACGAACTGGCGGCGGCGGGGCGCTATGCCGAGGCGGTCCACCTGCTGCTCTATCGCAGCGTCGCCGACATCAGCGATCGCCGCCCGGGGCTGGTCCAGCCGGCGATGACCTCGCGCGACCTTGCCGCGGCGACCGATCTGCCCGGGGTCGCACGCGAGGCGTTCAGCCGCATCGCGCGCGCGGTCGAGATCAGCCTGTTCGGCGGCCGCGCGATCGACGCCGGCGCCTGGGAACAGTGCCGCACCGCCTATGCCGAGATGACGGTGCCGCGAAACTGGGTCCGCACATGAGCGACAATGCGACCGGCGAGACCAGTTTCAACCCGCGGCTGATGGCCGGCATCGTCGTGCTGGGCATCGTCGCCTTCATCGCGCTGTGGGCGCTGATCGCGCTGGGGCCGCAGATCGGCAGCGGCAACGACGGCAAGGGCCATGCGCTGTCGAAGGCCGCACCGGGCTATGCCGGAATCGTCGACCTGGTCGAGCGCGCGGGCGCATCGGTCGACGTGCGGCGCAGCACCAAGCCCTATGTCTATGAGGATTACGAGCCGCTGGTCGTCCTGACCCCGACGCACCAGACGCGCCCCGAGGAAATCGCCGAACTGATCGCCGGCGCCGGCGGGGCGCCGGTGCTGATCGTCCTGCCCAAATGGCGGGCGGGGCGGCTTCCCGGTACCGACACCAAGCCGGGCTGGGTCAGCGGCGGCTATCCCATCGTGCCGCCGTCGAAGCTGCTGCCGTCCGAACATTTCGGCAAGGTCGACATCCGCGCCGAGAAAGCGGCGGCGGCGCCCGCGCCCGCCTGGCTCGCCGGGCGGAACATCAGCGTGGCGCTGCCCGCCAATGTCCAGACCGTCGCCGGCGACGACATCGAAACGCTCGCCGCCGGCCCGCGCGGCGGCGCGGTGCTGGCACGCGCGAAATCGCACGATTATTACATCCTCGCCGACCCCGACCTGATCAACAATTTCGCCTTTGCCACGCCGGACGGCGCGCGCGGCGCGGTGACGCTGATCGACGCCATCGCCGAGGATGGCGACGCCGCCGACGGGCTCGCCTTCGACGTCACGCTGAACGGGCTCGGAGGCGGGCGCTCGCTGCTGCGCTTCGCCTTCGTGCCGCCCTTCATCGGCATCACGCTCTGCCTGATCGCGGCGGGACTGTTCGCGCTGTGGCAGGCGTGGGCGCGCTTCGGGCCGGCGCTGACCCCGCAGCGCGCGATCCCGGTGTCGAAGGCGGCGCTGATCGCCAACAGCGCCGACCTGATCAAGCAGGCGGGCCGCGAGCTCGAGGGGGCGGGCGATTATGTCGCGAGCCTGCGCAGTGCGATCGCGCGGCGGCTCCACGCCCCGGCGGGGCTCGACGCCGCAGCGACCGACGGCTGGATCGACCGGCATTTGCCGCCCGGCAGCAATCTTTTCTCGGCGCTCGCGCGGCGCTTGCCGTTCGCGCGCAACAATCATGAATTCCTCGCAGACGCACAGGCGCTGCACGACATCAGGAAGGACTTAATCCGTGACAGCTGAACCGATCGCCAAGGGAGACGGGGCCAAGGGCATCGAGCGCGTGCAGGCCTTGGGCGCCGCGATCGACGCCGAGGTCGCCAAGGCGGTGTTCGGGCAGGGTCCGCTGACCCGCATGGTGACGATCGCGCTGCTCGCGGGCGGGCATGTCCTGCTCGAAGGGCCGCCGGGAACCGCCAAGACCCTGCTCGCACAGGCGTTCGCGCGCGCGACCGGGCTCGATTTCGGACGCATCCAGTTCACCCCCGATTTGATGCCGGGCGACATTTTGGGGTCGAACCTGTTCAACTTCCAGACGTCGGCCTTCACGCTGACCAAGGGGCCGATCTTCACCGAATTGCTGCTCGCCGACGAAATCAACCGCACCCCGCCCAAGACGCAGGCGGCGCTGCTCGAAGCGATGCAGGAACGCCGCGTGACGATCAACGGCGAGCCGCACGTCATGAGCCCGCGCTTCACCGTGCTCGCGACGCAGAATCCGATCGAGCAGCAGGGCGTCTATCCGCTGCCCGAGGCGCAGCTCGACCGCTTCCTGTTCAAACTGGTCGTCGGCTATCCCGACGCCGCCGAGGAACGGCGGATCGTCGCCGAACATGGCGGGCGTTTCAAAAGCCCCGCGGTCGCCGATTTCGGCGTGTCGCAGGTCACCGACGCGGCGGCGATCGGCGAAGCGATCGACGTGATTTCGACCGTGCGGCTGGCTGACGAGATCGTCGATTATATCGTCCGCCTGATCCGCGCGACGCGCGAGAGCGCCGACCTGGAGTGCGGCGCAAGCCCGCGCGCCGCATCGCTGCTGGCGCGCGCGGCGAGCGCCGCCGCGGCGCTCGACGGGCGCGACTATGTCATCCCCGACGATATCCAGCGCCTCGCGGCCGGGGTGCTGCGCCACCGCGTCATCCTGTCGGCGGCGGCCGAGATCGAAGGGCGCAGCGTCGAACAGGTCGTCGCCGCGCTGCTCGAACGCGAGGAAGTGCCTCGGTGATCTACCCGACCCGCCGCGCGGTCCTCTTGCTGTTGGCCGGCGCGCCGGTCGCGCTTTTGCTCGGGCTGATCCGGCCCGAGCTGTGGCTCGTCGCGCCGGGCTGGATCGGGTTCATCACCGCCTGCCTGCTGATCGACGGCGTTGCCGGTCCCCATCCGCGCGGCCTGGCGCTCGACACCCGTTTCCCGCACCAGGTCGGGGTCGGCGATCCGTTCGACCTCAGGCTCACCGCGACGAGCGAGCGCGGCGTGCCACGCCATGCCGAAGTCGCGCTGGCGGTCGATGAGCGGCTCGCGGTCGGCGGGCGGCTGTCGGACGAGATGCGCGCCGCCGAAAGCGAGGACGGCACACGCCGCGCGCTCGTCCGGACGCTGAGCCTGTCGGCCGCGCGGCGCGGCAAGGCGGTGATCGACAGCCTGTGGATTCGCTGGCGCGGCCCGCTGGGCCTCGTGTGGAAACAGCGCAAGTTCGTCGTCGATACCAACATCGCGGTCGTCCCCAGCCTGCGCGCGGTGACCGAGGAAGGGCGCCGCCTGTTCCAGCGCAACAGCTGGTTCGGGCTGCGCCAGCAGCGGATGCGCGGCGAAGGCGCCGAATTCGAGGCGCTGGCGGAATATCAGCCCGGCATGGACCGGCGCGCGATCGACTGGAACGCGTCGGCGCGGCATGTGAAGCTGTTCGCCAAGGAATATCGCGTCGAACGCGACAATCGCGTCGTGCTGGCGATCGACGCCGGACGGACGATGTCCGAACCCGTCGGCGGCATGCCGCGCGTCGACCGCGCGGTGTCGGCGGCGCTGCTTCTCGCCTATGTCGGGCTGAAGATGAACGACCGCGTGAGCCTGTTCTCCTTTGCCGCCAAGCCGCAGGCGATGACCCCCGCTTACATGCACACCCAGGATTTCCCGGCGCTGCAGCGCGCCGCGAGCCTGGTCGACTATGCGCATGTCGAGAGCAATTTCACCCTCGCGCTGACCACCCTGTCGGCGCAGCTCAACCGCCGCTCGCTGATCATATTGTTCACCGAATTCACCGACGCGACGAGCGCCGACCTGATGATCCGCGCCGCCGGGCGGCTGGTCAAGAAACACCGCCTGCTGTTCGTCGTGCTGAAGGACGAGGAACTGGAGAGCGAAGAGAAACGCCGCCCCGAAAGCGCCGCCGACGTCACGAGGTCGAACGTTGCCGCGGCGATGCTGCGCGACCGGCAGCTGGTGATCGCGCGGCTGCAGCGGCTGGGCGCCGACGTGCTCGAAGTGCCCGCCGACACGATGACGGCGGGGGTGGTCGACGCCTATCTGGGCATCAAGCGCGAGGGCAGCCTGTGATCCCCGACCTTCCCGTCGCCGCGGCGCTCGACGCGCCCGCCTTTTCGACCGGGCGCTTTCGCGCCGAGCGCGAAGCCGACTGGATCGCCTTCGACGCACTGCTCACCCGGCTCGAAAAACGCGGCGCCAAGGGACTGTCGAGCGAGGAACTGCTGCAGCTGCCGGTACTGTACCGCGCGACCCTGTCGTCGCTGTCGATCGCGCGCGCGACGAGCCTCGACAAGGCGCTGCTCGGCCATCTCGAAGCGCTGTCGATGCGCGGCTATTTCCTGATCTATGGCGTGCGCCAGTCGCGGTTCGACCGGATGGCGCGCTTTTTCACCCGCGACTGGCCGCTGGCGGTGCAGGCGGTGTGGAAAGAAACGCTGATCATCGCGGCGATCATCATCCTGGGGGCGATCACCAGCTGGTCGCTCGTGTCGAGCCAGCCCGACTGGTATTACAGCTTCGTCGACGAGGGGATGGCGGGCGGGCGCGACCCGCGCGCGACCGCCGAGTTTCTGCAATCGACGATCGGCCATGGCAAGGCGGCGGCGTCCGAGGACGAAGGCGCGCTGCACGTCTTTGCCACCTTCCTCTTCACCCACAACAGCCAGGTGTCGATCCTGTCCTTCGCGCTCGGCTTCGCCTTCGGCATCCCGACGATGATGCTCGAATTCTATCAGGGGATCAGCCTGGGGGCGATGGTCGCGGTGTTCACCGGCAAGGGGCTGGGCTATGATTTCGGCGGCTGGCTGTTCATCCACGGCACCACCGAATTGTTCGCCGCCGCCTTGTCGGGGGCGGCGGGGCTGCGCATCGGGGCGGCGGTGGTCTTTCCCGGCGCGCGCAGCCGGTTGCAGGCGGCGTCCGATGCCGGGCGCACCGCGGGCAAGGTGATGGTCGGGGTGATCATCATGCTGCTCGTCGCCGGACTGCTCGAAGGCTTCGGGCGCCAGCTGATCACCGACACGGTGATGCGCTATGGCATCGGCACCGTGATGCTGCTCCTCTGGTTCGCCTATTATTATATCCCGCGGCGGAGCACGGCGACATGAGCGCCACGGCGAACGCGAAAATGCGGACCGCGCAAAAGGGCAAGATCCGCCAGTTCATCACCCCCGAGGGGGTCGACCTCGAGCTCAAGATCGCGAGTTCGGGGCTGCGTTTCGGCGCGCTGATCGTCGACCTCGGCATCCTGCTCGCGATCATGATCCTGTTCTCGCTGTTCCTCGACTGGATCGACGCCGCCGCGTCGCGCGACCTGATCGAAATGATCTGGCTGCTCGGTTTCTTCGTGCTGCGGACCTTCTGGTTCATCGGCTTCGAACTCGGCCAGCGCGCCGCGACGCCGGGCAAGCGCCTGATGGGGATTCGCGTCGTTGCGCGCGACGGCGGCCGGCTGACCGCCGACGCGGTGGTCGCGCGCAACCTGATCCGCGAGCTCGAACTGTTCCTGCCGCTGATGATGCTGGGCTTCGGGGCGAGCGAGGATGCGGTGTCGGGCTGGACCGCGTTCGCCGGGGTCGCCTGGTCGCTAACGCTGAGCCTGTTCCTGCTGTTCAACAAGGACCGGATGCGGATGGGCGACCTGATCGCCGGGACGTGGGTGGTGATGGCGCAGCGATCAAAGCTCGACCATGACATCGCCGCCGAGGCCGAGGCGGCCGGGCCGATGGCGTTCAGCGAGGCCGAACTGTCGGTCTATGGCATTTTCGAACTGCAGGAGCTCGAGCGGGTCTTGCGTATCCGCGATGCGCGCGCCATGCGCGAGGTCGCGGACACGATCCGCGCCAAGATCGGGCGGCCGGTCGCGGAGGAGGACGATGTCTTCCTCCTCTCCTATTACCGCCAGCTGAAAGCCCGGCTCGAACGCAAATTGCTGTTCGGCAAGCGGCGAGAGGATAAATATGCCAGCGACTGACACCGCCACCCTTCCCGTGACCGACGCGCTGCACAAGCGGCGTTCGGTGCGTGCCTTTACCGATCGGCCGGTCGACCCCGCGCTGCTGACCGAAATCTTCGCCGCCGCGCAGCGTGCGCCGTCGGGTGGCAATCTCCAGCCCTGGCAGGCCATAGTGATCGCGGGCAGCGACTGGCAGGCGGTCAAGGACGCGGTCGCGGCGCGCATCGCTATGGGCCGCGAGGGGCATCAACCCGAATATGACATCTATCCCAAGGGGCTGACCGAGCCGTGGGAAACGCGGCGCTTCGGGGTCGGCGAGGGGCTGTACGCCGCGCTCGGCATCCCGCGCGAGGACAAGAAGGCGCGGCTCGGCCAGTTCATGAACAATTATACCGGTTTCGGCGCGCCGGTGATGCTGTTCCTCCATTGCTCGCGGATCATGGGGCCGCCGCAATGGTCCGACATGGGCATGTGGCTGCAGTCGGTGATGCTGCTGCTCGTCGAGCATGGCCTGGCAAGCTGCCCGCAGGAATGCTGGGCGATGTACGGCGCGACGATCCGCGAGACCTTGGCGCTCGGCGACGACCAGATCCTGTTCACCGGGCTCGCGATCGGTTACGCCGACGAGGATGCGGCGGTGAACCAATGGCCGGTGCCGCGCGTTGGCATCGACGAAGTGGTCGATTTCCGGGGATTTGCATCGTGAGCCGAAAACGCGCCTGGTGGCGCTACAGCATCGCCCTGCCGTTGACGCTCGCGATCGCGAGTTGCACCGCGGTGCCGACCCCGGCGCCGGCTCCCGCGCCGACCCCGGTCGCCGCGACACCCCGCCCGACCCCCGCGCCGGTTCCCACCCCCGCGAAAGCTTGGGACGAGCGGCGCCTCGATGCCGGCGAGTGGCGTTATGACGCGGCGGCCCGCACCGCGAGCTTCGCGCAAGCGGGCGTCGCGTCGCCGCTGGTGACGATGGCGTGCAGCGGCGGATCGATCGAGCTTGGCGCCGGGCTCGGCGCCGGCGAGACACTCGACGTCGATCTCAGGACCAGCGCCGGCACCGACCGGCTGCGACTGAGCGGCGGCCGCGTGACGCTCGGCAATCGCGACGCCCGGCTCGACCGCATCGCGTTCAGCCGCGGCCGCTTCGCGCTGGAAGCGAGCAACGGCAGCACGCTGACGCTGCCGGTCCAGTCCGAAATCGGCCGGTTGATCGAGGATTGCCGCGGTTAAAGACCGTCGCCCCCGCGAAGGCGGGGGCCGCCATCGGTATACGCAGTGGTGCCGAGTAAGGCCGCCCGCGGCCCCCGCCTACGCGGGGGCGACGGAAATTCTTAAGCCCCCAGCTGCACCGTCCCGCCCTTGATCCAGCCCCAGCGGCACGGACCCTGATATTCGCGCGCCGAGCGCACCGGCCGCGTGACGTCGCAATAGGCCGGATCGCCGCCGGGCGCGGCGAAGACGATACCGAACCAGGCGTCGTCGTCGGTCGCCTCGCATAGCGACACCGACGTGCCCCCCGCGAGCTTCGCCTTGACCGCGCGCGTTTCGCCGGGCGCCCAATAAACATCGGTGCCGCCGGGCTTGACGCGCGAGGTGCTGGCGCAGGCGGGAAGCTGCGGCCCTTCGGTCCCGGTCTTCACCGGACGCGAGGCGAGCGGTTCGCCCGCGACGGCGGGGGCATTGTCGGGCGGCGGGGCGGGCTGCGAACAGGCCGCGACCGAGAGCGCGAGAAGCAGGGGAAGCGAGCGGGCGAGACGAGGTTTCATGCCCCGAAACTAGCCGCCGCGACGCGGGCGCGCAACGCTCGATCCGAAAGGAGCGAGAGCCGCATTTTCGCTTGGGTTTTGGCGACCCCGACCCTATATAATCGCTATGACGGACACCCCAGAAAATATCGCGCCGAGCGCCAACGCCAACCTGCCCAATGTGAACGCCTATGGCGCCGATTCGATCAAGGTTCTCAAGGGCCTCGACGCGGTACGCAAGCGGCCGGGCATGTATATCGGCGACACCGACGACGGGTCGGGGCTGCACCACATGGTGTTCGAGGTTTCGGACAATGCGATCGACGAAGCGCTCGCGGGGCATTGCGACCTCGTCCTGATCACGCTGAACAGCGACGGGTCGGTCAGCGTCGAGGACAATGGCCGCGGCATTCCGACCGGCATCCACGCCGAAGAAGGCATTTCGGCGGCCGAGGTCATCATGACCCAGCTCCACGCCGGCGGGAAGTTCGAAAACACCAGCGACGATAATGCGTATAAGGTGTCGGGCGGCCTGCACGGGGTCGGCGTGTCGGTCGTCAACGCGCTGTCCGAATGGCTCGAGCTGACGATCTGGCGCGACGGCGAAGAGCATTGGATGCGCTTCGAACATGGCGATTCGGTCGGCCCGCTCAAGGTCAACGGCCCTGCCCCGGCGGGCAAGAAGGGCACGCGCGTTACCTTCCAGGCATCGACCGAGACGTTCAAGAATGTCCTCGAATTCGATTTCGAGAAGCTGGAACACCGCTATCGCGAGCTTGCCTTCCTGAATTCGGGGGTGCGGATCAAGCTGGTCGACGCGCGCCACGCCGAGCATGTCAGCCATGACCTATTTTACGAGGGCGGCATCGCGGCCTTCGTCAAATATCTCGATCGCAACAAGACCCCGTTGCTGGCCGATCCGATCGCGATCAGCAGCGAGCGCGACGGCATCGGCATCGATGTCGCGCTCGAGTGGAACGACAGCTATTATGAAAATGTCCTCTGCTTCACGAACAACATCCCGCAGCGCGACGGCGGCACGCACCTCGCCGCGTTCCGCGCCGCGCTGACGCGCACGATCAACGGCTATGGCGACAAGTCGGGCATCCTGAAGAAGGAAAAGGTCAGCCTGACCGGCGACGACATGCGCGAAGGGCTGACCGCGATCGTGTCGGTCAAGCTGCCCGACCCCAAATTCAGCTCGCAGACCAAGGACAAGCTGGTCAGCAGCGAAGTGCGCCAGCCGCTGGAAAGCCTGATGGCCGACCGGATGACCGAATGGCTGGAGGAAAATCCGGCCCATGCGAAAGCCGTGATCCAGAAGGTGATCGACGCCGCCGCCGCCCGCGAAGCCGCGAAAAAGGCGCGCGAGCTGACGCGGCGCAAGGGCGCGATGGATATCGCGAGCCTGCCCGGCAAGCTCGCCGACTGCCAGGAACGCGACCCCGCCAAATGCGAACTCTTCCTCGTCGAGGGTGACTCGGCAGGCGGCAGCGCCAAGCAGGGCCGCGACCGCCATGTCCAGGCGATCCTGCCGCTGAAGGGCAAGATTTTGAACGTCGAGCGTGCGCGTTTCGACCGCATCATCTCGTCGAAGGAAGTCGGGACGTTGATCCAGGCGCTCGGCACCGGGATCCGCGACGAGTTCAACCTCGAAAAGCTGCGTTATCACAAGATCGTGATCATGACCGACGCCGACGTCGACGGCGCGCATATCCGCACGCTGCTGCTGACCTTCTTCTATCGCCAAATGCCCGAGATCATCGAGGGCGGTCACCTCTACATCGCCCAGCCGCCGCTCTACAAAGTCGCGAAAGGCCGCAGCGAGGTCTATCTCAAGGACGATAGCGCGCTCGAAAATTACCTCGTCGACGGCGGGATCGATGCGCTGATGCTCGAGACGAGCGGCGGGGCGCGGTCGGGCAACGACCTGCGCGACCTGATCGAGCATGGCCGCCGGCTGCGCGCGCTGATGCGTTATGTGCCGCGCGGGCATAATTACGAGCTGGTCGAGGCGCTGGCGCTCAACGGCGCGCTCGATCCCGAACTCGACAGCACGGGCCGCATCGCGGCCGGCGTGCGCGCCGCCGAATGGCTCAACGCCGCCGAGGGCGCGCTTACCGGCGGCAGCGAGGCGAAATGGACGATCGTCGCCGTGGACGGCGGCTATACGCTCGAAAAGCGTTGGCGCGGGGTCAGCGACCATCATGCGATCGACGCGGCCTTCCTGGCGAGTCAGGAAGCGCGGCGGCTGCACAAGCTCGCCGGCGAGCAGGCCGACACCTATGCCCGCCCGGGCCGCCTGGTGAAGGGCAGCAGCGCCGCGGCGCAGGCCGCCGAAGCGGCGGCGCTCGCCGCCGCCGAAGCCGATAGCGACGCCGATACGAGCGATAGCGACCTGCCCGCGGCCTCCACCGGCAAGACGACGCCGATCACCCGCCCGTCCGAACTGCTCGAAGCGATTTTCGCGCACAGCCGCAAGGGTCTGTCGATCAGCCGCTACAAGGGGCTGGGCGAGATGAATGCCGAGCAATTGTGGGAAACCACGCTCGATCCGTCGAACCGCACGCTGCTGCGCGTCGAGGCCGAACAGGCCGATATCGCGCACGAGATCTTCGAGCGGCTGATGGGCGACGAGGTCGAACCACGGCGCGATTTCATCCAGACCAACGCGCTGTCGGTGGCCAATCTCGACGTCTGACCGCAAATCCCGCGCGGCGTAACGCGGACCGGCTTGCCTCGGCAAGCCGGGGCTGCTTGCTGCCGCCAGAGGACAAAGGGGAGGATGTCATGCGGGGCTTTGCCGCCATGCTGATGCCGCTATTGCTGGCGGTTCCGGCCGTCGCGCAGGACGCCGATGGCGATGACGGGGTCGTCGTCGAAACCGAGCTTTCGAGCGGAATGGCGAGCTATTACAGCCGCGAGCTTGAGGGCAATCGCACCGCCAACGGCGAAATCTGCGATCCCGACGACCTGACCGCGGCGCACCGCACCCTGCCCTTTGGCAGCAAGGTGCGCGTCACCAACCTGGCCAACGGCGAGAGCGTTATCGTGCGGATCAACGACCGCGGCCCGTTCGGGCGCGGGCGGGTGATCGACATCAGCCATGCCGCGGCGAAGGAAATCGGCATGCACCGCAGCGGCACGGCGCGGGTCAAGCTGACGCTGCTCGACGATTGAAGGCGCGGCCTTAGTCGAACACCGACCAGCCGGCGGCATAAGCGAAATGTTCGAGCGCGATCGCGCCGACCAGCGAGGTGCCGGCTTCGTTCAATCCCGGCGACCAGACCGCGATCGATCCCTGCCCCGGCGCGATGCAGAGGATGCCGCCGCCGACGCCGCTCTTGCCCGGCAGGCCGACGCGAAAGGCGAATTCGCCGCTGTTGTCGTAATGGCCGCACAGCATCATGATCGCATTGATGCGCCGGGCGCGGTGCGGTTCGACCAGTTGCTCGCCGGTGCGCGGGTCGCGGCCGTCCATCGTCAGGAACAGCCCGGCCTTCGCCAATTGGGTGCAGCTCATGGCGATCGCGCATTGGCGGAAATAGACGCCGAGCGTCGTTTCGACGGGGTGACGCAGGTTACCGAAGGCGTCCATGAAATGGGTCAGGCTGCGGTTGCGGGCGCCGGTTTCGGATTCGGAAAAGGCGACGTCGAGGTCGATGTCGACCCCCTCGTCGCCGGCACGGGCGCGGATGAAGGCGAGGATTTCCTCGATCACCGCATCGCCGTCGCGGCCATCGATCAGCCGGTCGGTGGTGGCGATCGCGCCGGCGTTGATCAGCGGATTGCGCGGGATGCCAAGCTCGGTCTCGAGCTGGACGATCGAGTTGAAGGCGCTGCCCGAGGGTTCGCGGCCGACGCTGTCCCACAGCGAACTGCCGACGCGGCGCAAAGCGAGCGCCAGCGTGAAGACCTTCGACACCGACTGGATCGAAAAGGGCGTGTCGGCGTCGCCCGCGACGTGAATCGTGCCATCGGGGAGCGCGAGCGCCATGCCGAAATGGTTCGGATCGACGCAGGCGAGCGCCGGGATATAGTCGGCGACCTTGCCCTGCCCGCGGTGCGGCAGCGCGATGGCATAGGCTTCGGCGAGGCAGCGGGCGAGATCGACAGTCATGCGCTTTTCCTAGCAACTTCATTCGCGATTGCATGTATTTTCATTTTTATGAAAATATTGTACGATAGTGAAATCATCTGCGAATCGGGAGAGATATCATGGTCGATCATCCACGCGGCAAGGGGCTTTCGAGCGCCGTGAGTTATCAGGACAGCAAGGCGGCGTTCCGCTGGCTGGAGGACGCCTTCGGCTTCGAACCGTTGTTCGTGCTGCTCGATGCCGAGGGCAATCTGGCGCACAGCGAGATGGGCTATGGCAATTCGGTGGTGATGGTCGGCAATGAATGGTCCGACGACCACAAGAGCCCGAAATCGATCGGCGACAAGAACAGCCAGTCGGTGCATGTCCAGCTCGCGGTCGGCGAGGATATCGACGCGCATTGCGCGGTCGCGCGCGCCGCAGGAGCCGAAATCCTCGCCGAGCCCGAGACGCAATTCTATGGCGACCGCAGCTACCGCGCCAAGGACCCCGAGGGGCATATCTGGACCTTTGGCGTCACCGTCGCCGAAAAGACGGCGGAAGAGTGGGACGCCGAGGGCGGCTTCACGACGAAGACGCGGCTCGACGATTGAGCGCCGAAAGATCGAGCGAGGCCGTCGATCGCCTGTTCGCCGCGCTCGCCGACCCGAAGCGCCGCCGCGCGGTCGAGCTGCTCGGCGCGCGGCCGTATAGCGCGGGCGAGCTGGCCGACGCGCTCGGGCTGGCGCCGCCCGCGATGAGCCGCCATCTGCGCGCGCTGAAAGAGGGCGGACTGGTCGAGGACGGCCATCCGATGTTCGATGCGCGGGTGCGGATATACCGACTGAAGGACGGTGCAACCGGCGAACTCAAGCAATGGCTCGCCGAGACCGAGGCGCTGTGGAGCGACCAGCTGGCGAGTTTCAAGCGCCATGTCGAGGGCGGCGCATGAGCGCCGCGGTGATCGTCGCGCTGCGCGTCGCGGCAACGCCGGCCCGCGCCTTCGACGTCTTCACCCACGAGATCGGGCTATGGTGGAAAAGCCATGCGCTGTTCGAAGTGTCGCGAAAGGGCGACGGCGCATTGCGGTTCGACCCCGCGGGTCCCGAGGGGCGGCTGGTCACGCGCTTCGCCGACGGCACCGAGTGGGAAATCGGACGCGTGAGCTGCTGGTTGCCGGGCGAACGGCTGGGCTTCGGCTGGCGGTTGCCGAGTTTCCGCGCCGATCAGACGACCGAGGTCGAGGTGCGGTTCGAGGCGGTCGGCGCCGAGACACGCGTGACCGTCGAGCATCGCGGCTGGGATACGATCCCGCAGAAACATGTCGCACGCCACGGGTTCGAACTGATGCTGTTCCAGCGGCGGCTGGGCGAGCATTGGCGCGGGTTGCTGGGGGCGATGGGGGCGCGGGTCTGAGGTGATCCTCCCCCTCCCCGTTCCGGGGAGGAGCGCTCAGCTATTGCGTCCCCGCCTGCGCCTGCGCCTTGGCCAGGGTTTCGATCGTCCGGTCGGCGCTCGCGAAGAGTTCGGGTTGGCGCTCGCGGAAGCCGGCGCAGGTGGCGATGTCGGCGGCGAAGACGTCGGTCTTGCCCTCGGCGCGCGCGAGCACGGCATCCGAATTGGCGATGGCGTTTTCGGCCTCGAACAAGGTTTTCAGCGTCTTGGCGTCAAACTTGTCGTCGGGCTTGTTCTCGGCGAGCGCGAGCATGATCATATAATATTGCAGGAAATGGCGCCCCGCGGTCAGCTGGGCCTCGCTGTCCTTCGGCGCGCGTTCGCTGGTGACCTGATAGACCGCGGCGCAGCGGAGCATGCCCGCGAGCTTCATCATCGGTTCTTCGGCGGCGACCGGCAACGGGGCGAGCAGCGCCGCAGCGCTGGTGACCGCGAGTATCGATTTAACCATGAGCATCCTTCCAACGGATGCGACCCCGGGCGGATTTATCGCGGGTTTCGGGACGGATGTCGATGGCCATCTCCCCCTCCCGCTTGCGGGAGGGGTTAGGGGAGGGGCTGTCGAGGTTGGCGCGCGGAAGGAACAAGCCCTCCCCCGGGCCCTCCCGCAAGCGGGAGGGGAGAAAGCTTGCCCCTCACCCGTCGGCACGCCACATCTCTCCAATGCTGCTCCCGCAAATCTTCACCGACTGGTTCGCCGCGCGCGGGTGGCGGGTGCGGCGGCATCAGGCCGATATGCTGGCCGCTGCCACACGCGGCGAGCATGCCTTGCTCGTCGCCGCGACGGGGGCGGGGAAGACGCTGGCGGGGTTTTTGCCGACGCTCGTCGATCTCGCTGCCAATCCGTCGGACCGGCTCCACACGCTCTATGTGTCGCCGCTGAAAGCGCTCGCCGCCGACGTCGAACGCAATTTGATCGGCCCGATCACCGACATGGACCTGCCGATCAGCGTCGAAAGCCGCAGCGGCGACACCAGTTCGGACAAAAAGGCGCGGCAGCGCAGCCGGCCGCCGAACATATTGCTCACCACCCCCGAATCACTGTCGCTGCTGCTGAGCTATCCCGACAGCTTCAACATGTTCGCCGACCTCAAGACGGTGGTGATCGACGAGATCCACGCCTTTGCGCCGGGCAAGCGCGGCGACCTGCTGAGCCTGTCGCTCGCGCGGCTGCAGGCGATCGCGCCCGCGATGCGCCGCGTCGGGCTGTCGGCGACGATCGCCGATCCGGTCCAATATGCCGGCTGGCTGGCCCCCGACAGCCGCGCCGATACGGTGACGGTGATCGAGGGCGAGGCGGGGGCCGACCCGGACATATCGATCCTGCTGCCCGAGGGTGCGGTGCCCTGGTCGGGGCATTCGGGGCGTTATGCGGTGCATCAGGTGATGGCCGAGGTGGCGAGAAACCGCACCACGATCATCTTCTGCAACACCCGCGGACTCGCCGAGCTGATCTTTCAGGACTTGTGGAAGGTCAACGACCTCGGGCTGCCGATCGCGATCCACCATGGCAGCCTCGACCGCGAGGCCCGCCAGCGCGCCGAGACGGCGATGGCCGAAGGGCGGCTCCGCGCGCTGGTCGCGACGTCGAGCCTCGATCTGGGACTCGACTGGGGCGATGTCGATTGCGTGATCCAGATGGGGGCGCCGAAGGGGTCGTCGCGGCTGCTCCAGCGGATCGGGCGCGCCAATCACCGGCTCGACGAACCGAGCAAGGCGCTGATCGTGCCGGGCAACCGCTTCGAATATCTGGAGGCGCAGGCGGCGCTCGACGCCGTCGAGGCGGGCGAGCGCGACGCCGACCGCTTCCGCCCCGGCGCGCTCGACGTGCTGGCGCAGCATGTGATGGCGCTCGCCTGCGCCGCGCCCTTCGCCGAAGACGCGCTGCTTGAGGAGATCCGCTCGGCAGCGCCGTATCGCTGGGTCAATGCCACGACCTTTTCGCGGCTGCTCGGCTTCGTTCGCGACGGGGGTTATGCGCTCAAAAGCTATGACCGGTTTCGGCGCCTCGCGCCCGACGGGCAAGGACGCTGGCGCATCGCGCATCCCAAGCTGGCGGCGCAGCACCGGCTCAACGCCGGGATCATCGTCGACGCGCCGACGCTCGACGTGCGGTTCAAGAACGGGCGCAGATTGGGCAGCGTCGAGGAATATTTCGCGAGCACGCTGACGCCGGGCGACACCTTCGCCTTCGCCGGATTGAGCCTCGAGGTCGAATCGATCCGCGACACCGACCTTTATGTCCGCGCGACGACGCGGCCGGCGCGCATCCCCTCCTATGTCGGCGCGCGCATGGCATTGACGACGCGGCTCGCCGACCGGGTGCGCGGCTTCCTCGCCGATCCGGCGAGCTGGGTCCGTTTTCCCGACGACGTGCGCACCTGGCTCGAAATGCAGGCGTATCGGTCGGTGTTGCCACGCCCCGGCGAACTGCTGGTCGAAACCTTCCCGCACGAGGAGCATCATTATCTGGTCGTCTATCCGTTCGAGGGGTGGAACGCGCACCAGTCGCTCGGCATGCTGATTTCGAAGCGCATGGAGCGCGCGGGGTTGCAGCCTTTGGGCTTCGTCGCGTCGGACTATGCGCTGGCGATCTGGTCGCTGAAGCCGGTGATCGACCCCGCCGCGCTGTTCGACGCCGCGATATTGGAGGACGAGTTTGTCGAATGGGTCGAGGGCTCGCACCTCCTGAAGCGCGCGTTCCGCGAGGTCGCGGTGATCGGCGGGCTGATCGAACGCCAGCATCCGGGCAAGCGCAAGACCGGCAAGCAGGTGACCTTTTCGACCGACCTGATCTTCGACGTGCTGCGCAAATATGAACCCGACCATCTGTTGCTCGAAGCGGCGTGGGCCGATGCGCGCGAGCGGCTGACCGATGTCGCGCGGCTGGGCGACCTGCTCGACCGCGCGGCGGGGACGATGCTGCACAAGGATTTGCCACGGATCAGCCCGCTGGCGGTGCCGGTGCTGGTGCTGATCGGGCGCGAAAATGTCGCCGCCGCCGACCTCGACGATGCGTTGCTGGGCGAGCTGGCGGATGAACTGGCCGCGGCGGCGATGGGGGACGCGTAGCGAGACGGGATGTCCGAGCGGGACGGGACAACAATCCCGTTCGTGTCGAGCAAAGTCGAGACACCCATCGGTAGCGCACGCCTTTGGGGTGTCTCGACTTTGCTCGACACGAACGGAAATATGGGCAGGCTTGGATACCCCGAACCGCCCATCACCGCACCATCCGTCCGCGCACCGCACCCCGCTTGCCGCGCACCGCCGACAGGCGTAGACTGGCGGCATAACATAATGAGGATGCCCGCGATGACCCATGTTCTCAGCCGGCCTATGATCTGGACGCTGCTGCTGTCCGCCCCGGCGCTGCTCGGCGCGAGCCAGCCGCCGGTCGCACCGCCGCCCGCGCCGGCGCCGGCCTCGACCCCCGCCGATCCGCTGGCCCAGCCGGTGACGAGCGCCGAGGTCACCCCTTTCATCCAGCCGTTCGACCTCGACGCGACGCGGCGCATGTCGGTGAAGGTGATGGTCGGCGGCAAGGGGCCGTTTTCCTTCCTCGTCGACACCGGCGCCGAGCGCACGATCATCGCGCGCGAACTCGCCGACCGGCTGGGGCTGGTCGAGGGCGGCAAGCTGCGCATGGCGACGATCGGCGGGTCGGCGACGGTCCCCAGCTTTCGCGTCGCGGCGCTGTCGATGACCGACCTGCAGATGACCGCGTTCGACGCCCCCTCCTTTTTCGGCCGCCATCTTGGGGCCGCGGGGCTGATCGGGGTCGACATGCTCGAGGACCGGCGCATCCTGATCGATTTTCGCAAGGAGAGCATGGAGATCCTGGAAACGCGCAAGCGCGCGCGGCCGATCATCCGCGACGACGACGCGATCGTCGTCACCGCGCGCAATTCGGCGGGGCGGCTGATCCTGTCCGACGCGCGGCTCGACGGCAAACGCATCGACGTGATCGTCGACACCGGCGCGCAGACGAGCGTCGGCAACCTGGCGCTGCAGAAACTGGTCGCGGCCCGGCGCGCGAACCGCCTGCCCTTCCTGTCGACCACGCTCGGCGCGGTGACCGGCGAGGCGGTGCCCGCGACGCGCACCGCGATCAAGCGCATCATCATCAACGGCATGGACGTCAACGACTTGCCGGTGAGCTTCGCCGACAGCCAGGCATTCCGCGCACTGGGCCTGCAGGAGCGGCCGGCGCTGCTGCTCGGCATGGACAGCCTGGCGCTGTTCGACCGGGTCGAGATCGATTTCCCGAACAAGCGCATCGTGTTCGACCTGCCCGATGGCGCGAGCCGCGCGACGGGGCAGCGCTTCGCCGCCAATTTCGCGAAGCCGGCGAGTTAGGACCGAAGCCTCCATTCGCCGCGAGCATGAGAACATATGCTGGACGCCGGTGACGGGCGGCGCCATAGCGGCGCCATGCCCGCCGCGCCCCTGCTCGATTTTGCCGGTCACCGGTTCGTGCCGCTCGCCGGGCGCGCGCTGTTCTGGCCGCGCCATGGGGCGCTGATCGTCGCCGACCTGCATCTGGAAAAGGCGAGCTGGTACGCGACGCACGGCCAGCCGTTGCCGCCCTATGACAGCCACGACACGCTCGACCGGCTGGCACGGCTGGTCACCGAGACCGGCGCGCGCGCGCTGTGGTGCCTGGGCGACAGTTTCCACGACCGCGCCGCCGCCGAACGGGTCGCGCCCGCGGTCGCCGAGCGGTTGCGCCGCCAGACGGGGGCGGTGCCGCTGACCTGGATCGCGGGCAATCACGATGGCCTGTCGGGCGGCGCCTGGGGCGGCACCATCGCCGAAGAGATCGAGGTCGACGGCATCGTCCTGCGCCACCAGTGCGAAGCGGGCGAGACCCGCCCCGAGATATCGGGGCATTTCCATCCCAAGCTGCGGCTGACCCTGCGCGGCCGGGCGGTGTCGCGGCCATGCTTCGCGGGCGACGCGCAGCGGCTGATTCTGCCCGCCTTCGGCAGCCTGACCGGCGGACTCGATGTCGGCGACAGCGCCATCGCGGCGAATTTCGCGGGCGATTATCGCGCGATGCTGGTCGCCGACGGAAAATTGCTGTCGCTGCGCTGTGGCAATCCTGCCACCGATGACGTTACGGCAATGCCGGGCCGCGCCTGATCGCCCGCCGGACGGGGCTTTGCCGCCTGTGGCCGAAAAGCCGCACTTGCCGAAAACATGACGCAAATGCGCCGCCTCGGCTGGATCGGGGGCGCAATTTGCGTATGCTCGCCTCCTAATAAAAACAACGAAATGTTGAGAGGAGTGCCCAATATGAAATCCTATACCCATTGTGCTGCCCGCCTGCTTCGCACGAGTGCGCTCGGCGCCTCGCTGGCGATCGTCGGCATGGCGGTGCCGGCCTTTGCGCAGGACACCGCCACCGACACGGCGACCGCCGACGACAGCAGCAACAGCGAAATCGTCGTCACCGCGCAGGGACGCGCACAACGCCTCGCCGACGTGCCGGTCGCGATCTCGGCGGTGAACGCCGAGGCGCTGCAGAACAGCGGCGCGAACGACATCCGCCAGCTCAACCAGGTCGCGCCGTCGCTGCTCGTGTCCTCGACCGGTTCGGAAGCCAATGGTTCGGCGCGTATCCGCGGCATCGGCACCGTCGGCGACAACCCCGGGCTCGAAAGCTCGGTCCCGGTGTTCATCGACGGCGTCTATCGCTCGCGTTCGGGCATCGGCCTCAACGAACTCGGCGAAATCGACCGCGTCGAAGTCCAGCGCGGCCCGCAGGGCACGCTCGGCGGCCGCAACTCGTCGGCGGGCCTGATCAGCATCTATTCGAAAAAGCCCGATTTCACCTTCGGCGCCACCGCCGAGGCGACCTATGGCAATTATGACTATTTCCGCCTCGGCGGCAGCGTCACCGGCCCGATCAGCGACACCATCGCGGCGCGCCTCGACGGCATCTGGGTCAAGCGCGACGGTTTCTATCGCGACACCACGAACAACACCGACGTCAACGACCGCGACCGCTATTTCCTGCGCGGGCAACTGCTGTTCGAACCGACCGACGCGCTGTCGATCCGGCTGATCGCCGACTATACCTATCGCGACGAGAAATGCTGCGGCGCGACCTATGTCGACAGCGCGGTCAACACCGCGGTCGGCAACCTCAACAATCCGTCGGTGCCGCTGTCGCCGCTGCAGTCCAATGGCAACAACATCATCAACGTGCTGCGCGACCTCGGCCAGCCGCTCGCGGCGTTCAGCCAGCGTTACGACCGCAACCTGTCGGTCAGCCCGGGCCGCAGCTATGCCGGCAAGACCAAGGATTACGGCTTTTCGGGCCAGATCGACTATGATCTGGGCGGCGCGACGCTGACCTCGATCACCGGCTATCGCCAATATCGGTCGAGCCAGGCCGGCGACGTCGATTATGGCGTGGTCGACATCCTCTATCGCGATCCCGACGACGACGCCTATCGCCAGTTCCACACCTTCACGCAGGAACTGCGCCTGCAGGGCGAGGCGTTCGACGGCAAGCTCGACTGGCTGGTCGGCGGCTTCTACGCCAATGAAAAGCTGACCGTCCGCGATAACCTGCGCTTCGGCAGCCAGTACGGCCGGTTCGCCACCTGCCGCGTCATTTCGGGCGGCGGCCTCGCGGCGCTTTATTCGGCGGCGAGCCCGTTGTGTGTTGCTCCGGGTGTCGGTCCGGCGACGATCGCGGGGGCGAGCGGCGGCGGCCAGACCGGCACCGACATTGTCGCGGCGTTCACCGCGCTCGACGGGCTGAACAACCGCGGCTCGATCAACGACCGCTATTATCAGAATGGCAAGAACTGGGCGTTGTTCACGCACAATATCTTCCACATCACCGATACGATCGATTTCACCTTCGGCATCCGCTACACCAACGACAAGAAGAAGTTCAACGCGAGCTTCACCAATGACAACACCGCCTGCACCACGGTCCAGGGCCTGGTGCTCGACGATCTGGTCAGCACCACGACCAACGCCACCGCCAAGGCGCTGGCGGGCGCGCTGATCGGCCTCAGCTGTCAGGGCAATTCGACCGCCGAACTCAATGGCGTGTCGATCAACAGCAAGCGCGCCGAGGACGAGTTCACCGGCACCGCGATCCTGTCGTGGAAACCCGTCGACGACCTCCTCACCTACGCAAGCTATTCGCGCGGCTATAAGGCGGGCGGCTTCAACCTCGACCGTTCGGCGCTGAAATCGCCGATCGTGCCGTTCGGCGGCCAGGCGGGCGCGCAGGCACTGGTGAACAACCTGCAGTTCGACCCCGAAAAGGTCGACAGCTATGAACTGGGCGCCAAATATTCGGCGGGCGGGTTCAACGTCGGCGTTTCGCTGTTCCGGTCGGATTTCAGCAGCTTCCAGCTGAACACCTTCAACGGCACGGTCTTCCTGGTCCAGAACATCAACGGCTGCGAGGCCGATCTGGCCGGCGGCGACCGCGACCAGAGCGCCGCGACCGGCGTCTGCGCGTCGGACAAGGTGAGCTGGGGCGTGCGCGCCGAAGGCTTCGAACTCGAATCCTCGTTCGCGCTGGCCAGCGATTTCCGGCTGGCCGCGGGGGTGACCTATTCGAAGACCAAATATCGCAGCAACCTGGTCGGCACCAACGCCGGCGGGCCGCTCGACCCCGCGCTGCGCTTGCTGCCCGGCGACAATCTGTCGAACGCGCCCGAACTGGTCGGCACCGCGAGCATGACCTGGACCCCCGAACTCGGCAGCGGCGGGCTGACCGGCCTCGTCTATATCGATGGCCGTGCGACGAGCGGGTACAACACCGGTTCCGACCTGTTCCCGCAGAAGGAGCAGGAAAGCTACACCGTGTTCAACGCCCGCCTCGGCGTGCGCGGCCCCGACGAGAAGTGGGCGGTCGAATTCTGGGCGCAGAATCTGCTCAACGCCAAATATGCCCAGGTCGCGTTCAACTCGCCCTTCCAGGCGGGCACGACCTCGGCACCGTTCAACGACGCGGGCGGTTTCCCCGGCGGGCGCCAGATCTTCTCGCAGTTCCTGGCCGAACCGCGGACCTATGGCCTGACGCTGCGCGGCAAGTTCTAGACCGCAAACTTCCTGATTTCAGGAGCTTGAGAGCCGCCCGCATCCCACCGGATGCGGGCGGTTTTCGTTGTGGATTCCCCGCTGGAATTTGTTATCATCCCTGAGAATAAAATAAGCCTTGTGGGAGGATGACGATGAAAAAGAGTGACGGGAGAATTGCGCGCTTTGCCCGTGGCAGCGCGCAGGGCGTGGCGCTTGCGGTCGCCCTCGCAGCGACACCGGCCTGGGCGCAGGATGTCGCGCCGCAGGGCGCCGAGGTCCCCGACGACGGCACGATCATCGTGACCGCGACGCGGCGCAGCGAACTCTTGTCCGACGTGCCGATCGCGGTGTCGGCGGTGTCGGGCGAGACGCTCGAAAAGACCGGCGCCACCGACGTCCGCGCGCTGGGACAGGTCGCGCCGTCGCTGCTGGTGTCGGGCGCGACCAGCGAGGTCAATTTCTCCGCGCGCATTCGCGGTATCGGTACGGTCGGCGAGAACCCCGGCCTCGAAAGCTCGGTCGGGCTGTTCATCGACGGCGTCTATCGCAGCCGCACCGGGGTCGGCCTGTCCGAACTCGGCGATATCGAGCGCGTCGAGGTGCTGCGCGGGCCGCAGGGCACCCTGTTCGGGCGCAACTCGACCGCAGGCCTGATCAACATCGTCACCAAGGGACCCGACCTCAGCGGCTTCGGCGCCAAGGGGTCGGTGAGTTACGGCAATTATGATTATTGGCGCGTCGACGGGATGATCAACGCGCCGCTCGGCGACAAGGCGGCGGTGCGCGTCGATGGCGTCTGGCAGAAGCGCGACGGTTTCATCAAGAATGTCACCGCGGGCGAACCAGATATCAACGACCGCGATCGCTGGCTGGTCAAGGGCCAGTTGCTGCTCGAGCCGACCGAGAGCGTGAAATTCCGGCTGATCGCCGATTACAGCCAGCGCAACGAAAATTGCTGCGGCGGCGTGCTGCTCAATCCGGTACGCAACCTGACGCGCGGCGCCGACGGTTTCCCGGTCGCCTCGCCCAATACGCTGCTGCCGCTGCTGCAATTTCTGGGCGCCAACCATCAGGTCGCACCGGCGGGCACCAGCTTCATCCGCCAACAGGCGACCACCCCGGGCGTCTCCTATCGGTCCGACACCAAGGACTGGGGCGTGTCGGGCGAACTCAACTGGGAGCTGGGCGCCGCGACGCTGACCTCGATCACCGCCTATCGCGACTATAAGAATGCGCAGGGGCAGGATGCCGATTTCAGCGCGCTCGACATCTTGCGCCGCACCGACCTCGACCGCCGGTTCCGGCTGTTCACGCAGGAGCTGCGGCTGCAGGGCGAGGCGTTCGACGGGCGGCTCGATTGGCTGGTCGGCGGCTATTATGCCAACGAGAAACTCGATGTCGACGACGACATCGTCTATGGCGCCGACTATCAGCGCTACGCCAACTGCCTCGCCGCCGCGAGCCTCGCGCCGACCTTGCTCAACCCCGCATCGGCGACCTGTTCGAACCTGCCCGCTGCCTCCTTCCCCGGTTTCCAGGGGATTGCGGCGCTGCTCGGCGCGGCGCCGCTCAACAACACCGGCAACAACGGATCGACCTTCCACCAGCGCAGCAGCAACTATGCGCTGTTCACGCACAACAGCTTCGACATCGTCGAGGATGTGCTGACGCTGACCGTCGGGGCGCGTTACACCCACGAACGCAAGACGCTGGCGGGCGATGCCAATTTCACCAACACGCTGTGTCCGGCGATCGTCAATTCGCCGCTGCAGGCGCTGGCCAGCCTCGCCTGCGTGATCAACGGCACCGCCCCCGACATCGTCAAGGGTGCCCCGGGGACGAAGTTCAGCGAGGGCCAGTGGACCGGCACCGCGGTGCTGAGCTGGAAACCCGATCCCGACTGGCTGGTCTATGCCTCGGCCTCGAAGGGGTACAAGGCGGGGGGCTTCAACCTCGACTATTCGGCGCTCGACCGGCCGTGCAGCACGACCGCGGGCTCAGCCGCGCAAAATGCCGCCTGCACCACCGCGCTGGCACGCCCCGCCAACACGCCGGGCAACGGCCGCCCCGAGGCGAGCGACCTGCAGTTCGCGAGCGAGAAGGTCGATGCCTATGAACTGGGCGTCAAATGGGATGGCCCGGGCATCGACATCAACGTCGCCGCCTTCTGGCAGGAATATAGCAATTATCAGCTCAACACCTTCAACGGCATCAATTTCGAGGTGACGAATATCCAGGCGTGCAAGGACGATCTGGGGACCGGGCCGATCGACAACAGCGCGGTCACCGGCGGCTGCGCGTCGGACCGGCTGACCCCCGGCGTCGTCGCCAAGGGCCTCGAGATCGAGACCTTCATCCGCCCGGCGCGCTATCTGTCGGTCAATATGGGGCTGACCTATGTCGACACCCTCTATCGCCGCAACCTCGTCGGTACCGGCGGCCGCCCGCTGTCGCCGGTGCTGTTTCAGCTGCCGGGACGCGGGGTGTCGAACGCCGCCAAATATGTCGCGACCGCGGGGATCAGCTGGACCCCGCCGATCGGCAATTCGGGGTTGAGCGGGCTGGTCTATCTCGACACCCGCCTGCAGAGCGACACCAACACCGGCTCGAACCTCGACATCGAGAAAGAACAGGACGGGTTCGCGGTGTTCAACGGCCGCATCGGCATCTTCGGTCCCGACCGGCGCTGGGGCGTCGAGCTGTGGGGGCAGAATCTGCTCAACCGCAAATATTACCAGATCGGCGCCGACATGCCGCTGCAGGGGTCGAACGGCTTCCGCTCGGTCGCGGCGCCCGCGGCGCTCGGCTTCCCCGCCACCGCGAACAAATTGTTCGTCGGTTTCCCGGGCGAGCCGCGCACCTATGGCGTGACGCTGCGCGGGCAATTTTAGCGACGCTCTCTCCCCCCTCCCCTGGCGGGAGGGGCGGGAGGTCCGCCGCGGCCGGGCACTGCCGCGGCGGACCCTCCCCAAGGGGAATAATATCCTCCCTGTGGCGAAGCCATGGGGAGGTGGCAGCGGCGGAACCGCTGACGGAGGGGCAATGGCGCTACGTCGTCGCCCCTCCACCNCGTGACAGGGAGGATTTTACCGACGCCGCTCAGCGCGCCCGTGCCGCCTGATGCGCGATGTCGGTGACGAGTTTGCGGAACAACACGCCGCCCGCGGTGCCCGACGCCTTGAGGCTGCGTTCGCAGTCGAGCAGCCGGCTCATCAGCCGCGCGATGCGCACCGAATCCCAGATATGAAGCTGCGCGGTGACCGCGCCCTGTTCCTTCCAGAACACGCCGCTGCTCCGCGCCGACACGACGGTCGCGGGGTGCGCGCCGGCATCGACCTCGGCGCGCAGCCGCGCCAATTGCGTGGCGCGGATCGCGAGGGCGCGGATGATCCGGATTTCGGCGACCCCGACCGCGGCGGCGGTGGCGAACATCGCGGGGAGATCGCCGACCTTGCCGCCGAGCGCGGTGTTGATCACCTCGCTGACGTCCTCTTCGTGCGTCGCGGCGCCCAAGGCGGCGATGTCGGCGGCGGTGACCTGGCGCTGGCGGTCGCGGCCGGCGTCGAGGTAGAGCGCGATCTTTTCGAGCTCGCGGCGCATCAGCGCCTGGTCACCCGAGACGAGGTCGATCAGCAATTGCGCCTCGGCATTGCCGAGCCGCAGCCCTTCGCCTTCCGCCGCGCTCATCGCGATGCCGACCAGCGCGCGGCGGTCGGGCTGATAGCAGATGGCGGCAACGCCATGGTCCGAGCCTTCGACGAGCTTGACCAGTTTCGACTTGGCGGTGACCGAGGCGCCGGTGGCGATCACCGGGTTGATCGCGCTGTCGGCGGCGAGCAGCGCCTCGACCGCGGCGAGGCTGTCGTCGCCGCTACCCAGGATGTCGAGCCGGATCACCCGCGCGCCGGCGAAGAGCGACATCGACGCGGCCTCGGCAGCCAGCAAGGACGGATCCTGCGACATTTGCGACGAGGTGAGGTCGAGCCGTTCGGCCTCCTTGCCGGCAAGCCCGGTCAGCCGCGTGGCGAGGGCTCCCATCGTCGCATCGTCGGGGCCGGTGAGGAGAATGAAGCGGTGGTCGAGCCGCGATACCCGTTCGAGTTCGGCGGGTTTGACGCTCTTCATTGCCCGCCGGGGGCGGGCGGCGCGTCGGACATCCGGCCACCGCCGCGATCGGCGAAGACCGCGAGGCGGGCGACGATCTGGTCGGCCACCGCCGACGAGAGGCGTTCAAGCGCGGTCGATTCGGCGGCGATCGTCGCATATTCGCTGCCGACGACGTCGATCCCCGAATCGGAAAAGGCAGTCGCGTCGAGCAGCACTTCGCCGCTCGCCGCATCGACGAGCTGGTAGCGCGCGCGCAGGGTGCGGCGTTCGCGGGTCACCGCATCGTCGGCGCGGACGCCGAAACCGGTGATGCTGTCCTCGAGCCGGACGTCGAGGCGCAGGCGCTTGCCCGCGCCCTGCCCGTTCTGCGCCGCGACGAGCCGGTCGCGCAGCGCGTTGCGGACGAGCCAGCCCTGATGCCCCTCGATCGGCGCGACATCGACGTCGGCAAGGATCGTCGCCACCGCCCCGTCGCTGCCGCTCGCATAGAGCGGGCGCAGGCCGCAACCGCCAAGGAGCAGCGAGGCGGCGACGAGGGGGGCGAGCAGCTTGCGCATATCAGGGTACGATATTCACCAAACGGTCGGGGACCACAATCACCTTCTTCGGCGACGCACCGGCGAGCAGTTCGACGATGCGCGGGCGCGCGAGCGCCGCGGCTTCGGTCGCTTCCTTGTCGAGACCCTTCGCGATCGTCATCGTATCGCGCAGCTTGCCCGCCATCTGGATCGCGATCGTCACCTCGTCATCGACGAGAAGTGCCGGATCGGCGTGCGGCCATGCGGCGTCGGCGATCATCGCGGTGGTGCGCCGGCCTTCCGGCAGCGCCGCCCAGGCTTCCTCGGCGAGGTGCGGCAGCATCGGTGCGACGAGCAGGATCAGGGTGCGGCACGCTTCGGCGCGGGTCGCCGAGGGGGCGGCCTTTTCGACGTCGTTGGCGAGGGCGTGGATTTTCGCGACCGCCTTGTTGAAGCCGAGCGCCTCGATGTCGGCGGCGACGCCGGCGATCGCCTGGTGCAGCTTGCGCGCGAGACCCTTGTCCTCGGCGCCGTCGCCGATATTTTCGGTGTCGCCGAACAGACGCCACAGGCGCTGGACGAAACGCCAGGCGCCCTCGATGCCCGCCTCGCTCCAAGGCAGGTCGCGTTCGGGCGGGCTGTCGGAGAGCATGAACCAGCGCGCCGCGTCGGCGCCATATTGGTCGAGGATGGCATCGGGATCGACGACATTCTTCTTCGACTTCGACATCTTGATCACGCGGCCGACATCGACCCGCGCGCCATCGGATTCGAGCGTCGCACCCTCGGCGCTGCGGCTGATCTCGTCGGGAGTGAAGTAGAGCGGCGGCAAGCCTTCGCCCTGATCGCGGCTATAGGTTTCGTGCGTCACCATGCCCTGCGTGAACAGGCTGGCGAACGGCTCCTTGATGTCGATCATCCCCAGCTTGTTGAGCGCGCGCGTCCAGAAGCGCGCGTAGAGCAGGTGGAGGATCGCATGCTCGATGCCGCCGATATACTGGTCGACGGGCAGCCAGCGGCGGATCACCTCGGGATCGAACGGCTTGTCCGACGGCGCCGAGGCGAAGCGCAGGAAATACCAGGAGGAATCGACGAAGGTGTCGAGCGTGTCGGTTTCGCGCACCGCTTCGCCGCCGCACGACGGGCAGGCGACATGTTTCCACGTCGGATGGCGATCGAGCGGATTGCCGGGGACCGAGAAATCGGCGTCCTCGGGCAGCACGACGGGAAGCTGCGCTTTCGGCACCGGGACCAGGCCGCAGGCGTCGCAATGGATGAAGGGGATCGGGGTGCCCCAGTAGCGCTGGCGCGAGACGCCCCAGTCGCGCAGGCGCCACACGGTCGTGCCCTTGCCCCAGCCCTCATGCTCGGCGCGCGCGACGATCGCGGCCTTGGCCTCGTCGATCGTCATGCCGTCGAGGAAGTGGCTGTTCACCAGCTTGCCGGGGCCGGTGTAGGCCTCGTCGCCGCTGAAATGCTGCGCGGTCTCGTCGCCATCGGCGATCACGCGGAGGACCGGCAGTTCGTACTTTCTCGCGAAATCGAGGTCGCGCTGGTCGTGCGCCGGGCAGCCGAAGATCGCGCCGGTGCCATAATCCATCAGCACATAGTTCACGACCCAGACGGGCAGGTGCAGCGCGGGGTCGAGCGGATGCTCGACCGCGAGGCCGGTATCGAAGCCGAGCTTTTCAGCGGTGTCGATCTGCTCGGCGGCGGTGCCCTGACGGCGGCATTCCTCGATGAAGGCGGCCAGCTCGGGCGCGTCCTTCGCCAGCTTCTCGGCAAGCGGATGGTCGGGCGAGATCGCCGCGAAGCTCGCGCCATAGAGCGTGTCGGGGCGCGTCGTGAAGACGTCGAAGCCCGGCGCGCCGCCAGCAAGCTTGAAGCTGAATTCCAGCCCCTGCGACTTGCCGATCCAGTTTTCCTGCATCAGCCGCACCTTGTCGGGCCAGCTGTCGAGGCTGCCGAGGCCGTCGAGCAGTTCCTCGGCGAAGTCGGTGATCTTCAAAAACCACTGCGACAGTTTCTTTTTCTCGACGAGCGCGCCCGAACGCCAGCCGCGGCCGTCGATCACCTGCTCGTTGGCGAGCACGGTCAGGTCGACGGGGTCCCAGTTGACGTAGCTGTGCTTGCGCGTGACGAGGCCGTGCGCGAACAGGTCGAGGAACAAGGCCTGTTCCTGGCCGTAATAATCGGGCTCGCAGGTCGCGAGTTCGCGGCTCCAGTCGATCGCGAGACCGAGGCGCTTCAGCTGGCCGCGCATCGAGGCGATATTGTCGCGGGTCCAGCCGCCGGGGTGGACGCCCTTTTCCATCGCCGCATTTTCCGCCGGCATGCCGAAGGCGTCCCAGCCCATCGGGTGGAGGACGTCGTGCCCGGTCATCCGCTTGAAGCGCGCAAGCACGTCGCCCATCGCATAGTTGCGGACATGCCCCATGTGGATGCGCCCCGAGGGATAGGGGAACATCTCGAGGATATAGGCCTTGGGCTTGTCCGCCGTCTCGGTCGTGGCAAAGCTGTTCGCGGCCTCCCACGCCGCCTGCCAGCGGGCATCGGCGGCGAGGGCGCCAAAGCGCGGTTCGCGGGTCATTCGTTTTTACCCCGTTGATGTCTGTCGGCGCGTATCCGCGCCGGGTTATTAGCCCTCGAAGGCCGAACGGCGCAGGTCGCGAGCGCGGGTGAGGATGATTTCCTCGAGCTTCTGGACCGTCGCCGCCTGAACCGGCGCGTCGACCCAAGTGCCGCCCTGCGCGACCTGGCGCGAGGCGGCGACGCGCAGCGCGTCGGCGCGCAGATCGCGGTCGAGGATCGACACGGTGACCTTCATCCGCTCGTTCGGGTTGCCGGGGTTGGCGTACCAGTCGGTGATGATGACGCCGCCCGACGAATCGGCCTGAAGCAGCGGCATGAACGACAGCGCGTCGAGGCTAGCGCGCCACAGATAGGAGTTCACGCCGATCGTCGTGACCTGCGACGCAGCGAGGTCGGCACGCGGCCGTTCTTTGCCACCGCACGCCGAAAGGCCGAGCGCCGCGACCCCGAGGAGCGCGAGCGTGGCCGAACGGCGACCGAGCGTGGCGCCGAACTTGGCAGGGACGGAAAGCTGGAACATGCCGGAACACCTTATACATCGGGCGCGGGCGACCGCCGCGCTTGCTGGATTTCCAGCGTCTCTATCGCCGTTGCCGCGCGGCGGCAAGCGCGGCAATCGGCTTGTTCGCGGCGTTCATCGGGGAGACAGCTTGGCGTCGCACTGTGGTGATCGCGCAACAGCCCCGCGAAATATGGGGCATAAAGAATTGCTTTCTCGCGAATCACTGGAAAAGTCGGTGCGTTCGGCCTATCTGATGAGGGTACTGGGGTTGGAGTCGCAGACAATGCCGCGCAGCAAGCGCCATTTCTGGAAAGCAGGGGTCGTCGTTTTGGCGACGGTTTCGCTTGCCCTGCCCCCCGCCCTCGCCGCGATGAGCCGCGCCGACCGCATCCGCGAAACAAGCCTGTCGGAAACCCTGCTGGGGCAATTCACCCCCGCTTCGGGCGATCCGCGCCTGATCGCACGCTATGCCAAGGTCTCGGCCGATGCCCGCAGCAACTTCAGCTTCACCCCCGCGCTGACCGACGAGAATCGTCAGAACCGCGCGATCACCGTGGTGATTCGCGCCCGCGACGACGCCTCGAGCGCCGCGATGACCTCGGCGCTGGTGCAGGGCCGCAAGGCCCCCGTCGCGATCACGCCCGTCGCCTACAATCTCGGCGCTTCGGTCGGGTTCGAGAAATTCGTGACCCCGACGCTGCCGCGCGGCATCGACCTGCGCAACCTGCCGCAGGCGAAGGCGCCCGAGCAGAATGAAAAGAAGTCGCGCTTCGCGACGCGCATGCTGGCACGCCCGAGCGATCCCGCCGGCGCGACCGATCGCCTGACCGCGCCGGGCGACGACCAGGCCGTCGATGTCGTCAGCAGCTATCGCCTGACCAAGAACATCGATGTCACCGCCGGGGTGCGGTACAAGAGCGAGGACAGTGTCCAGCCGCTGACCGACACCCGCCGCGACAGCCAGGCGGTATATGTGGGCACCGCGTTCCGCTTCTAACGCTGGCGCCTTCTAACTCCGGCGCTTCACCGCTTTTTCCAACCAATGATCGATCGCCGCCCACCCGGGGGGGATTTCGTGCGCGCTCGCTCGATGGAGCGCACGCGCGCGGGCGGGGGTCATGCCGCCGAGCGCGATCGCTTGCGCCTTGGCGAGCCGCGCAAGGCGCAGCCATGCGGCAGGGCCGAGCGCCGGGGCGCCGGGATGCGAGCGCGTTGGGTGCAGCGGCGAGACAAAGGCGAGGTCGGCGCGCGCGCGGCGCGCGGTGCGGGCTTCGCGGGGGTCGTGGACGGGCATCGAGACGATCAGGCCGAGGCGGCGCGCCTGCGGCGCATGCTTGGCGTGATGCCGGCGCAGGTGAACGCCGCCGGCGCCCCAGCGCCGCGCCAGTGCGGGTGGCCCAGCGAGCAGCAACAGGAGGCTGCGGGTTTTGGCGATTCGCGCGAGGTGGCGGACCAGCCGCCAGCGATCGCCCGGCGCGCGGTCGTCGTCGCGGATGACGATGCCGCTTCCCGGCGGCAGCGCGGCGGCGGCGGCGAGCACCGCATCGCCGAGCCGCGCATCGGTGAACAGCCAGCGCTGCGGCAGTCGGCCCGATGGTCTTGAGAAGGGGTGGCGCCGGGGCATCGGCTTTTCTATAGGCGCGTCGCCGCCGCGCGCAACGCGTGGGCGCCAGCGAAGGATCGGACATGGACAGTGCAGCGCAGCGATTGGCCGGGGTCGAAGCGGGAATCGCCGCCGCTGCGGCGCGTGCGGGACGCAAAGCGAGCGACGTCCAGCTGATCGCGGTGTCGAAGACGCACGACGCTTCGACGATTCGCCCGCTGATCGCCGCCGGACAGCGCCATTTCGGCGAGAATCGCGTCCAGGAAGCAGCGGGCAAATGGCCCGAACTGCGCGGCGGAACGTCCGATATCGTGCTCCACCTGATCGGGCAGCTGCAATCGAACAAGGCCGAGGAAGCCGTCGCGCTGTTCGACGCGATCCACTCGGTCGACCGGCCGTCGCTGGTCACCGCGCTGGCACGGGCGTGCGAGAAGGCGGGCGGGCAGCCCCTGCTGTTCGTGCAGGTGAATATCGGCGACGAGGAACAGAAGGGCGGCTGCGCGGTCGCCGACCTGCCCGCGCTGCTGGCGCAGGCGACCGACGCCGGGCTGAAAATCGACGGGCTGATGGCGATCCCGCCCGCCGATGTCGCACCGACCCCCTATTTCGCGCTGCTCGACGAACTCGCCGAGCGTCACGGCCTGCCGCTGCGCTCGATGGGCATGAGCGGCGATTACGAGAGCGCGGTGATGCTCGGCGCGACGCACGTGCGCGTGGGGACCGCGCTGTTCGGCGCGAGGTAAACGCCCCCTCTTTGGGGGCAGCAAACGACCGGTTGCGACCGATTGCCGCCCTATTCTTCATCGTCACCCCGGACTTGATCCGGGGTCCCGCTTGAGGTCGAAGTCTGCGGATGCTTCAAAAAGTGGGATCCCGGATCAAGTCCGGGATGACGAAATGGGGTGGGCAGCTTCCCACCCCAAAGCCGACATTCGCTACCCGCGCCTTGCCATGCGCCCCCCAATCACTAATCAGGGCGCGATGTCCGCAACCGCCGCCCTTTCCGCCGCCAAGCCCTCCGCCCCGACACCGATGATGGCGCAATATTGGTCGCTCAAGGAAAAGGCGGGCGATTGCCTGCTCTTCTATCGCATGGGCGACTTCTTCGAACTCTTCTTCGACGATGCCAAGGCTGCCGCCGCGACGCTCGACATCGCATTGACGTCGCGCGGCGAACATGGCGGCGAACCGGTGCCGATGTGCGGCGTGCCGGTGCATGCCGCCGAATCCTATCTCGCGCGGTTGATCCGCGCCGGGCACCGCGTCGCGATCGCCGAACAGGTCGAAAGCCCCGCCGAGGCCAAGGCGCGCGGCGGGTCGAAGGCGCTCGTCGCGCGCGCGATCGTGCGCTTCGTCACCGCGGGTACGCTCACCGAGGAAAGCCTGCTCGAAGGGCGCAGCGCCAACCGGCTCGCGGCGCTCGCCGAGGTCGGCAGCGAGGGCGAGGTCGCGATCGCCGCCGCCGATATCTCGACCGGGCGGTTCGAGGTCGTCGCGGTGCGCCGCGAGGCGGTCGACGCCGAACTCGCCCGCCTCGCGCCGTCCGAACTGCTGGTCAGCGAAGCCGTTGGCGAGCTTCCGGCGTGGAGCGTGCGGCAGGTGGTGCGCCGGCCGACATCGGACTTTTCGAGCGGCGCGGCGGAAAAGCGTCTCATGACGCTGTTCGGCGTCCAGACGCTCGACGGTTTCGGCCAGTTCAGCCGCGGCGAGATCGCCGCGATGGGCGCCATCGCCGCCTATCTCGACCATGTCGGCACCGGCACGACCGTCTTCCTCCAGCCGCCGGTGCGGCACCTCGCGTCGGGGCGCATGGCGATCGACGCGGCGACGCGCGAAAGCCTTGAACTCGTCCGCACCATGGCGGGGTCGCGCGACGGCAGCCTGCTCGGCACGATCGACCGCACGGTCACCGCCGCCGGCGCGCGCCTGCTCGCCGACGATCTGGCGAGTCCGCTCACCGACAAGGACGCGATCCTCGACCGGCTCGACCTCGTCGACGCCTTCGCGCGCGATGCGCTGTGGCGCGGCGAACTCCGCAGCGACCTGCGCGCGCTGCCCGACGCCGGGCGCGCGCTCGGCCGCCTCGTCGCGGGGCGTGGCGGGCCGCGCGACCTCGCCCAGCTGCGCGATGCGCTCGGCGGCGCGCGCGTCTTGCGCGAACGGCTCGGCCGCCGGACCGACCTGCCGCCCTTGCTCGCCCGCCTGCTTCCCGGCCTCGACGGCCATGGCGCACTCGTCGACGAACTCAGCCGCGCCTTGATCGAAACCCCGCCGGTCGACGCCGCGCAGGGCGGTTATGTCGCCGAGGGCTATGACCATGCGCTCGACGCGCTGCGCGAAACCGCGCGCGACGGGCGCAAGGCGATCGCCGCGCTCGAGGCCGATTATCGCGACCGCACCGGCATCGCCGCGCTGAAGATCCGCCACAATGGTGTGCTCGGCTATCATGTCGAGGTGCCCGCGAAGCACGCCGACGCGCTGATGGCGCCCGAATCGGGCTTCACCCATCGCCAGACCCTCGCCGGGGTGGTGCGCTTCAATTCGTCGGACCTGCACGAGGCGGCGAGCCGGGTGACGCAGGCGGGCGTCCATGCGATCGCCGCCGAGGCCGCGCATCTCGAGGCGCTGACCGATGCTGCGACCGCGCGGCGCGAGGCGATCGCCGCCTCGTGCGACGTTCTCGCACGGCTCGACGTCGCCGCCGCGCTCGCCGACCATGCGATGAGCCACAATTGGTGCCGCCCCGACCTCGCCGACACCCCGTGCCTCGACGTCACCGGCGGCCGCCACCCGGTGGTCGAGGCGGCGCTGGCCAAGGCGGGCGAACGCTTCGTCCCCAACGATCTGTCGCTGGCGGAGGCCGATCGGCTCTGGCTCGTCACCGGGCCGAACATGGGCGGTAAATCGACCTTCCTGCGCCAGAATGCGCTGATCGTCGTCCTCGCGCAGGCGGGGGGCTTCGTCCCCGCGGCTTCGGCGAGGCTCGGCCTCGTCGACCGCCTCTTCAGCCGCGTCGGCGCCAGCGACAATCTCGCGCGCGGGCGCTCGACCTTCATGGTCGAAATGGTCGAAACCGCCGCGATCCTCGCGCAGGCGACCCCGCAAAGCTTCGTCATCTTGGACGAGGTCGGGCGCGGCACCTCGACCTATGACGGGCTCGCGCTCGCTTGGGCGGTGGTCGAGGCGGTGCACGAAGTGAACAAGTGCCGCTGCCTGTTCGCGACCCATTATCACGAACTCACCCGCCTCGCCGAAAGCCTCGACGCGCTGTCGCTCCACCATGTCCGCGCGCGAGAATGGCAGGGCGACCTTGTCCTCCTCCACGAGCTCGCCGACGGCCCCGCCGACCGCAGCTACGGCCTCGCGGTCGCGCGCCTCGCGGGCGTCTCGCCCAAGGTGGTGAAGCGCGCCGAAGCGGTGCTCGCGAAGCTTGAAGCCGGACGCGAAAAGACCGGCGGCCTCGCCGCGGGGCTCGACGACCTGCCGCTGTTCGCCGCGACGCTTGCCGCTGAACCCGCGCCGGTGAAGGATGCGCTGCGCGAGGCGCTCGCAAGCATCGATCCCGACGCGCTCACCCCGCGCGAGGCGCTCGACGCGCTCTACCGGCTCAAGGCGACCGGGGGCGAGGTATGAGCGATATCTTCGCGCATCTCGACGGCCGCCGCGCGATCATCGATCGCCGCGCGCTCGCCGAGCGGCTCGAGGCCGTCGCCGCCGAGACCAGCGATACCGGCAAGCGCCGGCGCGCGCTCGTCGACCTGCTCAAGGTCTCGCTCGAGGAAGGGCGCGCCGAAATCGCCCGCCGCCTGCTCGAAGCGCCCTCGTCGGGCCGCCTCGCCGCCAGCGCGACCGCCTTCCTGATCGACCAGATCATCCGCCTGTCCTATGATTTCACCGTCGATCATCTCTATCCCGCCGGCAATCGTTCAGCGGGCGAGCGTATCACCATCATCGCGGTCGGCGGTTATGGCCGCGCCGAAATGGCGCCGTACAGCGACATCGACATCGGCTTCCTCACCCCGTTCAAGCAGACGAGCTGGACCGAACAGGTGATCGAGGCGCAGCTCTACACGCTCTGGGACCTCGGGCTGAAGGTCGGCCATTCGTCGCGCTCGATCGACGAGATGGTGCGCGCGGCGAAGGACGATCTCACGATCCGCACCGCGTTGCTCGAAGGGCGCTTCATCTGGGGCGACCGCGATCTTTACGATCAGGCCTCGGCGCGCTTCGATGCCGAGGTCGTCGCGGGCAACGCGCGGAGCTTCGTGGCCGAAAAGCTCGCCGAGCGTGACGAACGGCACAAGCGCATGGGCGATTCGCGCTATGTCGTCGAACCCAATGTGAAGGAAGGCAAGGGGGGGCTGCGCGACCTCCACACGCTGTTCTGGATCGGCAAGTTCATCCACCGCGTGCGCACTGTCCCCGAACTCGTCGACGCGGGGCTGCTCTCGACCCGCGAGCTTCGGCAATTCGCGCGCGCCGAGAATTTCCTGCTCGCGGTGCGTTGCCACCTCCACACGCTCGCGGGGCGCGCCGAGGACCGGCTGACCTTCGATTTCCAGCCCGAGATCGCGCGCCGCATGCATTTCGCCGAGCGCCCGGGCAAGAGCGCGGTCGAGCGCTTCATGCAGCTCTATTTCATCCATGCGAAAAGCGTCGGCGACGTCACCGGCACCTTTCTCGCCCATCTCGACGACCAGCTCGCGGCGCGCGGGCGGCGCTTCCTGCCGACGATCCGCCGCCGCCCGGGCCGGCTCAACGGCTTCGTGCTCGACCGCGGCCGCCTCGCGCTGCCGACGGACGATTTCTTTCAGGCCGACCCGGTACGCCTGATCGAAATCTTCGCGCTCGCCGACAAATATGGCCTAGAAATCCACCCGCAGGCGATGCGCCAGGCGCGCCACGATGCCAAGCTGATCGACGCGCGCGGGGTGCGGCGCATCGCGCGCGCGAACGCGCTGTTCCTCGACGTGCTGACGTCCCCGCGCGATCCCGAAACGGTGCTGCGCTGGATGAACGAGGCGGGGGTGTTCGGCCGCTTCGTGCCCGACTTCGGCCGCGTCGTCGCGCAGATGCAGTTCGACATGTATCATCACTACACCGTCGACGAACATACGATCCGTGCGATCGGGCTGCTCGCCGACATCGAGCAGAACCGGCTCGGCGACGACCATCCGCTGTCGACCGCGATCATGGACCAGATCCATTCGCGCCGGACCATCTATGTCGCGGTGCTGCTCCACGACATCGCCAAGGGGCGCGGCGGCGACCATAGCGTGCTCGGCGCCGAACTCGCGCTGCGCGTCTGTCCGCGGCTGGGACTCAGCGAGGCCGAGACCGAGACCGTCTCGTGGCTCGTGCGCCATCACCTGCTGATGTCGGCGACCGCGTTCAAGCGCGACCTCGCCGATTTCAAGACGATCCTCGATTTCGCCGGGCAGGTGCAAAGCCCCGAACGCCTCCGCCTGCTCCTCGTGCTCACCGTCGTCGACATCCGCGCCGTCGGCCCCGGGGTGTGGAACAGCTGGAAACGGCAATTGCTCACCGAGCTGTTCGACGCCGCCGAGGAAGTGCTGCGCCTCGGCCACAAGCAAAAGGGCCGCGAACAGCGGATCGCGAACAAGAAAGAGGATGCGCAGGCGCTGCTCGGCCTCGACGAGAAGAGCTTTGCCCGGCTCGCGAAGCGCCTCCCCGAAAGTTACTGGATCGCCGAACCGGTCGAGGTCATCGCCGCCAACTTGCGCCATATGCAGCAGGCGGGCGATACCCCGCTGCACATCGCGGCCGTCCCCGATCAGGATCGCGGCGCGACGCTGGTGATGGTGCTCGCCGCCGACCATCCGGGGCTTTTTTATCGCATCGCGGGGGGCATCCACCTTGCCGGCGGCAACATCATCGACGCGCGCATCCACACGACGCGCGACGGCCTCGCGCTCGACAATTTCCTCGTCCAGGACCCGCTCGGGCGCCCCTTCGCCGAGGCGGGGCAGATCGACCGCCTGACCCGCGCGATCGAGGACGCGCTCGCCAACCGCCACAAATTGCTTCCGAAACTCGAGGCGCGCGCGCTCCCCCGCGCCCGCGCCGAGGCGTTCCGCATCGCCCCCAATGTCTTCGTCGACAATAAGGCCTCGAACCGCTTCACGGTGATCGAGGTCAACGCGCAGGACCGTCCCGCGCTGCTCAATCAGCTCGCCTATGCGCTCTTCCAGTCGAAGGTGACGGTGCACAGCGCGCATGTCGCGACCTATGGCGAACGCGCGGTCGATACCTTTTACGTGACCGACCTGATCGGCGACAAGATCGACAGCGCGGCGCGGGTGAAGTCGCTCGAGAAACGCCTGCTCGAAGCCGCGGGCAGCGGCAGCGAGGAAGCGGTCGCAGCCTAGAGCGCCGCGGCCTTGCGGACCTGCGCCACTTCCACCCGGTCGCGCCCCAGCGCCTTGGCGCGGAGCAGCGCGGCATCGGCGGTCGGAATGAGGCGCGAAAAATCGCAATGCAGTGGCGCCACCGCCAGGCCGATCGACACCGACAGGCCGCCCGGCTCGCCGCCGGCATGCGCGAGTTCGATCGTCGCGATGCGGTCGCGGATGTCCTGCGCGCGCTCCGCCGCCTGTTCGGGCGACAGCGCGGGCAACAGCAACAGAAACTCTTCGCCGCCATAGCGAAAGGCGAACTCCGGCTCGCGCGTGACATTGGCCAGCACCCGCCCGACCGCGCGCAGCACCGCGTCGCCCGCCTCATGGCCATGGACGTCGTTGAAGCGCTTGAAATGGTCGACGTCGATCATCAGGCAGCTCAGCGGCTCGCCGTCGCGCACGGCCTGCGCGATCTGCGTTTCCAGCACATGGCCCAGCTGCCGGCGGTTGGCTAGCCCGGTCAGCGGGTCGGCCATCGCCATTTCGCGCAGCGAATCGCGCAGCTGTAGATTGGCGATGGCGAGGCCGATATTCTCGGCAAGCATGTCGAAATAGATCAGCTGCGCCGCGCCGCGGTTCGCCGCGCCCGCGGGCATTTCGAAATAGAGCAGGCCCAAAGTCTCGCGCTGCGCCATCAGCGGCAGGCACAGGCTGTCGACCGGCGCCTCGGCGTTCCAGTCGATGTGGTCGCACGGCACGTCGACATGGTCGCCCGCCGGGCGATGACGCAGGCCGCGCCGCAGCGCCCAGCAAGACGTCGCCGAAAACTGCGCGCTCGATCGCACCGGGCCCAGCCAGCTGCACGCCTCGACCACCAGCTTGCTCTGCTGGTCGAGCAGATAGAGCCGTCCCGGAAGGTCGGGGACGATCTCGGGAATGAAGCGCCGGACGACCTCTTTCAGGTCGTGCAGCGTGTCGCTTCCCTGCATGCGCTGGGTCATCCGCGACAACAGGTCGCGCATCGACCGGTCGGCGTCGCGCTCGACCTCGAGCCGCTGGCGTTCGATGCCGTTTTCGCGAAACAGGCGGATCGCCTGCGCCATGTCGCCGATTTCGTCGATATGTTCGACCGTAGGCGGTTCGGCGGCGAAATCCTGCACCGCCAGCCGGTTGACGACGTCGCTCAGCCTGACGACCGGGTGCAGCACGCGGCGTTTGAAGACGAAATAGAGCACGCACAGGACGAGCAGCGCGGTGAGCGCCAGCACGACCTCCGAAATCCGCTTCCACAGGATCGACACCTCGGTCGCGTCGGCGACCCGTTCCTCGATGCGGCTGTCGAGCTGGTCCTGGAACCGCTGGACCTCCAGTTCGGACCGGTCGAGCTGCCGCTCATATTCGGGGCCGAACAAAATCTGGCGCGCGGTCGCGGCATCGCCGCGCTCCTGCGCCGCCAGCGCGGTTTCCTGTTCGTCGTGCAGCGTATCGGCGAGCGCGATCGCCTTTTTCAGCGCATCGAGCTCGCTCGCCGACGCCCCGGCGTCGCCGATGTGGCGAATCCGCTGCTCGACGCTCGCCAGCGCGGCCACCTCGCTGCGATAGCCGGCCAGATAGGTCGGATCGCCCGTGTTGACATATTGCCGTGCGCGGTCGCTCAACCGATAGATTTCGTCGCCCAGCGTGCCGGTGGCCCGGTCGAGCCGATAGCGTTGCTCGACCGCCTCGCGCTCGCGCTCCTGCGCGTTCGACGCAAAGATCATCGTCGTGCTCGACACGATCGTCAGCAGGACGGTCGCGCCATAGGCCCAGTTGGTGATTGTCGCCAAGCGCATGAGCGGACCCTAGGGCGGTAATCCTTGGGACGAGGTTAACTGCAGTGGGGTGCGCTGCCGCCCGGCCTCTTGGCATCGCCGCCGACGTCTTGATCGGAAACAAGGCCTCGAACCGCTTCACCGCTATCGAGATCCGTCCCGCGCTATTGAGCCAACTCGCCTATGCGCTGTTCCAGTCGAAGGTGACGGTGCACAGCGCGCGTGAAGTTGCCGGAGAAGCGCTTGCTGGAGGCAGCGGTGAATGGGAGCGAGGAAGGGGTCGCGGTTTAAAGAAAACGGCTTTGCGTGGCGGAAGGGAATTCGCGCCGAGCTACGCGGCTAGTAGTATTGCACCGAACCTGCAAAGCGGACGCCCAACTATCAGGTATTTTTCACTGATTTGACTTTCTTCAGAAAAGCGTTTGCTTTGGCGCAATTGTCAATTGAAGGGTGACCATTGTGGCTGACAATATTGCGACCGGTGCAGGAATCCGTGGAGACCGTATATTGCGGGACGGAGACCCAGATAGGCTCGGGTTCGAAGCCCTCGCTAGGCGGCTCGCAATGATTCTTACAAATCCGACCATCGGAGATAGTTTAGTCGTAGGCCTTGAAGGCCGTTGGGGTTCCGGAAAGTCAAGCCTCCTACGTAAGATCGAAAACGAACTTGACGAGATTCGGGCCGATTACCCCCATAGTCTCGTCCACTTCCGTCCTTGGCTTATTGGGAGCCGAGACGCCCTACTCGCCGCTCTTTTTGACGACCTGTCGGTAGCAATAGACAGCATTGAGGCGGATCGTGGCGATGCATCGCGCTCAACGAAGGCCAAAGCCACTAAGGCGATAAACGCGACCCGTGACTTTGCGGCGGCACTCGGGAAGCTTGGCGGCGTCATAGAGCTTGCGGGTACTGCCACCGCTCTTGGGCCGCTGGCTGCTGCGGGCAAATGGGTGAAGGAACTGGGTGGAGCTGCAAGGCGCGACCAAGCTGCAAAGTCTCTTTCGACGCTGAAAGTCGATTTAGCGAAAGCTCTCGAAGCCCTCGGTCATCGCATCATCGTCACGATCGACGATCTCGACCGTCTTGAGCCATCGGAGACACTCGAAGTTCTCCGTTTGGCCCGTTCTGTCGCTGACCTGCCCAACGTCGTCTATCTCATCTGTTATGATAGCGAAGTGATTGCGCGGAACATCAAGCATGCGGCAAACGTGGATGATGGTCACGCATTTCTAGAGAAGGTGGTTCAGCTGACGATCATGGTTCCTCAGCCTGAGACATTCCAACTTCGATACTGGTTCGCAGAGGAGTTGAACGCACTTTGCGGAGATCTGAGCGACGAAGCCCGCACGCGGCTCCGTACAGTCGCCGATCAGGAGGGAGGAAAGCAGCTTCGTACTCCGCGTGCGGTTAATCGCGCACTTGATGCGGTCAGGCTGCTTTGGCCGCCGCTTCGAGAGGTCGGTCTCGATTTTGTGGACCTTGTATGGCTACAATTGATTAAGGACGCGAACCCGCGGCTTTACCGTTGGATTGAGGAATACTGCGCCACTGCGGCGGAAATTGCGATCGGTGCTGGGCGTGTAGACGAAGAGGACCGCACAGACATGCTACAGTCGTTGCTGGCGTGCGTGGAACCCGGATATTTTGACGATATCCACTACCGGTATAATTTCGCTGAGCAATTGCCTGGTCTCGATGTGAATTATGCAAAAGACGAGGGTATCTTTACGCTCTTTACGCGCTTCACGGGAAGGGAACGAGATCGAGCGATCGCATCACGCCGGTTGATGAGCCCAGATCATTATCGCTACTACTTTGCTCTTTCGAATCCTTCACATGCGCTACTGCAAGCTGACTATGACCGTTTCTGGGCCGCTGTTGCCTCAGGTTCGAACGGGACGGCCGCGCTGATCCTTGAGTACCATTGCACATCAACCAATCGACCGATGGGCAAGGCCGATATGTTGTTCGACCGAATCGGTGGAGCTGAAGGACGTGACTTGGTTCCTGCTGAAGCGGAGCACCTGCTCATTGCGCTCTCGAATGTCTTGGACGAGGCTTATCGCAAACGACCGTTCGACATCGGATGGGTTTTCTCGCTCTGGGATCGAGCAGAGCGCCTCGTGCCAAAACTGTTGGCGTCCCTTGATGCCGAGGAACGCCGCGCTCGCGTGATCGACACGGTTTTTCGCTATGGGAAGGCGATCTCTTGGGTCTCAAGCCTCTATAGGCACGACATCTTCTATCAGGGCAAGTTCGGGGACGAAAAGAAGCCGCCCTCAGAATGGCTCTTCACGAGCGAAGAGTTGGAACGCATTTCGCAAATCATGAATCAACGATTTGAGCAGTTGACGCTTGATGAATTTCTCCTAGCCATCGAGGCTCGGCGCATGCTGTTCACGTGGGTTCAGGGGGGTGGCGGCGACGCTGCAAAGGAATTCATTGATATCCACTTATCTAACAACGACAGCTTTTTGCGAATTCTCGAAACGCTAAGGTCTGTCGTGTCGACAAGCGACGGTCAGTTTTATGTTATAAAACGAAGCAATCTAGGAGATTTTCTCGACTATCAAACGGCGCGGGAGCGAGTCTCTGCCTTAGCAAAGATTCCAAGTGATCTGCAGAAACTGGCTGGAACCATTCTAACGGCGTTTGAAGAGGGCGAGAACTACTAAGCAGTGTCCACTTAGGATTACCCCCGCAATACCGCCCCCACCTTCGCCGCAGCAGCCACCACCTTATCCGCAATCGCCTTCAGCTCGGCCTCGGCAAAACTTTTCTCCGCCGGTTGCAACACGACTTCGACCGCCAGGCTGACCTGACCCTCGGGCACACCCTGGCCGGCGAAGCGGTCGAACAGGCGTGCGTCGGTGATGACCGCCTTGTCGGCGCCCTTGACCGCGCGCACCAGTTCGCCCGCCGCAAGGCTGTCGGGCGCGAGGAAGGCGAAGTCGCGGCGCACCGGCTGCAGCGCGGGCGGGGTGAAGGCGCTGCGCGCCGGGCCGCTCGCGCGCTTCGCGGGGATCGCGTCGAGGAAGATCTGCACCGCCATCACCGCGCCATCGACGTCATAATGCCGTGCGAGCGAAGGATGCAGCGCGCCGAATTCGGCGAGCACCGCCTTGGGGCCGAGGCGCAAGGTCGCGGCCTGCCCCGGGTGCCAGATGCCGGCCTCGGCGACGGGCTCCATCACCTGCAACCGGTCGGTCGGCGCGCCGGCGGCGTCGAGCAACGCCAGCGCCGCGGCCTTGGCGTCATAGGCGTCGAAGGGCTGCGCCTTGCCCGCCTGCCAGCCGCGCTCGCTGCGGTTGCCCGCCATCACGATGCACAAGGTCGGATGCTCGGCATCGCTCAGGTACCGGCGTCCGATCTCGAACAACCGGATGCTGTCGACGCCGCGATTCTGGTTGCGCGCCGCAGCGGCGAGCAGCCCGGGCAGCAGCGACGGACGCATGACCTTGAGCTCTTCGCTGATCGGATTGGCGAGGCTCCACGCGCCGCCACCGAAGGGCGCGGCCTCGCGGTCGGACACGAAGCTCCACGTTACCGCCTCATGATAGCCGGCGGCCGCCGCGGCGCGGCGCAGGCGGCGTTCGAGCAACTGGTCGGGGGTCGCGGTCGGCTTGGCGACGCCATCGACACGCGGCAGCGCGACCGATTCGACCGCGTCGAACCCGGTGATGCGCGTGACCTCTTCGACGATGTCGGGCGCGGCGTCGACGTCGCGGCGCCAGCTCGGCACCGCGATGCGCCAGGGAGTGCCTTCGGTCACGCCGAAGCCCAGCGATTCGAGGATCGCGCGCTGTGTCGCGGGTTCGATCGCAATGCCGCCGAGCGTCGCCGACAGCGCGGGGTCGTAATCGACCGTCTTTTCGGCGGCGGGCGGGGTGCCCGCACGCGTCACTTCCGACGGGGTGCCACCGCAGATCGCGAGGATATGGCCGGTGACGATCGCGGTCGCATCGTCGAGGAAGGCGGGGTCGACCCCGCGCTCGAACCGGCTGCGCGCGTCGCTGGTCAGGCCGAGCGCCTGTCCGGTCAGCGCGATGCGTTCGGGGGTGAAATAGGCGATCTCCAGCAGCACGTCGGTCGTCGTCTCGCTGCACCCGCTATGCTCGCCGCCCATGATGCCCGCGATGTCGTGGACGCCGCTGTCGTCGGCGATCACCGTCATCGTGTCGGTCAGGACATAGTCCTTGCCGTTCAAGGCGGTGACGGTCTCGCCTTGCTTTGCGCGGCGCGCGGTCAGCCCGCCGCTGAGCTGCGCGCGGTCATAGACATGGCTCGGCCGGCCGAGATCGAGCATCACATAGTTGGTGATGTCGACGAGCGCCGAGATCGAGCGCTGGCCGACCGCTTCCAAGCGGCGGCGCATCCATTCGGGGGTGGCGACGCGGTTGTCGACGCCGGCGATGGTGCGGCCATAGAAAGCGGGACAGCCTTCCGCGTCGTTCGTCGCGATCGGCGTCGCGATGGCGCCCGCCCCCGCGATGACTGGCACGTCGAGCGGCTTCAGCGTGCCGAGCCCGGCGGCGGCGAGGTCGCGCGCGATGCCGCGCACCCCCATGCAATCCTGCCGGTTGGGGGTGATCGAAATGTCGATCACCGGCTCGCCCGCGCCACTGTAATCGGCGAAGGCGGTGCCGATGGGGGCATCGGCGGGCAATTCGATGATCCCGTCATGATCGTCGCCGAGTTCGAGCTCGCGCGTCGAGCACATCATGCCGTTCGATTCGACCCCGCGCACCGCGGCGACCTTCAATTCCATGCCGTTCGCGGGCACGACCGCACCGGGCAGGCCGAGCACGCCGACGAGGCCGGCGCGCGCGTTGGGGGCGCCGCACACGACGGTCAGCGGCGCGCCGCCGTTGATGTCGGGGCCGGCCTCGACGGTCAGCACCTGCAATTTGTCGGCCTGCGGATGTTTTTCGGCGGTCAGCACGCGTGCGACGCGGAAACCGGTCAGCTTCTCGGCCGGATTCTCGATGCCTTCGACCTCATGGCCGATGCGGTTGAGGGTGGCGAAGACATCGGCGACGGTCGCGGAGGTTTCGAGATGGACCTTCAGCCAGTCGAGGGTGATCTTCATGCCGAAATCCCCCCGCTGAGCGTCGGGACCGACAGTGCGCCGAACCCGTAGTGCGACAGCCAGCGGAGGTCGCCGTCGAAGAAGGCGCGGAGGTCGTCCATGCCATATTTGAGCATCGCGAGCCGGTCGACCCCAACCCCGAAGGCGAAGCCCTGCCACACGTCGGGATCGAGCCCGCAGTTCGCGATCACGCGGCGGTTGACCATGCCGCTGCCGAGCAGCTCCATCCACGCATGGCCTTCGTCGTCGCCGTTGCCGCCGACGATGCGGCGGCCCTTTTCCTGTTTATAGCCGACATCGACCTCGGCCGAGGGTTCGGTGAAGGGGAAATAGCTCGGGCGCAGGCGGAGCACGATATCGTCGCGCTCGAAATAGGCCTTGAGGAAGGTTTCGAGCGTCCATTTGAGGTGCCCCATATGGATACCGCGGTCGATAACGAGACCTTCGACCTGGTGGAACATCGGGGTGTGCGTCGCGTCGCTGTCGCTGCGATAGACACGCCCGGGGGCTATGATCCTGATCGGCGGTTCTTTTTCCATCATCGTGCGAATCTGCACCGGCGACGTATGCGTCCGCAGCAACATCCGCTGCGCGGCACCTTCGCCAACTTCGGGAAAATAGAAGGTGTCATGCATCGCCCGCGCCGGATGCGTCTCGGGAATATTGAGCGCGGTGAAATTGTGCCAGTCGTCCTCGATCTCGGGCCCGGTCGCGACCGCGAAGCCCATGTCGGCGAAGATTTCGGCAAGCTCGTCCATCACCTGGCTCACCGGATGCACGCTGCCGCGCGCGGCGGCGCCGGCGGGAAGCGTCATGTCGAGGCGTTCGTTCGCGAGCTTCGTTTCGAGCGCCGCGCCCTCAAGCGCGTCCTTGCGCGCGGCGAGCGCGGCGGTCACCGCCTCGCGCAGCGTGTGGATCTGCGGGCCGACCGTCTGGCGCTCCTCGGGGGTCATGCCGCCGAGCGTCTTGAGCAGGCCGGTGACGCTGCCCGCCTTGCCGAGCGCGGCGACGCGCAGCGCCTCGAGCGCGCCCACATCGGTCGCGGCCTCGATCGCGCCGGTCAGCTCGGCCTGCATAGCCTGGTAATCGCTCATGGTCGTTTGTCCTGCGGCGGCGGAAATGCCGCGCTTTACTGCGGCGCCGCTTGCACCGAACGGGCGGCGCGGGTCAACCCCGAAGGGCCGGTTCCGGCTAGTTTCCGGGCTTGTGCAGCCCCTGTACGGCGGCTCCGATCGCGGCTGCGCGCGCGCGGGCGGCGGCACCGAGGATCGGCTTGGGGCGCGCGGCATAGGCGCGTGGACTCATCCCCATGAAGCGTTGGAAATCGCGCGTGAACTGCGCCTGGTCGTAATAATGATAATCGAGCGTATCGATCCACGCCATCGACGGGTCGAGCATGAAGCGCGCGAGGCTGCGCAGGAAGCGCTGGCGGCGTAGCAGCAATTTGGGCGGGAAACCGAAAGCGCGGCGGCTCAGCCGCTCGACCGAGCGTTCGGACAGGCCGAGCTTGTCGGCCAGTTCGGCGACGCTGCCGAGATCGTCGTCGATCAGCGCGCCGTGCGCGGCAAGGATCGCGGGATCGTCGCGCGGCGCACCGTCCAGCAGGCCGGTGAAATGATCGTCGATCGCCTGCGCTGCGGCTTCGACGTCGTTGGCCTGCCGCAATTTTCCGGCCAGCGGGGCGAGCGCGGCAAAGGCGGGGTGCGCGGCGCCATCGACGAAGCGGTCGGCCATCTCCTCGGCCGGAATCGCAAAGAATTTCGCCCAGCCCGCCGGCAGGATGCCGATCCCCCAGGTGCGCATGCTGCCGACCGAGAAATAGGTCGCCTTGCTGGTCGGACCGGTGACGTTGAAATTCGGCGCAGGCACCACCGGATCGTTCCCGATCGCGCTCAACGTCGTGTCGCCCTCTATGAAGCGCATGTTCGCCCATTCGGGGTGCAGATAATCCTCGATGCGCACACCCGCCGGCGCCTCGACCTCGGTCAGATAGATGATGCTCGAATAGGGCCGAAGCGCCGCGGACACGGGAAAAAAGCGCGTCGCCACGCGCACGTCGGTGCCTTGCCCCGAATGACTGGTCTCATCCGTCATGACGCCGCACCCTTCGCACCTATGCGAAAAAAAACAACAGGCTAAGCGATTCCTTTGTCGGGTTTTTACAATTCTTCCGCGGCGCGCGACCGCATATGTCGCGGCAAGGAACATCTTCCACCGGCCGGCGGCTTTCTGCGACCCACGGCTTTTCGGTTCGGAGGGAGGGGGGCGGTGCGTCGTTTACGATCATCGTCGGAACGGCGCGAGGGGCAACCTTCGCGCCGTTTCTGTTTGTGACGGCCCGCCGGCAAATGGTGCGGGCACGAAAAAGGGCGGCCCCTCGCGGGACCGCCCTTTTGTCTTTGTCGCGATGAAGCCCGGGGCTCAGGCCGCCTTGGGCAGTGCCGCCTTCGCCTGCGCGATGATCGCGGCGAACACGCCGCCTTCGTTCATCGCCAGGTCGGCCATGACCTTGCGGTCGAGGTCGACACCCGCCAGCTTCACGCCGTGCATGAACTGCGAATAGGTCAGGCCTTCGGCGCGAACCGCGGCGTTGATACGCTGGATCCACAGGGCGCGGAAGTTCCGCTTTTTGACCTTACGGTCGCGATAAGCGTATTGGCCGGCCTTTTCGACCGCCTGCTTGGCAACGCGAATGGTGTTCTTGCGACGGCCGTAATAGCCCTTCGCCTGTTCCAATACGCGTTTGTGCTTGGCGCGCGTGGTGACGCCGCGTTTGATGCGTGACATGGCTTAGCGCTCCTTACTTCAGGCCGTAGGGCGCCCAGAGGCGCACATGGGCCACATCCGAATCGCTCAGCACGCTGGTGCCGCGGTTGGTGCGGATATATTTGGCATTGTGGTTGATCAGGCGGTGGCGCTTGCCGGCGACGCCGTGCTTCACCTTGCCCGAGGCGGTGAATTTGAAGCGCTTCTTCACACCGCTCTTGGTCTTCAGCTTGGGCATTTTGGTCTCCTTTGGAAGTCCGTTTGCGTAGCGGCATGGCAGCCCTTTCAGCCAGCCGTTACAATCGGAAGCGGCGCGCCTAGAAGGATTCGCCCGGAAATGCAAGCCTTGCGGTCCATTCCCATGAAAGAACGGGCCGCCGTTTCCGGCGCCCCGTTCCGTCCCGCCATGCTCAGAAGCGGACGCCGAGCGCGACGCCAGCGTGGCGACGCTGGAAATTGATGCCGCCGATGCGGCCATTGTCGCCATAGCCGAATTCGACGCGGCCATAGAATTGCTCGCCGAAACCATGTTCATAGCCGACCGCGCCCTGGAAACCCGAGCCGCTTTCGGTGGCGCGCAGCGCGCCGCTCTGCGCTTCGACGCGCAGCTTGGCATAGCCGACCTTGCCATAGATCTGGCCCTTCGACCCGATCGCATAGCCGAGGTGCAGGCCGGCGCCGAGATTATCCTTGACCTTCAGCGTGTCGATGCCGTCGCTGGCCTCGACCGACGATTTTTCGAAGGTGACATAGGGGCCAACCACGAACGACGAGCCGACGGCGACGTCGAAGCCCGCTTCGCCGCCCCACGCGACCGCGCTGCCGACCTTGTAGACATCGTTGTTCTGGGCGATGCTGCTGACCGTCGGCGTTTCATAGACGGCGCGCGCTTCGATACGGAAACCCGCCTTGGCATTGCCTGCATCGTCTTCCTGCGCGAACGCGGGCGAAGCAAAGCCGGCCGCGAGGATCGCAGCCACAATCATATTTTTCACGAAATACCCCCTGTTTAGAAGACGCTGGGTTCAGCGTCGCGGGGGCGATTAGCCGTTTGGGCGACAGAGTAAAGCGACATTGCGTTCGCAATGCCAACGGCCTGCGAAGGCGATGGCCGCTCGCCTCAATGGTGGCAGGCGAGTCCCTCGACCACATCCTCGAGCCGCGCCGGATCGCCAAGCGCGATGACACGGCCCTCGCTCTCGCTGTGGAGCGGGTCTCCGTTCCAGTCGCACATCGTCCCGCCTGCGCCCTCGACGACGGGGACCAGCGCGGCAAAGTCGTGAAGCTTCAACCCGGCCTCGACCACCAGATCGATATGGCCGCTGCTCAGCAGCCCGTAATTGTAGCAGTCGCCGCCAAAGACCATGCGCTTGTGCGCGGTCTGCGCCGCCAGCGCCATGAAATGCTCGCCGTCATGGTCGCTGAAATATTGCGGGCCCGTCGTCGCGAGCACCGCGTCGGACAGGTTGCGGCAGCTGCGCGTGCGCGCTGGTTTGCCGTTGAACAGGGTCGGCTGTCCCATTGCCCCCACCCAGCGTTCGCCCGCGATCGGCTGGTCGATGATGCCCAGCACGGGCCATCCGTCTTGCAGCAGCGCGATCAGCGTGCCGAAGATCGGCCGGCCGGCCATGAAGCTGACGGTGCCGTCGATCGGGTCGAGCACCCACTGGCGCGATGCGCCGGGACGCTCGGCGCCATATTCCTCGCCGATGATGCCATCGCGCGGCGCTTCGGCGTCGAGCAGACGGCGCATTGCGGTCTCGGCCGTGCGGTCGGCCTCGGTGACGGGCGATGCGTCGGCCTTGGCCTCATGCTGATAGGCAGAACGGAACAGCGGGCGGATCGCGGCGCCGGCAGCGTCGGCGAGGCGGTTGGCGAGGGCAATGTCTTCGGCGCGCATGGGGGCTCCAATGGAGTGGCAATCAACGGCCAATGCCATGCCTGCCGGTGCGAGGCTAGAGCAGCCAGTCGATCGGCAGGTGCGACAGCAGCCACACGGCGGTGCGGTTCCACGCCGTGGTTCCCGGTTCGGTGGCCAGGATGCTTTGCCGCCCGCCGGTGGATATGCCCCATTGCAATGTGCCTTCCGGCGACAGCGTCACGGCGTAGCTGTGATCAGGCAAGCGTGCGCGCAGCCCGTCGGCGACCAGCCCGGACAGATAGGGGCTGTCGATCAGGAAGCCCATTTCGCAATTGAGTTCGGCCGACCGCGGATCGAAATTGAACGAACCGACGAACAGCAGCCGGCGATCGACGACGAAGGTCTTGGCGTGCAGGCTTTCGCCGCCGCCGCTAAAGCGGGTCGCGCTGTGGGGGCTTTCTTCGGCATGTCCTTTGGGACCGGGCCGGACCTCGAACAACCGAACACCGGCTTCGAGCAGGGGCATGCGCTTCTTGACATAGCCGGCGTGGACCAGCGGGACGTCGGTTACCGCGAAGCTGTTGGTCACCACAAGCGTATCGACCTTGCGCTGCGCGAGGCCGGTGAGCAGGTCGGTCCCGGACCCGGCAGGCACGAAATAGCCTGAAACCAGATCGAAGCTGCCCTGCGCGCCGGCGATTACCGGTTTCAACCGGTTGATCAGCAGCGATTCGGGCGGTTCGGCCCCGAGCGCCTTTGCCGGGTCGTCGCTGAACAACCGGACGTCGGTCCATTGCCAGTTCAGCGTCTGGGTCATCGCATCCCGAATGAAGGCGGTCGCCGCGATGGCCGCGCGATATTGCCGTCCGCGTTCGCTGTCCGATTCGGGTGGGTCGCGCAGCGCCGGCATCGGCTCGCCGCCATCGGCGGCGATCAGCAATTCGGCCGGATAAGCCGACCGGCTGTTCCAATAGCGGTCGAATTGCGCCGACACCTCGGGCAGCACCGCGCCGATCGCCAGCGCATCCATGTCGATGAACAAGCCGTCCTGTTCGGCGCCGAAATATTCGTCGCCGACATTGCGCCCGCCGACGATCGTTACCGCGCCGTCGATGGTCAGCGACTTGTTGTGCATCCGCCGGTTGAGGCGTGGAAAGGCGAAGAGGTAATTGGCCGCGCGGACCGACCGCAGGGTCAGCGGGTTGAACAATCGCACCTCGATATGCGGATGGGCGTTCGCGCCGGCCAGCATCGGGTCGAGTCCGGCCGTGGTGTTATCATCGATCAGCAGGCGGACGTGGACGCCGCGGTCGGCCGTCCTGACCAGTTCGGCGAGTAGAATGCGCCCCGACAGGTCGTTGTTCCAAATATAATATTGCAGGTCGACCGACCGTTCGGCGGCGCGGATCATCTCGACCCGCGCGGCAAAGGCGTCGAGCGCATCGGGCAGCAAATAGATGCCGCTTTGTCCCGGGTGCCGCGCCGACACCGGGGCGATCGCCGCCGCGATCGGCGTGCCCTGCCCGTCGAGGGCCGCGCTGGCGCGCCGGCCGTCGAGCGACGGGAGCGGGAATGCCGCCCACAGTGCGAGGGCCAGCAATGCAAAGCTTCCGGTCGCGAAAACCAGCGACGTCAACATGCGTCGCAAGAGCCTTTTCCGGCGCGATGACCGCTGTTCAGGAATTTTGTCATCGCCGTGCCCCATGTCGTGCCTTCCTCGCGCCAAGTCTGGGCGCAAAGCGGGGGCAAGGCAATCCGGCGGTCGCGCCTCAGTCGAACAGGCTGCTGACCGAGCTTTCGTCGGCGATGCGCTTGATCGCCTCACCGAGCAACGGCGCAACGGTCAGCGCGCGGACCTTGCCGCTGTCGTTGACCGCGTCGGTCGGCTGGATCGAATCGGTGATCACCAGTTCGGTGAGCTCGCTCGCATCGACGCGCGCGACCGCACCGCCCGACAGCACACCGTGGGTGCAATAGGCGACGACACCCTCGGCGCCCGCCGCCTTCAGCGCGGCGGCGGCGTTGCACAAAGTGCCCGCCGAATCGACGATATCGTCGATCAGGATGCAGAAACGCCCCTTCACGTCGCCGATGATGTTCATGACTTCCGATTCGCCGGCGCGTTCGCGGCGCTTGTCGACGATCGCCAGAGGAGCGTTGTCGAGCCGTTTGGCGAGCGCGCGGGCGCGCACCACGCCGCCGACGTCGGGCGACACGACCATCAGATTCTTGCCTGCGAAGCGCGCCTGGATGTCGGCGCTCATCACCGGTGCAGCATAGAGATTGTCGGTCGGGATATCGAAGAAGCCCTGGATCTGCCCGGCGTGCAGGTCGATCGCGAGCACCCGGTCGGCGCCCGATGTGGTGATCAGATTGGCGACGAGCTTGGCCGAGATCGGGGTGCGCGGGCCGGGTTTGCGATCCTGGCGGGCATAGCCGAAATAGGGAACGACCGCGGTGATGCGCTTCGCCGAGGCGCGGCGCAGCGCGTCGTTGATGATCAACAGTTCCATCAGATTGTCGTTCGCGGGGTAATTGGTCGGCTGGACGACGAAGACATCCTGACCGCGGACATTTTCGTGGATTTCGACGAACACTTCCTCGTCGGCGAAGCGCCGGACGCTGGTGTCGGTCAGCGGCAGTTCCAGATAGTCGGCGATGGCGCGCGCCAGCGGCAGGTTGCTGTTGCCGGAGATCAGTTTCATGGGGTGCGACGCCCTTTCGCGCGGGAATGATGCGCGGCCCTTAGCCAGCCGGGGCGCGAAGGGGAAGACCTAAAGCCACCCCGCCGCGCGCAACGCGGGCATCATATCGCGCGCGACCGGTGCTTCGTGGCCACCTTTCAGGACGATCACCGCGGTGCGGCCTTCGCGGCGCACGCTTTCGACCGCGTCCCTGGCGACCCACCAGCTGCGGTGAATACGCAGGCCGTCGGCGTCGCCGAGCCGATCGATCGCGTCGCGCATCCGCATCAGCACCATCTCCTCGCAGCCTTCGCCGATGATGCGAACATAATGATCCTCGCCCTTCAGCGCGCGCACCGGGCCGAAACCGGGTGGCAGCAGCAAGGCGGCGGCGACTGGTTCGGGTGGCGACGGCGCGGGCCCGGGAACAGGGGCTGCAGCCAACGGCGGCCCCGCCAACGCAGGGGGCGCCTCGGATGCTGCCGCATCGCGTCGGAAGACCGCGCCCATCGCGATCGAGACGACCGCCGAGACGACCCATATATAGAGGTACATCGTCCAGAAGCCCGGCCAGCGCAGCGCCGCGGCGAAATCCATGCGCATCGCCATCATCGTGATGATCAGCGTCAGCGGCACGCTCGCGACGACGAGCGCGAGCAAAGTGCCGGCAAAGCGCGGCATCCCGGTGGCTTCGCACAGCCAGCGGGCGACCACGCCGGTCGGGCGAAACAGCGCATAGCCGGCGAGCAACCAGATCACCCAGCTCAGCATCCGCTGCGCCGGCGGTGCGCCGAATGTGCCGAAGGGGCCGAGCAGCCCGATCAGCAGCCCGAGCGCCACCATCACCAGCAATTCAATCGTCAGCCTTTTCGCCATGTCGCGTCTTGTGTCTGCCATTTCACGAAGCGTCAATCGGCGAAGCAGCCTGTTTTGCGAAGAAATCCGCCGTTTTTGCGAAGCCCTGCTTGCCCGCGAACGGCGCCGAGGCAGGGACAGGGCATCGTATCGACCAACGGGGATTTCATCATGACCGCTCTCGCCGCCAAGCCCGCCCGCGCTGCCAACCTGCGCCGCATCGCCATCACCGCGCTCATCGTGCTGGGGGCGATCGTCGCGGCGGTGCTCGTCCGCTCCTTCACCGGGACATCGGACTATCGCACCCCGGCCTGGGCCGTCCAGCTCCACCTCGCGACGGTGATCCCGGCGCTGCCGCTCGGCGCCTGGCTGCTGTGGCGTCCGGCCAAGGGCGACGCGGCGCACCGCATCGGCGGGCGCGTCTGGGCACTGCTGATGATCGTCACCGCGATCGACAGCTTCTGGATCCGTACGATCACCGGCGGCATCGGCCCGATCCACCTCTTTTCAGTGCTGACGCTGGTGCAGCTGCCGCGTGCGATCTGGTTCGCGCAGAGCGGCCAGATCGATCGCCACCTCAAGACGATGCGCGGCGTCTATTTCGGGCTGCTCGCCGCCGGCTTCTTCGCCATGGCGCCGGGCCGGACATTGTGGATGCTCGTCTTCGGTTGAAATCGGAACGGTTCGGCCTAAACCGCAGGGCATGACCCAGCAGCTCTCGATCGTCCTTTCCCAGATGACGCAGGTCGTCGGTGACCTTGCCGCCAACGCCGACGCGATGCGTGCCGTTCGCGCGCGGCACCCGCAGGCCGACCTGCTCCTCTATCCCGAGCTGCAGCTGATCGGCTATCCGCCCGAGGATCTGGTGCTCAAGCCCGCACTCGCCGAGCGGGCGGCAAAAATCCTCGCCGAACTGGCCGCCGAGACCGCCGACGGTGGCCCCGCGATGCTCGTCGGCTCGGTCGAAAGAGACGGCGATGCGCTCTACAATATTGTCGCGCTGCTCGACGGGGGCCGCGTGGTCGCGACGCGGCGCAAGCATGAACTGCCCAATTACGGCACCTTCGATGAGAAACGCGTTTTCGCGCCCGGCCCGCTGCCCGATGTGGTCGAGTGGCGCGGGATCAAGCTCGGCCTGCCGATCTGCGAGGACGGCTGGCTGCCCAAGGTGTCGGCGCATCTCGCCGCGCAGGGCGCCGAGCTGCTGATCTCGGTCAACGGAAGCCCCTATGAAATCGATAAGGACGACCGCCGGCTGACGCAGGTTTTCGCGGGCCGCGTCGCCGAGACCGGCCTGCCGCTGATCTTCCTCAACCGCATCGGCGGGCAGGACGAGCTTGTCTTCGACGGCTGCTCCTTCGTGTTGAATGCCGATGGCGCGACCGCGCACCGGCTGACCGACTGGGAGGAAGAAGAGCGCGTTACGCACTGGATCAAGGGCGCGGACGGCTGGGCGTGCGACACCGGCGCGATCGCCGAGTGGGAAGCGCATCCCGCCGACATATACAGCGCGATGATCCTGTCCCTGCGCGACTATGTCGAGCGCAACCGCTTCCCTGGCGTCGTGCTCGGCCTGTCGGGCGGGATCGATTCGGCGATCTGCGCCGCGATCGCCGCCGACGCGCTCGGTCCCGACAAAGTGTGGTGCGTGATGCTGCCGAGCCGCTTCACCAGCCAGGAAAGTCTCGACGATGCCACTGGCTGCGCGGCGATGATCGGCTGCCGTCTCGACACCATATCGATCGCCCCGGCGGTCGATGCCTTCGACACGATGCTGTCGGACAGTTTCGCCGACGCGGCTGTCGACACCACCGAGGAAAATGTCCAGTCGCGCATTCGCGGCGTTACGCTGATGGCGCTCAGCAACAAATTTGGTCCGATGCTGCTGACCACGGGCAACAAGAGCGAGATGAGCGTCGGTTATGCGACGATCTATGGTGACATGGCGGGCGGGTATAATCCGCTGAAGGACGCGTATAAGATGACGGTCTTCGCGGCGGCGAAATGGCGCAACGCCCATGTGCCGCGCCTGTCGCGCAACCCGGTGACCCCGGTGATGCCCGAGACCATCATCACCAAGCCGCCGAGCGCCGAACTGCGCCCCGACCAGAAGGACGAGGACAGCCTGCCCGCCTATCCAGATCTCGACCGGATGCTCCACATGCTGGTCGAGGAGGAAAAGAGCGTCGACGATGTCGTCGCGAAATATGGCTTCGACCGCGATGCGGTGGTCCGGATCGAGCGGCTGCTGTCGATCGCCGAATATAAGCGGCGCCAGGCGCCGCCGGGGGTCAAATTGTCGACGCGCAACTTCGGGCGCGACCGCCGTTATCCGATCACCCACGGTTTCCGCACGGCTTAGCGGCGTGCTTTTCGCGATCGTCGTGGCCGGGTCGCCGCAGCGAGCGGCGCCAGCGGGCTGACCGTCGCGGTCGGCGCGGTGTCGCGCTGCGGCTTGGCGGCATAGAGCGCTTCGTCAGCGCTGCGCATCAGATCGAGCAGCGAGGCGCCGTCGTCGGGCGCACGCGCCAGTCCCGCGCTGGCACCGATGCGAATCGGCTGGCCGTCGATTGGGAAGGGCGCGGCAAGTGCGGCGAGCAGCGCGCTTGCCCGCACATCGAGCGCTTCCGCCCCGCAACCGGGAAGCCATATCGCGAATTCGTCGCCGCCGACGCGCGCGACGGTCGCCGCTTCGCCCGCCTGCGCGCGCAGCCGCCCGCCGATCGCGATCAGCAACAGATCGCCTGCGGCGTGGCCGTGGCGGTCGTTGACCGGCTTGAAGCCGTCGAGATCGATCAGGACCAGCGCCGCCCCGGCACCGCCCGCGGCGAAAAATTCCTCCGCGGCCATATGGAGCGCGCGGCGGTTGGCGAGCCCGGTCAGCGGGTCGGTCATCGCCTGGCGTTGCAGCCGGCGGCGCAGCATCAGCATCTCGACCTGCTGGCTATGCTGGTCGAGCACCAGCCGGACGAGGAACGCCGCGGCGAGCAGCGTGATCGCGACCGCGATCAGGTCCATCCAGTTGCCCGCGACGATCAGCAGCGCGACCACGGGGCCGATTCCCGCCGCCATCACCGACAATGTCGCGCCGCGCACCGGGGCGAGGCAAAAGGCGGTGGTCAGCGTGCCCATCACCACGAACATCGGATAATAGGAGCGCTGGCCGGGGACCGACAGCCACCAGCTCGACGCCGCCCAGACGCTGCACAGCGCGGCGATCGGCATGGCGATCAGGAACATCCGGCCGATCAGGCGGTGCGCGGCGGCGGCGCTCATCGGCGCGGTGCGGCGGCGCAGCCAGTGGACCAGCCGGATCGCGGCGACCCCGACCGCGGCCAGCGGCATGCCATAGCGGACCAGCCAAGGCGCCTCGTCGCCGGTCGCGAGCGCCGGCGCGTCGCCCGCGGTGGCGATCATCGCGGTGAGGATCACCGCGATCATCACCGAATAGAGGATCGGGACGAGCACCCGAAGCCGCGCGACGCGTGCCAGCGCCAGCTCGTCGGCAATCGCCGCCGGCACGCGCGGCCACAGCCGCGTCCGCCATCCTGTGGTTCCGCCCTCCATGACGAGAGGTGCTACGCAGAAAGCGGAAAGAAGCGGTTAAGCCTGACCGCGCGGCAGGCGAAGTTGGGGTCGCCATGCGGGGCGCGATGGCGCTATAGGCGCGCGCATGACCGTGATCACCCGCTTTGCCCCCTCGCCGACGGGCCATCTCCATGTCGGCAATGTCCGCACCGCGCTCCACAACTGGATGTGGGCGCGCAAAGCTGGCGGGCGCTTCCTGCTGCGCATCGACGACACCGACCGCGAACGGTCGAAGGAAGACTATGTCGCGGGCATTCGCGCCGATCTCGCCTGGCTCGGGCTCGATATCGACGGCGAGAAGCGCCAGTCGGCTCGCTTCGATCTCTATGAGCGTGAATTCGACCGGCTGAAGGACGCGGGGCGCGTCTATGCCTGTTACGAGACCCCCGAGGAACTCGACATCCGCCGCAAGGTGCTGCTCTCGCGCGGGCTGCCGCCGGTGTATGAGCGCAAGCCCGCCGACGCCCCGGTTCCCGAAGGCTTGACGCCGCACTGGCGGTTCCGGCTCGACCATGATGCGATGATCGCATGGACCGACATGGTCCGCGGCGACCAGAGTTTCGACCCGAAATCGATGTCCGACCCGGTGGTGCGCCGCGCCGACGGCAGCTGGCTCTATCTGCTGCCGAGCGTGATCGACGATATCGCGATGGGCATTTCGCACGTCGTGCGCGGCGAGGACCATGTGTCGAACACCGCGGCGCAGATCCAGATGTTCGCGGCGCTCGGCGCGGCTCCGCCCGCTTTCGCGCATGAGGCGCTGCTCGTCGGGACCGAGGGCAAATTGTCGAAGCGGCTGGGCTCGCTCGGGATGGATGGCTTGCGCAAACAGGGGATCGAGCCGGCCGCGCTCGTCGCGCTGCTCGCGCGTCTCGGCACCAGCGACCCGGTCGAGCCGGTCACCGACGCCGCGCCGCTGGTCGAAACGATCGACTTCGCCCATTTCGGCCGCGCCCCGGCGCGTTTCGACGAGGCCGAGCTGGCGCTGATCAACCAGAAGATCGTCCACCAGCTGGGTCATGACGCGGTTGCCGACCGCCTGCCCGCGGTGATCGACGCCGCGCGCTGGCACGCGATTCGCCCGAATCTGATGACCGTCGCCGAGGCGGCCGACTGGGTGGCAGTGTTCGACGGTCCGCTCGTTACGGCGTCCGCTGACGACGCCGACCGCGCGGTGCTTGCCGCCGCCGCCGCCGCGGCGCCCGCCATCGACTGGGGCGCCGATCCCTGGCACGCGCTCACCAATGCGGTGAAGGCGGCGACCGGGGCGAAGGGTCGCGCGCTGTTCCTGCCGCTGCGCCGCGCGCTCACCGGCCGCGACCATGGCCCCGACATGGGCGAACTGCTGCCGCTGATCGCGAAGGACCAGGCGATCGTGCGGCTTTCCGCGGCCTGAACCCCCCGGTATCCGGCGATGATCCGCTTGCCGACCTCTCCGCTTGACAATCACGGGTATGTTATAATATCACATTCCTGCGACCAGGCCGGATAGCAGCACAAGCGCGGCGGCCCCGGGTCGGTTCGGCAAGGAGAGAGGCCATGACCCTGATACCGTTGATATCCGCCGCCCTGTCGCCACGCTCGGCGATGGCGGCATCCGCCGGTGGCTCGCTGCTGCAGCGCGGCAGTTATAATCCCGGCGCCGGCCATCGTCCGTTCGCCGCGGTCTTCGCGGTCGGGGTGCCGATCGCGCTGCTCACCGTCGTGGCGCTGACCCCGATGATTTCGGTGATCACCGAAAAACCCGGGCCCACCACCGTCATCTCGATCCCGATCGAAAAGCCGCTCCCGCCGCCGCCGGCACCCGATCCGGCGCCGCAGCAGAAGCAGCAGCAAACGCCGCTCACCACGACCCCGACGGAACTGCCGCCGATCGCGCAGACTCCGATCTTTGTGCCGGAACAGATTTACGTGCCGCCGGCGGGAACGGGAACGGGACCTTCGATCCCCTATGATCCGCCCGTGCCGCCCATGCCCAAGCTGGTCCTCGCGCAGCTCGACCAGCGCCACCTCGCCAATTTCCAGCCCGATTATCCGGCGCGCGAACAGCGCGAAGGGATCGAGGGTGTTGCCAAAGTGCGGGTGCTGATCGGCAGCGACGGCAAGGTGAAGCAGGTCGAACTGGTCAGCACCGACAGCCCCGGCTTTTTTGATGCGACGAAGCGCCGTGCGCTCGCCAAATGGCGCTTCAAGCCCGCGACGCGCGGCGGCGTGGCCGAGGAAAGCTGGAAGGAGATGACGGTGCGTTTCGAGATCCGCAACGCCTGACGTCTCTCCCGGGCGGGCGGCGGTCGGCCTCCTGACACTGGCCGTCGCTCGTTCGTTTCGCTTGACACAAGCGCCGAATCCCGTCAGAGGCGCGCGCTTATCGGGGGCGGCGTGCTTGCGCGCTGCCCTGTCGTTTTTCACACATCAGTCGGGGTCTTCGCCCCGCGCGCCGCGACCGCCCGCCGGTTTCTGCGTCACTATTCGAGGAACAGGGCCATGGCCAAGCCGACGACCGTCAAGATCAAGCTCGTGAGCACCGCCGACACCGGCTTCTTCTATGTCACCAAGAAGAACCCGCGCACGATGACCGACAAGATGGCGCAGCGCAAATATGACCCCGTCGTGCGCAAGCATGTCGAGTTCAAGGAAGCCAAGATCAAGTGAGGCGTTTCCCCGTGCGTTGAAAGCGCGCGGGTCGGAAATGCGTCATCCCGGTGAAAGCCGGGATCCAGAGGGCGGCCTTTGCGCCGCCCTTTTTCGTGCGCTGCCGCCGCTTGCCTCGTTGCCTAGCGAGCGGCCATTAGCGCGTCGATGAAGGCTTGCGGCGGCGCATAATGATGCGCCACCACATAATGGTGGATCAGCGCCGGCGCGACATAGGTCAGCCCGCCCTGCCCCTCGACCCAGATTTCGCCATTGCCCCGGGTTTCCCGGGGCGAGTCGAGCATCGGAATACCCCCCGGCGACAGGATGGTGGGTGGGTGGGGGCAGAAGTCGCAGAGATGGCTGCCGCGATAGAGGTTGATCGGATCGGCCGCGATCTTCGCCAGCGCCGCGACGAACGCCGCGTCCGGCACCGCCGTAGCGATCGCGTGATCCGAACAGAGCCAGCCGATATTGAGAATCGCGGGGTCGGGTTCGGCGCCGCCATACACGAAGGGGGTCAGGTCGGGATAATAGGCCATGCGCCGTCCTAGAAGGAAAACCGATGGCGCGCCGCGCTTTTTTGCGCGTGTGCGAAGGGCGTTTTTGGGGAGGCTATTTCGTATAGACGGAGGCGGCGGTCTGCCCATAACGCTTCGTTGAAGGCCGACAGGGCGGGATTTTTGGTTTCGCGCAAAGGCGCAAAGATGTTGGTTTGTGGCCGCACGGTCGCCTGTCCATCTTCGCCGCGTCCGGCGCAGCGTAAAGGGAATGGAGCCGCTTCGCGGTCATCGCGACATCTTCGCGCCTTTGCGTCTTTGCGTCTTTGCGTCTTTGCGCGAAAAAATCTTACCGACGTCCGCGGCACGGCAATCCGCTCCTGCTGGCGCGCCGCGTCTTCTCGTCACCCCTCGCGCAAAGGGCGCCGTGCGATGTCGTTTTCGATGATGTTGCGGATCGCGATCATCGTCGTGAACGAATGCACCCCCTTGTCCTCGCCGAGCGCGCGGCGGGTGAAGCGGTCATAGTCCTCCATCGTGCCGACCTGAACCTTGAGCAGGAAGTCGTCGTCGCCGGTCACGTCCCACGCGCCGGTGATTTCGGGGTGATGGACGATCTCGCGCGCGAAATTGTCCATCGTCTGCGGCCCCGCCTGCTGCATCTGGACGAGCACATGCATCGTCAGCGCCGAGCCGGTCAGCGCCGGGTCGACCACCGCGATATCGGCGACGATCACCTTTTCCTCGCGCAGTCGCCGCAGGCGGCGCAACACCGCCGACAGCGACAGCCCGACCTTGTCGGCGAGGATCCGGGCGGGCTGGAGATTATCCTCGCGCACCAGCGCGAGCAGGCGGCGGTCGAAACGGTCGAGATCGGGTATTTTTCGCATGATTCCCATTATAATGCGAAAATTGGTCGTTCATATGGTCAATTTCGGCGCCAATCGGCACCGCCCCGGGACTAGAAGAATCGCGTCCGGGCCGCTCTCCCCCTCCCTTGCAGGCCCGGGCACAGGAGATATCCCATGGCTAACCACACCACCGAATCGAACTGGATCAACCGGTTGCTCGCCGCCGTGATCGACACCTCGGCGACCGCCGTGGCGGTTCATTATGCCGCGCCTTGGAATCGGCTGCAGGGCAAGCCCGCCGATCGCAACTAGTCGTCCGTTCATGGCGAGCCTGGCCGTGGCCGGGCTCGCTACTCCATCGGCAGGATCGGATTGCGACGGCGTCGCTTGAATCGGACCACTGCCACATAGCCTGCGGCGATCGTCGGCATCGCCCAGTAAAGCGCGAATAGCCCCCACGCATAGGCGCCGCCGACTTCCAGCAACCGTTCGCTATGTCCCATTTTTGTGAGCAGGCAGCCGCGTCGGCGGCACTCGAAGCCGAAGGCCTCGGGCCAGCCGAGCTTGGCGGAGAGCCAAGTCTCGAGCGCTACAAAGGCGAGGATGAACGCAAGGGTCGCTCCCATAATCGTCCAGAAGCGTAGTGGCCCCAGCGCCGCGTAAGCATCTTTCAGATCAGAAAATTTGCTCACGCCGCAAACTCCGTCGCGTCAGGCAAAAACCCCGACGCTCTCGATGAACTTGATCACCGAAATCGGCTTCGAGACATAGGCCTCGGCCCCCGCGGCGCGGATCTGGTCCTCGTCGCCTTTGCCCGCATAGGCGGTGACCGCCATGATCGGCACCGCGCGCAAGGTCAGGTCGGCCTTCATCTGGCCGATCAGTTCGAGCCCGCTGACATGCGGCAACTGGATGTCCATGATGATCAGGTCGGGCGACACCTCATGCGCCCTTGCCAGCGCATCGCGCCCGTCGCGCACCGGATGGGCGTTATAGCCATGGGCGTTGAGCAGGTCGCAGAACAGGCGCAGGTTGAGTTCATTATCCTCGACGACCAATATGGTCTTGCCCATGATATTTCACGTCCCCACCTTGCGTTCGGCGCCGGTTTAGGCGAATCGGCGCGGCGATACAATTGCCTCCCGCGAAAGGGAAAACCGACTTGCACGATGCCGACGAAGCGCTGGCGCTGAGCGCGCTGGGCTGGATCCTGACCGACGAGCCGCGCGCCGAACGGCTGCTCGCGCTCACCGGCCTGGCGCCCGACGACTTGCGCGAATCGCTCGGTGAACGCTCGACGCTCGCCGCGATCCTGTCGTTCCTGACCGCGCATGAGGCCGACCTTGTCGCCTGCGCGGTGGGGCTCGACCGGAAACCCGAAGACATCGCCGCCGCCGCCCATCGCCTGTCCGGCGACGAAAGGATCGAGATATGAACCGCCCGCTCGTCATCACCGATTGCGACGAGGTGCTGATGCACATGGTCGTCCCCTTCGCGCAGTGGGTCGACCAGGAACATGGCGTGCTCTTCCGCATCGAGGACGCGAGTTTCGCCGGAGCGCTCAAGCGCAAGGAATGCGGCACGCCGCTCGAGGCCGCCGAGGTGTGGCCCTTGCTCGACGGTTTCTTCACCACCGAAATGACGCGCCAATATCCGATTCCCGGCGCGCTCGCCGCGATGGCGGAGATCGCCAGGCACGCCGATATCGTCGTGCTCACCAATGTCGGCCCCGAACATCAGCAGCGCCGTATCGACCAGCTCGCGCTGCACGATTTCCACGCCCCCGTCATCGGCAGCCGCGGCGGCAAGGGCGAACCGGTGCGCCGCCTGATCGAGGAATATCAACCCTCGGTCGCGGTGTTCATCGACGACCTTAGCGGGCATCACACGTCGGTGGCGGAGGTCGCGCCCGAGGTCTGGCGGCTTCATCTGGTTGGCGAACCCGCGATCGCCGACAAGATCGCGCCGTCGAAACATGCCCATGCCCGCATCGACAATTGGACCGAGGCGCAGGACTGGATATTGGCGCGCCTCGCCGAAAACACTCCCGCCCCCGCCCCGCTCGCCGTATAAGGACAACGTCATGGATATCGCCGCAAAGCTCGCCGATCTCGGCCTCGAACTGCCCAAGGCCGCCGCGCCCGTCGCCGCCTATGTGCCCGTCGTCGAACAAGGCGGCCTGCTCTATGTCAGCGGCCAGCTTCCGTTCAACGACGGCAAAGTCGTCACCGGCCGCCTCGGCGCCGACGTCGATGTCGCGGGCGGTTACGACGCCGCACGCCGCTGCGCGCTGATGCTGCTCGCGCAGATCGGCAACGCTCTCGACGGCGACTGGTCGCGGATAGAGAAAGTCGTGAAGCTCGGCGTGTTCGTGAACAGCACGCCCGATTTCACCGACCAGGCCAAGGTCGCGAACGGCGCGTCCGAACTGTTCGAATCGCTCTTCGCCGACGCCGGCCGCCACGCCCGCGCGGCGGTCGGCGTCGCGGTGCTGCCACTCGGCGCCGCGGTCGAGGCCGACGCGATCGTCGCGGTGCGGCCGGCCTAAGGGCTGGCATGGCCGAAGCCGACCCGCCCGCGCGCACCATCTCGCTCGGCACCGGTGTCGATGCGATCGAGGCTGCGGCGTGGGATGCGCTCCACGACGGCGGCAACCCCTTCGTCGGCCACGCCTTTCTGTCGCTGCTCGAACGATCGGGCAGCGTCGGGCCGGGCACCGGCTGGCAGGCGGCGCCGTTGCTCGTCGAGGATGAGGCGGGGACGTTGCTCGCCGCGGCGCCCGCCTATCTCAAGACCCACAGCCAGGGCGAATATGTCTTCGACCATGCGTGGGCCGATGCCTGGGCACGCGCCGGCGGCGATTATTATCCCAAGTTGCAGATCGCGGCGCCCTTCACCCCGGTGCCGGGGCCGCGCCTGTTGTCGCAGAATCGCGACGACGCGCTGCTGCTGATTCGCGCCGCCGAGGCGGTGGTGCGCCAGAACGGCCTGTCATCGGCGCACGCGACCTTCGTCGCGCCCGACCAGATGCGGTTGTTCGAGGAGGCGGGCTGGCTCGTCCGCCGCGACATCCAGTTTCATTTCGCCAATGCCGGTTATGCCGGCTTCGACGATTTCCTTGCGACGCTGACCTCGGCGAAGCGCAAGCAGCTACGCAAGGAGCGCGCCCGCGCCGTCGAGGGTCTCAGAATCGAGGAGTTCACCGGCGCCGCGATCCGCCCCGAGCATTGGGACGCGATGTGGCTCTTCTATCAGGACACCGGCGCGCGCAAATGGGGCCAGCCCTATCTGACGCGCGAAGCGTTCGACCTGATGGGGGCGCAGATGGCGGACGATATCATTCTCGTCCTTGCCTATGACGCGAGCGACCGGCCGCTGGCCGGCGCGATGCATTTCATCGGCGCCGACACACTCTACGGGCGTTACTGGGGCTGCGTCGTCGACATCCCCTATCTGCATTTCGAACTATGCTATTACCGCGCGATCGATATCGCGATCGAACGCGGGCTTGGGCGGGTCGAGGCGGGTGCGCAGGGCGGGCACAAGCTCGCGCGCGGCTATGGCCCGGTCGCGACCTGGTCGGCGCATTATATCGCCGATCCGGGCTTCCGGCGCGCGGTCGCCGATTATCTGGAAACGGAACGCCGTGCCGAGGAAGCCGAAATGGACTGGCTCGAGGGGCATATGCCCTTCAGGCGAAAGGACTAGGCCGCAAACCGCCGGGCGGCCGGGCGGCGCGCGGTTTCGTCGAGCCAGGCGCGCGCCTGGCGCTGGGCTTCGGCGATTTCGTCGCGGCTCATTTCGTCGGACAGGTCGGCGCGGCATTGCTGGCCTTCCTTGTTGCCGCCGAGCGCCGCGAGGTTGAACCATTTATGCGCCTGGATCAGGTCGACATCGACCCCGCCGCTGCCGGTCGAAAAGGCGATCCCCAGATCGAAATAGGCATTGGCGTCGCCGCGGGCGGCATCGAGCAAGCGGCTTTCGATCAGATATTGCGCAGACTTCAGACTGTTGGCCATGATAACCCCCTGTCGCTTCCCCCCACAGGAAGCTTCGGGCCCCAACCTTGCGGATCATGGTCAACAAAGCGTTAACGACGATCAGACTTTTTCGGGGATAAAGGGAATGATTGGCGGGAAACTGACATTTTTCTTGCGAGGATTTGTGAAAGACCTGTCGCCCCCGCGCAGGTGGGGGCCGCCATCGGTCTACGCAGCGTCGTTGTAAAAAACCTTCAGCGGCCCCCGCCTGCGCGGGGGCGACGGATGGTTTAGCCGACCGGATAATTGTCGATCAGCCGCGTCTTGCCGATTCGCGCCGCCGCCAGAAGCCGCGCGGGGGTGCGGAAAACCGGCAATCTTTCAAGGCTGTCGGCGTCGGCGAGCGCGACATAGTCGACGCTGTCGAACCCGCCCGCGACGATCGCCGCTTCGGCTGCGGCCAGCGCCGCGCCGACATCGGCGCCGCCGGCGATCCCCGCCGCGGCGGCTTTCAGCGCGTCGGGAAAGGCGGTTGCCGCCGCGCGCTGGTCTTCGCTGAGATAGGCGTTGCGCGACGACAGCGCGAGCCCGTCGCGATCGCGCGCGATCGGCGCGCCCAATATGTCGAGCTTGAAATCGAGGTCGCGCGCCATGCGGCGGATGATCGCGAGCTGTTGCCAGTCCTTCTCGCCGAAGATCGCGACGTCGGCGCGCACCTGGTTGAACAATTTGGCGACGATAGTGGCGACCCCGTCGAAATGCCCCGGCCGCGCCGCGCCGCAATAATCGCCGCCCAGTTCGGCGACCTCGATATGGGTGCTGTGCCCGCCGGGATACATGACCGCGACGTCGGGCGCCCACAGCAGCGCGACACCCGCGTCGGCGAGCAGCGCGGCGTCGCGCGCCTCGTCGCGCGGGTAGGCGGCGAAATCCTCGTTGGGGCCGAACTGGGTCGGGTTGACGAAGATCGACACCACGACATGGTCGGCGACGCGTTTTCCCATCCGCACCAGCGACAGGTGGCCGTCGTGCAGCGCCCCCATGGTGGGGACCAGCGCGACGCTTTTTCCGTCCCGTTTCAGGGCGTCGACCGCGCGGTGCAAGGTGGCGATGTCACGGATGATTTGCACGGCTGCCCCGCCTCCGATAATGGCGGCTGAGACGCCACCCCATGCGGCCCCCATGCGCCGCCGACAGGAAATTCGCAACGCCCATGACGACCCCCGCGCCGCACCGCATCATCTTTGCCAATGAAAAGGGCGGGACGGGCAAATCGACCTGCGCCGTGCATTTCGCGGTGGCGCTGGCGAGCCAGGGCTGGCGGGTTGCCGGGCTCGACCTCGACCCGCGCCAGCGCACCTTCCATCGCTATCTGGAGAATCGCCGCGCGACCGAAAAGCGCCGCGACATCGCGCTGCCGACCCCCAATTTCGAAGTGTTCGAAGGATCGACGATCGAGGAACTCGACGCGCAAGTCGCGCGGCTCAGCGAAGGCGCCGATTATTTTGTCGCCGACACGCCCGGCCGTGACGATATCTTCGCGCGCCACCTCGCGACCAGCGCCGACACCCTTGTCACCCCGATCAACGACAGCTTCATCGATTTCGACCTGATCGGGCAGGTCGATCCCGAAAGCTTTCAGGTCACCCGGCCTAGCTTCTATTCGGAGCTGATCTGGGACACCCGCAAGGCGCGCGCCAAGAGCGACGGGCGGACCATCGACTGGATCATCTTGCGCAACCGCCTCCAGCATGTCGACGCGCATAATATGCGCCGCGTCGGCGAGGCGCTGACCCAATTGTCACGCCGCGTCGGCTTTCGCGTCATCCCGGGCCTTGGCGAGCGCGTCATCTACCGCGAACTTTTCCCCGCCGGCCTCACCCTGCTCGACAAGGCGCATCTAGGCGGCATGGGGATCGGCCATGTCGTCGCGCGGCAGGAGCTGCGCGAAGCAATGGCAGGGCTTAACCTGCCGGCGCGCGAGCGGCTGCATCCCGACGGCGACCTGTTCGCCGCCGCCTGACCTCCTTCTCCCCCCGAAAGCGAGCGACCCATGACCCAGACGCATGTTTTTCACCCGACGATGCTGCGCGAATATGACATCCGCGGGGTCGTCGGCGACACGCTGTCGGCCGCCGACGCCTATGCTATCGGGCGCAGCTTCGCGACGTTGATCCGGCGCGCGGGCGGCAGGTCGGTCGCGGTCGGTTATGACGGCCGCCTGTCGTCGCCAATGCTCGCCGAGGCGCTGATCGAAGGGATCAACGCCGCCGGGATCGATGCGCTGAATGTCGGGCTCGGCCCGACGCCGATGCTCTATTATGCCGCGTCAACCGAAGAGGTGGACGGCGGCATACAGATAACCGGCAGCCACAACCCCCCCGACTATAACGGCTTCAAGATGGTGTTTCAGGGTCGCCCCTTCTACGGCGCCGACATCGCGGGCATCGGGACGATGGCGGCCACGGGCGACTGGGACAGCGGCGAGGGATCGTTGCAGAGCATCGATATCGTCGACGCCTATGTCGATCGGCTGGTCGAGGGCTTCGCCGGCGCCGCCTACCGCATCGGCTGGGACGCCGGTAACGGCGCCGCCGGCACGGTCATCGAGAAATTGACGGCGCGGCTTCCCGGCGAGCATTTCCTGCTGTTTACCGACATCGACGGCCATTTCCCGAACCACCATCCCGATCCCACTGAGGAAAAGAATCTGGCGGACTTGCGCAAGCTCGTCGCCGAGAGGAATCTCGATTTCGGCGTCGCTTTCGATGGAGATGGCGATCGCATTGGCGCGATCGACGGGCAGGGCCGGGTGATCTGGGGCGACCAGCTGCTGCAAATCTATGCCGCGGCGGTGCTCCGGGATATTCCGGGCGCCACGGTGATCGCCGATGTGAAGGCCAGCCAGGCCTTGTTCGACCGCGTCGCCGAATTGGGCGGTCAGCCGATGATGTGGAAAACCGGCCACAGCCTGATCAAGGCGAAGATGAAGGAAACCGGCAGTCCGCTCGCGGGTGAGATGAGCGGCCATATCTTCTTCGCCGACCGCTATTATGGCTATGACGACGCGCCTTACGCGGCGATCCGCCTGATCGAGGCCGCGACCAAGCTCGGGCAGAGCGTCACCGAATTGCGTGGGCTCATGGCGCCGATGGTCAATACGCCGGAGTTGCGCTTCCAGGTCGATGAGGTGCGCAAGTTTGCCATTGTGGATGAGGTTCTCGCCCGCCTCGCGGCGTCGGGGGCCGAGGTAGACCGCACCGACGGCGCGCGCGTGCTCACCGACGACGGTTGGTGGCTGCTCCGGGCGTCGAACACGCAGGACGTGCTCGTCGCGCGGGCCGAGGCAAAGGACGAGTCGGCGCTCGACCGGCTGATGGCCGCGATCGACGAACAACTCGCGCTGTCGGGCGTCGTGCGCGGCGAGCAGGCCGCGCACTGATAGCCCCTGCAATAATCTTGCCAGATTGACCTTTGCGGCGCTCCTCGGGTAGTGCGGTGCCAATCTTTGGACGGACAGCGACGACGATATGACCGACGACTCTACCCTCGCGACCCCGCCGGCCAGCGGCGATCATGGCGTTTCCGAACACACCGCGCATGTCCAGGAAGAGGCGGCGGCGGGCAACGGGCTCGCGGTCGTGTCGATCGCCAAAAGCTATGACAAGCGCGTCGTGCTCTCCGACGTCTCGCTCTCGGTCGGCAAGGGCGAGGTCGTCGGTCTGCTCGGGCCGAACGGCGCCGGCAAGACGACCTGCTTCTATTCGATCATGGGGCTGGTGAAGCCCGACGCGGGACGCATCATGCTCGACGGCGCCGACATCACCGCGCTGCCGATGTACCGCCGCGCGATCCTCGGTCTCGGCTACCTGCCGCAGGAAACCTCGATCTTTCGCGGCATGACGGTGGAACAGAATATCAGTGCGGTGCTTGAACTCAGCGAGCCCGACCGCGTGTCGCGCGAACGCCGGCTCGAGGAATTGCTCGACGAATTCGGCCTGACCCGGCTGCGCAGCGCCGCCGCGATGGCGCTGTCGGGCGGCGAACGCCGCCGCGCCGAAATCGCGCGGGCGCTGGCCGCGAACCCGTCGATCATGCTGCTCGACGAACCGTTCGCGGGCATCGATCCGCTGTCGATTTCGGACATTCGCGACCTTGTCGCCGACCTCAAGACGCGCGGCATCGGGGTGCTGATCACCGACCATAATGTCCGCGAAACGCTGGACCTCGTCGACCGCGCCTGCATCATCTATGACGGCAAGGTGCTGCTCGCCGGGTCGCCCGCCGAACTCGTCGCCGACCCCGAGGTGCGCCGCCTCTACCTCGGCGAGGGTTTCTCCCTGTGAGGGAATGGGGCCGTGTCGGTGTCGAATAAGCCTGTTCTGGTTTCCGTTTGTGTCGAGCGAAGTCGAGACACGCCGAGTTCGTGCATGGCTTCACGTGTCTCGACTTCGCTCGACACAAACGGGATAGAAGGCCGCTAATTCCCAGTGGCGCTCGGTCCGCGCCTCGATCTCCGCCAGTCGCAATCGCTGGTGATGACGCCGCAGCTGCAGCAGGCGATCAAGCTGCTGGCGTTGTCGAACCTCGAACTCGACGCCTATCTGGCTGAAGCGCTTGAGGGCAATCCGTTGCTCGACACCGCCTCGCCCGACAGCGATGGCGCAGGGGACGAAGCGCCCGAGGGCGACGCGACGCCTGCCGAGGCCGCGACGCTCGACGCCGATCAGGCGCTCGCGTCCGACAGCGGCGCGACCGACGATCTCGACGTCGATCTGGGCGCGGAAAGTTTCCACCACGACAGCGCGAGCGACAGCGTCGGCCTGTCGGGCGACAGCGAAGGCATCGATTTCGACAGTTTCGCCGGGGAGGCCGACAGCCTTTACGAGCATCTGCTCGCGCAGGTCGGCGAACGCTTCTCGGGACTCGAGGCGCTGATCGCCGAACAGCTCGTCGCGATGATCGACGAAGCGGGCTATCTGCGCGCCGATCTTGCCGAGCTCGCGCAGCGGCTCGGCGTCCCGCTCGCGCTGGTCGAAACGGTGCTGGCGGGGGTGCAATGTTTCGACCCTTCGGGGGTCGGCGGCCGGGATCTGGCCGAATGCATCGCGATCCAGGCGCGCGAGGCCGATCGTTACGACCCCGCGATGGCGACGATGATCGCGCATCTCGATCTGGTCGCCAAGGGCGCCTTCCCGCAGCTCAAGCGCATCTGCGGGGTCGACGACGAGGATCTTGCCGACATGATCCGCGAATTGCGCGGCTATGATCCCAAGCCGGGGCTGCGTTTCGGTACCAGCACGTCGCAGACCGTCGTGCCCGACATCTACGTCCGTCACACCGGCAAGGGCTGGGCGGTCGAGATCAACGGCGGCACCTTGCCGCGGCTGCTCGTCAACCGTCGCTATTATAGCGAACTCGCCACCGGCGCCGCGGCGAAGAGCAAGGCGTGGCTGTCCGAACAACTCGCGGGGGCCAACTGGCTCGTCCGCGCGCTCGACCAGCGCCAGCGCACGATCGTCAAGGTCGCGAGCGCGATCGTCAAGCAGCAGGAGGGCTTTTTCCTCCACGGCGTCGCGCATATGCGCCCGCTGACCCTGCGCCAGGTCGCCGAGGAAATCGGCATGCACGAATCGACCGTCAGCCGGGTGACCAGCAACAAATACCTCTCCTGCGCGCGCGGATTGTTCGAACTCAAATATTTCTTTTCGAGCGGCATTTCGGCGATGGAGGGCGACGGCGCGGTGTCGTCCGAATCGATCAAGAGCCGGATCAAGGCGATGATCGAGGGCGAGGACGGCAAGGCGATCCTGTCCGACGAGACGATCGCGCAGAAGCTGTCGGCCGAGGGCCACGACATCGCGCGGCGCACCGTGGTGAAATATCGCGAGGCGATGGGTTATGGCTCGTCGGTGCAGAGGCGGCGGCAAAAGGCTTTGGCGGGGTAGGCCCAGTCGTCCGCGAACCCGGTTTAAACTCCATTCGTGTCGAGCGAAGTCGAGACACCTATCGGCAGCGCAAGCCTTCGTGTATCCTGACTTCGCTCGATGCGAACGGAAAACGGGCTGCTTTCAGGGCGTCGCTAACCAATTCCTAACCACGCCGCGGCTAGCTTTCCGGCCAAAGGAGCCGAAATCCTGTGACCTCGCAGCCGCATCCCTTCACCGTCCTCGTGACCGGCGGCGCCGGCTATATCGGCAGCCACGCGGTGCTCGCGCTGCTCGACGCCGACTGGCGCGTTGCGGTGCTCGACAATCTGGTAACGGGCTTCCGCTGGGCGGTGCCGAAGGGCGCGGCCTTTTACGAAGGCGACATCGCCGACGCGGCGCTCGTTACGCGGATCGTCGCCGAACAGAATGTCGGCGCGATCATGCATTTCGCGGGGTCGGTCGTGGTTCCCGAATCAGTGACCAACCCGCTCAAATATTACGACAACAACAGCGCGCGCAGCCGGTCTCTGATCGACACCGCGGTCCACGCCGGGGTGCGCCATTTCATCTTCTCCTCGACCGCCGCGACGTACGGGATCCCCGATATGATCCCGGTGCGCGAGGATGCGCCGCAGCGGCCGATCAACCCCTATGGCATGTCGAAACTGATGACCGAGGCGATGCTCGCCGACGTCGCCGCCGCGCACGACTTCAACTATGCCGCGCTGCGCTATTTCAACGTCGCGGGCGCCGATCCCAAGGCGCGCAGCGGCCAGTCGACCGCCGGCGCGACGCACCTGATCAAGGTCGCGGTCGAGGCCGCGCTCGGCCGCCGCCCTCACGTGGACGTTTTCGGCACCGACTTCGACACCCCCGACGGCACCGGGGTACGCGACTATATCCATGTCAGCGACCTCGCCGCCGCGCATCTGCTCGCGCTCGATGCGCTGATCGCCGATCCCAAGGCCAGCCACCAATTGAACTGCGGCTATGGCCGCGGCTTCTCGGTGCTCGAAGTGCTCGATGCGGTCGACAAGGCGACGAATCGCAAGATCGACCGCCGCATGGGCGATCGCCGCGCCGGCGATCCCGATGCGTTGATCGCCGACAATGGTGCGATTCGTGGCCTCCTCGGATGGGAACCGCAGCACGCCGAACTCGACACGATCGTCGCCCACGCGCTCGCGTGGGAACGCGCGCTGGAAGAACGGCGCTTCGCGGCCTGATTTCCGCGCCAAGGGCGGTTGACTTTTATCGCCCATCCCCATAGTTGCGCCGCTTCGCGTACAACGCCAGACCATCGGAATAGAGCCATGAAGATTCGCAATAGCCTGAAGTCGCTGAAGGACCGCCACCGGGACAACCGCGTGATCCGCCGTCGCGGCCGGACCTATGTGATCAACAAGACCAACCGCCGCTTCAAGGCGCGCCAGGGCTGATGCCCCTGCGCGGGGCTGAACCGCCCCGTTTGCTTTTGCTGAACCGCGTAACGCCGTCGGACCCTTCCGGCGGCGCTTTCGCGTGTCTGGCGTTTGTATGATCGATCGCTGCGTTATCTTCGACGTCGGCAAGGTCCTGTTCGACTGGGATTTGCGGCATCTGTTCGGCAAGTTGATTGCCGACGAGCAGGACCTCGAATATTTCGTCGGCAACATCATCACGCCGGGGTGGCATTTCCAGCATGACGCCGGCCGCCCTGCCGCCGAGATGGTCGCCGAGCGAAAGCTTGAATATCCCGATCACGCCGCGTTGATCGATGCCTATGGCACGCGCTTCAACGAGACGATCCCCGGCCCGGTCACCGGCAGCCTCGAGCTGGTCGAGCGGCTCGACGCGGCGGGGGTACCGCTGTTCGCGATCACCAATTTCGGGCATGATTTCTGGGAGGGTTTCCGTCCGACCCAGCCGGTGTTCGACCGCTTTCGCGATGTCATCGTCTCGGGCACCGAGAAGCTGATGAAGCCCGACCCCGCGATCTACCGCCTCGCGATCGCGCGATTCGAAATCGATCCGGCGGGGGCGCTGTTCATCGACGATGTCGCGGCCAATGTCGCGGGCGCCGAATCAGTCGGAATCGCGGGGCATCAGTTCGTCGATGCGGCGGCGCTGGAGCGCGAGTTGGTGGAGCGGCGTTATCTATCAACTGGCGATTAAACGGCTATTTCCCTAACGAATCGAACCACTCGCGGGCGAATTCTTCTTGGGCGGCCACCGAAGAGGGGATCACATCTGGGCCCTCCTCAAAAATTCCGACAAGTTGCTTGGCTTGGACGCCCATCTCCAGCTTATAGGCCTTCAGTCCGCCTCCCATATCTCGTGACATTGCCGACGGCCAAACCTTGAGGCTCGCGCCATAGCAGAATGGGACGAGGCCTTTGGGTTCAAGCACTCGTTTTCGTATGGCTTGCAATGCTGAGAAAAAATCTTGCTCGTCAGCCCGATATCCCTCCCCGCGAACCGTGCAGATAAGGCGGCAATTGTCTCCAACCTCTTCTTCGACGAAGAGAGCTTGCTCATCGCCTTCGCCGCCGATCAGGAAGATGGAGTGCTCCACTACTTCTCCACCCCCAGCTGGGTCAGCACGAAGGCGAATTCCTCGGCATCCTCGCGCAGGGCGCCCCAGCGGCCCGACTTGCCGGCGTGGCCCGCGCCCATGTTGGTGCGCAGCAGCAAAGTCGCGTCGTTGGTGCGCGTCGCGCGCAGCTTGGCGACCCATTTGGCGGGTTCCCAATAGGTCACGCGCGGGTCGTTGAGGCCTGCCGACACCAGCATCGGCGGATAGGCCTTGGCGGTGACATTGTCATAGGGGCTGTAGCTCAGCATATAATCGAACGCCGCCTTGTCGGTGATCGGATTGCCCCATTCGGGCCATTCGCCGGGGGTCAGCGGCAGCGTTTCGTCGACCATCGTGTTGATCACGTCGACGAAGGGCACCCCCGCGAGCACCGCGCCCCATAGTTCGGGCGCTTCGTTGTAGATCACCCCCATCACCTGCCCGCCCGCCGAGCGACCCTCGACCGAAATCTTGCCGGCGCTGGTATATTTCTTGGCGATCAGGCCCTTCGCGACGTCGATGAAATCGTTGAAGGTGTTTTTGCGGCGGTCGGTCTTGCCCTCCAGATACCATTCACGCCCCAGATCGTCGCCGCCGCGGACATGCGCGATCGCATAGACCATACCGCGATCGACGAGGCTGAGCCGCGTCGTCGAGAAACCCGGCGGCACGCGGTAGCCATAGGAGCCATAGGCGTAGAGATGCATCGGTGCGCTGCCGTCGAGCTTGGTGCCCTTTTTGTAGACGAGCGAGGCGGGGATCATCGTCTTGCCGTCGCGGCTGGGCAGGTTAACCCGTTCGGTTACATATTGCGTCGCGTCGTAACCTGAGGGAATTTCCTGGACCTTCAGCGTCTCGAGCTTTCCGGTCGCAATGTTGAAGTCATAGACGGTGTCGGGGGTGACCATCGATTCATAGTCGAGCCGGAGCTTGTCCTGATGATATTCGGGATTGTCGCCGAGTCCCGCCACATAAGTCGCGGCGGGGAACTGAATCCGGCCCGGGGTCAGCGGCGCGTCATATTGGCGGACATCGACCTGGTCGAGCCCGTCCTCGCGCGCCTCGAGCACGAAATAATCGCGGAACACCGAGAAACCGGTGATGTAGCTATGATCCGATCCGGGGATCAAAGTCTTCCACTCGCCGGGCGTTTTCACGCTCGCGGTGGCGACGCGGAAGTTGGGATGTTCGTCGTTGGTGTGGATATAGAGGGTGCCGTCGCGTTCATCGACGCTGTACTCGCGGCCCTTTTTCCGCGCCGACACCAATTGCATCGGCGCCTCGGGATTGTCGGCCGAGAGCAGATAGACCTCGCTCGTTTCGTTGTCGCCCGTCGCGATGACGATATAATTGTCGGCGGCGGTCTTGCCGATGCCGACCCCGAAACCGATGTCGGCCTCCTTGTAGAGCAATTTGTCGGCGCTGAGCGGGGTACCGAGCTTGTGCAGCCGGACATTGTCGGTGCGCCAATTCTCGTTGGCGAGGCCATAGAGGATCGCGTCATTGCCCGAGGTCCAGACCAGCGACGACAGGGTGCCGGGGATGACGTCGGGCAGCATCTCACCGGTTTCGAGGTTGCGGATGCGCACCTCGAAACGTTCGGAGCCATTGTCGTCGAACGAATAGGCCATCAGCTTGCCGTTGGGGCTGATCGACAGTTCGGCGAGGCGGAAATAATCCTTGTCCTTCGCCATCGCGACCTCGTCGAGGATCAGCGCGGCCTCGCCGTTGCCCGCCGCGGGCTTGCGGTACCATTTCTTATACTCGGCGCCTTCCTCATATTCGACCCAATAGGTCCAGTCGCCGTCCTTCTGCGGCACCGAGGAATCGGCCTCCTTGATCCGGCCCTTCATCTCCTGGAACAGGGTTTCGACCAGCGCCGCATGCGGCTTCATCTGCGTGTCGAAATACGCATTCTCCGCCTTCACATAATCGAGCACATCCTTGTCATCGACGACCGGATAGCTGTCATCCTTCAGCCAGTGATAGGGATCGGACAGCGTCTTGCCGTGCAGCGTCATCTCGTGCGGCCGCTTGTCCGCGACGGGGGCGGCGGACGGGGCAGGGGTCTTGTCGGTCAATGCTGTCTCTTTCTCTTCGGCGAAAGCGCCCGGGGCCGCGACAAGCGGGGTGGCAATTGCCGCCATAAACATCCAAATAGCGCGCATCAGGAAACTCCGCGGTGCCGCCCCCGATGGGCCGGATCGACCGCGATGTAGGAACAAGGAAGCCGCCATGTCCAGCCCCGTCCATGCAGAGCGACTCGCCCGCGTCCGCGCCGAACTTGCCGCGCGCGGTCTCGACGGCTTTGTCGTGCCGATCAGCGACGAGCATATGAGCGAATATGTCGGCGCCTATGCGCAGCGCATGGCCTGGCTCACCGGCTTCGGCGGCTCGGCCGGCACCGCGGCGGTGCTGCCCGCGAGGGCCGCGGTGTTCATCGATGGCCGCTACACCGTGCAGGTGCGCGACCAGGTCGATGGCGCCTTGTTCGACTATGTCGGCGTGCCGGCGTCGAGCGTCGCCGAATGGCTCGGCGCCCATGTCAGCGCGGGGCAGAAGGTCGGTTATGATCCGTGGCTCCACGGCATCGACTGGGCCAATGCGACGGCGAAGGCGCTGGCCGCCAAGGGCGCCGAACTGGTCGCGGTCGCGTCGAACCCGATCGATGCGGTGTGGGACGACCAGCCCGCGCCGAGCGATGCCGTCGTCGCGGTGCACGACGTCAAGCTCGCGGGGCAGAGCGCGATCGACAAGCGTGCGATCATCGCCGACTGGCTCAAGGACAAGGGCCTCGACACCAGCGTGATGACCGCGCTCGATTCGATCGCCTGGACATTCAATATTCGCGGGTCGGACGTCAGCCACACCCCGGTCGGCCTCGCCTTCGCGCTGCTTCATGCCGACGCGACCGCCGACCTGTTCATAGCGCCCGAAAAGATCACCGACGCGGTGCGCGCGCATCTCGGCAACAGCGTGCGTATCCACGACCGTGAGGCGTTCGAGGCGGCGCTTGCCGCGCTCAAGGACAGGAAGGTCGCGGTCGATCCCGGCAGCGCGGTCGCCGCCATCTTCACCGCACTCGAAAAGGCGGGGGCAAAGATCGCGCGCCACCGCGACCCCGCGGTGCTGCCCAAGGCGATCAAGAATGATGTCGAATTGAACGGCACCCGCGCCGCGCACGTCCGTGACGGCGTCGCGGTGGCGCGCTTCCTGCAATGGATGGAGGATGTCGCGCCGCAGGGCGGCCTCGACGAGCTTGGCGCCGCGGCGAAGCTGCGCGATTTTCGCGAGGCCGGTGGCGGCCTCGTCGACCTGAGCTTCGACACCATCTCGGCGGCCGGCCCCAATGGCGCGCTGCCGCATTACAAGGTCGATGAAACGACCAACCGCGGAATCGAGACCGGCACGCTCTATCTGGTCGATTCGGGCGGTCAGTATGCCGACGGCACCACCGACATCACGCGCACGATAGCGATCGGCCCGCCGACCGCCGAAATGCGCCGCCGCTTCACCCAGGTGCTCAAAGGTCATATTGCGCTCGCCATGGCGCGTTTCCCCACGGGCACGCGCGGCAGCCAGCTCGACATTCTCGCGCGCCAATATCTGTGGGCCGACGGGGTCGATTATGCGCATGGCACCGGGCACGGCGTTGGCACCTATCTCGCGGTCCACGAAGGCCCGCAGCGCATCGCCAAGCCGTCGGGCGGGCAGGCGGGGACCGAGGAACCGCTGCACGCCGGCATGATCCTCTCGAACGAACCCGGCTATTACAAGGCCGGGCATTTCGGCATCCGCATCGAAAATCTCGTCATCGTCGTGCCGCAGCGCATCGACGGCGCCGAGGAGGATATGCTGGGGTTCGAGACGATCACCTTTGCGCCGATCGCGCAGAACCTCGTCGAAACCGCGCTGCTGTCGCCCGCCGAGGCCGACTGGCTCGATGCCTATCATGCCGAGGTGTTCGAAAAGCTCGCGCCGGGGATGGACGATAGCGACCGAGCCTGGCTCGAATCGGCGTGCGCGCCGCTCGACCGCGCGCCCGCCGCGCTTGCCGCCTGACCATGGCCATCGAACAGGTTCCGCTCGTCGATTTCCGCGTCCACGAAACGGTTCGTGTGCGCTTCAATGAAATCGACGGGCAGAATATCGTCTTCAACGCCCATTATCTCGTCTACGCCGACATCGGGGTGACCGAATATTTCCGCGCCGTCGGCGAAGGGCAGCCGGGCCCCTATTTCCACCAATATGGCACCGACATTCGCGAGGTGCATTGCGAGATCGATTATCACGCCCCGGCGCGACTCGACGAGCTGATCACCATCGCGGCGCGAATCAGCCGATTCGGGCGCGACAATTTCACCCTGCACTGCGGTGTCTTTCGCGGGGCGGAGCGGCTTACCGATATCGAGATCAGCTATGCCCATATCGATCTCGACAGCGGCGGCGCCACCGCGTTGCCGGGCAGCTTTATCGCCGAAGTGCGCCGGTTCGAGAAACGCATGCCCGTACAGGCCTGATTGGTTCGTTAGCGTTATCAACAACGCAAATGCGTGGCCGTGACGGCTACGGGCGCAAACCAAAAAAAGGGCCACCCGAAGGTGGCCCGTGAAAGTTTTGGGAGAGGATGCCTAAAAGGCATGCTCATATTGCAGCGCACAAAAAATGTTGCAACTGCGAAATGCACATCCGCTATTGCATTTTTTGCAATCGTGACACCGGTGGGCGCCGGACGGGCTGAAAAACCGCCGCAATCGCTATCCTCTCGCAAAATGCGCGCACCTATCCTAAATTGGCGCGATGAGAGTGATGATGAACAATTGGGACGTGCGCGGCGGCGTCTCCGACTTCTGGCACTATATCCGCGCCCCGCGTCCGCACCGCTGGGCGTTCTGGACCGCGACGATCGCGGTGACGCTGGCGGTCTTTTACGGCATCGCCACCAATATCGTCCGCACCGAAGAACCCAAGGCGCAGATCATCTATTTCGAAAACTGGACCGCGGGACGCAGCACGGACGAAGTCAATGCCGGCTGGATCGAACGCGCCAAGGAAGTGAACCGCGCCAACGCCATACGCCGCGCCGAATATCAGAAGCTCGCCGACCGGATGGGGGTCGACTATGATTCGAGCGAGGCCGACAAGGAAACGCGCGAAACGCTGGGCGCCGAAGCCGACACCGTCGTGAAGGCGCCCGAACCGCCCAAACATTCGACCCTCGCCGAACGCGCCGCGCGCGGACCGAAGGCGGCGCCGGCCGCGCCGGTCCCTCCCGCAACCTCCGCTCCGACCGCCCGCTAGGCATGCGCCGCCCGCCCGCCGATGCCGACTGGATGGCGGCGGCGATCGCGCTGTCGCTGCGCGGACGCCCGGCCTCGGCGCCCAATCCCAACGTCGGGTGTATCCTGATCAACGAAGGTCGCGTCGTCGGGCGCGGCTGGACCCAGGCGGGTGGCCGCCCGCATGCCGAGGCGATCGCGCTGGCTGCTGCGGGCGACGCGGCGCGCGGCGCGACCGCCTATGTCAGCCTCGAACCCTGCGCCCATGCCAGCCCGCGCGGACCCTGCTGCAGCGATGCGCTGATCGCCGCCGGGGTGGCGCGCGTGGTGATCGCGGCGCAGGACCCCGATTCGCGGACCAACGGCAAGGGTATCGCGCGGTTGCAGGCGCCCGGGATCGCGGTCGTCGTCAATGTGATGGCGACCGAAGCGCGCCTTGCCATGGCGCCGTGGTGGACGCGGCAGGCCCAGGACCGGCCCTTCGTCACCCTCAAGCTCGCGACGTCGCTCGATGGCTGCATCGCGCGCGCCGACGGATCGAGCCGCTGGATCACCGGCGCGCGCGCCCGCGCCCACGGCCATCTCGAACGCGCGCGGCACGCGGGCATTCTCGTCGGGCGCGGCACCTTCGATGCCGATTCGCCCAAACTCGATGTCCGCCTTTCGGGACTCGAATCGCGCAGCCCGCAGCGCTTCCTCCTCACGCACGGTGCCGCCCCCGCCGGCTGGACCGCGGTCGCTTCGCCCGAATCGGTCGCGGGGGTCGATTCGCTGCTCGTCGAGGGCGGCGCCGGCGCCGCCTCGGCCTTCCTCGCCGCCGACCGCGTCGACCGGCTGTTGCTCTACCGCGCCCCGATCCTGATCGGCGGCGGCAAAGCCGCGCTTGGCGACATCGGCCTCACCGACCTCGCCGATGCGCATGGCCGCTGGCGCCTGGCCGACAGCCGCCTGCTTGGCAGCGACCGGCTCGACGTCTACGAGCGGGTCAGAGAAGGACCCTAGACCCTATGTTCACCGGCATCATCACCGACATCGGCACCGTGCGCGCGCGCGAGGATCGCGGCGACGCGCGGCTGATCATCGGCACCGCCTATGACATCGACAGCATCGCCCTCGGCGCCTCGATCGCCTGTTCGGGGGCGTGCCTGACCGTCGTCGATAAAGGCGTCGACAGCGACAGCAACGGACCCGGCGGCTGGTTCGCGATCGACGCGAGCGCCGAGACCATCGCCTGCACCGCGCCGGGCATGTGGGAGCCGGGCCGCCGGCTCAACCTCGAACGCGCGTTGAAGGTCGGCGACGAACTTGGCGGCCATATCGTCACCGGCCATGTCGACGCCGTCGGGCAGATCGTCTCGGTCACCCCGGTCGGCGACAGCTGGGGCCTTGTCATCTCGGCCCCCGCCAGCCTCGCGCCGCATATCGCCGCCAAGGGCTCGATCACCGTCGAGGGCGTGTCGCTGACCGTCAACGAGGTGACCGACCAGCCCGACGGCAGCGCCCATTTCACCCTCAACATCATCCCGCACACCCGCGCGATGACGACGCTCGACGAGGCCGCGGCGGGGCGCCCGGTGAACCTCGAGATCGATATCCTCGCGCGCTATCTGGCGCGGATGCAGGCGCGCGGATGAGCATCGAAGCCGGGCCGGGCGGCGAGGCGCGGCCGCCCGCGGCGCGCTGGCGCAACGGGCTGTGGATCGCCGCCGTCGTCCTTGCCGGACTGCAGCTGTGGCGCGACCCGACCGACGCGGTCGCCCGCGTCCTGACCATCGTCGGCCTGGTCGGCCTGCTCGTCGTCGTCGGGTTCGCCGCCCAGCATGTCGAAACGCGCACCGAGCGACCGCGCAAGACCTATCTGCGCTGGGCGCTTGGCGTCGCGGTGCTCGGCCTGGCCTTCGTCGCGATGCCGCTGGCGATCGGCGCGGGTATCGTGATCGGGCTGATGCTGTGGGTGGGCTTCGCCGCCGCCGGCCTCGTCTGGGCGGTCTATTACGAACGCAGCGAGCCGCTCTAACCCTCGCTCCACCCCGCCGCGAGTTCGGGATCGCTGGCGATCATCGACCGCCGCATCGCCAGCCGTCCGATGCGCAGAAGTTCGGCCTTGCGCCGCGCGGGGGCGAGGTCGCAGCTGACCGCCTCGCGCACCACCGCCGCGCCATAACGGTCGGCGACGATCAGCCCCGACGTCGCGGGGCGATAATCGGGGGTGTCGAGGATCGCGGGGTCGAGCCCCGCCGCCAGCGCCCAGTAAAAATGGTCGCACCAGTCGCAATAGTCGGGCCATTTGCCGTCGCCATGCAGGTCGGCGCGGCTGACCTTGATCTCGACGATGGTGATCCGGCCCCTGGCGTCGATCGCGGTCAGGTCGGTGCGCCGCCCGTTGGGCAGCGGCACTTCGGGGATCGCGACGAGTCCTTGCTGCGCGAACAACCGGCACACGCCGCGCGCGACATCGGCGGCGATCAGCAGGTCACTCGCCATGGGTCAGGCGCTCAGAAGGGGACGTCGTCGTCCAGGTCGTCGTCGAACGGCGGGCGTCCGCCGCCACCGCCGCCCGAACCGCCGCCAAAGCCGCCGCCGCCGGAACTACCGCCCGACGAACCGCCGCCGCCCTGGTTCCAGCCGCCACCCGAGCTTCCGCCCGAATCGCCGCCCCAGTCACCGCCGCCGCGCGAGGCTCCGCCGCCACCGCCGCCGCCGCCGGGCGCGCCGTCGAGCATCGTCAGCGCGCCGCCGATGCCGGCGATCACGACTTCGGTCGTATATTTGTCGTTACCGTCGCGATCCTGCCATTTGCGGGTGCGCAAGGACCCTTCGATATAAACCTTCGAACCCTTTTTCAGGTAGCGCTCGACCACCCCGACCAGCCCCTCGCCGTTGATCACGACATTGTGCCATTCGGTGCGCTCCTTGCGCTCGCCTGTCATCCGGTCCTTCCAGTTTTCCGACGTCGCGATGCGGATATTGGCGATCTTGCCGCCGTTCTGGAACGACTTGATTTCGGGATCGGCACCCAGATTGCCGATCAGAATAACCTTGTTGACGCTGCCAGCCATTGCCGCTCCGCTCCGCTAGAAAGTTGGAGGATCAGCCGAGCCCGAAAGCGACCGCCGTCCAGTAAGTGATACCAGCAGCGGCATAGGCGAGCGCGAACAAATAGCCAACCATGAACAATGGCCATTTCCACCCATTGGTCTCGCGCCGGGTGATCGCGATCGTCGAAATGCACTGCGGCGCGAACACGAACCAGGCGAGGAAGGCGAGCGCGGTGGCGAGGCTCCATTTGCCCTGCAATCGTTCGCCCAGCGTCTCGGCCATCGCATCCTCGTCGCCATTGGCGTCGATCGCATTGGCGGTCGCCATCGCCGACACCGCGACTTCGCGCGCCGCCATCGCGGGGATCAGCGCCAGCGCGATGTCGTGGTTGAACCCGATCGGCGCGACGACGACCTCGAGTCCGCTCGCGATGCGGCCGGCGACGCTATATTCGACCTGGCTCTCGCCGACCGGCGCCTTGGGAAAGGTCAGCAACAGCCACAGGATGACGGTGGTCATCGCGATGATCGTGCCGGCGCGGCGCAGGAAGATCCACGCGCGCTGCCACAGGCCGAGCGCGACGTCGCGCCACTGCGGCATCTGGTATCGTGGCATTTCCATCATGAAGCCCGCCGGGCGACCTTTTGCGACGGTACGCCGCAGGACATAGGCGACGACGAGGGCGCCGAGGATTCCCGACAGATAGAGGCCGAAGAGCACCAGCCCCTGAAGCCCCACGGGCGAGCCGCCGATCGTGCGGTTGGGGATGAAGGCGGCGATGATCAACGCATAGACGGGAAGGCGCGCCGAACAGGTCATCAGCGGCGCGATCAATATCGTCGTCAGCCGGTCCTTCTCGTCGGGGATCGCGCGCGTCGCCATGATGCCGGGTACCGCACAGGCGAAGCTCGACAACAGCGGGATGAAGCCGCGCCCCGACAATCCGACCTTCGCCATCAACCCGTCCATCAGAAAGGCGGCGCGGGTCATATAGCCCGACGCTTCGAGCAGCAGGATGAACAGGAACAGGATCAGGATCTGCGGCAGGAAGACGATGACCGCGCCGACGCCGGCAAGCAGTCCCTCGACGACCAGGTCGCGCAGGAAGTTTTCGGGGAAGGTCGCGACCACCCATTGCTGAAGCACGCCGATCCCGCCTTCGAGGAAGTCGGCGGGTGCCTCGGCGGCGGCATAGACTGCCTGGAACATGATGAACATCAGCGCGAGCAGGATAGCGAAGCCTGCGACCGGATGCAGCACCACCGCATCGACGCGTGCGGTCCAGCGGCGCACCGGGGTTTCGGACAGGGTCGCGGCGCGCGAAATCGCGCGCGCGCGACTGTGCAATGCGGCATCGCTTGGAGTCGGGACCCGAGAGATCGGCGCGACCGGACTCGCTGCCCGGATCGTTTCGTCCACCGCGGTCAGCAATTCGGCCATGCCGCGCTTGCGCACCGCGACCGTCGGGACCACCGGCACGCCCAGTTCCCGTGCCAATCGTTCGGGGTCGAGGGTGAGGCCGTCGCGTGTCGCAAGGTCGAGCATGTTGAGCGCGACCACCGTCGGCAGGCCGAGCGCGATCAGTTCGAGCGCGAAGCAGAGATGATTGTCGAGATTCGCGGCGTCGAGCACGACGATCAGCGCATCGGGCTGGCGCTCGCCATCCTGACGCCCAAGGATCACGTCGCGCGTCACCGCTTCATCGGGACTCGCGGGCGACAGGCTGTAACTGCCGGGCAGGTCGATCAGCGACAGCGGCCGGCCGTCGGCGAAGCTCGCATGGCCTGCCTTGCGCTCGACGGTAACCCCCGGATAATTGGCGATCTTCTGCCGCGCGCCGGTCAGCGCGTTGAACAGGCTCGATTTTCCGGCATTGGGATTGCCGACCAGCGCGATGGTGGGGATGGGGCCGGTCATGCGACTTTGGGCTCGCTCTCGACCGCTTCGACCACGATCATCGCCGCCTGCCGCGCGCGGATGATCACCCGCATGCGTCCGACCGACAGCGCGAGCGGATCGCGCGAGAAGAGGCTGCCACGGTGGAGCGGGGTGACCTCGACGCCTTCCATCAATCCGAATTCGCGCAGGCGGCGGCCTTCGTCCTCGGACATGGCGGTCCAGTCGATCCCGGCGATCCGCACCGCGACGCCCAGCGGCGCGCTATCGAGCAAAGCGTTCATTTGCGAGCGATTATCAATACCAACAACGAAGCGCCAGCTATTTATCGCCCCGGATAGCGCAACCGCCCGACAAAGCGCGCCAGGCTGGGGCGTTCGATCTTGCTCGCGGCGCGGCGGTGTTTCCAGCCTTCGAAGCGCATCACCTGGTCGATCCGCCGCGACAGGAAGGCGCGGGTGTCGGCGTGGCCATCGCTCTCGTCGTTCAGGAACACGGCCATCGTCGCGCCATAAACGCTGCCGAGGATCGCGCGCTTGCTGTAGTGATTATAGTCGGTCGCGGTGTCGCCCGCGAGCCGCCACATGCCGTCGGCTGCGCGCCAGCCGAGCTTTGTCGCGAACGGCACATTGGTCGGCAGCGCGAGCAGCGCCAGCGCGCGGCGCAGCGCCTCGCGATTCGGCGCGAGCAGGTCGATCCGCGTTTCGACCAGGGCGGTGATCCGCTCGCGAATCTTTAGCGCCGCGAGGGTCTCGGCGGGCCATTTTGCCGCCATCCGCGCGTCGATATCGGCGAACCAGGCGTCGACCATGTCGCGCCCGCCGCCCGGAAAGGCGAGTCGCGCGACGTCGATATCGATGCGCACGCGCGATGCGGCGTCGACGAGCGCCGCATCGCCGAACCCGTCGAACGCGGCCGAGGCGGCGATCAGCGGCGCCAGCGCGGCGCGAATCTCTTCGAGGGTAGGGTCGTCGGGCAGGATCGAGGCCATGGCCATCAGATAGGCCGCGCGCCGCGGCTCGGCAACCTTATCAACACCAGCGCCGCCCCGACCATCACGCCGCCGAGCAGGTCGACCGGCCCCAGCAGCTCGCCGAACGCCAGCCAGCCTGCAAGCGCGGCGATCGCCGGCTGGATCAGCAGGGTCAGCCCGATGACGAGCGGCGAGAAACGCGGCAGCGACCAGATCATCAGCCCCTGACCGACGATCTGGCTGGTCAGCGCGAGCAGGATCAGCGGCGTCCAGTTGTGCGGAAGGATCGTCTCGCCCAGCGCGAACGCGGTCGCGAGCAGGATCGGCGGACAGACGAGCGACGCGATGGCGAGCGCCGACCATGACCCGATCGTCCCTCGTACGCGCTGCATCAGGATGACATAGCCCGTGTAGAGCACGCCCGCGAGCAGGCTGAGCAGGTCGCCGACCAGATAGTCGGGCGACAGTTCGTAACTTTGCCCCATCAAGAGCGCCGATCCGGCGAAGGCGAGGGCGATCGCCAGCGCCTGCCACCCGCGCGGCAGGGTGCGGGTCAGGAAAATCCCCCAGATCACCAGCAACAGGCTGGCGCAATTGCCGAACAGCGTCGCGTTGGCGACCTTGGTCTGCAGGATGCCGATGTGCCAGGCGGCGAGGTCGAAAGCGAAGAAGATGCCCGCAGCAGCGGCGATCAGGATCGCGGAGCGCGGCGGCAGCCGCCCGCCGGTCTCGCGCCAGGCGAAAAACAGCAGCACCGGCGCCGCCAGCGTCATCCGCCAGAAGGCCGAGGCGGTGGGTCCGGTGTCGGCGAGGCGGACGAGCATCGCGCCGATCGACAGCGCGATATTGCCCGCCAGCAGCGCGGCGAAGGCCCAGCGTCCGGCCCCTGTTGCTGCACCCTCGTCGCTCACCGCTTGTTCCGCCTTTAGATTTTCTTTCGCTACCGATGCTTGCGTGCGCGGGCATCCGTCCATAGCTTCGCAGCCCATAGCGACGGCCCCGGGGGGCGTCGCTCGAAAAAAGATGTCCCCAAAGATATCCAGGAGAATTCCATGTCCGCATCGCTGCTCGATCCGATCAAGCTGGGCGCCATCGAGGCGCCGAACCGCATCATCATGGCGCCGCTCACCCGCGGGCGTGCCGGTCCGGGTTTTGTGCCGAACGAGCTCGCGGTCGAATATTATCGCCAGCGTGCGTCGGCGGGGCTGATCATTTCGGAAGCGACGGGCATTTCGCAGGAAGGCCTTGGCTGGCCGGCGGCGCCGGGCCTGTGGACCGAGGCGCAGGTCGAAGGCTGGAAGCCGGTGACCGACGCCGTCCACGAAGCCGGCGGGCGCATCGTCGCCCAGCTCTGGCACATGGGCCGCCTCGTCCATTCGGTGTTCAACGACGGCAAGCTGCCGGTCTCGGCCTCGGCGACGCAGGGCGAAGGCCGCGCGCATACCCCGGTCGGCCGCCGCGACCTCGAGGTCGCGCGCCCGCTCGAACTCGGCGAGATTCCGCGCCTGATCGCCGATTATGCCAAGGCGGCGGAGAATGCCAAAAAGGCCGGTTTCGACGGGGTCCAGCTCCACGGCGCCAACGGCTATCTGATCGACCAGTTCCTGCGCGACAACAGCAATTTGCGCGACGACGATTATGGCGGCTCGGTCGAAAACCGCATCCGCCTGCTCCGCGAAGTCACCGAAGCGCTGGCCGGCGTCTGGGGCGCTGACCGCGTGTCGGTCCGCCTGTCGCCGAACGGCAATTCGCAGGGTGTCGACGACAGCAACCCCGCGCCGCTGTTCACCGCGGCCGCGTCGGCGCTCGACGCGCTCGGCATCGGTTTCCTCGAACTGCGCGAACCGGGCCCCGACGGCACCTTCGGCAACACCGACGTGCCGAAGCAGTCGCCCGCGATCCGCGCCGCGTTCAAGGGACCGCTGATCCTCAACAGCGATTACAACGTCGCGCTCGCCGAAGCAGCGCTCGCCAGCGGAGTCGCCGACGCGATCGCCTTCGGGCGTCCGTTCATCGGCAACCCCGACCTCGTCGAACGGATCCGCGCCGGGGCCGAATGGTCGGCCGACAATCCGCAGACCTGGTACGCGCCGGGACCCGAGGGCTATATCGACTATCCGGCGTTGCAGCCGGCGTAGGCGGACTAATATCCTCCCTGTCGCGGAGCGATGGGGAGGATTTTTTCGGCTAATTCCGCTCGGCCAGCGCCTTGTCGACAATCCCGGCGCCGATCGGCCCCAGCACGCTGCCGCCGAAGCGGAACAGCAGGAACGCCGCGACGAACAGGATGATCGGTTCGATGAACATCACGACCATCGCCGCGATCAGCACGACGAAAAACAGCGTCACGAAACCGCCGCTCAGCGTCTGCTGACCCTTGGGTCCCAGTTCGATCGTGCGCGGTCCCTTGCTGTCCCACCATTTGCCGGTGACGATCGTCTTGCGCCCGCGTGCGGGTGGTGCCGGGCGTTGGGGAATGCGCGCGGGCGCGGCGTCGGTCTTTGGCGCCGGACGGTCGTGGGAGCCTTGGGTCCACGGCCGGCTCTGCCTTTCGGCGGCCTTCGCCGCCTTCCGCGCCTTGCCGGGATCGGCCGCGGGCTTCGCCGGCGCGGGTTTCGGGGTCTGCTGCACCGGGGCGGGCCGTGCGCTCAGCCCCGATTCGGCGCGCGCCGCGGCCGACAGGTCGGGGGCGGTGCTGGTGCGCGCGGGGCGGATCGGTTCGACCCCCAAAGCGCGGTCGTGATTGTCCATGCGCTCGGCGGCGGTTGGCGGCGTCTGGCCGGTCTGCGTGTCGATCACCACCAGCCGCCCGCCGCGTTCGACGACGGAATATCGGCTGGGGGGTGGGCGATCAACCAATGCCGAATTGTTCCTTCAGGGCCAGCATGGCGATCGCGGCCTTCGCCGCCTCGCCGCCCTTATCCTTGCGCGTCTTGTCGGCGCGCGCAAGCGCCTGTTCTTCATTTTCGACGGTGAGGATGCCATTGCCGACTGCAAGGCCATCGAGGGTCAGCGCCATCACGCCGCGCGCGCTCTCGTTCGACACCACCTCGAAATGATAGGTTTCGCCGCGGATCACGACGCCGAGCGCGACAAAAGCGTCATAGCGCCCGCTGTCGGCGCCGAGCGAAATCGCCGCGGGAATCTCGAGCGCGCCGGGGACGGTCACCGTATCATGGCTATGCCCCTCGGCATCGAGCGCGCTGCGCACGCCATCGAGCAGCATGTCGTTGAGGTGGCTGTAGAAACGGGCTTCGACGATCAATACATGCGCCATTATGCGGCCTCCCCGGGGATCGAGCGTTCGCCGACGACCGACAGGCCATAGCCCTCCAGCCCGACAAGATTATTGTGCGACGGCGTCAGCAACTCCATCGCATGGACGCCAAGGTCCGCCAGGATCTGCGCGCCGATGCCGTAAGTGCGCAGGTCCATGCCGCCCGCCGGCGGCGGCGTCGCATCGGCCTCGGCCGATCCGGGCAGCGGCCGCATCAGCATCACGATGACGCCGCCTCCGGCCTCGCCAATCGCGTCCATCGAACGCTGCAGGCGGCGCTTCTTCGCGCCGGGGCGGCCCATCAGGTCGTCGAGCAGCGACACCGGGTGCATGCGCACCAGGGTCACGCCCTCGGGGTCGATCGCGCCCTTTTGCAGCACCATGTTGATCGTTCCGTCGATCTTGTTGCGATAGGATTTCAGACGCCACTCGCCGCCATAATCCGATTCGAACGGGTCGTCGGACACGCATTCGACCAGCCGGTCGTTGCGGTGGCGGTACGCGATCAGGTCGGCGATCGTCCCGATCTTCAGCCCATGGCGCCGCGCGAAGGGCACCAGGTCGTCGAGCCGCGCCATCGACCCGTCGTCGTTCATGATCTCGCAGATCACCCCCGACGGGTTGAGCCCGGCGAGTCGCGCGATGTCGACCGACGCCTCGGTATGGCCGGCGCGGACAAGCACCCCGCCGTCGCGCGCGATCAGCGGAAAGACATGGCCGGGGGTGACGATATCGTCGCGGCTCTTGCCCGCGTCGATCGCGACCGACACGGTGCGCGCGCGGTCGGCGGCCGAAATGCCGGTGGTGACGCCCTCGCGCGCCTCGATCGAGGTGGTGAAGGCGGTTTCGTGCCGGGTGCCGTTCTGGCGGCTCATCAGTTCGAGCCCGAGCTGGTCGACGCGTGATTTCGTCAGCGTCAGGCAGATCAGGCCGCGGCCGTGGGTCGCCATGAAATTGACCGCGTCGGGGGTCGCCATCTGCGCTGGAATGACGAGGTCGCCCTCATTTTCGCGGTCCTCGTCATCGACCAGGATGAACATCCGGCCGTTGCGCGCCTCGGCGATAATCTCTTCGGGGGTTGCCATCGGCGACAGGTCGCTGCCGTGCGCGAGCCAGTTCTCGAGCTTGCGCAGCGTGTCGGCGGTGGGGTTCCAGCCGGGCGAATCGAGGTCGCGCAGGCTGTTGGCATGGAGACCGGCGGCGCGTGCGAGGCCCGAACGGGACATGGCGCCGTCATCGACGATGGCGCGAATGCGCTCGATGAGTTGCGTAGACATGCTGCGCAAATATCACATCATGATGTGATTGCAAATCCAAATATCACATTGCGCCGGGCGGAACCTAGTTGGGGCCGAACACCGCGCCAGTGTCGCGCAACGGCTTGTCGCTCTTGGCGTCGAGCAGCGCGAGCAGCTGGCCGCTGCGGTCGTCGCGCTTGGCATAGTCGCGCGCCGACATGCCCGCGACATGATCGGCCCGGTCGGGATTGGCGCCGCGCTTGACGAGCAGGCGGATCATCGCGGCGTTCTTGGCCTGAACCGCCAGGATCAGCGCGGTTTCGCCGCGCCGGTTAGTCTGGTCGACCGGCGCCTTGGTGTCGAGCAGCTCTTCGCCCGCTTCGACGAAATTCATCAGCGCGGCGTGCATCAGCGGGGTCATGCCCTGTTTGTCGCCTATTTCGGGGTTCGCGTTTTTGTCGAGCATGAAGCGCACCCAGATGATGTCGCGGCGCTTGGTGACGATGATCAGCGCGGTCTCGCCGGTGTCGGGATGCCGGGTGTTGATCAGCGTGTCGTCGTCCTTCAGCGCGTCGGTCGCCTTGGTCCCGTCGCGGCTGTCGACCGCCTGCAGAAAGGCATAGCCGCCGCGGAACTGCGCCTGAGCGGGCGGCGCGACGGCGAGCGCGACGAGCGCGGCGACGAGCGACAGGGAGGCGAAACGGAAAGCGGCGCGACGAACCATGATATGATGACCTCGGGTAGCGGGTGTCGCGCCCGTTTCCCGGCAGGCGACGACAAAGGTTGATTTTCGGCGCCTAGCCCAGCAAGGCTGGCCCGATGATGAATAAGCTGAATATGGGCCAAAAGGCGCTTCGTGCAAGCCTGCTCCTGCTGTCGGCGGCGACGCTTGCGGCGTGCAACGGTCCCGCCGCTCCGGCGCCCGACGCCAGGCCCCCGCTCGAAGGCGCGCGGATCGGCGGCCCCTTCACCCTCACCGACCAGAATGGCAAGACGGTCAGCGACAGCGATTTCGCCGGCAAATATCGCCTCGTCTATTTCGGCTACAGCTTCTGCCCCGACATCTGCCCGGTCGATATCCAGAAATTGATGCTAGGCCTGTCGCAATTCGAAAAGGCGGACCCGGCGCGCGGCGCTAAGATCGTGCCGATGTTCGTCACGATCGACCCCGCGCGCGACACCCCCGCCGCGCTGAAGCCGTTCGTCTCGCGCTATCACCCGCGTCTGCTGGGGCTCACGGGCACCCCCGAACAGATTGCTGCCGTCGCGAAGGCTTATGTCGTCAGCTATCACAAGGTCGAGGGCTCGGCCCCCGACCGCTATCTGATGGCGCACACCCAGCTCGCCTTCCTGATGGACCCCGCAGGCAAGCCGCTCGCGCTGCTGCCGCTTGACGACCCCTCGACCGACAGCGACGAGGGCGCCCCCGACAAGGTCGCCGCCGACCTTGCGAAATGGGTGAAGTGACCGCGCGCGAGAACTTCTGGGAAGCCCCACTCGCCAGCCTCGACGCCGGCGAGTGGGAAGCGCTGTGCGACGGCTGCGGCAAATGCTGCCTGCACAAGGTCGAGGATGAGGACACCGGCCGCATCTATCCGACCAATGTCGCGTGCCGCCTGCTCGACCTCGCCACCGCGCGCTGCGGCGATTACAAGCATCGCCGCCGCCATGTGCCCGACTGCCTGACGCTCACCAAGAGCAAGCTCGAGAGCATCGAATGGCTGCCGCAAAGCTGCGCCTATCGCCTGCGCGCCGAGGACCGCCCCTTGCCCGACTGGCATTATCTGGTCTCGGGCGACCGCGACGCGGTGCACCGCGCCGGCCAGTCGATCGTCGGCTGGACGGTCGGCGAACAGGTCGCCGGGCCGCTGGAAAATCACCTTGTCGAGCGTGTTGTTTAAGCGCGGGGCCCCGCCGGCGACCGAGCCGCCGCAGATTGTCGTCGGCGACGACGCCTGGCCGGTGCGCCTCGTCCACCACGCCCGCTCGCGCCGTTACCGCCTCGTCTTCGACGCCGCGCGCGCCGAACTGCGGCTGACCCTGCCGCGCCGCGGCAGCGCCGCCAAGGCGCTGCGCTGGGCGAGCGAGCAGCAGGACTGGCTTGCCGAACAGGTCGGCAAGGCGGTGATCCCGGTCGATATCGGCCCCGGCGCTTTTGTGCCGCTCTTCGGTATCGAACGGCGGATCCTGTGGGACGCCGCATTGCCGCGCGCGGTGCGGCTCGACGGCGATGTCCTGACGCTCGGCGGCCCCGCCGACAGCGTCGGCCGCCGCATCGAGCGCTGGCTGAAGGCGCAGGCGCTCGACCTGATGGCCGCCGAAAGCCGCACCATCGCAGGGCGCGCCGGCCTCGACGTCGGGCGCATCGGAGTCGGCGACCCGCGCAGCCGCTGGGGCAGCTGCACCGCGACCGGCGACCTGCGCTACAGCTGGCGGCTGGTGATGGCGCCCGACCATGTCCGCCGCGCGACCGTCGCGCACGAGGTCGCGCATCTTCGCCACATGGACCATGGCCGCGCCTTTCACGCGCTCGTCGACGAACTGCACGACGGCGACGTCGCCGCGGCGCGCGCCTGGCTACGCCGCGAGGGCCGCGGGCTGCACCGCTACCGCTTTACCTAGTCATTCTGTCCCTGCGGCTCGCGCGGCGGGACGCGCACCGTGGAGCTTTTCACCGCGGGCGGCAGCGCCTTGTTCGCGGGTGGCGGCGGTGTCCTCGGCGCCGGGTCGGTGCGTCCCGTCTGCTCGTCGAGCCAGCGCTGGTCGAGGACCGGCGCATCCTCGGGCGTCTGGGCCGGCGGGTTGCTGTTATCGGGATTCGCCGGGGGACGGCTGTCATAGGGCAGTTCGATCGGCATGCCGTTGTCGTCGACCAGTCCGCCTTCTCCGGGCTCGCCCAGATAGGCGTCCTCCTCGTCCTCGAGCTGCCATTCGGGCAATTTGACCTCGGTGTCGAAGGCTTCGACCGGACGCCGGGCCACCGCGACGCGCATGAAATCGGCAAAGGCCTTGGCGGGCGCGCGCCCGCCCTGCAGCCCGCCGACCGCCTTGGCATCGTCACGCCCCATCCACACGCCGGTGGTCAGCCCGCTCGAGAAACCGAGGAACCAGCCGTCCTTGTTGCTCGACGTCGTGCCGGTCTTGCCCGCGACCGGACGGCCGATCTGCGCCGCGCGCCCGGTGCCGGTGGCGACCGCGGTCTGCATCAGGTCGGTGATTCCCGCCGCGACCCAATTGTCGACCAGCACCGTGCCGCGCTCGGCGGCGCGCTGATACAGCAATCGCCCGTCGGCGGTGGTGACCTTGGTGATGCCATAGGGCGCCGCCGACACGCCCTTGCGCGAGATGGCGGCAAAGGCGGCGGTCATGTCGATCACGCGCACGTCGGAGGTGCCGAGCACCATCGACGGCTGGGTGTTGATCGGGGTCGAAATGCCGAACCGGCGCGCCATATTGGCGACCGACGAGGTGCCGACCTCGTCGCCCAGCTTGGCGGCGACGGTGTTGACCGAATAGGCAAAGGCGCTGCGCAGGTCCATTGCGCCCGAAAAGCGGCCCGACGAGTTGCGTGGGCTCCAGCCGCGGATTGTCACCGGCTCGTCGACCACCTCGTCGTTGACCTTATAGCCCGCCTCGAGCGCGGCCATATAGACGAAGACTTTCCACGCCGACCCCGGCTGGCGCACCGCCTGCGTCGCGCGGTTATAGTTCGACGCGACATAGTCGGTGCCGCCGACCATCGCGCGCACCGCGCCGTCGCGGTCGATCGACACCAGCGCACCCTGCGCCCCGCCCGGCACATTGGCCTGGATCGCCGCGGTCGCCGCGCGCTGCATGCCCAAGTCGATGGTGGTATAGACGTCGATCGCCTCGCTGCCCTCGTCGATCAGCATGTCGAGCTGCGGCAGCGCCCAGTCGCTGAAATAGCGCGCGCTGTTCTGCCCGGTCTCCTGTGCCATCTGGACGTCGGCGGGTTTGGCGCTGTCGGCCTGCGACTGGGTGATCACCCCGGCGTCGACCATGACGCCCAGCACCACACCGGCGCGGCCGAGCGCGGCGCTGGCGTCGGCGGTCGGCGAATAGCGCGACGGTGCCTTGACCAGCCCCGCGACCACCGCCGCCTCGGACAGCGACATCTGCGTCGCGCTATGCCCGAAAAAGCGCCGCGACGCGGCGTCGATGCCGTAACTGCCGCCGCCGAAATAGACCTTGTTCAGGTAAAGCTCGAGGATCTCGTCCTTCGAGAACTTCCATTCGAGCGCCATCGACAGGACCATCTCGCGCAGCTTGCGCGTCCAGGTATAGCTGTTCGACAGAAAGACATTACGCGCGAGTTGCTGGGTGATCGTCGACGCGCCCTGCAGGCGCCGGCCGCTGCCGCGGTTCTGCACCGCGACGACCGCGGCGCGGGTCATGCCGACCGGATCGACCCCGGGATGATAGCGAAAGCGCCGGTCCTCGACCGCGACCATCGCGTCCTGCATCACCCGCGGCGTTTCGCTGAGCGTCATCCAACGGCCGTAATTGGGACCGAGCGACAGGAAAACGGTGCCGTCGGCGGCGTGCACACGGATCGTCTGGCCGGCGGGCGATTTCTTGAGCTCCTCAAAGCTCGGGATGCGCTGCACCGCGATGCCGACCGCTACCGCGAGCGCGACCGCGCCGACGAGCGCGAGGCCGAGCCCCCAGCGGAAGGCGCGCCGCAGCCAGACGCGCCAGCGTGGCGGCTCGCCCTTCGAAGGCGACCCGCCCGATTTGGCGCTACCCGACGATTTCCCTGACGAAGCCTGCTGTCTTTCGCGGCGCAAAGCCGATTTCCTTCCCTCGCCGCGTCCCTGATCGCGTCAGCCCATAATGGTCCGCATCGAGGGTTGGCCCGTCAACCCGCGTCGGTCTTGGCGTCATCCTGCCCGCGACCCGCGAAGTCAAGCGCCGCGCTGTTGATGCAGTATCTGAGTCCGGTTGGTCCGGGGCCGTCGGGAAACACGTGACCCAGATGGCCTTCGCATTTGGCGCAGCGCACCTCGGTGCGGACCATGCCATGGCTGGTATCGGTCAGTTCCTGCACCGCACCGCCCTCGGCGGGCGCGGTATAACTGGGCCAGCCCGATCCGCTATCGAACTTGGTCTTGCTGTCGAACAAAGGTTCGCCGCACCCGGCACAGCGATAGACGCCGTCGCCCTTATGGTCGGTATATCGGCCGGTAAAGGCGCGCTCGGTGCCGCCCTCGCGCAGCACATGATGCGCCATCGGGTCGAGCGGCTTGGTCGTCTTGGGATCGGTCATCGGATGATCTCCTTCGTTGCCGCCAATATCGGACTGGATACGGGCGGCTGCAAGGGCCTCGGGCCGAATGTGGGCTGCGCGAATCTTTTCCCTCAGCCGAGCCGGGTGGCCCGGGACGTGAGGCGAACGAGCCAAGGGGCGGCCGCGGCGCAGGCCGTAAGGGGACTCGCCGTCCGGGGATTTTCGCCGAGCCGCCAGATGAGGTTCGCCAGCGCAAAGGGCCGTGTCATCCGGGCAGCGAGCGCGCGCTGGAAGCCCGGCGCCGCGCCGGCCGCGCCGTGCCGCCATGCCGTCACCGCGGCCTCGGCGCTCGCCAGCGCGATCCCCATGCCCTCGCCCGCCAGGCTCGGGATCACCCCCGCCTGATCGCCCAGGCGGAACAGTCCCGGCGTGGTGACGCCGTCGCGCCAGCCATAAGGCACATGCCCGATCGCATCGATGCCGCGCGACCAGTCGGCAAAGGCGAGCCTTTCGCCGAGCCGCGGATGCTCGTCGCCGAGTCGGCGCAGCAGCGCTTCGGGGGCGCCGCCCAGCCGCGACTTGTGGACCGCGAGGCACAGGTTGGCGCTGCCATCCTCCTGCCGCACCAGCCCGGCATAGCCGCGGTCGAACAGGTGCAGTTCGACCGCGTCGCCGACCAGCCGGTCGAGCGCGGCGGCCTGCGGCATGCGCAGCCGCAGCCCGATCACCGGGTCCTCCCGCTGCCACGCCGCCGGCTCGCGCGGAAAGCCGCGAAACCCGTGCTTGCCCGCCGCGAGGAAGACCGACGGTGCTGCCAGTTCGGCGCCGTCGCGCGTCTGCACCGCGCCGCCTTCCAGCGCTGTCGCATGGACTCCGCGCTCCAGTCCGGCGCCCGCCGCCACCGCCGCCGCCTGCAACACCGAATCGAGCCGCAACCGCGATACCCCCGTCGCCGCCTCGGGCAGCATCGTCTCGCTCGACCGCGCGCCCGCGAACAGCCGCACCCGGCGCACGACCTGTCCGCCGAGCATGGCGGCATCGATCCCCAGCGCCGCCAGCCGGGCCAACGACTGCCAGCTCAAAAACCCGCCGCACAGCGCGTCGCCGGTCTCGCGGCTTCGTTCGAGCAGCACCACCTTCGCCCCCGCGCGCGCCAGCCCGATCGCGGCTCCCGCACCCGCCGGTCCGGCCCCGATGACCAGCGCGTCCGGGGTATTCACCGCACCCGCTCGACGCACAGCCGATAGGGAAAGCTCCTGAAGATGCGGCATTGGTCCGCGGTATCGGGCAGCGCCTCGGCCAGCATCGCCGCCCACTCGCCGCGCCGGAAACTGCGCCCGACCGACAGCTGCCCGTCCCGCCGCACGATCGGATCGACCCACGCCAGCGCCGCGAGCAGCGGATAGCCGGCGAAGGGCAGCCGCTGGCGGTGGAGGTCATTGACCAGCCAGCCGCGCGCTGCCTCCCCTTCCATGAAGCGCAAAAAATCGGCGCGCTGGCCTGGCGTCATATGATGGGTGACGAGGCTCGACACGATGATGTCCCACCCGTCGCCCGCCAGATCGCGATAATCGCCGGTGACAAAGCGCGCCTGCTCGCCGAGCCGCGCCTTGGCGACGGCCATGCTCTTCGAGTTGAGGTCCACCCCGACGAGGTCGAGCGCCACCCCGCGCCAGTCGCCCCAGTGCGCGATCCGCGCCAGCATGTCGCCGGCGCCGAAGCCGACGTCGAGGATGCGCCATGGCTTTTCGCCGACGCCGCGCGCGCGCACCCGATCGAGGAACCCCAGCGTAGGGCGCGCCGCCAGCGTCAGCGCATTGATCCGCGACAGGTCGCGCAGCACCTTCGCATAGCGCTCGGCCGGCAATTCGGCCGCGTCCATCTCCTCCTCGGCCTCGATCGGCACGGCGAGGCTGGCGAAGGGGTTCATGACGCGGTGAAGCGGATCGCCTCGGCGGCGAGTCCGGGGCCGAAGGCGATCGCGATGCCCTCGCCCTTCGCACGCCGCGCCATCATCCGTGCGAGCACGAACAGGATCGTCGCCGACGACATATTGCCCCACGCGCCGAGCACCGCGCGGCTGTCGGCCAGCGCATCGGCGGGGGCATGCAGCGCCGCCTCGACCGCGTCGAGCACCGAGCGACCGCCGGCATGGACCGCAAGCAGCGGCGGCGCCGCGCCGCCGCCGAACAGCTGCGCCTGCACCCCCGGTTCGCCCAGCGCCGCGCGCAGCCGTCCCGGGACCTCGCCCGACAATTGCATCTCGAATCCCTTGTCGCCGATGTCCCAGCAGATCAACTCGGCGCTGTCCTCGAGCGCCAGGCTGCGGCCCTCGCCAAGTTGCAGTCCTTCGGCTTCGCTCGACACGATCCCCGCGGCGGCGCCGTCGCTGAACTGCAGCATCGCGAGCAGGGGCTCGGGCTGGTCGGCGAGGCTGAGGTGGAGTGTCGACAGCTCGACGCTCACCACCAGCACCACCGCATCCGGCTCCGACCGCACGATATGCCGCGCGCTCCGCAGCGCAGTGACTCCGGCGTAGCATCCCATGAAACCGATCAGCACCCGCTCGACCGTCGCCGCCAGTCCCAGCCGCCGTGCGATGATCTGGTCGATCCCCGGCGCGACGAAACCGGTGCAGCTCGCCACCACCAGATGCGTGACCCGCGCCGGTTCGAAGGCGTCGCCTAGGCCCGCGATGGCGTTGAGCGCCAGCTCGGGCGCATGTTCGGCATAAGCGGCCATCCGTGCCGAGGTCGGCGGCAATCCCGCCACATCGTAAAATCCGCCCGGCGCCACCGGGGACCCGCCATCGGCGGTCGGCGGCAGCACCGACCAGCGATGATCGATGCCCGACCGCCCCGCCATCCGCGCAAAGATCGCGCGCACCCGTTCGTCGGCCAGCCGAGGGGTCGCCCAGTCGATGAAGGCTTTGTGGATGTCATGGTCGGGCGTCGCGGTGGAAAGCGCGTTGAGCCAGGCGGTCGGCGACTTCATCGTCATGGCGCTCATGTGGAGCAAAAGCGGGAGGCAGGCCAGCGGATTAGCGCCCGCGTTGCTTTACCGCGGCTTAACCATGGATCGGCTATCGGAAAGGCGTGAAATTGCGCCTTTTCCTCCTTCTCGGTCTGATTTTCGGCGCGCCCTCCGCGGCCTCGGCGCAGTGCATGCTGTGCGGCGAGCAAGGCGCGGCGAGCGGCAGCGCGAGTCGCAAGGCCGAAACGCCGCTGCGGGTCGAGGTCGAAACCCAGCTCGACATGGGCCGCGTCGCGGTCGGCGCGGGTGGCGGAGAGGTCGAACTCGACCCGCTCTCGGGCGCGCGCCGCCTGCGCGGCGATGTCGTCGATCTCGGCGGTTTCGCGGTCACCGGGGTGGTCACCGTGACCGGCGAACCCGGCGCCGAGGTCCGCGTCATCCTGCCGACCAGCGTCGATCTCGAAAGCGATCGCGGCCGCAGCGCGCGCGTGTCGAGCCTTATCACCGACCTCAGTGCCGCTCCGCGCCTCGGCCCCGATGGCCGCCTGCAGTTTCGCTTCGGCGGCCGGCTGCAGATCGCCGGTCTTGACGACGGCGACTATCGCGGGCGGATTCCGGTGACGGTGGAGTATCAATAGCGTTCGATCGCCGACGGCTATGTCTGCTTTGGGGTGGGAAGCGGACACTCTTTAAACCGTCTTAAACCGTCGCCCCCGCGAAGGCGGGGGCCGCTAACGGCCTATTTCCGTATCGCTGCGTAAACCGACAGCGGCCCCCGCCTTCGCGGGGGCGACGTCTGGTTTCGCCCGAAACCGGACCCACTCGTGCCAGCCGGTACAAGCTTTGCGCCGAGACCCAATATTGGCGGTACCAATCGCCGCAGGGTGACGCTAGGGATCAGCGCAATGGGCGCGCGTCTGTGGAATCGAACTGAGGGGACAAACTAATGGACAGCGGCAGCAAGATACAATTCTCGGATCGCGAGGCCCTGCTCTATCATAATTACGGCCGGCCCGGAAAAATCGAGATCGTCGCGTCGAAACCGATGGCGACGCAGCGCGACCTGAGCCTGGCCTATTCACCCGGTGTCGCGGTGCCGGTGAAGGCGATCGCCGAGGATCCGGCCACCGCCTATGACTATACGATCAAGGGCAATCTGGTCGCGGTGATCTCGAACGGCACCGCGATCCTCGGCCTCGGCAACCTTGGCGCGCTCGCCTCGAAGCCCGTGATGGAAGGCAAGGCGGTGCTGTTCAAGCGCTTCGCCGACGTCGATTCGATCGACCTCGAGGTCGACACCGAAGACCCCCAACGCTTCATCGAGGCGGTCGAGCTGCTCGAGCCGAGCTTTGGCGGCATCAACCTCGAGGATATTGCGGCGCCGAACTGCTTCATCATCGAGCAGGCGCTGAAGGAAAAGATGAACATCCCGGTGTTCCATGACGACCAGCATGGCACCGCGATCATCACCGCCGCCGGGCTGATCAACGCCTGCCACCTGACCGGGCGCGACCTCGACACGGTGAAGGTCGTCGTCAATGGCGCCGGCGCCGCCGCGATCGCCTGTACCGCGCTGATCAAGGCGATGGGCGTGCGGCATGAAAATGTCATCATGTGCGACCGCAAGGGCACCATCTATCAGGGCCGCGCCGAAGGCATGGACCAATGGAAGTCGGCGCATGCGGTGCCGACCGAGACGCGCACGCTGACCGAGGCACTGGTCGGCGCCGACGTCTTCCTCGGCCTGTCGGCGGCTGGCGCGCTGAAGCCCGAGATGGTCAAGGACATGAAGCCGGCCCCGATCATCTTCGCGATGGCAAACCCCGATCCCGAAATCTCGCCGCCGGATGCGCGTGCCGCGCGCCCCGACGCGATCATCGCCACCGGGCGGTCGGACTATCCGAACCAGGTCAACAATGTCCTGTGTTTCCCCTTCATCTTCCGCGGCGCGCTCGACGTGCGCGCGACCGCGATCAACGAGGAGATGAAGATCGCAGCCGCTTACGCCATCGCCGACCTCGCGCGCCAGCAGGTGCCCGAGGAAGTCGCGGCGGCCTATGGCGGGCGGGCGTCGAGTTTCGGCCCCGAATATATCATCCCCTCACCCTTCGACCCGCGGTTGATGGAAATCGTGCCCGCCGCGGTCGCCAAGGCGGCGATGGACACCGGCGTCGCGCAGCGGCCGATCGAGGATATGGCCGCCTATCGCAATTCGCTGAAGGCGCGGCTCAACCCGACGACTTCGGTGCTGACGCTCGCCTATGAGGCTGCGCGCGCCAATCCGAAGCGGGTGGTGTTCGCCGAGGGTGAAGAAGAGGTTGTATTGCGCGCCGCGATCCAGTTCCGCGATGGCGGCTATGGCATCCCGGTTCTCGTCGGGCGCGAAGGGCTGCACGACAAGCTGCGCGACATGGGGGTCGCAGACCCCGAAAGCTTCGAGGTCCACAACAGCGTCAATTCGCCGCATGTGCCGCAAATGGTCGACATGCTGTACGAACGGCTGCAGCGGCGCGGCTACCTGCGCCGCGACGTCGAGCGCATGGTCAACCGCGACCGCAACATCTTTGGCTCGCTGTTGCTCCAGCTGGGGCTGGGCGATGCGATGATCACCGGCACCACCCGCACCTATTCGCAGTCGATGCGCGAAGTGCGGCGGGTGATCGACCCCGCCGAAGGCCAGACCAATTTCGGCATCCACGTCCTCGTCGGCCAGCACCATACGGTGTTCATGGCCGACACCACGGTCAACGAACGCCCGAGCGCGCAGCAGCTTGCCGACATCGCCGAACGCACCGCGCAGGTCGCGCGGCGCATGGGGCACGAACCGCGCGTCGCCTTCCTGTCCTATTCGACCTTCGGCAACCCGCCGGGATCGTGGCTCGACAATATCCGCGACGCGGTGGCGATCCTCGACGAACGCAAGCCGGGATTCGAATATGAGGGCGAGATGTCGCCCGACGTCGCGCTCAACCCCAAGGTGATGGCCAATTATCCCTTCTGCCGCCTGTCGGGACCCGCGAACGTGCTGGTCATGCCGGGGCTGCAATCGGGCAATCTGTCGGCCAAGCTGCTGCGCGAACTTGGCGGCAGCGCGGTGATCGGCCCGATGCTGGTCGGCATGGAAAAGCCGGTGCAAGTCGCGACGATGGCGTCGACCGCGTCGGACCTGGTGACGCTGGCGGTGCTCGCGGCGGGCGGGATCGCCGAGTAACGATCGAACGTTCGTCGTTGCGCGCGAAACGAAGCAATCCAGGGCGGTTAGCGCCGTCTCTGGATTGCCGCCTCGCTCCGCGCCTCGCGATGACGCGCTGTTACGGTCCCGAAGGGCCGCCGCTGCCGCCCATGCCCGGGGCGCCGACCGCACCGATATTGCCGAAGATATCCTGGAAGAAGCTGCGCTCGCGGCCCAGCGTCGGGGTCTTGTCGCCTTCGGGGCTGATCCGGCTCACCAGCTCGATTCCGGTGCGATCGACCGCGGCGACGTTGCCGGTGGCGTCGAAGCGTACGCGCAGCACCTGCTGCGCCACCGGACGCGGGTTGGCGAAGGCGAGCTGGCGCGTCTCGCGCGACACATAATAATATTCATTGTTGCTGAATTGGCCGACGAAGGTCGGGCGGCCGAGCGTCTTTTCGACCGATTCGCGGTTGTCGACGCCAGGCGTGATCGCATCGGTCAGCACGGGGTCGACGACATAACCCTGCCGGCCCTTGAGCTGGGCGCAGCCGCTGGTCGTCAGCGCCAGCGCGAGGCCAGCGACGATCAGGCGCGTCCGCGGCGCAGAAAAAATCGTGGTGAAGTGCGGCATCAAAAATCTCCGTTGCGCATGCCTGCCGCTCGCCCCCGCGACCGCGCTTGTTACCCGCGCCTCTTAAGCGCAAGCGGGTGCCGCATACAAGGCCTATGGCGCGCCGCTTGTGGCGCGGCAAAGCTTGCTGCAGCCTGACCGGCGGGCCTTTTCGGCAGGCACAAATGCGCCTAAGCGGAGCGCATGATCTCGTTCCGCAAACTCTTCACCCCCGATCCCGACCCGCGCGAGGCGCGCCGCCCCTTGTGGAACGCCGTGGTCGCGGCCGCGCGCGCGCCGCACTGGTACCAGGCCGGCGGCGTCCCCGACACGCTCGACGGGCGGTTCGACATGATCGGGCTGGTGATGGCGCTCGTCCTCCACCGCATCGACGAAGATCCGGCTCAGGCGCTGGCGGGGGTCCATCTTACCGAATTGTTCGTGACCGACATGGACGGTCAGATGCGCCAGATCGGTTTCGGCGACATGGTCGTCGGCAAGCAGATCGGGCGGATGGTCGGCGCCCTCGGCGGCCGGCTTGGCGCCTATCGCGCGCCCGACGGGTCCGACGACCTGCGCGCGGCGCTGGTCCGCAACCTGTGGCGCGGCAACGAACCCGGCGCGAGCGAACTCGCGCATGTCATGGAGGGGACCGCGGCGCTGCGGACCGCGCTCGCCGCGATGCCGGTGACCGACCTGATCGCCGCCGACCGCCTGCCGGACGCGGCATGAGCAGCGAATTTTCGCATGTCGTGACGCTCGCCGAGGTCGGACCCGGCAGGACAGTGACGCTCGAGGCCGACGCCGCGGCACGCGCGGCGATCGCCAAGCGGCTCGCACTCGTCGAACTCGACCGGTTCGCGGTGACCGTCGAGGTGCGCGCGGTGGCGGGTGGGATCGGGCTGCGCGGCGAAGTGCGCGCGGCGCTGGTGCAAAGCTGCGCCGCGACCGATCTGCCGGTACCGGCGACGATCGCCGAACCCTTCGACCTCAAATTTCTGCGCGACCTGCGGCCGGACGACGACGAAGAGGTCGAGGTCGAACTGGGCGCCGATGATATCGATGTGCTGCCGCTCGAACATGACCGCGTCGACCTGGGGGAGGTCGCGGTGCAGACGCTGTCGCTCGCGCTCGATCCGTTTCCGCGCCATCCCGACGCTGACCGCATCCTCGCCGAAAAGGGCGTGCTGAGTGAGGAGCAGGCCGGACCGTTCGCCGCGCTCGCGGCGCTCAAGGGCAAGCCCAAGAGCTGAGGCGTCACTCGGGGGCTTCGTTTTCCTTCGCCGCCTCGTCGGACTTCGGCGGATCGGCGAGCAGGTCCGCCATCGCGTCGTCGAGGCCCGATTCGGTTTTTTCGGACGGCGCGGGCTTGTCACCCTCGCCCGCTTCGTCCGCCGCCGCCTTTTCGGCGCGGGTCGGCGGCAGGCTGCCGCCGAGCGCCCTGGCGAGGCCGATCAGCTGTTCGCCGATCACCTTGTCGACCGCAGGGGCGATTTCGGGGACCTTGAAGCGCATATAACCGCCGACAATATAGTCGAAGCGGATCGCCGCGCCGGTCGGAGTTTCCTTGATCTGGATCGTCAGCGTGCCGGTCAGCGCCTCACCCTGCAGCGGGCCGAAGGCACCCGACAGGCGGAGCATTTCATCGGGCTTGGCGAAAAGGATGCGCGCGTGCTGGACGCTGCCGAGGCCCTTTCCGGTGTCGGGCAATTTTTCGCAGAAGCAACCTCCGGCCTGCGAATCGAGCCAGAAATTCTCGGGATCGCCCGACCAGCTATGCTCCTTCGACCACCATTTCTGGGGCATGCGGAGCATTTTCCACACATCTTCGGGGGTCGCGGCGACCTGCGCGGTGTGCGCGACGGTGAAGCCGATCTCGCTCTGGTCGATGACCTTGGCCTGTGCCGGAGCCCCGGCGAGTACGGCAACCGGCAGAACAGCCGTCGCCAGCATGATTTTCAGATTCATCGCCCATCCCCCGCCACCACCGGGCTTCGTCATGGCGAGCGAAGCGAAGCAATCCGGAGTGGCCTGTTGCCGCTCTGGATTGCCACGGGGCTGCGCCCCTCGCAATGACGATGTTGAAGCGGACTAGGGCGCTGTGGCGGAGTTGAGAATCAACTCGATCGCGTCGTTGACGACGTCGATATCGGCCATGCCGTCGACGTGGGTCACGATGCCGCGCGCTTCGTAGATCGGCAGGATCGGCGCGGTCTTGGCGCGATATTCGGCCATGCGCGTGCGCACCGTTTCCTCGTTATCGTCGGGACGGCGCTTGAAGTCATGCCCGCCGCACTGGTCGCAGGTGTCTGCGACCTTCGGCAGCTTGTAGCGGTCGTGATAGCCGGCGCCGCAGGTGGCGCAGGAGAAGCGGCCGGTGATGCGGTCGACGAGCGCATCCTCTTCGACCAGCAGTTCGATGACATGGTCGAGCTTGCGCCCGCGCACGTCGAGGATTTCGTCGAGCGCATCGGCCTGCGCAGCGGTGCGCGGATAGCCGTCGAATATCACCGACACATCGCCGCCGAGCTGGTCGAGGCGTTCGCCGATCAGGCCCGAGACGATTTCGTCCGAGACGAGCTCGCCCGCATCCATCACCGCCTTGGCCTGGACGCCGATCGGCGTTCCCGCTTTGACCGCCGCACGCAGCATGTCGCCGGTCGAGAGCTGGACCATGCCATGCTCGTCCTCCAGCCGCGAGGCCTGCGTTCCCTTGCCCGCTCCCGGCGGACCCAGCAAAATGATATTGAGCGTCATGAAGGCCCCTGTTTCCCTGCCCTGTTCGAAACTCGCGTAGCGGGCGTATCAGCGCCGCGCAACGCCGCCTTTCAATTTGGCCTTCTTGATCAGGTCGCCATATTGATGCGCGAGCATGTGGCTCTGGATCTGGGTAATGGTGTCGATGGTGACGTTGACGATGATCAGCAGGCTGGTGCCCCCGAGTTGGAAGGGCAGGCCCGACCGCGCGATGAAATATTCGGGGATCAGGCAGATCGCCGCCAGATAGGCCGCCCCGATCACGGTGATGCGCGTCAGCACATGGTCGAGATAGGCGGCGGTGTTCTTGCCCGGGCGGATGCCGGGGATGAAGCCGTTCTGGCGCTTCAGATTGTCGGCGGTTTCTTCCGGATTGAAGACGACCGCGACATAGAAAAAGCAGAAGAAGACGATGCCCGCGGCGTAGAGCGCCATGTACAACGGCTGGCCATGGGCAAGATACTGGTTGATCGTGATCAGGAAATCGCCGGTCGCGGTATCGCCCTGAACATTATTGCCCATGAACTGGGTGATCGTCAGCGGCATCAACAGCAGCGACGAGGCGAAGATCGGCGGGATCACGCCGGCGGTGTTGACCTTGAGCGGCAGATGGCTGCGGTCGGCCTGCATCCCGCCGCGCTGGGTCGCGCGCTTTGGATATTGCACGAGCACCCTTCGCTGCGCCCGTTCCATGAAGCTGATGAAGGCGATGATCGCGATCGCGCCGATGATTACGGCGAGCACGGTGCCGCCGCCCATCGAGCCTTCGCGGACCTGACTGAACATCTGGGCGAAGCTGCGCGGCAGCTGGGCAAGGATGCCCGCCATGATGATCAGCGAGACGCCGTTGCCGATGCCGCGGCTGGTGATCTGCTCGCCGAGCCACATCAGGAAAAGGGTACCGCCGACGACGCTGATCACCGTGGTGATGCGGAACAGCATGCCGGGGTCGAGGACGACGGTGATGCCTTGCGCCCCGGTCGACGCCTCGGCGGTCAGCGCGAGAAAATAGGCCTGGATCGCAGTGAGCACGACGGTGCCGTAGCGGGTATATTGGTTGAGCTTCTTGCGCCCGCTTTCGCCCTCTTTCTTGAGCGCGGCAAGGCTGGGGGCCAGCGCCGAGGCGAGCTGAACGACGATCGAAGCCGTGATATAGGGCATGACGCCGAGCGCGATGATGCTGAGGCGCTCAAGGCTGCCGCCCGAGAAGGTGTTGAAGATGTCGAGGACGCCGCCCGAGGCCGCCTGCTTATAGGCCTGCGCCAGCGCGACGGGGTCGACCCCGGGGAGCGGCACGAAGGACAGGCAGCGGAAGACGATCAGCGCGCCGATCGTGAACCAGATGCGGTTCTTGAGTTCGGTCGCCTGGCCGAACTTCGAAAAGTTCAGGTTGGAAGCAAGCTGGTCGGCGCGAGAGGCCATGGGTATTTTTCCTCGGATTTCCGGACCGCGCCCCCCGCGACCCGGCGCCTATGTGCGTTCGGTGGTCGTGAAGCGCAAGGGGAAAGGCCCGATTCAAATGCGTCGGGGGCGGCGTGGCCTGTTGCCGCGCCGCCCCCGAAAATCATCAGGCCTTCTTGGCGGCCGCCGCAGCCTTGCGCTGGGCCCGCTTGCCGTCGCCTTCGGGCTTGGCTTCGGGCAGGTCGACCTTGCCGCCGGCCTTTTCGACCGCCTCGATCGCGCCCTTCGACGCGCCGGCAACCGCGAAGTTCAGCTTGGTCGTCAGTTCACCCTTGGCGAGGAGGCGAACGCCGTCCTTGCCGCCGCGGGCAACGCCGGCGGCCTTGAGCGCCGCGTGATCGACCACGGCCTTGGCGTCGAGCTTCTTCGTGTCGATCAGCTTCTGGATCATGCCCAGATTGACGATCGCGAAGTCCTTGCCGAAGATATTGTTGAAGCCGCGCTTCGGGATACGCATGTGGAGCGGCATCTGGCCGCCTTCGAACCCGTTGATCGCGACGCCGCTGCGCGCCTTCTGGCCCTTCTGGCCGCGGCCGGCGGTCTTGCCCTTGCCCGAGCCGATGCCGCGTCCGACGCGCATCCGGCCCTTGCGGGCGCCGGCGTTGTCGCTGAGTTCGTTAAGTTTGATCGTCATGATTGCACTCGCTTTCGCTTTGTTCGCGCTGGGGACTGGCCGCCGGGGCGGGATCAGTCCGGTTCGATTTCACTCGATGGCTGAAAGCCGGGGTAGGCCCCGGCCTTGTCCATCACGATGGCCTGGGCGACATAGCCGCGGCCATCGACACTGGTGATCGACGGGCTGCCGTGAAGCTGCCACCCCCGGTTGAGCAGACCTTCGACGCGGGCGCAGAACGCGCTGTCGTCGGGACCGGTCAACAGGCGGTACAGCTTCACCGGCTTTTAGCCCTCGATCACTTCCACCATGTGCGGAAGTTTGCGGATCATGCCGCGCACTTCCGGGGTGTCGATCAGTTCGACCTCGCGATGCATCTTGCCCAAGCCGAGGCCGGTCAGGATCGCACGCTGGCTCTTGGGGCGACGGATCGGCGAGCCGATCTGGCGGATCTTGATCTTCTTGTCAGCCATGGTCTTACTCCGTCACCGCGGCGGCTTCGGCCTCGGCAGTGCGATCGGATGCACCGCCGCGCTTGATGAGGTCCGACACCTTCTTGCCGCGACGCTGCGCGACCGACTTGGGGCTGGTCTGCTCGCCGAGCGCTTCGAAGGTGGCGCGGATCATGTTGTAGGGGTTCGAGGTGCCGTTCGACTTGGTCACCACGTCGGCGACGCCGAGCGATTCGAACACGGCGCGCATCGGACCACCGGCGATGATGCCGGTACCCGCGGGCGCCGAGCGCAGCGTGACCATGCCGGCACCGAAATGGCCGAGGCCGTCATGGTGCAGCGTGCGGCCGTCGCGCAGCGGAACGCGAATCATCGCCTTCTTGGCAGCGGCGGTCGCCTTCGAAATGGCTTCGGGCACTTCGCGCGCCTTGCCATGACCGAAACCGGCGCGGCCCTTGCCGTCGCCGACGACGACGAGCGCGGCGAAACCGAAGCGCTTGCCGCCCTTCACGGTTTTCGAGACACGGTTGATGTGGACGAGCTTTTCGATCAGCTCTTCGCCGCCATCATCGTCGCGCGGACGACGATCGTCGCGGCGACCACGGCCGCCGCCATCACGACCGCCACGATTGCCGCCCGGTCCGCCGGCGCCGCCGCCACGACCGCGGCGCGGAGCCTGGGTGGTGGTTTCGGTCGCCGCTTCGGGCGCTGCGCCTTCGACGTTCTGTACTTCGTCAGCCATATTAGAACTCCAATCCGCCTTCGCGAGCCGCGTCGGCCAGCGCCTTGATGCGCCCGTGGAACAGGAAACCGCCGCGGTCGAACACGACCTGCGTCACGCCGGCCTTTTTCGCGGCAGCGGCGAGGCGCTTGCCGACGTCGGCAGCCGCCGCGGTGGTCGCGCCGGTCTTGCCGCGGACATCCTTGTCGAGCGTCGAAGCCGAAGCCAGCGTTGCGCCGGCAGCGTCGTCGATGAGCTGCGCATAGATGTGACGGCCCGAACGGTGCACCGACAGGCGTGCGCGCCCACCGGCGCGCTTGCGAAGGGCGGTACGAACGCGTTGGCGGCGTTTTTCGAATTGGGTAAGATGTGCCATGGCTTACTTCTTCTTGCCTTCTTTGCGGAAGATGTACTCGCCGCGATATTTGATGCCCTTGCCCTTATAGGGTTCGGGCTTGCGCCAACGGCGGATTTCCGCCGCGACCTGACCGACCTGCTGCTTGTCGATGCCGGTGATCTCGATCGTCGTGTTGTCCGGCGTCTTGATCTCGATCCCCTCGGGGATCGTGAAATCGACATCGTGGCTATAACCGAGCTGCAGCTTCAACATCTTGCCCTGGGCGTTGGCACGATAGCCGACACCGGTGATTTCGAGCACCTTGGTGAAGCCGTCGGTGACGCCGGTGACGAGGTTCTGGACCAGCGTGCGCTGCATGCCCCAGAAGGCGCGCGCCTGCTTGGTGGCGTTGGCAGGCTGGACCGAAATCTCGCCTTCCTTGACCTCATAGGCGATGTCGTCGGCGAGCGCGAGGGCCAGGGTGCCCTTGGGGCCCTTGACCGACAGCTGACCGCCGTCGATGCTGGCCGTGACCCCCGAAGGGATGGCGACCACTTTTTTACCAATACGCGACATCAGAACACCTCCGCCAGCACTTCGCCGCCGACATTATGTTCGCGGGCCTCGGCATCCGAGAGGACGCCGCGCGGGGTCGACACGATGGTGATGCCCAGGCCGTTGCGCACGATCGGCAGTTCTTTCGAACCCGAATAGATGCGGCGGCCCGGCTTCGAGACGCGCGCTACGTGGCGGATCGCCGGCTGGCCTTCGAAATATTTCAGCTCGATGCGGATGCCCTTGTGCTGGCCCTTGGCGCCCAGCGCTTCTTCGCTGTAGCCGCGGATATAGCCTTCGCGCTGAAGAACATCGAGAACACGGACGCGCAGGGTCGAGGCCGGCGTCAGGACGCTGTCCTTCTTCGCCTGCTGGCCGTTGCGGATGCGGGTGAGCATATCACCCAGAGGATCGGTCATTGCCATCTTGCGTCTTCCTTACCAGCTCGACTTCACAACGCCGGGGATCAGGCCCTTGTTGGCCAGATCGCGGAGCTGGATACGGCAAAGCCGGAACTTGCGATAATATGCGCGCGGACGACCGGTCATCTCGCAGCGGTTGCGGATGCGGGTCGGGTTTCCGTTGCGCGGAACTTCCGCCATCTTGAGGCGCGCGATCAGTCGCTCGCCATCGTCGAGCGACGTGTCCGCCGCAATCGCCTTCAGCTTCGCATAACGGCCGGCGTACTTCTTCACCAGCTGCTTGCGACGCTCATTCTTGTTCACGGAACTCAGTTTCGCCATGACTTAAGTTCTCTTTCCTTCTTGAAAGAGCCTGCCTGGTCCCAGAGGGATCAGGCGGCTTCCTTTTCCTGCGCTTCGATCGGGAAGGGGAAGCCGAACAGCTTGAGCAGTTCGCGGGCTTCTTCGTCCGTACGGGCGGTGGTGGTGACGATCACGTCCATGCCACGCACCTGGTCGATGCGGTCATAGTTGATCTCGGGGAAGATGATCTGCTCTTTCAGACCCATGGCATAGTTGCCACGGCCGTCGAAGCTGGTCGCCGACACGCCGCGGAAATCGCGGATGCGCGGCATTGCGATGGTGATCAGCCGGTCGAGGAATTCGTACATGCGTTCGCGGCGCAGGGTCACCTTGCAGCCGATCGGCATGCCTTCGCGCAGCTTGAACTGTGCGATCGACTTCTTCGCCTTGGTCACGACAGGCTTCTGGCCGGCGATCAGCTCCATTTCAGCAGCTGCCGATTCGACCTTCTTCTTGTCCTGCGTGGCTTCGCCGACACCCATGTTGAGCGTGATCTTTTCGATCTTCGGCACTTCCATCGCGTTCTTGTAACCGAATTTCTCGGTCATCGCCTTGACGATCACCTCGTCGTAGCGGGTGCGCATGCGCGGGGTGTAATTGTCAGCCACTGATCGTCTCCCCGGACTTCACGGCCACGCGGACCTTCTTGCCGTCCTTGGTTTCAAAGCGGACGCGAGTCGGCTTGCCGGTCTTGGGATCGGCGAGAGCGACCTTGCTCGCGAAAAGCGGCGCTTCCTTGCGTTCCAGGCCACCCTGCGGGTTGGTCTGGCTCGGCTTGCGGTGCCGCGTGATGATGTTGACGCCCGCGACGACCAGCTTGCCGTCTTTCGGCAGGCTCTGCGTCACTTCACCGGTCTTGCCCTTGTCCTTGCCGGACAGGATGACAACCGTGTCGCCCTTCTTGATCTTCGCCATACTCATGGTCAGAGCACCTCCGGCGCCAGGCTGATGATCTTCATATAGCCACGGCCGCGCAGTTCGCGGACGACGGGGCCGAAGATACGGGTGCCGATCGGCTCCTCGTTCTTGTTGACGAGCACGGCGGCGTTGCTGTCGAAGCGGATCACCGAACCGTCGGCGCGGCGCACATCCTTCGCGGTGCGGACGATGACGGCGCGATGCACGTCGCCCTTCTTCACCTTACCGCGCGGCTGGGCTTCCTTGATCGACACGACGATGACATCGCCGACGCCGGCGACGCGACGCTTCGACCCGCCCAGCACCTTGATGCACTGGACGCGCTTCGCGCCGCTGTTGTCGGCGACTTCCAATTGTGACTGCATCTGGATCATCGATGCATTTCCTTCTTGTTTGGCCTACCGGGCAATCCCGGCGGTTCCGTGAAAACCAGCTTAGGCGTCGGCAGCCGTTTTGGGCTTGCTGTGGGTGTCGACCTTGTCGAGCACCTTCCACGTCTTCAGCTTCGAAATCGGCTTCGTTTCCTCGATGCGGACGGTTTCACCAGCCTTGATGCTGTTGTCCTCATCATGGGCGTGATACTTCTTCGAACGACGGATGATCTTGCCGTACAGAGGGTGCTTCACCTTCCGCTCGACTTTCACCACGACGGTCTTGTCGCCCTTGTCGGACACCACGGTGCCGGTCAGAATGCGCTTCGGCATCGATAGTCTCCTTACTTCGCAGCCGAGCGCGTGCGCTCGGTCTGCTGCGTCTTGATGCGGGCGATCGAGCGCCGCACTTCCTTGACGCGCGATGCCTTTTCAAGCTGGCCGGTGGCCGCCTGGAAACGCAGGTTGAACGCCTCACGCTTCAGTTCGCCAAGCTGTTCGGCGAGCTGGTCGTCGGTCTTGGCCTTGAAATCTTCGGTCTTGGCCATGTCCTTAACCCTCCAGGTGGGTCGTGTCGCCGAGGCGGGCAACGACCTTGGTCTTGATCGGCAGCTTCATCGCGGCGCGTTCGAACGCCAGCGCGGCCACGGGGCCCGGAACGCCGTCGAGTTCGAACAGGATGCGGCCCGGCTTCACGCGCGCGGCCCAGAATTCCGGCGAACCCTTGCCCTTGCCCATACGGACTTCGGCCGGCTTCGACGACACGGGGACGTCGGGGAAGATGCGGATCCACAAACGGCCCTGACGCTTGATCGCACGGCTGATCGCACGGCGAGCCGCTTCGATCTGGCGCGCGGTGATGCGCTCGGGTTCCATCGCCTTCAGCCCGTAGGAGCCGAAGTTCAGGCTGGTGCCACCCTTGGCATTGCCATGGATGCGGCCCTTGAAAGCCTTGCGGAACTTGGTTTTTTTCGGTTGCAGCATGTCAGCAGTCCTTAGCGGCGATCATCGCGCGCCGGGCGCACGCCCGACGTCTGCGCGTCGAGCATCAACCGGTCGGTCGCCATCGGGTCATGACCCAGGATTTCGCCCTTGAAGATCCACACCTTGATCCCGCACACGCCATAGGCGGTGTGTGCGGTCGCTTCGGCATAATCGACGTTCGCGCGCAGCGTGTGCAGCGGCACCCGGCCTTCGCGGTACCACTCGGTGCGCGCGATTTCCGCGCCGCCCAGACGGCCGGCACAGTTGATGCGGATGCCCTCGGCGCCGAGACGCATCGCCGACTGCACTGCGCGCTTCATCGCACGACGGAACGCCACGCGGCGCTCAAGCTGGTCGGCAATGCCCTGGCCAACGAGCTTGGCGTCGACTTCGGGCTTGCGGATTTCGACGATGTTCAGCGACACGTCGCTGCCGGTCAGTTCGCCAAGCTGCTTGCGCAGCTTTTCGATGTCGGCGCCCTTCTTGCCGATGATGACGCCCGGACGGGCGGCATAGATCGACACGCGGCACAGCTTGGCGGGACGCTCGATCACCACCTTCGAGATCGCGGCCTGCGGCAGCGTCTTGAAGATGAAGTTGCGGATCTTCAGATCCTCAACGAGCATACGGCCATAGTCCTGCCCTTCGGCGAACCAGCGGCTGTCCCAGGTGCGGTTGACCTGCAGGCGCAGGCCGATCGGATTGCTCTTCTGGCCCATGTTACGCCTCTTCTTCCTGTTCGCGCACGACGATGCGGATGCGGCTGAACGGCTTGACGATCCGGGTCGACTTGCCGCGACCGCGTGCGTGCCAGCGCTTCATCGAGATCGACTTGCCGACGCTGGCTTCCTGGATGACCAGCGCATCGACGTCGAGGTTGTGGTTGTTTTCCGCGTTGGCGACAGCGCTGGCGAGAACCTTGCGCACGTCGACCGCCATCGCCTTCTTCGAGAAAGCGAGGACGTTCATCGCGTCTTCGACCTTGCGACCGCGGATCAGCGCAGCGACGAGGTTCAGCTTCTGCGCCGAGCCACGAATCTGCGTGCCGACCGACAGCGCCTCGTTATCCGCAACGCGGCGGGGGGATTTTGCCTTGCCCATTAGCGTTTGCCCTTCTTGTCGGCCGCGTGGCCGGGGAAGAAGCGCGTCGGCGCAAATTCACCCAGCTTCATGCCGACCATGTCTTCGTTGACCGACACCGGCACGAACTTGCGGCCGTTGTAGACGTTGAAGGTCAGCCCGACGAACTGCGGCAGGATGGTGGACCGACGCGACCAGGTCTTGATCGGGGCAGAGCTGCCACCGTCCTGGGCCGTTTCGGCTTTCTTGAGGAGATGAAGGTCGACAAACGGACCCTTCCAGACCGAGCGAGCCATGGCTTACCTCTTCTTCTTGGCGTGACGCGACCGGATGATCATCTTGTCGGTCGACTTGTTGTGACGGGTACGAGCACCCTTGGTCGGCTTACCCCACGGGGTAACCGGATGACGGCCGCCCGAGGTACGGCCTTCACCGCCGCCGTGCGGGTGATCGACCGGGTTCTTGGCCACGCCGCGGGTCAGCGGACGCTTGCCGAGCCAGCGACCACGGCCAGCCTTGCCGAGGTTGGTGTTCTGGTTGTCGGGGTTCGACACCGCGCCGACCGTGCCCATGCACTCGCCGCGGATGTAACGCTGCTCGCCCGAACCGAGACGCACGATGACGAGACCGCGGTCACGACCGACGACCTGGGCATAGGTGCCGGCCGAACGGGCGATCTGGCCGCCCTTGCCCGGCTTCATCTCGATGTTGTGGACGATCGTGCCAACCGGCATCTGCGACAATTCCATCGCATTGCCCGGCTTCACGTCGGTCTTCTTGCCCGCGACGACGACATCGCCGACCGCCAGGCGCTGCGGCGCCAGGATATAGGTCTGCTCGCCGTCTTCGTACTTCACCAGCGCGATGAAGGCCGTACGGTTGGGGTCATATTCCAGACGCTCGACGGTAGCCGGCATGTCCCACTTGCGACGCTTGAAGTCGATGAAGCGGTACTTCTGCTTGTGGCCGCCCGCGATGCCGCGCGAGGTCACATGACCCTTGTTGTTGCGGCCGCCGGTCTTGTTCTTGCCTTCGGTCAGCGCCTTGACGGGCTTGCCCTTCCACAGCGACGATTTGTCGACGAGGATCAGGCCGCGCTGCGCGGGGCTGGTCGGATTATAGGATTTAAGTGCCATTGTTCTTGCCTCTTCCTACAATCAGACGCCGGTGGTGACGTCGATCGACTGGCCTTCGGCCAGGCGAACGATCGCCTTCTTCACGTCGCTGCGGGTGTAGGGCTTGCCCTTCCAGCGCTTGGTCTTGCCCTTGGTGATGAGCGTGTTGACGCCGATCACCTTGACATCGAACAGCGCCTCGACGGCGGCCTTGATGGCGGGCTTGGTCGCATCGTTCGCAACCTTGAACACCACCGCGTTATTCTCGCTGAGCAGGGTCGACTTTTCGGTGATCACCGGAGCGAGGATCACGTCATAGTGACGCGCGTCGACAGTTTTTGCCTTAGCCATGGAAACGGGCCTCCAGCTTTTCGACCGCCGCGCGGGTCAGGACCAGCGTGTCGGCACGGATGATGTCATAGACGTTGGCACCCGCCGCCGGCATCGAGTCGATGCCGATGAGGTTGGCCGACGCCATGGCGAAGCTTTCATGGACCGCATCGCCGTCGATGAAGAGTGCGCGGTTGCCGAGTTCGAACTTGCCGAGCTGGCCGGCGAGTGCCTTGGTCTTGGCATCCTTGAGCTCGAGCGTGTCGAGAACGACGATCTTGCCGCCCTTCGCCTTGTCGCTGAGCGCCATCTTGAGGCCAAGCGCGCGAATCTTCTTGTTCAGCGAGTGACCGAAGGTGCGGGCCCGGGGACCGTGCGCCTTGCCGCCGCCGATGAAGATCGGTGCCTTGCGATCGCCGTGACGGGCGGTACCGCCGCCCTTCTGGCGACCGAACTTCTTGCCGGTGCGGGCGACGTCGCTGCGTTCGCGGGCGGCGCGAGCCGGACCACGGCGCTTTTCGAGCTGCCACGAAACGACGCGGTGCAGGATGTCGGCGCGCGGATCGACGCCGAAGACGTCGTCGTTGAGGTCGATATCGGTGCCGGCCTTGCCGTCGATGGTCTGAACCTTGACCTTCATGATCAGGACTCCTGCGCGCCGTCGGTGGTCGCGGTGTCGGTGACGACGGTCTCTTCGACCGGCGTTTCGACCGGCGCGTCTGCCGGGGCTTCCTGGTTGCTGTTGGCCGCGCTCTTGATGCCCGCCGGATAGGGGGCCTCGGGGTGGCGCGGCAGCTTGACCGCATCGCGGACCATCAGCCAGCCGCCCTTCGAGCCAGGGACCGAGCCCTTGACGAAGAGAAGGCCGCGCTCGACGTCGGTGCGGACGATTTCGAGATTCTGCTGGGTGCGGTTGCGCGCGCCCATGTGGCCGGCCATCTTCTTGTTCTTGAAGACGCGGCCCGGATCCTGACGGTTACCCGTCGAACCATGGGCACGGTGGCTGATCGACACGCCGTGCGTGGCGCGCATGCCTCCGAAACCCCAGCGCTTCATCGCACCGGCAAAACCCTTGCCCTGCGTGACGCCCTGGATGTCCACGATCTGGCCGGCGACGAAATGGTCGGCCGACAGTTCGGCACCGACATCGAGCGTCGCGTCGTCAGCGACGCGGAATTCGACGACCTTCGCCTTGGGTTCGACTTCGGCCTTGCCGAAAGCGCCGCGCTGGGGCTTGGCGACGTTCTTCGCCTTCGCCGAGCCGGCACCGAGTTGGACGGCAACATAGCCGTCGCGTTCTTGTTCGCGCACAGAGATAACCTGGCAGCCTTCGAGGCTCAGGACGGTGACGGGCACGTGGCGGCCGTCGTCCTGAAACAGGCGGGTCATCCCCATTTTTTTCGCGATCACGCCAGTCCGCATGATCAATACTCCTCAACAGAGGCCGGGCGGACCATTCCGCACGGCTTGCGGGAAGCCATCAAGCCAAGCCCGACGACTACCCTCCCAGCCCATAATTTCGATGCATCGCCCCGTCCGGGCTGAGGTGCCGCCATCCCGAAGGACCTGCGGCGAGACGGGGGACGCAGCCCGGACCCTGGTGCTTCCAGCGGAAGCGGTCCGGCGGTATCCACCCTATCGTCGGTCCGGATCGCTCCGGACGATGCAGGCGGCGAACCGCCTGCCGATAGAGACCCCGGTCTTCACCGGGGCTTCGCTGACCTTAGGCCAGCTTGATTTCGACGTTCACGCCCGCCGCGAGGTCGAGCTTCATCAGCGCATCGACCGTCTGCGGGGTCGGCTGCACGATGTCGAGCAGCCGCTTGTGGGTACGGACCTCGAACTGCTCGCGCGACTTTTTGTCGACATGCGGACCGCGGTTCACGGTGAACTTTTCGATGCGCGTCGGCAGCGGGATCGGGCCGCGAATAAGCGCTCCGGTACGACGCGCCGTGTCGGCGATGTCGGTGGTGGCCTGATCGAGCACGCGGTGATCAAAGGCCTTGAGGCGAATGCGAATATTCTGCGTTTCCATGACTATTCCAGTCGAATCCCGTCTGACGATGCGAAAGAGCCGAAATGGCCTGCTCCGGCTCCCGCAGGGAAGCCGGATCGGCCATCTAAATTCCTAGTGCTACGAGCCGCGCGAATCGCTTCCGAATCGCGCGGCTCGCGGCCCTATATTACTTTGTGATGGTCGCGACAACCCCTGCGCCGACCGTGCGGCCACCTTCGCGAATTGCGAAGCGCAGACCCGGGTCCATGGCGATCGGGGCGATCAGCTTGACGGCGAGCTGGACGTTGTCGCCGGGCATGACCATCTCGGTGCCCTCGGGGAGGATGACCTCGCCGGTGACGTCCGTGGTGCGGAAGTAGAACTGCGGACGATAGTTCGCAAAGAACGGCGTGTGACGGCCGCCCTCGTCCTTCGACAGGACATAGACTTCCGAGGTGAACTCGGTGTGCGGCTTGATCGTGCCGGGCTTGCAGAGAACCTGGCCACGCTCGACTTCTTCACGGCCGACGCCACGGATCAGCGCACCGACGTTGTCGCCAGCCTGGCCCTGGTCGAGCAGCTTGCGGAACATTTCGACGCCGGTCACGACGGTCTTCTTGGTGTCCTTGATGCCGACGATTTCGACTTCTTCGCCGACCTTGACGATGCCGGTTTCGATACGGCCGGTGACGACGGTACCGCGACCCGAGATCGAGAACACGTCTTCGATCGGCATCAGGAAGGGCTTGTCGAGCGGACGTTCCGGCTGCGGGATCCATGCATCGACGGCTTCCATCAGCTTCAGGATCGCGTCCTTGCCGATGGCGTCGTCGCGACCTTCGAGGGCGGCGAGCGCCGAACCCGGGATGATCGGAATATTGTCGCCGTCGAAGTCGCGCTTCGAAAGCTCTTCGCGGATTTCGAGTTCGACGAGCTCGAGCAGCTCGGGATCGTCCAGCTGGTCGACCTTGTTGAGGAAGACGACCATGGTGGGAACGCCAACCTGCTTCGCGAGCAGGATGTGCTCCTTGGTCTGCGGCATCGGGCCGTCAGCAGCCGACACGACGAGGATCGCGCCGTCCATCTGGGCAGCACCGGTGATCATGTTCTTCACATAGTCGGCGTGGCCCGGGCAATCGACGTGCGCATAGTGGCGGGCGCCGGTTTCATATTCGACGTGCGCGGTCGAAATGGTGATGCCGCGTTCGCGCTCTTCGGGCGCCTTGTCGATGTTCGCGAAGTCGACGGCGACGCCGCCCGACGTTTCGGCGAGCACCTTCGTGATCGCCGCGGTCAGCGAGGTCTTGCCATGGTCGACGTGACCGATGGTGCCGATGTTGCAGTGCGGCTTCGTCCGCTCAAATTTAGCCTTGGCCATGATTTAAGAACCTTCTTGTTCGATAGTTGAATTGATCAGTCTTGGACGAGCCTGCTGAATCAGGCGCCGCCCTTAGAGGGCTTTGCCGCGCGGCGCAAGTCCGCGCGGCTTAGACCCGTCAGGCCATCTTGGCCTTCACCTCTTCGGCGACGTTGGTCGGCACTTCCTCATAATGCGAGAATTGCATCGAGTAGCTGGCGCGTCCCTGGCTGAAGCTGCGCAGCTGATTGACGTAGCCGAACATGTTCGCGAGCGGAACAATCGCCTCGACGACCTGGGCGATGCCCCGGCTGTCGGTGCCCTGGATCTGGCCGCGGCGGCTGTTGAGATCGCCGATCACGTCACCCATGAACTCTTCCGGGGTAACAACCTCGACCTTCATCACCGGTTCGAGCAGCTTGATGCCGGCCTTTGCCGCCACTTCGCGCATCGCCGCGCGGCCCGCGATTTCGAACGCCAGCGCCGACGAGTCGACGTCGTGATACGCGCCGTCCGTGAGCTTGATTTCGAAGTCGATGATCGGGAAGCCGATCATGTGACCATTGTCGGCCGATTCGCGCATGCCCTTTTCGACCGACGGGATATATTCGCGCGGAATATTGCCGCCCTTGATCTCGTCGATGAAGGTGATGCCCGAACCGCGTTCGCCGGGGGCGACGCTGACCTTGACGCGGCCGAACTGGCCCGAGCCGCCCGACTGCTTCTTGTGGGTGTAGTCGACGTCGACCGGCTTCGCGAGCGATTCGCGGTACGCCACCTGCGGCGCGCCGACATTCGCTTCGACCTTGAACTCGCGCTTCATGCGATCGACGAGGATGTCGAGGTGAAGCTCGCCCATGCCCTTGATGATCGTCTGACCCGATTCATGGTCGGTCGAGACGCGGAACGAGGGATCCTCGGCGGCCAAGCGGTTGAGCGCGATGCCCATACGTTCCTGGTCGGCCTTGGTCTTCGGTTCCACCGACAGCTCGATGACCGGCTCGGGGAATTCCATCCGCTCGAGGATGATCGGCGCGCCGGTGGCGCAGAGCGTATCCCCGGTGGTGGTTTCCTTGAGGCCGGCGAGCGCGACGATGTCACCCGCATAGGCTTCTTCGATGTCTTCGCGGCTGTTCGCATGCATCAGCAGCATACGACCGACCTTTTCCTTCTTGTCCTTCACCGAGTTCAGGTACGTGCCCTTGTTCAGGGTCCCCGAATAGATGCGGGCGAAGGTGAGCGAGCCGACGAACGGATCGTTCATGATCTTGAAGGCGAGCAGCGACAGCGGCGCGTCATCGGCGGCCGGACGCGAATCGGGCGTCGTGCCGTCGAGCTTGAGCCCCTGAACGTCGGGAATGTCGAGCGGCGAAGGCAGATAGTCGACGACCGCGTCGAGCAGCGTCTGGACACCCTTGTTCTTGAACGCGGAGCCGCAGAGGACAGGAACGAACGCCTGCGCCAGCGTGCCCTTGCGGATCAGCGCCTTGAGCTGCGCGACCTCGGGGAGTGTGCCTTCGAGATAGGCTTCCATCGCGTCGTCGTCCTGTTCGACGGCGAGCTCGATCAGCTTTTCGCGATATTCGGCGGCCTTGTCGGCGAGGTCGGCGGGGATTTCCTCATAGAAGAATTCGGCGCCGAGGCTTTCGTCCTTCCAGATGATCGCCCGCTCGTTGACCAGGTCGACGAGACCCTTGAAGTCGCCTTCGGCGCCGATGGGCAGATAGAGGACAGCCGGGGTCGCACCGAGGCGATCGATGATCGTCTGGACGCAATAATAGAAATCGGCGCCGGTGCGGTCGAGCTTGTTGACGAAGCACATGCGCGGGACTTTGTACTTGTCAGCCTGACGCCACACGGTTTCCGACTGCGGCTCGACGCCGGCAACGCCGTCGAACGCGGTGATCGCGCCGTCGAGCACGCGCAGCGAACGTTCGACTTCGATGGTGAAGTCGACGTGGCCGGGGGTGTCGATGATGTTCAGGCGATGCTCGGGGCCCTGACCTTCGTCGGCTTTCCAGAGGCAGGTGGTCGCAGCCGACGTGATCGTGATGCCGCGTTCCTGTTCCTGCTCCATCCAGTCCATCGTCGCGGCGCCGTCATGGACTTCGCCGATCTTGTAGGACTTGCCGGTGTAGTAAAGAATACGCTCGGTCGTCGTGGTCTTGCCGGCGTCGATGTGCGCCATGATACCAAAATTGCGATAATTTTCGAGCGGATGGCTGCGGGCCATGGTCTTGTCCTTGAATTTGGGGGGAGGCCGCGAGGGCCACCCCCGATATAGGAAGGATTGTTACGAATGCGAGACGCCCGGCCACGAGGGCGGTGGCATCCCGCGTTCGATTACCAGCGGTAGTGGCTGAAAGCGCGGTTGGCTTCGGCCATGCGGTGCGTGTCTTCGCGCTTCTTCACCGCGTTGCCGCGGTTGTTCGAGGCGTCGAGCAGCTCACCCGACAGGCGCGCGGCCATCGTCGTTTCGCTGCGGTTGCGCGCGGCGGTGATCAGCCAGCGGATCGCGAGCGCCTGGGCACGGTCCGGACGGACTTCGACCGGAACCTGATAGGTCGCACCGCCGACGCGGCGGCTGCGGACTTCGATGTTCGGACGGATATTCGCCAGCGCTTCGTGGAACACGCCGATCGGTTCCTTCTTGGCACGGGCTTCGACCGATTCGAGGGCGCCATAGACGATGCCTTCGGCGGTGGACTTCTTCCCGTCCAGCATGACGCTGTTCATGAATTTCGACAGCACCACATCACCGAAACGGGGATCGGGCAGGATTTCGCGGCGTTCAGGACGACGACGACGAGCCATAGGTAATTCCTTTGTACAACAGCATCCCGGCGCCAAGCGCAGCGGGATGATCAAAAGCCGAAAAAGCGGTCCTTACTTCGGACGCTTCGCACCGTATTTCGAACGGCTCTGCTTGCGGTCCTTCACACCCTGCGTATCGAGCACGCCGCGCAGGACGTGGTAACGCACACCGGGAAGATCGCGGACACGACCGCCGCGGATCAGCACAACGCTGTGTTCCTGGAGGTTGTGGCCTTCGCCGGGGATGTAAGTGATGACTTCGCGCTGGTTGGTCAGGCGGACCTTGGCAACCTTGCGGAGCGCCGAGTTCGGCTTTTTCGGGGTGGTCGTATAGACTCGGGTGCAAACGCCGCGCTTCTGCGGGTTTGCGTCCATCGCCGGGACCTTGGACTTCACCTTCTGGGGAGTCCGGCCCTTGCGGACCAGCTGGTTGATCGTGGGCATGAATGCTTCACCTTTAAATGTCCGCCCATCAAAGCGAACGGTTACTGTACTGCGGTGGATGAAACATCGACCGGACCCCACGGAAAACCGCGGAAAACGGGCGACCTTGTAACAGCAAAAGACCCCGGCGGATCACAAGGATCTTCCGGAGGCTCCATCCGCGCCAGCAATGTTCAAGCGCTGTTGTAACCGGAAGTGGCGGTTAAGCGCCGCTTTCGATCGACGCGGCCCCTAGCGGCGATTCCCCTGAGGGTCAAGGGGTGAGCAAGATTGTTGCGCCGGGCGGGGCGAGCTATCGGGTGGCGATGCCGCCCGTCCGCCACGCCAGCTTCGCCCCGCATGTCGCGCCCGACGCACGCCTGCTGATCCTCGGCAGCCTGCCCGGCGCGCGGTCGCTGGCGGAACGGCGCTATTATGCGCATCCGACGAACCAGTTCTGGCGGCTGGTGGGGGAGGTGATCGACCGCCCGCTGGCGACAATGGATTATGACGCGCGACTCGCGGCGCTGCGCGACGCCAAGGTCGGCCTGTGGGACGTGATCCGTACCGCCGAGCGTCGCTCGAGCAGCGACAGCGAGATTCGCGACGTCGAGGCGCAGGATCTGGCGGCGCTGGTCGCGGGCCTGCCCGAATTGCGGACGATCGCGTTCAACGGCGGCAAGGCCGCGGCGATCGGGCGGCGGCAGTTGCCAGCGCTGCAAGAGATCGAAGTCGTCGACTTGCCGTCGAGCAGCGCGGCGAATACGAGTGGCTATGCCGGGAAGCTGGAACGGTGGCTGCGGTTGAAAGCCGCGATCACGGACTGAAGCCTCGTCATTGCGAGCGAAACGCAGCAATGCCGCGCATCATAGCCCGCGCACGGCCGCTTCGGAGGCGGCTGCCGCGCGTTCAGCGGCAGCGGCGACCCCGTCGGCGTCATCTTCGGCATGGGCTTGTCGCTCGCGCTCGAGAAGTTCGGCCAGTTCGTCGGCCCGGTCGGGATCCTCCGCCATCGCCCGCGCATCGGCGCGGACCCGCTCTTCCTCGCGGATCGCATCATATTCGGACCGGATATGCTGATCGAGCACCGCGGCAACCAGAAGGTCACGGACAAGACCGACGAATCTCGTCCCGCGTTCGGGCTCGACCACCGCGCCGCCGTCGCCTCCCGCGATGGAATAATCGACGTCGGTCCGAAAGGTCGTGCCCTTCAGATCGACATTCTCCGCTTTGGCAAGAGCCTGGATGTCGCCCTTGCCCAGCATCGCGGCGACATTGTCCGCCTTGGTCAGGACATCCTCCGGCACGGTGATCGACAGCCGCCCCGCACAGCGCCGCGCCGCGTCGGGACCCTTTTCGATCACCCGCGCCTTCGTGACACTCAATTCAAAGCGATCGGCGACGGATCGAAAAGCCGACAGCGTCGCGCCCGACCCGCGCATGCGGTGATCGGCCATTTGCTGCGCGCCGGTGATCGCTTTTTCTGTGATGCCCTTGGTCAGCGCCGCGATCACCGCATCGCCCTGGCATGCCGCATCGGGGTTTTCCGCACAGGCGGCGAGCGAAAGAAGGGCCAGCGCCACCACGCTCCGGGTAAAATGCATCGACCTGCCTTCGCTGTTGGACAAGGCCCGATCTAAACATCCCACCCGTTAAGATCATTCTACCACCGTCCCCCGCGCCATCACGAAATCGACCTTTTTGAGCACCCGCACATCGGCGATCGGGTCGCTGGCGACCGCGATGATGTCGGCGCTCTTGCCCGGCGCGATGGTGCCGATCTGGTCGGAGAGGCCGAGCAGGTCGGCGGCATTGACCGTCGCGGCTTTGAGCGCCTCGACAGGCGTCATGCCGTGCTGGACCATCAGTTCGAACTCGTCGCCGTTGCGGCCATGCTTCGAGACGCCGGCATCGGTGCCGAAGGCGATGCGCACCCCGTGCGGGACAAGCTGTTCGAGGCTCTTGCCGGTGATCGAAATGCGCCATTGGATCTTCGCCAGCACGTCGGGCTCATAGGCCGCGGCATTGGCGGCGATGCGTTCCTTGTACCCGTTCACGGTCGACAATGTCGGGACATAATAGGTCTTCGATTTTGCCCACAGCGCGATCGTCGCCTCGTCGAGGATCGTGCCATGTTCGATCGAATCCGCCCCGGCGACGAGCGCGAGGCGGATGCCGTCGGCGCCATGCGCGTGGACCGCGACCTTTTTCCCGAACATATGTGCCGTATCGACGATCGCCTGCGCCTCGTCGTCGAACATCTGCTTGCCGAGGCCGGCGCCGATGCGGCTGTTGACCCCGCCGGTCGAGGCGAATTTGATCACGTCGGCACCGCGCCCGACCTGATGACGCACCGCGCGGCGACAATCGTCGGCGCCGTTGCAGGTGTTGCCCGCGCCCGCGAAAAAGGGCTTGAGCTCGTCGCGATAACCGAGCGAACCGTCCATATGACCGGCGCTGCCCGAGATCGCGTTGGCGGCATCAACGATGCGCGGCCCCTGCACCTTGCCCGCAGCGATTGCATCCCTGAGCGCGAGCGTCGCGCCGTCGCCGTCGCCGAGGTTGCGCACCGTGGTGAAGCCCGCGCGCAGCGTCTTCATCCCGTTGACCTCGGCATTGAAGGCCTGCGCGGCGGGGCTGAGGGTGATTTCTTCCAGCTGCCCGGCGAGACCGCCGGCGTCGCTGGTCAGATGGACATGGCTGTCGATCAGCCCGGGGAGGACATATTTGTCGCTGAGGTCGATCAGGGTCGCACCAGCGTCGGCGGGCTGGTGGCCGTCGGCGATCGAGACGATCCGGCCGCTCTCGATGATGATCGTCGCGGCGCCCTTCGCGGGCTTGCCCGGTTCGGCGATCAGGTGGCCGGCGTGGATGACCGTGCGGGCGGTCTGCGCGGCGGCGGGCGCGGCCAGCGCGGTGCTGAGCAGCAGGAGCGGGAGGAAGGTCTTGTTCATGCAGGGTCCCCTGATGTTCGATTATGTCGTCGCCGCGGGCCTGACCCGAGGTCCCGCCGGTTTGAAGGCCAAGCGGGACCCCGGGTCAAGCCCGGGGTGCCGAAGGGGGAGGGCGGCTTGCCCGCGACGCGCCCGATCGTTAAGCGCCGCCGCATGACCGAGCGCCTCGCCGATATCGATACGTGGATCTTCGATCTCGACAACACGCTCTACCCGCCGTCGGCGCAGCTGTTCGACCTGATCGACGCGCGCATGGGCGCGTTCATCATGCGGCTGCTGGGCGTCGACGCCATCGAGGCGCGGCGGGTGCAGAAGCAATATTTTCACGACCATGGCACGACGATGGCCGGGCTGATGCGCCATCATGGCGTTCATCCCGAGGATTTCCTGATCGACGTCCATGCTATCGCGCTCGACCGCATCGCGCCCGACGCGCGGCTGCGCGCGGGACTCGAGCGGCTGCCCGGACGACGACTGATCTTCACCAACGCCGATGCCGATTATGCGGCGCGGGTGCTGGCGGCGCGCGGCATCGCCGACCTGTTCGACGGCGTCTGCGACATTCGCGCCACGCGCTACACGCCCAAGCCCGATCCGGCCGCCTATCGGATGATGGTCGACCATCTGGGCATCGACCCCAAACGCAGCCTGTTCGTCGAGGATATGGCGCGCAACCTGACCCCGGCGAAGGCGCTGGGGATGACCACCGTGTGGCTGGACAATGGCAGCGAAAGCGGCCATCGCGACCACCTGCCGGACCATGTCGATTTCCATGTGAACGACATTTCGGACTGGCTCGACACTTTGCCGACACCCTGGGGGATTTCATGACGACCGACCTGCAATCGACCATCGAAGCCGCCTGGGATGCGCGCGACACTTTGGGCCTGACGACGCAGGGCGCGGTGCGCGAGGCGGTCGAGACCGCGCTCGCCGGGCTCGACGACGGCCGCTATCGCGTCGCGACACGCGACGCGGGCGGCACCTGGCAGGTGAACCAGTGGTTGAAGAAGGCGGTGCTGCTGTCCTTCCGCCTCAACGACATGGAGGTCATCGAGGGCGGCGCCGGCGGCGCGACCTGGTGGGACAAGGTGCCGTCGAAATTCGCCGGCTGGGGCGAGAACCGTTTTCGCGATGCGGGCTTCCGCGCCGTCCCCGGCTCGATCGTCCGCCGCGGCGCCTTCATCAGCAAGGGCGCGGTGCTGATGCCGAGCTTCGTCAATATCGGCGCCTATGTCGGCGAGGGGTCGATGGTCGACGCCTGGGCGACGGTCGGCAGCTGCGCGCAGATCGGCGCCAACGTCCATCTGTCGGGCGGTGCGGGGATCGGCGGCGTGCTCGAACCGCTGCAGGCCGGACCGGTGATCATCGAGGACGGCGCCTTCATCGGTGCGCGTGCCGAGGTTGCCGAGGGCGTGATCGTGCGTGAGGGCGCGGTGCTGTCGATGGGCGTCTACCTCGGCGCCTCGACCAAGATCATCGACCGCGCGACGGGCGAAGTCTTCATCGGCGAAGTCCCCGCATATTCGGTCGTCGTGCCGGGATCGCTGCCCGGCAAGCCACTGCCCGACGGCACGCCGGGGCCGTCGCTCTATTGCGCGGTGATCGTCAAGCGCGTCGATGCCAAGACGCGCGCCAAGACCGGGATCAACGAGCTGCTGCGCGACTGATCGCCGCGGGCGACAGGCAGGGGACCTGATCGGCGGTCCAGTCGATATCATAGGTCGCCGGAACGACCTTGCGGTCCGGATTCGGACTGGCACCGCCATTGGGGCTGTAGAAGATCCACGCCATGCTGTTGTCGAAGGCGGCGATACGGCCATTGTCCTGCCGCGCGCTGGCAGCGTCGATTTCGGGGCTGTCGACGCGCCGCCCGCGGATCATACGGACCGATCCGTCGCGAACATCGAACGCGCGATAATAGTTCATGCCGAAGATGTGCGTGTCGAAACCCGACTTGTGCGTCCAGTGTGCCGGATCGGTGCCCGACGGCAGCCGGACCGTCGTCACCCGGCAATCGAATTCGGGCTTGGCATAATATGGCAGCCCCTGGTCCTGGTCGGGCGGCCGGACGCGCTTCGCGGGCGGGTTGAAGCCGCCGCCGGGCAGCGAGTAGCTTCGCCCGAAACGCGAATCCTTGTCCCAGTCGACATCCCAGCTGCCGCGAATGGTCAGAATGCTGGCGCCGGCCTTTTGATCGTAGCGCCATTTCACCTCGTCAACCGACTGCCAAGTGCTGCCGACAATCTGCTGGCGCATCCCGGCCAGCAACTGGTCGGACGTGACGCTGGATAATTGGGCCTGCTGCTGCAAACCCGCTATGCCGCGTGTGATCGTGGTGTTCGTCACCTGCGCCGGCACGTCGAAACCCGCGCGCGCGTCGATTTCATAGAGGGTGATCTCGTCGGGCGTCGCAGCAGGTTTCCAGGCGCGCTGCTCGATCGCGCTCCCCTTCGCGCTGAGCGGCAGGACCCAGCGATAGGCGATGACGGGATCGGTCGTCGGAACGGCGACAGGCGGCAGCGTGCCGTCGAGCCAATAGCTGGTCCCGTCGATCCGCGCGCGAACCAGGATATGGTCGAACAGGGCCGGATTGGCGAGCCGCGCATCGAGGCCGTCGTCGGCGCCCTGGTTGTTCACGAGCACCGGCTCGGCCTCGATCCCCAGTTCGGCAAGCAGCCCAAGCAGCAAGGCCGTCTTGCCCTTGCAGTCGCCATATCGCCGTTGCCAGGTCTCGTCCGCGCTGGCGGGGGTCAGATTCCCAGTGCCCAGCCCGACATAGATGTAGCGGACATCCTGCTGAACCAGCTTGAGCGCCGCAGCGGCACGGTCGAGCGGCTGCACATGCGCCGCAGCAATCCGGCGCGCTTCAGCCTTGAGCGGCGATCCCTCTGGAATATGCGCCGCCTTGGCGAAAAGCGGAGAAAAGTGCCGCGACACGGCTGACCAATCGGCGAAATCGCTATATTCGACGACGCGTTGCCACTGGAAACGCGGGGGCGCATCCTTCGCCGGCGTCTTGATCGGGGGGTTGTCGAACGGGAAATCTATCCCGCTGGCGCCGGAGTGCGCGACCGCGGTCATGTCCGGCGTCATCCGGATTCGCGGCTTGAACCCCTCCTCCCAGCTGAGTCCGAGCCGGGTGCGCCCGGGCGGCGGACTGTCGACGATGAACAGCAAACCCGAATCATTCTTCGCCAGCGTCGGGTCGTCTGCACGCGTCGTCAGGCCGACTTCGATTTCATCGCCGACGCGCAGGTCCGGTATGCGCAACACCGCCGTCAGCACGCCGTCGAGTTGGGCGGCTTCGAGCTGGTCCTCACGGCGCAAGATCTCGAACGAGGTGTTTTCGAGGACGTCAATCGCCTCGTCGCCGCGGTGCAGCTTGATCAGATGCACGACCGGCGGACCCGACACAGGCTTCCAACTGATCGAGATATTGCCGAGTTGCAGTGCGTTGGAATGCAGGATGCGGGTTCGATAGCCGACATATTGCGCCTGCCCCCGGGCATCGAGATGCGCCAGCACATCCTGGCGCCGCACGAAGAGCAGCCCGCCGGCGTCCTCGGGGACCGGCATCAATTCGGACGGAACAACCCAGTCGGGCACCGGCCCGCGCTCGATCTGGTCATCCTCGGCATTCGCCGGCGCCTGCGCGAGCGCAGCCACCAGCAGCATCGACCCAAAAATCCGCACCTTCACCCCCGCAATTTGCTGACATCATGTCGCAAATTTCGCCGGACGCAAGACCACATGGCGCGCCGCGCGGTCGTGTCGCTCGTCGAACAGCACGGGGCGTTGGTAGACATTGTAACGAAACTTCATTATTGCGAACTATTCGCACAAGGGACGGGCTGCACTTCGATCGCGGCGCGGTTGGGGGAAGTCATGTCGGCCTTTATCTGTCGAGCGTCGTTCGCGGCGATGCTGTTGTCGTCGGCCGCACCCGTCTGGGCGCAAGAACCGACAGGTGACGCGCCCGCCGCGATCCCCGCGCCGGTCGGCAGCGCCGAGCGTTACACCCCCGCCGACTTCACCCGCTTTGCCCCGCGCACCGCGCTCGACATGGTCGAGAAGGTCCCCGGCTTCCTGATCGTCACCGGCACCAATGGCGGCGATCGCGGGCTGGGGCAGGCGACTGAGAATGTGCTGATCAACGGCGAGCGCATCGCAAGCAAGACGACCGACGCGCGCACCGCGCTGGCACGGATCACCGCGACGCAGGTCGCCTATATCGACATCGTCGACGGTGCGAGCCTGAACGTGCCCGGGCTGACCGGGCGGGTCGCCAATGTCGTGCTGGTCGCGGGCGCAGGGGCCGGCGGCGGGTTCAAGACGACGATCCGCTGGCAGCCCGAATGGCGCCCGCGGATCGAGGACAATTGGCTGAACGGCGAGATTTCGACGACGGGCAAGCTGAACGGTACGCAGGTCACGCTGAGCCTGAAGAATGAGGCGAATCGCAGCGGCCATTGGGGTCCCGAGCAGCGGTTCGACGGCAATGGCGCCCTGTTGTTCGTCCGCGACGAATTCGGCGCTTATGACGGCGACCGGCCGCGGCTGTCGGCGGCGCTCGCGCGTACCACCGCGAACGGCAACAAGTGGAATTTCAACCTTGGCGGGCAGCTGCAGAATCTGCGCGAATCGGTGCGTGGCACATCGGTGCAGCCGCGCTTCGGGCGCGTATCGGAAGATTTCCGCTTTACCGAAGACGAGCATAATTTCGATATCGGCGGCGATTATGAAATGGGGCTGGGCAAGGGCCGGCTCAAGCTGATCGGCCTTTATCGGTTCGAGCATAGTCCGTCCGTCGATACGTTCATCGTCGATCGCGCGATCGACGGCCGGTCGGGCGAGCGTTTCAGCCAGACCGCCGACGAAGGCGAATCGATCCTGCGCGGCGAATATAGCTGGCGCACCGCGGGCGGCACCGACTGGCAGATCGCGCTGGAGGGCGCCTATAACACCCTCGACGTCGATGCCGAATTTGCGAAGTTGCAGTCCGATGGCAGCTTCCTGCCGGTCGCCTTTGAAGGCGAGCGGACCAAGGTCGAGGAAAAACGCAGCGAAGCCTCGCTCACCTGGGGCCGCGCGCTGGCGCCGAACCTGACCGCCCAGCTGAACCTTGCCGCCGAATATAGCGAACTGACCTCATCGGGGCCGGGCGGGCTGACGCGCAGCTTCATCCGGCCGAAGGGCAAGTTCGCGCTGGCGTGGAAGGTGGGTCCCAGGACGACGATCAACTGGTTCGTCCAGCGCCGCGTCGACCAGCTCAATTTCTTCGATTTCGCGAGTTCGGTCGATGTCGCGAACGGGCAGGGCAATGGCGGCAACGGCCAGCTTGTCCCGCCGATCGTCAACCGCAGCGAGCTGGAATTCGTGCAGGACATGGGACGCTGGGGCCATGCGTCGATCGCCTTCGCTTATGGCTATGCGCAGGACCTGGTCGACCAGATCCCATTGTCGTCGACCACCGAGGGGCGCGGCAATCTGCCGGGCGCGCATCTCTATCGCGTCACGACCAAGGGCACGCTGCTGCTCGACCCGTTGGGGTGGAAGGGCGCGCGGATCAACGCCGATGTGACCTGGCGCCGCAACCGTGTGCGCGACCCGCTGACCGACCAGTGGCGCGACCAGAGCTTCGGGCAGGACTATGTCGCCGACCTCAGCCTGCGCCACGACATTCCCGGCAGCAATATCGCGTGGGGCGGCGGCTATTTCGACGAGCGCTTCAGCCCCGGATTGCGGCTCGACGCGATCGAGAAGGAATATACGGTGGGACCGTTCGTCACCGCCTTTGTCGAGCACAAGAATGTCGCGGGCTTCACGGTGAAGCTGTCGTACCGCAACCTTGCGGGGATGAAGGACGGCTTCGACCGCACCGTCTTCGTCGAACGGCGCGACGGGCCGATCGCGTTCAGCGAGAGCCGACAGCGCAAGTTCGGGCAATATTTCCAGTTGACGGTGACCGGGACGCTTTAGCCGAGTCCCTCCCCGTCATTGCGAGCGAAGCGAAGCAATCCAGAGCGGTCCTGTGCCACTCTGGATTGCCGCGTCGCGTCGCTCCTCGCAATGACGAGGTCGATTATTTCTCGCTCAGATAATAGCGTTCGCGCGCGGTCAGGTCGGCGTTCAGTTCGTAGACGATCGGCTGGCCGGTCGGGATTTCCAGCCCGGTGATGTCATCGTCCGAAATGCCCGAGAGATGTTTCACGAGCGAGCGCAGGCTGTTGCCGTGCGCCGAGATCAGCACCGTCTTGCCCGCCGCGAGCTGGGGTTCGATTTCAGCCTGATAATAGGGCAGGACGCGCGCGATCGTGTCTTTCAGGCTCTCGGTCGCGGGGATCGCGATGCCGGCGTAGCGCGGGTCGGACGCGAGGTCGTAGGGCGACCCGGCCTCGAGCGGCGGCGGCGGGATGTCGAAGCTGCGGCGCCAGATCTTGACCTGATCGTCGCCATGCTTCGCCGCGGTTTCGGCCTTGTCGAGCCCGGTGAGGCCGCCATAATGGCGCTCGTTGAGGCGCCAGTCCTTGGTCACCGGCAGCCACAAACGCCCCATCGCCTCGAGCGCGAGATTGAGCGTCTTGATCGCGCGCGACTGGACCGAGGTGAAGGAAAGGTCGGGGGCGATGCCCTTTTCCTTCATCAGCTCGCCCGCGGCCCATGCCTCGGCGGCGCCCTTTTCGGTGACATCGACGTCCCACCAGCCGGTGAAGCGATTTTCGAGGTTCCACTGCGACTGGCCGTGGCGGATGAGGATGAGCTGCGGCATGGATGGTCCTTCTAGCGACGATTCGCCGCCCCCTTAGCGTGGCTTTCGGACGAAGGCCAACGCCCCTCTTGAAATGGTTTCGCCCGCCACCAGATTCGGATCATCCGGTCGCCAGGAAGGGACCGGGTGGCGATCGCGGCACGCGCCGCGGTCCCTGACTTCGCTTATCAAAGGAAGAAAGACCCATGCGCAACAGCTTCGACTGGACCCCCTATCGCCGTTCGACCGTCGGTTTCGACCGCCTGTTCGAATTTCTGGAAACGAGCGGTTCGGGCGCCGAAAATTATCCGCCCTTCGACATCGAGAAGATCGCCGACGACCATTTCCGCATCACCGTGGCGGTCGCGGGCTTCAAGACCGACGAAATCGACATTACCGCGCAGCAGAATATGCTGACCGTCAGCGGCCGCAAGGCCGTCGCAGGCGAAGGCGAAGGTCGCCAGCTTCTCTATAGCGGCATCGCGACGCGCGCCTTTGAACGCCGCTTCCAGCTCGCCGATTTCGTGCGGGTGAGCGAGGCCGACCTCGCCGACGGCCTGCTGACCATCGACCTGGTCCGCGAAGTGCCCGAGGCGATGAAGCCGCACAAGATCGCGATCGGCGGCGCGCAGCCGGTGATCGAGGACAAGAAGGCCGCGTAACGCGCCCGATTGTCCAAACCCCTCGGGGTTATGAGCGGGGTCCGGAGTTCCTTCCGGACCCCGTTTTCATTTGGGCATTGGCCTCGCCGGGTTGTGGTGTGGCGCAAGTGTCGCGTTTTTGTTTCGCGCAAAAACGCAAAGACGCAAAGAGGTCGTGCCTGCCGCGAAGCGGCCTTTTCCCACAACGCAGCGCCAAACGCATCGCCCAAGAAGAAAAGGGTCTATCGGCCCGGAGCGTCTTCTTCGTGTCTTTGCGTCTTTGCGCGAACCCCTTTCAAAGCGATCGTGTCATGAAACGACTGAACGGGTCGGGCCTGTAATCGGCGAAGGGTTCGCAGTCTTCGAAGCCGTAGCGCCGATAGAGCGCGAGCGCGGGTTCGAAGGCGGAGCTTGAGCCGGTTTCGAGGCTGAGCCTTTCGGCCCCGCGCCCGCGCGCTTCGGCGATGATATGGTCGAGCATAAGCGCCGCGACGCCCTGCCTGAGGAAAGCGTCATGCGTGCGCATCGACTTGACCTCGCCATGCCGGCCATCAAGCATCTTCAGCGCGCCGCATCCGGAAAGATCGTCGCCATGATGGATCGACCAGAAGGTCACATCGCCCGCACGCAGGCCATCGAAATCGAGGAAGTGGCAGCTGCCCGCCGGCGAATTCGCCAGCATGCCCGCGAAATGTTGTTCGAGCAGCGCGCGGATGGGGGCGCCCGACAGATCGTCCTCGACGATATGCCAGCCGCCCCCGTCGGGCATCACAGCATCTGGTCCAGCGTCGACAGGCAAGCGTGCGCAAGCAGCTTCGAGCGTTCGGGCGACCAGCCCTGCACCGGGTCGGGCAGGTCACGATTGTCCTTGAACGGCATTTCGAGCGTCATCGACACCGCGCCGAACCGTTCGGCGAGCTGGGTCGTCGACATGCTGAGGTTGGCCTTGCCCGGCGCCGATTCGACATAGCCGAGGTCGACCTGAAAATCGGGCGTCGCGGCGGCAAGCGCAGCCTGGAACGCCTTATATTTGTCCTGCTGCTCGGGCTTAAGCGACGGGATGCCTTCGAAGCCCGCGAAGAAGACCGCCGGGATCGCTTCGTCGCCATGGACATCCATTGCCCAGTCGACGCCGGTCTCATCCATCGCATTGCGGACGCAGAGCACTTCGGGACTGCGTTCGGCGGTCGGTTCGTGCCATTCGCGGTTGAGATTCACGCCGGCGAAATTGGTGCGCAAATGGCCGCGGCGCGACCCGTCGGGATTCATGTTGGGCACGATGTGAAAGCGGCATTTGGCAAGCAGCGAGCGCGCGTGCGGATCGGCGGGATCGGTGAGCTTCTCTAGCGCGCCTTCGATCCACCATTCGGCCATGCTCTCGCCCGGATGTTGACGCGCATAGAGCCAGACCTGCGTGTCGCCAGTGCCCATTTCGAGGCAATCGATCGGCTGGCCTTCGAGGCTGTGGCCGAGGCGGCGATAGGTCACGCCATCGCATTCGGCCGCCCAGGCGATCAGGTCGTGGTGCCGCTCCATCGAATAGGGTGCGAAATAGGCGACCCACAGGATCGGGCTTTCGGCGGTGTGGCGGACGATCAGCGACCCGCCGTTGGCGGCTGCGTCATAATCAGTGTCGAGCCGGAACCAATGCTCGCGGTCGGTGCTGGCGCACACCGCATAATCAGGCCAGCCGTCGGGATACGCCGAGTTCGCCAAACCCGTGATGCTGAGTTCCAGTGCATCGCCGACGGTGCAACCGACGCGGAAATGGAACCACTGGAAGAAATCGGATTCGCGGTCCTTGCGGATCGAGAGCCGGGCGGTGGTGCCGGCGAGCGACTCCACGACGATATTGCCGCTGTCGAAAGCGGCGTCGATGCTGATGGTCATGGAACGCTGATAGTGCGTCCCGATTCGCCGGGGAAGTCCTTGAATAGGGCATCGGCCAATTTTGCCGCGGCGAGCGACGGCTGCGCGGCGGGCGCCTTGGCCGGGACGGCGGCGATCGCACGGCCTTCCCATAAGGCGTTACCCGAAGCAGCATCGTCGATGCGCACCGACAGCTGCAGATCATAGATGCGGCGCGGTCCGCCGCCAAAGCTGAAACCGACGCCAAGCCCGACCCCCGAGCGATAGCCGCCCGTCGAACCGCCGACGCCGACCGACACCGGCGAGTTGCCGCCGCCGCTCACCCGTTCGCTGCGATCGAAACCGATACGCACGAGCAAGGTCGCGCTGTCGCCCGACCCCGCGGCGACAAGGCCCTGCCGCTGCAATTGCTGGTCGACTGCCGTGCGGTAGCTGTTCCACTCGATCGACGGCATGCCCGCAGCAGGGCCGTCGACAGGCGCGGTCGCGATGGCGTAGCGGGTGCCGGGTGCCCAGCCGGGAACCGCGTTGTGAAAACGCGTGACTTCGACCGGCGGAACAACAGTTGCGCAACCGCCGAGAGCCAGCGCCGCTGCACCGAGCAGGGCGGCATTAAGATGAAGCTTCATGCGCCCACCATGCGCCAGCGAATCTGGCTTGGCAATGAACGGGATGCGCGGGCGCACCCCGTGCCATCGTCAGCGATAGAAGATGTGATTATCGATCTGCGCGATGCGCGTCTTGCGCCAGCCGGGCGAGACGTGGCGGGCGTGGAAGAAGAGCGCGCCGGGCGCCTGGTTCTTCCAGCTGCCGTCGCGGGCGATCTGTGCGATCGCGACCGCGTTCGACCACAGGGTCGACGATTCGCGGATCGCCGGCATCTTGCCGCCGCGAACGAAGCTGAACTGGCTCGGCTGGTGGACGACGCCGCACAGGCTGGTCGGGAAGCGGCCCGACTGCGCGCGGTTGATCACGACATGCGCGACCGCGAGCTGGCCGACGAGCGATTCGCCGCGCGATTCGAAATAGACCGCACCGGCAAGGCAGCGCAGTTCGGGATCGAGCGTCGCCGGACGCGACGTCGTGGCGACGAGCGCGGCCAACGATTCAGCGGTCACCGGAGCCGGGATCGGTTCGACGGCGGGCCGGTCTTCGATGGTATCGGGGGTATCGACCGTCGTGTCGGTCGGCAGATCCGCCTTCTGGAGCAGTTCGGGCACATCGGCGCCGGGCAGGCTCAACACGGGCAGGCTGGCATCAAAAGCCAGATTCTTGGCGAAACCGGGTTCCGCGACGAACAGCATGGTGGCGACGGTCATGCCGACGGCGGCCACGCTGGCGACGTTCAAAATGCGACTCATAAAATCCGTCAAAAGGGCGGCTGACGGGCCAAAGAAAAACAGGCGGGGGACTTAGTTTCTGTACCCGCCTGCGGCCATCATCCGACTGCGTGTCCGAACCGTTTGCCGGGTCTCTCGACTTGAAGCCGATGCAACCCACGGGACGACCTACGCGTTAATCTGTCGGCGCCACTTATTGTGCGCCGCAACAATGTCAAGCCAGTTCGGCCCACTCGGCGACGAGTCGTGGCGCATCCGCGATGTCCAGTTCGACGATCCAGAGGTCGGGATCGGCGTTTTTACGCCGGTCGAGATAGGCGGTACGCGCCGCTTCATCGCCCGCCACCGATGCGCCGACATCTTCCCACACATAAGCGCCGGTCATGGAAAAATGCCGTTCGAGCAGCGGTCCGGCCGCGCCGCGGTCGCGACACTGGATCAATATCACCCCCGATTGGGTGTCGCCCGAGGCGAGAATCGTCGCGAAGCCGCCCGCCGCGTCGGTGCGGCGGAGCAGAAGATCGATCAGGAAGCGGCTGGTCAGCCGCGTCATGCGGGGGTTTCCGGCAGTGGTGCGGCGTCAGGCCGCGTCACGCGTTTCGCTGTCGGCGAGCAGCGCATATAGCGCTTCGTCGCTCTTCGCGCCGCGCAGCCGGTCGGCGATCGCCTCGTTGCGAAGCATGCGCGAGACGCCGGCGAGCGCCTTCAGATGGTCGGCGCCGGCATCAAGCGGCGAGAGCAGCACGAACAGCAGGTCGACCGGCAGGCCGTCGACGGCCTGGAAATCGATCGGCCGCGACAGCTGAAGGAACAGGCCGCGCACCCCGGTTAGGTCGGCCATCTTGGCGTGCGGCAAAGCGATGCCGCGGCCAAAGCCGGTCGATCCCAGCCGCTCGCGTTCGAGCAGGGCTTCGCTGACCTCGCCCGAATCGAGCCCGAGCGAACGCGCCGCGAGTTCGCCGACGAACGGGAACAGCGCCTTTTTCGAATCGAGCTGAACATGCGCGCGCACGGTCGCGGGATAAAGAAGGGAAGATAGGTTCATCTTTTTGGTCAAATCTCAAACAGCCCGGCCAGCGCCCAGGTCGCCCTGACGGCAATCGTTCACGGATCGTCGTGACGGCCCCCGCCATGCCGGCCCCGGCACCTTTGGGTGTATCGTTGGGCGCGGCCCTTAGGCCGGATGGCGGAGAAAATCCAGTCCTATTGCGGTTCGACCCAGCCGATGGTGCCGTCGGTCCGGCGATAGACCATGTTGTGTGCGCCGGTCTTGCTGTTGACGAAGAGCAGCGCGTTGGTGTTCCTGAGGTCGAGCATCATCACCGCGTCGGAGACGCTGCTGCTGGGAATATCGACGCGCGTTTCGGCGATGATCGCGGGGGCATCGCCCGCATCCTCTTCCTCGCTGCCGCTGTCGAAAACGATGTAGCTGGCATTGTCCTGGATCTCGTCGACCGTCGGCGAGGGTGCCCCCGACCCGTTGCGGTCCTTCAGCCGGCGCATGTAGCGGCGGAGCTGTTTTTCGATGCGTTCGGCCGCGCCCTCGAAAGCGACATGGGCGTCCTGCGCCTGGCCATGCCCCTTGAGCACGAGGCCCTGCATCACATGCGCGACGATGTCGCACTGAAAACTGTCGTGCGGCCCCTTGCCGAAGGTGGCGTGCGCGCCGATCGCGCGGGAGAAATATTTGTCGGCAATCGCGTTCATCCGATCCGACACGTGCGACTGCAGCGCTTCGCCGGTTTCGATCTGGTGGCCAGAGACGCGGATTTCCATTTTTCTTCTCCTTCTTGGCCGGCGCGATGGTCAGGGAATGGCCATCACACCGTATCGAGCCACAGCGGCTGGTTGAGCCCCGTGACAAATTCGGCATGGCGCGCCAGTTCGGCGGCCGATGCCATATGCGGGCGCGGTTCGCGCCATGGTTGGTCGGGTGAGGAAGATGCGGCGGCGGCGGCTGCCAGCGACGAGGCCACCTGCGCCGACGGCCTGGCGGCGAGTCCAAGTCCGATCTGCCGCCCGCCGGTCATTTCGATATAGAGATGCGCGAGCAGTTCGGCGTCGAGCAACGCGCCATGCTTGACCCGGTGGCTGCGATCGATGCCGTAACGCGTACACAACGCATCGAGGCTATGTTTGGCGCCGGGATGAAGCTTGCGCGCCATCTGCACCGTGCAGCACATACGCGTCATGTCGAGCGCCGGACGCCCGGCGCGTGCGAGTTCGGCGTTGACGAAACCAAAATCGAAGACGGCGTTGTGCGCGACCAGCGGCGCATCGCCGAGAAATTCGAGCAGATCGTCGACGCGCGCCGCGAACAGCGGCTTGTCCGACAGGAAGCCGATCGACAGGCCGTGGACGGCTTCGGCCGCGGCGGGCATGTCGCGTTCGGGGTTAAAATAGGCGTGGAAGCTCTGGCCGGTTTCGCGGCGGTCGACCAGTTCGATGCACCCGATTTCGACCAGCCTGTCCCCGGTTCTGGGGTCCAGCCCCGTGGTTTCCGTATCGAAGATAATCTCTCGCATCGAACCCGCAATATTGACCCTATCGGGCATGGAAACAAGAGGCGATGGCGCGAATCTGGCGATGCGTCGCGCTTTTCGGGCGACCCGTTTCGATGATGAAATCGGCGCGCGCGCGCTTGACGCGGTCGGGGACCTGCAGCCGGCGGATCGCCTTGAGCTTCGCGGCGGTCATGCCCGGCCGCCGCATCACACGCTTGCGCTGCATCCAAGCGGGGGCCGAGACGACGGCGATCGCGCCGACGCGTCGCCAGCCGCCCTTTTCGAACAACAGTGGGACATCGAGCACGACGACGTCGCGCGCGCGGTGCCGAGCGAGGAAGCGTTTCTGCGCCCGGCCGACCGCGGGGTGGACGATCGCCTCGAGCGCGGCGAGCTCGTGCATATTGCCAAGCACTTGCGCGCCGAGCTTTTGCCGGTCCACGCCGTTTGACCCGGTAGTGCCGGGAAAGCGCGCCTCGATCGCGGCGACGAGCGCGCCGCCGGGACCCTGCAGCCGATGCACCTCGGCATCGGCGTCGAACACAGGGATGCCCTCGGCGATGAACATCTTTGCCGCCGTCGACTTGCCCATGCCGATCGACCCGGTGAGGCCGAGAAGGAAGGGACGGCGGAGCCGCGACGCGGGACGCTTGTAGTGACTCATGCGGTGAGCAACGCGCGCAATTCCTCGTCACGTCCCTCGGGCGGCGCCTTGCCGAAGAAGAGTTCGAAGGCGAGTGCGGCCTGGCCGATCAGCATGTCGAGGCCATCGACCGTGTCGAGTCCGCGCGACTCGGCGGCGCGCAGCAAGCCGGTCTTGAGCGGCGCATAGACGAGGTCATAGACGATCGCATCTTCGGCGAGCGGCGACAGGTCGAGGTCGAGCGGCGGCTGGCCGGTCATGCCCAGGCTGCTGCTGTTCACCAGCAGCGCGGCGGGGGGCAGGGCGGCATCGAGCGCGACGACGTCGCCCTTGAGGCCGAAGGTCGCGAGCAGGCCCATGGCTTTCAACGGACTGCGGTTGAGGATGGTGACCGGCCCGACCTTCGCGCGGGCGAGCGCAAACAGCACCGCCCGCGCCGCGCCGCCGGCGCCGACGACGACGACCGGCGCGCCCTCGAGGTCGAGTTCGGCGAGTGGGGCATAGAAGCCCGCGGCATCGGTGTTGGTGCCGATCAGCGCGCCGCCCGGCTGGTGCACCACCGTGTTCATCGCGCCGATCGTGCCGCGCACGTCGCCGGGATCGTCGACGAAATCCATCACCGCCAGCTTGTGCGGGATGGTGACGTTGCAGCCGCGCCAGTCGGGATCGTTACGGCGTTCGGCGATATAGGCGGCAAGATTGTCGGGCTTTACATGCGCACGGCGATAATCGCCGTTGAGGCCCAGCGCCTTGAGCCAGAAACCGTGGATCAGCGGCGACTTGCTGTGCGCGATCGGGTCGCCGATCACTTCGGCATAAGGAACGCCGCCGCTCATGCCGGCGCCAGCCCGGTCGCGCGCAGCCACGACAGCAGCGGAAGCATCGGCATGCCGATGATGGTCCAGGGATCGCCCTCGACCCGGTCGAACAATTGCACCCCCGCCCCCTCGATTTCGTAACAGCCGACGGTCCAGCGGATGCTGTCCCAGTTTTGCGCGACATAGTCGGCGATGAAGGCGTCCGACAAGGGGCGCATCCACAGTTTCGCTTCGCCGATCGCGCGCCAAACCGGCGCCCCGTCGCGCGCGGCGACCGCGGCGCTGAACAGGCGGTGTCGGGTTCCCGACAGGCGGCGGAGATGGTCGGCGGCCTCCGCCGGGCTCTCCGGCTTGCTCAGCATCGCGCCATCATCGAGCGCAAGGGTCGAATCGGCGCCGAGTACCGTGACGCCCGGAAGCCGCGACGAAATCTTGATCGCCTTCGCCTCGGCCAGCGCGTCGGCGATGTTGCGCGGAGTCTGGCCCGCGGCGTGCAGCGACGCGGTCAGCGCCTCCTCGTCGACATGCGCGGCGCTGGTTTCGAAGGTCAGCCCGGCAGCGCGGAGCATCGCGGCGCGGCCGCTGCTTTGCGAGGCGAGGAGCAAGGTCATGCCGCGCCGCGGTCCTCGACCAGCTTGATCACCGCGGCGGCGGTTTCCTCGATCGAGCGGCGCGTCACATCGATCACCGGCCAGCCATTGTCGGCGAACATGCGACGCGCATAGGCGAGTTCGGCCTTGACGGTTTCATCGTCGACATAAGGCGTCTCGGGGGCCTGGTTGAGCGCGAGCAGCCGGTTACGGCGCACCTGCACCAGCCGGTCGAGCCCGGTGGTCAGCCCGACGACCAACGGTTTCTTGAGCTGATAGAGTGCATCGGGGGGCGGCGATTCGGGGACGATCGGGATGTTCGCGGTCTTGAAACCGCGGTTGGCGAGATAGATGCTCGTCGGGGTTTTCGAGGTGCGCGACACGCCCGCGAGGACGATATCGGCCTGTTCCCAATTTTCCCAGCCGATCCCGTCGTCGTGCGCGACGGTGAATTGGATCGCTTCGACCCGCGCGAAATAGGCAGCGTCGAGCTGGTGCTGACGGCCGGGGCGCGCCTTCGCTTCCTGCCCCAGCATTTGCGACAGCGCATCGGTCACCGCGTCGAGCGCGGCGACGAGCGGCAGGTCGCGCGCCCGCGCGCGGCGTTCGAGGCTGACGCGCAGGTCGCCGTTGACGAGCGTGAACAGGATCATCCCCGGGCTCGCCTCAACCTCGGCCATGATCCGGTCGAGATGCGATTCCGAGCGCACCATCGGCCAGAAATGGCGCACCACTTCGACATCGTCGAACTGGGCGATCGCCGCCTTGGCGATATTTTCGAGCGTTTCGCCCGTGGAATCGGATATGAGGTGAAGGTGGAGCCGGCCCATCGCCGCACATGGCGCAAAGCCGCAGAAAAAGGCAAGCGATGAAGCGTTCGGGCCAGCTGTGGATAAGTTTCGGGACAAGTGGGGGGAGCAAATCGGCACGGTGGATTCATCCCCGGCGGCGCCGATTCCACCCCACGGCTTGTCCACAGCGAAGGCATCTTATCCACAGGCTGTGAATTAGGGGGAAAGCCCGCCGCGACTCCTTGGCAAAGATCATCGCCGCGCGAGTCAAGCTGTTGGCAAAAGCGGCGGCGCTGCCTAAAGCCGCGCTATCCGCCCGCCAACAAACCACCACCATATTCTTATATATTATATTGGAAGAGAAAGAGGTCCGCGCCATGGCTTCCCGTAAGAGCTTGCTCGCGACGCTGCGCGGGGCGCGGCAAGACAGGCCGCCGCTCTGGCTGATGCGCCAGGCAGGACGCTATCTTCCCGAATATCGCGCCCTTCGCGAAACCAAGGGCGGTTTCCTCGAGCTGTGCTACGATCCCGAAGCCGCCGCGGAAGTGACACTGCAGCCGATCCGCCGTTTCGGCTTCGACGGTTCGATCCTGTTTTCGGACATCCTCGTCATCCCGCACGCATTGGGACAGGATCTGTGGTTCGAGGCCGGCGAAGGCCCACGGCTCGCCCCGCCGCTCGTCGACCATGCGCTGGCGTCGCTCGAGGCCGTGCCGCAACGGCTCGACCCCGTCTATGCCACCGTGGCGCGCGTCGCGGACGCCTTGCCGCCCGAGACGACCTTCCTGGGTTTTGCAGGAAGTCCCTGGACGGTCGCGACCTATATGATCGCTGGCGCGGGGTCGAAGGACCAGGCGGCGGCGCGGCGCATGGCGTTCGGCGATCCGGCGGCGTTTCAGGCGATCATCGACGCGATTGTCGACCTCAGCACCACCTATCTCTCCGGCCAGATCGAAAACGGGGTCGAGGCGGTGCAATTGTTCGATAGCTGGGCGGGCAGCCTCAGCCCTGCGCAATTCGAACGCTGGGTGATCGCGCCCAATGCCGAGATCGTGCGCCGGCTGAAGGCGCTGCATCCCGATACGCCGATCATCGGCTTTCCAAAGGGAGCCGGTGGCAAGTTGGCGGCCTATGCGAACGAAGTCGGCACCGATGCGATCGGTCTCGACGAGACGGTCGATCCGGTGTGGGCCGATGCCGTTCTGCCACCCCATTTGCCGGTGCAGGGTAATCTCGACCCGTTGGCGCTCGTCGCCGGCGGCGAGGCGCTCGATGCGGCGATCGACCGCATCCTTGCGGCCTTCCGTCATCGTCCCCATATCTTCAATCTCGGCCATGGGATCGTGCCCGACACCCCGATCGCCCATGTCGAACATCTGATCAAGCGCGTGCGAGGATAGGCATGGAACTGTCAGGTTTCCTGGGATCGGCGACCTTGTGGGTTAAAGCGGCCCATGTGATTTTCGTGATCTTCTTCATGGCCGGCCTGTTCATGATGCCGCGTTTTTTCGTCTATCATCACCAGTGTCCGGTGGGGTCCGAGGAAGATGCGAAATGGATCGAGCGTGAGGACCGGCTGCGCAGGATCATCCTCAATCCGGCGATCATGGTCGTGTGGATCCTGGGGCTGATGCTCGCCTTTAACGGTTCCTATTGGAACCAGGGCTGGTTTCTGGTCAAATTCGCGATCGTGATCGCGCTGTCGGGCTATCACGGCTGGATGATTGGCTATTTCAAGAAGCTCGCCAAGGGTGAGCGCCCCTTGACCGAGAAACAGCTTCGCATGCTGAATGAGGTGCCGGGCGTCGCGGCCGCGGTGATCGTCATTCTGGCAGTCGTTCGCCCCTTTTGATCCCTCGGTGCGGCGCAGCGCCGATTGACTTGGACAAAAGCCGGTTATAGGGGCCGATCAACCCCGTTTCCTGCGGGCGGCGCTTCGATGCGCCGAACTATCTGTAACGGTTGTCCCACGACCGGATAGGCACCAGCCGGTGCGACGAAACTAGTCTCCATATCTCCTTATATTCATACCCGGAATCCATCCCATGCATCTTAAAGAACTCAAAACCAAATCGCCCGCCCAACTCGTCGAAATGGCCGAGGAACTGGGCGTCGAGGGTGCGTCGACGCTGCGCAAGCAGGACCTGATGTTCTCGATCCTGAAAGAACTCGCCGAAGAGGGCGAGGAAATCATCGGTTCGGGTACGATCGAGGTGCTTCCCGACAGCTTCGGCTTCCTGCGTTCGTCGGAGGCCAATTATCTGGCTGGTCCCGACGACATCTATGTTTCGCCGAACCAGGTTCGCAAACATGGGCTGCGCACCGGCGACACCGTCGAAGGCGAAATCCGCGCCCCCCGCGACGGTGAACGTTATTTTGCGCTGACCAAGCTGATCAGCGTCAATTTCGACGATCCCGACGTCGTCCGCCACCGCGTCAATTTCGACAACCTCACGCCGCTCTATCCGAACCAGAAGCTGTCGCTCGATAGTCTCGATCCCACGGTCAAGGACAAGTCGGCGCGGGTCATCGACCTCGTCAGCCCGCAGGGCAAGGGCCAGCGCGCGCTGATCGTCGCGCCGCCGCGTACGGGCAAGACGGTGCTGTTGCAGAATATCGCCAAGGCGATCACCGACAATCATCCCGAGGTCTACCTGATCGTCCTGCTGGTCGACGAGCGTCCCGAGGAAGTCACCGACATGCAGCGCAGCGTTAACGGCGAGGTCGTCTCCTCGACCTTCGACGAACCTGCGACGCGCCACGTCCAGGTCGCCGAAATGGTGATCGAAAAGGCCAAGCGCCTCGTCGAGCATAAGAAGGATGTCGTCATCCTGCTCGATTCGATCACGCGTCTCGGCCGCGCCTACAACACCGTCGTCCCGTCGTCGGGCAAGGTGCTGACCGGCGGTGTCGATGCCAACGCGCTGCAGCGTCCGAAGCGCTTCTTCGGCGCGGCGCGCAACATCGAGGAAGGCGGTTCGCTGTCGATCATCGCGACCGCGCTGATCGACACCGGCAGCCGCATGGACGAGGTGATCTTCGAAGAATTCAAGGGCACGGGTAACTCCGAAATCGTCCTCGATCGCAAGGTCGCCGACAAGCGTATCTTCCCCAGCCTCGACGTCGGCAAGTCGGGCACGCGCAAGGAAGAATTGCTCGTCGAAAAGGACAAGCTGTCGAAAATGTGGGTGCTGCGCCGCATCCTCATGCAGATGGGCACCATCGACGCGATGGAGTTCCTGCTCGACAAGATCAAGGATTCGAAGACCAACGAGGATTTCTTCGACAGCATGAACCAGTAAGTCGTCGGGGCGATGGCCGTGATCGAACACGCGTTGCTTCCCGTGCGTGCGGGCAGTGAAGCGGCGTTCGAGGCGGCCGTCGTCGAAGCGCGGCCACTCATAGCCGCGTCCCCTGGGTTTATTTCGATGCAAATCCGCCGCCCGACAGGAACCGGACAGCCTTATCTGCTGTTGGTCGAATGGCGGTCGGTCGAGGATCACCGCGACGGGTTCCGCCAGTCCGATCGCTATCAACAGTGGCGGGCATTGCTGCATCATTTTTATGACCCTATGCCAGAGGTCAGCTATTTCGGGGACATGCTGTGATATTCGATATTTTGACGCAAGCGGCGGCCGCCGCACAGGGCCTCGGTTCGCCGGCCGAAATGTGGCAGCATATTGTCAACGATTTCAGCAATATAACCTCTCCGGCGGCCTTTTCGACCTTTCTGACGGTGATTGGTCTTGATCTGGTGCTGGCGGCGGACAATGCGATCATCGTTGGCGCTCTTGCCGCTGGGCTTCCCGCCGAACAGCGCCGCAAGGTCATCATCATTGGCGTCGTTGCGGCGCTGATCTTGCGCATTCTCTTTGCGTTGGTCGTTGTGCAACTCATGCAGGTCGTCGGTCTGATCTTTATCGGCGGACTGTTGCTGGTTTGGGTCGCATGGAAAATGTGGCGTGAAATCAATCACAACAGCGCCGTACATTCGGCCGGATCGCCCGAGATATCGGGTGATGAGACGTCTGGCATCAAACCGGCGAAAAGCTTTTGGGCTGCTGCCTGGGCTGTCGGCGTCGCCGACGTCTCGATGAGCCTCGACAATGTTCTGGCGGTGGCCGGTGCGGCAAAGGATCATCCGGGGATCATGATCGTCGGACTGATTTTTGCCGTGGCGTTGATGGGGGTAGCCGCCAATTATCTCGCGCGGTTGATCGAGCGATATAAATGGATCGCTTATATTGGCTTGGCTCTCGTCATCTATGTCGCCGTCAAGATGATGTACGAGGGTTGGATCAATCCGACCGTCGGTGTCGGGACATTGTTCGGCTAAGTCCCGTAACAGCAGTCATCGACACTAAGGGGGCGGCTCGACAGGGCGGCCCTCTTGTTCCTTGGTTCTTTCTCCTCATTTAAGACCCATGCCTTTCCTCCATCTCACCAAGGTCGCCGTTGGCTGCGCTCATGTCGAAACCTTTGCCCGGCGCGTCGCGGCGCGGGCCGACAAGGGCGAATTGCGCGTGCCGACGCGGATGCGGCCGAAACGGCAGGTCGAACTGATCGGCGGCGCGCTGCACTGGATCATCAAGCATCGCATCGTCGCGCGGCAGACGATCTTGCGTTTCGAGGATCGCAAGGATGGGCGGCTGGACATCGTCTGTTCGGACCAGCTCGAAATATTGCCGCCGACCTACCGCCGCGCGCATCAGGGCTGGCGCTATCTGGCCGATGAGGATGCGCCCACCGGCATCGGCGAAGGCGGGGAGGGCGACGAACTGCCACCGCATCTGCAGCGCGAACTCGCGGCGCTGATGCTGCTTTAGAGCACCGCGCGGAAGCTATCGGCGCGCGCCATCGCCCAATAGCGGGCGCTCGCGACCGAGTCCGGATCGTCCAGAAGCACGCCGCGCTCATAGAATTTGTAGATGCGGTCGATCGAGTCCGAGCGCGCCGAATTGAGCCGTTCGTGGAGATGGTGCGGCATGATCTGCCACGGTGTTTCGAGTCCCATCGCGCAGGTGATGTCCCACAAAGCGCCGACGGTCGCGGCCTGGAAGCGGCGCACGCGTTCGGCCTTGTCCTCGACGACCAGACCGCGCTGGCGACCGGGGTCCTGCGTCGCGACCCCGGTCGGGCAGCGGTCGGTATGGCATTGCAGCGACTGGACGCAACCGAGCGAGAACATGAAGGCGCGTGCGGCGTTCGACCAGTCGGCGCCGAGCGCGTTGTTGACCGCGAGCCCGGCGCCCGAATGGACCTTTCCCGATGCCGCGAGCTTGACCTCTTCCTTGAGTCCGCAGCCGACGAGCGCGTTGCGCACGAAGATCAGCCCTTCGCGCAGCGGCATGCCGACGCGGTTCGAAAATTCGACCGGCGCCGCCCCCGTGCCACCCTCGGCACCGTCGACGACGATATAGTCGAGCCGGACGCCGGTCTCGATCATTGCCTTCATGACGGCATAGATTTCGTGCGGTTGGCCGACGCAGAGCTTGATCCCTACCGGCTTGCCGCCCGATAGATCGCGCAGCTTCGCGGCCCATGCCAGCATCTCGACCGGAGTCGAAAAGGCCGAATGCGCGGCGGGTGAGATACAGTCATGGCCCTCGGGAACGCCGCGTGTCGCGGCGATCTCGGCGCTGACCTTCGGCCCAGGAAGGACGCCGCCATGGCCGGGCTTGGCGCCCTGGCTCAGCTTGATCTCGATCATCCGAACCTGATCGGCCTGTGCGACATCGGTGAAGCGTGCGGGGTCGAAGCGACCGGCGTCGTCGCGACAGCCGAAATAGCCGCTGCCCAACTCCCACACGATGTCGCCGCCATGCTTGCGGTGATAGGGGCTGAAGCCGCCCTCACCGGTGTCGTGATAAAAGTCGCCCATCCTGGCGCCAAGGTTCAGTGCCTCGATCGCATTGGCGCTGAGCGAGCCAAAACTCATCGCGGATATGTTGAGCAGCGCGCTTCGATAGGGCTTAGAACATTGCGAGGTGCCGACATGGACGCGATCGCCGCGATCGCCATGGGCGGTTGGCGCGATGCTGTGGCTCATCCACTCATATTCGTCCGAATAGACGTCGAGTTCGGTGCCGAAGGGATGCGAATCGAGATCGCCCTTGGCACGCGCATAGACGAGGTCGCGTTCGGTGCGTGCGAAGGGGCGCCCGTCGAGCGGGCTTTCGACGATATAGGCGTAAAGGAAAGGCCGCAATGCCTCGAACAGCCAGCGCATCCGCGCGATCAGCGGATAGTTGCGGCGGAGTGAGTGGTGGCGCTGGACGGCGTCGTAGAGCGCGATCCCGAGCAGGGGAACCCAGAGGATCAGCGTCCAGCGCGCCGGTCCCCACCAGGCCGCGAGCGCGATCGCGGCGGCGAGGATAGGGATGGCGATCCAGCGCGGAACCCGCACCATGACGTCAGCTCGCCTGCGCGGCGAGCATCGCGGCCATTTTCTCCCACACCTTGTTGATCGCCTTCAAGGGCCTCACCATCACCTTGAAATCGATGATCTTTCCATCGTCGTTCCAGCGAATGATGTCGACGCCGTTGATTTGGATATCGTCGAGCGTCGTCGCGAATTCGAGCATCGCCTGATCGCCATCGACGATCTCGCGCAGATAGCGGAAATCGTCGCCGCCAAGTGCGTGGCTCGCCGCGTGGAGATAGGCGAAGACCTTGTCCCGCCCCTCCTGCGGCGTGTGGACGACGGGTGAGTGGAAGACCGCATCCTCGGCGAGCATCGCGCGCAGCGCCTGCGGATCGCCGCCGCCGGCCATATAGGCGTGCCAGGCGGTGACTCCGGCGTGCGCGCTCATGCCAGATGCTCGGCGAAGAAGGCCTTGGTGCGCCCATCGGCGAGCTGCGCGCCGGCCTCGTTGCGGCGATTGCCCATCGTCGCGGCGAAGCCATGGTCGAGGCCCTGATAATCATGGATCGTCACCTTCGGATGCGCGTCGAGCCCTTCGTGGATCACCTTTTGCGCGTCATGGTCGACGAGATGATCCTCGGTCGGGATATGGAGCATCAGCGGATGGGCGATCGCGTGGCTTTCATTCAGCATCTGGTCGATCATGACGCCATAATAGCCCACCGACGCATTCACGTCGGTACGTGCGGCAACCATATAGGCGAGGCGGCCGCCGAGGCAGAAACCGACCGCGCCGACTTTCGACGCGCCCTGGCCGTGGAGCCAGCGGATCGCGGCTTCGATGTCCTTGACCCCGTCATTGGCGTCATATTGGCCGAAATAGCCGAAAGCTTCCTGCAATTCGGCTTCCACATCGGGGTTGAGTTCGACGCCGGGGGCGAAGCGCCAGAAGATGTCGGGCGCGATCGCTAGATAGCCTTCGGCGGCCCAGTCGTCGCATTTCTTGCGGATGCCGGCATTCACGCCGAAAATTTCGGGAATGACGATGATCGCGCGCGAGCTGTCGGCATCGGGCCGCGCGACATAGGCGGGGATGTCCCCCTCGCCGTCGAGCGCGGGGATGCTGTTGTTGGTCGCGGACATGGGGGACTCTCCTGTGACTCTTGCTTCTTGGCGGTGAAAGCGCGAAGCTAGCGGGCGCAGCGGCGCGGCTCAAGCGCGGTTCGCGGTTTTTTCGGGGCGGAGACGGACGATGAAATTCAATATCGAGATCGATTGCACCCCCGAGGAAGCGCGGCGGCTCGTCGGCCTGCCCGATCTCGAGCCGCTGCACGCCATCTACCTCGACCGCGTCAAGGAATTGATGGCGAAGGGGATCACTCCCGACATGGTCCAGTCGATGGTCAAGAGCTGGGTGCCGATGGGTGAAAGCGGGCTCGGGCTCGTGCAATCGCTGATGAGCCAGTTCGGCGGCGGATTGATGGGCGGCGCGGGCAAATCGGCCGATAAGGACGACGGCGACGACAAGCCGGCGCGGGGGCGCAAGAGCTGAACCAAGACAGAAGCAGCGACACGATCTTCGCGCTGTCGAGCGGGATGCCGCCGGCGGCGATCGCGGTCGTGCGCGTCAGCGGGGCGCGGGCGGGCGCAGCCCTTGCGGTACTGGCGGGCCGATTGCCCGAGCCGCGGCGCGCGGTGCTGGCCGATCTGAAAGATATGAATGACGCCGCGCTCGATCGTGCGCTGATCCTGTGGTTTCCCGGACCCGCGACCGCGACGGGGGAAGATCTGGCCGAGATGCACCTGCACGGCGGCCGCGCGGTGGTCGCGGCGGTAGCGGCGGCGCTTGCGGCGATGCCGGGGCTGCGCGCGGCCGAGGCGGGCGAGTTTACGCGGCGCGCATTTCTCAACGGGCGGATCGATTTGGCCGAAGCCGAGGGGCTTGCCGACCTGCTCGCCGCCGAGACCGAGAGCCAGCGGAAACAGGCGCTCGGGATGGCGAGCGGGCATGTGTCGCGTGCGGTCGAAGGCTGGCAGGAGCGGTTGCTCGGGCTGATGGCGGCGGCGGAGGCCGAGCTGAACTTCGGTGATGAGGAGGATGTGCAACTTCACGATGATTGCGCACATCGCTTAGGCGAAGGGATGAAGATGCTCGCCGCCGAGCTCGATGGCTGGCTGGCCAGGCCGGGCGCCGAGGTGATCGCCGAGGGGTTGTCGGTCGTCATCGCGGGCCCACCAAACGCCGGGAAATCGACCCTTATCAATGCATTAGCCAAGCGCGAGTTGGCGATCGTGTCGCCGGTGGCGGGAACGACGCGCGATGTGATCGAGACGGCGCTGGCGCTCGACGGGATCGCGATGCGCTTTTCGGATACCGCGGGATTGCGCGCCGAGAGTTCCGACGCGATCGAAATGATCGGAATCGACCGCGCGAAGGCCGCGGTCGAGGCTGCGGATATATTGCTGTGGCTGGGGCAGGCGAAAGACGCGCCCGAGCATGCGCGCGCGATATTGATCGCGGCGCAGGCCGACCGCTGGCGTGGCGATGCCGCGGCGGAAGCGGAGGCCGCGCGCTGCGACCTGATATTGTCGGCGGCGACGGGTGAGGGGATGGACCGGCTTCACCGCATGATCGTCGAGATGGCGCGGACCTTGTTGCCGCGCGAGGACGAGGCGGCGCTGCGCCGGCGCCAGCGCGAGGCGCTCGCCGAGGCGAAGGGCTGGCTGGAGGTTGTGCCCGGGTCGCGCGAGGCGGGCGACCTGATCCTGCTCGCCGAACGATTGCGGCTCGCGGGCGGGGCTCTCGACCGGATCACCGGGCGGGCGGGGGTCGAGGAGATGCTGGACGCACTGTTCGGGCGTTTCTGCATCGGGAAGTGATGTTCCACGTGGAACAGCGATCGATTTCGCGGTCATCCCGGACTTGATCCGGGATCGACATATTCGACGCTGCGAAAATGGACCCCGGATCAAGTCCGGGGGGACGAGGGGCGGTGACGGCTCTTCCATCGATGTATCTTGCGGCGCTCGATCGGTGGTCGAAGACCAGATGGATTTGACCGGCAGTTTCGGCTATGCGCCGCCACAATCATGCACAGCAGCGCAATATATGATGTCATCGTCGTCGGCGGCGGGCATGCCGGGACCGAGGCCGCCGCCGCCGCGGCGCGACTTGGCGCGTCGGTTGCGCTGGTCAGTTTCGATCCGGCGCTGATCGGGACGATGTCGTGCAACCCGGCGATCGGGGGGCTCGGCAAGGGGCATTTGATGCGCGAGGTCGATGCACTCGACGGATGGATGGCGCGCGCGGCCGACGCGGCGGCGATCCATTATAGGATGCTCAACGCGTCGAAGGGCGCGGCGGTGCAGGGGCCGCGAATCCAGGCCGACCGCAAACTCTATCGCCAGGCGATCCAGGATTTGCTCGCTGCCGAGGATGGCATCACCGTCGTCGAAGGCGAGGCGGCGGCGCTGCTGCTGTCGGACGACGGTTCGCGCGTTACGGGGCTGGAGCTTGGCGACGGGAGCAAGCTGGTGGCGGGGGCGGTGGTGCTCGCGACGGGGACCTTCCTTGGCGGACGGCTGTTCCGCGGCGAGGAACGGATGGAAGGCGGCCGCATCGGCGAAGCCGGCGCGCATCGGCTCGCCGAACAGTTGCGCCGCGCAAATCTGCCGATGGCGCGGCTCAAGACCGGGACGCCGCCGCGGCTCGACGGGCGGACGATCGACTGGGCACGGCTCGACGAGCAGCCCTCGGACAGCGCCGAGGGGGCAAGCTGGACCTGTTCCACGTGGAACAGTGCGCGGACGGTGCCGCAGATATTCTGCGCGATCACGCGCACCAATGGCGAGAGCCACGCGATCATCGCGGCGAATCTCGACCGCTCGCCGCTGTTTACCGGGGCGATCGGCGCGGCGGGGCCGCGCTATTGCCCGTCGATCGAGGACAAGATTCACCGCTTCGCCGACCGCGACGGACATCAGGTGTTTCTCGAGCCCGAGGGGCTCGATTCGGTGCTCGTCTATCCGAACGGCATTTCGACCTCGCTGCCCGCCGATGTGCAGCAGGCCATGCTGCGCACGATGGAAGGACTTGAGGCGGTCGAGATGGTCGTGCCGGGTTATGCGGTCGAATATGACCATATCGACCCGCGCGCGCTCGACCGGACGTTGCAGGTTCGCGCGATCGGCGGGCTGTGGTGCGCGGGGCAGATCAACGGCACCACCGGCTATGAGGAGGCCGCCGCGCAGGGGCTGGTCGCGGGGGCAAATGCGGCGCTGGCGGTGCAGGGGCGTGACCCGCTGATCCTCGACCGGTCCCTATCCTATATCGGGGTGATGGTAGACGATCTGGTGCTGCAGGGGGTGAGCGAACCGTACCGGATGCTCACCGCGCGCGCCGAATATCGGTTGCGGCTGCGCGCCGACAATGCCGCGACGCGGCTGACCCCGAAGGGGATCGCGCTGGGGCTGGTGCGGCCGGCGACCGCGGCTTTGTTCGACGCGCGGATCGCCGAGCGCGCGCGGGCGGCGATGTTGCTGGAAGCGCCGGTAACGACCGCCGACTATGCGGCGATCGGGCTGGCGCTGCCCGGCGACGGCGCGGCGCGGCGGCGGATCGATCTGCTGCGCTTTCCCGAAGTGACGATGGCAACGCTGGCGCTGCTGGCGCCCGAACTGGCCGCGATTGACGAAAGGCTGCTCGCCGAGTTGGCCGAGGATGTCCATTATGCGCCCTATATCGCGCGGCAGGAAGCCGAGTTGCGGTCGCTGGCGGCGAATGAAGCGATCTTGCTCGACCCCGCGCTGGATTATGGTGCGATTGGCGGGCTGTCGCGCGAGATGGTCGAACGGCTGACCAAGGTACGGCCCGAGACGCTGGGGCAGGCGGGGCGTATCGACGGGGTGACCCCGGCGGCGCTGACCGCGATCCTGGTGCATAGCAAGCGGCGGGCGGCTTGAGGGTGGTCGCGCTGTGAAGTCTGTGATGCGGGCTTTGGGTTTCGGAAGCGGACGTTCAAATCCTCTCCAAGATGTTCTGCCACAGCACCGCGGGTGGCAATCCGACGTATCCTGCTTCTTGAGCGTCGTTGCACTCTATGACGATCCAATCTCCGCTAGTCGTGCGTGCTATATCGACGACCAGAAACGGCACTGACACTCGCTTTGCGGCTTCTCGCGCGACAGCAACGCCTGTGTCCAAGTCTCGTGCGCCATAGACAGGTAATTGATACCAATAATGGCCGCAGCCCACCAATTCGCCGTTCCACCAAAAGGTCCGGAATTCGCGAGAAGGGCGAACCTTGTTTGGAACGTCACCCGCGATTGGTTCCAGCTCGACAAACTGGCGAATTACAGGGCGCTGCCAACTCAAAATATCGTCACGGCGATAGCCGTCACAAAGCCTTGAATAGTCGCTAGAATCGCGGGCGATTGACAAATCGGGGTTGTGCTTGCTCGTTTGCCGGGAGCCTTTTACAAATATCGGCCATTCAAACTGGGCCTCAATTTCGGACGCAGACGGGAGGCTCTGAAAGATCCGCGTGGCTGGGGTTAGGTCTTGTATCAATGGATACCAACCTTCCAACTCGCTTGCTCTGAAATGCTCTGCCGGCGAGTTGACTAGCCGCAAACCCCAATCGGCCTTTTCGTCGTATTCTGCCGCGTAGTCACGGACGGCGCCGATTCGGAGGACACACAACTCACCCTCCCTGAATTCATACGGGTGCGTGCAGGAGAAGTTCAGGTCGAAGTCAAAGTCATATACCGGCGCGCCGACAGCATGACTTATAACAAGCAGTCGATCCTCTAAGCGTGCGATATTAGGTTCCATGCGGCGCTCTTAATTCATCGCACGAATGTCCGCTATCGATCGCTGGCTGCCATTCGCCATCCCGGCCCTAATCCGGAAATCGCGGTTAGAAGGGACTCGATCAAATCCGGGGGGACGAGATGGGCGCCTGTTTTTTAACGCCGCCCTCTTTGTGTCTTTGTGTGAGAAATGCTGGACCGTGATGACCTGAGTTTCTCTTCGCGCCTTTGCGCCTTTGCGTGAGGCTTTCAAAATCTCACGCAAAGGCGCAAAGGCGCGAAGAAGGACAAAGCCCGCTTCGCGGGGAAGGTGAAGGACCGACGTGGCGGACGCCGATATATTGAACGATGAGGAGGCCGCACGGGGCTGGTTGGAGCAGGCGTTCGCGCCGAGCGCCGGGCAATGGGCGCGGCTCGAGCGGTTTGCGGCGATGCTGGTGGGCGAGAATGACCGGCAGAATCTGATCGCGGCGTCGACGATCCCGATTTTGTGGGTGCGGCATATCGCCGACAGCGCGCAGCTGCTCGCGCTCGATCGGGACGGCGAGGGGCTTTGGGTCGACCTGGGCAGCGGCGCGGGGCTTCCCGGGCTGGTCGTTGCGATCCTGTCCGAGCGGCCGATGTTGCTCGTCGAATCGCGAAAGCGCCGGTGCGAGTTTTTGCGCGACGTTGTGGGTGAGCTGGGGCTGGACCATGTCGAGGTTGCCGAGGCGCCGTTGGAGAAGGTGGCAACCCGGCCCGCGGGGACGATCAGCGCGCGGGCTTTTGCGCCGCTCGACAAGTTGCTCGACTTATCCGCGCGTTTTTCCACCGAATCGACGCGCTGGCTGCTGCCAAAGGGGCGAAACGCGGTTAAGGAACTGGCGTTGCTGCCGCCGGCGTGGCAGAGAATGTTTCACGTGGAACAGAGCCGCACCGATGCCGATAGCCAGATTTTGGTGGGATCGGGCCAGATCGCGGCGCAACAGCGAGGAAAGCGATGATCCGCATTGCCGTGGCGAACCAGAAGGGCGGGGTCGGCAAGACGACGACCGCGATCAACCTGGCGACCGCGCTTGCGGCGACCGGCTGGCGGACGCTGATCATCGACCTCGATCCGCAGGGCAATGCCTCGACCGGGCTGGGCATCGGGCAGGCGCGGCGCACGCTGTCGAGCTATGACCTGCTGCGCGGCGAGGCAACGCTGGCCGAATGCGCGATCCCGACCGCAGTGCCGCGGCTCGACATCGTCACCGCGACGGTCGACCTGTCGGGCGCCGAAATCGAGCTGATCGAATATAAGGACCGGCTGCACAAGCTGCAGCAGGCGATGACCGATGCACAGGCGGGGCAATGGGACATCTGCCTGATCGACTGCCCGCCGTCGCTCGGCATGCTGACGCTCAACGCGCTGATCGCCGCCGAATCGCTGATCGTGCCGCTGCAGTGCGAATTTTTCGCGCTCGAGGGGCTGAGCCAGCTGCTCACCACGGTCGAGCGGGTGCGCGGCAAGTTCAACCAGCGGCTGACGATCCTGGGGGTCGCGCTGACGATGTTCGACCGCCGCAACCGGCTGACCGATCAGGTGTCGGACGATGTCCGCGAGGTGCTCGGCCCGGTAGTGTTCGAAACGGTGATCCCGCGCAATGTACGGCTGTCCGAGGCGCCGAGCCACGGGCTGCCGGCGCTGATCTATGATCATCGCTGCGCGGGGTCGGCGGCCTATATCGCGCTGGCGCGCGAGCTGATCGATCGCCTGCCCAACGTCCGCAAGGCTGCATAAATGGCTGATAAACAAGACGAAACTGGCGTATCTGGCGCGATTCCGGCGAAGAAACGGCCGTCGGGGCTGGGGCGCGGGCTGAACGCGCTGTTCGGCGATGCCGCGGTCGAGGCGCCGGTGCTCGCCAGCCCCGGCGGGGCGTCGCCCGCGCCGGCGAGCGGCGAATCGGTGCAGCATGTCGCGGTGAGCGACATTCGCCCGCTGCCCGGCCAGCCGCGCCGCCATTTCGACGAAAATGCGATTGCCGAACTCGCCGATTCGATCAGCGCGCGCGGGTTGCTGCAGCCGATCATCGTGCGCGCGGCGCCGGATGGGCACGGTTATCAGCTCGTCGCGGGCGAACGGCGCTGGCGCGCGGCGCAGCGCGCCGGGCTGCACCAGATTCCGGCGCTGGTGCGCGAACTCGACGATGCGGCGACTTACGAAATCGCGCTGGTCGAGAATATCCAGCGCCAGGACCTCAATGCGATCGAAGAGGCGGGGGCCTATCGCAAGCTGATCGAGGATTTCGGGCATAGCCAGGATGCGCTGGCACGGCTGGTCGGCAAGTCGCGCAGCCATGTCGCGAATCTGATGCGCTTGCTCGAGCTGCCGCGCGCGGTACAGGACCTCGTCGGCGACGGCAGCCTCGCGATGGGGCATGCGCGCGCGCTGATCGGCGCCGAGGGCGCCGAGGGCCTCGCGCGCAAGATCGTCAAGGACGGGCTGTCGGTGCGCGCGGTCGAGGCGCTGGTACGCGCCGGCAAGGGCGGCGGGCGCAAGGCGCCGCTCGAATATAAGAGCATGGACGGCAATCGCGACCCCGACATCGTCGCGGTCGAGCGGCATCTGTCCGAGCTGCTCGGCATCGGCGTCGGCATCCAATATGCCGGCGACGGCAAGGGGGCGCTGACGCTGAAGTTCGCCTCGCTCGACCAGCTCGACATGATCTGCCAGCGGCTCTCCGGCGAATCGATCTGATTGCTGCCGAAGGCGTGAAGGGATTCGCGCAGAGGACGCGGAGTGCGCCGAGCAATCGGGCCGCTTAGCCGCTCTGCGTCCTTGGCGCCTTCTGCGCGAATCCGATTCTGCGGTTCGAATCGATTTTGTCGGACCGGGCTTAATTTGTACCGAAGCGGGCCGTTATAGGAAAAAGACGGTCCCCACCGTCCCGCTAATTTTGCGCCAAGACGCTGATTTCGCCCGCTTTCCACCGGAAATGCGGGCCAATCCCTAATGCGCCATTAACCATGGTTGTTGGGCAAAAGCTGAACCGGTCGTCGGTAGAAGGGCGACAGCGATGGGGTGGGATTTCCAATCGCTTCCGATTGACCAAGGGACCAAAAACTTATGCGCAACATTGCACTGAAGCGCGCCCTGATGGGTGCCGCTATTGCCGCTCTCGCCATGAACGCCTCGGCGGCGAACGCGGCCTCGACGACGGGTATGGCGAAGGCCAAGATCCTGCGCCAGATCACGCTCACCAACACCAGCGACCTGCAATATGCGACGGTCATCAGCGGCGCGACCGCTTCGACCGTCGTGGTGTCGACCGCCGGTGCCGCGACCTGCGGTTCGGGGCTGACCTGCACCGGCACCACGACCGCCGCGAACTTCAACATCGCCGGCACCTCGGGTGCGGTGGTGCTGGTCGGCGGCGATTCGTCGGTGACGCTCAACGGTTCGCTCGGCGGCACGATGACCTCGTCGCTGTCCTATTCGGCGAGCAACGTCACGCTGAGCGCGACGGGCGGCAGCTTTCAGGTCGGCGGCACGCTGAGCGTCGGCGCCAACCAGACTGCGGGCGACTATTCGGGGACGTTCAACGTCACCGCCAACTACCAGTAAGTTTCGACAGGGTGGGGGGACCGGCGGGCCTTCGGGTTCGCCGGCCGCAAAAGGGTCGTCGGGGTACCAGCCCCCGGCGGCCCTTTTTGCCGATTTTTTCCGACTGACGGTGGAGGAGCGGGTCGGTGCCGCGCTGCACAGCCAGCGCGAAACGCCATGGTTAGCAAAATATCAACCATGTTGGCGCAACAGGGAGGGGACCGTCGGGCGGTGTGGGCCGCCCGGTTTCACAAATGGTGGGGACCATTTCCATGTTGCGATTTTTCAAGGCCTTGCGCCTGTTTTCCGCGTTCGCGATCGGTATGGCGGCGATGCCCGCGCACGCCGCGGGCGACCTGCTCGTCGCGCCGACCCGCGTCGTCCTCGACGGCTCGCGCGGCACCGAGGTGGTGCTGAACAATATCGGGTCCGAGCCCGCGACCTATCGCATCAGCCTCGAGATCAAGCGGATGACGACGCTCGGCGGGCTCGACGAGATCGCGGAGGACGATGCCAATGCCGCCGAGAAGGCGGCGCTCGCGATGATCAGCTTCTCGCCGCGCCGCGTCACCCTGCCGCCGAACCAGCCGCAGGTGATCCGCGTCGGGGTACGGGTGCCCGAAGGCACGCCGCCGGGCGAATATCGCGCGCATATGCTGTTCCGCGCGGTGCCCGATGCGGCGCCCGCGACCGATCCGGCGAAGCCTGCGACGTCGGGCGGCGTGTCGATCGCGCTGACCCCGATCTATGGCATCACCATCCCTGTGATCGTGCGTGTCGGCGACCTGGGGGCCGAGGCGAGCATCGGCGAGGCGCGGGTGGTCGATACCGTCGATGGACCGGCCTTCGCCTTCGACCTCGCACGCAGCGGCAACCGTTCGGTCTATGGCGATATCGAGGTGACGCGGCCCGGGGTCGCCGAACCGCTGCTGCTCGCGCGCGGCATCGCGGTCTATCCCGAGGTCGGCCAGCGCCAGGTCCAGCTCCGCGTGCCCGCCGAGCTGGCGGCGAAGCTCAAGGGGCCGGTGCGCATCCGCTATAGCGAGGACCGCGAGGTCGGCGGCGGCACGATCGACGCGGTCGAGCGGGTGGTGAAATGAGCATCGGGTAGTCGGCCGAGCGGGCGCCGCGATGCTTCGCGCGCTTCTGATACGAATTCTCCCGGTCCTCGCGGCCGGGCTGGCGCTGGCGGGGCTTGTCCCGGCCGGCGCCCATGCGGCTGAAAAGGCGGATGTTTCGGACGGCTGGAAACCCAATGAGGACGACAGCTGGCTGTTCGACCTGCGCTCGGGCCAGTACCGGCTCGGCGACGGGATCCGCGGCTATCAGACGCCGACGGGGATGTGCGTCGACCTGGCCGACATGGTGATCGCGCTCGACCTGCCGATCCGCGTCGACAAGAAGTTGCGCCGCGCAACCGGCTGGGTGTTCGACGAGCGCCGCAGCCTGACGATCGACCGCGATGCGGGCGAGGTAAGGCTGGGGAGCCGCAGCTTTGCCATCGACACCACCGCGATCCGCGATACCGGCGCGGGCTGGTGCGTCGATGTGACGCAGCTCGCGACCTGGTTCGAACTGCCGCTGGTCCCGGATCTGTCGAACGCGGTGCTGCGTATCGATTCGAAGGAAAAGCTGCCCTTCCAACTCGCCGCCGAACGCCGCGCGCGCGGCGCCGGGCTGCGCCCGCAGCAGAGTTTCGACCTCGCGAGCCTGCCGCAGGCGGTGCGACCTTATGAAAACTGGGCGACGCCGTCGGTCGATGTCGTCGCCTCGGCGGGGTTCGTTAACGACAAGCGCGGCGGCTCCTATGTCCAGGCGCGCTATGAGGTCTTCGCGGCTGGCGAGGTGTTGGGCCAAAGCTTCGACGCGCGGCTGTCGTCGGACAATGAGGGGGTGCCCGACAGTTTGCGGATGCGGCTCTATCGCACCGACTCGCAGGGCAAGCTGCTCGGGCCGTTGAAGGCGACGCATTATGCGGTCGGCGATGTCAGCCTGCTGTCGACGGGGATCGTCGCGGGATCGTCGCCGGGGCGCGGCGCGGTGCTGACCAACCGCCCGGTCGAGCGCCCCGAGGCCTTCGACAAGACGGATTTTCGCGGCGACCTGCCCGCGGGCTGGGACGCCGAGCTGTATCGCAACGGGCAGTTGCTGGCGTTCACCAGCCCCAATGGCGACGGTCGCTATGAATTTCTCGACGTGCCGCTGCAATATGGCTCGAACCGTTTCGAGATCGTGCTCTATGGCCCGCAAGGGCAAATCCGGCGGGAGATCAAGCAGTGGCAGGTCGGGATCGATTCGATCCCGCCGCAGCAGACCTATTATTGGGCGGGTTTCGCGCAGGAAAATGCCGATTTGGTCGAATTCGGCAATCGGCGCCAGACCTTCCGCCGCGGCTGGCGCGGCACGATCGGGGTCGAGCGCGGGCTCGACACGCGCACGTCGGTCGCGGGCTATCTCCACAGTCTGATGATCGAGAATGTCCGGCGCAACTATGGCGAAGTCGCGCTGCGCCGCTCAATCGGGCCGACCCTGCTCGAGGTGGCGGGGGCCTATGCCGATGACAATAGTGGCGCGCTGCGTGCGAGCTGGCTCGCGGCGTTCGGCGAGACCTATGTGCGCGCCGACGCGATGCGTGGTTTTGGCGGTTTTGTATCCGACCGTTTTATCAACAATATCAATGGAATGTACCAGATTTCGGTTGACCAGTCGGTCAAGCTGGGGCGCACCGTGCTGCCACTGCACCTCGATTTGCGCCAGGTCGACCGGACATCGGGGGTGCAAAGTCTCGAGGCCTCGGCGCGCGCCTCGGCTAGTTTCCGCGCTTTGACCTTCACCGGCCAGCTCGACTGGGCGCGCACCAAGGTGCCGATCGGTCCCGACCCGCCCGACAATCTGAGCGCGACCCTGCTCGCCAACGCCCGGATCGGGCGGGTGCGTCTCCGCGGCGAGGCGCGCTTCGCGCTGTCGGGCGCCGCCGCCGATTCGCGCGCGACGGTGATCGCCGAATGGGCGGGGAAGGGCGACGGCGAATGGCGCGCCGAACTGGGGTATGACAAAGGACTCGACCGCGCGCGGGCGGGCCTGGGTTATACGCGCCGTTTCAACAAGTTGCAGCTGACGGGTTTCGGCGAAGTGGCGAGCGACGGCTCGGTCGCCGCGTCGCTCGCGCTCGCCTTCAGCTTCGGGCCGAAACCGCAGGGCGGCGGCTGGCGCGTGTCGAGCGAGAAACTCGCCAGCCGCGGCCAGGTGACGGCCGAGGTGTGGATGGACGATAATGGCGACGGCATCCGCCAGCCGGGCGAGGCGGCGTTGCCCGATGTGCCGATCACCGCGGGCAACGCCTTTGTCGACGCTGCGACCGACAAGGGCGGGCGGGCGACGGTCGACGGGCTGGAGCCTTTCCGTCCGGTGATGATTGGGATCGACGCCGGCAGCCTGCCCGACCCCTATGTCCAGCCCGCGCTGCCCGGGGTCGTTGTCACCCCGCGCCCGGGCGTGGCGACCCGAGTGATGTTGCCGATGACCGCGGCTGGTGAGATCGAAGGCACCATGATCCGTGACGGCGGCAATCCGATCGAGGGGCTGACGCTCGAACTCGTCGACGCCGAGGGCCGGGTGCGCGCGACGACCTTGACCGAGTTCGACGGATATTTCCTTTTCGAAAGCGTCGCTTACGGCCGCTACACGGTGCGTTTGGCGAAAGCGTCGGCGCAGTTGCTGCGGATTGATGGCGCGTTTGCCATCGGCGCATCGCCAGGCAAGGCGGCGCCGCGGATACGGCTGGGGACGCTGGCGCTGAAGCCGGTTCGCCGCGATCTGGCGGCGGCGAGCGACGGGGTGACGGGCGCGGGCAACAGCGCGCGCGGGCCGCCGGTTGCGGAGGACAAGGGTCCCGCGCGGGCGCCATCCGTCCCGTAATCGGGGCAGGCCGGTCGCCCCTTTGGTTCAGGACGGATCGATCGCGACATAGACCGCCCATGCCGCCGGATGCGCGAGCGATTGACCGCGCGCATCGCGCGAAGGATCGGCGGCAATCTCGCGCATCGCTTCGCGCAAGGCCGCCGCAATGTCGCCGTGCTTGTCCTTGAGCCGCGCGACCGCGGTGGTGGTCATCCGTTCGCCGACTTCGTCGTTGACCGGCGAGTAGGTCGCCAGCACGGCGCGGGCGCCGGCCAGAAGGAAAGCGCGCGTCAACCCGCTGAAACCGTCGCCACCCCTGGTGCCCGCCGCCGTGTCGCACGCCGACAGGATCACCAGCGCGGCGTTGAAGCGCAGTTCGGCGACCTCCGACGCCGTCAGCAGGCCGTCGTTCCTTGCGTTGGCGGGTTCGCCGCCCGTCCGGGCGCCTGGCGTCAGCGCCAGGGCGGGTTCGGCCAGCGTGCCGTCGAAACTGCCGCCGAGCAACGCGTGGGTGGCGAAAAGGACGATATTGCTGTCGCCCAGCGTCCCGTCGCGGCTGCTGCGCTCGATCCGCGCCTGGGTCGCATCGAGCTGGAGCAATTGCCGGTCGGGTGGGGCGCCGAGGAGCTGGGCCATCGTCCGGATTTCGGCGGCGCTATGGTCGAGGCGCGGCAGCTTGGCGAGCATCGCGGGGTCGGCGACGCCGCCGCGGTAGAGGCTTTGTCGCGGCGCCATCAGGATATTCGCCGTCGCCGAACGAGCGGCGCTGTCCACGGCGATGCGGTCGGGCGATGCCTTCGGGGCGGGATCGGCGATGCCGCGGAAGGCGGGGTCGCCGACGCCATAGAATTTGCCCGGACCCCACGCCATGGCGCGGCCCCGGCGCGCCGTGCGCAGCGCGTCGACCGACGGCAGCACGACGATCGCGCGTTCGAGGCCCAGCCAGGCGGTCGCGCGCAACATGGCGGGATCGATGTCGCCGGCTGCGCCGCCTGCGGGCGGGCGCGACACGAGCGCCGCGAAATTGAGCGCGAGCAGCGGGCCTTCGGGGACGATGATCCAGCGACCCTTGTCCTTGAGCAGCGCGGCGACGGCGGGATCGCCGAACAGCGCCTGATGCACGCGATAGGCGGCGCTGCGGTCATAGTGGAGATAGTCGAACAGGTCCTCGCCCGGCGCCCGTTCGGTCGCGCCGGAATTTTGCCGGTCGGACAATTGTCCGTGAAGGTCGACCACGATCTGCGCCAGATCGGCGCCGTCGATCGGGATTTCGGTCCAGGCCGAACCCGCGCGGGTCACCGCGAAGGCGATTCCGCGGCTCATCTCGCCGCGCGCATCGGGCATCCCGGGATAGAGGAGGATCAGCGCTTCATCCTCGCGCAGCAGCGCCGGCTTGCCCCCGCTGCCGGTCACTTCGTCCAGCGCCACCGGTTCGGGGCGGAGCGTCGCGAAGATGTCGGGCATTTGATCCTGCAGCCGGATCGTCGTTTCGGCGAGCATCTTGCCGGCGGCGGCGCGCTCTTCGAGCAGCCGGCCCCGGTCGGCGTCGCCTCCGGCGCCGCGCTGGGCGGCGCCGCCGATCGCCGCGTCGAGCGAAACGACGCGGTCGCGCGCCGCGACCCACGCGCCGAACAAGTCACCTTTGCGGGCCCGTTCGGCCAGGGTGCGGGCCGCGGTTTCGCTGATCGCCGCGCTCGAAACCGAGGGGTGCGCGAGCTGGGCGACGGCGAACCCCGCCGCGCGACTGGCCGCATCGCCGCCTTGCGCGGGGTTCGCCCGGTCGGTCCAGTAGAGTTTCAGCAGGTCGCTCGCCTTCAGGCTGATGAAATCGCTCAGGCTGCGCCGATAGTCGGCGTTCGCGCCCTCGGGGATCGCGGACAGCTCGGCGCGATATCCGGCCAGGACATCCTCATAATAGGGCCTGGCTTCGCTCGGCCGGCGCTGGATCCACAAAGCGACCCCCAGATTCTGCGCGAGCCGCAGCGTTTCGCGGTGGCTGGGGCCGAACCGCGCCTTTGCGATCTCGACCGCATGCCGGCGGATCGGCAGGGCATCGTCGAACCGGTCGAGAATCTGCAATGTATTGCCGAGATTTTCGATCAGCGCGGGATTGTCGGGATCGCCAGCGAGCGCGCGGCGATAGATGGTTTCAGCCTCAGCCGCCGTATCGCGCCTTTGCTGCAACAGGCTGGCCAGTTCGAGTTCGAAGCTGTTGCCCTGTCCGGGACCCATCGCCGCGATGACGCGCCGCTGATAGGCGATCGCTTCGCTCAGGTCGCTGCGGAAAACATTGTTTTTCCACCCCCGTTCGAGCGAGGTCGATTTGGCGAGATTCCACAGCGTCATCCAGTTGCGCTTGTCGCTGCTGGCCGGGTCGGCCTCCTGCCGGGCGAGCACCGCACGGTACAGCGCCTCGACCCGTGGCGGATCGGCCCCGTACAGCCGCTGCGAATAGAGGATGATGTTGCTGAGGTCGTTGGCATTGGCGGTAGAAAGGATCGCTTCGAAGATGTCGAGCTCGCGCGAAAACCAACTCGCGGCATCCTTGGCGCGCAACTGTGCTGTGAGGTTGTTGCCGAGCGCTTCATAGACGTCGACCAACGCGAGCCGATTCACGTCGGGCATCGTCTGGATCAGCGTGACCGCCTCCTGTCGCAGCGGCTCGGCATCGACCGGGCGGCCTGCGGCCTCGAAAGTCGCGGCGAGTGCGCCGGCGCTCGATGCGACGATGGCCGGATAGTCGGCGAAGTGACGGCGTGCCAGCGCGAGCGCCTCGGTGGCGTCGGCGATGGCGGCGTCGGGCTTTGCCTGCTCGCGTCGCAGCCCTGCCTGCGCGGTCAGCGCGGCAAACAGCGTGGCGGGTTGCGCGCGCTTGCGGCCGATCGCGATGAGGCGTGCGATGATTTGCTCGTTCTCGGCGCGTCCTTCGGGGGTCTTGCCATTATAGGCGAAGTGACAGAGCAGCGACAGCAACGGGCGGGCGGTGGCCGGATGGTCGGGGCCGTAGGTGCGTTCGTAGAGCTGAAGCAGCGCGCGTCGCGGGGCTTCCAGCGCGGGCTGCCAGGTCGTGTTGCAGGCTCTGTCGATCCCGACCTGGCTTTCGAGCGTGGCGATCTGGTCCTGTTCGGCGGATGTCGGCGCCGCGCGGTCGGGCGCGAGTTGCCGGGCGGCCTGTTCGGCCGGGATCATCGCCTCGCGCGGGACGAATTGCGCGGCCGACGGCGCAGCATATGTCGCAAGCGACACCGCAAGCCCCAGCAAAAGGCGGCGTCCGATCATGACCCTGCTTAGCGCCGGGCCAGAGCCGAGTAAACGGGCCGGAAACGCGGCCGCGCGGTGATATTCCCGCGCGGCATTAACCAATTTTTATCCATGATTGCCCACAGCAATCGCTGAGCATGAATTTGCCTGTGGGGAATCAAATTATGTCCGACGCATCCGCGCCGAAAAATCGTCCGACCAGCGCCGATGTCGCGATCATCGGGGCAGGGCCGGCGGGACTGACCGCCGCCTATCTGCTGACCAAGGAAGGCTTTTCGGTCACCGTGATCGAGAAGGATCCGACCTATGTCGGCGGGATCAGCCGCACGGTCGAACATGAGGGATTCCGCTTCGATATCGGCGGGCATCGCTTCTTTTCGAAGAGCCGCGAAGTCGTCGACCTTTGGAACGAGATCCTGCCCGACGATTTCATCGAGCGGCCGCGGATGAGCCGCATCTATTATGAAGGCAAATTCTATTCCTATCCGCTGCGCGCGTTCGAGGCGTTGTGGAATCTGGGCATTGTCCGTTCGACCCTGTGCATGGCGAGCTATGCGCAGGCGAAGCTGTTTCCGAACAAGACGGTCCGCAGTTTCGAGGACTGGACGATCAACCAGTTCGGGCGGAAGCTTTATTCGATCTTTTTCAAGACCTATACCGAGAAGGTGTGGGGCATGCCGTGCGACGAAATGTCGGCCGACTGGGCGGCGCAGCGCATCAAGGGGCTGAGCCTTGGCGCCGCGGTGCTCGACGGGCTGAAGCGCAGCCTGGGGCTCAACAAGGCGCCGAATGACGGCATGGCGACCAAGACGTTGCTCGAAACCTTCCGCTATCCGCGGCTGGGGCCGGGCATGATGTGGGAGGCGGCGCGCGACAAGATCGTCGCGGGCGGCAATTCGGTGCTGATGGGGCACAGCTTCAAGCAGGTGACGCAGGATCAGGTCAGCGGCCGCTGGCGGCTGACCGCGACCGGATCCGACGGCGATGTTATGATCGATGCGGGCCATGTCATCAGCTCGGCGCCGATGCGCGAGCTCGCGGCGCGCATCCATCCGCTGCCGGCGTGCGCGCTCTCGGCCGCGCCGTCATTGAAATATCGCGACTTTTTGACCGTCGCGCTCAAGATTCGCTCGGAGGACCTGTTCCCCGACAACTGGATCTATATCCACGACAGCAAGGTGCAGGTCGGCCGGGTGCAGAATTTCCGCAGCTGGTCGCCCGAAATGGTGCCCGATCCCGAACTCGCCTGCGTCGGCCTCGAATATTTCTGCTTCGAGGGCGATGGGCTGTGGGCGTCGAGCGACGAGGATCTCGTGGCGCTGGCAACGAAAGAAATGGCGATCCTCGGCCTCTGCGATCCCAAGGATGTGGTCGGCGGCGCGGTGGTGCGGCAGGAAAAGGCCTATCCGGTCTATGACGACCATTATGCCGCGCATGTCGAGACGATGCGGTCCGAACTCGAGGCGCGTTATCCGACGCTGCACATGGTCGGGCGCAACGGCATGCACCGTTACAACAACCAGGATCATGCGATGATGACCGCGATGCTGACGGTGCGCAATATCGTCGCCGGCGAGCGCATTTACGACATCTGGGGCGTCAATGAGGACGCCGAATATCATGAGAGCGGCACCGAGGGCGAGCAAGCGGCGCTGGCGTCGGTCCGCGACGTCCCCGCGCGCGTGAGCAAGGCCGCCTGATGCTCGGCGAGGCCGGCATCGGTCGTCTCGGGCAGCGGCTGCTCGCGCGGCTGCACCAGATCACCTATTTGCGCTATATCGGCGCGAGCGCGCTGGCGCTGGCGGCGGATATGGGGCTGTTCCTGCTGCTGCTCGCGGGCGGCTGGCATGCCGCCGCGGCATCGGCGATCAGCTATAGCGCCGGGATCGCCGTCCATTGGCTGATCTCGACGCGGCTGGTGTTCGTCGCGGGCGCGCGGACCCAAGGGGTCGAGCGTGCGCGGCAAAAGGCGTTGTTCCTCGGGTCGGCGCTGGCGGGACTCGGTATCACCGTCGGCATCGTGTGGATCGGCGACGCCTTCGGCCTCGACCCGCGGCTCGCCAAGCTCGCGGCGATCGCGATCAGTTTCCAGACCACCTATGTGCTGCGCAAGACGATCGTCTTTGCGCGCGGCTGACCCGCGATGACCGGCGCCTCCGCCCCGGCCCCGCGCCCGCTCACCCGCGACCTGTGGCTCGCGGCCGCGCTGGCACTTGGCGTCATGGCAGTCATGCTGGCGATCTATTGGCCGGCGATCGCGACGATGGGCTTTCGCGACGGCGACGACGCGCTGCGGCTGGTGCAGGTGCGCGACCTGATCGCCGGTCAGTCCTGGTTCGACACGACGCAATATCGCATCAACCCACCATCGGGCGGTCTGATGCACTGGTCGCGGCTGATCGATGCGCAGATCGCCGCGCTGATCCTGATGCTCGAACCGCTGATCGGCCGCGCCGCCGCCGAGCAATGGGTGGTCGCGCTCTATCCGCCGCTGTTGCTGTTGCCGCTGTTTCTGGCGATCGCGCTGGTGCTACGGCGTCTGTCGGACGACCGCGCGGTGGTCGCGACCGGGCTGCTGTTCGCGGCGACGACGGTGACCTTCCTCCATTATTTCGTGCCGCTGCGCATCGATCATCACAATTGGCAGACGATCCTGTCGACGCTGATGCTGGCGATCGCACTCGGCGCCGCCGACCGGCGCCACGGGCTGCTCGCGGGGGCGGTGATGAGCCTGCACCTCGTCGTCTCGCTCGAGGCCTTGCCCTATCTGCTTCTGTTCGGCGGTATTTTTGCGCTCGCCTGGCTGCGCGACGCAGCCGCGGGCGCGCGGTTCCTGAGCTTCGTCGCGACCTTGGCGCTCGGCGCGCCGCTGCTGCTGCTCGCGACGCGCGGCTGGGACGGCGTGGCAGGCGACTGGTGCGACGCCTGGTCGCGCCCGTTCCAGAGCGGTGCCGCCGTGGCGGCGCTGATCCTGATCGGCGGGGCGCGGCTGGCGCCGGTACGCCGTGACTGGCGCGTCCGGTTCGGACTGATCGCGGTCGCCGGAGCGGCCGGTGCGGCGGTGTTCGCCTGGCAGAATCCGCTCTGCCTCGCGGGGCCGTTCGGCGCGCTCGAGCCGCTGGTGCGCGACTATTGGTATGTGAATGTGCTCGAAGGGCGACCGGTGTGGCGGCAGGCGGCGCCGGCGATGGCGCTGCTGCTGGCGCCGTCGCTCGTCGGTCTGGCGCTGTGCTGGCGCATCTGGCGAAGGGCCGCGCCGGGACCCGCGAAAGCACGCTGGGAGACGATGCTGATCGTGCTCGCGGCGAGTTGCCTGTTGTCGGTGCTGATCGCGCGGACCACCGCGGTCACCCATGTCTATGCGCTGCCCGCGCTTGCCCTCACCGGGGTGGCGCTCTGGCGTCATGGCCAGTCGCGACGTTCGCCGCTGGCACGGATCGGCGCGTCGCTGGCGGTGCTGCTCGTCGTGCCGCCGGTACTCGGCCAGATTGCGACTTCGGCGGTGGGTATGATCGCGCCCGCGACGCGCACGGAGAAAAAACCGGTCGCGCCGTGCCCGGCGCCCGCCGATCTGGCGCTGCTCGCGCGGCGGGCGACGGGACTCGTGCTATCGGGGATCGATATCGGCCCGATGCTCCTCGTCGCCACGCCGCACGCCGTCGTCGCGACCGGCCATCACCGTAACCATGCGGCGATGAACCGGGTGATCGGGGCCTTTGCCGCAACCCCCGCCGATGCCGAAGCGATCGTCGCGGCTGCGCGCGCCGATTATCTGTTCGTCTGCCCGGGCCAGCCCGAAATGGAGAATGTCGCCAAGTCCTTCCCGGCCGGGCTCGCGGCGGTGCTGGCGTCGGAACGCGTGCCGTCGTGGCTTGAACCCGTGGCGATGCCGCAGAGGTCGGCGGGGCGGCTCTATCGCGTCAGGCGGGGCGGAAGCTGAGCGCGGCGCCGTTCATGCAATAGCGCTTGCCTGTCGGCTTGGGGCCGTCGTTGAAGACATGGCCGAGATGACCGCCGCAGCGGCGGCAATGGACCTCGGTCCGCGCATAGCCGAGTTCATGGTCGGTCGACAGGCCGATGGCGCCTTTCAGCGGCTCCCAGAAGCTCGGCCAACCGGTCTTGCTGTCATATTTGGTCTTGCTCGAATAGAGCGGCAGCGCGCAGCCGGCGCAGGCGAAGGTGCCGGCGCGATGCTCGTTGTTGAGCGCGTTGGTGAAGGGGCGCTCGGTCCCCGCTTCGCGCAATATCCTGTACTGGAAGGGCGTCAGTCGCTTTTTCCACTCGGCCTCGCTGAGTTGCCAGCCCGGCTGCGCCTTCGGACGCGGCGAGGCCTTGGCAAAGAGCATCGGCGCGCCAATGAGCGCGCCGCCGAGCGCGATGCCGCCGATAATGTAACGCCGTTCGATCATGGCAGGGCTCCTCTACCCTGGATACGTTGGCGCCGGTGCGGAGGTTTCAATCCCCCTCAATATTTTTCGAGCTGCACCGGCATATGGCGATAGCCGTGGACGAAACTGGCATGGACGCGTTCGGGCTCGGCAAGGACGTTCACGCGCAGGCGGCGCTTCTGCATTTCGCTGATCAGTGTCGTCAGCTGCAGCTCGGCGACACGCGCGCCGACGCAGCGGTGGATGCCGTAACCGAAGGCGAGGTGACGGCGCGCGTTTTCGCGGTCGACGATGATGCGGTCGCCGTCGGGGAAGACGCTCTCGTCGCGGTTCGCCGAGGCGTACCAGAGCGCGATCTTGTCGCGCGCCTTGATCTGGTGGCCGAACAGCTCGGCATCCTCGGTCGCGGTGCGGCGCATATGCGCGAGCGGGGTCTGCCAGCGCAGGATTTCGTGCATCGCGTTGACCGCGAGTTCGGGGTCGTGATTCTTCTCGAGCTTCGCGCGCTCCTCTGGGAAGCTGTGCAGGCCATAGGCGTAGGCCGACATCGAATTGCGCGTCGTATCGTTGCCGCCGACGATCAGCAGGATGAGATTCCCCATGAACTCATTCTCGCTCATATGCTTCATCGCGTCGGACTGGAGCATGATCGAGATCAGGTCGTGCTTGCCGGGATTCTGCGCCTTGGCGTCCCATAATTGCTTGAACGCGGCGCCCATTTCGAACGCCTTGCCGAGCCGGACCTGGCGCTTTTCGAGCGTGTCGAAGCTTTCGATGTCGCCGAGCGCGTCGGACCAGCCGGTGAGCCGGTGGCGCTCTTCCCACGGAAAATCGAACAGGATCGCGAGCATGTCGGTGGTGAGTTCGATCGACAGCCGTTCGACCCAGTCGAAGGTCTCGCCGATCGGCAGCGTGTCGATCAGCGCCGCGGTGCGCGCCTGGGTGTCGGCGCGCATGCGCTCGATTTCCGACGGGCCGAAGGCGGGAGCGACGGTGCGGCGCTGCGCGGTATGTTGCGGCGGATCCATCGCGATGAACATCGGCATCGGGATCTCGCCCTCCTGCAGATGTTCGATGCCGTCGCCGGCGACGGTGATGCCGCCATATTCCCAGGAGGAGGAGAATATCTTGGGCAGCGCCTCGATATGCTGGATCGGCTTGTAGGTGGTCACGGACCAATAGGGACCGAATTTCGAATCCTCGCAGCGATAGATCGGCGATTCGGCGCGCAGCTGGCGCATCGGTTCCTGCCAGCGGTCCTCGCTCCACAATTCGGCGCGGGAGACGTCGAGCGGATTGGCGATTTCGGGGGCGATACGGACTTGGGTGGCCATGGGCTGCTCCTCTGGAGGGCCGTCTGACGCGGCCGATTCAGTTGCAGAATGCCACTATTTACAATTCTGTCAATGGCGGTCGAGCGACGTGGCCTGTGCCGCCGCCGCGGCGGCCCGACCGGCGCGTCGCCAGAAGCGCCAGTCGCTGCGGCCGCTGAGGACGCCGGCGCGGAAGAGGCGGACCGAGAGGAAGATGACGAGTGCGACCCAGATCGCCTGCCAGCCGAGCGCAGCCAAGTGGACGCCGATCGAGTCGTCGGTCGCGGCGCGGGCCGCCATCGCGAGCGGCGAGGAGAAGGGGAATATCTGCGCAAAGGTTGCAAGATTGCTGCCCGGCGCGCTCGCCGAGGCGGCGCACAGGCTGAACATGCCGACCTGGAAGATGGTGATCGGCAGGCTGAGCATCTGGATTTCGCGCACCGTCGCCGCCTGCGCGCCGACCCCGAGGAAGACCGCGCCGAGGAGCAGGAAGGACATCACGAAATAGGCGAAACCGATGCCGAGGAAGAAGGGCCAGCCGACGGCGGGCGCGGCGGTGAGGGTCGCCGCGGCCTTGCTGGCGCCGCCCGCGGCGGCGATCGCCGCCGGGTCCATCTGGGTCATCGCGACCAGCCCGCCGCCGACCGCCATCACCATCCAGAAGGCGATGAACAGCACCGCGACGCCGAGGAAGCCGAGCAATTTGCCAAGGAAGACGCTTTCGAGCGGCACCGCGGCGGCGAGGATTTCGATGACCTTGTTGCCCTTTTCCTCGGCGAGCGAACTCACCGTCTGGCCGGCGAGGAGCAGGGTAAGCAGGAAGATGGCGAACACCGCGCCGAACCCGAGCGATTGCTGGGCCGCAATGCTGGTGCCGCCGCTAGACAGGTTTTCATAGGTCGGGGTTACCGGCGGCAGCGGGCCGGCGGCGCGGGCGCGCAGCACTTCGCCCGCGAGCAGCGCGAGATAGCGCCCCGAACTGCTGCCCGGTTCGCGCTCGACGATGCGCGGCGACGCCAGCGGGCCGCTGAGCACCGCATAGGTGTCGCTGCCCTTTTCGCGCGCGATCGCCAGCGAGTCGCGGTTCGCGGGGCTTGCGACGCGCAGTTCGAGCAGCGCGGGTTCGCGCGGCATCGCGGTGCGCAGCCTTGTGTCGGCGGCGCGCAGTGCCTCGACATTGGCGGCGTCGGCGACCGCGACGATGCGGCCGGCGCCGCGCGCGCTGTCGGCGAGCTGCGATGCGCCCATGCCGCCGACGAGTCCCATGCCGACCATGAACAAGGGCGCGAGCAGGAAGAGCAGGAAGGTCGGGGTGGCGACGATCGCGAGAAAGTCGCGCCGCGCAACGACGAGCATATTCTTGATAAAGGCGTTCATGCGCCGGTCTCCCCGTCGATCCCGCCGATGTCTCCGGCCGCGTCGGCGTCGAAGCTCGCGTCGACCTGGCGGACAATATGGACAAAGGCGTCGTGGAGCGCCGGGCGGCTGATCGAGAGGCCAGTGACGCCAAGATGGCTCGTCGTGATCCGCGACAGCAGCGGCTCGACGTCCCCGTCCTCGATCGCGAAATGCCAGGCCTCGCCGCGCAATTCGGCGCCGGCGGGGAGCAGCGCGGCGACGGCGTCGCGGCCGGCCTCGCTCCGCGGGGTGTAGCGGACCTGCATCGGCAGCAGCGCGCGCGCTTCGTCGACGGTGCCTTCGAAGCGGCGTTGCGAGCGCGCGATGATCGCGAGCCGGTCGCACAGCCGTTCGGCATGCGCCATGACATGGGTCGAAAAGAGGATCGTCGCCCCGCGGTCGCGTTCGCGCCGCACGAGCATCTCCAGCCGTTCCTGATTGACCGGGTCGAGCCCCGAGAAAGGCTCGTCGAGGACGATGAGGTCGGGGGCGTGGACGATCGAGCCAATCAGCTGGATCATCTGCGCCATGCCCTTCGACATCTTGCGGATCTTTTCGTCGATGACGCGTTCGAGCCCGAGTTCGGTCATGAAGGTCGCGGCGCGGCGGCGCCCCTCCGACCAGTCGAGTCCGCGCAGCGCGCCCATGAAGGCGATCGCCTCGCGCGCCTTCATGCCGGGATAGAGTCCGCGTTCCTCGGGCAGGTAACCGATGCGGTGGCGCACCGATTGCGGTTTGTGGCCGCCGAGCAGCCGGCTGGTGCCCTCGTCGGGGTCGATGATGCCGAGCATCATGCGCAGGCTGGTGGTCTTTCCCGCGCCATTGGGGCCGAGCACGCCATAGATGCTGCCCGCGGGGACCTGCAGCGAAACATGGTCGACCGCCTTATAGGCCTCGAAATATTTGGTGAGGCCGACGGCCTCGACGCTGAGATCGGTCAAATGCTGGTCCTGCGAAATGTCGGCACCGCCCCCTATGACATGCGAAGGCCGCTCGCGTATAGGGCGCCAATGGTTGCCGAAGCCTTGCCCTCTCTCGAACAGCGGCTCGAAGCGGTGGCGCGCGAGCATGGCTTCGTCGCGTTCGGCATCGCGCGCGCTGATGCCGCGCCGCAGACCGCAGCGCGGTTGAACCAGTGGCTGGCCGAGGGGCGTCACGGCGAGATGATCTGGATGGAAAGCCGCGCCACGCAGCGCGGGTCGCCGCAGGGGCTGTGGCCCGAGGTGAAATCGGTGATCGCGCTGGGGATGAGCTATGCGCCCGATGTCGATCCGCTGGCGCTCGCGGCGCACCCCGAGCGCGGGCGGATCTCTGTCTATGCGCAGGGCGGCGATTATCATGACGTCGTCAAGAAGGCGCTGAAGCATGTCGCACGCTGGCTGGTCGCCGAAGCGGCGGACGCCGAGGTCAAGGTGTTCGTCGACACCGCGCCGGTGATGGAAAAGCCGCTGTCGGCGGCGGCGGGGCTCGGCTGGCAGGGCAAGCACACCAATTTGGTGAGCCGCCAACACGGCAGCTGGCTGTTCCTGGGGGCGATCTACACCACGCTCGACCTGGTGCCGGCGGTGCCGGGGCGCGATAGCTGCGGCAGTTGTTCGGCGTGCCAGGATGCCTGCCCGACACAGGCCTTTCCGGCGCCGTACCGGCTCGATGCGCGGCGCTGCATCTCCTATCTCACGATCGAACATGCGGGGCCGATCCCGGTCGAATTCCGCCGCGCGCTGGGCAACCGCATCTATGGCTGCGACGATTGCCTCGCGGTGTGCCCGTGGAACAAATTCGCCGAAAGCGCGGCGCGCCACCGCGCCTTCCTGCCGCGCGCCGAGCTGGCCGCGCCGTCGCTGGGCGACCTGCTGGTGTTGGACGATGCCGAGTTCCGCCAGGTCTTCGCGGGATCGCCGATCAAGCGCATCGGACGCGGCCGCATGGTTCGCAACGCGGCGATCGCGGCGGGGAACAGCGGCGACCAGCGCTTCCGGCCCGCGCTCGAACGGTTAAAAAGCGACGAGTCCGCTGTGGTTGCCGAGGCGGCGGCGTGGGCGCTCTCCGAGCTGGCGTCCTGACGTCATCTTAGCGCCGCAGCGTCTCCGCGCAGCTGCCCAATTCGGCATTGCGCCCGTCGGGGGTGCGCGCGTCGACATGGGTCGCGACCGGCGCGGCGCCGGCGCGCGGGGCGTAGAAATAGATATCGATGACGCAGGCCGACCCTTCGAACTGCAGCTTGCGCGCGGCGCCTTCGGTGACGTCGAGGCGCGGTTTGCCGAACATCCGGCCGATGGCATCGGCGCTTTGGCCGATCAGGCTGTTGGTCTGGACCGGGCGCACGATGGTCGGCGGCGGCGCCGCGGCGACCGGCGGCGGGACGTTGCGCGGCGAGGGGACGGCGGCGGTGCAGCCGCCGAGCAGGGCGAACAGCAGGACGGCGGAAAGGCGGGTCATGGATGGTCCCTGTTTCGCAGGTGAATGAGGTGGACGGCCATAGCCGCGCCGAGGATGGGCGCCAACAGGTTGACGACGGGTACCACAAAGGCTGCGGCGGACAGAATGCCGAGCGCCCAGCGGTCGCCGCGCGCGAGCCGCGGCGCGTCGGGATGGCGGGCGAGCACCATCGCCTCTAGATCGCGGCCGAGCAGCGCGGCGTTGATCGCAAAGGCGAGCAGGGGCGCGCCGATCGCGGTGAACAACAAGGGGATATAGAGTGGCAGCGCGACCAGATTGACCGCGATCAGCCGGACGACCGAGACGAGGCCGAGGCGCAGGCTCTTGGCCAGGCTGACCGGCACCGCGCGCCGCGCCGCCTCGGGATAGCGGCGCCCCTCGACGTCGGCGACGATGCCGTCGGCAAACAGGCCGACGACGGCGATCGCGACGGCGCGGAACAGCAGCCAGCTCGCGCCGACAAGCGCAAGCGCGATCAGGATGCCAGCCATGTCGAGTTCGACCTCGCCGAGCCATTGCCAATGGTAGAGCGCCCAGCGCGCCGCAAAGAAGATCGCGGCACCCACGGCCACGAAGATCAGCAGCGTCAGCGCGAGGCTTTGCGCGAGGACGCGAAGGACGCGCGGCTGCGGCAGGTCGCGAAACGCGAGGAGCAGGGCGTGGACGGCGCGGGCCATGACACGCGATGGCGCGGCGACGGGGGCGGCGTCAAGCGTCGCGCTTGCCTTGGCGCGTCGCCATCCCTAAAGCCGCGCGCAATCTTTTCCCATCACCGACTGGAATTTTCATGGCCTCCACCGCCCGTTTCGACGTCGTTGCCATCGGCAATGCCATCGTCGATGTCATCGCCCGCGCCGACGATGCGCTGATCACCGCCGAAGGACTGACCAAGGGCTCGATGCGGCTGATCGATGCCGACGAGGCCGAACGGCTCTACGCGGCGATGGGGCCGGCGATCGAGATGTCGGGCGGCAGCGCGGCGAATACGCTGGCGGGCATGGCGGCGCTCGGCGAACGCTGCGCCTTCATCGGCCAGGTCGCCGACGACCAGCTCGGCCATGTCTTCACCCACGACCTGCGCGCCTTGGGCGTCGCTTATGAAACCCCGCCGCTCGCCGAGGGCGCGCCGACCGCTCGCTGCCTGATCCTTGTCACCCCCGACGGCCAGCGGACGATGAACACCTTCCTCGGCGCCAGCCACCTGCTCGAACAGGCGATGATCGACGAGGCGTGGATCGCCGATTCGGAAATCCTCTATCTGGAGGGTTATCTGTGGGATCCCGAGCTGTCGCGCGCCGCGATGCGCCGCGCGATCGACGTGTCGCGCGCGGCGGGGCGCAAGGTCGCCTTCACCCTGTCCGACGCCTTCATCATCGACCGCCATGGCGAGGATTTCCGCAACCTGATCGCCGAGGGGCTGTTCGACATCCTGTTCGCGAACGAGGTCGAAATCTGCGCGCTCGCCGAGACCGAGGATTTCGAGGCGGCGGTCGCCAAGATCGCGCCGCAGGTGCCGCTGCTGATCGTCACGCGCGGCGCGCATGGCGCGATCGCGCTGCAGGGCGGGACGCGTACCGAAGTCGGCGCCGAGCCGATCGAGACCGTCGTCGACACGACCGGTGCGGGCGACCTGTTCGCCGCCGGTTTCCTCGCGGGCCTCGCCGACGGCCGCAGCATTTCGGACTGCCTGACGATGGGCGCGGTGTGCGCGTGCGAGATCATCGCGCAGGTCGGCCCGCGCGCGCAGACCGACCTGAAGGCGAAGGTCGCCGCACGCCTCGGCTAGGAACTTCGCGGTCGTTGAAGCGTCCTATGCCCCATCACTGGCACAGGAGGCTTCACATGGCCGATGAAATCCATACCACGCGCGATCCCGACGGGACGACGCACACCACGACGATCGTCGATCGCGAACCGCGCCGCGGCGGCGGGATGGGCATGATGCTGATCCTGCTCGTCGCGCTCGCGGTCGCGGGCTTCGTCGCCTTCCAGTTCCTCGGCAATGAAAAGGCCGAAACCGGCGCGATCACCGAGGCCGCGCAAAAGGTCGGCGATGCCGCGCAGGATGTCGGCGACGCGGCGCAGAAGGCGGTGGACTGATCTTCAGCCGGCGGCGGTTTCGGCCATTGCCGGTTCGGGATGCTTCTTGAACAAGGCGCGATCGGCGGGGCCGAATCCGCGGGTCCAGATCAGCCAGCTATAGATTCCCAGGATGACGGGGACCCCGATCAGCAGTTCGGCCCATTCGGGGAGCTGCGTCGCGCCCCAGCCGAGCACCGCGGCGCCCGCGGTCGCCCACACCAGCGCCCAGCGCAGGCTGTTGACCGGGGTGCCGAGGATGCGGCCGAGCAGCCAGGCCTTGGCCACCGACGCGAAGCCCAGCGCGATCATCAGCGCGAGCGCGACAGCCGCGGCGTAGTAGAGCGGCGGCCAGCCCATCGCCTCGGCGGTCTTGATGAAGAGGATGCTGAGCGCCGCCTGCAGCGCGAGGGTGGCGAGGCTGATCAGCAGGTTGCGGTGGCGCGCGACATAGACGAGCGCCGCCTCGCTCACCACCGCGGTCGCGGCGACAACCTCGGCGGCGAGCAGGAAGGCGAGCGCGGTGCTGCCACCGACGAAGGCGGGGCCGACGAGGCCCATCACAGCCTCGCCCGGGATGCCGAGCGCGAGCGCGACGCCCGCCTGCGCCGCGATGATCCAGAAACCGACCTGGCTGACCTGTGCCGCCACGGCGCCAAGGCGATTCTCGGCAAGGTTGCGGGTGATGACGGGGCCGAGGATCGGTTCGAAACTGGTCTTGAGCTTCTGCGGCAGCGAGGCGACCTGCTGCGCCATATAATAGATGCCGTAGATCGTCGGCGAGGTGAACTGGCCGAGGATGAACAGGTCGAGGCGGCGGGTGCCCCATTCGATTGCGTCGGCGGCGGCGAGCGGCGCATTGCGGCGCGCGACCGCCATCAGATGCACCGGATGCGGCTGCCACCCGCGCGGTCCGCCATAGTGGCGCAGCATCGGGTAGAGCGCGGTCAAAAAGGCGCCGATCATCGCGGCGGCGTAGGACAGCATCAGCCCGTCGCGCACCGACACGAACCAGAAACCGGCGGCGGCGATGCTGATCACCCAGGGTTCGACGACCGCGCGGGCGCGGACCGTCGCGCCGATGTCGAATTTATAGGCGCAGGCGGCGAGCGCGATGTCGGTGCCGGCGATCGCGAAGACGAGCCCGGCCATCCAGCGGTCGGTGCTGTCGATGCCGCCGGCGGGGAACATCAGTTGCGGAAAGGCGAGGAGCAGCGCCGACCCCGCAGCCGAGGCGAGCAGCGCGACGAACATGCCGTCCCACACGACCATGCGATGGTCGGCATCGGGCGCGCTCAGCTGTTCGGCGAGGCCGCGCTTGAGGCCGAGGGTGGCGAGTTGGGCGACGAGTTCGATGACGAGCACCGCGAAGGCGAAGCGCCCGACCGCTTCGGCGCCATACCAGCGGCCCGCGACGTAGAGGAAGGGCAGGCGCGCGACGAGGCGGAGGATGAAGCCGAAGAAATTGGTGCGACCGCCCTTGGCGAGCGCAGCGGTATCGGCGTCGCGCGGCGGATCGCCGGGTGAAGGGGAAGGCGACGCGCTGTCGGGGGCGGGCGCGGCCGCGCTGTCCGTCTGGGTCAAACCTGCGGTCCCCCTTGCTCCTCGCCCTGCCGCTTTCTAGCGCGGCAGGGGGGGAGTGGCAAATGTCGTCGCTGGCTCACCGGCCCTCGCGTCGCAGCGGGCGGCTGAGCAGCGCCTGAATGGCTTCGCCGGCGCGGATTTCGCCCGCGACGAGCCGCGCCACCGCGTCGGTGATCGGCATGTCGATGCCGTCGGCGCGCGCCGCGGCGGCGACCACCGGGGCGCTGAACGCGCCCTCGGCGACGGTGCGGCGATCGGCCATCAGCGCCTGCGCCTCCTCGCCGCGCCCGAGGCCCTGGCCGAGCGAGAAGTTGCGCGAATTGCTCGAGGTACAGGTAAGCACAAGGTCGCCGAGTCCGGCGAGCCCGGCGAGGGTTTCGGCCTGCGCGCCGCGCGCGAGGCCGAAGCGGGTCATTTCGGCGAAGCCGCGGCTGATCAGCGCGGCGCGGGCGTTGAGGCCGAGCCCGGCGCCGTCGACGATGCCGCAGGCGATCGCGAGGATATTCTTCACCGCGCCGCCGATCTCGGCCCCGATGACGTCGGCTGAGACATAGGGCCGGAAATGCGGGCGCGCGAGCGCGCGGGCGAGGTCGTCGGCGACCGCGGGGTCGGCGGCGGCGAGGGTGATCGCGGTCGGTAGCCCGGCGGCGACCTCGTGCGCGAAGGTCGGCCCCGACAAGACCGCGACCGCGCGGCCCGGCGCGACATCGCGTGCGATGTCGACCGGGAAGGCGAAGCTTTCGGCCTCCATGCCCTTGCTGCACAGGATCAGCGGTGCATCGCCCGGCGGCAGCGCGGCGAGCACGGAACGCAGATAGGGAGCGGGGACAACGATCAGCAGCGCGTCGCATGCCGCCAGGTCGGCGAGGGTGCCGGTGGCACTGAGCGAGGGTGACAGCGCCGCGCCGGGCAGGAACAGCGTGTTGCGATGTTCGATGTTGACCGCCGCGACGACCTCGGCCTCGCGTGCCCAGAGCCGGACCGGGGCGCCATCGGCGGCGAGCAGTTGCGCGAGCGCGGTGCCCCAGGCGCCGCCACCGACCACGCCGAAGCTTTGATATGACGTCATGCTTTCACGAGTCATGCTTTTACTCCGGCGCCGCGCACGGCTTCGGCCTCGGGATCGAGCGGCCAGCGCGGGCGGGCGGCGGTGTCGAGCGGATCGGTGAGCCCCGCGGCGAAGCGTTCGGCGCCCGCCCAGGCGATCATCGCGCCATTGTCGGTACACAGCCACAAGGGCGGAGCGACGAAAGGCCTGTCGTGGCGTGCCGCCAGATCGGTCAGCGCGGCGCGGATCGCGCCGTTCGCGGCGACCCCGCCCGCGACGACAAACGCGGTGGCCTCGGGGCAGGCGGAAAGCGCGATGCGGCTGCGGTCGACCAGGCAGTCGACCACCGCCTGCTGGAAGGAGGCAGCGAGATCGGGGACGCTGTGCTGGCCCGACGCCGCCGCGCGCGACACCGCGCTCTTGAGCCCGGCAAAGGAGAAATGCGGTTCGGCGCTGCCGACGAGCGGGCGCGGTAGCGGCACGGCCTTGGGGTCGCCGTTTTTCGCGATGCGCTCGACCGCGGGTCCGCCCGGGTAACCGAGGCCGAGCAATTTCGCGGTCTTGTCGAAGGCTTCGCCCGCGGCATCGTCGATCGTGGTGGCAAGGCGGCGATAGTCGCCGACCCCGCGCACAAGCAGCAGCTGGCAATGGCCGCCCGACACGAGCAGCAGCAGATAGGGAAATTGCAGCGACGGATCGGCGAGGCGCGGGCTGAGCGCGTGGCCCTCGAGATGGTTGACCGCGATCAGCGGCTTGCCCGCGGCGTGGGCGAGCGCCTTGCCGGTGACGAGCCCGACCATGACGCCGCCGATCAGCCCCGGGCCGGCGGTGACGGCGATCGCGTCGACGTCGGCGAGCGTCTTTCCGGCATCGGCGAGTACGCGTTCGACGATCGGCGCGAGGCGGTCGACATGCGCGCGCGCCGCGATCTCGGGCACGACCCCGCCGAAGGGGGCGTGATCCTCCTCCTGCCCGGCGACGCGGTGCGCGAGGACGCGCCTGTCGCTGTCGACGAGCGCTGCCGCGGTTTCGTCGCAGCTCGATTCGAGGCCGAGGATCAGAGTCATATTGTTGCGCGCCCCTTTACGCGCCCCTTGGCGGGCAGGGCAAGGGAGGCTAGCAGCAAGCCGATGAACAGGCTTCCCACTCCCGACGCTCCGCTGCGGATCGGCACCCGCGCCTCGCCACTGGCGATGGCGCAGGCGCATATGGCGGCGGCGGCGCTCGCGCAGGCGCATGGCCTGACCGAAGATTCGCTCTTCCTGGTGCCGATGACCGCGACCGGCGACCGCATCCAGGACCGCGCGCTCGCCGAGGTCGGGGGCAAGGCGCTGTGGACGCGCGAACTCGATGCGGCGCTCGATGCGGGGGCGATCGACATCGCGGTGCACAGTCTGAAGGATGTCGAGACGCTACGCGATCCGCGCTTCGCGCTCGTCGCGATGCTCGAACGCGCCGACCCGCGCGATCGGCTGGTGGTGCGCGAGGGAATCATGGCGGCGACCATCGACGCGTTGCCGACGGGCGCAAGGCTGGGGACGAGCAGCCCGCGCCGCGCGGCGCAGGTCAAGCGGCGCCGGAGCGACATCGAAACGCTGTTGCTGCGCGGCAATGTCCAGACCCGGCTCGCTAAGCTCGCGGCGGGCGACGTCGATGCGACCTTGCTCGCGGCGGCGGGGCTCGACCGGCTGGCGATGTTCGATATCGGTGTGGTGCAGGATGCCGCGACCCTGCTGCCCGCCGCGTCGCAGGGCGCGATCGGGATCGAATGCCGCAGCGACGACGATCGGGTGCGCGCGCTGCTCGTCGCGGTCGATCATGTGCCGACGCACCGCGCGGTGATGGCCGAGCGCGAATTTCTCGCGGCGCTCGGCGGCGATTGCCGCTCGCCGGTCGCGGCGCATGCGCGTTTCCTGGATGATGGCACGCTGCGGCTCGATGCCGAGCTCTATTCGGAGGATGGCGCCGAGCATGTCGTCGGGCATGCGGCGGTCGCGGGTCCCGACGCCGCGGTCGAACTGGCGCGCGACCTGCTCGGCCGCGCGCCCGATGCGGTGCGGCGCCTGTTCGGGGTATGATGCTGCCCGTCATCGTCACGCGTCCCGAACCGGGCAATGCGGCGACGGTGGCGCGGGCGCGGGCGGCCGGCCTCGACGCCTTTGCGATGCCCTTGTTCGCGGCGGTGCCGATCGAGTGGCGTCCGCCCGACGCGGGCGAATATGACGCGCTGCTGCTGACCAGCGCACAGGCGGTGCGGCTGGCGGGGTCTGGACTGGACCGGCTCGTGTCGCTGCCGGTCCATGCCGTCGGCGCGGCGAGCGCGGCGGCGGCCGAGGCGGCGGGGTTGCGCGTCGCGGCGACGGGAACCCGCGACGCACAGGCCTTGATCGACGCCATGACGTCATCAGGAAAGCCCCGGATCCTGTGGCTTTGCGGGCGCGAGCGGTCCGATTTCGACGCGCGCGGTGCGCGGCTCGATGCCCTGCCTTGCTATGCCGTCGATCCGGTCGCGCCGCCCGCCGGCTGGGATCGGCTGATCGGCGATTCGGCGGTGATTCTGGCCCATTCGGCGCGCGGCGCGGCGCGGATCGCGACGCTGACCGAGGGGCGGCGCGGGCGCCTGTCGCTCGTCGCGATCGGCCCGGCGGTGGCCGAAGCCGCGGGCGAAGGCTGGGCGGCTGTTACCGTTACGGACCGTCCCGAAGACGCGGCAATGGTGACAGCGGCTTATGCTTTGTGCCAAAAGGCGCAAAAATAGGGTCGTTCGAAAGAGGTTTATGGCAATCGACAGCAGCGATACCCCCGTCCGCCCGGGCGAGGAAGGCGCGAGAAAAGGGCCGTCCTTGCGCAGTCTGGCGATCTCCGGACTGATCCTGCTCCTGATCGGGGTCGGCGGTGGTGGCTGGGCGATGAACCGCTGGCTGGCTGGTGGCGATAGCGCGCCGACGACCAAAGTCATCGATACCGCGACCCCCGGCGGGGTGCTCGCGGTGGTCGGCGCCGGTGAGGCGGCCACCCCGACCGGCGGTGCGGCCGCGCCAATGATGGTGGCTCCGGTCGACGGGGCCAGCCCGCTGACCACACGCGTCGCCGAACTCGAACAGCGCCTGTCGCGCATCACGCTCGAAGCCGCCTCGGCGTCGGGCAATGCGTCGCGCGCCGAGGGGCTGCTCGTCGCCTTTGCGGTCCGCCGCGCGCTCGATCGCGGGCTGTCGCTCGGTTATCTCGATGCGCAGCTGCGGCTACGCTTCGGCGACGACCAGCCCAATGCGGTGAAGACGATTATCGAAACTTCGCGCGACCCGATCACGCTTGAACAATTGCGCGCCGAACTCGACGCGATCGCCCCCGAACTGGTCGGGCGCAGCGGCGACAGCGGCAGCCTGTGGACCGGTTTCCGCCGCGAACTCAATGAATTGTTCGTCGTCCGCGAGGCCGGGACCCAGTCGCCGCGCGCCGCCGAACGGCTCGAACGGGCGCGGCGCTATCTGGCGAGCGGCATGGCCGACAAGGCGATCGCCGAGGTCGAGGCGATGCCCGGCGCCGCCAATGCCAACGCGTGGCTCATCGACGCGCGGCGCTATCACGAAGCGCGGCGCGCGCTTGACCTGATCGAGACCGCAGCGATATTGGAACCGCGCGACAGCCCGGCTGCCGCGATGGCCGGAAAAGCCCCGGCCGCAACCGCCCCCTAGCGCGCGTCCCGACAGGGGCGCTCGCCGTTAGAGAGAAAGCCCCGTCCCATGGCCCTCGCCGATCCGCAGCGCGTCGTCGCGCTCGACCCGCTCGATCCCCTGCTGCTCGACGCGCAGCTCAGCGACGAGGAGCGCATGGTGCGCGACACCGCGCGCGCCTATGCCGAGGGCGAGCTGCTGCCGCGCGTGACCTCGGCCTTCCTCGACGAGCGCTTCGACCGCGAGATCATGTCGGAAATGGGCGCGCTCGGCCTGCTCGGCGCGACGATCGATCCCGAATATGGCGGCGCTGGCCTGAGCTATGTCAGCTACGGCCTGATCGCGCGCGAGGTCGAGCGAATCGATTCGGGTTACCGCTCGGCCTGCTCGGTGCAGAGCAGCCTCGTGATCCACCCGATCAACGCCTATGGCAGCGAGGAGCAGAAGCGCAAATATCTGCCCGGGCTGACCTCGGGCGAGCTTGTCGGTTGCTTCGGGTTGACCGAACCCGATGCGGGCAGCGACCCCGGCGGCATGCGCACCCGCGCCGAAAAGATCGAAGGCGGCTACCGCCTCAAGGGCGCGAAGATGTGGATCACCAATTCGCCGATCGCCGACGTCTTCGTCGTCTGGGCAAAGTCCGACGCGCACAACGGGGCGATTCGCGGTTTCGTGCTCGAAAAGGGCATGAAGGGCCTGTCGGCGCCGAAGATCGAGGGCAAGGTGAGCCTGCGCGCCTCGGTCACCGGCGAGATCGTGATGGATAGCGTCGAGGTCGGCGAGGATGCGCTGCTGCCGCATGTGTCAGGCCTCAAAGGCCCGTTCGGCTGCCTCAACCGTGCGCGCTACGGCATCGGCTGGGGCGCGATGGGCGCGGCCGAATTCTGCTATGAAGCGGCGCGCAATTACACAGGCGAACGCAAGCAGTTCGGTCGCCCGCTCGCGGCGAACCAGATCGTGCAATTGAAACTCGCGAACATGCTCACCGAAATCGCGCTTGGCCTGCAGACCGCGCTGCGCGTTGGGCGGCTGATCGACGAGGGGCATGTCGGCCCCGACATGATCAGCCTGCTCAAGCGCAACAATTGCGGCAAGGCGCTCGATATCGCGCGCGTCGCCCGCGATATGCACGGCGGCAACGGCATTTCGGCCGACTATCATGTCATCCGCCACGCGGTGAACCTCGAGACGGTCAACACCTATGAGGGCACGCACGACGTCCATGCGCTGATCCTGGGGCGCGCGATCACCGGCATTTCGGCCTTTGCCTAAGCCGCTGGAGGGCATCCGCGTCGTCGAACTGGCGCGGGTGCTCGCGGGGCCGTGGTGCGGGCAATTGCTCGCCGATCTGGGCGCCGAGGTGATCAAGGTCGAGCGCCCGGGCGCCGGCGACGACACGCGGCTATGGGGTCCGCCGTTCATCGCCGGCGCCGCAGGCGAGAATCTCGGCGCCGCTTATTATCACAGCACCAACCGCGGCAAGTCGGGGGTGGCGATCGACATCGCGACCGGCGAAGGGCAGGCCGAGGTGCGCGCGCTGATCGCGGGCGCCGACGTCGTGATCGAGAATTACAAGCTCGGCGGGCTCGCCAAATATGGGCTCGATCCCGCGACGCTCCGGGCCGATTTCCCCGAGTTGATCGTCTGCTCGATCACCGGTTTCGGCCAGACCGGACCCTATGCGCACCGCGCGGGCTATGATTTCATCATCCAGGCGATGGGCGGCGCGATGTCGCTGACCGGCGAACCCGACGGCCCGCCGCAAAAGGCGGGGATCGCCTATGCCGACATCTTCACCGGCATGTATTCGACGGTGGCTATCCTCGCTGCCCTGCGACGCCGTGACGTCACAGGGGCCGGCGCGCATATCGACATGGCGCTGCTCGATTGCCAGGTCGGGGTGCTCGCCAATCAGGCAGCCAATTATCTCGCGAGCGGGGTGTCGCCGAAGCGCATGGGCAATGGCCATGCCAATGTCGTGCCCTATCAGGCCTTTGCCACCGCCGACGGCCAGCTGGTGATCGCGGTCGGCAACGACGGGCAGTTCAGGAAGCTGTGCGCGGTGCTCGGCGAACCGGGCTGGGCCGACGATGCGCGTTTCGCGACCAATGCGGCGCGACTGGCGAACCGGGCTGCGCTGATCCCGCTGCTCGCGGCGAAGATCGCCGGCTGGGAGGCGCAGCCGCTGTCGCTCGCGCTTGAGGCCGAGGATGTACCGGCAGGGCCGATCAATGACCTGGCGGGCGTGTTCGCCGACCCGCAGGTGCAGGCGCGCGGGATGCGCTTCCGTCCCGAGGGCGCGTTCGTCGATGGCGTCGCGAGCCCGATCGTCATCGACGGCGAGCGCATGGTCGCGCCGGGCGGCGCGCCGGTGCTCGCCCGATAAAAAAAAGGGGCGCCGTCGCCGACGCCCCTTTCCCCCTTTTTTCGTTTCCTGCGGTCAGAATTTGACCGTGCCGGTGACGAAGACCTGGCGCGGATTGCCGTAGAAGGCGGTCAGCGTGCCTTCGGTGCCGAGCGCCGAGGTCGGCAGGCCGTTGCCGCCGATGACCGGAACTCCGGTGACCGGGTTGATGTTGATGAAGGTATAGCCCGACGTCTTGTAATGCTTGTTCGTCAGATTCTTGCCGAACACGCCAAGGCTCCAGCGGCCCTCGGGCGCGGTGTAGACGAGGCTGGCATCCAGCAAAGCGAAGCCTTTCTGGTCGATATAGGGGTTCGGAATCTCGAACTGGTAGGTCTTGCTGCGGTACGACAGCGTCGTGCCGAAGCTGAGGTCGCCGTCGCCGATCGGGGTCGCATAGGCGAGCGTGCCGCTGGCGGTCCATTTCGGCGTGTTCTGCACCCGGCGGAAGTCGGCGACGTCGGTGGGTACGCCGCCGATGTTGGAGACGAAGCGCTTGTACTGCGCATCGATATAGCCAAGCGCGGTCGACAGCGTCAGCCGGTCGCCTGACGCCGCCATATCCTCGGCGAGTCGCGCGCGTCCTTCGAACTCGAGGCCCTTGAAGGTCGCCTTGCCGGCGTTCGACACGATGCCGCAGAAGCTGGGCAGGCCGCCGACGGTGCAGGCGACCGATCCGGGAATCTGGACGTCGGTGTAATCGGCATAGAAGCCGGCGAGCGCGACGTTCAGGCGGCCGTCGAACAGGCTGCCCTTATACCCCAGTTCATAGCTTTCGACCTGTTCGGGACGGAAGCTGAGGAAGGCCGATATTTCGGCATCGGTCGGCTTGCCCGGGATGGCGGCGGGCGCATTGGCGCCGACCCCGCGCGGGTCGAAGCCGCCGCCCTTGAAGCCCTGTGAATAGCTGGCGTAAATCGTGTGGTCGGGGGTCGGCTTGAAAGTTAGCGAGGCGCGCGGAGTGAATTTGTTGAACTTGCGGCTGCCTTCGAAATCGGTGCCGGGGGCGCCGAAGGGCACGCCCGCGCCGCCGAACACCGGCGAGCCGCCGCCGAGATAATTCTGGCGCAGGATCGACGCTTCGCGCTTGTCCCAGGTGTAGCGGCCGCCGACCGACAGGCTGAGCTGGTCGGTGAAATCATAGGTCGCATCGCCAAACACGGCCATGGTCGTGGTGTCGACATCGGCCTCGGTGAAGGCGGTCAGCCCGGCGAAGGTGTTGAAGATGCGCACGTCGAACAGCGTGTCGGCGGTCGCGTCGAGATAATAGAAGCCGAGCAGGCCCTTCAGCTTGTCGCCTTCGTAGAGCAGCTGGAATTCCTGGCTGATCTGTTCGTTGAAATAGAAGCCGGGGACGTCGACGTCGACCGCGGGCAGCGCGTCGAAATCGATCGGGGTCGCCGACTTGTCCTTGCGCCAGGCGCTGATCGAGCGCAGCGTCACCGTGTCGCTGAGGTTGGCGGTGACGTTCATCGCTAGACCATAGGCCTCGATCTCCTGCTTCGGATCGACGAGGCCGCCGCGGCTGTCATAGACGCTGTCGAGCACCGGGGCCTTGGTCGCGAGGCTGGGGATCAGGCGGTGGCCGCCGCGCGGATCGCTCTTGTCCTTGCTGTAATCGCCCGAGATGCGGATCAGCACCGGTTCGCCATAGCCGCCGAGTTCGACGGTGCCACGGCCGGCCCAGACGTCCTTGTTGTAATTTTCGAGGCCGGTGGTGAGATTGTCGCCGAAGCCGCCGCGCGACAGGCGCGCGACCGAACCGCCAACGCGGAGCAGGTCGCCGATCGGCGCGCTCGCGGTGACGACCAGGTCGGCCTGGTCATAGGTGCCGTAAGTGCCCTTGATCTTGAGCGAAAAATCCTGCGGCAGCTGTTTCGTCACATATTTGACCGCGCCGCCGATGGTGTTGCGGCCATAGAGCGTGCCCTGCGGTCCGCGCAAAATCTCGATCCGCTCGACGTCATAGATGTCGAGCACCGCGGCCTGCGGGCGGTTGAGATAGACGTCGTCGAGATAGAGGCCGACCCCCTGTTCGAACCCCGACACCGGATCCTGCTGGCCGACGCCGCGGATGAAGGCGGTCAGCGTCGAGTTCGAGCCGCGCGATACTTCGAGCGTGGTGTTCGGCGTTATCTGGCCGATTTCGGTGATGTCGATCGCGCCGGCCTTTTCGAGCGCTTCGCCCGAAAAGGCGGTGACCGCGATCGGCACGTCGATCAGCCGCTCGTCGCGGCGGCGCGCGGTGACCACGATCTCGTCGTCGCCGGCGTCGGTGCTCGCGCTCACGTCCTGCTGGGCAAAGACCGGCGGAGCGAAAGCGAGCAGGCCGAGAGCGCTGGTGGCGCAGACGGCACGGTGAAGGCGGCGGGCGAACGGTCGCATGATTGTCTCTCCCATGTCGCGGGCGACCCCTCGTCGCCCGGTTGATTTTCTTGGGCCTGGTCCTTGCCAAGCCGCGCGGCCTCCAATAATGAAACATGAACCAAGTTTCAACTTGGAATATGACGCTGTCGTTTTTTGCTTGCCACTGGTGCGAAAAAGCCACGATGCAAGGAAGGGCCGAACGGCATGGGGGAACGGAAAGGCAGCGATGGATCAGCCGCGATCAGCAACGGAGGCCGACGGGGGCGCCGCACGCGACAAGACCCCGCGCACGGAGCGCGGGCGGCGGACGCTGCGCAAACTGCTCGACGCCGCGGCGATCGAGTTCGGCGAGCGGGGATTCCACGAGGCGTCGATCAGCGGCATCACGCGCCGCGCCGGCACCGCGCTCGGCAGTTTTTACACCTATTTCGATTCGAAGGATGAAATCTTCCAGGCGCTCGTCCGCTATATGAGCGAGCAGTTGCGCGACTATGTGACCCCGATCGTCCAGGCCGCGCCCGACGGCATCGCCGCCGAACGCATCGGGCTTGAATCCTTCCTGCGCTTCGTGCGCGATCACAAGGAAATCTATCGCATCATCGACGAGGCCGAATTCGTCGATTACGCCAGCTATCGCCGCCATTATGAAACCACCGTCGCACGCGTCCAGCAGCGGCTCGAGGCCGGCGCGGCGCGCGGCGAGATTCGCGCCGACGTCGGCGAAATCCATGCCTGGGCGATCGGCGGCATGAATGTCTTTCTCGGCATGCGGTACGGGCTGTGGGACGAGGGCGTCGATATCGAGGAAATCGCGCGCGTCGCCAACGACCTGCTGGCGAACGGGCTGGCGAAGAAGGATTGATATCGTCGCCCCCGCGAAGGCGGGGGCCGCTATCGGCCTTGCACTGCTACGCAGGAACGAACCTCCAACAGCCCCCGCCTTCGCGGGGGGCGACGGTCAGAAAGATCAGGAGCGCCCGATCAAAAAGATCGCATGTTCGGCGCGCCAGCTGGCGGCGGCGTCGCTCGTCGGCTTGTCGCCCGACAGATACCAGGCTGCTCCGATGCCGATTCCCTTGGCGCCGATCAGGTCGCGGAAATCGCTTACCGTGACATGGTGGATGTTCGGCGTCTCGTACCAGGCGACGGGCAGCAGCCGCGTCACCGGCATCCGTCCACCCCACAAAAGTGCGAGCCGCACGCGCCAATGCGCGAAATTGGGGAAGCTGACAAAGGCACGCGGCGCGATGCGCAGCAGCTCGCCAACGACGAGGTCGGGGCGCTCGGTGGTCTGCAGTGTTTGCGAGAGGATCGCATAGTCGAAGGCGTCATCGGGATAGTCGGCAAGGTCGCGGTTGGCGTCGCCCTGCACCACCGACTGGCCGCGCGCGATCGCCGCGGTGACGTTGGCGGGGTCGATCTCCAGCCCGCGCGCATCGACGCCCTTGGCGCGCAGCGCCTCCATCAGCTCGCCGTCGCCGCAGCCGACGTCGAGCACGCGCGCCGATGACGGTACGGCGTCGGCGATGATCGCGAGGTCGGGACGCAAGGCCATCAGTATCCGCTTCCCAAAGCGCCCGCGACGAGCCGGTCGAGCGCGGGCACGTCGAGCAGAAACGAGTCATGGCCATAGGGCGCCGACAGCTCGACGAAGCTCGCGGCGGCGCCGACGCTTTGCAGCGCCTGGACGATGCGGCGCGATTCGGCGGTCGGATAGAGCCAGTCGGTATCGAAGCTGACGAGGGTGAAGCGCACATCCTTCGCCTTGGCAAAGGCGCCCGCGAGGCGGCCGTCGTGCGGATCGGCGAGGTCGAAATAATCCATCGCGCGGGTGATGTAGAGATAGGCGTTGGCGTCGAAGCGATCGGTGAAGGCGAGCCCCTGATGCCGCAGATAGGATTCGATCTGGAAATCGGCGTCGAAGCCGAAGCTCTTGATGTCGCGCGCCTGCAGCCGGCGGCCGAATTTTTCGGTCAGCCCTTCTTCGGACAGATAGGTGATGTGTGCCGCCATGCGCGCGACCGCGAGGCCTTTCGTGGGCATGCAGAATTTGTCGTAATAATTGCCGTCCTGCCAGTCGGGATCGGCCATGATCGCCTGCCGCCCGACCTCGTGGAACGCGATATTCTGCGCCGAATGGCGCGCCGCGCTGGCGATCACCAGCGCGCGTTCGAGCCGTTCGGGATAGTGGGCCGCCCAGGCGAGCGTCTGCATGCCGCCCATCGAGCCGCCGACCACCGCATGGAGCCGGTCGATCCCGAGATGATCGAGCAGCATCGCCTGCGCGCGCACCATGTCGCCGATGGTGATCACCGGGAACGCCATGCCGAGCGGCGCGCCGGTCACCGGATCGGGGGTCGCGGGGCCGCTTGACCCCATGCAACTGCCGAGCACATTGGCGCAGATGACGTGAAAGCGGTCGGTGTCGATCGGCTTGCCGGAGCCGACCATGCGCGCCCACCAGCCGGGCTTGCCCGTCGCGGGATGGTCGCTCGCGACATATTGGTCGCCGGTCAGCGCGTGACACAGCAGGACCGCGTTCGACTTGTCGGCGTTCAGCGCGCCATAGCTTTGCCAGGCGATCGTCACCGACGGCAGCGACTGGCCGCTGTCGAGCGGCAGCGGGGTCGGGATCGTCACGCTCTGGTGCGATATCTGGTGGAGCGCGCTCGCCATGATGCGCGCGGGGCTAAGCGGGTGTGCGGGGGCTGTCAACGTGCTGGACTCGCGACGCTCAGACGTTAAACGCCGCGGCATGACCGACACGACCCCGACCCTCACCCCCAAGCCGTGGATCAGCGGCATCGCCCCCTATGTGCCCGGCAAATCGGCCGGCGCCGACGGTCGTCCGCTGATCAAGCTCAGCGCCAACGAAAATCCGCTCGGTACCGGCGCCAAGGCGCGCGAAGCCTTCGCCGCCGCGCAGGCCGATTCCGATGCGCTGTCGCGTTATCCCGATCCGGGGTCGATGGTGTTGCGCGAGACGATCGCGGCGAAGTTCGGGCTCGATCCGGCGCGGATCATCTGCGGCAACGGGTCGGACGAATTGCTCCACCTCGCGGCGGGCACCTATGCCGGGGTGGGCGACGAGATCCTCTATGTGCGTTATGGTTTCGCGGTCTACGAGATCGCCGCGCGGCGTGTCGGGGCGGTGCCGGTCGAGGCCGACGACCGCGACTATGCGACCGATGTCGATGCTTTGCTCGCGGCGGTGACCGACAAGACGCGCGTCGTCTATCTCGCCAACCCGAACAATCCGACGGGTACGCTCGCGACGCGTGAAGAGGTGGCGCGGCTTTACGCCGGACTGCCCAAGGACGTGCTGTTCGTGATCGACCAGGCCTATAGCGAATATCTGTCGGCCGAAGAGGACGACGGCGGTCTCGACCTCGCGAAGAGCGAGCCCAATGTGTTCGTGACGCGCACCTTTTCGAAGATTCACGGGCTGGCGGCCGAGCGGATCGGCTGGGGCTATGCTGCTGCCGACGTGATTTCGGCGCTGCACCGCATTCGCCTCCCGTTCAACGTCACGCGTGCGGGACAGGCGGCGGCGGTCGCGGCGCTCGGCGACGAGGAATTTGTGCGCCATAGCCGCGAGCATAATGCCGAATGGCGCGCCTGGCTGGCGGGCGAGATCGAAAGCCTCGGCAACCATGGCCTGCGTGTCGTGCCCTCGGCGTGCAACTTCCTGCTCGTTCTGTTCGAAGGTGATGTCAGCGCCGAGACGGTGTACAACCGGCTGATGGACGCGGGTTATATCGTCCGCTGGCTGCCGGGGCAGGGACTGCCGGGGGCGCTGCGCATGACGATCGGTACCGAAGACGAGACGCGCGGACTCGCGGCGGCGATCCGCGCCGCGGTCGAAGGCTGACGCGCATGGCGCGCAGCGTCGAGCGGGTCGCGATCGTCGGACTGGGGTTGATCGGCTCATCGATCGCGCGCGCGGTCAAGGACCGGCTGCCGGGCGTGATGGTGACCGGCCATGACGCCAGTGCCGATGTGCGCGACCAGGCGCGGACGCTTGGCCTGTGCGACCATATCGCAGATGCCGCCGACGCGGCGGTTGCCGGCGCCGACCTGGTCATTCTGGCGGTGCCGGTGGGGCGGATGGCCGACGCGGCAGCCGCGATCGCGCCGGGGCTGAAGGCCGAGGCGATCATCTCCGACGTCGGATCGTCGAAGACGAGCGTTGCCGAGGCGCTGGCGAAGGCGCTGCCCGATCATGCCGTCATTCCGGCGCATCCGGTCGCGGGAACCGAGAACAGCGGCCCGGCGGCGGGTTTCGCGAGCCTGTTCGACGGACGCTGGTGCATCGTCACCCCCGGCGCCGATGCCCCCCCCGATGCGGTGGTTGCGCTCACCACTTTCTGGGAAGCGCTCGGCGCCAGGGTCGACGTCATGGACGCCGCGCACCATGATCTGGTGCTCGCGGTGACCAGTCATCTGCCGCATTTGATCGCCTATACGATCGTCGGCACCGCGAGCGAACTCGAAGAGGTCACCGAGAGCGAGGTGATCAAATATTCGGCGGGCGGTTTTCGTGACTTCACCCGCATCGCGGCGAGCGATCCGGTGATGTGGCGCGACGTCTTCCTCGCCAACAAGGATGCGGTGCTCGCGACCTTGCAGCGCTTCAACGAGGATCTGACCGTGCTGCAACAGGCGATCCGCCGCGGCGACGGCGCGAAGCTCGAGGAGTGGTTCACGCGGACGCGCGCGATAAGGCGGTCGATTATCGCACAGGGCCAGGATGATGCGGCGCCTGACTTTGGGCGGCGGCACTAAGCCAAGCGTTCAGCCTCCGAACGGCAATCAGGGGGCTTTGTAGCCTGCCAACAACGCTTCCGGCGGGTTCAACGCGTTGATCGCGCGCCAGACGCGCTCCTCGGCTTCCTCGCGCGGCAGGCCGGCGGGAATGGTCTCGCCGATCTTGTAGGTGATCGTGCCCGGCCATTTGACCCAGCGGCGCGGCGGATAGGAGAGGCCGCTGTTCACCGCGACGGGGATGACGTCGATGCCGAGCAGCCGATACATGCCCGCGAAACCGGGGCGCAGCGGCGGTGCTTCGCCGTGCGGGACGCGTGTTCCCTCGGCGAACAGCACCAGCGGGCGTCCCGCGGCGAGCGCAGCCTTGGCCGCACCGAGCATCGCGCGCATCGCCTTGCCGCCGCCGTCGCGGTCGACGGGGATCAGGCCGTAAAACTGCGCCGCCTTGCCCCAGACGGGGATGTTGAACAGCTGTTCCTTGGCGAAGACCGCGGGGTGCTTGAACAGCCCGGGCTGTTCGATCGTTTCGAACGCGCCCTCATGTTTGAAGACGTAGAGGACGGGGATGTCGGGCATTGCGCCCTCGACGACGATGCGGTGGCCGAGGACGAAGCGGCAGAAGAGGCGGTGCCCCTTCGCCCAGACGCGCACGAACCAGATCGTCGCCTTGTGCGAGATCGGCAGCGAGATGACCGCGCCGATCGAGCTGAAGCTGCTGATCAGGAAGAACAGCATCCAGAAAAGGATCGAGCGGAGGAGGGCGACGGTGTAGCGCATCGGCGCCGCTCTTAAAGGCCCAAGAGCCCGCCCGCCAGCCCGGCGAGATATTTATGATATTCGCGGAACAGGGTCGCGAAGCTCGGCTGGCTGCGCACCGCGTCGGGGACGATCGTCACCTTGTCGCCGACCGCGCGGCCGAGTTCATATTCGGCGCGGCGCATATGCCAGTCGGTGGTGATCAACCGCACGCTCTTGTAGTTGCGCCGCGCAACCCAGGTAGCGACCTCGGTGGCGTTCGAGCGCGTATCCTCGGCCTCGAAGCCCAGCGCGATGCAGCAATCGAACAATTCCTGCGGTCGTTTATATTCGGCGGCGAGTTCGCGGGGCTTCACCTCGCGGGCGACGCCGCTGATCAGCAGGCGCTTGGCATCGCCCGCCTCGAGCCGCTCGAGCGCGCGGTCGATGCGCCCCGGGCCGCCGGTCAGCACGACGATCGCGTCTGTCTTCTGGTCGCCGGCGGGCAGCGGCGGCAGCAGCGCGAACCACGCGAAGCCGAGCACCCAGGCCAGGAACAGGAGGGAAATGAGGCGCTTGATCATAAAATCTTCTTGAGCGCGGAGAGCAGGGTCAACCGCGCGGTCAGGGCTGCGAGCGCGATAGCCAATAGCGGCAGCGCCAGCAAGAGTGCCCAGCCCATCGGCCCCAGCGAGGCGGTCGCCGCCAGCCCCGATGTCACCCCTGACCATTGCCAGCCGATCAGCAGCATGATCGCCGCGGCGACGACGGTGCCGAGCGCGATGCCGTAGGCGGTGTCGATCGCGATGCGGCGCTGGAACAGGCGGGTGATCTGGCGGTCGGTGGCGCCGATCAGGTGGAGCATCTCGATCGTCGCATAATGGGTGCCAAGCGCGGCGCGAGCGGTCATGATCACCACCGCGCCGCTGGCGAGGGTCATGAGCAGCACCATGCCAGCCGCGATCCAGGCGAGGCTGCGGATCAACCGCGCGACGGGGCCGAGCCATTCGGCGTGCGGGATGACGCGAGCACCGGGGGCGGCGCGCGCGACGAGCGCGCGGAGCTGCGCGAGCTGGCCCGCGCGCTCGCCGCCGACGAAGTCGATATCGACCAGCGCGGGCAGGGGGAGCGAGCGCAGCACCGGGTCGTCGCCGCCGGCGCTGCCGAGCCACTGGCTTAGTGTCGCGAGCAATTCGTCCTGCCCGACGTTACGCGCGGTGCGGACATAGGGTGCGGCAAGCGCCTGTCGGCGCAGTTCGGCGGCCTGCTCGGCGCGGGTGACGGGGTTGGCGGTAACGATCTGCACCGTTACCCGCCCCGCGATCGCGTCCCCGATGTTGTTCGCGGCGCGCGCCAGCCCGACCCCCGCACCCGCCGCGAGCAGGGTGAGCATCATCAGGATCGCGATCACCCACGGCGTCGGCCCCGACAGGCGGCGGTCGGGCAGCAGGCGGCGGTGCTGGACGGGAACGCGCGGAATGATCAAGACGTCACACCTTGTTCGCCGGCGGATAGCGCAGCGCCCCGGTCGGGTCGGCGAGCCGCCCCTTTTCCAGCCGCATCATCTGGGCATTGTCGATGCGGCTGATCAGGTGGATGTCGTGGGTCGCGACGACGACGGTGGTGCCGAGCCGGTTGAGCGCCTCGAACAGTCCGAGCAGGCGCATCGCCATTTCGGGGTCGACGTTGCCCGTCGGTTCGTCGGCGACGAGCAGTTGCGGGCGGGCGATCACCGCGCGCGCGATCGCGACGCGCTGCTGCTCGCCGCCCGACAGCGTCGCCGGGCGCGCATGGGCGCGGTCGTCGAGTCCGATCCAGCTCAGCATTTCGCCGACCGGACCCGACAGATCCTCTTCGCTGACCCCGGCGATGCGCAGCGGCAGCGCGATATTGTCGCGGGCGCTCAAATGCGGGATCAGCCGGAAGTCCTGGAACACCACCCCGATGCGGCGGCGAAAACCGGGCAGGCGCTGGCGCGGCATCGACACCAGATCCTCGCCGAACAGCCGCACCAGGCCACGGCTCGGGCGCTGCGCCAGATAGAGCATCTTCAAAAGCGACGTCTTGCCCGCACCCGACGGGCCGGTGAGGAAATAGAAGCTGCCGGGTTGCAGGTTGAAGCTGATGTCGGCGAGGACCTCGGCGTCGGGGCCGTAGCGCAGCCCGACGCGGTCGAATTCGACCATCGCGCCGCCGGGGCGCGGGCCGGCGCTGTCCGTCATGGCGTCACCCCGGGGCGGCGCGCGCCCCGATCCGCGCTAGGCAAAGGTGCAGCGTCGGCGTCCATGATGCCGCCTGTTACATGGCTTTCCCACAGTGACAAGCGCCGAGTAGGCCGCCCGGGATGACGCGGCGCTTGCAACCCGCGAATCGGCGTGTTTAGAGGGATTCATGATCCTCGCCTGCCCGTCCTGTCACACCCGCTATGTCGTTCCCGATACGGCGATCGGCGCCAACGGCCGCACCGTGCGCTGCGCCAATTGCCGTCATAGCTGGTTCCAGGAACCCGCGGCGCCGGGCGAGATGCTGTTGACCGACGCGGCGGTTGCGGCACCCGATGCGCCCGCCGCACCGGCGGTGCCCGAGGCCCTCGTCGCGGCGCCGCCGCCGCCCGCCTCGCCGCCGCCGACACCCGCGATCGCGCGCGAGCCGGCCGAAACCCCGCCGTCCGCCGCGTTCGCCGCGCCCCCGGTCGAGCAGAAGGTTACGGTCACCGACGCCGAGGCGCCGCTGCCTTTCCGCCGCCCGCGCCGCAACCCGGCGAAGCGCTGGACGCTGATCGCCGCGGGCGCCGCCGCGCTGATGGTCGCCGCGACCGCGGGCCTTTATTATTTCGGGCTGCCGAGCTGGGCGCAGGGGCTGGGCATTCCCGGCCTCGCCGACGAACCCGACCTCGTCATCGAATTGCCGCCGAACCAGGATCATCGCGAACTGGCCGACGGGACGATCTATTTCGCCGCGTCGGGGGTGATCATCAACCCGACCGACCGCGAACAGCGCGTGCCGCCGATCCTCGCCGAGCTGCGCGATGCGCAGGGGACAATCGTTTACAGCTGGACGATCAAGCCGCCGGTGCGGATGCTGCCCCCGAACGAGAAGGTCAATTTCAGCGAGGCCAAGCTCGACATCCCGCGCCGCGCGTCGCAGCTGACGGTCAGCTGGGCGCTGCCGAAGAACTGACAAACGTCGTCATTAAGAGCGTAGCGAAGCAATCCATGGCGGTTACCGCCTGCTCTGGATTGCCGCGTCGCCGTCGGCTCCTCGCAATGACGAAGGTTATATCTCAGTATCTTACGTTGGCGTCACGCCGTCACAGCAACAGTGCGCCCCCCAACGACAGCAGGAAACTCGTCACCGTCGCGACGATGATCGGCGCGAAGCTGCGCCAGCCCTGGTCGAGCAGCAAATGCAACCGCGCCTTCATCGCGGTCGCGACGATCGCGAGCAGCAACAGCGCCTGCGCCGCGGTGGCCGCGCCGTCGGTGACCGGCTTGGGAATCGCGACGAGTGAATTGATCGCGGCGATGGCGAGGAAACCGAGGATGAACCAGGGCAGGCGCAGCGGGATGCGCGCCTTGCCCGCCGCATCATCCTTGCTGCGCGCCAGCCACAGCCCGACAAGCATCAGCATCGGCGCGAGCAGCGCGACGCGGGTCAGCTTGACGATCGTCGCGACCTCGCCGGCGGGCGCCGAGAAGGAAAATCCGCCGCCGATCGCCTGCGCGACGTCATGGATCGACGCGCCGATCAGGAATCCCGCCTGCGCGTCGGTCAGCCCGAGTTGCGCCGCGAGCACCGGATAGAGCGTCATCGCGAGCGCGCTGGCGACCGTGATGCCGACGAGGGTCAAAGTGAAGCGCGCCTGGTCGACGCGCTTGTCGCCGATCAGCGAATAAAGCGCGAGCGCCGCCGAGGCGCCGCAGATCGCGGTCGCGCCGCCCGCGAGAAGCGCGGCGTGGCGGTCCTGCCGGAACAGTCGCGCGCTGGCGACGGTGATGACGATCACCGCGATCATGATCGCGACCAGCAGCGCGAAGGGCAGCGGCCCCAGATCGACGAGCTGCGCGGCGGTGATGCGGGCGCCGACGAGGACGATGCCGATGCGAAGCGCGGTCTGCGACATCAGGTCGAGCCCGGCGTGGGTGCGCTTGTCCTGCGACAGGAAAGAGAGTGCCAGCCCGATCAGCAGTCCCATCAGCACCAGCGGTACGGCATAATGGTCGGCGAGCCAGGCGGCGGCGAGGGCGGCGATCGCGGTGACGAGGACGCCGTGCAGATAGTCGCGCGCGCTGTGCCGCGCGGGCGGATGCGCCTCGAGCTGCATTTCGCCATAAAGGTCGGCGGCCATCGGCCAATTATGCTCGGATGCTTTCACCTGCGCTCCCCTGCGCCATCTTGGGTTCGCTTCGCACATCCGCGGCGCAGCGTCGATAGGCCATTGCTGGCGTGCCGCTCCCTTGCTAGAGGCCGCCGTCTGCGCACCCGTAGCTCAGCTGGATAGAGCGCTGCCCTCCGAAGGCAGAGGCCAGGGGTTCGAATCCCTTCGGGTGCGCCATTTTTCGCAGGAATCCTGCGATTCTCAGCGCAACTCATCGTCGCCCCTGCAGAATTTTTCAGCAACAAGGGGCGATTTACGCGCCTCATCCGTACAATTCCGGAACAGGCTGTTCCCGGCCGTGTGCCGCGCTCTCCGATCGCTCCGGCTGCGGGCCGCAATTCCGCGCTTGCCAAGTCAGCGATCCTCATTGATACATTTGTTATAAATTGTTTCATTTTGGGGGCGGTATGCATTTCCAGCTCGACGAACAGCTTTCGATCCTGCGCGATGTGGTGCACGCCTGTCTTCATGGACTGTCCGGCACGGACCCCGAGGAACAATGGCGCGCATTGGTGCGTGATCTCGATCTCTTCTCGTTGATCGAGGCGGCCGGGGATGACGGCGACGGGAGCAATCTTGAGCTGATGCTGGTCTTCGAAGAGGTCGGCGCGGCGCTGCTGCGCGCTCCGCTGCTTGACACGCTGGTCATCGCGCCGCTGCTTCTCGGCTGTCGTGAAAGCGCCATCGCCGGGGGTTTGAGGCAAGCGATCCGTGCGGGTGAGGCCCGCGTCGGTTTTGCCTGGCAGGAAGATGGCGCATCAGATTTTGCGGCGCCGGTCGCCACGCGCATCACCGAACGCGGCACCCGCCTGTTCCTGTCGGGGAGCAAGAAGGCGGTCCCGGCGGAGCTTCCGCTCACGCACCTCCTGGTGACCGCCCGTGCCGAGGACGAGGACGGCGTATCGATCATCGTCCTGCCCGTCGCGGGCCGCGATTTGCGAGAGGAGGTCTACCAGTCGTTCGATGGCCGGCGCATGATGGACCTGCGCTTCGACGATATCGAAATCGACCGGGCGACGATCCTGCACGGCGGCGCCGGGGGTCGCCTGCTGGTGCAGCGCGTCGCCGAGCACGCGATCGCCGCGAGCTGTGCCGAAAGCGTCGGCGTCCTGCGGCGGCTGGTCGATCTCACGGTTGCGCATATCACCGAGCGCAAGCAGTTCGGGCGCCCGCTTTCCGAATTCCAGGCGCTCCAGCACCGGCTCGCCGACATGCTGGCCCATCTCGAAATGGCGGCTGCGGCGAGCCTGCGTGCCACGCTCAGCCTGGCCGACGACGACCTGCGAACCAGGGCCGTGCTTGCGGCGAAAATAACCGTCGGGCGCGCCTGCAAATTCATCGGAGAAAATGCGATCCAGCTTCACGGCGGTATGGGAATGAGCGAGGAAACGGCAGCGGGTGGTTATTTCAAACGCGCGCTGACCCTTGCCGGTCTTTTCGGTTCGTCCGATCAGGCGGTGCGCAAGCTCGCCGAAGCCGGCCCGATCATGCCTGTCGTAGCATACGGCTGAAGTCGGCGTCGGCAGGCCCTCGCTTGCCGAATGCCGGGAGCACAAAGCGCCGCACATAACGGCGCAGGCGAGGCAGCGGCATCTTCGTGTCGAGCGCCAGGCGGCAGATGGTCACCTGCGACACGAGTATCCACTGAACGATATCCTCGTCGTCGAGGGTATCGAGGTTCGGTTCGTCCTTGCGTGCCAGCGCGAGCGAATCGCGCCACACGCGCGAGGCAATGACATGCAGCGGTCGGCCCGGCACGGTGAACAAAAGCGATCCGCGGACAAGCTCCTGCGTGACCGGATTGCGAAGCGCAATCATGACCGAGGCGAGGAAATACATCTCAAGTTTCTCGGCGAGCGTCGTATCGGGGCTGATGCGGGCGAAGAAACGGTGGCAGAACCGCTCGAAGCGGTGCGCGGTGACGGCGCCGAGCATGCTCGACCGGCTGCTGAACTCGCGGTAGATCGTCGCGCGCGTCACGCCCGCCTCGGCTGCGATCGCCTCCATCGTCGCCGCGGGGGCGCCAAGTTTGCGGATGCACCGCATCGCGGCGTAAAGGTAGGTTATCCGCCGTTTGTAAGCCCGCCGCGATTGCGGCGGCGCCATCTGGTCATCCCCCGCCTCGTCGGTCCAGTCGGTTTCTTCCAATGCACTCACCCCTGCGTTTTTCGCGTCTGCGGTTGCTTAGCAATGATCCTCCCCCGTGGAAATGGGCGGACGAACGTACCGATTTGCACCAATCGCTCAACCAGGCTGCCAGTGGCGAAGGAAAGACGTCGCGACGATGGTCCGCTGGATCTCGTTGGTTCCGGCGTAGATCGATGCCGCCCGGTCGTTGAGATAGATGCCGCTCGCGTCGGTCGAGGCCGCATGGCGTTCGAGCGGGCTTCGCGCCGGAAGGGCGCCGGCTCCCTCGATATCCAGTGCCAGAAAACCCATGTCCTGGCGCAATTCGGTTCCGACGAATTTGTTCATCGAAGTCGATGCCGACGCCAGCGGCGTCCCCTCGGCCTGGCCGCTGATCATCTGCAGTTCGCACATCTCGAACGCCGACAGGCGCGCGCCGGTCTCCGCCATGCGCAGTTCGAGCATCTGTTGATCGACGGGGTGGCGGCCGACGGCTGTTTCGGCAAGCCGGTGCTGCATGCGTTTCAATCGCGCGTGGAGCAAAGGCGACCAGCAGTGCGACCGCTCGTGCTGGAGCAGATATTTGGCGACGGTCCAACCGTCATTCTCCTCGCCGACAAGGCTTGATTTGCTGACCCGGGCGTCGGTGAAGAATATTTCGTTGAGTTCATGGTCGCCCGATATGGAGATGATCGGCCGAACTTCGATTCCCGGCCGGTCGAGGCTGAAAATCAGGAACGAGATGCCGATCTGCGGCTTGCCTGTCTTCGCGGTGCGAACCAGGCAGAAGATCTGGTTGGAAAAATGGGCATGGGTCGTCCAGATCTTGGACCCGTTGATGACATAATCATGGCCGTCGGCAACCGCGGCGCAGCGCAGCGAAGCCAGATCCGAACCCGAACCCGGTTCAGAATATCCCTGGGCCCACCAATCATCGCCCGATGCGATACGGGGCAGATACTGCGCCTTCTGTTCGGGCGTGCCGAACGCGATCAGCACCGGCGCGACCATATGGGTCGCATTGGGCGTGATCGAGGGGGCGCCCGCGATCGCGCTCTCATAGTCGAAAATATAGTGCTGGACAGGCGACCAGCCGCAGCCGCCATGTTCGACCGGCCAGTGCGGAACGCTCCAGCCGCGCTGCGCGAGGATGCGATGCCAGGCATTCGCCTCGGGATAGTCGTTGTAGATCCCGGTGCAGCGGCGGCCCGCTTCGGCAAGGTCCGCGGGCAGCTCGGCCGCCAGAAAAGCCTGTACCTCGGCGCGAAACGCCCGGTCTTCCGCTGATAATCTCAGGTCCATCGCTTCGGCTTCACTTTCCTGTCAGAACCGGCGCGATATGCGCGGGGTCGGTCGTTGGCGGCAGCATCGGCAACAGCGCAGACAGCGCGCGGTCCACCACGCCGCGCAGGAGCGGGCAGTCCGCCTTCTCGCTCTCCTGAAGGAAGAGATCGGCATCCTTGCGCATGATCGCCACCGCTCCGCCCGGATAGACGCTTGCGGTGGACAAGAGCTGGCGCCCGGTCTCCACCGCATCGAGATAATAGCTTGCCGCCCAGCTTGCCCCGGTGCCCGTGGTCACGAAACGAAGCTGTGCGTCGGACGAGATCCCCCACGCCTCGCCCGTCTCGACCATCTCATGGACGAGCGCGAGCTGCGCCAGCATCACCGCATTGTTGAGCAGCTTCGCGCGCTGGCCATTTCCGGTTGCGCCGACGCGAACCACCTCGCTCGCCCCGTCGGTCAGCACGGCGAGACAGCGGGCGACGTCGGCGTCGGCACCGCCGACGGCGATGGTGAGCGTTCCTGTCCGGCCGCGTGCCGCGCCTCCCGATACCGGCGCATCGACGAGGCCGATCCCTCGGTCGTTCAGCTGCGCGGCGAGATCGATGCAATCGCGCGGGCTGATCGTCGAATGAATGACGACGACCGATCCCGGCGCCAGGGTTTCGACCGCGCCGCCAGGACCGAACAGAATGTCGCGGATCTGGGCGATGTCGACCGGGCAAAGGCAGAGGATGTCGCATTGGGCGGCGACCTCTGACACCGAATCCGCAATGCGTGCGGCAAGCCCGTCAAGTGGATCGAGCGAGGCGGCGCGGCGCGCGTAGACGACGGGGTTCCAGCCGCGATCGGCGAGATTGGCGGCCATGGCGGCGCCCATGTTGCCTAGGCCGATATAGCCTATTCTCGCGCGCGCCGATGCTGCTTGCGGCGTCATGACAACCCGGGAACGGCAAGGATGAGGCCGTCCATCGCGTCATCAAGGACGATCTGGCACGACAGGCGGCTGGTCGCCCCGATCGCGTCGGCGAATTCCAGAATCTCGCGTTCCTCGTCATTCGGCCCACCCACCGCGCGGCTCCATTCTTCGGCAACATGAACATGGCAGGTCGCGCAGGCGCAGGCGCCGCTGCAATCGGCATCGATCCCCGCGACGCCGTTCGCGCGGGCGGCTTCCATGGCGGTGATGCCGCTTTTCGCCTCGACGCAGAGGCGCTGGCCGTCGGGCTGGACAAAGATGATCTGCGGCATCACTGGTCTCCATCGGTCGGGTGTGACCTTGCGGTCGCCGCGGGCGTTCGCGGCGCGAAATGGGCCGGCAGCGCGATCAGCGAACGGGTTTCGTTGACCCAATATTCGAGCCGGGCGTCGCTATCGATCCGGATGTCGGGAAGGCGCGAGAAGAGGATCCGGAGGCCTTCGGTAATCTCGAGCCGTGCAAGGTTGCGACCGAGGCACAAATGGGCTCCGCGCCCGAACGCCACATGGTCGACCGGGCACCGATCGATCTCGACCTTACCGGGATCGGGATATTTGGCGGGGTCGTGATTGGCGGCCGCCAGCAACATCATGATCTTCTCGCCCTTGCGCATCGCGAAGCCGCCTGCTTCGGTGTCCGCGAGCAGCGTGCGGGCCGCACCCTGCGTCGGCGAGGTGAAACGCACGAACTCCTCGACCGCATCGGGCCACAGCGCCGGGTCGGCGGCGAGGCGCGCGACATCTTCGGGATGCGCCGCGAGGTGACGGGCGCCCTCGAGCATCGCAGCGGTCGTGGTATCAAGCCCGCCGAAAAGAATGATCGTCAAGGTCCGGTAGATATCGTCGTCGCTGAGCGGCGCGCCCGCCAGTTCGGCATCGATCAGATCGCCGAGCACATCGTCGCCTTTCGGGGCTGCGCGGCGTTCGGCGATCAGCGCGAGCAGATAGTCGCGGATCTGCAGTTGCGCGGCGCGCGCCTTGTCCATGTCGGCGCGCCCGCGCAGCGACGCGGCGATCCATTCGCGCAGTTCGCGAATCCGGGTACGCGGCACGCCGATCAGCGGGAGGACGGCTGCAAGAGGCGCCTCGAGGAACAACTCGCTCGCCAGCTCGACGCGCCCGCGCGCTTCGAAGCCGTCGATCAGCCGATGCATCTCCGCCGCAAAGGGCGCGCGCCAGCGTTCGACCGCGTCGGCCGAGAAGCGCGGATTGAGGATTTTGCGGAACCCCGTCTGGCGCGGCGGATCGAGGTGGATCGGGAACAGGGGAACATAGGCCCCGCGCGGGATTCCCGCCCCATCGGTGCTGGAGAAGATCTTGTGGTTCATGGCCACATCGACGACCGCCGCATAGCTGCCAGCCACCCAGAAACCGCCATAGGCGGACGACCAGTTGACCGGGCACTCCGCCTGCATCCTGCGGTACAAGGGGTAGGGATCTCCCATCACCGCGGCCGAGCTGTGATCGAAGCCGATGTCCGGCCGCGCGTCGGCGCCTGTCTCTTGTGCGCGCTCCATCATGCTTTACGCTTCGAAAATTGTTCGATCCGTGCCGCCATGTCGGGCGCGGTTCCTGCGTTGCGGTGCAATTCGTGCGAAAGGCCGTCGGCGAGGCGCAATCCATCGGTCTCGATCGTCAAACGCTTGTTGGCGGCGTTGCTGAACCACGAATTGCGGAGGATCGCTTGCGCGACCTCGTCGACGCCGGCTTCGAAGGCATTTTCCTCGAAACAGCGATTGGCGAGGTCTATCGAAAGCGCTTCGCGTCCGGAGACCGTCCGGCAGGTGAACATCAGTTCGCGCGCCTTGGCAACGCCGACGCGGCGCGGCAGGCGCTGGCTCATGCCCCATACCGGCGTCAGCCCCCACCGGGCGTGGGTGTCGGCGAATTTGGCGGTTTCGCAAGCGATGATCAGGTCGGCGGCCAGCGCCAGTTCGAGGGCCCCGGTGTAACAATGACCGCGCACGGCGGCGATGACCGGTTGCGGCAGGTTGGCCAGCCTTTCGACCACAAGGCCCTGAAAGCGAAGGTGGCCGACACTTTCGCCCTCGCCGATGTCTTGCAAGTCATGGCCGGCGGAAAAATTTTTGCCTGCGCCGCGGATCACGACGCATCCGACATGGTCGGCTTTTTCGATCTTGCCGATTTCTGCCTCCAGTCGTTCGAAGATCGCCGTGTTCAGGCTGTTCAGCTTTTCGGGACGATTGATCGTTAAGATACACAGGCCATCCGATGTATCTTCTCGAAGCAATATTTGTGCCGGTGAATCGCGCATTTTGCTGACCTTCTCGCCTCCCTGCCGGTCCGAATGGCCGACAATAGGCATTGACTTATACATATTACGATGTTTGTATCAATAGGAGGTAAGCGGTCGCGGGACGGCCAGGGAGAGTGGAATGATTCAGGAACCGATGGGCATCGCAGGGCGTGACAGGATGGGCCGCGCAAGATGAGCCTGGTTTCGACCATAACGCAGCAAGGCATCGGTGCGGACGCCTTTGTCGCGGCGATGGTCGCGGATCCCGCGACCTATCCCGATTTGCCGATCGACGTTGCGTTCACGCTCAACAGGTCCCAGCGCGACGAGATCGCGCTCAAGGGTATCGCCGGCCGATTTGCCGCGATGCGGCATTCGGTCGGCGTGCTCGAGCAATTCGCCAGAGAGCAGGGGATCGACGCGATCGATTCGATCGAGCGCGGGGCGTTTCTGCTCTTTCCGCATACCGCCTATAAAAGCTATCCGCTCTCGATGCTCGAGCAGGGGCGTTTCGACCGCCTGACGCGCTGGATGCAGGGGCTCACCCGCATCGATCTTTCGCGCTTCGACGCGACGGGGATCGAGCTCATCGACGAATGGATCGAGCGGCTCGAAGACCAGACCGGCCTGCAGATCGTTCATACGTCGGGAACGACGGGGAAATTGTCCTTCCTGCCGCGAACGGCGGCCGACGAGGTCCCGCGGCTCAAGCTGCTGGCGCGCAACTATCGCGACTTTGGCGGGGCGAATAGCGGACCCGATCTTCTCGCGACACCTTATCCGGTCATCTATCCTTCGTTTCGCGGCGGCTCGAGCGCGCCGCTGCGCAGCGTCGCGACGATGGCCGAACATGTCGCGCGCGACTGGAACGATGTCCTCACCCTTTATCCCGACCGGTTAAGCGCCGATGTCGCGTCGCTCGGGGGACGCCTGCGGGTCGCCGAAGAGCGGGGAGAACTCGGCCGGCTCGCGATCTCCCCGGCCTTGCTCGCGCGCCGCGACGATTTCATGCGGCGCGACGCCGAGCGCCCGCAACTGATGGACCGCTTTTTCGACGAGGCGCTGGCGCGCTTTGCCGGACGCGACGTGCTTGTTTTCGGCGTGCTGCCGTTCATCTACGACTGGGCCGACGCGGGCCTCGCCCGCGAGCTTCGCGGCGTTTTCGGCAGCAACAGCATCGTATCGACCGGCGGGGGGCGAAAGGGGCGCGACCTGCCTGACGACGCGTTTTCGCGCATCGGAGAGTTCCTGGGTTTCGATACGATTTTCGATACCTATGGCATGAGTGAAATGACGAGTATCGCACCGCTCTGCGACGAGGGTCATTATCATATTCCCCCCTATATCATTCCCTATCTGCTCGACGGCGACAGCGGCGAGCCGCTCCCGCGGACCGGCCGGCAGACCGGGCGTTTCGGGTTCATCGATTTGTTTCCCAGCGAGCATTGGGGCGGGTTCGTCAGCGGCGACCGGGTGACGGTCGCCGGCTGGGACGACGACGCAAGCTGCCGGTGCGGGCGGACCGGCCCCTTTATCGAATCCACGATCCAGCGGTTCAGCGAACTCAATGGAGGCGAGGACAAGATCACCTGCGCGGGCGCGCCCGCGGCACAGGACAAGGCCATCGAATATCTCGCCCGCATCGGCGGCTGACGACGAGGATAATAGACCATGACCAACGCCATCGAGGTTCCGCTCGTGATCCGGGGGGAGATTTTCTCGGGCCAGTCGCACTTTGCCGGTCGCCGCGGCAACGAGGGATTCGTCACCGCCGACGTGCGCGATCATCTGACCGCGCTTCCTCTCGCACAGCCGAGCCAGCTTGCCGATCTCTACGATCTCAAGTTCGACGATATTCTCGATTATTGCGCGCGGCTCGGCGAGCGGCTGGTACTCGATCGAAACGACAATCTTCGCCGCGCCTTCGCTTTGTCGAAACAGACCTCGGGCCTGTCCGATTCGATCCTCGAGGCGCAATATCGGTCGATACCCTTTTTCTTCGCACGCGACGCGGTTCGCGAAGCGGCCGAGCTTTCGGTGGGGATCGATTATCTTGAGGGATGGGTTCCCCAGCCGTCGGACCCGGCGCTTCCGACGCGGACCAAAATCCGCGCCTTTGGCGCGCGCGCGGTGCACATCATTGCGGGCAATGCGCCGGCGATCGCGATCAATACGATCGTACGCAACGCCTATACGCGGTCCGACGCGATCATAAAGACGCCGTCCAACGACCCGCTGACCGCGACCGCGGTGGCGATGACGATGGTCGAAATGGACCCGACCCACCCGCTGAGCCGTCATTTGACCGTGGCCTATTGGAAGGGCGGCGACGAGGAAATCGAATCCTATCTCTATGACCCGCGGCGCATCGAGAAGATCATCGCCTGGGGCGGCTTCGCAAGTGTCAAACATGTGACGCGCTATCTGCAGCCGGGGATCGATCTGATCACGCTCGACCCCAAGCAAAGCGGGACGATCATCGGCGCCGAGGCCTTTGCCGACGACCAGGCGCTCGACGACGTCGCAACGCGCCTGGCGCTCGATGTGGGAAGTCTGAACCAGGAAGCCTGCGTCAATGCCCGCGTGATATATGTCGCGAGCGGGACCAACGAAGACGGGCTGCGCCGCGCCGGCGAACTCGGCGAGCGTGCCTTCCGCGCGATGCAGAATCTGCCGTCGACGATCAGCACACCGCATAAGGCGATCGATGTGTCGCTGCGCGAGGAGGTCGACGGCCTGCGCTTCGCCAGCAACGAGTATCAGCTGATCGGCGGACGCGGCGACGAGGGCGCGGTCATCGTTTCGCTGACCGACGCGCCCGTCGATTTCGCGTCGTCGCTGATGGGGCGCGTCATGAACATCGTCCCGGTCGACGATGTCGAGACCGCGGTGCGTTCGACCACCTCCTACACACAGACCGTCGGCGTCTATCCCGACAGTTTGAAGGAAGCGCTGAGAGACCGGCTTGCCTTCCATGGCGCACAGCGGGTGGTTTCTCTCGGCACCGCCGTTCCGATCGTCATGCGATCGGGCCCGCACGACGGAATCGAACCTGTTCGGCGCATGTGCAAATGGCTGACCGATGAAACAACCGATGCCGCGCCGCTGCTTCAGCGCGCGCGGGCCAATCTGGTGGAGCCGGCGCAATGAGGGGCGATCCGGAAGCCAAGCCGGCGGCCGGCGAACGCCTGACGTCGCGCTTCGGCCGCGAATCGACCGCGGCCGAGGTTGCCGAAGGCGTGGACCTGAACGGCACGTCCGCAATCGTCACCGGGGGGGCGTCGGGCCTCGGGCTCGAGACCGCCCGCGTGCTCGCAGCGCGGGGCGCCGCAGTCCATCTTGGCGTGCGCGACCTTGCGGCGGGCGCCGCCGCCGCGCGCGAAATCAACGACGCGATCGACGCCGAACGGGTGACGTTCAGCCGCATCGATCTGTCGGACCTTTCCTCGGTCCGCGATTTCGCCAAGCGGTGGGGCGATGCACCGCTGTCGCTGCTCATCAACAACGCCGGGGTCATGGCCTGTCCCTTGCAGCAGACCAAGGATGGCTTCGAATATCAATTCGGCACCAACCATCTCGGGCATTTCCTGCTGGCGACCCTTCTGGTTCCGGCCTTGAAGAAGGGCGCGCCGTCGCGGCTCATCTCGCTTTCCTCGTCGGGGCACAGGGCAAGCGCGGTCGATTTCGAGGATATTCATTTCGAGCGACGTGCCTATGAACCCTTCGTCGCATATGGCCAGTCCAAGACGGCCAATGCCCTTTTCGCGGTCGAATTCGATCGGCGCCACAAGGCCGACGATATTCGCGCCTTCTCGGTGATGCCGGGGGTGATTTTCACCAATCTCGGCCGCCACATGAGCGAAGACACCCGAGAACAGATGGGCTTCACGCCGGAAGCGGCCGAGGCGGCGCCGGATTTCTTCAAATCCATCCCGCAGGGTGCCGCGACCACCGTCTGGGCCGCGATTGCCCCCGAGCTTGACGGCGCGGGCGGGCTCTATCTCGAAAATTGCGGGGAGGCGCGTCCGTCCGGTCCCGAAACGCCGCGCGGGACCGGGGTGATGGCGCACGCGCGCGATCCGGAAGCGGCCCGCCGGCTTTGGCTCGTATCCGAGGCCATGGTCGAGGCGGCGCTGGCGAGGGAGACCGTCCGATGAGCGGCGCGTTGCTATATGACGGCCTCGACTATTGGGCGCGTCACGCGCCGGACCGGTCAGCGGTGGTTCTCGATGGCGAGGAAGGCCTGAGTTATCGCGAACTGTCGCTTTGGAGCGATGGCATCGCCGAACTTTTGCAGCAGTCGGGGGTGGTGGCGGGCGACCGCGTCGCGATCACCGGCGCAAACATGCTGGCGTGGCCGGCATCGCTCACCGGAATCCTGAAGGCCGGCGCTATCCCGGTGCCGCTCAACGAGCGCTTCGTCGCCGCCGAATTCTCCGATCTGATCGATCGTGTCGCACCGGCGGTGGTCATCGCCGATGAACCGCGCGCCGCGCTTTTGCGAGAAGCGGCGCCCGAGGTGGCGGTCTTGTCGATGGAGCAACTGGCCAGCGTGCGCACCGGGGCGCAGCCGGGCTGGGTTCCGGTGCGGGTCGAACCGGGCGCCCTGTCCCTGATCGTGTTCACGAGCGGCACGACGGGGCGGCCCAAGGGGGTCACCTTCACGCACGAACGCCAGATGGCGAAATATGCCGAGTTCCGGCTGATCGAGGCAACGATGGTTGCCGGGATGAACATCCTGATGCCGTTCGCCATGCAGTCGGGTCCGGGAAGCCTCTGGGCCTTCCCGCTGACGACGATCTATGGCGGGACCATGCATTTCGTGCGCAAGTTCGATGCCGAGCGGCTGCTCGAGATCATCGTCCGGCACCGTGTCTCTTACGTCAATGGCATGCCGGTCCTGTACGAGCAGCTCGCGCGGCTTCCGGCGTTCGAGACCGCCGATCTGTCTTTCTTGACGATGGCACAGGTTGGCGGCGCGCGCGTATCGAAGGAACTGACCGCCCGCTGGCGCGCGCGCGGCGTCGCGCTGCGCCAGCTTTACGGCATGACGGAAGCGGGAGGCCTGGCGATCGTCGCCAGCGAAGCCGATGCGATGGCAAGCCCCGATGCCTGCGGCCGGGGCGGCATGTTCACGCGTGTGCGTATTGTCGATGCGGAAGGTCGCGACTGCCCTCGCGGCGTCCAGGGCGACGTGCGGATCAGCGGGCCCGGCTTTACCGCAGGCTATTGGATGGATCCCGACGGCACCAGGCAGCTATTCGATGCCGACGGCGCGATGATCACCGGCGATATCGGTCTGATCGACGAGGAAGGGCATTTCTTCTTCGTGGACCGATCGAAGGATCTGATCATTTCGGGCGGTTTCAACATCGCCCCGAGCGAAATCGAGCATGTGATCACGGCCTTTGAGGGGGTGGCGGAGGTCGCTGTCTTTGCCGTTCCGGATGCCAAGTTCGGCGAAGCGCCGGCGGCGTGCATCCATGGCACGGGCGGCCTCGATGCAGACGCGATCCGAGAACATTGTCGCCAGCGGCTCGCCGGCTTCAAGCAGCCGCGGCATATCTTTTTCCACGATGGTCCCTTGCCACGGATGGCGAGCAACAAGATCGCCAAGCGGGACCTCGCCGCCCGATACGCCGACAAACTTGACACCGAGTCCGCCGCCGCCGCTCCGGCCGCGACGGTCGATAGCGCATAGGGAGAATGACCATGCCGACTGCCGCCGCTGCCCGCATACAGGATGTCCCGACGATCGAAAGCCTGAGCGCCGACCAGATCGCGACGATCAAGGCTATCCCGCCGCATGTGGACGACGAAGTCAGGGCTATATCGGACTCGCGTCCGCTGTCCTTCTTTCTCGGTGAAGACCAGTTCGCGCTGGAGCAGGAACGGGTCTTTCGCCGGTTGCCGGTTCCGATGGCGCTATCGGCGCTGCTGCCGAACCCGGGCGATGTGCTTGCGGTCGACAGCTATGGCCCCGATGTCCTGTTGACCCGCGCGAAGGATGGCGTCGTGCGCGCGTTTCTCAACGCCTGCACGCACAAGGGCGCTTCGCTGGTGGAAACCGGCGAGCCGGGCCGCGCCCCGCGTCTCGTCTGTCCCTATCACGCCTGGACGTTCAGCCTTGAGGGGCAATTGATCGGCGTTCCCCGGCAGGAGGGCTTTGCCGGCCTGTGCCGCGAAGAGCGGAATCTCGCCGAGTTGCCGTGCCGCGAGATCGGCGGCGTCATCTGGGTCGGGCTGACCCGTGACAGCGAACCCGATTTTTCGGATATCGAAGGTCAGTTGATGATCGACTTCGAGGCTTTGCGGATACCGGAGATGCATGCCTATGGCCGTCGGCGTTTCGAGCTGAAGGCGAACTGGAAGCTTGTGCTCGAACCGTTCCTCGAACCCTATCATGTGAAGAGGCTGCACGCCAATTCGGTCGCGCCGCTGTTCGCCGACGTCGCCGGCCTGTCGCACCGCCTCGGGCGCAATATCCGGCAGATTTCGGGCAAGGTCCAATTCTCGCCGGACAAGGTGGGCGGCGGCGAAAATATCCACAAATCGATCACCCACGCCTATACGGCATTTCCCAATCTGGTCGTCGTCACCAGCCCCTATTATATCAGCATGATGATCCTTGCACCGCAGGCGATCGACCGGACGATCGTCGACTATGTGATGCTGACCCGCGGCGCCCCGGACAATCCCAAGGCGGAGGAGCTTTTCGCCAAATCCTATGCGATGATCCTCGACGTTTTCGGCAACGAAGATTTCAAGGCGGCGGAGAAATGCCACCGCGGGCTGGTGCAAGGGGCCATGCCCGATGTGATCTATTGCGGCCTCGAAGAGATGATTCCGCTCTATTATTCCATTCTCGACGCCGAAACCGGCGCCGCCTGACCGGTGCCGGCCGGGCGCCGCTAAGCCGGCGCCCGTTCGACCCGAACCGGCAGGCAGTCGATCAGCGACATGCCGGATACGGTTTCGACCCATTCGGCGCCCGCGCCGGCGAGGAGGTTGGCGTTCGCGCCGCCGGTCCTGTTGGCCCGGTTCCAGCCCGCGCGGTGACCCCATCCATGCGGATAGCTCGCGGTGCCGGCGACGATGTCGTTGCAGATCTCCGCCGCCAGCGTGAGCGAGCCGTTCGCATTGGACACCGTCACCTGGTCGCCATCTTCGATCCGGCGCGCGCGGGCGTCGTCGGGATGGATGAGCAGCGTTGGCGCCCCCGCGCGGACGAGCTTGTCGACATTGTGCATCCATGAGTTCATCGAACGGATATCGCGGCGCCCGATCAGGATCAGATTTGCCGTATCGCCCGCCATGCCCTCGGGAGCGGCGCTGGCCAGCAGGCGGTCGAACTCGGCGGCGATCAGGGGATGCCAGAGCCTGAGCCTGCCGTCGGCATGGGCGATGCGCTCCTGCCATTTGTCAAAATCATCGGGAATATTCTCCACCATGACCCCATGCGGATAATCGCGTAACCGGTCGCGCGACCAACCGTCGGGATTGTCGCCATAGCGGTCACCCGCCGGCCCCTGGCGAATAGCGGCGTCGAGCTGGCCGACCGGATCGGCAAGCTCGCCGCGCCGCGCCGCCGCCTGCTTTTCCGGCGAGGGCGAGGGCGCGTCCAGTCCAAGGCGCCGGGCAATCTCGCAATAGATCCAATAGTCGTCGCGCACCTCGCCGACCGGTTCGATGACGGCATCGGTATATTGAAGAAAGGGCTGCAGCAGCTTGCCCATGCCGACAAAAGGCCAGTCCGCCCGTTCGAGAAAGGTCGGCGTCGGTAGGATGTGCGTTGCAAGCCGGTTCGACTCGTTCACATAAAAGTCGAACGAGACGAAAAGCTCCAGCTGGCTCAACGCGCGTTCGAGCACGGCCCCGCCAGGTGCGCTCAGGACGGGATTTCCGGCGGACATCAGCAGCGCGCGGACACGGCCCTCGCCGGGCTCTTCGATGTCGGCGGGCAGCATCGCCGTCGCGAGCATCCCCGCGATGCTCGGGATATGGCCGATCCGCGTGTACGGCGCGCCATGTCCGCCCCCGAACGGCTTGACCGCCCCGATGAGGTTCAGCCCGAATCGCGTTCCGCCCGGCCTCCCGTAGCGGCCGGTCAGCGCGTTGAACGCATTGTACAAAAAGGCGCCCAAGGCGCCATGATAACCGCGGCAAAGACCGAGGCCGGCGTAGAGGGCGGCGCGCTCGCTTGTCGCAAAATCGCGCGCCAGCGCGGCGACGTCATCGAACGCCAGTCCGGTGCGCGCCGCCGCGGCGACCGGGTCGATCCGCGCGATCGCGTCGAACAATTCCCCCCAGCCCTCGCTGTGCGCGGCCAGCCAGTCGGTGTCGGCCAGCCCTTCGTCGATGATCACCCGCATCATGGCGAGAAGCAGCCAGGCATCGCTGTCGGGCCGGACCATCACATGCTCATAGGGCCGCGCTGTTTCGGTGCGCCGCGGATCGACGACGACGACGCGTCCGCGCGCGGCGATCGCGTCAAGGTCGTGCCTCATGCGAGGTGCGCAGATTCCCCACCCGTTCGAAACAAGGGGATTGGCTCCGACGATCATCAGGAAATCGCATCGCGACAGATCGGGAATGTTGAATGGATAGGGCGCGCCATGCACCACATAATTTCCCAGCATACGGGCGTTGGTGTCCTGCGACGCGGCGCCGTAGAATTTTCGGCACCCTATGGCGCCCAGAAATTCGCCAAACCCCATGATGGCATTGGTCGAGAAGGCTGTGGGATTGCCCAGATAGCTGGCCACGGCTTCGGTCCCATGCTCTGACATAATCGATCGCAAGGCATCGGAAATCTCGTCGAGGGCCTGCTCCCATTCGATTTCGATAAATTCTCCGACGTTACCTTTACGCTTGAGAGGTTTTGTCACACGATCGGGGTCGTGGGTTACCGCGTGCATATTGACGCCTTTTACGCAAACATGACCCCTGGAATGAGGATTGCTTCGGTCCGGGCGGAGCGCGACGACCTTGCCGTCGGCAACCTCCGCGACGAGTCCGCAAAAGGCCTCGCATATACGGCAAAAGGTGAAATGCTCGCCATTTTGGCCAGTTTTGACTCGCATTCGACGGTCTCCCTGCTGAAGATCGGGCCAGATGCCCATGGTCGCCGACTATGTTTTATACATAATCAATCTAATGTCACATTTTTCTTGCTTGACGCCGAGACCTCTCGCATAGGGGGCGCATAACAATAGGAGCGGCACTGGCCGCGTCGGTGGGCAGGGAATGGGTAAGTGGTGCCAACACAGCGTCCCGAACCAAAGCGTCCGCGGATGACCGCCGCGGACTATATCATCGTCGGTGCCGGCGCGGCGGGCTGCGTGCTTGCCGAGCGCTTGACCGCGGACGGGACGACGCGGGTGACGCTGATCGAGGCTGGAGGCGAAACGCGGCACCCCTTTTTTCGCATCCCCAAGGCGGTCGGAAAGCTTGCGATGCGGCCGGCCAGCCTGTGGGCCCACCGGACGCGGGCCGAGCCGAGCACCGGCGACAAGGTCGAGAGCTGGCGGCGCGGCAAGGCGCTGGGCGGGTCGACCGCGATTAACGGTCTTGTCTATGTGCGCGGTCAGCCCAGCGATTTCGAGAGCTTCGCGGAACTGAGCGGGTCCGACTGGGGCTGGGATCATATCGGCCCGGCCTATGAAGCGATCGAGCGTCACGAAATGGGCGAAGGCGAAGGGCGCGGAACGAAGGGGCGCTTGGGGATTTCGCTTCCCGGATCCGATGTGCGGATGGCGTGGCATGACCGCGTGCTTGCAGCGGGCCGCGCCTTCGGTCTTTCCGAGAAGGCCGATATCAACGCGCCCGACGATATGCCGGCGGTCGGCTATTGCCCGCGCACGATCGCGAATGGGCAGCGCCAGAGCGCCGCAACCGCCTTTCTCCAGCCCGCGCGGCGCCGGTCCAATCTCACCGTCATCACCGGCGCGACGGTCGACCGCATCCTGTTCAATGGGACCCGCGCGACCGGCGTCGCCTTTGTCCAGCGCGGGCAGTCGCGCGAGCTGGCCGCCAAGGGCGAAATCATCATTGCTGGCGGTGCTCTGTCGTCGCCCGGGCTTCTCGAGCGGTCGGGGATCGGCGATCCGGAGCGGCTCGCCCGGCTCGGCATCGACCTCGTTGCCGCCAGTCCGCAGGTCGGTGAAGGCCTGCTCGAGCATCGCGCGCTGCTGATGCAATGGCGCATGGCCAACGCCGCGGATAGTTACAACCGCAACCACCGGAGCCTTGGTCTTCTCCATAGCGGGTTTCGCTATATTCTCGGGCGGCGTGGCCCGCTTGGGTCGGCGACGTTCGACATGGGCGCATGGCTCAAGAGCCGCCCCGACCTCAATCGCCCGGACGTCCAGTTCCTGATCGCTCCGCACAGCATGGACAGGGTGGCTGGAAAGCCGATCACGGAGCCGTTTCCGGGCATGTCGATGGTCGTTTATCCGCTGCGCCCCAGCTCGGCGGGGAGCATCCATATCGATTCGCGCGATCCAGAGGCGCTGCCGGTGATCGCCCCCAACCATCGCGCAAGCGAAAGCGACCGCCGCGAGATGATCGCCGCCGTCCGCGCGGCGCGGCGTTTCGTGGCGACCGCTCCGCTGGCGGACTGTGTCGCCGGCGAAACGCTGCCCGGTCCGGCTTTCGAGACCGATGACGAGATCATCGCGGCCTATGATCGCTTTGCCACATGCGGCTACCATGCGGTTGGCAGCTGCCGGATGGGCAAGGACGACCAGTCGGTTGTCGATCCGAAACTGCGCGTGCGCGGCGTCGAGAACCTGCGTGTCGTCGACACGTCGGTCATGCCGGTTATCCCGTCGGGGAACACGCAGGGGCCGACCATGGCCTTCGCCTGGCGCGCGGCAGACGTCATCCAATCCGAAAATCGAGAACGAAGCGGTCAATGAGCCGCAATTCATCAACGCAAAACCATATGGGAGGGGTTAAAAAATGAAGACCAATGCACAAATGCGCCGCATCAGGCGCCACCTGGTCGCCGCCGGATCGGCGATGATCCTTGCGGCAGCCCTCGCGGGACCGGCTTATGCCCAGGACTCGGGTTCGAACGTGGCGCCCGTCGGCGCCGAGGAAAGTAAGGGTTCCGAAGACATCATCGTGACGGCACGCCGCCGCGACGAACGTCTCCAGGATGTGCCCGTCGCGATCAGCGCGATCACCGGCGATACGCTTCGCGAGCAGAATATCACCAATATCCAGGACGCGGCGAAGCTGGTCCCGACGCTGCTCGTCGGCCGATCCTCGTCGGGCGCAGGCTCGGTCATCTATATGCGCGGCATTGGCACGGGTTCGCTCAGCCGCGGTTTCGAGCAGTCGATTTCCATCAACATCGACAACGTTCAGATCAGCCGCGGCAATGCGATCAACATCGGCTATCTAGATCTCGCGCAGATGGAAATATTGAAAGGCCCCCAGGCGCTCTTCTTCGGCAAGAACAGCCCGGGCGGCATCATCACCATGACCTCGGCCGATCCGACCGACCGGCTCGAACTGTCGGTCAAGGCGGGCTATGATTTCGAATCGCGCCAGGCTTATGGCGAAGCCGTGGCGTCGGGTCCGCTGTCCGACACGCTCGGCGCACGCGTCGCGGTCCGCGCCTCGGACGGACAGGGTTATTTCCACAATGACGCGGTCGCCTTCACCGACGGTCGCGGGCTGATCATGGGAACGTTCGGCGGACGCTACCCGCGCCAGCGAGAAATCGCGGGGAGGCTGACCCTTCAGTTCGAACCGAGCTCGGACTTCAAGGCCCGCTTCAAGCTGTTCGCCTCGAGCAACGATGCGCAGCCGGTGGTCCGTCAGAATCTCTATTGCCCGAACGGCACGCCGCAGCCCGTGTTCGGCGTGGTCGACCTGCGCGAGGATTGCCGGGTCAATCGGAGCGCTTCGATCTACTCGTCGCCCGCGGCGCTGATTGTTGGATATCCCGATCCGCGCGGCGGCGTGCCCTACACCAGGAACCGCGTATTGTTGACGTCGCTCGACATGAACTACAGCCCCGGGGATATCGACCTCACCTCGGTGACAGCCTATTTCGTCAACGACCAGAAGCAATATTCGACCTTCTCCTTCGGTCAGTTCGGGGCGAACGAGCTGCAGAAATATTCGGCCTTCAGCCAGGAGTTTCGTCTCGCGACGGATTTCGACTTCCCGCTGAACGCGACGGTCGGGACCTATTATCAGAAGACCGATTTCCCGGTCACCAATGCGGCGCTGTTCCAGAACACGCCCGTCGACCCCGTGACCGGTCGTCGCTTCTCGGCGCAGCAGGACATGGACCTCGATACGCGAACCTATTCGATCTTCGGCGAGCTCTCGCTGAAAATCGGCGACACGATCGAGATCAACGGCGGTGCCCGCGCGACATGGGAGCGCAAGGATTTCGATTATACGTTGAGCTATGTCGCGCCGGCCTTGCGCGGCGTGTTTCCGATGGGCCGCAACGTCAACGACACGCTCAAGGAAAATGACGTCTCCCCGCAGGTCACGATCGCGTACAAGCCGAGCCGGCAGCTGACGATCTACGGCGGTTACCGGACGGGGTACAAGTCGGGCGGCTACAACCAGAGCCAGTATCTGCGCAACGCCACGACCATCCGCGATCTCATCTTTCGCGCGGAAACCGCTTCGGGCTTCGAGCTTGGCGCCAAGGGGCAGCTTGCCGATGGCCGCATGACGTTCAACGTCGCGCTCTACGATTACGACTATAAGAATTTGCAGACCCTCGTGTTCGATGCCGCGACCGTGTCCTACAATGTCGCGAACGCCGGCCTGCTGACGACGCGCGGGATCGAAATCGACACCAGCTACAACGTCCTCGACGGCGATAGCGACCTGCGCCTGAATCTGGCCGGAAGCTATAATGATGCGAAGTTCCACGACTATGTCGGCCAATGCTATGGTGGCCAGACCATCGCGCAGGGCTGCAACCTGAACCCCAATCCCACCGGCATCTTCACCGGTCAGGACTATGATGGCCGCACACCGCCGCGTGCCCCCGAGTGGAGCCTTGGCGGCGGGTTCAACTTCGGAACGCCGGTCGGCGAGAACCTCCGCTTCAAGCTGGCGGGCGATGTCCGCTACACGAGCAGCTTCGACACCCACGATGCCCTCAACCCGCGCGCGAAGCAGCCCGGCTACGCGCTGATCAACGGAAGCGTGACGCTCGGGCAGGACGAAGATGGCTGGGAGCTTTCGCTGATCGGGCGCAACCTCACCAACAAGATCATCTATTTCGCGACGATCGACCAGACGGGGCAGGGTTCGGGGACCGGCACCGCCGCCAGCGTCTATCCCGACCTTGTGTCGACGACCGAGGTGGGCCGTTCGGTGAGCCTGCAGTTCAGCTATAAATTCTGACTTTTCCGGGCCTGCGCCGCGCCGCGCCGCAGGCCCGGACCGATAATGGAGCAAAAGCGAAGATGGCCAGTCTGGACGATTTCACCGCATCGGTCGGCGTCGAAACCGAAATGCGATCCCGATCGCCCGAGCCGCTGTTCAAGCCCTATTCGCTCAAGTCGCTGAACCTGAAGAACCGGATCGTGATGGCGCCGATGACGCGCTATTTCTCGCCCACCGGCGCGCCGGGCGACGATGTGGCGCGCTATTATCGGCGGCGAGCCGAAGGCGGGTGCGGGCTGATCATCACCGAGGGGACGACGATCGAGACGCGCGATGCCGGCGGTTACAAGGCCGTGCCCCACTTTTGGGGACGCGCCGCGCTGGACGGATGGCGCCGGGTCGCCGACGAAGCCCATGCGGGCGGCGCTAAAATCATTCCGCAGCTGTGGCATGTGGGATTGCAGCGCGATCCCGCCATCTGTCCCGATCCCGAGCTTGTTGGCGTCGGTCCTTCGGGTCTCAACCGTCAGTTGGAAGTCGTCCGGGACCCCGCGACGCCGGGCGAAATCCAGGAGGTTGTCGATGCATTTGCGCGCGGTGCCACGGCCGCGATCGAGACCGGTTTCGACGGCGTGCAGCTGCACGGCGCCCATGGTTATCTGATCGACCAGTTTTTGTGGGCGCGCACCAATTTGCGCGAAGACGAATTTGGCGGCAGCATCGAACGGCGGGCCCGCTTCGCCGTCCAGGTCGTCGAGGCCGTACGCCGCGAGGTGGGTCCTGACTTCCCCCTGCTGCTGCGTATCTCGCAGTGGAAAGGGCATGATTATGCCGCGAAGCTCGAGGATACGCCCGAGCGCCTCAAAGCGCTGCTGGCGCCGATCGCTTCCGCGGGCGTGGACATGTTCGACTGTTCGCAGCGCCGCTTCTGGGAACCCGAATATACGGGTTCGTCGCTCAACCTTGCTGGGTGGGTCAAAAAGCTGACGGGCATTCCTACGATTACGGTCGGCAGTGTCAGCCTCGACAGTGACTTCATCGGCGGCATGCTGCGCGCCGAGACCGCCGGCACTGGCGACCTCGGCCGCATCGACGAACTCGTCGACCGGCTTGCGCAAGAGGAATTCGATCTGGTCGCGGTCGGCAGGGCGCTGCTCTCCGACCCGGGCTGGCCCGAGAAGATTCGCGCCGGGCGCTACGAAGAGCTTCGACCCTTCGACCCCGCCATTCTCGGCTCATTGGAATAGACGGCTATCCAAGCCGGAAAGGGACTTAGCATGACGGACTCTCCCCATGGTCTTGGCGATTTCATCGCCGACCCGGTCGAATTTTTCGACTGGTCGGCGACGCGCTTGTGGTCGATGCCCGATGCCGATCGGCTGACCTTCCAGCGGGCCGGAATGAAGGCGCGCTTCGCGCAGCATCGCGACGCCATACCCTATCTCAAGAAGCTGGCGGACGCCGAAGGGGTCGATGCTGTCGAAGATTTCGACGACCTTGTGCCGCTGCTCTTCGAACATACGGTCTACAAGAGCTATCCGGCCTCGCTGCTCGCCAAGAGCCAGTTCCGGATGATCAACGGGTGGCTCGAGAAGCTCACGACGCTCAAGCTCGGCGACATCGACGTTTCCGCCTGCGACAGTATCGACAGCTGGCTCGACGTGATGGACGCGCAATCGCCGCTCGTCATTCACCATAGCTCGGGGACGAGCGGCACGGTCTCGCTGTTTCCGAAAGGCAAGCGCGAGGTCGATTCCTTCGGCAAGCAATATCCGCTGCGCTTTCAGAAATTCGGGGATCCGCGGCCCGACGACCCCAGTCCGAAGGCGCATGTCATCATTCCGAGCTACAGGGCGGGAGGATCGGCGCATTTTCGCGTCAACGATGCCTATTTCAAATATATCGCCAAAGGCGACGAAGCGTTCATGCATGTCGCGCTCCCCGGCAAGATGAGTGCCGATATTCTCTATCTGGCGGGCCGTTTGCGCGCGGCGAAGGCGAAGGGCGAACTCGACAGGATCGAAGTCCCCGAGGCCCTGCTGGCGCGGCTCGAGCAGTTCGAAACGAACCAGTCCGACCGCACCGCCCGGATGCATGCGTTTCTTGCCGATGTGAGCCGCGACCTTTCGGGCAAGCGCATCTTCATGACCGCGGCGCCGAGCTATCTGGTGCCGCTGGCCGAAAAGGGGTTGGCGGACGGGATGCGCCAGGTCTTCGCCGCCGATTCCTGTGTCTCTACCGGTGGCGGAGCGAAGGGCATGACGCTGCCCGACGACTGGCGCGGTCGACTTTGCGAGTTCGCGGGCGTGCCGAATGTGCAGATGAACTACAGCATGACCGAACTCAGCAGCAGCAATCTCGACTGCGCGCATGGCCATTATCATATCGCGCCGTGGGTCATTCCTTTCATCCTCGACCCCGATACGAGCAAGCCGCTTCCACGGACGGGGACGACGACGGGGCGCATGGCCTTTTTCGACCTGCTTCCGGACATTCACTGGGGCGGCTTCATCACCGGCGACGAGGTCACGATGACATGGGACAAGCCCTGCGTTTGCGGCCGTACGGGTCCCTATCTTGCGCCGCGGATCGGGCGGTTCAGCGAACAGCGCGGCGGCGACGACAAGATCAGCTGCGCGGCCTCCTATGACGCGCATGAAGAAGCGATGGAGTTCCTCGTAGGGATGCAATCGACCGCGGTGTGAACAGCCCGCGACCATGAGAAAGTGAATTCGAGATGGCCTCAGTCCTCTATACAGAAACCCTGCCGCTCGCGCCGGCGATCATCCGTGGCGAGGTGGTCTCCGCGGGTCTCGTGCCCTTCGGGGGCCGGAACGGCGACCTGCAATTCGCCGCGCCCGATCCCATGACGCTGCTCCGCCGCCTGCCGATGGGCAATCCCCAGCGGCTCGCCGACCTGCATGCGATCTCGGTCGACGAGATCGTCGAATATCTGCGGTCGCTGGGCGACGCGCTGACCCTCGCGCGCAACGAGCATTTGCAGGCTTCGATCGAGCTCAGCATGCAAACCGCGCCCACGACGCCGCCGCTGGTGCGCAACCAATATGAGCGTTTGCCTTCGCTCTTCACGCGCGACGCGCTCGAAGACACGATCGACCAGATCGGACGGCCATTCCTCGACGGCTGGGTCCATACGCGAACGGCGGCAACCGGCGCGAAGCGTTATGTCCGCGCGTTCGGCGCGCGGTCGATCCATGTGGTCGCCGGGAACAGCCCGGTGCTTTCGGCGGTCACGGTGATCCGCAATGCCGTCGCGCGCAGCGATGCCATCATCAAGGCGCCGTCGAATGATCCCTTCACGGGCATCGCGATCGCACGGACAATGATCGACATGGCGCCCGATCATCCCATCACCCGCCACCTGAGCGTCGCCTATTGGCGCGGCGGCGACGAAGCCTTCGAAAGCCAGCTTTACCAGCCGCACAACATCGACAAGATCGTGGCCTGGGGCGGCTTCGCGTCGGTCAAGCATGTCTCGCAATATCTTCAGCCCGGCCTCGAGCTCGTCACGCTCGACCCGAAGCGCAGCATCAGTATCGTCGGAAAAGAGACGTTTGCGGAGGGCGCTTCGATCGACGAAGCCGCCCAGCGCATCGCCGCCGATGTCGGCGCGCACAACCAGGAAGTCTGCGCCAGCGCGCGCGTCATCTATGTCGAATCGGGAACCGACGAAGCGGGAATCGCACGCGTTTCGGATCTCGCGAAGCGCGTTTACGACCGGATGATGGTCCTTCCCGAGCGGATCAGCACCAAGCCCAAGCATGGCATCGATCGCGAACTTAAAAAGGCGATCGACGCGGCGTCTATGCTCGACGATTTCTACGAAGTCGTCGGCGGCGGCGATGGCGAAGGGGCCATGATCGTGTCGAAGCTCCCCGAGCCCGTCGATTTCGCGCCGACACTGATCAATCGCGTGGCCAATCTCGTACCGGTCGACAGCCTCGACGAAATCTTTCCCCGCATCGACAGCTACACCCAGACCGTCGGCATATATCCCGAACAACTGGCGCCGCAGATCGCGGACAAGGTGGCGATCGCGGGTGGCCAGCGGCTTGTTTCGCTGGGTTTTGCCGGAGCGACGATGACCGGGTTCGGCGGACCCCAGGACGGGCTCGAGCCGACGCGGCGCCTCGTCAAATGGATATTCCGCGAAGAAGTCGATCCCAAGATTACCCGCCCGATCTGGGTTGATTGACCGAGCCGCACCAACTCACGGAGAGAAATATGGATACCATGGTTAGCGCGGTGCCGCCGCATGTCGATCCGGCGCTTGTCGTCGATTTCGATATCTACCGCGATGCGGGCCTGCTTGAGGACGTCCATCTCGCCTATTCGGCGTTACAGCGGCGCGTGCCGGACGTCTTCTACACGCCGCGCAACGGCGGCCATTGGGTCGCGACGCGCCATGATATCATCGCGCAAATCGTCCGCAGCCCCGAGCATTTCTCGACGCAGCAGATGAATATCCCCTACAATCCCAACCCGCCGGTGTTTATCCCGCTGTCGCTCGATCCCCCGGACAATATTCCCTTCCGCCAGCTGCTCCAGCCCATCTTCGCCGCCAAATCGGTTCGCGAGATGGAGCCCGACCTGAAAGCCTTCGCGGACGAGCTGATCGACCGGGTGGCGGACCGCGGCGAATGCGACTTCCTCGAAGATATTGCCGCCCATTATCCCGTCGGCGTTTTCATGCGCTTGATGGGGCTGCCGATGGAAAAGCACGGCATTTTTCGTCGTCTCGCCGAAGAACATTTCGCCGTGTCCTCGCACGAGGAAATGCGCGCTTCGATGGTCGACATCACCGGCGAACTTGGTCTGTGCATCGCTGAGCGGCAACGCGAACCGCGCGACGACCTGCTGAGCCAACTGATCGCCGCCGAACTCAAGGACGGGCGCCGTCTCACCGATAACGAACTGATGTCGATGGTGCAGCTGCTCTTTCTCGCGGGGCTCGATACGGTGACCAATGTCATGACCTTCGGATGCCGTCATGTCGCCCGCGACCCCGCCTTGCAGGAGCGGCTTCGCGGCAATCCGGCCGAGGCGGGCGCCTTTGCCGAGGAGGTGATCCGCATGTTCGGTGTCGTCAATACGCCGCGCCTGGTGGTCGACGACATCGATCTTGCGGGAGCACGCTTCCGGAAAGGCGATATGGTGCTGAGCATCCTGAGCCTCGCGGGGCGTGACGATCGCCACAATGACGACCCGCTCCGCTTCGATCTCGATCGGGAAGCGCGGACCCATCTGACGTTTTCGACGGGCCCCCACCTCTGCCTCGGCCACGCGCTGGCGCGTACCGAACTGCGCATCTTCTACGAGCAATGGTTCAGCCGCATGCCCGCGTTCCGGGTTGCCGACGATCGCGATCCCGGCAGCCGCGCCGGACTGGTGATGGCACTCGACAGCCTTCCGCTCCGCTGGGACGCCGACGTGGCACCAGTCCGCGCGGCCTGAGCCATGGCAGGCTCAGAAACGCTCGCCCAGACCCTGCAACTGACGATCGACGGACGGGGCGTCGACGGGGCCGGGCCAGCGCTCGATGTCGTCGATCCCTCGACGGGCGCCGTGTTTGCGCAGGCGCCTTGCTGCTCGGCCGAACAGTTCGACCATGCCGTCGCCGCGGCCAGGGCCGGCGCGCGCCTGTGGGCCGCGGTGCCTTTCGATGACCGCAAGGCGAAGGTGGCGGAAATCGCGCCGTTGATCCTTGCGCATGCCGAGACATTTCTGAACCTGCTGGGCCAGGAACAGGGGAAACCGCGATGGCTCGCCGAGGGCGAAGTGCGCGGGGCGGCGGCCTGGGCCGCGGCTGCGGCGGGCTTCCACTTGCCAGAGGAACGCATGGAGGACGGTCGCGGGGGGATCGTCACCATCCAGCGCGTCCCGGTGGGCGTCGTGGCGGGGATCATTCCGTGGAACTATCCGCTGCTGACGGCAATCATGAAGATCGTTCCGGCCTTGACCGCGGGGAATGCGCTGCTGCTGAAACCGGCCCCGACGACGCCGCTGTCGGCACTGTATCTGGGCGAACTGCTCCGCGACCATTTTCCTCCCGGTGTGTTGAATGTGCTGAGCGGGGACGATGGACTTGGGCCCTTGCTCGTCGACCATGAGGGGGTCGACAAGATTTCTTTCACCGGATCGACCGCCGTCGGCAAAAAGATCATGCGGGCCGCCGCGGACCGGCTGAAACGCGTGACGCTCGAGCTTGGCGGCAACGACCCCGCGATCATCCTCGCCGATGCCGATATCGCGGCTGCCGCCGAACAGATCTTCTGGGCCGCCTTCCGCAACTCGGGGCAGGTGTGCGTGGCGACCAAGCGCGTTTATGCGCATGCCGACATTTTCGACAGCCTGTTTGCGGCCTTGACGAAGCTTGCTGAGGCGATCCCGATGGGGCCATGGACCGACCCCGAGGCGCGTCTCGGTCCGATCCAGAACAAGGCGCAATTTGAGCGAGTGAAGGCCCTTGCCGACGGGGCCCGCGCGGCGGGGCTTACTCTCGTCCAAGGTGCTCGTGGCGGCGACGCCAATGGCTATTTCTTTCCCGTCACGCTGGTCGAAGACCCGCCCGAAGAGGCCCCCGTCGTGCAGGAAGAGGCTTTCGGGCCGATCCTGCCGATCCTGCGCTTTACCGATGTCGAGGAGGCGATCGCGCGCGCGAACGGCACCCGCTTCGGTCTCGGCGCCTCGGTCTGGTCGCGCGATGTGCAAGCGGCCGAGAAAATTGCCGCGCGTCTGGAAAGCGGGACGGTCTGGGTGAACCAGGCCGGGGGCGGCGGACCGAACCAGCCGCTGGCGGGACACAAGGAGTCGGGCATCGGCGTCGAGAATGGCGCGATCGGCATGCTCGACTATATGCTCGTTCGGGTGACGACCGTCCCCGGCGCGACGGCATGATCCGGGGAAAGCGCATCGTCCTGACCGGGCTGACCGGAAGGCTGGGCGGAGCCATCGCTGATGCACTCGCGGCGGATAACGAGCTGTTCGGGCTGGCGCGCTATTCCGCGCCGGATTCCGAAGCCTATTGGAAATCGCGCGGGGTGCACACGGTGCGCTGCGACTATGCGAGCGGCGATTTTGCCGGAGCACCCGAGGCGGCCGACTATGTCCTCCACGCTGGCGTCTGGACCGGTGAGGGCAGCCCGGGCGGCGAAGCGGGCCATGCGATGGTGCAGAATGCCGAAGGTACGGGCCTCCTGATGGCGCGTTACCGCGACGCGGCCGGCTTTCTCGCCTATTCGACGATGGGGGTCTATCACCCCGATCCGCCCGGCCGCGGCTATGACGAGGATGATGATCTGGGTCCGGGACCGGCGAGCATCAATTATACCGCGAGCAAGCTTGCGGCCGAGGGCGTCGTGCGGACGCTGTGCCGAATCCATGGCATTCCGACGACGATCGCCCGGCTGACGTGCCAATATGGCGAGCATGGATCGGGCGGCATTCCCAAGATGTTCGCGCTCGATCCGCTGGTTTCGGGGCAGCCGATCATCATCGCCCCCGACGGCGAGAAGTTGCGGTCGCCGATCCACAATGACGATGTCATCGCCTTCATCGAACCGATGCTCGCGGCGGCGTCCGTCCCCGCCACCATCGTCAACTGCGGCGGCGACGAGCCGGTCAGCGTCGAAGCCATGGCACGCGAGTTCGCAAGGCTCACCGGACTCGCGCCCCAATTTGCGGTGCGCGATCCCTATCCCTATCCTTATGGCCACCTTGATCCGACGAAGCGCATTGCGATCACCGGACCGTGCCGCGTCCGCTGGACCGAGGGGATGCGCCGGCTCCTGCTCCATTCTTACCCGCATCTTCTCGCCGCCGATCCCACGCCGGACTGAGCGGCGCGCCGTGCCGTCAACCGTGCGCCGCGCCTTCGCCGGTGCCGAAATCGGGCGCCCGGCCCATCAGTAGAAGGAGCAGCGCGGACATCAGCAGCGCGGGTATCGCAAGGTAGAAGAGCAGCTGATAATCGCCATTATTGTCGTAGATCAGCCCGGCGATTAGCGGCCCGGTCCCCGAACCCAGGGCGATCAGTCCGACGACGGTACCCCAGAGCAGGCCATAATTCTGCAAACCGAAATAGCGTGCCGAGAGAAAGGCGAGGACATCGATCTCGGCGCCGATCGCCAGTCCGAGTAGCGCCGCCGCGGTCGCCGCCCACAGCATCGATCCATCATATCCCAGCAGGATGACCGGAGCGAGGGCCGGTATGCTGAACGCCAGGACGCCGATCATGCGTCCGTCGATGCGGTCGAGCGCCAGCCCGGTCACCAGCCGGGCGATCAGCGCGGCGACGCCGAATGCGCCGGCGGCCACCGCCGCCGAAGCCCGATCGAGCCCGCCCCCCGTCACGATCGGCACGAAATGGACGAGCATCGCGGTTCCGGCCGCGGTCGCGAGATAGCCCGCGGTCGCGAGATGATAGAAGGAGCGCGAACGAAACCCCGCCGCGGCGGACAGGCCGGGCCGCAGGCCGGGGTCGATCGCGCGCTGCTTGCGCGTGCGCAGCAGGTCGCTCGCGTCGAAGAAAAGGAACCACACCAGGGGGAGAATGACGAAAAGGCCCAGCCCGCCGATCGCGAAATAGGCGCTTCGCCAGCCATGAATGCCGGTCAGCCAGTTGAGAATGGGGGGACCGATCATCGACGCGATGCCGCTGCCGCAAAGCGCGAAGGCAAGCGCGATTCCGCGGTGCCGTTCGAACCGGCTGACGACGGCCGCCGACCAGACGGTCGGCTTGATCAGGATCGAGCCGCTGGCCACGAAGAGCCACCCCAACCACCAGGTCCAAATGGACGGGCCGGCGAATGGCAACGCCAGCATCGCCGCCGAATAAAGAAAGACCCCGGTGAGCGCGATTCTTCGGGCGCCCAGCCGGTCGATGAGCCGTCCGACAAAGGGCGAGCCGAGGACGGTTGTCACGCTGACGATGGTCAGGCCCGACGAGATCGCCGCACGCGACCAACCATATTCCTGCTGGATCGGGGCGATAAGAACGCCGAGACTATAAACATAAAGGGTGCCGAGCCCGAGCCCGACACAGGCTGCGAATACGACCGAGGCGCCGGCATCCCTGATCATATTCATTCCCGTTCCCTGCACCGCTCGCCTCGCCGGAGCGGCGCGCGATGCGAATGACAATTTCATACATTTTATGCAATTTGTATCAGGGCGACGCTGCGCGATGTCAAGCGGCCTTGCGCGCGGCTTGCGAAGGCTGGTCGGTCAGTGCGCGGTTTCGGCGACGAGGCTGAGTTCGACGTCGAGACAATCGATCAGCGTCATGCCCGTCGACCGTTCGGTCCATTCGGGGCCGACGCCGAGCAGAATGTTCATATTGCCGCCCGCGGTTCGATTCGCGCGGTCCCATCCCCCACCATGGCCCCAGCCATGCGGATAGCAGATCGTGCCGCGCACGATGTCCGGCGAGACCTCGGCTTCGAACGCGACCGCTCCGTTCGGCGATCGCACGCGCACGATATCGCCCGACGCTATCGATCGGGCCTCCGCATCGGTGGGATGGACGAGCAGAACCGGTCGTTGCGAGCGGACGAGCTTGTCGACATTGTGCATCCATGAGTTCATCGAACGGATGTCGCGCCGACCGATAAGGCGCAGCGTCGAGGTGTCGCGGGGCGCTGACATCTCGGCGACCAGCCGGGCGATTTCTTCGCCGATCAAAGGGTCCCATAGCCGGAGCAGGCCATCGTCGTGACTGATCCGCAGACGCCATTCATGCGCGTCGTCGGGAAGATCGTCGACCATCACGCCGTGTGGAAAGTCGAGCAACCGCTCGCGCGACCAGCCATCTTCGCGTGCGCCGAACCGGTCGCCCGCGGGCCCTTCGCGCAGCATCGCATCGATCTGATCGCGCGGCGAAGGCAGATGCCCGGCCTGCGCCAGCGCGATTTTCTCCGGTGAGGCCGTCGGCGCCGCCATGCCCAGGCGGTGCGCGATCTCGCAATAGATTTGATATTCATCGCGGGATTCACCCTGAGGATGAACCACCGCCTCGCTATATTGCAGGAAAGGCGACTGAAGTTCGCCGAACGCCACGAACGGCCAGTCGCCGCGCTCGAGAAAAGTGGTGGTCGGGAGGATATAATCGGCGAACGCGTTCGTCTCGTTGCGGTAGAAGTCGAACGATACGAACAGGTCGAGCGCCGCCAGGGCCCGTTCGAGCATCTCGCCGCCGGGCGCCGACAGCAGCGGGTTGCCGGAGGACATGAACAGCGCGCGGACGCGGCCCTCGCCGGGCTCCAATATGTCGCCGGGCAGGACCGCGAACGGCATCTTGCCGCCGATCGAGGGAAGGTTCCCGATGCGGCTGAACGGCGCGCCATAGCTGCCGCTGAAAGGCTTGGCGGTCGATGCCAGCATCTGCTGGCCGAACCGCGTGCCGCCCGGCGCGCCATAGCGGAGCGTCACGGCGTTGATGGCGCCGAGCAGAAAGGCGCCGAGCATCCCGTAACGGCCTCGGCACAGCCCGAGCCCGCCATAGATCGCCGCCCGGGGCGCGCGGCAGAAGTCCGCGGCAAGCCGGCGGATCGCGTCGGCCGCGATCCCCGTCCGCGCTGCCGCGGTCTCCAGATCGATCCGCGTCACCGCGGCGAGGAGATCGGGCCAGCCGTTCGATATTTTTGCGATTTTCGCGTCGTCGAGCAGCCCGTCTTCGGCCATCGCCTTGAGCATGGCGAGGAGAAGCCAGACGTCGCTGTCCGCTTCGATCGGCACATGCTCATAGCGCGAGGCGGTCTCGGTCCGCCGCGGATCGACCACGACGACGCGGCCCTTTGCCGCGACGCCGTCAAGATCATGCCGGATCCGCGGGGTGCACATCAGCCAGCCGTTCGACACCAGCGGATTGGCGCCCATGATGATGAGGAATTCGCAATCGGCAAAGTCGGGGAATGTCACCGGGAAGGGGGCGCCATGCAGGATGTTCGTCGCCACCATCCGGGCGTTGGTGTCCTGCGACCCCGCGCCATAGGGCTTGTGGCTTCCCAGCCCGCGCATGAAGTCGAGAAAGGTCATCACGCAGTCGCTCGAAAAGGCGGTCGGGTTGCCATAATAGGACGCGATCGCGCCGGCATCGCCCGCGGCCTGGATATCCGCGATACGCTGCGCGATGTCGTCCAGCGCGTCATCCCAGCTGACTTCGACGAACTCCCCCGGCGCGCCGGCGCGTTTGAGCGGCGCTTGCACGCGGTCCGGATCATGGGTGACGCGGTGCATGTTGACGCCTTTGACGCAGGCGTGCCCCCGCGACAGCGGGTTGTCCTTGTCGGGGGCGATCGATTCGATCCTGCCGTCCTTCACCCGCGCGACGAGACCGCAATGCGCCTCGCAGATCCGGCAAAATGTCGCATGATCGCCGTCGCATCCGGTGTTTGGGTTGCGTGTCACTCGCCTCTCCTCGCATCGTCATGAGACGAAACAGCCTCAAATATGATACAAATCAGGAAAAAAGTATAGAAAAAGTGCAAACGGGATAGCGCGCGCCGCGCCATCGTCGGCCAAGCGCGGTGGTCGTCACCACGCACACCTCCGCGCCCGCTCCCGTTGCCTGTCGGTCCGCGGTGCGGCGCGCGCGCAACGATGCCGCGATCGGATCGCGACAGTATCGCTTTGACCTGTCGCGCTGGTAGCGCTACCAAATATCACCGAACTGCGAGTGATATGACAGTCGAAGGGAGAAACGGGGATGAAGAAGGCGATGGTCCTGATCGCGGCGATGACGTGCCTGTCGTTGCCCGCCGCCGGTCTGGCGGCGCCGCGCGGCCTGCCGGTCGGCCAGTGCATCAACATGGGCAACAGCCTCGAGCCGCCGACCGAAACGGGATGGGGCGGGCATGCGATCGCCGATGCGGATTTCGCCAATATCGCCGGGGCGGGTTTCAAGACGATCCGCCTGCCGGTGCGGTGGGACAGCCATGCCGCGAAGAATGCCCCCTATACGATCGAACCCGCCTTCCTCGCGCGCGTGAAGCATGTCGTCGGCGCGGCGCAGGCGGCGGGGCTGAACGTCATCCTCGACAGCCATAATTTCGAATCGATGCACAGCGACCCGATCGGCAGCGCCCCCCGCTTCGCCGGCATCTGGAAACAGATCGGGGTCGCCTTTGCCGGGCAGCCGACCGCGACGCTGTGGTTCGAACTCGAGAATGAACCGCACGACAAATTCACCAACGCCAACCTGCTCGAAGCCTTGTCGCCGGCGCTCGCCGCGGTGCGCGCGACCAATCCCGACCGGCCGGTGATCATCGGCGGCGAATATTGGAGCGGGATCGATTCCCTCGCGACGCTCACGCTGCCCGACGATCCGAATGTCTATCCGACTTTTCACTATTATGAGCCGTTCCAGTTCACCCATCAGGGCGCCGAATGGGTCGATCCGTCGCCGCCGCTCGGTCGCGCCTATGGCATCGGCGACGATGCCGAACGGCTGGTGCGCGATGTCCAGAAGATTCGCGATTACACCGCGCGCACCGGCCTGCTGCCCTTCATGGGCGAGACGGGCGCGCATACGACGGTGCCGCTCGACCAACGGGTGCAATATCATGCCGCGGTGACCAAGGCCTTCGCCCCGCTCGGCGTCGGCATGTGCATGTGGGCCTATACCAACACCTTTCCCTTCTATGACAGCGACAAGAAGGCGTGGCTGCCCGGACTGCGCGGCGCGGTCGGGCTTCCCGATGCGACCACCGCGCCGGCATCCGCCGCCGCGTCGCCGGCCCCTGTCGCGGCCGGCGAGCGGCAACCTACAGCCGAACTGCAGGCGCTCGACGACAGTCTGCCGGGCACCCTGATCAACGACCCGTCGGCGCTCGACTGGTCGACCTTCGGCACGATCATGAAGGCGAAGACCGTCAAATCGGCGGACATCCCCGGCGGCGGCGCGGCGATGCAATTCACGCTGCAGTCGCTGGGCGTCGCGGCCTATGACGCCGGCGCCAATGTCCCGATTCGCACCGCGTTGCGCGGCAAGGGCGAGTATGTCGCGGCCTTCTGGGCGCGCACGGTCAAGTCCGACGCGCCCGACGGCAAGGGGCGGATCGGCGTCCGCTTTCAGCAGAATGTCGCGCCCTATGCGGGGTTCGGCGACACCGTCCTGACCGTCGGGTCCGAATGGCAGCTCTACGAAATCGCCGCGACGGCCGATCGCGATGTGCCCAGGGGGCAGGCGGTGCTCGGACTCCAGTTGGCGGGTGCGCGGCAGACGGTCGAGATCGGCCAGATGATCATCGTCGAGGGCGCCAAATCGATCCGTCAGGCCGCGGCACCGGCGGCGTCCGCCGCCGACCCCGAACTGCCGCCGCAGCTGGTGGGCAAGGGCGACCTGCTCAACGATCCGGCGAACCGCGACTGGCTGCTCTATGGCGAGAAACAGGTGGCGAAGGCGACGACGACCAACGTCTATGGCCGCGTCGCGACCTTGCTGACGGTCAGCGCGGCGGGGGCCAACGCCTATGACGCGGGTGCCGCCGTCCCGCTGCGCGATGGAATCGCGGTCGGCGACCGGCTGCGCATCGCGATCCTCGCGCGCACCGTGTCGGCATCGACCCCCGACGGGCAGGGCAAGCTGGCGATCCGGCTGCAGCAGAATGGCGCGCCTTACGATGGCTTTGCCGACAATATATTGGTCGTCGGGCCGAACTGGCGGCTTTACCAGATCGGGACCACGGCATCGCTGGCGCTCGCCGCGGGCCAGGGGCAGCTCGCGCTGCACACCGCCGGAGCGGCGCAGGCGATCGAGATCGGCCCCGTCTATGTCTTGCGCGAAGGGACGCCTTCGGCTGGAATGGGGGAATGAGGCCAGCGCCGCCGTTCGACACATTGCGATTGACGACGGGCGCGGCGGAACTGGTGCTGGCCCCCGCCGCCGGCGGCGCCATCCTGTCGTGGCGGGTTGATGGTCAGCCGATGTTCCACGGCGCGCGAGCGGCGGCGGCCCCGGGTTGGAACCCGCTCGACATGGCGAGTTTCCCGCTCGTGCCCTTCTCGAACCGCATCGGCAGCGGCGCCTTTCTGTGGGATGGTGTCCGTCACCAACTGCCGCCAAGCGCCTTGCCCGACCGCCATGCGATCCACGGCGTCGGTTGGCGGCGGGCGTGGCGGGTGATCGAAAGCGCCGCCGACCGCGCGCTGCTGCGTCACGAACATGACGCCAGTGCCGACTGGCCATGGGCCTATGCCGCCGAGCAGCGGTTTCGGCTGACCGAGTTTGGACTGGAGATCGCGATGACCGCGACCAATGCCGCCGATGGCCCGGTGCCGCTGGCGTTCGGCCTGCACCCCTATTTCGACGCGGCGGGGGCGCATCTGCGATTTGCCGCATCGCCGATCTGGCGGTCGGGCGTCGACGGCCTGCCCGCGTGGTCCGAGCCGCCCGGCGCGGACAGCGATTTTCGCGAGGGCCTGGCGGTGGCGGCGACCGACCTCGACAATGGTTATGACGGCTGGGACGGGCGCGTCGCGATATGGTGGGCCGATCGCCCCTATGCGCTGCGCATCAACTCCGACCTGCCGTGCGCCGTCGTCTACACCCCGGCGTCGGCGGACTTCTTCTGCTTCGAGCCGGTGCCGCACAGCAACAATGCGCTGAACCTTGCAGGCGAAGGCCGCGCGATGCCGGTCGTGACGCCCGGCGAGCCCTTTTCCGCCGATGTCCGCTTCGAAGTCCTGCCCCGCGAGGCCGTCCAATGACCGATCCCATCCGCACCATCGTCATCGTCGGCGGCGGCACCGCCGGCTGGATGGCCGCCGCCGCCGCGGCGCGCTTTCTGAACGACGGCCAGCGACGCATCCTGCTCGTCGAATCCGATGCGATCGGCACCGTCGGGGTCGGCGAGGCGACGATCCCGCCGATCCGCGATTTCAACAACATGCTCGGCATCGACGAGGCCGAGTTCCTCCGCGAAACCGGCGCGACCTTCAAGCTGGGGATCGAGTTCGTCGACTGGGGCGCGCTCGGCGAGCGCTATCTGCATCCGTTCGGCGATCCGGGGCATAATTTCGAAGGCATCGCCTTTCACCAATATTGGCTGAAGCACCGCCACGATCCGCGCATCGGGCCGTTCACCGACTATTTCATCACCGCCGCCGCGGTGCGCCATCGCGGCTGTGCGCCGCAAAGCGGCGACCCGCGCTCGCCGCTCCACCAGATGGCGGCGGCCTATCATTTCGACGCCGCGCTTTACGCGTCCTATCTTCGCCGCCGCGCCGAGGCGCAGGGGGTCGAGCGGATCGAGGGGCGGATCACGGGCGTCGCGCGCGATGGCGGGAGCGGTCATGTCGCGGCGTTGCGCCTCGCCGACGGGCGCGATGTCGCGGGCGATTTCTTCATCGACTGCTCGGGTTTCGTCAGCCTGCTTCTGGGCAAGGAAATGGGGGTCGCCTATCGCGACTGGTCGCGCTGGCTGCCCTGCGACCGCGCGTTCGCGGTGCCGTCGGCGCGGACCGATCCGCTGATCCCCGCGACGCGCGCCACCGCGCATGGTTTCGGATGGCAATGGCGCATCCCGCTCCAGCACCGCACCGGCAACGGCATCGTCTGGTCGAGCGCCCATGCCGGCGACGACGAAGCGCGCGACACGCTGCTCGCCAATCTGGACAGCGAAGAACTCGCCGAACCGCGCCAGCTGCGCTTCACCGCCGGGGTGCGCGAGCGTTTGTGGGAGGGCAATGTCGTCGCGCTGGGACTCGCCGGCGGCTTCATCGAACCGCTCGAATCGACGAGCATCCATCTGATCCAGACCGGGATCAACAAGCTGTTCTGGCTTTTCCCCGACAGGCGCTTCAGCGCGGTCGAGCGCGACGAATATAACCGGCTGATGATCGATCAATATGAATATGTCCGCGACTTCATCATATTGCATTACAAGGCGACGGCGCGCACCGACACGTCCTTCTGGCGCGACATGGCGGCGATGGAGATCCCCGACAGCCTGGCACAGAAGATCGAACTGTTCCGCACCAAGGGCCGCATCCGCCGTTTCGACCACGACCTGTTCGGCGTCGCCAACTGGGCGGCGGTGATGCTGGGGCAGAATATTGTACCCGACGGCTATGACCCGCTGGTCGATGCGACCGACGACGACCGGATCATCGCCGCGATGCAACGGATCGCGTCGGTGTTCGATCAGCAGGCCCGCGCGATGCCGCCGCACGCCGACTATATCGCGCGGCTGGTCGCGCGTTAACGCGGCCCCATCAGCCCGCGCAGCACGAAGTTGCGGATCGTCTCGTCGCGTTCGGGCGATGCCGCGCCCTGCACGCCGCGCGCATGCGGCGGTAGGTGGTCGGCGGCCGCCGCGCCGTCGTCGCCGAAGATATAATGGTCGAACCAGGTCCGCCACGCCGCGCGCTCGGCGGCGGGCAGGTCGCGGATCGCGAGCAGCGCATGGGCAAAGGCGAGCAGCGGCGAACTCCCCGCGCGCGCGTCGAGCCAGTAATTGACCATCAGGTTGAGCGGCCCCGTGGCGCGGATATTGTGCCACCACAGCGACGGGATGAAGATCGCATCGCCGGGGCCGAGGGTCGCGACCTGGGCCGCCTCCATCGCGCCGGCGAAGCGCGGGTAACGCGCGAGGTCGGGGTCGTCGACCGCGACCATGCTCACCGGCTGCCCCGCCGGGGTCTTGTTGAGCGGGCCGAGGTAGAGGTTCGCCACCTGCTCGGGCGGGAAGAGGACGAAGCGGCGGACACCCGACACGACAACGGCGACATTGTCCGACTGGTCGAAATGCGTCGCTATATGGCTGTCGTTGCCGATCCACATCCGCGGCGTCGCCCCCGGGGTGTCGAGGGGAAGGCGGTGGTCGGCAAGGAAGCCCGGCATGAAATCGGCCGCCGCGACCGACCCGGCGTAAAAGCTCGGCGGGGCGGCCTGTTCGCGTGCCCACAGCAGCCGGTCGAGCAGCGGCCCGACGCGCGCCTGTTCGGTGCGGAAATTGAATCCCGCCATATCGTCGCGATAGAAATAATGGCCGGCCATGCCCGGCGGCGCGGTGAAGACGTTCATCGCCGCGCCCTCGCCATAGCCTTTGAGCAATTGCGCCATCGCATCGGGTCCGGCGCGGCCCGCAGCGACCGCGGGCCAGTGGGCGGCCAGCCCGCGCAGCACCAGCGGACGCGCCGCCGCCTCGGCCAGCGCCGCCGCGGCCTTGGGCGCCTCGACCGCGGCAACCGGCGCGGCGCTGGCCAGCCAGTCGCTCATGGGCAGGGGATCATGACATCCGCGGTCGACGCCAGCCGGACGTCGGCAAGGCTGAAGCGCGCCGCGCCCTCGGTGGTCAGCCGGAAGGGGGTTTCGACCCGGGTCATGTCGGCGCCTTTAGCAGCAAAGCATTTGAGCGGCACGCCATAGCTGCGCCATTCGCCGAGCGGCGCGGTCGCCAGCGCGGCGAAGGGAATCGCGGTCCGGTTGAAGACCAGCATCGCCGTTTCTGCCGGGGGCTGGTCGACGCGCATCGTCGCGACCAGCAGCAAGTCGCCATTGCTTTCGCGCGTCAGTTCAACGGGCGCGTGGCTCGACACTTCGACCGTCGCGGGGCCGCCCGCGATCGCGAACTGCCGGGCGCCTTCCTGCACGATATGGTCGGTCGCGGTGACGGTGACCCGGCCGCCGAGCGCCTTGGCCGGGACGCTGCTGATCCGTGTCGTGTCGCCCGCGCCGTCCATCACGCGTAGCGACCAGGACGCAGCGGGGACGCCGCGCGCGAACCAGTTGGTGCCGCTGTCGCTGTCCGCGACCCCGGGGTCTTCGGACAATCGGGTCCATGCCCTGTCGTCCGCCAGTCCGAGCCCATAGCCGAAGGGGAACAGCACCGGTCCGTCGGCGCGCGCGGTGGCGGGCCAGGCGGTGGGCAATTTGCCGGTAAAGTCGAAGCGCGCTTTGCCGTCCTGGCCCGCGATCAGCAGGTCGGCGACGCCCGCGCCTTCGGAACCCGGAAGCCACGCCGCGACAAAGGCGTCCGCCGTGTTGAGTTCGGGGTTCATGAACAGCGGGCGCCCGCTGATCATCACCGCGATGACCGGTACGCCCTGCGCCTTCAGTTTCTGCATCGTCGCGAACGGCGCGCGCAGTTCGGGGCGGAGCTGGAGCGTTTTCAGGTCGCCCTGGAATTCGGCATAGGGCGTCTCGCCGAACACGACGATCGCCGCGTCGGGCTTTTTCCGATAGGCGCCGTCGGGGGCCAGTTCGGCGCTGCCGCCCGCGGCCGTCACCGCATCGTCGATCCCCTTCCAGATCGATGTTGCGCCGGGGAAGTTGGCGTTGGTGACGTCGGTGCCCTGCCAGCTGATCGTCCAGCCGCCCGACTGGCGCCCGATGTCGTCGGCGGCGTCCCCCGCGACCAGCACATGGCTGCCCGGCTTGATCGGCAAAACGCCGCCCTGATCCTTCAGCAGCACCAGCGACTTGCGCACCGCCTCGCGCGCGATCGCGCGGTGATCGGGCGCACCCAGCAACTCCCACTGCCCGGCATAGCGCCGGCTCGACGGCTTGCCGGCCTCGAACAGCCCGAGCCGCATCTTGACGCGCAGGATGCGCGCGACCGCATCGTCGAGCCGCGCCATCGGCACCGTGCCGTCCTTCGCCTGCGCGACGAGCGAGGTCCACATCGCCTTCCAGCTGTCGGGCGCCATCACCATGTCGAGTCCGGCGTTGATCACCTGCGGACACGACGCGTTGGTGCATCCGGCAACCTGGCCATGCGCGTTCCAGTCGCTGACCAGAAAGCCGTCGAAACCCATATGATCTTTCAGCAGATCGGTAAGCAGTGACTTGTTGCCGGTGTTCTTGACCCCGTTCCAGCCTGAGAAGCTGACCATGATCGTCGCGACGCCCTCACCGAGCGCGGGCACATAGGGGGCGCCGTGAACGTCGCGCAATTGCTCCTCGCTGATCCGCGCATCGCCCTGGTCGCGCCCGTCGACCGTGCCGCCGTCGGCAAGAAAATGCTTGGTTGAGGCTATGACATAGGGGCCCTTGAGCAAATCCTTGCCATCGGCGGGGCCCTGCAGCCCGCGCACCATCCGCCCGACATAGTCGCTGACCAGCGCCGGGTCCGAAGAATAGCCCTCATAGGCGCGGCCCCAGCGATAATCCTGCGGCACGGTGACGGTCGGGGCGAAGGTCCATTCCATGCCCGTGGTGCGAATTTCGAGCGCGGTCGCGCGCGCGATGCGCTCGATCAGATCGGGATCGCGCGCCGCGCCCAGTCCGACATTGTGCGGGAACAGCGTCGCGCCGATGATATTGCTGTGGCCGTGCACCGCGTCGGTGCCCCAGATGATCGGGATCGCGACCCCGCCGCCGCTGCTGTCCACCGACGCCGCGTAGAAGGCGTCGGCAAGCGCCAGCCATTTTCCGGGCGCGGCGAAATCGTCGCCCCCGGGGCCGCTGCTGCCGCCGTTGAGGATCGATCCCAGATGATAGGTTTTGGCGTCGGCGGGGGTGGCGCTGCCGATATCGGCCTGGACGATCTGCCCGACCTTTTCCTCGACCGTCATGCGCGCGATGAGCGCCGCGATGCGCGCCTCGGTCGCGGCATTGCGCGGCAAAGGCCATGTCGGCGCCGGCCATTTTTCGGGGTGCGCGGTTGCCTCGGGCGGGACCGGGGCGAGCAGCAGCGGCGCTTCCCGAGCGCCGCTCTGGACCGCGCAGGCCGATAGCATCAGGGAAAGCAGCCAGATATGCTTGCGCATCATGATCCTCTCATTGGGGTGCCGCGCGGGCGATGGTCGTTCGGACGATGTCCTCGGACAGCGCCAGCGCGGTTGGGTCGATGCGGCGCGGCGGCGGGCGCAGCGCCATCAGGCGCGCGAGCCACTGGCCGGGGGCGATCGGGTCGAGTTCCGTCGTTGCGATACGACCGCGCGCGTCGAACGCCGCCAGCATCGCGACCAGGCTGTCGGATCGCGCCGCGCCGTCGGGGGCGAGGCACAGGCTGCTCCAGTCGCCGAGCGCATCCTGCGCGATGGCGGCCCGCCGGACATATTCGCGCGTGTCGCGGCTTTGGCCGTTGGGGCGCGGCAGCAGCGCGATGAACCGCAATATGTCCTCGAGCGCGTTGCCCAGCAGGCTGCCGTCGACGACCGGGACGCGGACCGCGGCCTCGCCGATCGCGACGGCATTGCCTTGCCAGCTTTGCACGAGACGGCCGGGAGCGTCGGCGTCGCCGCCCGCCGCGATGGTCGCGCTCCACGGGCGCGTTTGCCAGTGCAGCGCGTCGGATGCCGTCGTCAGCACCTCCTCGCCGATCGCGCCATCGCCTCCGGGCGCGACGGCAAGCGTCAGCGCCGGAAGCGATGGCGACCAGTCAAGCCAGCCGACATCCAGGGCCGACAGCAGGCGCGAGCGGGAACCGGCGGCGTCGATGTAAAGATCGGCGGTCAGTGTCTCGCCCGCCGGGGTGACGATGCCCTGGATGACCTCGCCGCCGGTTTCGACCCGAATGTCGGCGGCGGCGTGCCGGACGATGTTCAGCGTCGCCGCCATGTCGCCGAGCAAGGCGGCATAAGCGGCGGCATCGAAACGCGCGCCGAAGCCGCCCTCGTCTCCGCGCGCATCGCGCAGCGCGAGCAGCATCGCGGCGAAATCGGGCGTCGCGTCGCCGCTCTCGGCGCGGTGGCGGAGCCATATCTGGTGGAGCGCGACGCCTTCGACGAAGGGAATCGCGGCGGTGGCCGCCTCGCGAATCGCGGTACCATCCGCCGCGACATAGCGACGCAGATGAACCGGTTCGGCCCTGGCGCGCTGGGCGAACAGCCGGGGGTCGAGCCCGATCTGGCGGTGGAATTTGTGGATGACCGGGGTGGCCGCGCCGAGCCGGTCGATCCAGCCTCCCCGATCGGTCGGCAGCTCGACGAGCGTGACGACCGCGCCCGGCAACGCCCGGCGCAGCGCGATCGCGGCGGCGAGGCCGACGATGCCGTCGCCGACGACGAGGACCGAGCGGGTCAGGGTGCGCGCGCCGGTCATGCCGCCTCCCACGCCCCGGCTTGGCGCAGATATTCGGCATGGTCGGGCCAGGCGGCGACGCGCTGGCGGATCGCGCCGCCGAGCTCGGCGAGCGAAGCCGCGATGCGATCCTGCGGCGGGATATCGGCGCGCTGGTCGTAACCCTGCGGCACCACCCCCTGGCCGAGATAGACGGCGATCCAGCTCGCTTCGAGGAACAGCCCCTCGGTATACAGCTCGACGCGCCCGCTCTCCTTCCACAGCGCCATCTTGCGCGCCAGCTCGTCGGGCAGCGCCATGGTGCGGACATGGCTCCAGAAGTCCGAATCGTCGCGCCGCGTCGCGTGATAATGGAGGATCAGGAAATCGCGGATGCGGTCATATTCGCGATCGACCAGCGCGTTGAAGCTGTCGCGGTCGGCGGGGTCGATGCGGCGTTCGGGGAAGAGTTCGACCAGCCGCGTGACCGCCTGCTGGACGAGGTGAATGCTCGTCGATTCGAGCGGTTCGAGGAAGCCGCTGGCGAGCCCGATCGCGACGACGTTGCGATCCCAGCTTTTCGTCCGCCGCCCGGCGCGAAAGCGCAGCACGCGCGGGTCGGCGAGCGGCTCGCCCTCGACTGCGCCGAGGATCGCGGCGCACGCCTCATCCTCCGACACATGGTTACTCGAAAAGACATAGCCGTTGCCGACGCGGTGCTGGAGCGGGATGCGCCAGCGCCAGCCGGCGGGCATCGCGGTCGCGCGCGTATAGGGTTCGATCGGACCGTCGGGCGCGGCGCAGGGCAGGGCGGCGGCGCGGTCGCACGGCAACCATTCCGACCAATCCTCCCATGGCGATTTCAGGGTTTCACCGATCAGCAGCGCGCGAAAGCCCGAGCAGTCGATGAACAGGTCGCCTCCGATCACATCGCCGCGATCGGTGCGCAGCCGCGCGACATCGCCGCTCGCCCCGTCGCGTTCGACCGCGACGACCTTGCCCTCGGTGCGCCGGGTGCCATGCGCCTCGGCGAAGCGGCGCAGCATCGGCGCCATGCGGGTAGCGTCGAACTGATAGGCATAGCTGTAGCTGCTATCGAGGAGGTCACCGCCCTCCGGGACCGGGGCGAAGCGTTTGCCGCGCGCCGCGACGATCGGCAGCGAGAAATCGCAGATCGGCGGCACCTGCCCCGCGGCCTGCATCCGCAGCCAATAATGGTGGAAACCGACCCCCGCTATGTCGGTACCATAAGCCCCGAAGGGGTGGATATAACGCTCGCCAATCGCCCCGAAATCGACGAAGTCGATGCCGAGCTTGAAGGTCGCGCGGGTGGTGCGCATGAATTCCATCTCGTCGAGCCCGAGGCGGCGGATGAATTCGCGCAGATGCGGCAAGGTCGCTTCGCCGACCCCGACGATGCCGATTTCCTCGGACTCGATCAGCTGGATGTCGGCCTGTCCGGGCAGCAATTTGGCGAGCGCGGCGGCGGTCATCCAGCCGGCGGTGCCGCCGCCCAATATGACGACGCGGACGGGGTCGGGGGCGTTCAAGGCGCCGTGTCCGCGCGCGCGGCGTGCGGGCCGATCACCGCGCCGGTGAACAGGCCGGCGCCGACGGTCGCGAGGATCGAGGCGTCGACTCCGGCCGCGAGTTGCTGCCAGTCGGCGGCGCCGTGCACGCGCCACCGCAGGTCGGCCTTGTCGCGCCTGATGCGGACCTGCAGGTCGATCGCCGCCGGCGCCTTGTCGCCGAGCGCAACCCGGCCTGTCACCACACCGTCCGCCGGTTCGCCGGCGCCGGCGCGTCGGCGCACGACGATCGCGTCGCCGTCCGCCAGCCGCTCGCGGCCGAGGAAGAGGAAATGATTCTCGTCGGTGAGCGCGAGCAGTCCGGCCCGGTCGCCGACCGCCTGCGGCGCGAACACGACGCTGGTCTCGATCACCGCGTCATGGTGGCGCAATCTCTTGCCGACGAAGCTCGGCTGACCCAGCGATCCCGCGGCGACCGGCCGCGCGTTCAGATACAGCGCGCCGCGCTGGTCCGACAGGCTCCACCAGTTTCGTCCGCGCGGCGTGCGCAGCATCAACCAGTCGAGCGCGAGCCGGCTGTCGTCGAATTCGTCGCGCCAGTCGTCGAGGCTGTCGCCTGCGAACGCCGGCAGGGCGGGGCGCCTGGCGGTCGGCAGCACCGCCGCCCCCGGCGGCAATATCTCCGGCCAGCCGGCCTTCCATGTCACCGGCAACAGGAAGGTCTCGCGCCCCAAATTGGTCTGCTGTCCCGCATAGGGGCGCGTCGCGAGGAAGGCCGCCCACCAGCTGCCGTCAGCGATCTGCACGAAGTCGGCATGGCCGGTCGCCTGCACCGGCCACGCGCGGCTCTCGGGCAGGTCGCGCTGGGTCAGGATCGGATTTCGCGGACCCGCGACATAGGGCCCGGTCACCGTCTCGGCGCGGTAGATCGTCTGGCTGTGCCGGTCGGCGGTGCCGCCCTCGGCCGCGGTCAGATAATAGAAGCGTCCGACCTTGTAGATATGCGGCCCCTCGGCCCACACCGGCTTGTCGGCAGCGACGACGCCCTTGTCGACGAGCAGGATGCGCGTCGTGGCCATCTTCATCGCGGCAAGGTCGATCTGCTGGATCCATAGCGCGCGGTGGCCGTCATATTCGGGCTCGCCGGGCGGCGCGTCATTATAGGCGATCCACGCGCGGCCATCGTCATCGACGAACAGCGACGGGTCGATGCCGCCGAATTCGAGCCAATGCGGGTCGGACCAGGGACCGGCGGGATCGTCGGCGGTGATGATGAAATTGCCGCCGCAATCGATGCAGGTGTTGACGATATAAAAACGGTCGCCGTGGTGGCTGATCGCCGGCGCGAACAGGCCGCGCGTCACCCCGACCTTGCCGATCGCCAGCTGCCCCGGCCGGTCGATCGCATTGCCGACCTGGCGCCAGTGGACGAGGTCGCGGCTATGGTAGACCGGCAGGCCCGGGAACCAGCTGAAGGTCGAATTGACCAGATAAAAATCGTCGCCGACCCGGACGATCGACGGGTCGGGCTGGAACCCCGGGAGCACCGGATTGGCGAATTCGCCGGGTTTCAGGGCAGATGATTCGGCATCGGGCGTGCCCGAATAGGCGACATAGTCGAAGCGAGCGACCGGCGCGGCGGCACCCTGCGCGGCGACCGGTGCGGTCGCCAGCGCCAACACCAGCGCTGGCGCCGACCAAGCAATATTGCGCCAACCAGGCAACCCGTTCCTCCCGCCCCATACGTCCGGTCGGGTATCCTCCCTCGCGGCGCATGATTTTCTATCGCCAACCTTGACACGATCCCCTAGAGCGTGATGGTAGCGCTATCACAACAATGGCTGCGGGGAGGTTTCAGGTCAATGGGTTTTGCGTTGAAGGCCGTTTTGCCGTCCGATTGGCGCGCCGCGCGCCTGCTCGGGCGAGTCGATTTTGGTGCGGGGCCGACCCCCGTGCTGATCGACGGCGGCACGCTCCATGACCTTACCCCCAGCGCCGCGACGGTATCGGCGGCGATCGCGCGGCGACAATGGCTGCCCGAACATGGCAATGTGGTGGCCGCACTCGACGCGGACCGTCCCGAACTCCCTGACGGTGCGACCTTGCTCAGCCCCATTGACCTGCAATGCATCAAGGCGGCGGGGGTGACCTTCGCCGTCTCGGCGATCGAACGGGTGATCGAGGAGCGCGCGCGCGGCGACGCCTCGCAGGCGGCGACCATCCGCGCCGGGCTGGAACAGCATGTCGGACAGGGGATAAGGGCGGTCGTCCCCGGCTCGGCAGAAGCCGCGGCGCTCAAGGCGGCGCTGATCGCCGAGGGCATGTGGTCGCAATATCTCGAGGTCGCGATCGGCCCCGATGCCGAGGTTTTCACCAAATCGGCGGTGCTCTCGTCGGTCGGTTATGGCGCCCCGATCGGCGTGCGGTCGGATTCGAGCTGGAACAACCCCGAACCCGAAATCGCGCTGATCATGGACAGCGCGGGTCAGGCGGTCGGCGCGACCTTGGGCAACGACGTGAACCTCCGCGATTTCGAGGGTCGCTCGGCGTTGCTGCTCGGCAAGGCGAAGGACAATAATGCCTCGGCGGCGCTTGGCCCTTTCATCCGCCTGTTCGACGACGGCTTTACCATAGACGATGTCCGGGGTGCCCAGGTCGACCTGCGTATCGAGGGCGCCGACGGCTATGTGCTGACCGGCCACAACCATATGGGGCAGATCAGCCGCGATCCGCTCGACCTCGCGGCGCAGGCGCGCAGCGAGCATCATTACCCGGACGGCTATGCGCTCTATCTCGGCACCCTGTTCGCACCGACCCAGGACCGCGACGTCGTCGGCGGCGGTTTCACCCACAAGGTCGGCGACCGGGTGACGATCTCGGCCGAACGGCTAGGGACGCTGGAGAATATCGTCACCACATCGCGCGATGCCCCCGCCTGGACGCTGGGCATCGCGGCCCTGTTCCGCAATCTGGCGAGCCGCGGGCTCATCGATCGCATCTGAAGGATCCGACTGCACAATGACTTTGAAGCTTGGCCATTTGATAAACGGCGAACGCATCGGCGCCGACAGCGCGGCGCTGGAAAGCCTGAACCCGTCGAATACCGACGAGGTGGTGGCGCTGTTCCCGGCGGGTGACGCCGCCGCGGTCGATGCCGCGGTCGCCGCCGCGCGCGCCGCGCAGCCGGGCTGGGCCTATGCCTCACCCGAAGTCCGCGCCGACCTGCTCGACAAGGTCGCGGCGACGATCATGGCGCGTGCCGCCGAGCTTGGCGAACTGCTCGCGCGCGAGGAAGGGAAGACCCGCGCCGAGGGCATGGGCGAAGTGATGCGCGCCGCGCGCATCTTCCGCTATTTCGGCGGCGAGGCGCTGCGCCGCCATGGCCAGACGCTCGAATCGACGCGCCCCGGCCTCGACGTCGCGACCTATCGCGAGGCGGTCGGCGTTTACGGCCTGATCACCCCGTGGAATTTCCCGATCGCCATTCCCGCTTGGAAATCCGCCCCCGCGCTCGCCTTCGGCAATGCGGTGGTGATGAAGCCCGCCAATGTCACGCCGGCGACCGCAAGCGCGCTCGCCGACATCATCGTCGAATGCGGCGCGCCGCCGGGGGTGTTCAACCTCGTCCTCGGACAGGGCCAGGTCGGCGCCGCGATCGCCGGCCATGTCGGCGTCGACGCGATCTCCTTCACCGGCTCGCAGGGAGTCGGGGCGAAGGTCGGCATGGCGGCGATGGCGCGGCAGGCGCGGGTGCAGCTCGAAATGGGCGGCAAGAATCCGCTCGTCATCCTCGCCGACGCCGACCTCGACAAGGCGGTGGGGATCGCCCTCGACGGCGGCTTTTTCCAGACCGGCCAGCGCTGCACCGCGTCGTCGCGGGTGATCGTCGAGGATGCGATCCACGACCGCTTCGTTGCCGCGCTCGCCGAGCGGGCGAAGGGGCTGCGTGTCGGTGCGGCGCTCGACCCCGAAACGCAGGTCGGCCCCGCCGCGAGCGAAGCGCAGTTCGAGCAGAATCTGCGCTATGCAAAGATCGCCGTCGACGAGGGTGGGCGCTGCGTCACCGGCGGCGGCGAAGTGAAGAGCGCGACGCCGGGCTATTATATGGCGCCGACGCTGATCGCCGACACCAATCCCGATATGCGGATCAACAATGAAGAGGTGTTCGGCCCGGTCGTCTCGACCGTGCGCGTCAAAGACTATGACGCCGCGCTCGAACTCGCCAACGCCGGCGAATTCGGGCTGTCGTCGGGCATCGTCACCAACAGCCAGAAACACGCCCGCCATTTCCGCAAACATGTCCGCGCCGGCATGGTGATGGTCAATCTGCCGACCGCCGGGGTCGATTATCATGTGCCGTTCGGCGGGACGCGAAAATCGAGCTATGGTGCGCGCGAACAGGGCTTTGCCGCGGTCGAATTCTACACCCAGATCAAAACGGTCTACACGGGGGATTGAGCGTGCTGACTCGGGCGACCATGATCGACACATCGGCGGCGAAATATCCCAGCCTCGCCGGTAAGCGCGTGCTGGTGACCGGCGGCGCGACCGGGATAGGCGAAGCGCTGGTGACCGGCTTTGCGGAACAGGGCGCGCATGTCGCCTTCCTCGATATGCAGGGCGACGCGGGCGCCGCGCTGGTCGAACGGCTGTCGGGTGCGGTCGCGGTGGCGCCGCGCTTCGCGCTGTGCGACCTCACCGACCTTGCCAGCCTCGGGCGCAATATCGCCGATCTTTCCGCCGAAATGGGCGATTTCGACATATTGCTCAACAATGCGGCGAGCGACGATCGTCACGCGATCGGCGATGTGACCCCCGCCTATTGGGACGAAAGGATCGCGGTCAACCTGCGCCACCTCTTCTTCGCGGCGCAGGCGGTGATCCCGGGGATGAAGGCCGCCCGGGGCGGATCGATCGTCAATTTCGGGTCGATCAGCTGGCATCTCGCGCTGCCCGACCTTGTCCTCTACCAGACCGCCAAGGCCGCGATCGAGGGCATGACGCGGTCGATGGCGCGCGAACTCGGCGCCGACAATATCCGCGTCAACACGATCATCCCCGGCAATGTGGAAACCCCGCGCCAGGCGCAATGGTACACGCCCGAGGGCGAGGCGGAAATTATTGCGGCGCAATGTCTGAAGGCGCGCATCCAGCCTGCCGATATCGCGGCGATGGCGCTGTTCCTCGCCTCCGACGACGCGCGCATGTGCACCGGTCACGATTATTGGGTCGACGCGGGCTGGCGCTGATGGCGATCGTGCCCGAACCGGTCGTCTTTCCCTCGACGTCGCTGGGCGAGGGGCCGGTCTGGGACGCCGCGCGCCAGCGCCTGTGGTTCGTCGACATCAAGCTGCGCCGGCTTTTCCGTTTCGATCCCGCGTCGTCGACACTCGACCAATGGGACGCACCGGGCGAAATCGGCTGGGCGCTGCCGGCGGAGGACGGGCGGCTGCTCTGCGGATTGCAGGACGGGCTGCACTGGTTCGACCCGGCACGCGGCGAATTTGCCTTTTGGCAGGCGATCGAGATCGACATGCCGAGCAACCGCCTCAACGACGCGTGCACCGATCGCGACGGCGCGGTCTGGTTCGGGTCGATGGACAATGGGTGCGTCGCGGCGACCGGGTCCTTCTACCGGCTGTCAGGGGAGCGCGCCCGGCGGGCGGGACCCGGCCCCTTCGCGATCACCAATGGCCCGGCGATTACGCCCGATGGCGGCACCATCTATTTCACCGATACCGGCGCGCGGCAGATCTGGGCGGCGACCGTCGGCGCCGATGGGCTGCCCGAAGCGCTACGCCCATTCGTGCGATTTACGGAGTCCATGGGCTTCCCCGACGGGTCGATCACCGACGCGGCGGGCAATGTCTGGGTCGGCTGTTATGCGGGCTGGGCGGCGCGCTGTTTCGACCCGGCGGGCGAGGAAATCGCGAAGGTCGATTTCCCGACCGCGAACATCACCAAGCTTGCCTTTGGCGGCGCCGACCTCGCGACACTTTATGCGACCTCGGCGCATCAGGACATGACCGAAGCCGACCGTGCCGCGCAGCCGCTCGCGGGCGCACTCTTCGCCTTTCGGCCTGAGGTCGGCGGCCATCCGCTGCCGCTGGTGCGCGCGTCGTGATCGGTCGCGCGCTGATCGCTTTGGTCGCGGCCTTCGTGGCTTTTCCTTCAGCGGCACAAGTCGCGCTGGCGCCCGCTTTTGCCGACCACGCCGTGATCCAGCGCGGCCAGCCGATCCCGGTCACAGGCACCGCGGCGCCGGGCGAAACGTTGACCGTCGAACTGGCGGGCAACAGGGCAACCGCGACCGCCGACCGCGACGGGGCGTGGCAGGCGCGCCTGGCCGCGCTTTCGGCGGGCGGTCCCTATGACCTTGTCGTTCGCGGCGCCGACGGACGCGCGGTCGCGACGGCACGGGATGTCATGCTCGGCGACGTCTGGCTCTGTTCGGGCCAGTCGAACATGGAATTGCCGGTGCGCCGCGCGCTTGATTTCGACAACCAGGCGGGCGGTTTTGCCGACCCCGGACTGCGGCTGCTGACGGTCGAAAAGGCGACAGCGACGGCGCTGCAGCATCGCTTTGCCGCTGCGCCGTCGTGGATGCCGGCGTCGGCCGAAACCGTCCCCGACTTCTCCGCCGCCTGCTATTATATGGCGCGCGAGCTGCGTGCGGCGCGCGGGGTCGCGATCGGCGCGATCGACGCGACTTGGGGCGGCACGCAGATCCGGGCCTGGCTGACCCCCGCTGCAACGCGCACCATCTATGGCGAGGGCGAGGCCGACCTGCTCGCGCTCTTTACCCGCGATCCGCTTGCGGCGAACGAGGCGTTTTTTCCGCGCTGGGCCGACTGGTGGCGAAAACTCAGCGGCGATGCGGTGGGGAACGAGCCGTGGAACAAGCCCGATCGCCTGACATGGACGGCCTTTCCCGCGATATCCTATTGGGACGAGTGGAAGGGGACCGACTTCAAGGCCTTCAACGGTTATGTCTGGGCACGCCGCAGCGTCACGCTGACCGCCGGGCAGGCCGCCCAGGGCGCGACGCTCTCGCTCGGTGTCATCGACGACAGCGACGAAACCTTCGTCAATGGCCAAGTGGTCGCCAACACATTCAGCTGGTCCGATGCGCGGCACTATGCCGTTCCGACCGGACACTGGCGCGCGGGCAAGAACGAGATCGTCGTGCTGGTCGGCGACAGCTGGGGCAATGGCGGGTTCCGGGGTCCCGCCGACGCGCTGGAACTGCGCTTCGCCGATGGCAGCACCATCCCGCTCGGCGACGGCTGGTCTTACGCGATCGCGACGACGCAGGCGGGCGGCGCCCCGCGCCCGCCGTGGGACCAGATCGCCGGCCTGGGGCTGATCCATAATGCGATGGTCGCGCCGCTCGGCGCGATCCGCCTCGCCGGCATCGCCTGGTATCAGGGCGAGGCCGATGTCGGCATGCCGAAATATGACGCACGCCTCGCTGCGTTGATCGGCGGCTGGCGCCGGCAGTTCGGCCGGACCGACTTGCCGGTGCTGGTCGTCGGCCTCGCCAATTTCGGCGCGCCGGCGGCGAAACCGGTCGAGAGCGGCTGGGCGCTGCTCCGCGACGAACAGCGCCGCGCCGCCGATGCCGATACGACGGTGACGCTGGTCCCGGCGCTCGACCTCGGCGAACGGCTCGATATCCACCCCGCGAACAAGATCGAACTCGGGCACCGGCTCGCCCGCGCCGCCGAAGCGGGGCCGCTTCCCCACGTTACCGGCGCGTCGCGGCAGGGCGACGCGATCGTCGTGCAATTCGACGGGGTGACCGGGGCCTTGGCCAGCTGGAGCAGTGACAAGGCGATCGGGTTCGAACTGTGCGCCGATGCCGCGGGCAGCTGCCGTTTCGCCGCCGCCGTTGCCGACGGCGCGACGGTCCGGATCGCCGCCGATGGCCGGCCGGCGACGCGCGTTCGTTATGCCTGGGCCGATACGCCGATCGTCAACCTGTTCGACGGCGCGAACCTGCCCGTCACCAGCTTCGAGATCCCGATCCGCTGACCGCGCGTCAGTGATTGTGGCGCGGCAGCGTCTTCGACGTCTGGCGATATTTGAGCGCGAATTCCATCACCCCGCCCTCGCCAAGCTGGCCGGTCTTTTCGCGGAACAGCTCTTCCCACGGCGTATTGCTCGGCGGGATGTCGGGCAGACCGTCGGCCTTGCGCCGTTCGATCTCGTCGGCGTCGACCAGCATGTCGCAGGTGCCGGCGTTCAGATCGACCCGGATCATATCGCCATCGCGCAGCCACGCCAGCCCGCCCCCCGCCGCGCTTTCGGGCGAGGCGTTGAGGATCGACGGGCTGTCTGACGTTCCCGACTGGCGCCCGTCGCCCAAGGTGGGAAGCCATAATATGCCGCGCTGGATCAGCGCGTCGGGCGGTTGCATGTTGACCACCTCGGCCGACCCCGGCCAGCCGAGGATGCCCGACGAGCGCATCACCAGGATGCAATGTTCGTCGATGGCGAGCGCCGGGTCGTTGATCCGGTGATGATAATCGTCCGACCCGTCGAACACGACCGCGCGCGCCTCGAACACGCCTTCGGCGCCGGGGCGCGAGAGGTAGCGGGTGCGAAACTCGTCCGAGATCACCGACGTCTTCATCACCGCGAAATCGAACAGATTGCCCTTCAGGGTCAGGAATCCCGCCTTTGCCTGCAACGGATCGGCGAACGGGCGGATCATCTCGCGGTCGCGGCTTTCGCGTCCCGCCAGATTGTCGGCGATGCTGCGCCCCGTCACCGTCAGACAATCGCCGATCAGCTTGCCGGCGTTCAGCAATTCCCACATCGCCGCGGGGACCCCGCCGGCGCGGTGGAAGCGCTCGCCCAGATATTGCCCCGCCGGCTGCATGTTGACGAGCAAAGGCAGGTCGTAACCATGGTCGGTCCAGACCGCGGGCTCCAGCTCGACCCCGGCGTGCCGCGCCATCGCGACGATATGCGGCTGGGCATTGCTCGACCCGCCGCACACGCTCACCGTGGCGATCGCGTTCAAAAAGGCGTCGCGGGTGAGGATGCGCGACGGGCGCAGATCCTCATGCACCATTTCGACGATCCGCCGCCCGGTGCGATAGGCATATTGGCCGCGCTCGCGGTAGGGGGCGGGGATCGCGGCGCAGCCGGTGAGCGACAGCCCCAGCGCCTCGGCGACCGCGTTCATCGTCGATGCGGTGCCCATCGAATTGCAATGGCCGAGCGACGGCGCGCTCGACGTCGCGCGGTCGAGGAATTCGGCCTCGTCGATCAGCCCCGCCGACAGCGCGCGGCGGCTGCGCCAGATGACTGTGCCCGACCCGACCAGTTCGCCGTCGTGCCAGCCGTCGAGCATCGGCCCGCCCGACAGCACGATCGCCGGGATGTCGACCGTGGTCGCCGCCATCACCTGCGACGGGGTCGTCTTGTCGCACCCGGTGGTGAGCACCACCGCGTCCAATGGGTAGCCGTTCAAAATCTCGACCAGCCCCAGATAGGCGAGGTTGCGGTCGAGCGCCGCGGTCGGGCGGCGGCAATTCTCGAAAATCGGGTGGACCGGAAACTCGATCGGAATCCCGCCCGCATCGCGAATGCCGTCGCGAACCCGTTTCGCCAGATCGACATGGACGCGGTTGCACGGGGACAGGTCGCTGCCCGATTGCGCGATGCCGATGATCGGCTTGCCCGACTGCAATTCCTCGGGCGTCGTGCCGTAGTTCATGAAGCGCTCGAGATAGAGCGCGGTCATGTCCCAGCGGTCGGGATTGTCGAACCAGTCGCGCGACCGCAGTTTGGGGGGCTGGTCGCGCGCCGTCACCGCCGCTCCACACCCTTTGCCGCGCGCGTCGCGAGGCTCGGCGCCGCGTCGGATTCGCGGCGGATCAACGCATAGGGCAGGGTCATCTGCTGTTCCTCGGCGCGCTCGCCTGCCTTGCGCGCGCGCATGATCGTGGCGATCGCGGCGACGGCCCAGGCGGTCATCTCGCGGATCGGCTGGCGGATCGTGGTCAGTTCGGGCCAGATCGTGCTCGCCATCGCGGTATCGTCGAAGCCGCAGACGGTGATGTCGTTCGGCACGTCGAGGTGGCGCCGGTGCGCGACCGCGACGGTCGCCGCCGCCATATCGTCGTTCGAGGCGAAAATTGCGGTCGGTCGCGGATCGACCGCGAGCAGCCGCTCGGCGCCATCCATTCCCGACCGATAGCTGAAACGCCCCTGCACGATCAGTTCGTCGAGGACGGCGAGTCCGGCGTCGGTCATCGCGGCGCGATATCCGTTCAAGCGGCGACCGCTGGCGACCTGTTCGGGATTGCCGATGATGAAACCGATGCGTTCATGTCCCAGGTCGATGATATGCTTGGTCATGTCATAAGCGGCCTGGAAATCGTCGATCATCACTGCGCCGTGCGACCCCGTCGCCTTGCCCGGTCCGACCGCGATCGCGATCGCGTCGAGTTCGCTGACCAGGTCGAGCACGCTCTGGTCGTCGCACAAGGGCGGCGGCAGGATGAACCCTTTGATGCCGCCCTGCGTCAGGTTGCGCATCAGCGCCTGCGCGTCGGCGACGTCGATGCAGCTTTGCACGATCAGGTGGATATCGCTGCGCGTCGCTTCTTCGAGCGCGCCCATCAGAAATTCGCTGAGGTACGACGCCGACGGATTGTCGAAGAGCAGCGCGATCCGCAATTGCTCGCCGCCGGCAAGGCTGCGCGCGGCGCGGTTCGGCATGTAACGCAGCGCGGCGATCGCCTCCATCACCTGCTGCCGCGTCGCGGCGCGGACGTTGGAATCGCCGTTGATCACGCGGCTCACCGTCATCGGTGAGCAGCCCGCGGCGGCGGCGACATCGGAAATGGTCGGGGCCTTGCCCTGGCGGCGGCCCTGGCGGGGCATGGTAGCGCTCTTTTGGCTCATGCCAGCGTCCCTAAATCTTCTTTTCCGCCCGCGCTAGGCGAATATCGGGCGGGTCGCGGTGCGCTCATATGCCGGGCGCCTCGGGGAAGCGTTGGGCGCGGTACCAATCGAGCGAATGCGCCGGCGCGGCATGGCCCGCGGGCAGCGGACGCCGCGACAGCGACTGGAAATAGGCGATCGAGGCGTCGCGCCACCAGCGCGCCTCGTCCTGCTGCACTGCGAGCAGTGCGGCAACCTCGGAATGGCGCCGCGCGTCGACCAGTCCGCGCAGGCCGTCCCACCGCGCCGCCATCGCATCGACCCCGGCGACGCCGCGGTCATAGCGGGTGACGAGTTCGTCCCATACCGTTCGCCCGGTGCTCAGCCGGTCGTCCCAGCGCTTGCGGTGAAACCACAGAAGCCAAGGCAGGGCAGGGTCGCGCTGATCGGCATAGCGCTTCGCCAGCGGGGCGCCATATTGGGCGAGTGCGTTGCTGCCGGTCGCGGTGCGATCGAACCCGATCCCCTCGGCATCGGCGCGGTGGTAATAGACCGGGTTCCAGTCGGCGCGGGCCAGATCGTCGACCCACGGCGCGGGCCCATAATGATGGTCGCTGCCCATCAGATGCGCGAGGCCGAGCGGGGTCATAGTGTCGACCACCGCCTGGCGGCTCGGCATCATCATCGCCGCGACGGCGTCGACCAGCGGCGGGTCGGCGGCGAAAGTCTGCGCCGCCCATTCGCGGGCGATGGCGTCGGACGACAGGGTGGGGTTCCATGCCAGCCGGCCAAAGGCATACCAGTTGGCCTGGTCGAAATGCGACCCGCTCCAGTTGCGGTCGGACCCGATATTGGCGACCCCTGCGATCAGGCTGGTCGCCGACCGCCCGTTTCCGGCGACGAGGTCCGCCAGCGTCATGCGCTCGTCCGCTGCCAGCCCTTCGGTGTCGAGCGCCTCTTCGAACAGCGGTGCCAGATAGGCGAGGTGGGTCGAGAAGCCGAGATATTCCTTGGTGATCTGCAGTTCCAGCCCAAGCTGCGTCTGCGGCATCGCTCCGAACAACGGGCTCACCGGCTCGCGCGGCTGGAAATCGAGCGGGCCGTTCTTGACCTGCACGACGACATTGGCATCGAATTGCCCGTCGAGCGGCTGGAACGCGTTGTAGGCCTGCATCGTGCGTTCGACCGCCGGGTCGGGATCGTAGACGAAGGCGCGCCAGATCACGACGCCGCGCAGGCCCACCGCGCGCGCCAGCATATTGGCGCCGTCGGCGTGGGTGCGGCCATAATCCTGCGGCCCCGGCTGGCCTTCGCTGTTGGCCTTGACCAGAAAGCCGCCGAAATCGGGGATGGCGGTGTAAATCTCGTCGGCCTTCGCCCGCCACCAGCGTTGGACGTCGGGGTCGAGCGGGTCGGCGGTGGCCAGCCCGCCCAGATCGCGCGGCGCCGAGAAGCGCGCCGACAGGAAGACGCGGATGCCATAGGGGCGCAGCGTGTCGGCGAGCGCCCGCGTCTTGGCGATGAAGCGCGGGGTCAGGAAGGTCGCGGGCGCGTTGACATTGTTCACCGCGACCGCGTTGATCCCGATCGAGGCGTTGGCGCGCGCATAGTCGGTCAGCCGCGGATCGACATACCCCGGCAGGCGCCACCATTGGAAAATCGAGCGTCCCGCATAGCCGCGCTCGACGCTGCCATCGACATTGTCCCAATGGTCGAGCATGCGGATCGCGACGCGCGGGGCGTCGGACTGCGGCAGTTCGGTCAGCGGCACCTGCTGCTGGATGTGGCGGAGCAGCGCGAAACTGCCGTAGAGCAGCCCGATGTCGTCGCTTGCAGAAATGACGACACGCCCGCGCGCCAGCCGGTCGATGCGATAGGCGCCGGGCAGGGGGGGCGCATCGCGCTTTGGCAAGGCGGCTGCGCACGGTCGGTCGCTGCGGCACAATTGAAGGCCCGCAGGCGCATCGGCGGCGACCGCCAATGGATGATCAAGCCATACGCCAAACGCCCGTTCCAGTTCGGCGGTTGCCGCGTCGATCGTCGCGCTCGGCTGCGCATCGACCGCCAGCCCCGGCGCGATCGTTGCGACCTCCGCCGCATAGGCGAGGGTGAGCGGGCGATAGCGCAGCCACAGCTCATAGCCGTCCTCGGCCCGCGCGGAAGGCGCCGCGAGCAACAGCAGCGCGCATGCCGCAGACAGGGTCGCCCCGACGCTCCGCATCCTTGTTGTTCACCCTCCCTGACGTTTTGCCATGGCTTGACAGCCACTGCCGCTTTCTTTCATGGTAGCGCTAACAATAGGCGTGGGGAATCGATCCGCGCAAGCAAAAATGGGAGAGAGACGATCATGCGCATGACTTTGGCGGCCGCGCTGTTGGCCACGACGATGACGCTGCCGCTGGCACAGGTCATGGGCCAGCAGGCCGCACCCGCATCGGCTCCGGCATCGGCCACCTCGACCGCCAGGCCTCCCGCCAACGCACCTTATCGCGACGCCAGCCTGCCCGTCGATGCGCGCGTCGCCGACCTGCTCGCGCGGATGACGCTCGAGGAAAAGGTCGGGCAGATCATCACCCTGTGGGACAGCAAGGCCGAGGTGCAGGATGCCGACACGACGTGGAACCCGGCCAAGGCGTCGCGGAAATATCCCGACGGCCTCGGCCAGATCGCCCGCCCGTCGGATCGCAGCGGGCCAAGCAGCCCGCGCACCAACAAATTGCGCTCGATTCCCGAAAGCGTCGACTATGTGAATGCGGTCCAGACATGGGCGACCAAGAATACGCGGCTCGGCATCCCGGTGCTGTTCCACGAAGAGGCGCTCCACGGCCTCGCGGCGCGCGACGCGACGAGCTTTCCGCAATCGATCGCCATGGCCTCGACCTGGGACCCCGATCTGATCCGCGACGTCAACAGCGTCATCGCGCGCGAGGTGCGCGCGCGCGGCGTGCCTTTTGTGCTGTCGCCGGTCGTCGATGTCGCGCGCGACCCGCGCTGGGGCCGGATCGAGGAGACCTTTGGCGAGGATCCCTATCTGGTCAGCGAAATGGGGGTGGCGGCGGTCGAAGGGCTGCAGGGCAAGGGCGGTCCCGGACCGCTGCCGCCGGGCAAGGTGTTCGCGACGCTCAAGCATATGACCGGCCATGGCCAGCCCGAAAGCGGCACCAACGTCGGCCCCGCGCCGATCGCCGAGCGCACGCTGCGCGAGGATTTTTTCCCGCCGTTCGAGGCGGTGGTAAAACGCACCGGGATCGAGGCGGTGATGGCGAGCTATAACGAAATCGACGGCGTCCCCAGCCACGTCAACAAATGGCTGCTCGGCGACGTGCTGCGCGGCGAATGGGGCTTCGAGGGCGCGGTGGTCAGCGACTATTATGCGATCGACGATCTGGTCAAGCTGCACAAGATCGCGGTCGACCTGCCCGACGCCGCGCGCCAGGCGCTCGCCGCCGGGGTCGACAGCGACCTGCCGAACGGTGCGGCGTACACGACGCTCGTCGACTCGGTGCGCGCGGGCAAGGTGAAGGAGGCCGACATCGACGCCGCGGTGACGCGGATGCTGCGGATCAAATTCCTCGCCGGATTGTTCGAAAATCCCTTCGCGACGATGAAGGCGACTGCGGTCACCAACGATGCCGAGGCGATCGCGCTGGCGCGGCGCACCGCCGACAAGTCGCTGGTGCTGCTGAAGAATGACGGAGTCCTTCCGCTCGCCCTGCCGACGGCGGGCGCAGCCGCCAGGCCGACCATCGCGGTCATAGGTCCCAATGCCGCGGTGGCACGGCTCGGCGGCTATTACGGTATCCCGCCCAAGACGGTCTCGCCGCTCGACGGCATCAAGGCGCTCGTCGGCGACAAGGCGACGATCGTCTACAACGAAGGCGTCAAGATCACCGAGAATGACGATTGGTGGGCCGACGAGGTCAAGCTCGCCGATCCCGCCGCCAACCGCCAGCGCATCGCCGCGGCGGTCGAGGCGGCGCGCGGCGCCGACCATATATTGCTGTTCATCGGCGACACCGAACAGACGAGCCGCGAAGGCTGGGCCGACAGCCATCTCGGCGACCGGTCGGACATCGATATCGTCGGCGAGCAGGAGGAGTTGCTCGACGCGCTGAAGGCGCTCGGCAAGCCGGTGATCGTCGTCCTCGTCAACGGCCGCCCGCCCTCCTATCCCGGCGTCGTCGCCAAGGCCGATGCGATCCTCGAAACCTGGTACGGCGGCGAGCAGCAGGGGCATGCGATCGCCGACGCGCTGTTCGGGCGTAGCAATCCCGGCGGCAAACTGCCGGTGACGGTCGCGCGCAACGTCGGTCAGCTGCCCTTTTTCTACAACCACAAGCCGACCGCGCGGCGCGGCTATCTGTTCGACGACAAGGCGCCGCTGTTCCCGTTCGGCTATGGCCTCAGCTACACCAAATTCACCATCGGCGCGCCGCGCCTGTCGGCGCCGTCGATCGCCGCGGGGCAGCCGGTGACGGTCACCGTCGACGTCGCCAACAGCGGCGCGCGCGCCGGCGACGAGGTGGTGCAGGTCTATGTCCGCGACAGCATCAGCTCGGTCACCCGGCCGGTCAAGGAGCTCAAGGGCTTCCGGCGCGTCACGCTCAAGCCCGGCGAGACGAAGGCGGTGGCGATCATACTGCCGCCCGCGGCGTTCCAGATGTGGAACGGTGCCATGAAGCGCGTCATCGAACCCGGCGATTTCGAAATCATGGTCGGCCCCAATTCGGCCGAGGTGCAGAGCGTCAAGCTGGTGGTGACGCCGTGATCGATGCGGCGTTTAGTCGGCGGGAGGCGTTGGCGGGCCTGTCGGCGTTGTCGCTGACCGCCTGCGCGGGCGCCGCCGGGCTGACCACCGCCGCGCCGCCAGCCACCGGCGAAGGCCTGCACCGGATCGCGGCGCGCAAGGGACTGCGCTTTGGTTCGGCGATCGGGTATGGGGCGGAAGGGTCGGACAGTGGTTCGATCGGCAATCCGGCGTACCGAGCGATCGTCGAGCGCGAGTGCGGGCTGGTCGTCGCTGAAAATGAAATGAAGTGGCAGGCGATTCGCCCCGGCCCCGACCAGTATGACTTCGCCGCCTTCGACGCGATCGTCCGCTACGCGAAATCGAAGGGCCTCGATATTCGCGGTCACACCCTGCTCTGGCATCGCCCGAAATGGATGCCCGAGTGGGTCAACAATTACGACTATGGCGCCCGCCCCGCGACCGAGGCGGCGCGGCTGGTGACCAGCCATATCGAAACCGTGACGCGGCGCTATCGTGGGGTCATCCACAGCTATGATGTCGTCAACGAATTGTTCGACGACAAGACCGGCGCCTTCGTCGACACCTCGATGTCGAAGGCCATGGGCAGCCACGAGGCCGTCGTCGATCTCGCCTTCCATACGGCGCGTAGCGAACTGCCCGACGCCGAGCTCGTCTATAACGATTATATGAGCTGGGAGCCGGGCCATGCGAACCATCGCGCCGCAGTGCTCCGCCTTCTCGAAGGATTCCGCAAGCGGGGCGTGCCGTGCGACGCGCTCGGCATCCAGTCGCATATCGAGATGCGGACGATCGACCGCGCGACGGGTATCGGCCCCTATGACCTGAAAGAATGGCGTGCGTTTTGCGACGACGTCACGGGCATGGGCTACCGGCTGCTGCTCACCGAATTCGACGTCAAGGACAATGGCCTGCCCGCCGACCATGTCGCGCGCGACGCCGGGGTCGCCAACTACACCCGCGCCTATCTGGAGGTGATGCTGTCCTATCCGCATCTTCGCGACATATTGGCCTGGGGCATGGTCGACAAGTTCAGCTGGCTGCAGGGTTTTGCCCCGCGCGCCGACGGCCTGCCGCAGCGCTGTTGCCCCTATGGCGACGATTACCGGCCGCATCCGTTGCGCGCCGCGCTCGCCGATCTGTTGGCCGGTGCCGCGCCGCGCGCTTGACCCGGCCGCGATAACCGCGACAACGGGCGCATGAACGCCGCGCCCGATTGCAGGCCCGCCGACGCCGCGGTCATCGACATCCTCGCGATCGGGGCCGAGCAGGTGCCGCTGATCCGCATCGACGGCGCGACCACCGATCCGCAGGCGCTCGTCGCTTTCGCCGCCGACGCGGTGGCCTTCGCGCCGGTCACGGGCAATCTCTACCCCGGCCTGCGCGCGCCGATGCCGCTCGCCTATGTGCGGTCGATGGTTGCGCGGCTGGATCCGCTGATCCGCCGCGTCCATGGGCTGGGGCCTGTGCGGCTGGTCCGCGCCGAATGTTTCTTCTCGATCGTCACTACCCCGGCGGCCGAGCTCGTCCCGCTCCAGACGGTGCCGCATATCGACACCAGCGATCCGCTGCATTTTGCGACGGTCCATTATCTCTGCCCGCCGCATTTCGGCGGCACCGCCTTTTTCCGCCAGCTGTCGACGGGGTTCGAGACGATATCGCCGACCCGCGAAGCGGCGTGGGACCGCGCGCGCGACGCCGCGATGCCCGCGCCCGGGAATCCCGCTTACCCTTCCCCCGATACGCCCGGCCATGTCCGCGTTGCCGCGATTGCGGCGGCGTTCGACCGGTTGATCCTCTATCGCAGCAACGCGCTGCATGCGGGCATCATCGATCCGGCGATCGACCATCCGGGCGATCCGCGCGCCGGCCGGCTCACCGCGACGATGTTCATCGCCTATCGGCCGGACTCGCGCACGCGGACATAAGAAGGGCCGCCGCTTTCACAGAAAGCGGCGGCCCCCAAGCGAGGCGGGATGCGCCCCTAGAAGGTAAAGCGGGCCAGGATCGTGAAGCGCCGGTCGCTCATATACCATTGGCGCGGGACATATTGGATATCGCCGGCGCCGTTGAGCACCGCCGCTTCGGTCTTGGTCTGCGAGTTCAGGATATTCACCGCCTGGATGCCCAGCTTGAACTGATCGGTGACGGTGACCGTCGCCGAGGCGTCGAGCTGGCCATAGGCGCGCTGGAAGATCGGATCGAACGGCGTGATCACGTCGCGGATCGTCAGCAGGTAGCGCGAGCGCCAGTTGTACGAGGCGCGCAGCGACAGCGGGCCGATGTCGATGAACGGCGTGATGTTGATCGTATGTTTCGACAGTCCCTGGAGCGGGAAACTGTCGCCGGAAATCGCCGACTGGCGCCCCGCGGCGACATCGGGGTCGGTCGCCGACAGCGTCGTCTGCGGCACCCCCGACGATTTGACATAGGTATAGGTCGCCTGCAGCCCGAGTCCCGACAGCGGTCCCGGCAGGAAGTCGAAGACCTGCTGGTACGACACCTCGGCGCCGGTGACCTTGCCGGTGTCGGGCGAGTTGATCGCGGTCGTCAGCACCACCGGGAAGGTCGCGCCGTTGTTGGTCAGGTCGGTCGAAACCGTCGCGTTGGTCACGACATTGTGCAGCCGTTTGTGGAACATCGACAGCGTCACCTGTCCGACCTTGCTGAAATAATATTCGGCGGTGAGGTCGAAATTGTCCGATGTCGTCGGCAACAAATTGGGATTGCCCGCGGTGACCGTCGACTGGATCGTGAAGCTGCCCGGGATCGCCGCGCCGCTACTGTCGACATTCTGGTTGGCGCTGAGACCCGTGACGTTGAAATAGTTGCGCGAAAAGCCGAAGGGCGGGGCGAAGACGCCCTTGAAATAGCCGGCGCGGAATTGCAGCCCGCCGCCGACTTCGAGCTTCAGGTTCACGCTCGGCAGGAAATAATCATAGTTGGTCTTAGCGTCGATCGGCAGCAGCGCGCCGTTCAGATAGTTGCGCGCCTGCTGGCGCACCGCCGGGGTGAAGGTACAGAAACCCGTCGCCGGCTGCCCGGCGTTCGCCGCATCGATGCAAGCCTGTTCGCTGGTGATCGACGTCGGGTTGTTGGCGAACTGCTGGAACCCCTGCGAGGTGCGCTTGGTGCGCGTGTACCGCAGCCCGACATTGCCGGTGAAGCGCATCCCGCTGCCGAATTCGCTGTCGAACTTGATCATGCCGTAAAGCGCCAGATTCTTGTTCTGCTGCGGATTGATCTCGCCCGGCTGGAACGGCGTACCGGCGACATTGCCGCAGCGATCGGCCAGCGAGTTCCACCCCGCATTGATCGTCCGGCCGTCGATGCCGCAGGTGGTCGTCCCCTGCCATTCGCGCGCGATCGCATTGGCATAGGCGATATAGGCGGCGCGGTCCTTGACCGTGTTGCCCGAATAGAAAAGGCGGCCCTGACCCGCGATCGGGTTGTTGGCGGCGCCGCGGAAGAAATTGGGATAGAAGACCTCTTCATACCCCGGCAGCGGTGCCCCGCCATTGCCGCCGGTCACGTTGTCGACATTGTCGTCGAACCACGCCGGGCCGCCATTGCCCCATTGCTCGCTGAGCACGCCCCAATTGTAGATCGAGAAGCGCGCGGTCTGTTCGGTGTCGGCATAGCGTCCGCCGACCTGCAGCGATTTCAGGAAGCCGCTGTCGGGAAAGGACAGTTCGGCGTCGACGCGGAAGGCGTCCTCGCTGCCATCACTCTGTTCCAGATGGTCCATCGCCGAACGGTAGAAGCTGTTGAACGGATCGGTGAAGCTTTGGTGGCTGCCGGTGAAATAGGAGGGCGAATTGGCGGCGAAGCCGGGATTGCCCTGGCAGGGCGCGGGATCGCAATTCTGCGGCGGGATGAACTGCACGAATGGCAGGCCATGGCCATTGAGGTCGATCATCGCATCCTGATAGGTCGAGCCCCAAAGCGTATTGTCCTCGACGTCGCTTTTTGAATCGACATGCTGATAGTCGAGATTGATCGCGAGGTTTTCGCTGGGGGTCCAGCGCAAGTTCGCCGAATAATCGGTCGTCTTGATCCGTTCATAATGGTCGCGGCGGATATTGTTCGACTGCAGCCCCAATATGGGCGTGCGAATGTCACCAGTCGCATTTTGTTGGTCGGCGCGCCAGCCGGTCGGGCCGGTGATCACGCCATTTTCGAAGACGCCGCTGTCGTCGAATTCCAGCGAGGTGCCCGCGACGGCGCGCGAATCGCCATTGTTCGACACATTGTCGGTGGCGATTTCGATCGTATTCTCGCTCCACGCCTGGCGCGCGTCGGACCGCAGGAACTGGAAGGTCGCCGCGAGCGTCCCGTCGTTGCTTTCCCACTGGGCGGCGGCGGAATAGCCATAGCGTTCGCGGTTGAAATTCTGGCGGCCGAGCACGGCGCCGCGCGGGAACAGCGCCGAGGGTCCCGCGGTCGCGCCGGCGAACGGTACGACGTCGGTGCGCGTCCCGTCCGAATAGGTGGTGCGCGGGCGGAAGCTGGAGATACCGATGCGATCGGCCTGCGAATAAAGCTGCGAATAGGAGGCGCTGGCGAGCAGGCCGATTTCGCCGATCCCGGTCGACCAGCGGTTGCTGATCAATCCCGAAAAGGTCGGCGCCGATTTCTTGACGAAATCGCCATAGTTGAGTTCGAGCGAGCCCGCGACGAGCAGGCCGCTCTGGTCGAAGGGCAGGCGGGTGCGCAGGTTGACGATGCCGCCGATGCCGCCTTCGATCAGGTCGGCCGACGGGGTCTTGTAGACGTCGACCCCGGCGAGCAGTTCCGACGGCACGTCGGCGAAGCTCAGCCCCGACCCGTTGCCGGCGCTGAACGCGTCGCGGCCGTTGAAGCGCGATCCGACATAGCTGAGGCCGCGGATAGTGACGCCCGATCCCTCGACCGAGAAATGGTCGGGATCGACGCCCGCCGAAAAGCGGTTGATGGTGACCCCGGGAATGCGCTGCAGCGCCTCGGTCACCGAGCGGTCGGGGAGGGCGCCGATATCTTCGGCGGTGATCGAATCGATGACGGTGTCGGCGTTTTCCTTGCGCCCCTGCGCGCTTTGCAGCGCGGCGCGGAAGCCGGTGACAACGATCTCGGGCGCGTTCGACGGGTCGGCGACCTCGTTGGTGTCGGTGTCCTGGGCAAAGGCCGGGGTAGCGATTATCGCGGAGGCGACGAGCGCCAGCGTCGAAACGCCCAGGCGAAGCCAGGGCGCGTTGTGATTCGTGAGCCGAACGTCACGAGAAAACGTCGTTACAACAGGCATTTAAACCCCTCCCATGTCATGGGCCTTTTCGGCCTCATCGGGTTGCGCTGCCGAAAAGGTAGCGCTACCATTTACCTGTCATATGATATAGGCCGGGTTTCGACAAGCGGTGATTTGCCTTAGCGACGAATAGCGGCGATCGTGTGTGACAAAAATGCCGACGTTGAAGGGGGAGTGCGATGGAAGCGACCAGGATTCAATCGATCGTCATCGTCGGCGGCGGCACCGCCGGCTGGATGACCGCGGCGGCCCTCGCGCGGATATTGGGCCCCGATTATGCCAGCATCACCCTGGTTGAATCGGACGAGATCGGCACCGTCGGGGTCGGCGAGGCGACGATCCCGCAGATCAACATCTTCAACCGCATGCTCGGGATCGACGAGGACGACTTCGTCCGCCGTACCAAGGGCAGCTTCAAGCTCGGGATCGAATTCGTCGACTGGGGCGGCATCGGCCAGCGCTATTTCCACCCCTTCGGCAATATCGGGGTCGATATGGGCGGCGTGTCGTTCCATGCTTTCTGGCAGCGGCTGCGCGGCGAAGCCGAATTCGCCGACGTCGAGGATTATTCGGTGATGGCCAAGGCGGCGCGCCACGGCAAGTTCATGCGCCCGACCACCGCCCCCGGCTCGCTGCTCTCGTCGATCGCCTATGCCTTTCATTTCGATGCCGGGCTTTACGCCCTCTATCTGCGCGAGCTGGCCGAGGGCAGCGGGGTCACCCGGATCGAAGGCAAAATCACCGGCGTCACGCGTAATGGCGAAACGGGCCATATCGAAAATGTAACGATGCACGACGGCCGTACGGTGGGCGGGCAATTGTTCATCGACTGCTCGGGCTTTGCAGGCCTGCTCATCGGCCGCGAGCTTGGCGTCCCCTATATCGACTGGTCGGCCTATCTGCCGTGCAACCGCGCGGTCGCGGTGCCGTGTGAACTCGGCGAAGACTTTTCCCCCTACACGCGCTCGACCGCGCGCTCGGCGGGCTGGCAGTGGCGCATCCCGCTCCAGCACCGTGTCGGCAACGGCCATGTCTATTGCAGCGACTATATCGGCGACGACGAGGCGGCGGCGGTGTTGCTCGCCAATCTGGGCGGCAAGCCGCTCGCCGATCCGCGCTTCCTGAAATTCACCACCGGCCACCGCGCGCGCTTCTGGGAAAAGAACTGCGTGTCGATCGGCCTGTCGGCGGGGTTCATGGAGCCGCTGGAATCGACGAGCATCTGGATGATCCAGACCGGCATCGCGCGCCTCCTGTCCAACTTCCCCGATACCGGCTTCGAAGCCGCGAGCATCGACCGCTACAATCGGCTGATGGTCGAGGAGAGCGAATTGGTGCGCGATTTCCTCGTGCTCCATTACCATGTCACGACGCGGGACGATTCGGACTTCTGGAATTATTGCCGGACGATGCCGATCCCCGATCGGCTCGCCGAAAAGATCCGCGTCTTTCAGAGCAGCGGCCGCGCCTTTCGCGAACATGAGGAATTGTTCAACGACACCAGCTGGTTCGCGGTGATGGAGGGGCAGCGGCTCGGCGCGCGCCGCTACGATCCCGTCGCCGAGCTGATGCCGATCGAGCAGACGCGCGACCGGCTGCGCCAGATCAAGGCGGCGGTGACCGCATCGGTCGACCATATGCCGCGCCACCGCGACTATATCCGCGATCATTGCGCCGCCTGATCGGCGCCACGGAAAAGGGGACCGGTCGCCCGGTCCCCTTTGAAGGCGTCGCTGGGACTCGCTCAGCCTTCCATGGCTTCGAGCTCCTTGCCCTTGGTCTCGACGATGAAGCGCTGGACCAGGAAGAAGCTGATCACCGCGCAAATCGCATAGAAGCTGTAGCTCACCGCCAGCCCCAGCCCGACCGCCATGATCGGAAAGGTGAAGGAGATGAGGAAGTTGGCGAACCACTGGAAAAATCCGCACACGGCCAGCGCCGAGCCGCGGATCTGGTTCGGGAACATTTCGCCCAGCATCACCCACATAATCGGGCCCCAGCTGAGGTTGAAGAAGATCACGTACAGATTGGCCGCGATCAGCGCGAGCGTGCCGAGCGACGACGAGAGCTGGAGCTTCCCGCCGGCATCGAGCGTGCCGTTGGCAAAGGCATAGACGAGCGCGAACAACGTCACCGCCATGCCCGCCGAGCCGATCAGCAGCAGCGGCTTGCGGCCGATGCGATCGACGAGCAGGATCGTTCCGAAACAGGCGGCGATCGACACGATCCCCGACACGATGTTGATCTGCAGCGACTGGTCCTCGGTAAAACCGGCGAGCTGCCACAGCGTCGCGCCATAATAGAAGATCACGTTGATCCCGACGAGCTGCTGGAACACCGCGAGCAACAGCCCGGCCCAGACGATCGGCCGTACCCCGCCCTTCACCGGATCGAATATGTCGGACAGGCGCGGGCGATGGTCGGCGCTGAAGCTGGCCCTGATCTCGTCGACCTTGGTCGCGGCGGCGGCGGCGCCGAACAGGCGGGTCAACACCTTGCCGGCCTCGTCGATCCGCCCCTTCGACACCAGATAGCGCGGGCTTTCGGGAATGAAGAACAGCGCGACGAGAAAGACCGCCGCCGGCACCGCCTGCATCAGGTACATCCAGCGCCACGCCTCGATCCCCGCCCAATAGGGCGCGGTCGATGCTCCGGCGCTGGCGGCGAGGAAATAATTGACGACGAAGGCGGCGGTCAGCCCGGTGATGATCATGATCTGTTGCACCGTCGTCATCCGGCCGCGGATATGGGCGGGCGCGACCTCGGAGATATAGGCCGGCGACAGCACGCTCGCGGCGCCCACCGCCATGCCGCCCATCATCCGGGCGACGACGAACAGCGGCTGGGCATGGGCAAAGCCCTGGATCAGCGCGCCGATGAGGAACAATATCGCCGACAGGATCATGACGTTGCGGCGCCCGATCGCGTCGGCGAGCGTGCCGGCAAGAAAGGCGCCGATGAAGCAGCCGATCAACAGCGATCCGACGGTGAAACCGAGCCCCGCCTCGCTCAGGGAGAACGCCGACCGCAACCCGTCCTGGGTGCCGTTGACCGCCCCGCTGTCATATCCGAACAATAATCCGCCGATCGTCGCCACCGCGACGATCGCCGTAATGAGCGCCAGATTGGTCTGGCCTCGCGACGCTGTGTTCATTCACCTCTCCCAAGGTTCTGTTATGGTAGCGCTATCATGAAGGGCAAGCCGCGCGCGCGCAAGCCCCATTCACGCCGCGGCCGGAACGCCTGTCCGCGACGGCGACCGCGATAAAGCCGATTGCGAAAGCGCGGCATTGCTCTATGGGCTTGCGCCGCGGGGGCCTGGCCCCCGCAAGATCGCGCCGGTGCCCGAAAGGGCTTAAAACGGGAACACGGTGAGAAGGCCCCGCTCGGGCTTTCGACTCCGAGGCTGTCCCTGCAACTGTAAGCGGTGAGCGCGATGCACCGGTCCGGACTCCTTGTCGGGGCCAGCCACTGGGGCAACCTGGGAAGGCGTGCATCAAGCTGTGACCCGCGAGCCAGGAGACCTGCCAGCGCACCGGTCGCTCTTGCCTTGGTCCAGGGGATGGTCATGGCACGGTAATCCTCCGTCTGAGCGACGACCTGTGCGGCTGGGGCCGCATCGGTGCGTGGTGACGGAGCGACTTGTGCCCGCCCTTCGCCTGCACCGACCGGTTCGCCGGTACGCCCCCGCCACTTCGCTCTGGCGCAAAGGGGGCTTATCCCATGTTGAAGACCGGTTTCATTTCCCTCCTCGCGCTGACGGCGGCGACGCCCGCCTTCGCGCAGTCCAATCCCGACGAAACATCGACCGACGCGAACGGTGATACCATTGTCGTCACCGCCAGCGGCGTCGAACAGAGCCGCACCGAAACGGGCCACACCATTTCCGTTATCACGCGCGACGATCTGGAAACATCGCAAGTGACGTCGATCAGCGACGCTTTAAACCTCGTGCCAGGCGTAGCTGTCGCACAAAGCGGACCCGTCGGATCGCAAACCAGCGTGTTTATCCGCGGCGCGGAAAGCAGCCAGACGCTGGTGCTGATCGATGGCGTGCGGATCAATGATCCTTCGACGCCCAATGGCGCGTTCGATTTCGGTGGATTGCTTACGGGCAATATCGACCGGGTCGAGGTGCTGCGCGGTGCCAATTCGGTCATCTGGGGCAGCCAGGCGATCGGTGGCGTCATCAGCGTGCAAACCGTCGCACCCACGGACACGCTGTCGGCCAATGCTTTCGCCGAATATGGCAGCCATGACACCGCCAAAGTCTTTGGCAATGTGTCGGGCAAGAGTGGGGTCATCTCCGGCAGCGTCGGCGCCGGCTATTATCGCACCGACGGTATTTCGTCGCTCATCGGCGGCACCGAACGCGATGGGTACAGGAACTTCTCCGCCAACGGAAAGTTGCTCGTCGAATTCTCGCCTGCCCTCGCACTCGATCTGCGCGGTTATTACAACAAGGGCCGGATTGAATATGACGACGCCTTTGCCTTTCCGGGCAACCCGGCAAATTCCATTCCCGAATCCGATAACGAACAGTTCGTCGGCTATGCCGGGTTGAACCACGACCTGCTCGACGGCAAGTGGAGGGGGCGCCTGTCGTACAGCCGTACCGACCTGACCCGCAAAGGCAGCGAGGATGGCGCGACCGGTCCTTTCAACTACAATGTTTTCACCGCGCGCGGCAAAGTCGACCGTTTTGCCTATGACGGCAATGTCGACTTCGGCATCGCGTCACTGGTTTTCGGCGGCGCCCATGAAGAGACGTTCGCCAGCACTTTCTATCCCTTGGGCGGTGACACCACACCCACCAGGTTCAAAAGCGACTATTCCAGCTTTTACGGACAGATTGGCGTACACCCGTTTGACGGCCTGACGGTCAACGGCGGCGTGCGATACGAAGATCATTCACAATATGGCGACCACACAAGCTTTGGTGCCGACGCGGCCTATACGCCCAATGATGGCAAGACCATATTCCGCGCGAGCTATGCCGAAGGTTTTCGTGCGCCGACGTTGAGCGAGGCATTGCCGCCATTCGGCAACATCAATCTGAAACCGGAAACCTCCAAAGGCTTTGACGCCGGAATCGAGCACAGTTTTATCGATCGCAAAGTCACGGCGACCGCGACCTACTTCCATCGCAAAAGCAACGACCTCATCGCTTATAATCCCGCGACATTCCAATCGGAGAATATCGGGCGGGTGAAGTCGGAGGGCGTCGAGCTTGGACTTATCGTCCGGCCCAACGACAATCTGGACGTGCGGGTGAATTACGCACTGGTCGATGCTACCACTCGCTCCCCGGGGGCCAATTTTGGCAACCAGCTTGCCCGCCGCCCAAGGGACAAAGCGAGTTTCGTCGCCGACTGGAAATCGCCTTGGGGCCTGAAACTGGGTGCAACGATTGCCCTGACCGGCGACAGTTTCGACAATATCAACAACAGCTTCGCCAATCGCCTCGACGGATACTGGCTGACCGCCGTGCGTGCGGCTTTCCCAATCACCGATCAGCTCGAAGTTTATGGCCGGATCGAAAATCTGTTCGATGAGGATTATGTGGTTGTCAAAGGCTATAATACTTACGGTCGCACAGCCGCCATTGGTATCCGCGTAAAAATCTGATGCAGGGGGTCGGCCTGGCGTCTGTGTTTGCCGCCGCGGTGCTGCTGGTTTCGACCGGCAGCGCCGTGGCGCCGCCCGACGCCGGGCCGCCGCCTTCGAAGCCACTGCGCGTCATGTCGACGAACCAGTGCACCGACCAGCTGGTGCTGGCGCTGCTGCCGCCCGAACGGATCGTGTCGGTGACCTGGCTGTCGCGCGATCCGTCGGGATCGCTGATGGCAAATGCCGCCAGGCGGGTCGGGATCAATCACGGCCTCGCCGAGGAAGTCGTTCAGCAACAGCCCGATCTGATCGTCGCCGACCGTTTTTCGAAACCGACGACGCGGGCGATGCTCAAACGGCTCGGCTATCCGATGATCGAGGTCGACGACGCGACCAGCTTCGATGCGATCCGCGCCAATGTCCGGCAGGTCGCGCGGGCGGTCGGCGAAGTCGCGCGCGGCGAGGCGATGATCGCCCAAATGGACCGCGAGCTTGCCGAACTGGCTCGCGATCCCGGGCCGCCGCTGCGTGTCGTCGCGTGGGACGGCGGTGGTTTCAGCGCGAGCAAGGGGTCGCTCTATAACGCGGTGCTCGAAGCGGCGGGCGCGGTGAACATCGCCAACGAGCCGCCGGTGTCGCGCTATAATCGCCCCGACACCGAAGTGCTGCTCGTCGCCGCGCCGACCCTGCTCGTCAAGGGCGCCGGGGTCCGCCCCGAATATGGAATGCGCGAGAATATCGAGCGTCATCCGATCGTTCGCCGCTATTGGGACGGCGCGCGGACGGTGGCGATTTCGCCGGCCTATTATGGCTGCGGCACCCCCAGGATCAGCGAAGCGGCGATCCGGCTGCGCGCCGAACTGCGCGGCGCCGCGAGCCGGGTCCGCACCTCGCTTCCCTTTGCCGGGGCTCATGCGCTGTGATGCGCTGGTTTGTCCCGCTGCTGGTCGTCCTGTTGCTCCTCGCGGGATTCGCCTCGCTGCTCGCGGGCACGGTGTGGCTGACCCCCGGACAGGCGCTTGGCGGGCTGCTCGCGGGCCGCACCGACCTCGCGTCGCTGATCCTCGTCGAAATCCGCCTGCCGCGGCTGATCCTCGGGCTGATGGTCGGCGCGATCCTCGGCCTGTCGGGCGCGGTGCTGCAGGGGCTGCTGCGCAACCCGCTCGCCGAACCCGGGCTGCTCGGGGTGTCGGCGGGGGCGTCGCTCGGCGCGGTGATCGCGATCTATTTCGGCTTCGCCGCCAGCTTCGCGATGGCGCCGCCGCTCTTCGGGCTCGTCGGCGGCTTCGTCACCGCGGGCACCGCGCTGGCTCTGTCGCGGCGCGGTGGCACGCTGTCGCTGATCCTCGCCGGCGCCGCGGTCAGCAGCATCGCCGCCGCCGGGGTCAGCGTCGCGCTCAACGTCGCGCCCAACCCTTATGCGGCATACGAGATCATGGTCTGGCTGATGGGCTCGCTCGTCGACCGCAGCTGGGACCATGTCTGGCTCGCAGCACCTTTCATCCTCGTTGGCGCGATGCTGTTGCTCCTGACCGGCCGCGCGCTCGACGCACTCGCGCTCGGCGAGGCGCAGGCCGAAAGCCTCGGCATCCATGTCGCGCGCACCCGCCTGCTCGCGCTGCTCGGTACCGCGATGGGGGTCGGCGCGGCGACCTCGGTCGCGGGAGCGATCAGCTTCGTCGGGCTGATCGCGCCGCACATCGTCCGCCCGCTCGTCGGGCACCGGCCGGGCAAGACGCTGGTCCCGGCGGCGCTCGTCGGCGCGCTGCTCGTGACCCTCGCCGATGTCGGCACAAGGCTGCTCGTCGTCGACGGCAAGATCCTCGCGCTCGGGGTGTTCATCAGCCTGTTCGGCGCGCCCTTCTTTCTGTGGCTCGTCCTCCATGTGCAAAGGCGCACCGCATGAGCGCGCTGACCCTCTCCGCGGTCACCGTGAAACGCGACCAGCGCGCCGTGCTGCGCGATATCGACGCGGTCTTTGCGCCCGGGCGCCTGACTGCGGTGATCGGCCCCAATGGCGCCGGGAAGAGCACATTATTGGAAGTCTCGGCGGGGCTGCGGGCCCCCGATGCCGGACGCGTCGAACTCGGCGGACAATCGCTCGCCGCGATCGGTCGCCGGATGCTCGCGCGGCGCCGCGCCTATCTGCCGCAGCGCGCCGAGGTCGAATGGCCGATCAGCGTCGAGCGCGTCGTCGCGCTCGGCCTGACCCCGGTGCTGCCGAGCTTCGGCGATCTGCCCGCCGCGCTGCGCCCCGCGATCGACGAGGCGCTCGCCGCCTGCGATCTTGTCGAACTCCGCGATCGTCCGGCGACCAGCCTGTCGGGCGGCGAACTCGCCCGCGCGATGCTGGCGCGCGCGATCGTCGGCGACCCCGAACTGCTGATCGTCGACGAGCCGACCGCCGGACTCGACCCGCGCCACGCGCTCGACGCGGCGCGGCGGCTGCGCGCGCGCGCCGATGCCGGGCGCACGGTGATCATGGCGATCCACGACCTCGACCTCGCGCTGCGCCATGCCGACGATGTCGTCGCGATCAAGGACGGCGCGCTGCTCGCGGCGGGG
>NZ_LMGF01000001.1:309696-309823 GCF_001427085.1 Sphingopyxis sp. Root1497
TCGGTCGCCGAGGTGATGAGCGAGGACCTGCTCGGCGCGCTTTACGAGGTGCGGGTGCGTATCACCCGCGACGCCGACGGTGCCGCGATCCGCTTTCGCGACTGAACCTCAGCGGGCGCTCAGCGGC
>NZ_LMGF01000001.1:309831-349961 GCF_001427085.1 Sphingopyxis sp. Root1497
ATTTCCCGAAGCCCGCGCCGCGCACCGCACGCCCGGGGGTGGCGCCGCTCGGCTCGCCGTCCTTGAGCACCGCGACCCCGTTGACGAAAACGTCGCGCACCCCGACCGAATATTGGTGCGGCGCTTCGAAGGTGGCGCGGTCGGCGATCTTGGCGGGATCGAAGATCACGACATCGGCATAATAGCCGGGCTTCAGCGCCCCGCGTTCGGCGATCCCGAGGTTGGTCGCGGGCAGGGTGGTGAGCCGGTACACCGCCTGTTCGAGCGGGATGAGCTTCTCGTCGCGGACGTAACGGCCGAGCAGCCGCGCGAAATTGCCATAGGTGCGCGGGTGCGACCCCGATTTCAGGAACACCCCCTCGGCCGATTGCGACGCGGCGTCGGACCCGAAGCTCATCCACGGCAGCTGGACCTGCTTGCGGACATTGTCCTCGGACATCAGGAAATAGACGGTGCCGACGCGCGACCCGTCCTCGACCACCAGGTCCATCGCGGTCTCCTCGGGGCTCTTCCCGCGCATCGCCGCGACTTCGGCGAGCGTCTTGCCGGTCAGCGGCTTGAGCTTGTCGCTCTTGAAGCCCGACAGGATCATCTTGTCGGCGCCCGCGCCGTAAAAGAGATTTTCCCAGTCGCTCCCCGGCTTCTGCATTTCGGCGGCGACGCGCGCGCGGGTCGCGGGGTCCTTCAGCCGCTCGATCCACGCTTCGAGTCCGCCCGCCTGCACCCAGGTCGGCATCGCGGCGTCGAGCCCGGTCGCGCCGGCGGTATAGGTGTACATGTCGGCGGTGATCCGCTGGCCCGCAGCGCGCGCCGCCTCGACTTTCTTCACGACCGAATCATATTTGCCCCAATTGTCGCGGCCCGCCATCTTGAGGTGATAGATTTCGGCGGGGGCGCCCGAACGACGCGAAATCTCGATCAGTTCGTCGACCGCTTCCTCGAGCCGGTCGCCCTCGGATCGCATATGGCTGATATACATGCCGCCGCATTTCGCGGCCTCGCTGGTCAGCGCGACCAGCTCGTCGGTTTCGGCATAGGAGCCGGGGGCATAGATGATCGAGCTGCCGACGCCGAGCGCGCCCTCGTCCATCGCCTGCCGCACGAGCGCCTGCATGCGCGCCAGCTGCTCGGGGGTCGGGTCGACATCGTCTTCGCCCAGTTCATGGATACGCACCGTCGCGGCGCCGACGAAGCTCGCGACATTGGGCGCGATGCCGCGCTTCTCCAGATACGTCAGATAATCGCCGAGGCTGGTCCACTCGATGGCATATTTGATATCGCCCTGGCGCTCGGTCTCCTGCGCCTTCATCGTCGCGTTCATCGGCCCCATCGACCAGCCTTCGCCCATCACCTCGAGCGTCACGCCCTGGCGGAGATCGCTCTGACTGCGCGGGTCGGCGATCAGCGATTCGGTCGCCCAGCTCAGCATGTTGATGAACCCCGGCGCGACCGCCATGCCGCTGGCGGACACCTCGCTGCGACCCTTGCCCTCGACCTTGCCGACCGCGACGATGCGATCGTCCTTGATCGCCACGTCGCCGGTGAGGGGGGATTTGCCCGACCCGTCGTAGATCGTGCCGCCGCGGATCACGACGTCATAGGCGGGTTCGGCGCTCGCGGCGGTCAGCGCGATCCAGCTCGCGACGAGGACGAGCGATCGTCCGATATTCTGCCTGCCCGCCATGTCCCGTCTCCTGTTCGCCGCCGAGGGCATATCCTGCCCGAGCAAGATGCACTTGGCCATGCGCATTATCGGGCTTGATCGCCGCCAGCCCGCGCGCCAAGGGTTTCGCAACAAAACCGATGGGAGGAAGCTTTGATCAAGACGCGCATTACCGAGAAGTTCGGCATCGAAACCCCGATCATCATGGGCGGCATGACCGGCGTGGGCTATGGCCCACTCGTCGCGGCCGTCGCCAATGCCGGCGCGCTCGGCTTCATCACCGCGCATATGTATCCGACCGGGCAGGCGTTGTTCGACGAGATCGAGGCGACCCGCAAGCTGACCGACAAGCCGTTCGGGGTGAACCTGACCCTGCTGCCGTCGATCAACCCCATTCCCTATGACGAATATCGCGAGGCGATCATCGCCAGCGGCATCAAGATCGTCGAAACCGCGGGCCGCGCCCCGACCGATCATCTGCCGGCCTTCAAGGACGCCGGGGTCACGGTGATCCACAAATGCACCTCGGTGCGCCACTCGGTGTCGGCGGTGAAAAAGGGCGTCGACATGATCAGCATCGACGGCTTCGAATGCGCCGGGCACCCCGGCGAGGACGATGTCGGCCTCGTCGTGCTGCTCCCCGCGACGGTCGACGCGCTGCCCGATACCCCGATCATCGCCTCGGGCGGCATGGCCGACGGGCGCAGCATCATTGCCGCGCTGGCGCTCGGCGCCGACGCGGTCAACATGGGCACGCGTTTCTGCGCGACGGTCGAGGCCGTGATCCACCAGAATGTGAAACAGCGTATCGTCGACGCGACCGAGACCGACACCGTGCTCGTCGGCCGCACCCTGCGCAACACCGCGCGCGTCGCGAAGAACGCGGTGTCGGTCGAGGTCGCCGAGATCCAGCGCGACCCGACCAAGAGTTTCGAGGATGTGAAGCATCTGATGGCGGGGGTGCGCGGGCGCGAAAATGTGTTGCGCGACGGCGACGTCGACGGCGGCATCTGGACCAGCGGCCAGAGCCAGGCGCTGATCCACGACATCCCGACCTGCGCCGAGCTGGTCGCGAATATCATGCGTCAGGCCGAGGAAGTTCGGGCGAAGATCGCGGGGTAATATTCTTCGTCATTGCGAGGAGCCGAAGGCGACGCGGCAATCCAGAGCGGTTTACGCTTGCTCTGGATTGCTTCGCTCCGCTCGCAATGACGAAGATTGATTAGGCGCCGCCGTCCTGCCAGCCGCCGCCCAGCGCGAGGAACAGCGAGACGAGGTTCGTCGCGCGGGTCTGTTCGGACTGGGCGATGCTCGCGTTGATCGATGCCAGCGTCCGCTCGGCATCGAGCACGACCTGGAAATTCTCGCGTCCCGCCTGATAGCGCAGCCGCGCGATGCGGGCGGCGTCGCCGGCCTCGGCCGCCGCGCGGCGCAGCGCTGCGAGCCGGTCGAGTTCGCCCGCATAATTGGCGAGCGCGCTTTCGCTTTCCTGCAGCGCGGTCAGCCAGGTGCCGTCGAAACTTGCGAGCGCGCCATCGGCCCCGGCTTCGGCCTGTTTCAGCCGCGACCGCGCGACCTCCATGTTCGGGAAGCTCCACGAGATCAGCGGGCCGAGCGAGAAGCGGAAGCCGTCGGACTTGCCGAGTCCCGAGATCGAGCTGGCGGTCGAGCCGACCGAGCCGCCGAGGCTGATGCTCGGGTACAGATCGGCGGTCGCGACATTGACCCGCGCCGCCGCTGCGGCGAGCTGGCGCTCGGCGCGGCGGATGTCGGGGCGACGTGCCAGCAGCGAAGCGCCGTCGCCAACGGGGATCGGGCGGTTCAATTCGGGCGGCGCCTGGCAGGCGAGCACGGCAGCGGGCGCTTCGGCGGGCGGCTTGCCGGTGAGCACCGCGAGGCGATAGAGCGCGGCGGCGCGCTGCGCGGTCAGCGTCGGGATCGTCGCACGCGTCTGTTCGAGCAGCGCACCCGCCTGTCCGGTCTCGAGCCGCGTCGCGCGGCCACCCTCGAACAGGCGGCGGGTGAGGTCGAAGGTCTGCTGCTGGATGCGCAGCGTATCCTCGGCAACCGCGATCTGGCGGTTGAACGAACAGACGTCGGTGTAAGCGCGCGTCGTTTCAGCGGCGACGGTGATGCGGGTCAGGTCGAACGCCGCCTGCACCGCATCGGCGTCGGCGCGGCTAGCGCGGATCGCGCTTTCGACGCGGCCGAACAGGTCGACCTGATAGCCGATGTCGAGCCCGACGTCATAGCTGTCGCCCTCGATCGAGCCGGCGCCGAGCGGGTTCGCCTGGCGCGCATAGGTGCCGCCGGCGCCCACCGTCGTTGTCGGCAGGCGGCCGGCGCGCGATTCGCGCAGTACCGCGCGCGCCTGCGCCAGATTGGCGGCGGCGACGCGAAGATCGGTGTTCGCCGTGAGCGCTTCACCGACGAGCTGGTCGAGCAACGGGTCGCCGAACAGGCTCCACCATGGACCCGGCGGCTGTTCGCCGCTGAAGGCGGGCGACTTGCCGGCTTCGAGGAAGGGCGCCTGCGACGGCGCCGCGGGAACCGGCGAGACATAGCGGGGGCCGACGGTACAGGCCGACAGCGCCAGCATGCTCGCGGCGGCAAGGATCAGGTTGCGGGTCATTAGCGGGTCTCCGCCGGGCTGGTGTCCGGCTGTTTCTGCTTGCGGTCGCGGCGGGCGAAGGCGGTCGCCTTGTCGCCGAGCTTGCGGCAGAGGACATAGAAGAGCGGGGTGAAGATCAGTCCGAAGATCGTCACGCCGAGCATGCCGAAGGTCACCGCGGTGCCCAGCGCCTGCCGCATCTCCTGTCCCGGGCCGCTCGCGATCGCCAGCGGCACGACGCCGAAGATGAAGGCGAAGCTGGTCATCAGGATTGGGCGGAGGCGCGAGCGTGCGGCGTGGACCGCGGCGTCGATCGTGCTCATCCCGTCCTGTTCCTCGGCCTGTTTCGCGAACTCGACGATCAGGATCGCATTCTTCGCGGCGAGCGCGATGAGCACGACCAGACCGACCTGCGTCAGGATATTATTGTCCATCCCGCGCAGGTTGACGCCGAGCATCGCCGCGAGGATGCACATCGGTACGATCAGGATCACCGCGAGCGGTAGCGGCAGCGATTCATATTGCGCCGCGAGCACGAGGAAGACGAACACCACCGCGAGGCCGAAGATCAGCACCGCGCCGCCGCCCGCCGCCTTTTCCTGATAGGCGAGGCCGGTCCATTCATAGGCGAAGCCCGACGGCAACGTCTTGTCGGCAAGCCCCTCCATCGCGGCGAGCGCCGCACCCGACGACACGCCCGGCGCCGCCTGTCCCTGCAGTTCGACCGCGGGGAACAGGTTATAGCGCACGACGCGCGTCGGGCCGCTGTCGTCGCGGAAGGTCGCGACCGACGACAGGGGCACCATCTCGCCCGAGGTCGAGCGCACCTGCAGCCGTCCGACATCCTCGATGCTGGCGCGCGAGGTCGGTTCGGCCTGCGCGGTCACGCGGAAGGTGCGGCCGAGGAAGTTGAAGTCGTTGACGTATGTCGACGCCAGATAGGTACCGAGCGCGGCATAGACCTGGCTCGGATCGACGCCCAGGATCTGCGCCTTGTCGCGGTCGACATCGGCGAAGATGCGTGGGCTTCCGGTGTTGAACAGCGAGAAGACCTGCTGCACATCCTTCATCTGCGCCGCGCCGCCCATCATGGCGCCGGTGGCCTGTTCGAGCTCCTTGTAGCTTTCGCCGCTGCGGGCCTGGATCATCATCGTGAAGCCGTTGCCGTTGCCCAGCCCCTGCACCGCGGGCGGTGCGATGACGAAGGCGTTGGCTTCGGGCAGGGCATTGGCGAGCACGCCCGACAGCTGCTGCGACAATGCGGTCGCGGACAGCTTGCTGCCGCGCTCGCCCCAGTCGGTCAGGCGGATGAACATCGTGCCGGCGTTCGACGCGGTCGAGAAACTCGATCCGTCGAGGCCCGAGAAGGTCGCGATGCTGGCGACGCCGCCCACTTTCTTCACTTCCTGCTGGGCGCGGGCGAGGACTTCGCTGGTGCGGTCGAGCGACGCGCCCGGCGGCAGCTGGACGACGCCGATCAGCACGCCCTGGTCCTGGTCGGGAATGAAGCCTGTCGGCGTGTCGGCGAGGCGCCAGCCGGTCGCCGCGAGCAGCACGGCATAGATGGCGAGCATCAATCCGCCCTTGCGCACCAGCGTGGCGGTGGTGCGGCCATAGCGGTCGGACAATTTGTCGAAGCCGCTGTTGAATTTGTCCGCCGCGCGGCGGACCACGCGCATCAGCTTGTTCTTCGGCTCCTCATGATGCGCCTCGTGCGGCTTGAGCAGCAGCGCCGCCATCGCGGGCGAGAGGGTGAGCGAGGTGAGCAGCGAAAACACCGTCGCCGCCGCGATCGTCACCGCGAACTGCTGATAGAAGATGCCGGGGATGCCGGGGACGAAAGCGGTCGGCACGAACACCGCGACGAGCACGAGGCCGATCGCGATCAGCGCGCCCGACACTTCCTCCATCGTCCGGTGCGCGGCTTCGCGCGGACTGAGGCCTTCGCGGATATGCTTTTCGACCGCCTCGACGACGACGATCGCGTCGTCGACGACGATCCCGACCGCGAGCACCAGTGCGAAGAGCGACAGCGAGTTGATCGAGAAACCGAGCGCGAGCTGGACCGCGAAGGTGCCGACGAGCGCCACCGGGATCGCGACGATCGGGATGATCGCGGCGCGCCAGGTCTGCAGGAAGACGAGCACGACGAGCACGACGAGGAAGATCGCCTCGACGAGCGTTTCCTGCACCGCGGTCACCGACGCCTGAACATATTCGGTCGGGTTGAAGGGGATTTCATATTCGAGTCCCGGGGGGAAGTCGGCCGAGGCCTTCTTCACTTCCTCGAGCACGAGGTTCGCGGCGTTGAGCGCATTGGCACCCGGCTGCTGGATCACCGCCATGCCGACGCCTTCGCGGCCGTTGAACACGCCGCGCACGCCATAATCCTGCGCGCCGAGCTCGACGCGCGCGACATCCTTCAGCCGCGTGATCGCGCCGTTCGTCGTGTCGGTCTTGATCACGACATTGGCGAACTGGTCGGGGGTGACGAGGCGGCCCGGGACTTCGACGGGCAGTTCGAACGCCGGATTGCCCTTGCCATAGGGCGGGGCGCCGACCGAACCGCCGGCGACCTGGACATTCTGGCTTTGCAGCGCGGCGACGATTTCGGGCGCGGTCAGGTTGCGCGCCGCGGCCTTGTCGGGGTCGATCCACACGCGCATCGAATAATAGCCGCCGCCGAAGATCTGGACGCCGCCGACGCCTTCGAGGCGGAGCAGGCGGTCGCGCAGCGTCGAATTGGCGTAGTTGCCGACATAGTCGGTGTCGATCGCCGGATCGGTCGAGGTCAGCGCGACGATCATCAGGAAGCCCGATTCCTGCTTGTTCACCTGCACGCCGATCTGGCGCACCTGTTCGGGCAGGCGCGGCTCGGCGAGCGCGACGCGGTTCTGGACCAGCACCTGCGCGGCATCGAGGTCGGTGCCGGGTTCGAAAGTCACGGTGATCTGCGCGGCGCCCTGCGTCGAGCTGCTCTGGATATAGAGCATATTCTCGACGCCGTTGATCTCCTGCTCCAGCGTCGAGGCGACCGTTTCGGCGATCGTTTCGGACGAGGCACCGGGATAGGCGGCGGTGATGCTGATCGTCGGCGGCGCGATCTCCGGATATTGGGCGAGCGGAAGCTGCGGATAGGCGAAGGCGCCGATCAGCGTGATGAAGATCGCGATGACCGCCGCGAAGATCGGGCGGTCGACGAAGAAGCGGCTGATATTCACTTGCTGTTCGCCCCGCCCTTCGCGGCGGGCGCGACCTTGGCCGTCAGCACCTTGCCGTCAGCCGCGATCGTCCCGGCCTGCACCTTGGCGGGCTGGCCCGGCCGCGCGCGCTGGAGGCCGCCGACGATGATGCGGTCCTTCGCGGTGACGCCGGTCTTGATCACGCGCAGCCCGTCGACGACAGGGCCGAGGGTGACCGGGCGGGCCTGCACGACATCCTTGGGGCCGATGACGTAAACGACGCGGCGCGCGCCGTCGGTGACGATCGCGGTGTCGGGCAGCAGGAAGGCCGGACGCGGCGCCGAGGCGGCGAGCTGGAGCTGGCCGAACAGGCCGGGGCGCAGCTTGCCGTCGGGGTTCTGGACGACCGCGCGGACGGCGATCGTGCCCGATCCGTTCGACAGTGCGTTGTCGACAAAATCGATGCGGCCGTTGATGGCGTAATCGTCGGCGCCCTGCAGCTTGATGCGCACCGGCGCATTCTGCAGCGTGTCGCCGCGACGCTCATATTCGAGCAGGCTCGCCTCCGATCCCTGGAAGCTGAAATGGATGGGGCTGGTCGACACGATGGTGGTCAGGATCGTCTGGTCGGCGATCACCGAATTGCCCGGATCGACCAGGCGCTGCGACACGCGGCCCGAAATCGGCGCGGTGACGCGGGTAAAGCCGACGTTGAGCGCCGAGGCGCGAATCGCGGCATTGGCGGCGGCGACATCGGCCTCGCCGGTGCGGACGGCGGAGCGGCGCTGCTCGACTTCTTCCTGGCTCGCCGCCTGCGATGCGGCGAGCGTCGTCGACCGCGCGAGTTCGGTGCGGGCGTTGGCGAGGGTCGCCTGCGCGCGGGCAAGCTGGGCACGGGCCTGGTCGAGCGCGGCCTGGCTCGGGCGCGCGTCGATGGTGAACAGCAATTGCCCGGCGCGGACATATTGGCCGTCGGTGAAATGGGCGCGCTGCAGATAGCCCGAGGCGCGGGGCCGGACCTCGACGCTGTCGACCGCTTCGAAGCGGCCGACATAATCGTCCCATTCGGTCACTTCGCGGACCAGCGGCGCGGCGGCGGTCACGGGGAGCTGGGGCGGGCCGCCCTGAGCGTCGTCGGCGCCCGAACAGGCGGCGAGAGTCAGCGACAGCAGAATCGAAAGCGCGAGGGAAAGGCGCAAGGTCATGGCTCGTATCTTTTCTTTTTTTCAGGGCGGTCCGGCATCGCGCGGCAGGGAGGGGGGAGGCGCCACGCGATGCCAGACTTTGCCGACTAATCTGCGTTGGCGGCTAAGTCAACAGGTGTTGATTTAATTCTCAGCGTCGATAAGAAAGAATCATGGAGAGAGATATCATCATCAGGAAACGCGACGCGGTCGCCACCCGCGCGACGATTCTCGCTGCGGCGCACCAACGCTTTTTGCGCGAAAGTTATGACAGCGTCGGATTGCGCGACATCGCCGGCGACGCAAAGGTCGATGTCGCGCTGATCAGCCGTTATTTCGGCGGCAAGGAGGGGCTGTTCCGCGAGGTCGTCGCCGACGAAGAAAAGCCCAGGATATTTTTCGAGCCGAAAAGCGTCGCCGAACTCCCCGGCTTCCTCGCGCAGCTTGTCGTCGAGGACGCCGGCGAGGACCTGCAGAAGCGGATGGAGATGTTCATCATCATGCTCCGTTCGGCCTCGTCGCCCAAGGCGGGCGAAATCATCCGCGAGTTCGTCCATCGCGATGTCCTCGACCCGCTCACCGAGCTCATCGGCGGCGAGCAGGGCGAATTGCGCGCGAACATGCTGCTCGCGATCCTGATGGGGATCGGGGTGCTGCGCACGATCATGATGGTCGACGGCTTTACCGGCGACGACGACGATGTCGCCGAATGCGCCGAACGCTTCCGCTGCCTGTTCGCGGCGGCGCTGACCTGCTGAGCGTTCCACCGCGCGCATCAATGAAAATCCCGCGACTTGGGCAGGATGCGGACATCGCGCGGATGGCCATGTCGAAGCCCGCGCGGTTGCTGCGGATGCGCGACCTCGTCGGCGCGGCATAGCTCGGGCTCGAAATGCCGGTCGCTGGCCAGCGTGTCGAGCAGCGCGGTGCGATCGACGATGCGGTTCGCCATCAGATGAACGACTCCCTCCTTGCTCCGCTGTACCTCGCCCGCAACCTCCATCAACCGCGACGCCATGACGGCACGGCGATAGCGCTCGAACTGGCGCGCCCAGAGCAGGACGTTGACGATCCCCCCCTCATCCTCGAGCGTGATGAAGATCGCATTGCCCTTGCCGGGGCGCTGGCGGATCAGAACGACGCCGGCGGTGCGGACGAGCGCGCCATTTTTCGCCGCCGCGATCCCCGCCGCGCTCAACACCCCCTCGCGCTCGAAATCGGGGCGCAGGAAAGCCATTGGATGCCCCTTCAGCGACAGCCGCGTCGTCTGGTAATCGGTGAGCACCTGTTCAACCATCGGCGTTGGCGGCAGCTGCGCGTCATCCTCGGCGCCGAGCTCGTCGGCTTCGGCGGCGCCGAACAAGGGCAACACCCCCTGCCGCACCCGCCGTGCATCCCACAGCGCGGGGCGCCGTTCGAGCCCCATCGAATTGCATGCATCCGCCTCGGCCAGCAGGCGCAGCGCGCGCGATGGGAGCGCGGCGCGGCGGGCAAGTTCCTCGACCGAGGCGAAGGGGGCGGTGCGGGCACCGACGATCTGCTCCGCCCACGCCTCGCGAAATCCGTCGACCTGCCGAAAGCCGAGGCGCAGCGCGAGGCTGCCATCATCGCGCCGTTCGAGGCTGTTGTCCCAGGTGCTGAAATTGACATCGACCGCGCGCACCTCGACCCCATGCTCGCGCGCATCGCGCACCAGCTGCGCGGGGGCATAGAAGCCCATCGGCTGCGAATTGAGGATGCCGCAGGCGAAGACGGCGGGGTGATAATGCTTGATCCATGACGAGACATAGACGAGCCGCGCGAAGGATTGGGCATGGCTTTCGGGGAAACCATAGCTGCCAAAACCCTCGATCTGCTTGAAACAGCGCTCGGCGAAATCCTGCGTATAGCCCCGCCGCACCATGCCGCCGATCATCTTCTCACGGAAATTCTCGATGGTGCCGACATTGCGGAAGGTCGCCATGGCGCGCCGCAGGCCGTTCGCTTCTTCGGGGGAAAAGTCGGCCGCGACCATCGCCAGCTTCATCGCCTGCTCCTGAAACAGCGGAACGCCGAAGGTCTTGCCGAGGACGTCGTGTAGTTCATCGGGCGGATGTGGCGGTGCCGGTTCCGGAAATTCGACCGGCTCCTCGCCGCACCGCCGCCGCAGATAGGGATGGACCATGTCGCCTTCGATCGGCCCCGGGCGCACGATCGCGACCTGCACGACCAGGTCATAGAAGACTTCGGGGCGGAGGCGCGGCAGCATGTTGATCTGCGCGCGGCTTTCGACCTGAAAGACGCCGATGCTGTCGCCCTTGCACAGCATGCCATAGACTTCCGGGTCGTCGCAATCGATGTCGACCTCGAGCGTGTGGTCGCCGAGACCATGCTCGCGCATCAGGTCGAAGCATTTGCGGATGCAGGTCAGCATACCGAGCGCGAGCACGTCGACCTTCATCAGCCCGAGTGCGTCGATATCGTCCTTGTCCCATTCGATGAAGGTGCGGTCCTCCATCGCGGCATTGTGGATCGGCACCAGCTCGTCGAGCCGCCCTTCGGTCAGCACGAAACCGCCGACATGCTGCGACAGGTGGCGCGGGGCCTTCAGTAGCTCGCCGACAAAGCGGTGCAGCCGCTCGATCTCGCCATTATGCGGATTGAGCCCGGCTTCGGCGAGCCGTTCGACCGGCACCTCGTCGCCCCAGCTGCCCCAGCTGGTATCGGCGAGCCGCGCGGTGACGTCTTCGCTGAGCCCCAACGCCTTACCGACCTCGCGGATCGTGCTGCGCGGGCGGTAATGGATGACGGTCGCGGCGATCGCGGCGCGATCGCGCGTATAGCGGTCATAGATATATTGGATGACCTCTTCGCGCCGTTCATGCTCGAAATCGACGTCGATATCGGGGGGCTCGTCGCGTTCGGCCGAAACGAAGCGCGAGAAGAGCAGGTCGTGCTTCATCGGATCGACCGAAGTGACGCCGAGCAGGAAGCAGACGATCGAATTGGCGGCCGACCCACGGCCTTGGCAAAGGATCGGAGGCTCTTTTTTGCGTGCGAAGCGGACGAGGTCGTGGACGGTCAGGAAATAATAGACGTAACTCCGCCTTCGGATCAGCCGCAATTCATTGCCGACAAGTGCGCGGACCTTGGGGGGAAGAGGCGTGCCGTACCGCTTCTTCGCCGCGCTCGTCACCAGATGGTGGAGATAGGGAAAGGGCTTCCAGCCGGGCGGCACCGGCTCGTGCGGATATTCGTAGCGCAGATCTTCAAGGTCGAATCGGATGCGACCCAGCAGTTTGGCGCTTTGCTCGATCGCTTTGTGATAGCCGCCGAACAGCCGCTTCATTTCGACGGGCGCTTTGAGATGGCGCTCACCATTGGCGCGGAGCAGCTTGCCCGCCTTCTGGAGGGTCACGCCTTCGCGGATGCAGGTAACGATGTCGTGAAGCGGGCGTTGCGCGGCGGTAGCGTAAAGCGCGTCATTGGTTGCGAGCAGCGGAACACCGGTCGCTACCGATAGCCGCTGGAGTTCGGCCAAGCGGCGCGCGTCGGCGCCCGATTGGGGCATCGCCGCCGCCAGCCACAGCGACTTGGGTCGCTTGCGCTTGAGCGTACGGAGCAGTGCTTCGTCACCCTCCATCGCGATCAGCAGCAGATCGTCGCACTGCTCCAGCAGATCGTCCAGATAGAGGGTGCAGTCGCCTTTTTGTGCGCGCAGATTGCCGGTCGATAGCAGCCGCGTCAGCCGGCCCCAGCCGTGGCGGCTGACCGGATAGGCGACGATATCGGGGGTGCCGTCGGCGAAGACGAGGCGTGCACCGACGGCCAGCTTAAAATCCCGCGCCTTGGCGTCTCCTTTGACCCGCAACTCCTTCAGGAACGCCCAAGCCCGCACCACTCCCGCGACACTGTTGCGGTCGGCGATACCGATGCCGGGCATGCCGAGATTGAGCGCGCGCGCGACCATGTCGGCGGGGTGCGACGCGCCGCGCAGGAAGCTGTAGTTGGTCGCCGCGACCAGCTCGGCAAAGGCGGGTGTCTCGCTCATGCGAACACCCCGTGGATATACCAGAGCGGATGCTCCTTCTCTTCGTACAGCCCGTGACGGAACAGCCAGAAGCGGCGGCCTTGGGCATCCTCGACGCGGTAATAGTCGCGGGTCAGCCCGGCGTTGTCGCGGCGGCGCCACCATTCGGCGGCGATGCGTTCGGGGCCTTCGTAGCGGCGCACCGCATGCGCCTGCCGTCGCCAGCGGAACTGGTGCGGCGGGCCGTCGGGGACCTCGGCGATCACCTCGATCGGCTGCGGCGGGTCGAACAGGTGGAAGGGCCGCGTCGGCGGCTCGCCGGGTTCGGGCGCCTGCCAGGGCTCGGGCGACGGCGCGTCGATCGCGGGCAGCGCGAGCTGCGCCTGTTCGGGGATATGGGTGTCGGCGGCGATCAGGCGCCGGACGCGGACGCGGCCCAGCCGCGTCGTCATCCGGTCGACGAGTTCGTCCATCTTCGCATCGCGCACCGCGCCGCCTTCGAGCTTCAATTGCGTCGCGCCCATCGCCTCGAGCCGCGGCACCGCGAGACGGATCATGTCGAAACCGAAACCGGGGTCGAGCGGGTCGGCGAGGCTGTCCATCCGCTCGGCGAACAGGCGCATCACCAGTGCGGTGTCGCGCGTTGGATGCCCGGTCTCGATCGCGATGGCGCGCGCGAGTCCGTCGCTGCGAAAAAAAGTCGCGCGGAAATGGCGCCCACCCTTGCCGCGCTCGCCCAGACCCTTCATCGCCTCGTCCACCAGCTCGGCCAGCACTTTGGTCGCATGCGCGCTGCTGCCGAGCGGTTCGGCGAAGCGGCGTTCGGTCGCGACCGGCGGCGGCGCGATACGCGGGTCGAGCGGGCTCGGCGCGTCGCCGAGGATGCGGCGCAGCGCATTCGCGGCCTCGGCGTCAAAACGCGCGGCGATATTCGCCATCGGGCGGCTCGCGAGGTCGCCGATCGTCTTGAGCCCGGCGCGGATCAGCGCGGTCGTCGCCTCGGCTTCGAGTTCGAGCGCCGCGACGGGCAGGCGCCGCACCGCCTGATCCTCGTCGGGGGCGGGGCGCGTCTGGTAGCGCGCGAGCGCGCGCGCCGCGTCGGCGGTCGGGCCGAGCGCGGGGCGGACACTCATGCCGAGGCGTGACAGACGCATTTCCAGATCGTCGATTAGTTCGGCCTCACCGCCGAACAGATGCTCGGCCCCGGCGATGTCGAGGATCAGCCCGTCGGGGGCGTCGATCGCCACGAGCGGGGTATAGCGATTGCAGCCGAGCGCGAGCCGGTCGAGCCAGGCGGCATCGGCGACCGGGTCGTGGGCGATGACCAGCAGGTCGGGCGCGCGCGCGCGCGCGTCGGCGAGCGGCATGCCGGGGGCGAGCCCGACCGCCTGCGCTGCGCGGTCGAGGCTCGCAAGGCGGAGCGCACCGCGCGCCTTCTCGGCGAAGACGAGCGGGGCGTCAGGCGGCAGCGGCGCCGAGCGAAGCCATCGCTCGGCGGGCAGCCAAGGGAAGAACAGCGCCAGATAGCGCCGCTTCGCCAAAGGCTTGTTCATCATGATGCCATTCCATTTGCCAGCGTCCGCCGGCGGCGCCGCCGCGCCAGCGCAGCAGTTCGAGGTCGAAGGCGGGAGCGCCCGGCGCATGGGCTTCCAGTTCGCGCGACGGCGCGGCGGCGACGCTCCAGCGCGTTTCGGCGACGCTTGCGCTGGGGACCGCGTTCAGCCGCAGCATCAGCAATGTGGTTCCCGCATCGCGCGCGCCGAGCGCGAGCCGCCGCTCCGCGGTCAGGTCGAGCAGCGGGAATTTGCCCCAGCTTTCGACGATCACCGCCGCCGATCCGGCGCAGCGGATCGCATCATTGGCGCAGGCGAGCAACAATTTGGGATCGGGCGCCTCAATCAGCAGCAGCCGGTCGGGATCGCCGCCAAGTTCGGCGATGCCGGGCGCATAGAGTTGCCCGCCGCGCCGGCCCGCATCGGCGGTGCGCAGCCAGACCAGTGGCGCCGGGCCGGGCAGGCGCAGCGCGAGCAGCGCGGCGAAGGCGGCGGCGCTGGTCGCGTCGAGTGCGTCGGCGGCGAAGAATTCATGCACGCGGCCCGTCGCGAGCCCGCCGCCGAGCGCGGCGTCGAAGTCCGCATGCCCGCTCGCCAGCCGCCCCGCGATTGGCCCACGCGGTTCGGCCTCGCCGGTGATCCGGGCGAGACGCCGACGCAGGCCGGCGATATGTGGGTGCGACTCGTGGGGCATGATGTTCCTGATTTGTTCTATTAGCGCTTTTGGGGCAGCGCTTGTCAAGACGAGTCAGGGTTTGTGATTTCCATCGTCATTGCGAGGAGCCGAAGGCGACGCGGCAATCCAGGGCGTGCGTAAACCGCTCTGGATTGCTTCGCTTCGCTCGCAATGACGAAAGAGGCTAATCCGGAACGAACAACCCCCGGCTCTCGCGCACCTCGCCATCGAGCCAGTCGATGAAGGCGCGGATGCGCGGTTGCGGGGCGACGTCGCGGTGGAGCGCGAGCCAGAAGGCGCGCGCGATGACCTGGTCGGGCCGCACCCGCACCAGCGCCGGGTCGTTCGCGGCGAGGAAGCAGGGCAAAACCCCGACCCCGGCGCCGCCCGCGATCATCCGCCTTTGCGCGAGAATGCTCGACGAGCGCACCGCGGCGCGCAGGCCGGGTTCGATCTCGCCCAGATAGTCAAGTTCGGGGGCGTAGAGGATGTCGGGCACATAGCCGATCACCGGCACCCCGGCGCGCGACAGCGGGGTCGCGGCGACCGCCGCTTGCCAGTCGGTGCGGTCGGCGGGCGCATAGAGGCCGAGGCTGTAGTCCGACAATTTGCGCGTGATCAGCGGGCCTTTTCGCGGCCGCGCGAGCAGCACCGCCATATCGGCCTCGCGCCGCGACGGGTTCAAAAACCCCGACGAGGCGACGAGGTCGATCTCGAGCTCGGGATGCGCGGCGACGAAACCCGCGAGGCGCGGCGCGATGAAATTGCCCCCGAACCCTTCGGACACGCTGATCCGCAATTGCCCCGACAGCGCCGCGCCGCCGTCGCCGGCCGAGCGGATGCGCGCCGCCGCCGCCGCCATCGCCTCGGCATGCGGGACGAGCGCGCGGCCGGCCGCCGTGAGCAGGAAACCGCCCGGCGCGCGTTCGAACAATGTCTGTTGCAACCCCGCCTCGAGCGCGCTCACCTGCCGGCTGACCGTCGTAGCGTCGACCTGCAGCGCCGCCCCGGCGCGCGCGAGGGTGCCCTGCTGCGCGACAGTCAGGAAATATTGCAGCTTGTCCCAGTCCATGGCCTGCAAATATGCAGCAATGCCCTGCAAGTCTATCCCTTGCAATCGCGGCGCGCTTGGTCTGTGGAAGGCGCAACATTTTTGGGAGATAGACCATGCGACAGATCGACCATCTTATCGTCGGCGGCGCCGGTGGCAGCAGCCGCCGCAGCCCGATCTTCGACCCCAACAACGGCAACGTGCAGGCCGAGGTCGCTTTGGGCGACGCGGCGCTGCTCGACAAGGCGGTCGCCGCGGCAAAGGCCGCGCAGCCCGGCTGGGCCGCGACCAACCCGCAGCGCCGCGCGCGCGTGATGTTCGAATTCAAGCGCCTCGTCGAAGCCAATATGGACGAACTCGCGCACCTGCTGTCGAGCGAGCATGGCAAAGTGATCGCCGATTCGAAGGGCGACATCCAGCGCGGGCTCGAGGTCATCGAATTCTGCTGCGGCATCCCGCATGTGCTCAAGGGCGAATATACGCAGGGCGCCGGCCCCGGCATCGACGTCTATTCGATGCGCCAGCCAATCGGCATCGGCGCGGGCATCACTCCGTTCAACTTCCCCGCGATGATCCCGCTGTGGATGTCCGGCGTCGCGATCGCGACCGGCAACGCCTTCCTGATCAAGCCCAGCGAGCGCGACCCCTCGGTCCCCGTCCGCCTCGCCGAACTCTTCCTCGAGGCCGGGCTGCCCGCGGGCATCTGCCAGGTCGTCCATGGCGACAAGGAAATGGTCGACGCGATCCTCGACCATCCCGATATCGGCGCGGTCAGCTTCGTCGGCTCGTCGGACATCGCCCATTATGTCTACAACCGCGGCGTCGCCAACGGCAAGCGCGTGCAGGCGATGGGCGGCGCGAAGAACCATGGCATCGTCATGCCCGACGCCGATCTCGACCAGGTCGTGAACGACCTCGCGGGCGCCGCCTTCGGCTCGGCGGGCGAGCGCTGCATGGCGCTGCCCGTCGTCGTCCCCGTCGGCGACGACACCGCCGAGCGGCTCAAGGCCAAGCTGATCCCCGCGATCGAGGCGTTGCGCGTCGGCGTGTCGACCGATGCCGAGGCGCATTATGGCCCGGTGGTGACGCAGGCGCACAAGGAAAAGGTCGAGGGCTGGATCCAGACATGCGCCGACGAGGGCGCCGAACTGGTCGTCGATGGTCGCGGCTTTTCGCTGCAGGGGCATGAAAAGGGCTTCTTCATCGGCCCGACCCTGTTCGACCATGTCACCACCGACATGGAATCATACAAGGAAGAGATTTTCGGCCCGGTGCTGCAGATCGTCCGCGCCCCCGATTTCGAAACCGCGCTGTCGCTGCCCTCGAAGCATCAATATGGCAATGGCGTCGCGATCTTCACGCGCAACGGCCATGCCGCGCGCGAATTCGCGGCGCGGGTCAACGTCGGCATGGTCGGCATCAACGTGCCGATCCCGGTGCCCGTCGCTTATCACAGCTTCGGCGGCTGGAAGCGCTCGGCGTTCGGCGACACCAACCAGCACGGCATGGAAGGCGTGAAATTCTGGACCAAGGTCAAGACGATCACCGCGCGCTGGCCCGACGGATCGCCCGACGGCGGCAATGCTTTCGTCATCCCGACGATGGGCTGACACCGCCTTGTTGCGGCGGCTGTTCCTGCCTCTGCTGATTCTGTTGCTGCTGCCGGTTCCGGCGGCGGCGCAGAAGATGATCGCGCTGTCGTTCGACGACGCGCCGCGCGGGCGCGGGGCTTTCTTCACGCCCGAAGAGCGCACGGCGCGCATCATCGCCGAACTGAAAAAAGCGGAGGCGCCGCAGGCGGTCTTTTTCGTCAATCCGGCGGCGATCGGGCGCGGCGACGGGATCAATGGCGAGGCGCAGCTTGCGGCCTATGTCGCCGCCGGGCATGTCATCGCCAACCACAGCAACAGCCACCCGCATCTGAGCGGCATGACGGCGGAGGCCTATCTCGCCGACATCGACGCCGCCGAGGTATGGCTGAAGGGGCGCCCCGGCTATCGCCCGTGGTTCCGCTTTCCGTTCCTCGATGAGGGCGGCAAGGACAAGGTCAAGCGAGACGCGCTGCGTGCGGGACTCGCGGCGCGCGGGTTGAAGAATGGCTATGTCACCGCCGAATCGTCGGACTGGCATCTCGAATCGCTGACGATCGCGGCGGCCAAGGCCGGCAAGCCGATCGACCGCGCGGCACTCGGTGACCTCTATGTCACCTGGCATGTCGAGGCCGCCGACTATGCCGACGGGCTGATGCGGCAGGTCATCGGGCGCCAGCCGGTGCAGATGATGCTCCTCCACGAAACCGACTTGGCCGCACTCTATATCGGCGACCTTGTCCGCGCGCTGCGGGGGGCGGGCTGGACCGTGGTCAGCGCCGACACCGCTTATGCCGATCCGATCGGCGCGCTGATGCCCGACACCCCCTCGGCGCAGGGCACGCTGACCGAGGCGCTGGCCTGGCAGGCCGGGCTGCCCGCACCGCGCTGGTATCGCTACAACGACACCGCGCTCGCGACCGCCGAATTCAACAAGCAAGTGCTTCACGAAGGGGGCGGCGAATGAAACCGCTCCCGGCGCCCGCGCATTTCTCCTCGCGAAGGAGAATGACGATGAAAGCCTATCTGCTCCCCCTTGGTGTGTTGATGCTCGCCGCCTGCGGCGATGCGACCGACAAGGCCGCGCCCGAGGAAAAGGCGAGCGTCGCGCCAGAGGCTTCGGTCGCTCCCGCCGCCCCGACTAAAACACCGGCGGTGGAGGAAGACTATAAGCCCGACCCGGCGATCAAGCCGCCCGCCGCGCCCGAAGCGGGCATCGGCAGCGGCGACAAGGCGATCCCCGCCGCGATCCAGGGGCGCTGGGCGCTCGACGCCAGCGACTGCCCCAAGCGTCCCGGCACCGACCTCACCGCGCTGGTGATCGACGCCGCGAACCTGCGCTTCCACGAATCGCACGGCGAACTCGCGCGGGTGCGCGAGCGCGGCGCGACCCGCATCGTCGCCGACTATAAATTCAGCGGCGAAGGGATGGACTGGGACCGGCTGATGATCCTCGACGCGCAGGACGGCGGGAAAGTGCTGATCCGCCGCGACTATGGCGAGGGTGCCGCCGCCGGGCCGATGCGCTATACGCGCTGTGGCTGATGCCTTGATAGGGAGACGAAAGATGGACATTCGCTGGATCGCCGCCGCCGCGCTGTTGCCGCTCACCGCCTGTGCAAGCGCGGGTTCCGAAGCCGGGCCGGCTCCCGCCACGCCGCCGAGCGAGGCGATGTGCAACGCCGACGCGGTCCAGTCGCTGGTCGGCCAGACCGCGACCGCCGAGGTTGGCGGCCAGCTGCTTAAGGGCAGCGGCGCGACGACGCTGCGCTGGGTGCCGCCGCGCACCGCGGTGACGATGGACTTCCGCCCCGACCGGCTCACCGTCTCCTACGACGATGCGCTCAAGATCGAGCGGATCAGCTGTGGCTGAAGCCGGTCGTCGCAATCACAGCTCGGCTTCGCCGTTCGAACCGGTCTACGGCTACAGCCGTGCGGTTCGGGTGGGGAATCGCATCGACGTCGCCGGCTGCGCGCCGATCGAAGCCGACGGCTCGTCGACCCCCGGCGATGCCGGGGCGCAGGCCGCACGCTGCCTGACGATTATCGCCGAAGCACTCGCGGCGCTCGGCGGGTCGCCCGCCGACGTCGTGCGCACGCGCATGTATATCACCGACCCCGCCGACGCCGACCTTGTCGGCCGCGCGCATGGCGCGATGTTCGGCGATATATGCCCCGCATCGACGATGCTCGTCATCCCCGCGCTGATCCGCCCCGAGTGGAAAGTCGAAATCGAAGCCGAAGCCATCCTTATCGAGAAGAGCGCATGACCGACCAGTTCCAGCTTACCGACGACCAGCTCGCCATCCAGGACATGGCGCGCAAGTTCACCGCCGATCGCATCACGCCCTTCGCCGCCGAATGGGACGAGAAAAGCCATTATCCCGTCGATGTGTGGAAGGCGGCGGGCGAACTGGGTTTCGGCGCGATTTATGTCGCGGAGGAATCGGGCGGCATCGGGCTCGGCCGGATGGAGGCGGCGCTGATCATGGAGGCGATGGCCTATGGCTGCCCCGCGACCAGCGCCTATGTGTCGATCCACAATATGGCAACGTGGATGATCGACCGCTTCGGCGGCGCCGAGATCAAGGCGCGCTTCCTGCCCGACCTCGTCAGCATGGAGAAGATCGCCAGCTATTGCCTGACCGAACCGGGTTCGGGCTCCGACGCCGCGGCGCTCAAGACCACGGCGAAACGCGATGGCGATCATTATGTGCTCAACGGCACCAAGCAGTTCATCTCGGGTGCGGGGTATAACGACATCTATGTCTGCATGGTGCGCACCAGCGAGGAAAAGTCGAAGGGGATCAGCTGCCTCGTCATCGAAAAGGATACGCCGGGTTTGAGCTTCGGTGCGCCCGAGAAGAAGCTCGGCTGGAATGCCTCGCCGACCGCGCAGGTGATCTTCGAGGATTGCCGCGTGCCCGCCGAGAATCTCGTCGGTGCCGAGGGCGACGGCTTCCGCTTCGCGATGGCGGGGCTCGACGGCGGTCGCCTCAACATCGGCGCCTGCTCCTTGGGCGGGGCGCAGCGCTGCCTCGACGAGGCGATCGCCTATACCAAGGACCGACAGCAGTTCGGCCAGCCGATCGCCGATTTCCAGAACACTCAGTTCATGCTCGCCGACATGGCGACCGACCTCGAAGCCTCGCGCGCCTTGCTCTATCTCGCGGCGGCGAAGGTCACCGCGAACGCCCCCGACAAATCGCGCTTCTCGGCGATGGCGAAGCGGCTCGCGACCGATAACGGCAGCAAGATCGTCAACGACGCGCTGCAATTGTTCGGCGGTTATGGCTATCTGCGCGATTATCCGATCGAGCGTTTCTGGCGCGACCTGCGCGTCCATTCGATCCTCGAAGGCACCAACCAGGTCATGCGGATGATCGTCGGACGGGACCTGCTGCGGCAGTAGTTATCCCCTCTCCCGTCGGGAGAGGGTTGCGCAGACTTGCCAGCTTGCTGGCTAGTCGTAGCTGGGTGAGGGGCGGTGCGCCATCGACAGGGCGTAACCCCTCGTCCAACTCCGCCTAACCGCTTTCAGCGGTAAGGCTTCGATATCCTTCTCCCAATGGGAGAAGGTTTGTGAGGGTGAATGACCGAAGATATTCTCATCTCGACCGAAGGCGGCGCGGGCCGGCTGTCGCTCAACCGCCCCAAGGCGATCCACGCGCTCAATCTCGACATGGTGCATGCCATGACCGACGCGCTCGTCGCATGGAAAGACGATGCCGACGTGCAGACGGTGCTGATCGATCACAGCGAGGGCCGCGGCTTTTGCGCCGGGGGCGACATCGCCTTCCTGCGCAATTCGGCGCTGACCGACGACGGCGTCTCGGGGCGCCGTTTCTTCCACGACGAATATCGGCTCAACCATCTGCTCTTCACTTACGCCAAGCCCGTCGTCGCCTTCATGGACGGCATTACGATGGGCGGCGGGGTCGGGATTTCGCTGCCCGCCCGCTATCGCGTCGCGACTGAGAACACACGCCTCGCGATGCCCGAAACCGGCATCGGCCTGTTCCCCGACGTCGGCGGCGGCTGGTATCTCTCGCGGCTCGAAGGCCGCGTGGGTCCCTTCCTCGCGCTCACCGGCGCACGGCTCGACGGCGCCGAATGCCTCGCGCTCGGTCTCGCGACCCATTATCTCCCGGCGGACAAGCTGACCGAGGCCAAGGCGCGCATCGCCGAGCACCCCGACCGCATTGGCGGCATCTTAGGTGAGCTGTCGGTGACCCCGCCCGAGGCGAAGATCGCGGCGCAGATTCCCTTGATCAACCGGCTCTTCGCATCGGACCGGCTCGAAGATATCTTCGCCGCGCTCGAGGCCGACGACGGCGAATGGGCGGCGAAGGAACTCGCGGCGCTGCGCACCAAAAGCCCGCAGACATGCAAGGTCGCGCTGCGCCAGCTGGCAGACAGTCTCGATTTGCCCGATTTCGCCGCCAACATGGCGATGGAATATCGTATCGGCAGCCGCGTCCTGACCCGCCCCGACTTCGCCGAGGGCGTGCGCGCGGTGATCGTCGAGAAAGACAATGCCCCCCAATGGAATCCCGCGACGCCCGAAGGCGTCGGCGACGATCTGATCGCCACGATCTTCGCGCCGCTGCCTGCCGAAGAAGAATGGAAACCCCTCGCTTAACCTCGTCACCCCGGACTTGATCCGGGGTCCCGCTTCTTCAGCGTCGTAAAGCGGGATGCCGGATCAAGTCCGGCATGACGAAAATCCGGAGATTACCGAATGACCTACGAAACCATCCTCGTCGAACAAAAGGGCGCGGTGACGCTCGTCACGCTGAACCGTCCGCAGGCGCTGAACGCGCTGAACTCGGGCGTGCTCGATGACCTGATCGCGGCCTTTGCGGCGTTCGAAGCCGACGACAGCCAGCGCTGCGCGGTGCTCACCGGATCGGGCGACAAGGCGTTCGCTGCGGGCGCCGACATCAAGGAAATGGCCGACAAGCCCGCCGCCGATTTCTACCTCGAAGATTTCTTCTCGAAATGGACGAGCGACTTCGTGAAGAAGGTCCGCAAGCCGTGGATCGCCGCGGTCAACGGTTTCGCGCTCGGCGGCGGCTGCGAACTCGCGATGATGGCCGACTTCATCATCGCGTCGGAGAAAGCGAAATTCGGCCAGCCCGAAATCAAGCTCGGCGTCGCCCCCGGCATGGGCGGCTCGCAGCGGCTGACCCGCGCGGTCGGCAAGGCGAAGGCGATGGAAATGTGCCTGACCGGCCGGATGATGGACGGTGCCGAGGCCGAACGCTCGGGCCTCGTCGCGCGCGTCGTGAGCCATGAAAACCTGCTTGAGGAAGCCCTCAAGACCGCCACCGCGATCGCAAGCATGCCGCCGATGGCCGCGATGGTGAACAAGGACATGGTCAACGCCGCCTATGAGACGACGCTCGACCAGGGGCTGATCTACGAACGCCGCCTGTTCCAGATCCTCGCCGCGACCGAGGACAAGGCCGAAGGCATGGCGGCGTTTATCGAAAAGCGCGAAGGCGTGTGGAAGGGGCGGTAGTCCAAGTCCCCCTCCCGCTTGCGGGAGGGGTTAGGGGAGGGCCTGTTGGCTCTCCGACAGTGCAATATTCGGGACAGNAATATGGGCGGCGGTATGGCCGCGAACTTGGCGAAAGCGGGACATGAGGTCCGCGCTTTCGACCTCAGCGAGGAAGCGCTCGCGCGCGCCGTTGAGGCGGGTTGCACGCGGGCAGCCTCGACCGCCGAAGCCGTCACCGGCGCCGAAGCCGTCGTCACCATGCTTCCTGCGGGCAAGCATGTCGCCTCGGTCTATGAAAGCGAGGTCTTCCCAAACGCCGCACCCGGCACCTTGCTCCTCGACTGTTCGACGATCGACGTCGCGACGGCGCGCGCCAATATCGAAGCCGCGACCGCCAGGGGCCTCGTTGCGGTCGATGCCCCGGTGTCGGGTGGCATTGCCGCCGCCAACGCCGGCACGCTGACCTTCATGGTCGGCGGCACCGACGACGGCTTCGCGCGCGCCGAACCGATCCTTGCCCTCATGGGCAAGGCGGTAATCCATGCCGGCGACGCGGGCGCGGGGCAGGGCGCGAAGATCTGCAACAACATGCTCCTCGGCGCCTCGATGATCGCGACCTGCGAAAGCCTCGCGCTGGCGCAGAAGCTCGGGCTCGATCCGCAGAAATTCTTCGACATCGCCAGCGTGTCGTCGGGGCAGTGCTGGTCGCTGACCAGTTACGCGCCGCTGCCCGGCGTCGGCCCGGTGACCCCCGCCGACAATGGCTATGCGGGCGGTTTCGCGGCGGCGCTGATGCTCAAGGACCTGCGCCTCGCGATGGAGGCGGCGGCGAGCGTCGACGCCGATGTTCCGATGGGATCGAAGGCGCGCGAACTCTATGAGGCGTTTGTCGAGGCCGACAAGGACGGCCGCGACTTTTCGGCGATTATCCAGACCTTGCAGGGCTGACGCGATCCTCCCCCAACGGGGAGGAGCGGCTTAGTAAAAATCCGCGGTCTCGCCGCCATCCTTCCGTTCGCCGCGATGCACCTGCGTCGGTGCCTTACGGTCGCCCGTGCGAACTTCCAGCCGCCCATCGACCCGCCGCACTTCCGCCGGCGCGATGATTCGCGCCCGCGCGATGCCGACCGCGCTCGCTTGCGGCGTCGCGACCGGCGCCGAGGCGGCCGTGCTTCCGGTGAGCAGCAGGATAGCGAGCAGCGACATGGCATTCATGCTCTGCCCTAACGGCAGGTCTTGCCAGCGCTTTAACCCTGAATCGCAAGTCTTCGCTCATGCTTGCGGCGGGTCCCGGGCAAAAGAAAGGCCGCCTGCCCCGCGGTGGGACAGACGGCCTGCCTTTCGTGAGCGAAGGGGCCTTTTAGAAGCCGCTCTTCGCCTCGGCCTTTTCCTTGAGCAGCGGGGCGACCGCGAAGCCATGCTTCTCGAGCGCCGCGACGATCTTGTCGGTGCCTTCCAGCCCCGCCCAGAACATCGGGCCGCCGCGATAGACCGGCCAGCCATAGCCATAGATCCACACGACATCGATGTCCGACGCGCGCTGCGCCTTGCCTTCGGCGAGGATCAGTGCGCCTTCGTTGACCATCGGGTACAGCGTGCGCTCGATGATTTCCTGGTCGCTGATCTCGCGCTTCGCCTTGTTCGACTGCTGGCGGAAATCCTCGATGATCTCGGCGACTTCGGCGCTCGGGGTCGGGTTGCGCTTCTCGTCATAGTCGTAGAAGCCCTTGCCGGTCTTCTGCCCCCAGCGGCCCTTGGCGGCGAGCGCGTCGCGGATGCTTTCGATGCGCGTCGGGTCGCGGTGCCAGCCGATGTCGACGCCGGCGAGATCGCTCATCTGGAACGGGCCCATCGGCATGCCGAAATCGACATGGACCTTGTCGATCTGCTGCGGCGTCGCGCCTTCCATCAGCAGGTTCATCGCCTCGACCTGGCGCGGCTTGAGCATGCGGTTGCCGATGAAGCCGTCGCACACGCCCGCGACCACCGCGACCTTGCCGATCTTCTTGCCGATCGCCATCGCCGTCGCCAGTGCGTCGGGCGCGGTCTTGTCGCCGCGCACGACCTCCAGCAGCTTCATGACATTGGCGGGCGAGAAGAAATGCATGCCGAGCACGTCGCCGGGACGGCTGGTCGCGGTCGCGATCTCGTCGATGTCGAGGTAGCTGGTGTTCGACGCGAGGATCGCGCCGGGCTTGGCGATCGTATCGAGCTTCGCGAAGATTTCCTTCTTCACGTCCATATTCTCATAGACCGCCTCGATGATCAGGTCGCAGTCGGCCAGATCGTCGAGGTTGAGCGTCGGGGTCAATATGCCCATCATTTGCTCGACCTGCTCGGGCTTGAAGCGGCCCTTGGCAGCCGACGCCTCATAATTTTTGCGGATCACGCCGGTGCCACGGTCGAGCGCTTCCTGCTGCATCTCGACGATGGTGACGGGGATTCCCTTCTGGAGGAAGTTCATGCTGATGCCGCCGCCCATCGTGCCCGCGCCGATCACGCCGACCTTCTTGACGTCGCGCAGCGCGGTGTCCTTGGGCAGGCCGTCGATCTTCGCGGCCTGGCGTTCGGCGAAGAAGATGTGGCGCTGCGCCGCCGACTGGCTGCCGAACATCAGCTTGGTGAATTCCTGGCGCTCGAACGCGAGGCCCTCGTCGAACGGCAGCCGCGTCGCGGCCTCCACACAGGCGAGGTTCGCATAGGGCGCGTCGAACCCGCGCCACTTTTTGGCATTGGCGGTCTTGAGCTGTTCGATGATCGCGACGTCGCCGAACACGGCGCGTTCGCGCGTCGGGCGCGGGCCGTCGGCGATCTTGGTACGCGCAAAGGCGATCGCGTCGGCGGCGAGGCTGTCCTCGTCCGCGAGCGCGTCGACGAGGCCGAGTTCCTTCGCCTTGGCGGCAGGCAGCGGATCGCCGGACGACACCATCGTCGCCGCGGCTTCGACGCCGACAACGCGCGGCAGCCGCTGGGTGCCGCCGGCACCGGGCAGCAGGCCGAGCTTGACTTCGGGCACGCCGAGCTTCGCCGAGGGCACCGCGACGCGGTAATGGCAGACGAGCGCGGTTTCGAGCCCGCCGCCGAGCGCGGTGCCGTGGATCGCGGCGATGACCGGCTTGGTCGCCTGTTCGATGCTGTTGAGCACCGCGTTGAAATCGGGGCCGCGCGGGGCCTTGCCGAATTCGCTGATGTCGGCGCCGGCGATGAAGGTGCTGCCGTCGCAGCGCAGCACGATCGCCTCGACGCTGTCGTCGGCGAGCGCGGTCGCGAAGTGATTGGCAAGGCCCTCGCGGACGTGCCAGCTCAGCGCGTTGACCGGCGGATTGTTGACGATGACGACGGCGACATTGCCGTCTTTCTCCAGCGTGACGCTGTTCGGGGTTTCTTCGGACATTTCAGGCTCCTTGAATGGGGATCAGTCGTTGAGCGCGGCGTGGATCAAGGTCTTGACCTCGCGCCGCACGGGATAGGTGGAAGAGGGCATGAGCTGGGTCATGAAGACCATCGCGATTTCTTCGACCGGATCGACGAAGAAGCCGGTCGAGAACATGCCGCCCCAATAATAATCGCCGACCGACCCGGGGGTCAGCGTCTGCGCCGGCTGCTCGGTCACCGCGAAGCCGAGCCCGAAGCCGACCCCGGCATTTTCGGCCTCCGAAAAGATGCCGACGCTATGCTGGACGAGGTCGCCGCCGCCGACGAGATGGTTCGCGGTCATCAGCGCCAGCGTCTTACGGCTGATGATCCGCACGCCGTCGAGCGCCCCGCCGCCGAGCAGCATCAGGCAGAAGCGATGATAGTCGGCGAGCGTCGAGACCAGTCCGCCGCCGCCCGAATGGAAGCTGCGGTCCTTCGCCCAGCGGCTCTTGTCGCCGCTGTCGAACGCTTTCATTTTTGTCTGCGGGTCGAACATATAGCAGTCGGTCAACCGATGCTGCTGGTCGGCGGGGACCTTGAAGCCGGTGTCGACCATGGCGAGCGGGCCGAAGATGCGCTCCTGCAGCACCTGCGCGAACGGCTTGCCCTCGATGCGTTCGACCACCGCGCCGAGCACGTCGGTCGCCATCGAATAGTTCCAGTGCGCGCCGGGGTCGAACTGCAGCGGGATTTTCGCGAGCCCCGCGATGAAGCTGTCCATCGTATAATCGGCGTCGAAATCGTCGATTCGCGCCTTGCGGTACGCGGCGTCTACGGGGGTGCGCTCCTGAAACCCGTAAGTCAGCCCGGCGGTGTGGCGCAGCAGGTCGACCATGCGGATCGGCTGCGACGGTGCGCGGGTCAGGAAGGGCACATTGCCGCCGCCCGCGACAAAGACGCCGGTGTCCTTGAACTCGGGGCAAAATTTGGTGAGCGGATCGGAAAGCGCGACCTTGCCTTCCTCGACCAGCATCATGAAGGCGATGCTGGTGATCGGCTTGGTCATGCTCGCGATGCGGAAGATCGCATCGTCCTTGAGCGCCTCGCCGGGCCGGCCCTCGCCGACGAGCGACTGATGCACGATCTCGCCGCGCCGCGATACTAAGGTCGCGGCATGCGGCAGGCGGCCGGTGTCGACATATTTGGCCTTGAGGAAGGCGGGGATGCGGTCGAGCCGCGCGGCATCGAAACACGGATTTTTGGACCCACTCACGAAATGCGAACTCCTTCGAGGATGGCGGCGGCCTCGGCGAGCAGCGCCGGATCGATCGTCAGATCGGCCGCGGCGGCGGTCTCGCGCAACTGTTCGGGTCGGCTTGCGCCGACAATCGCGCTGGTGATGCCCGGCTGCGCGAGCACCCAGGCGATGGCGAGCTGCGCCATGGTGCAACCCGCCTTGTCGGCGAGCGGATTCAGCCTTTGCACCGCTTCGAGCACCGGGTCGGTCAGGTAGCGACCCATGAAATGGGCATCCTCGCCCGATGCGCGGCTGCCGGCGGGGATTTCGGCGCCGGGGGCATATTTGCCGCTGAGCACCCCCATCGCGAGCGGCGACCAGACGATCTGCCCGATGCCATTCGCGATGCTGATCGGGATCACCTTCGCCTCGGCACGGCGATAGAGCAGGCTGTATTGCGGCTGGCTCGACACGAATTTGACATGGCGAGGCGCGAGCGCCAGCGCCGCCTCGATATTCTCGGGCGACCATTCGGAAAAGCCGATCGCGCGCGCCTTGCCGCTCGTCACCACCGCGCTCAGCGCCGCCATCGTCTCCTCGAGCGGCGTGTCGGGATCGTAGCGATGGCATTGATAGAGATCGACATAGTCGGTTTTCAGCCGCGCCAGGCTGGCATCGATCTGCTTTTCGATCTGCGCCCGGCTCAGTCCCTTGTCGCTGTCCGACATCGGAAAAAAGGCCTTGGTCGCGAGGACATAGGAATCGCGCGCGTGCCCCTTCAGCGCTTCCCCCAGAAACTCCTCGGCAGCACCCCGGCCATAGACATTGGCGGTGTCGATGAAGTTGATGCCGACATCCAACGCCGCCTCGACGCAGGCGCGCCCGGCGCTGTCGTCGACCCCGACCCCGTAAGTGAGCCAGCTGCCGAGGCAGATCGTCGAAACGCGGATGCCGCTGTCGCCGAGCTCGCGATATTTCATGCGTCCAAATTCCTTAGTGCGAGGTCTGGCCCAGAAGCTGGCGCGTCACCGGGTGCGAGCTGGTCAGCCCGCCGTCGACCGCGATCGCCTGTCCGTTGACATAGCTCGCCTGGTCGCTTGCGAGGAAGAGCGCGACATTGGCGAGTTCCTCGGGCTGCGCGGCGCGCTTCAGCGGATTGAGCTGGCCGAGCTTGTGGGTGACCTCCTTGGCCTTGGCATAGTCGAAAGTCGGCTTGGTCATCCCCGTCTCGGTCAGCCCGGGGCAGATCGCGTTGACGCGCACGCCGCTGGTGGTCAGCTGTTGCGCGGCGGTCTTGGCGAGGTTGATCACCCCCGCCTTCGACGCCGAATAGGCGCCGGGGCCGGCGCCCGAATTGATCCCCGCGACGCTCGCGGTCAGCACGATCGCGCCGCCGCGGCCTTGGTCGACCATCGCCTTGCCGGCATGCTTCACCATCAGCGCCGGGCCGATCAGGTTGACGCGCAGCGTCTCGGCCCAGGCGGCCGGATCGAAATCGAAAATACCGCCCATGTCGCCGATGATCCCGGCGTTGGCGAAGGCCACGTCGAGCCCGCCGAAGCTGTCCTTCGCGGTCGCGACCAGCTTTTCGACATCGGCCTCGACGCCCGCGTCGATTTCGAGCGCGACGACCTCGCCGCCCGCGTCCTTCACCAACTGCGCCGTATCATGCACCGCTGCGGTCTTGTCGCCGAGCACCAGCTTCGCGCCCTCGGCGGCGAAGCGCAGCGCGCTCGCGCGTCCGATACCCGAACCGGCGCCGGTGATGATCGCGATCTTGCCGTCCAATGCGCCCATCTTATCCTCCGCTCGAAGTGTTGCCGCCGTCGATGACGATCGTCTGGCCGGTGGTGAAGCCGCCGGCACGGCTGGCGAGGAACACCGCCGCCCCGGCGATTTCCTCGGGCTCGCCGATCCGGCGCAGCGACGATCGCCGCGTCGAAACTTCCAGATTCTCGGGATTTTCCCACAAAGCGCGGGCGAAATCGGTCTTGATCAGCCCGGGCGCGATGCAATTGACGCGCACGCCCTGCGGCCCGAATTCGTCGGCCAAATTGCGCGCCATCTGCATGTCGGCGGCTTTCGAAATCGCATAGGCGCCGAGGATCGACGAGCCTTTGAGGCCGCCGATCGAGCTGATGATCGTGATCGACCCCTTGCCCGCCGCCAGCATCGCGGGCGCACACATATGCGCCAGCCAATGGTTCGACAGGATGTTGTTTTCCATGATCTTGCGGAACTGGTCGTCGCTGATTCCCGCCGACGGCCCGTAATAGGGGTTCGACGCGGCGTTGCAGACGAGCGCGGTGACCGGGCCGAAGGCCGCGACGGTCTCGTCGGCCAGATTCTGCAGCCCGTCCTTCGACGAGATATTGGCGGCGATCGCGATCGCGGTGCCTTCGCCATATTGCGCGTTGAGTTCGGCCGCGACCGCGTCGCACGCGTCCTGCTTGCGGCTCGAAATCACGACCTTGGCGCCGTGGAAGGCCATCGCCTCGGCGATGGCCTTGCCGATGCCGCGCGACGATCCGGTGATCAGCGCGACCTCGCCGGTCATGTCGAACAGGTTCATGCGCCCGCCTTCTTTGCGAAATCCCACGCCCTTTCGGCGAGCGGGCGGACACGCTCGGACATGTCCCTGGCATGCTGCGACGAGGCGGTGCCGTCGATCACGCGCTTCTTGATGCCCTGGATGATGCCCGCGAGGCGGAAGAAATTATAGGCGAAATACCAGTTCATGTCGGGCACCCCGTCGCGGCCCGTCGCGGCGCAATAACGGGTGACCATTTCGCCCAGTTCGGGAATGCCCAGGCCCACGCGGTCGAGATCCTCGACCCCCGACCGCCCGCCATTTTCGGTGACCCACGCCATCGCGACATAGGTGAAATCGGCGAGCGGGTCGCCGAGCGTCGAGAGCTCCCAGTCGAGCACCGCGAGCACTTCGGGGCGGTCCTTGGCAAAGATCATATTGTCGATGCGGTAATCGCCATGAACGACGCTGGTGCGCGTCTGTTCGGGCAGCGTCGCGGGCAGCCACGCAATCAGCCGCTCCATCTCGTCCATCGTCTCGGTTTCGGAGAGGCGGTACTGCTTGGTCCAGCGGTCGACCTGGCGGCCGAAATAATTGCCCGGCTTGCCATAGTCCGACAGCCCCGCCGCCTCGACATCGACATTGTGCAGCGCGGCGAGCGTATCGATCATCGCCTCGTAAGTGGCGCGGCGATTCTCCGGCGTCGACCCCGGCATCGCGCCGTCCCAGATCGTCTGGCCGTCGACCATGCCCATGACATAGAACCAGCTGCCGACGACGCTGTCATCGGTGCACAGGCCATATTGGCGCGCGACGGGGAAACCGGCCTTATGGAGCCCCGCTTGCACCTTATATTCGCGGTCGACCGCGTGCGCCGAGGGCAGCAGCTGGCCATAGGGCTTGCGGCGGAGGACATAATTGCCCGACGGCGCCGAAATCTTGTAGGTCGGGTTCGACTGGCCGCCGGCAAATTTGCCCTGCGTCAGCGGGCCCTCGAAGCCCTCGACATTCGCCTCCATCCATGCGGTCAGCTTCGCCTCGTCGAGGATATCGGCGCCCTCGGGCGCGACGGTGCCGCTGAAGGCCTTTTGTGCGTCCAATGTCATTGGTCGAATACGATCACCGAACGGGCGGCGTCGCCTTTCTTCATCTTGTCGAACCCTTCGTTGATCTGCGCGAGCGGGATCGTCTCCGCGACGATGCTGTCGAGGTCGAGCAGTCCGCGCAGGTAGAAATCGACGAGGCGCGGAATATCGACGGGGAAGCGGTTGCCGCCCATGATCGCGCCCTGCAATTTCTTGCCGCTGAGCAGGTCCATCGCCGACAGGCCGACCTTTTCGGACAGCGGCATCATGCCGAGGATCGTCGCGGTGCCGCCGCGGCGTAGCGACGCGACCGCGAGGCTGGCCGAGGCCGGGCGCCCGACCGCTTCGATTGCATGGTCGACGCCGCCCTTGGTCAGCTCCAGAATTTGCTTCGCGGCATCGTCGGCGAGTGCGTCGACGACGTCGGTGGCGCCGAGCTTGATCGCCAGCGCGCGCTTTTCGGGCACCGGATCAGCGGCGATGATCCGCCCCGCGCCGGCGATCTTCGCGGCGTTGATCGTGGCGAGCCCGACGCCGCCGCAGCCGACGACCGCGACGGTCTCGCCCGGGGTCACCTTGCACGCGTTGAAGATCGTTCCCGCGCCGGTGGTCACCGCACAGCCGATCACCGCGGCGCGGTCGAGCGGCATGTCGGGGTCGATGCGCACACAGGCATGTTCGTGGACCAGCATCGTTTCGGCAAAGGCGCTGAGGTTGAGCATCTGGTTGACGATGCTGCCGTCGGGGCGCGTGATGCGCGGCGGCTGACCGGGGGCGCGGCGGGTGTCGCCGCCCATGCACAAGGACATGCGGCCCGAAACGCAGAATTCGCAATGGCCGCAAAAGGCCGACAGGCAAGTCACGACCGCGTCGCCGACCTTGACCGTGCGCACTTCGCTGCCGACCGCCTCGACGATGCCGGCGGCCTCATGGCCGGGGATCGCGGGCAGCGGGTGCGGATAGGCGCCGTCGATGAAGTGCAGGTCCGAATGGCAGAGGCCGCACGCGGCGGTGCGGATGCGGACCTCGTGCGGGCCGCAATCGGCGATCTGGACGGTCTCGATCTGCAGCGGCTTGCCGGGTTCGATCAGGATGGCGGCTTTGGTCATCTAAAGCTCCATATCATCCCCCTCCCGCTTGCGGGAGGGGATAGGGGAGGGCGTGTCGGTCGCGATGCGGGGGAGGAACAGGCCCTCCCCCAATCCTTCGCGCAAGCGGGAGGAAAGTTTAGCGCGACACGCCGATGTCGCCCGACGAGAAACCCGGCTCGCTCGCTTCGCTATGCTTGGCGAATTCGATCCGCGCCACCGCACGCTCATGCACCTCGTCGGGACCGTCGGCGAGCCGCAGCGTGCGCTGATGCGCATAGGCCTTGGCGAGCCCGAAATCTTCCGACACGCCCGCGCCGCCATGCGCCTGGATCGCGTCGTCGATGATCTTCAGCGCCATGTTCGGCGCCTGGACCTTGATCATCGCGATCTCGGCCGCGGCCGACTTGTTGCCGACCTTGTCCATCATGTCGGCGGCCTTGAGGCACAGCAGGCGGGTCATTTCGATGTCGATGCGCGCGCGCGCCAGGCGATGTTCCCAGATGCTGTATTCGGCGACCTTCTTGCCGAACGCGACGCGCGACTGGAGGCGCTTGGCCATCTTCGAAATCGCCTCCTCGGCGACGCCGATCGTGCGCATGCAATGGTGGATGCGGCCCGGCCCGAGGCGGCCTTGCGCGATCTCGAAGCCACGGCCCTCGCCGAGCAGCATCGCCTCTTCGGCGTTGACGCGGACGTCCTTCAGCTCGATTTCCATATGGCCGTGCGGCGCGTCGTCGTAACCGAACACCGGTAAGTGACGCAAAATGTTCACCCCCGGGGCGTCGAGCGGCATCAGCACCATCGACTGCTGCGCGTGGCGCTTGGCGGCGAAATCGGTCTTGCCCATCACGATCGCGATGTTGCAACGCGGGTCGCCGGCGCCCGACGACCACCATTTGGTGCCGTTGATGACATAATCGTCGCCGTCGCGCTCGATGCGCGTCTCGATGTTGGTCGCGTCGGAGGACGCCACCTTCGGCTCGGTCATCAGGAAGGCCGAACGGATCTGGCCGTTCATCAGCGGTTTGAGATATTTTTCCTTCTGCGCCGCGGTGCCATAGCGGTGGAACACCTCCATGTTGCCGGTGTCGGGCGCCGAGCAGTTGAACACTTCGCTGGCGAAACCGACGCGGCCCATTTCCTCGGCGCACAGCGCATATTCGAGGTTGGTGAGGCCGGGGCCCTCGAACTCGATCGTCTCGTCGACATGGTGGTGCGCGGCGCTGCGCGGCGGCATGAACAGGTTCCAGATCCCGGCCTCTTTCGCCTCGGCCTTCAGATCCTCGACGACCTGGATCACTTTCCAGCGGTCGCCTTCCTTGTCCTGCTTGTCATAGGTGGGGACGGCGGGACGCACCTTGCGCTCGATGAAATCGCGTACGCGGTCGCGCCAATAGACCTGCCGGTCGGTGAGATCGAAATCCATGCTCGCATCCTTCCCTTTACGTTTACGTAAGCCCATGGACCGATTCGGCCCCGCTTGCCAAGCCCTGCGGCCTCAAAATTACACCCTTTCGCCGCGCCGCGAACTTTTCCGTTACGGATGTGGTCTTGCCGCTTCCGCCGCTTCTGCCATCGCCGCGACACGGGCTTCATGATCGGCACGCGAAATCGGGAATCGCGAGATGAACCAGATGCTGGCGATGGCGAAGAGGACAAGAACGGCCAGGAAATAGACCGCCAGATTGTCGAGGATCGACTGGTCGACCTGACCCGGCGTCGCCTTGGCCGGAAAATTCGCCGCCCCGATGATCTGCCCGGTCAGGAACAGGCCGATGCCGGTCGCGCATTTCTGGACGAAGAAATAGGCCGAGAAGAAAATGCCTTCGGACCGCTCACCTGTTTTTTCCTGCGACGCCTCGACGATGTCCGATGCCATCGACTGGGCGAGCATCATCGACGCGACCGAAAAGGCGTTCGAGATGGTGATCAGCGCGAACAGCGTCGGGATCAGCGCCGATGCGCCATTGTCGGGGAACAGGCCGATGAAGCGCAGCAGATAGGGGGAAACCCCGAAACACAGCGCGAGCACGCCCGCCGCCACCGCGCCGGTTCGCTTCTCCATCCGTTTCTGGAGCAGCCCGACGACGAGGAAGGCGCCGACCACGCCGACGAAGAGTGTCGCCGAATAGGCGATGAAGCCCGCCTGCGGCATCAGCCAATAATAAGTGAGGAGATAGGCGGTGATCGAAAAGGTCAGGCCCTGGTTGACGAAGGCGAAGACCGAGCTGCCAAGCAACACAAGGAAAGCCTTGTTCGACAGGATGGTCTTGATCTTGCGCAGCGTCTGTCCCAGCGGCAGGTGCGTCGGCGGCGCCGCGTCGGGGTGGGCGAGGCGGCGGTGGGTGGTCAAGGCCGACACGCTGGTCGCAAGGATCATCAACACTGCACCGGTCCAGCCATAGAGCTGATAGCCATCGAGATTGAGCTGGCCGACGGGGTATTTTTCGCTCGGGACAAGGAAGAAACCGAAGGCCAGCGTCAGCATGACGAGCCCGCCCGCCCAGCCGAAGACGAAGCGCCAGCGCGTCAGCGAGGTCCTTTCGTCATAATCGCTGGTCAGCGCCGGGACGACCGACAGCGCGGGGATTTCATAACAGGACACCGCGGCGCGCATCAGGAAGGCGAAAAGCAGCAGATAGCCATAGAGCCACTGCTGATCGAGCGACGGCGGGTGCCACAGCATGATCCAGGCAAAGGCCATCGGCAGGATCGCTGCATACATCCACGGGTGCCTCTTGCCCCAGCGGCTGTGCGTCTTGTCGCTCCAGTAGCCGACCATCGGATCGATGATCGCGTCCATGAACAGCGCGAGCAGCAGGATCAGCCCGACGATCCGCGCATCGAGTCCGAGGACCTGATTGTAGAGCAGCATGAGGAGCGTGGCGAAGCCATTGTCCTTCACGCCATAGGCAATCGACCCGAAGCCGTTGCCGAGCTTGATGGGCAGGGGCAGCTTTCCGGAGGGCGGCAGCGCGCTCGCCGTTGCGCTCACGCGGGTGCTCCCGCCTTCGCCGCCTCCTCCATCGCTGTCAGGGCGTCGAACATCCCGGGCGCTTCGGGGTCCCAGGCGTGGCGCTGGCCGATGGTCAGCCCGCCGTCGACGAGCATATGGGTGCCGGTCATGAAGCTCGATTCCTCGCTCGCCAGATAGGCGACCGCGTTTGCGATATCCTCGGGCTGGCCGCCGCGCGCGACGGGCTGCGCCTGCGCACTCATCCCCGCGATGATCGCGTTCGCCTCGCTCTTCATCGCGTCGGGCACGTCGAGCGAGGCGGTGAAGATATTGGTGTTGATGAAGCCCGGACAGATCGCGTTGACGCGGATGCCATAGCGCGCGAGGTCGGTCGCCGCGACCTTGGTCAGGTGGAGCACGCCCGCCTTCGCCACGGCATAGGCGGTCGGCGAATAGCCCGCGCCGAGCGCTGCGACGCTGGCGGTGTTGACGATCGCCGCGCCCTTGCGGCCCTTCATATGCGGGCTGGCGTAGCGAATCCCCATCGCCACCGATTTCAGCACCAGGTCCATCGTGCGGTCCCAGCCCTCGGGGGTGATTTCGTCGATCGGCGCGCGATCGCCGCCCGCCGCGGCATTGTTGAAAACGATGTCGATGCCGCCCGCCTTCGCGGCGGCGGCATCCATCAGCGCTTCGATGTCCGAGGGTTGCGTGACGTCGCAGCGGACGAAATCGATCTTGCCGTTCGACTGTTCGGCCAGCGCTTGTCCGCCCTTTTCGTCGATGTCGGCGGCGAAGACATGCGCGCCCTCGCCGGCGAGTTTCAGCACCGCAGCCTTGCCGATGCCCGATGCTGCGCCGGTGACGACGGCGACCTTGCCTGCGAATCGCATATCCTGCTCCCGTTTTATTTTGCGACCTAAGCTTAGGCGCGTGGAAAGGCGCGTCAACGCCCGGCAATCGGACGCTACGGTGCCGTAACGGCAGGTCGCGGATCCCAAGTTGACGCTTGCGTAAACTAGCGAAGCGGACGTAGATTTGGCGTCAGAAGAGGAGCCCGAAGGATGAGCGAACTGGACGCTTTCCGCACCGAGGTGCGGGAATGGCTGGAGGCGAACTGCCCCGCCGAAATGCGCGAACCGATCCGTGACGAGGATGACGTCTGCTGGGGCGGGCGCAACTTCAAGTTCAAGAACGCGGCGCAGAAGCAATGGCTCGATGCCTGTGTTTCCAAAGGCTACACCGTCCCCGACTGGCCCAAACCCTATGGCGGCGCCGGGCTGACGCCCGAGCAGACCAAGGTCTTCAAACAGGAAATGAAGCGCATCCATGCGCGCTCGCCGCTCGACAGCTTCGGCATCTGGATGCTCGGCCCCGCGCTGCTGCAATTCGGCACCGAAGAGCAGAAGGTCGAGTATCTGAACCCGATCGCGCGCGGCGAAATCCGCTGGTGCCAGGGCTATTCCGAACCCGGCTCGGGCAGCGACCTCGTCAGTCTGCAGACCTTCGGCGAAGACAAGGGCGATCATTGGGTCGTCAATGGGTCGAAGATCTGGACGAGCTATGCCGACAAGGCCGACTGGATTTTCTGCCTCGTCCGCACCGACAAGGCGAATAAATATCAGGGCATCACCTTCATGCTCTTCGACATGGCGAGCAAGGGCGTCACAACCAAGCCGATCCTGCTGATTTCGGGCAATTCGCCCTTCTGCGAAACCTTCTTCGACGATGTCGAAGTGCCGAAGACGCAGTTTATCGGCGAGATCAACCGCGGCTGGGACGTCGCCAAATATCTGCTCGGCCACGAACGCGAGATGATCTCGGGCGGCGGCGCCGGCGGCGACATGGTTAGCATCGGCGGCGCATTCGCGAAATCCTTTGGCAAGAATGCGGCCGGCGAACTCGACGACCCGATCCTGCGCGCCGAAATGGCGGCGTTCGACGTCGATGTCTTTGCCTATCGTGCGATGGGCGAGCGTTTCATGGACATGTGGAAGACCGGCCGCGCGCATCCCGCCTCGTCGAACATGATGAAATATGTCGGCACCGAACTCAACAAGCGCCGCCACGAGCTCGTCATGTCGGGCGGCGGCAGCGAAGCGCTCGAATGGGACAGCGAAGAGACCAAGGGCGGCGCGCGCCCGCGCGGCTGGCTGCGCACCAAGGCCAATTCGATCGAAGGCGGGACGAGCGAAGTCATGCTCAACGTCATCGCCAAGCGTATCCTGGATTTGCCGGGGGCGTAATCCTTCTCCCCTCCCGCTTGCGGGAGGGGTCNCCTCCCGCAAGCGGGAAGGGAACTGGAGAAAACCAATGCCACTCTACCACAATGACGACCAGGCGATGCTCAAGGACAGCGTCGCGCCCTTCGTGGCCGAACAGGCGCCGGTTTCGCACCTGCGCAAACTGCGCGACAGCGCTGACGCCACCGGCTTTTCGCGCGACCTCTGGGCGCAGTTCACCGACATGGGCCTGCCCGGCATGCTGGTGCCTGAGGCGCACGGGGGTCTCGGCATGGGGCATATGGAGGCGGGCATCGTGCTCGAGGAAATCGGCCGCAACCTGACCCCGTCGCCCTTCCTGTCGACCGGCGTCGGCGCGGTCGCCGCGCTGGCGAAGGCCGGCGGCACACAGGCCGGCCGCTGGCTGCCCGCGATCGCGGGTGGTCAGGCGATCATCGCGCTCGCGATCGACGAGGGCGCCAAGCACCGCCCCGACCGCATCGCGACCACCGCGACGCGCGCCGGCAACGGCTTCCGCCTCGACGGCAAGAAAAGCTTCGTTCTCCACGGCCATGTCGCCGACATGAGCATCGTCGCGGCGAAGACCGACGGCGGGATCACGCTGTTCGCGGTGCCCAAGGACGCCAAAGGCCTCACCGCCGAGCCGCGCCGCCTCGTCGACTCGAGCCTCGCGAGCCACGTCACCCTCGACGGCGTCGAAGTCGATGCCGATGCGGTGATCGGCGAAGTTGATGCCGGGCAGGACATCCTCGACGCGCTGCTTGCCGCCACCCGCACCGGCGCCGCCGCCGAAATGGTCGGCGTCGGTCAGGGCGCGATGGATATGACCGTCACCTACCTCAAGGAACGCAAGCAGTTCGGCAAGCTGATCGGCGAGTTCCAGGGACTCCAGCACCGCGCCGCGCACCTCTATGGCGAGATGGAAGTCGCGCGCGCCACGGTGATGAAGGCGCAGGAACTGCTCGATCAGGGCAGCGAGGGCGCCAGGCTGATGGTCTCGGTCGCCAAGGCCAAGGCCGGCCGCGCCGCCAACCTCGCGGTGCGCGAAGGTGTGCAGATGCACGGCGGCATCGGCATGACCGACGAATATGACATCGGCCTCTACATGAAACGCGACCGCGCTTTGGCGGAGTATATGGGCGATGTGCATTACCACATCGACCAGGTCGCGCGGATGAACGGGTATTAATCTCACCCCTCCCGCAAGCGGGAGGGGCAGCGAGACTTGCGAACTCGTTCGCTAGTCGCAGCGGGGAGGGCATCGAGCCCACAGGCCCCACCCCAACCCTCTCCTGAAGGGGAGGGAGCAAAAGGATGAGACAATGAATCTCAATGACATGTTCGGCCTCGACGGCCGCATCGCGCTCGTCACCGGCGGCTCGCGCGGCATCGGCAAGATGATCGTCGAGGGCTATCTCGCCGCTGGTGCCGCGCGCGTCTATATCTCGGCGCGCAAGAGTGCGCAGATCGAGGAAGCCGTCGCCGATTTCGAAACGCGTTACCCGGGCAAGGTCATCGGGCTTCCCGTGGACCTCTCGACCGTCGAGGGCTGCCGCGCGCTGGCCAAGGAACTCGAAGCGCGCGAGGAACGCCTCGACATCCTCGTCAACAATGCCGGCGCGGCCTGGGGCGAACCCTTCGAGGGTTTCCCCGAGGCGGGCTGGGACAAGGTGATGGACATCAACGTCAAATCGCCCTTCTTCCTGACGCAGGCGCTGCACGGGCTGCTCAAGGCCGGCGGCACCGCGGCGCGGCCCTCGAAGGTCATCAACATCGGCTCGATCGATGGCCAGCGGCTCAACCCCTGGGAAACCTACAGCTATCACGCGTCGAAGGCGGCGATCCTCTACCTCACCAAGCGCCTCGCGGCGCGGCTGGTTTCGGATCATATCCTCGTCACCGCGATCGCCCCCGGCGCCTTCCAGTCGGACATGAACAAGGCGGCGCGCGACCATGGCGACGCGGTGGCGCAGAGCATCCCGGTCAAGCGCATCGGCGTGCCCGAGGATATGGCCGGCGCCGCGATCTTCCTCGCCTCGAAAGCGGGCGACTATGTCGTCGGCGACACGATCACCGTCGATGGCGGGCTGGTCCACGGCGATGTGCGGACGAGCATCGACGCCTGACCTTCTTCTCGTCATGCCGGGCTTGACCCGGCACCCGCCTTTCTTGCTGCAAGAACAGGCGGGGCCCGGCTCAAGTCCGGGGTGACGAAGACAGAAAATTGACTCCCGCACCTCCAAGGTGTATTATCCAGCTAATGCACCAAGGAGATGTGCCATGCGTTTCGCGTTCCTCATTCCCCCGATGATGCTCCTCGCCGCCTGCGGGCAGGACGAAAAGCCCAAGAACTCCCCCGAACTGACGATCAACGCCGACGGCGACGGCGGCGCGGTCCACATCACTTCGGGCAAGGACGGCGGCAAGCTCAAGATCGACGGCACCGGGGTCAATATCGACCTCGACATCCCCGATATCGCCGACCTCGACATCAACAGCGATTTCGACATTGACGGGGTGAAGCTGTTCCCGGGCAGCCAGATCACCACGATGGACATCAACGCCAATGACAAGAATGGTGCCAATGACGCGGTGGTGAAGTTCGGCTTC
>NZ_LMGF01000001.1:349969-373754 GCF_001427085.1 Sphingopyxis sp. Root1497
TCAAGGTCAGCCGCACCGGCGACACGCTCGCGGGCACGGACAAGGACGGCGACGCCTTCACCGTCGCCTTCGCCCCCGACGGCGCGAACGCCAAGGGCGAGGTGCGGATCGTTTCGAAATAGGGTGATCCAATCCACCCCCGTTTGCATCGAGCGAAGTCGAGATGCGTCTGGCGCAGTGCTCGCGTGTCTCGACTTCGCTCGACACAAACGGAGGTGGCTAGAGCTGAGCCTTACCCGCTGTTCCGCAAGGCCGTCGCGATCGCGTTGATCGTCAGCTGAATGCCCTCGGCGATCCGGGCATCGGTCTCGCCCGCGCGGTGGCGCTTCATCAGCTCGATCTGGAGCAGGTTGAGCGGCTCGATATACGGCAGCCGCAACCGGATCGACGCCTCGAGCGCCGGATTCTTCTCAAGCAACCGCGTCTGGCCGGTAATTTCGAGCAGGCCGTCGTGCGCGCGGTTCCAGCCGTCCTTGATCCGCCCGAAGATCGCGTCGTGCCCGTCGATATGGCTCGCCAGCCCGGCATAATGCGCCGCGATCCCCATGTCGGATTTCGCCAGCACCATCTCCATATTGCCGAGCAGCGCGCCGAAAAAGGGCCAGCTCGCCGCCATGTCCTTCAGCAGCGCCTTGTCGGCGAACCCCGAAAACGCCTCGCCCGTCCCGTACCAGCCGGGCAGCATGACGCGCGCCTGCGCCCAGCTGAACACCCAGGGGATCGCGCGCAAATCCTCGATCGCGCTCGACTTGGTGCGGCTCGACGGCCGCGACCCGATCTTCAGCGTCGCGATCTCGGCGATCGGGGTCATCGCGCGAAAAAAATCCTTGAAGGCGGGCGTGTCGTAGACCAGCCCGCGATAGGCGGCGAAGGCGCGGTCCGACACCGAGTCCATCGCCGCGGTGAAGCGCACGCAGTCGGCCGCGCCCAATATTTCGGGCTCGAGGCTGGCGAGCAGGCTCGCCGACACCATCGATTCGAGGTTGGTCGCCGCGCTGTCCGCCGTGCCATATTTCGCGCCGATCACCTCGCCCTGTTCGGTGATGCGGATGCGCCCCTGCACCGTGCCTGCGGGCTGGGCGCGGATCGCGGCAAAGGCACTGCCGCCGCCGCGCCCGACCGCGCCGCCGCGGCCGTGGAACAATTGCATCGAGGGTCCGGCGGCGGCGAAGACCGGAGTCAAGGCCTGCGACGCCTGGTGCAGTCCCCAGGTCGAGGTCAGATAACCGCCGTCCTTGTTCGAATCCGAATAGCCGATCATCACTTCCTGATGCCCGCGCAGCGCCACTTGCGGGCCGATTTCGGGCATCGCGAAGTATCGCGCCATGATCGCGGGCGCCTTGTCGAGATCGGCGATCGTCTCGAACAGCGGCACGACCATCAAATTGCTCTTGCCCGCCGCCTCGCCGCTCCGCCACAGCCCCGCCTCGCGCGCGAGCACATGGACTTCGAGCAGGTCGGACAAGGTCTGCGCCATGCTGATGATCCACTGGCAGATCGCATCGGGGCCGAGCCGCGCGCGGACATCGGCGGCGGCGCGGACGATCGCCAGTTCGCCCTCTGTCTCCTCGCTCCAGCTATGCCAGGATGCCGCGAGCGGCCGGTCGCTCGCCAGCTCGGCGGTGAGCAGCGCCACGCGCGCCTCTTCATCGAGCGCGGCATAATCGTCGCACACCCCGGCGACACGCAGCACTTCGCCGAGCACGCGTTCGTGGACCGCGCTGTTCTGCCGCATGTCGAGCGTCGCCAGATGGAAACCGAAGACTTCGACCGCGCGGATCAGCCGCCCGAGCGCGCCGATCCCGCCCAGCTGGCCTTCGCCGCTCGCCTCCAGCCCGTCCGCCAGCGTGACAAGATCGCGGCGGAAATCGCCGGGGGTGGCATAGGGTTCGCCCGTCAGCGCCGACGGGCGCGGCGCGGGCTTGCCGGTGATCGCGGTGAAGGTCGCGCAGAGCCGGGCATAAATTCCCGACAGCGCGCGGCGATAGGGTTCGTCGCGGCGGCTCGGCGCGGTGTCGCCGCTCGCCTCGGCCAGCGCCTCGACCGCTTCGGGCACGGGGGCGAGTCCCGCCGACACCGACAGTTCGGCGCCGAGCGCGTGGACCGCGTCGCTATAATGGCCGAGCACCGCGGCGGCGTTGCGCGCGGTCGCTTCGCGCAGCGTCCCGGCGGTGACGAAGGGATTGCCGTCGCGGTCGCCGCCGATCCAGCTGCCGACGCGCAGGAAACTCGCGGGACGCTGCCCCAGCTCCTTCTCCCAGCGCGCATAAAGTTTGGGCAGCACCGGCAAAAACACGTCGCGCAGGTAAGTCAGCGCATTGTCGATCTCGTCGGCGACGAACAATTTCTCGGTGCGCAGCGGCCGTGTCTGCCACAACAGCACGATCTGGCGGCGGATCGCGTCCTCGACGATATCGCCCTCGGTGGTCTCCTCGGCGCCCGCGTCGCGCAGCAGCATCAGTTCGGCGATGCGGTTCTTGTGGTCGAGCATCGACTTGCGCCGCACCTCGGTCGGGTGCGCGGTCAGCACCGGCGCAACCAGCGCGGCGGTCATCAACTGCGCGACCGCGTCGCTATCGATCCCGCCGTCCTTCAGTCGCGCCAGCGCCGCCGCGACCGTCGCCTCCGGCTCGGCCGCGATCCCTTGCCGGTCCTCGGCAAGGTTGGCGAGCATCGAGAAGAGCATGAAACCGCGCACAAAGGCGATCGTGTCGTCGAGGCTGAGCGCATCGAGCCCGGTGTCGATCGCCTCGGCCCCGTCGATCCCGCGGTGCCGGTCGACGCTGACCGAGCGGATATATTCGGTCTGTCGATACAATTTCTCGCCGCCATAGGCGCGGATGACGTCGCCCAATATCCGCCCCAGATAGCGGATGTCGGGATTTTGCGAGATCTGGATCGGAGGCCCCATGAGTGCGGATGCTGCACCTGCGAAGGCGCAGGGTCAAGCATGGTGGTGCGGAGCATAGCTATGCGGGATCTGTCGAATAAGCGCCTGCGCTTGGCGCTTCCGTCCAATACAAAGGGCCGCCACAACCGCCATGATGCTGGCGGGGCGAATTCCAAGGCGGATGGGGTCATGGACGGTGAGCGGCGGGGATATGCGGCAATCGGCATTTTGATGCTGATATTGGGGGCTAGCAGCCTCATGCTGCTGCTGTCCTGCATTGCGATGGCGCGGTTCACCATCACCGGCGAGCATGGCATTGGCTGGCTGTTCAATCTGATCGTCGCCAACGGCGGTGCCGGAATCACCGGCAAGGCGCTGGCTGCCATCCTCGCGGTCGGTGCCGCCTATGTCGCCGACCCCGATCGCCATCCGCTGATATTCTGGGTCACCGTCGTCCTGTGCGTCGTCGCGCTGGCCTCGGCGATGACCATGCTGGTGTTGCTTGGCGACGAAACGCTCGCGCGGCACCTCTATGACTGGGCGCCATCGGGAATCGACGAAGCGACGGCCTATGGCAAGGCGGCGAACCTGATGCTGGGCGGGTTCATTGCGTGGGTGCTCGGAGTGCTGTCGGTTCAGGTCGGGTTGAAGCTGAGCTGACGCGGCGCAGGGCAAGACGATCGGGAGGAGAGCGAATGAAACGCGCTACGGGATTCATGCCTCTGCTGGCTGCGGTCGCCGTATGGTGTCCCACAGCGATCGCGCAGACGCCGGGCGGGCCGGTGACGGTGACGTTCGGCTGGCCCGCCACGGATCGGCCGCAGCAGATCATCCTGCCGAACGAAGGCACGCAGCTGGCGCTCGCAGGCGTCGAGCAGGCATCGACCCAACTGACGCGGCCGGCGGTCGGCGAACGGCGCTATGCCGTCGAAGTTCTTTACGCCGACGGAACCAGCTATCCGCTGGAGTTACGGCTGCTGCCGATCAGCCGGCCCGCGACGATTCAGCTCTCGCGCAATCGGCCCGACAGTTGCTCGAACAACAACCTGCTTCCGTTCGAGGCGCATACCGCCAACACGATCAGTTCGATCAGGGCCGCCTTTTCGGTCCAGTTCATGCTGTCGCGCGCAACCGAAGCCAACAGCTGTGCCTCCTGGCCGCTCCGCGCTCAAAAAGCGCGTCACGACCGCTATTGTAACATGATGGCGGCGTCCGAAATACTCGTGGTTCCGGAGGCCGTCCGGGCGCAATTCCGCTCCGACGCCCAGGGCCGAACTGCCTATCTGCAAGCGATCGACAAATGCGAACGCGACGAACTCGCGCGCAAGGCGGGCGTGCTTCAGGCCACGGTGACGGCCGACGCCAAGCCCAACCCGCTTAATGCCTATATCGCGAGTGCGGCCCTCAGCGAGGAAGCGGCGATGGCCGAAGCCGATCCCGCGGTGGACGCCCGGATCGTCTATTCGCAGATAACGCAGCCGGCGCTCGTGATACAAACCCGCGACATGCGCGCCATCGCTGTGCGCGAGGTGGGCGAGGCCGCGGTGCTCGCCGTCGATCAGTCGATTGCGGCCGCACCGCGCTGACGCGCGGGCTTTCGCTCAGCGCGTCTTCACCAGCACCAGCGTCCCCAGGTCGATCCGCGGCCGGCCGTCGAAGGTCACGCCATTGTGCGTGTCGGTGATGAACATCAGCCTGCCCGAGGCGTCGGTGATCCGCCCCGAGACCGAATAGCGGCCGCGCGGGTCGAGCCGGCGCTCGTCGACGGTCAGCGAAAAGGCGAAGGGCACCTGCCGCCCGTCGGCGGTGAACGACTGCTGCGCGATCGTCTTCGACGGTGCGTCCATCAGGCTGACGTCGGCGAGCGTGACCTCGACCTGCGCGGTCGGCGGCAGCGCCATGCGCTCGCGATAGGTGATGCTGCCGGTGACCGACACCGGCTGTTCGGACGGCATGATCGTCGCGCAGGCGGCGAGCGGCAGGGCGGCGAGGGCGAGCGCGAGGTTGCGGGTGAAGCGCGCCATGAGGTTTCTCCTGTTTTCGAGCGATGCGGCCCGCTAGCGCCGCCCCGCTGAACCTACGCTGTCCGCTTCGTTATGTTCCCGTCATCCTTCGAGTTCGACGTCCCAGTACAGCCAGTCGATCCAGCTCGTATGCAGATAGTTCGGCGGGAAGCAGCGGCCATTGTCCTGCAACTGCCACGACGTCGGGCGCCAGGGCTGGCGGTGGATCGGCATATGCGCCTGTTGCGGGGTGCGCCCGCCCTTCTTCAGATTGCACGGCGCGCAGGCGGTGGTGACATTCTCCCACGTCGTGCGCCCGCCGAGGCGGCGCGGGACGACATGATCGAAGGTCAGATCCTTGCCCGACCCGCAATATTGGCACGCGAAGCGGTCGCGCAGGAACAGGTTGAAGCGCGTGAACGCCGGATGCTGCGACGGCTTCACATATTGCCGCAGCGCGATGACGCTCGGGATCGGCATCGTCCGCGTCGGCGAATGGATTTCGCGCTCGTAATTTTCGACGATCGTCACGCGGTCGAGAAACACCGCCTTGACCGCGGTCTGCCACGGCCACAGGCTGAGCGGGTAATAGCTGAGCGGCGTATAGTCGGCGTTCAAAACAAGCGCGGGGCAACTATCGGGATGCCGGGCAAGATCGGGATGGAACATGGCTTGGTAACGCAGCCCCCTTTGCTTCTCGGGTTGGCGCGCCACTGCCTTCCTCAAGTGACAGGGTCATTACATGCCGCATCAGAATCTGACGTCAAGGGGGCATCGTCCGCAACATATGGGAAGATTTCCCCGAGAGTCCCACATGATGTGGAGAATCCGGTTTAAACCATGCTGACCCGTTTCGCGCCCAGCCCGACCGGCGAGCTTCACCTTGGCCATGCCTATAGCGCCGTCCTCGCGTTCGACGCCGCGCGCCGCGCCGGCGGCGCCTTCCATATCCGCATCGACGACATCGACGGCAGCCGCTCGCGCGAGGCCTATGTCGCGGCGTCGCTCGCCGACCTCGCCTGGCTCGGCATCGCCTGGGACGGCGATCCGCTGCGCCAGTCGCAGCGGATCGCGACCTATCGGGCGGCGCTCGACGATCTCTCCGCCCGCGATCTCCTCTACCCCTGTTTCTGCACCCGCGCCGATATCGCCGCGAGCCTCGCCGCGCCGCACGGGCCATCCGGAGCGATCTACCCCGGCACCTGCCGGCACCTGACCGAAGCCGAACGGGCAAGCCGCGCCAGCGAACCGCATTGCTGGCGGCTCGACATGGCGAAAGCCGCCGATGTCGCGGGCGAACTTCATTGGGAAGAGCAGGGGAAAGGCTCCCGGCTGGCCGACCCCCGCGCCCATGGCGATGTCGTGCTCGCGCGCAAGGATGCCCCCGCCAGCTATCATCTCGCGAGCACCGTCGACGACGCGGGGATGGGGGTGACGCACATCATCCGTGGCGCCGACCTGATCGCCGCGACCGACGTCCACCGTCTGCTTCAGGCGCTGCTCGGCCTGCCGACCCCGCTGTATCGGCATCACGCGCTCGTCTGCGGCCCCGACGGCAAACGGCTGGCGAAGCGCGACGCCGCGGCGTCGCTCGCGGCGCTACGCGCCGGCGGCGCCGACGGACACGCGCTCGCCGCCGATCTGCTCGGTGGACGGCTTCCCACTGGCTATTCGCTGCAAATGCCCTAGATAGACGGCATGTCCATCCTGCTCATCCTCGGCGTCGTTGTGGCGGCCGGCTTCGTCCTCTTCTCGCTCGCGCGCGGACTCTTCTATTTCTCGCAAGGCCACCGCGCCGCGATGGACGGCACGGCGCACGAGAATCAGGTCATGCAGAACAAGATGATGATGTCGCGCGTCAAGTGGCAGGCGATCACGATCATCCTGATCGTGCTGATCGGCCTGCTCGCCGCGGGGCAATAGGCGTCCGCGCCCGCGTCCGATGGTCAAGCTCAACAAGATCTACACGCGCACTGGCGACGACGGCACCACCGGGCTCGTCGACGGCTCGCGCATCGCCAAGTCCGACGCGCTGATGGCGGCGATCGGCGACGTCGACGAAGCGAACAGTGCGGTCGGCATCGCCGCCGCCGCACTTGACCCCGCCAGCGACGAAGCGGCGATGCTGTCGCGGGTCCAGAACGAGCTGTTCGACCTCGGCGCCGATCTCGCCACTCCCGCCGATATCCAGTTCGGTTTCGGTCCGCACGCGATGGCGCTGCGCATCGTGCCCACGCAAATCGCGCGGCTCGAGGACGAGATCGACGCGATGAACGAGCATCTCGGCGCGCTCAAAAGCTTCATCCTGCCCGGTGGCACCGAGGCGGCGGCGCGCCTCCACCTCGCGCGCGCCATCGCGCGCCGCGCCGAACGCGCCGCCGTCGCCGCAGGGGCGACCCGCGACCTCAACCCGCTCGCGCTCACCTATCTCAACCGCCTCTCGGACCATCTGTTCGTGCTGACCCGCCACCTCAACGCCGCGGCGGGCGGTGACATCCTCTGGAAACCCGGCGCGACGCGCTGACAGCGAACAATATCAATGCGCGCAGAGGCGCAGAGATCGCAGAGAAAGTGAAGGACGGGCGGCGAAGCCGCCAATCTTTTGTCTCCGCGCCTCCGCGTGAACATCTTGTCTCTGCGATCTCTGCGCCTCTGCGCGAATCCTTCTGGCGTTGCTGCGTAAGCACACTTCGAACGACGAGCATATCGTTCCCTAAATGTTCTAGACAAGCCGCCGCCTCGTAACCATATTCCCCTCCACCGCGAAACCGAATCGGACCTCGGGGGATTATCCACTTATGGCCAGCCAGACAGATGCATCGCCCCTCACCGCCGGCACCGACGACGCGCTGGCGCTGACACGGCGATTCGCCGCGACGCGCCGCCTGTCGCTCGATCTCGTCGCGACCCTCTCCGACGCCGATGCCAGCGCGCAGTCGATGCCCGACGCGTCGCCCGCCAAATGGCACCTCGCGCATACGAGCTGGTTCTTCGAAACCTTCGTGCTGCGCGACCATGTGCCGGGCTATGCCTTGTTCGATGCGCGCTATCCCTTTCTCTTCAACAGCTATTATGACGCCGAGGGGCCGCGCCATGCGCGGCCGCAGCGCGGGCTGCTGACGCGTCCGTCGCTCGACGAAATCCGCGTCTGGCGCGCCCATGTCGACACCGCGGTGCAGAGCGCGCTGCCCGACCTGCCGCGCGCCGCGCTGGCGCTGGTCGAACTCGGCCTCCATCATGAACAACAGCATCAGGAACTGCTGCTCACCGACCTGAAGCATCTTTTCGCGCAAAACCCGCTCGGCCCCGCCGCATGGGAAAAAAGGGCAATCGCGAATGAAGTTGCGCAGTTTTCCGCCCCTTTTTCACCGTCGGACGAGGCCGGCGCGATCCGCTGGGTGAAGGGTGCCGAGGGTGTGGTTTCGGTCGGCCAAGGCGGCGACGATTTTGCATTCGACTGTGAAGTTCCGCAGTTTTCGGCGCTGCTCACCCCGCACGCCTTGGCCAGCCGCCCCGTCACCAACGGCGAATGGCAGCAATTTATCGCCGACGGCGGCTACCACACCCCGTCGCTCTGGCTCAGCGACGGCTGGGCGTGGGTGCAGCGCGAGGATGTCGAGGCGCCGGCTTACTGGCGCGACGGGCGGCAATTCACGCTTTCGGGCTGGCGCGATATCGATGCGCATGCGCCCGTTACCCATATCAGCTTCTTCGAGGCCGACGCCTTCGCCAGCTGGGCCGGCGCGCGGCTGCCGACCGAAATCGAGTGGGAGGCCGCCGCCGCGGCGCTCGACCCCGCATCGGGCGACCAGCTCGACGGCGCCGGACCCGTCCAGCCATCCGCCGACCCCGCCGCTGACATCGGCCTGCAACAGATGTTCGGCAGCGTGTGGGAATGGACCGGCAGCGCCTATCGCCCCTATCCCGGCTTTCGCGCCGCACCCGGCGCGGTCGGCGAATATAATGGCAAGTTCATGAGCGGCCAGTTCGTCCTGCGCGGCGGCAGCTGCGCGACCCCGCGCGGCCATCTGCGCGCCTCCTACCGCAATTTCTTCTACCCCCACCAGCGCTGGCAGTTCACCGGCGTGCGGCTAGCCAAGGATCTCTGACATGGGTGTCGTTCGCAATCTTCGCCAGGTCGATGCCGATGCCGCCGGGATCGATATCGCCTTTCGCGCCGACGTTCATGCGGGATTGTCGCAGGCGCAAAAGGCGGTGCCGGCGCGCTGGTTCTACGACGCGACGGGGTCGGCGTTGTTCGAGGATATCACGACGCTCCCCGAATATTATCCGACGCGCAGCGAGACCGACCTGCTCAAACGCCATGCCGGCGAAATGGCAGCGGCGATTGGCCCTGGCCGCGCGGTGGTCGAACTGGGATCGGGCAGCTCGACCAAGACGCCGCTGCTGCTCGAGGCGATCGGGCCCGCCGCCTATGTCCCGGTCGATATTTCGGGCGATTTCCTGCGCGAAAGTTCGGACGCGCTCGCCGCGCGCTTCCCGGGGCTCGCCATCTATCCGGTCGAGGCCGATTTCACCCAGCGCGTCGCCTTGCCGCGCGAAATCTGCCCGCTGCCAAAGCTGGGGTTCTTTCCCGGCTCGACGATCGGCAACATGGTTGCGCGCACCGCGATCGACCTGCTCCGCAATTGGCGCGAGGCGCTCGGCGACGGCTCGCTGCTGCTGATCGGTATCGACCGGATCAAGGATGTCGCGGTCCTCGAACGCGCCTATGACGATCCGGCGGGGGTGACCGCGGCGTTCAACCTCAACCTGCTCACCCGCATCAACCGCGAACTCGGCGGCACCATCCCGGTCGACAATTTCCTCCACCGCGCCGTCTGGGACGACGTCCATGCGCGGATCGAAATGCATCTCGTCGCCGCCTGCGACATGGACTTCACCGTCGACGGCCGCCTTTATCATATGGCGAAGGGTGAGACGATCCACAGCGAGAACAGCCATAAATACGGGGACCGTGACGCGAACCTGCTGCTCCGCGCCAGCGGCTGGACCCCGGTCGCGACGTGGGACGATGCCGATCCCGCCTTTGCCCTGATCCTCGCCGAAGCGACCGCCTTCCGTTCGGCGCCCTGACGCTCCATCCCTTGACGCGCCGGCCCGAAGCCGTAGGGCACGCGCATATTTTCAGCGAAAGGGCGGATCATGATCGTAGGTGTTATCGGCGCGGGCCAGATGGGCGCGGGCATCGCGCAGGTTTCGGCGGGCGCCGGCCATGATGTGCTGCTCTCCGACATCGATCTCGCGCGCGCCGAAGCGGGCAAGGCGGGCATCGCCAAGGCGCTCGGCCGCCTCGTGACCAAGGAAAAGATGACTCAGGGCGACGCCGATGCGCTGCTCGCCCGCATCACCCCGGTCGCCGACCATAAAGCCTTCGCCCCCGCCGACCTCGTGATCGAGGCGGCGACCGAGCGCGAGGAAATCAAGCGCGCGATCTTCGCCAGCGTCGGGCCGCATCTCTCGCCCACCGCGATCCTCGCCAGCAACACCAGCTCGATCCCGATCACCCGCCTCGCCCAGGCATCGCCCGACCCGGCGCGCTTCATCGGGGTGCATTTCTTCAACCCGGTGCCCGTCATGGGGCTGATCGAACTGATCCGCGGCCTCGCGACCAGCGACGCGACGCTCGCCACGGTCGAGGCCTATGGCCGCGGGCTCGGCAAGGAAATCGTCCACGCCAACGACGCGCCGGGCTTCATCGTCAACCGCGTGCTGATGCCGCTGATCAATGAAGCCATTTTTGCGCTCGGCGAGGGCGTCGCGACGATGCAGGACATCGACGCGGGCTGCCGCCTCGGCCTCAACCATCCGATGGGGCCGATCACGCTTGCCGACTTCATCGGCCTCGACACCTGCCTCGAAATCATTCGCGTGCTGCAGAGCGGTACCGGCGACCCCAAATTTCGCCCGGCGCCTTTGCTCGTTCAATATGTCGAGGCGGGCTGGGTCGGCAAAAAGGCCGGGCGCGGTTTCTACGACTGGACCGGCGAGAGCCCGGTCCCGACGCGGTGAATCCGGCGGGGGTGTACCGGGCAGAAATAGCAGGAGAAAAATGGTGAAAGCGGGAGCATATTCGGCGTCCGTGCGTTAGCTGGAGCGAAGCGCGATACTCGCCGCAACAGGAGTTTCGACCATGGTGCGCCTTTCCCTGTCTTCGCTGGCCGCTCTCGCGCTGGCCCTCGCCGGCCCGGCGCACGCCCAGAAAGGCGCGCCCGAGGATTCGACGATCAAGGATACCGCCAATTCGGTGACCGAGCCGTTCGACGGCAAGGAAGTCCCCGAAAAACTGCTGGCGATTCAGGGCGACCCCTATTCGCTCGCCGGCATGGGAAAATGCGCCGCGATCGTTCAAGAGATCGGCGAACTCGACGCGGTGCTCGGCCCCGACGTCAATGAGCAGGTCGATGCGACGCGGGCGAAGAAGCGCGAACAGACCGCGGGCCGCGTCGCCGGCAGCGTCGCGGGATCGATCATTCCATTCCGCGGACTGATCGGCGAGGTCACCGGCGCCAACGCCGAGCGGCGGCGCTATGCGGCGGCGGTCTATGCCGGAACGGTGCGCCGCGGGTTCCTGAAAGGTGTCGGACTCGAGCGCGGTTGCAAGGCGCCGGCGCGGCCATAAGCCCGAAACCGGGCGGAAGAGGGGGAGAGAAAATCATGCAGGTCGGCACCATCCGTCCGTTCACGATCGACGTGCCGCAATCGGCGCTCGAAGACCTCAAGGCGCGGCTCGCGAACACGCGCTGGCCCGAAAAGGAAACGGTCGACGACTGGGACCAGGGCGTGCCGCTCGCCTATGCGCAGGACCTCGCGGCCTATTGGCGCGACGAATATGATTGGCGCAAGGTCGAGGCGCGGCTCAACGGCCATCCCAATTTCCTCGCCACCATCGATGGCCTCGACATCCACTTTCTCCACATCCGCTCGGACAATCCCGATGCGCGGCCGCTCGTGCTGACCCATGGCTGGCCGGGGTCGGTGATCGAGTTCCTCGACGTCGTCGAACCGCTGTCGGCCGACTATCATCTTGTCATCCCCTCGCTCCCCGGCTACGGCTTTTCGGGCAAGCCGACCGAAGCCAAATGGAGCGTCGAACATATCGCGGCGGCGTGGGATGCGCTGATGGTCGCGCTCGGTTACACCCGCTATTTCGCGCAGGGCGGCGACTGGGGCAGCGCGGTGACCTGCGCGATCGGCGGCAATCACGCCGATCATTGCGCCGGCATCCACGTCAACATGATCGTCGGCCAGCCCGATCCCGCCACAATGGCCGACCTCACCGACGATGAGAAAGCCTATCTGGCGCGCTTCCAATGGTACCGGACCAAGGACAATGGCTATTCGACCCAGCATGCGACCCGCCCGCAGACCGTCGGATACGGCCTCGCCGATTCGCCGGTCGGGCAGATGTGCTGGATCGTCGAGAAATGCCATGGCTGGACCGACTGCGGTCACCAGCCCGGCGGCCAGTCGATCGGCGGCCATCCCGAAAATGCGCTGTCGAAGGACGCGATGCTCGACACCGTCAGCCTTTATTGGTTGACGAACAGCGCCGCCTCGTCGGCGCGGCTCTATTGGCACAGCTTTGCGCAATTCGGCTTCGGCGAAATCCATGTCCCGACCGGGTGTAGTCTGTTCCCACTCGAAATCATGCGCCTGTCGCGGCGCTGGGCCGAAGGCCGCTACAAGAATATCGTCTATTGGAACGAACTCGACCGTGGCGGCCATTTCGCTGCATGGGAGCAGCCCGATCTGTTCGCCGCTGAGGTCCGCGCCGCCTTTGGCGTGATGGCCCTATAGCGGCGTCATCACGACCTGGCAGCGTTCGGCGGCGCTGCGCACTGCCGTGTTCCAGGTCACCTCGTTGCCGTTGCGGGCGAGCCGCGCCCCGGTCTTGTTTTCATAGACCGACCCGCCGGTCGACGGCGTCTGTTTCAGCACCAGTGTCCGCATCCCGTTGACGCGCACGATCGCGCCGTTGCCGGTATAGTTGACGTTGAGCCGGGTGCCGCCGCTGCAGGCATAGCTGGTGCCGGTCTGGCGCGGGACCGAGGCGCAGCCGGCAAGCGCAGTCCCGGCTGCGGCCAGCAGGATTATTGTCCGTTTCATGGCTTTCCCCTTCAATAGCCCGAGCGGACGCAGAGCACGTCGGCCAGATATTCGCGGCGATTGATGGTTTCCATATGCTCGCGTGCCGACCCGTTCCACCCGATCGAGCGGCACCAGGTGTCGGCGGCGCGCGCGGCGCAGGCGGCGGTCGCCGACCCGTTGGCGCAGGCGAGGACGCGATAGCCGTTCGTCGATGGCTGGGTGTGGAATTCGGCGAAACTGCCGCGGGCGCTCTGGTCGTTCGCGGGCGGATTCGGGTTCCAGCCGCCTCCGCCACCGCCGCCTCCGCCGACCGGGCGGATCGACTGGACGGTCATCCCGCGCAGCACGCTGCCGAGCATCGGCGTATCGCGGTCGACGGTGCGGCAATTGCCCCGATAGCGCGTCTTTTCGCACAGCTCCCAGCGGCCGCTGGCGACGCGGATCGAATTGACCGGCCAGGCGAGCCCGAGATCGGTCTTCGCCTCGCCGATGAACACCGCCGGGCCGCGATAGGCGGCATCGCGATAGATGGTCGCCTCGGGCGGGCGATAGAGCCGTTCTTCGGGGGTTTGCGCGGTCGAGGTGGCGAGCAGCCCCCCGGTCAACGTCGCCGCGACGGCGCCGATGATGGACAGACGATGCACGGCTTTCATACGTTCTCCCCTGCTGTGACTGCGACCCGGAGATTCGTTCAAGGACGAGATTACAGCATGGGCGAAGGCCGCGCAAACCTCATCGCGGCCAGAGCGGTACTAAGCCCGCATCGTTGCTTGCGAAATCAGGGCCGGGCGGCGGGGGGCGGCGCGACCTCCGGTGCCGGCGTGTCTGCGGGTGCCGTCACCGGCGCGGGCGGCGCAGGTTCCGGCGTGGTCAGCGGCGGTGTGACGCTCAGGATCAGGCCAGCGAGCGCCGCTGACATCAGGTTCGACAGGCTACCCGCGAGCAGCGCCTTCAGCCCCAGCTTGGCGATCATCGGGCGCTGGTTCGGGGCCAGGCTGCCGGTGACCGCCATCTGGATCGCGATCGAGCTGAAATTGGCGAAACCGCACAGCGCAAAGGTGCCGATCGCGATCGACGCCGGCGACAACCCGCCGGCCTTTTGCATATTGCCGAGGTCGATGAAGGCGACGAATTCGTTGAGCACGATCTTGCTGCCGAACAGCGCGCCGACGGCGTCCGATTCGGACCAAGGCACGCCCATCAGCCACATCACCGGGCGGAAGATCTGGCCGATGATCGACTGGAACGACAGGCCGTCGACGTGGAACCAACCGCCGATCCCGGCGAGCAGCCCGTTGGCGAGCGCGACGAGCGCGACGAACGCCAGCACCATCGCGCCGACCGCGACCGCCAGCTTGACGCCGGTCTGCGCACCCTGCGCCGCCGCCATGATGATGTTCGCGGGCTTTTCCTCGTCATGGCTCGCCTCGGGCATGACGATCGGTTCGATGCCGATGTCTTTCGGATCGTCGGGCATGATGATCTTGGCCATCAATATGCCGCCCGGCGCCGACATGAAGCTCGCGGCGAGCAGATAGGGAAGCAGATGCTCGCCGATCATGCCGGCATAGGCGCCGAGGATCGTGCCCGCGACACCCGCCATGCCGACGGTCATGATCGTGAACAGCTGCGACGGGGTCAGCCCGGCGAGATAGGGACGGATGACGAGCGGGCTTTCGCTCTGCCCGACGAAGATGTTTGCCGCCGCGCCCAGGCTTTCGACCTTGGTGACCCCGGTGATCTTCTGGATGCCGCCGCCGACCCATTTGATGATCTGTTGCATCACGCCCAGATAATAGAGGACCGAGATCAGCGAGGCGAAGAAGACGATCACCGGCAGCGCGCCGATCGCGAAGACCGCCTTGCCATAGGGCGGCTGGGTCAGGACCTCGCCGAACAGGAATTTGGTGCCCTCGTCGGCATAGCTCAGCAGGTTCGACACCCCGGTCGACATCGCGCCGATGATCGCGCGGCCCCATGGCGTGCCGAGCACGAGCAGTGCGAAACCGGCCTGGAGCAGGAAGGCGGGGACGACGACGCGCGGGCGAATCCAGCGGCGGTTCGACGAAAACAGCACGGCGATCGCAAGCAGTGCGACGATGCCGAGCAGACCGATCAGGCGTTCCATAATGTTGATGCGTCCCCCGCAAGTTTATTGCGCCTGTCTAGCGGGCTGGGCGGCGGGGGCAAGGGGCGGCGATCACGGCCTGCCGCAGCGATGACGCTTGGCGCGGGTGAATTTCCTTTATAGGCATGCGGCTATTATCTTGGGGGGTAGCATGTTTCGTTCGATGATGGCGATGGTTCTGCTCGCCGTTTCGCCGTCGGTTCTGGCTCAGGGCGGGGGCGGTGCCGCGGTTCCCGCGCCTGCCGCAAAACCGATCGAGCCACTGCCGACCGCGACCTTCGCGCGCCTGCCTTTCATCGAAAGCGCCGAACTTTCGCCCGACGGTCGGCACCTCGCGGGGTTGTTCGCGATCAAGGGCGAACAGCGCATTGGCATCATTCCGATCGGTGGCGACGCCAGCCAGGCGATGTTTGTCGGCGTGCCCGACCTGACCGAGATCGACTGGCTGCAATGGGTCGGCGACGACAATATCATCGTCGGCCTGCGTGCATTGCTGCCGGTCGAGACGGACAATTGGTACATCTCGCGCCTGATCAGCATCAACCGCACCACTGGCAAGCCGACCCGCCTGCTCTGGGATCTCAAGGGACAGGATGCATCGAGCGTCGTCTGGATTCCGACCGACGGCAGCACCGAAATCCTCGTCGCCGGACAGAATTCCATCTATGAAGGCGAGGATTTCTGGCCTGCCGTCTACCGCGTCGATGTCGCTACCGGCCGCAGGAAGACCGAGGTCACTGCGCGGGGCAGCGTCCTCGAGTGGGGTGCCGACCATCTCGGCCGGGTCCGCTACGGCATCGGCTATCGCGACCAGACGACCAAATCGACCCTGCTCTATCGCGGCGACGGCAAGTCGCTGTTCCGCACGATCGACAGCGCCTCGCTGCGTGACGAGGAGCGGCTGTCGGTTCCCTTCGTCTTCGTTCCAGGCACCGACAATGGGCTGGTCTATGCCGATGCCCCCGACGGGCGCACGGTGATCGCCGAAACCGATCTGGCGACGGGCAAGCAGCTACGGATTGCGCATCAGGTCGACCGCGCCGATATCGAGGGCGCGATCCGGTCGCCCGACGGGTCGCGGCTGATCGGCTTCTACACCTCCGACGATGCGAAGCCGATCCAGTGGATCGACCCCGTGATGGCGGCGCACCAGAAGGAGCTGGATGCGGCATCGCCGCAGTCGAAGGTCCGCATCGAAAGCTATAGCCGCGACCTGACGAAGCTGCTGGTGCGGATCAGCACCCCCGACAATCCGGGGCTTTTCTATTATTTCGATTCCGCCGCGGGCGACCTGTCGAAACTGGCGTCGGTGAACGAGGCGATCGGCGGCAGGCGGTTGTCGCGTTCGAGGCTCGTCCAGTACAAGGCGCGCGACGGGCTGGAGATCGAGGGCGTGCTGACGATGCCGCGCGGCCGCGCCAAGGAAAACCTGCCCTTCATCGTCATGCCGCACGGCGGCCCCTGGTCGCACGATACGCTGAGCTACGACTATTGGGCGCAATTCCTCGCCGAGCGCGGTTATGCGGTGCTCCAGCCCAATTTCCGCGGCTCGACCGGCTATGGCGAGACCTTCCTGAAGGCCGGGCAGGGCCAACTCGGCTTCGCAATGCAGGACGATGTCACCGATGGCGTGCGTTGGGCGGTCGCCGAGGGGATCGCCGACCCGAAGCGCGTGTGCATCGTCGGCGCCTCCTACGGGGGGTACGCGGCGATGTGGGGCATCGCCAAGGATCCCGACCAATATCGCTGCGCGGTGTCGATCAACGGCGTGTCCAACCTGCGGCGCGAGGTCAATGATTTCGGCGGCAAGGTCCGTTCGCGCCTCTATCGCGACCAGTGGCAGAAGATGACCCCCGATTTCGCCGCCGTGTCGCCGATCAACGCGATCGACCGGATCAAGACGCCGCTGCTGCTGGTCCATGGCAAGAAGGATGTCACCGTCGACCACGTCCAGTCGGCAAAGATGTACAGCGCGATGAGCAAGGCGGGCAAATCGGTCGAATTCGTCTCGATCCCGCTCGCCGACCATTATTTCACCCGCGAGGCCGACCGGACCACCTTGCTGACGTCGATTGAAGCCTTTCTGGCCAAGCATAATCCGCCCGATTGACCGGCATCTTTCCAGCGCCGCCAAAACCGACTATCGCGCGCCGATGACCGACACCTCTTCGACGGCGTTGCCGCGCACGCTCTCGCCCTCGCTCTTCCTCTTCACCATCATCTATGGCGGCATGGTCGTGCTCGCCGGGGTGCTGGGCAACAAGCAGGTCGCGCTCGGCGACTGGCTGGCGGTCGAGGCGGGAATTTTTCCCTTCCTGCTGCTCGTCGCCCTGTCGAGCAGCGTATCTGAACTTCATGGGCAGACTGTGGCGAACCGGCTGGTGCTGTGGGGCTTCGTGCCACTCGTGCTGTCGATCCTGCTCACCGCGCTGGTGTTGTCGCTGCCGGCGTCGCCCGAAATGGACCCCGCGCGGCTGGCCGCTTTTGAAACGGTGCTTGGGCAGAGTCCGCGGCTGATGGCGGCGGGCATCGTCGCCTATGGCACGTCGCAGTTCCTGAACGTCACGATCTTCAGCCGTCTGCGCGGCCGTGAAGGCGCTGGAACGGGGTCGACCTGGCTCGCGATCCGCGGCGCGATCGCCAGCGCGCTCAGCCAGATCGTCGACACGTTGCTGTTCGTCACTATCGCTTTTTCGGGGGTTTTTCCCATCGCGAACCTGATGGGCGGGCAGATGCTGGCCAAGGTCACGCTGTCGATTCTCGTCATCCCCTTCGTGATCACCGGCCTCGTTGCGCTGGGTCGCAATCTCGATAGCAAGCCCGCCGCATGAGCCACGCCCCCGACCCCGCGATGCTCGCGAAAGCCGAAACGCTCGTCGAGGCGCTGCCCTATCTGCAGCGCTACGCCGGCCAGACCTTCGTGATCAAATATGGCGGCCATGCGATGGGCGATGCCGAGGCGCAGCGCGATTTCGCCGAAGATGTCGTGCTGCTCAAGGCGGTCGGTATCAACCCGGTGGTCGTCCATGGCGGCGGGCCGCAGATCGGTGCGATGCTCAAGCAACTCGGGATCGAATCGACCTTCGTCGGTGGCCTGCGCGTCACCGACGCCGCGACCGCCGAGGTCGCCGAAATGGTCCTCGCGGGCAAGATCAACAAGGAAATCGTCAGCTGGATCGCCGCCCTCGGCGGCCGGGCGGTCGGCATTTCGGGCAAGGACGCCAATCTCGTGCTCGCCGAAAAGGTCAAGCGCACCGAACCCGACCCCAATTCGGGAATCGAGCGCCATGTCGACCTGGGTTTCGTCGGCGAGCCCGTCGCAGTCGATCCGACGATCCTGCAGAACCTGACCAAGGACAATTTCATCCCCATCGTCGCCCCGGTGGCGCTCGGCGCCGATGGCGCGACCTACAACATCAACGCAGACACCATGGCGGGCGCGATCGCCGGGGCGTTGGGGGCCAAGCGCTTCTTTCTGCTCACCGACGTTGCCGGGGTGCTCGACAAGGACAAGAATCTGCTCACCGACCTCGACCGCGTCGCGATCGAGGCGCTGAAGGCGGACGAGACGATCACCGGCGGGATGATCCCGAAGGTCGAAACCTGCGTCGCGGCGGTTGATGCCGGGGTCGAGGCGGCGGTCATCCTCGACGGGCGGGTGCCGCACGCGATGCTGCTCGAAATTTTCACCGCCCGGGGTGCAGGCACGCTGATTCATCGCTAAGACGGGGGCCCGCGCGGCTCCCCCGGAGACTATCCCTTGTATTTCATGTTCCTCGAGATCCTGTCGATCCTCCTCAACATCCTGTGGTGGATCATCATCGTCCAGGCGGTGATGTCGTGGCTGCTCGCCTTCAACGTCATCAACACTCACAATGAATTCGTGCGCCAGCTCTGGTACGTCCTCGAACGGATCACCGAGCCGCTCTATCGCCCGATCCGCCGCATCATGCCCGATTTCGGCGGCATCGACCTGACCCCGATGGTGGTGCTGATCCTGCTGATCATCATCCGCGGACCGGTGATGTCCTATCTGGTGCAACTCGGCATCAGTTCCGGGCTGGCCTGATCGATGGCGGCAGTGATCGACGGCAAGGCTTTCGCCGCCGGGCTGCGCGCGCGAATCGCCGGTGCGGTGCCGGCGTTCGAGGTCGCTACGGGCCGCGCCCCCGGCCTCGCGGTCGTGCTCGTCGGCGACGATCCGGCGAGCGCGGTCTATGTCGGGTCGAAGGGCAAGGCAACGGTCGCCGCCGGCATGGCGAGCTTCGAACATCGCCTGCCTGCGACCGCGACGCAGGCCGAGGTCGAGGCGCTGCTCGCGGCGCTTAACGCCGACGAAGCCGTCGACGGCATCCTGCTCCAACTGCCTTTGCCCGGTCATCTCGACGAACAGGCGGCGGTCGCGACGATCGATCCCGGCAAGGATGTCGACGGCCTGACCCCGGTCAGCGCCGGACGTCTCGCGCTCGGCATCCCCGGCATGGTGCCCTGCACCCCCTATGGCTGCCTGCTGCTGCTTCAGGACCGGCTCGGCGATCTGTCGGGCAAGGACGCGATCGTCGTCGGCCGCTCGATCCTCGTCGGCAAGCCGATGGCGCAGTTGCTGCTCGGCGCGAACTGTACCGTCACCATCGCGCACAGCCGGACCCGCGATCTGGCCGATGCGGTGCGCCGCGCTGATATCGTCGTCGCCGCGGTCGGCCGTGCCGAAATGGTGAAGGGCGACTGGATCAAGCCCGGTGCGGTGGTCATCGATGTGGGCATCAACCGGCTCGCGCCCGCCGACGGCGAAACCAAGGGGCGGCTGGTCGGCGACGTCGACTATGCGCAGGTTTCGGCGGTCGCCGATGCGATCACCCCGGTTCCGGGCGGTGTCGGACCGATGACCATCGCCTGCCTGCTCCGCAACACGCTCGTCGCCGCGCACCGCCGCGCCGGCCTTGCCGATCCGGAGGGTTTCTGATGCGCCGCATGACCGCCGCCGCCTTTGCATTGCTTCTGGTGGCGGGGTGCGCGGGTCAGCCCGACGATATCCGCAACCGCCCGCTCGGCCCCAATCCCAGCGGCTTCGTCGCCGCCGAGATCGGCTTTGCCCGGCTCGCGCAGGAAAAGGGGCAGTGGACGGCGTTTCGTGAAACCTCGGCGCCCGATGCGACGATGTTCGTGCCGCAGCGGGTGAAGGCGCGCGACTGGCTGCGGACGCAAAAGGACCCCGCCGAGGCGGTGAAGTGGCAGCCGCACGCCGTCTATGTCAGCTGCGACGGCAATGTCGGGGTGACCACCGGCGCCTGGCAGAAGGGGCCAGCGAACGGCTATTTCAGCACCGTCTGGCTGCGCGATCCCAAGAGCGGCAAGACGCTGTGGACGCTTGATCATGGCGACACGTTGACGACCCCGCGCGCGGCGCCCGAATTCATCGAGACCAAGCAGGCGGTGTGCGGCGCGCGTCCCGGTGTCGCGATCGACGGCGGCAACGAAGGTGAGGACCGCGCGGTCGGCCTGTCGCCCGACCAGACGCTCAGCTGGACGTCGGTCGTCAGCCCCGACGGCGCGCGCCGCGTTACCGTGCGGTTGTGGGACGGCAGCGCGATGACGCCGGTGATCGATGACCGGGTCGCGGCCCCGACACCGCAGAAGCCCTGACCATGCTCGACCTCTTCATCTCGGCCTTCGTCACTCTGTTCGTGGTGATCGACCCGCCGGGGTGCGCGCCGATCTATGCCAGCCTGACGACGGGCGCGAACGCGGTGCAGCGGCGTTCGATGGCGATCCGCGCGACGATCATCGCGGGCGGGATCCTCGTCTTCTTCGCGATGTTCGGCGAGGCTTTGCTCAGCTTCCTGCACATCGACCTCGACAGTTTCCGTATCGCCGGCGGCCTGATGCTGTTCATCATCGCGATCGACATGGTGTTCGAAAAGCGTACCGAACGCCGCGAGCAGCGCGCCGAAAAGGTCAAGGCCACTCCCGAGGTCGAGGATGTGTCGGTGTTCCCGATGGCGATGCCGATGCTGGCGGGGCCGGGGTCGATTGCCTCGGTGATGCTGCTGGTGTCGCAGAACAATGGCCTCGACCGGGCTTTCGTGATCTTCGGCGCGCTGCTGCTCGTGCTGCTGCTGACGCTCGCCGCCCTGCTCGCGGCGGGGCCATTGATGCGGCTGATCGGCAACAAGGGCGAGGCGGTGATCACCCGCCTGCTCGGCGTGCTGCTCGCCGCGCTCGCGGCGCAATTCGTCATCGACGGGGTCAAGGCCAGCTTCAACCTGGGTTGAGCGACGGAAAAGGGCGCCGCCTTGGCGGCGACGCCCTCCTTCCATCCACTGGAATCGGTGTTTACCGCGCGGCGTTCACGTCGTTCTGGGTCACCGGCGCGATGCGGATTTCGACGCGGCGGTTGCACTGATAATCGGCCTCGCTGCGTTCGGGCGAGCATTTGAGCTGCGATTCGCCATAACCCATCGTCGCCATGCGGGCGCGCTGGATGCCGCGGCCGCCGAGATAGTCGGCGACCGACGAGGCGCGGCGTTCGGACAGGCCCTGGTTATAGCTGTCGCTGCCGGTCGAATCGGTGTGGCCATAGACGTCGATATAGGTGCTCGGATATTCGGCGAGGGTCGAGGCGACGCTGTCGAGGGCGCTGCGGAACTGCGATTTTACCAGCGCGCTGTTATAATCGAAGGTCACGTCGCCGGGCATGTTGAGGACCAGCTGGTCGCCCTGGCGCTCGACGTCGATGCCGGTGCCGGCGGTGCGTTCGCGCAGCTTCTTTTCCTGCTGGTCCATATAGTTGCCGATCCCCGCGCCGGCGACTGCGCCGATGCCCGCGCCGACGATTTCCTCGGTGCGGCTGTGCTTGCCGCCGATCAGGTCGCCGAGCAGATAGCCGCCCAGCGCGCCACCGACGCCGCCGATCGCGGCCTTGGAGATCTTCTTTTCGCCGGTCACCGGGTCGGTGACGCAGGCCGACAGGCCGATCGCGGCGATGCTCGCCAGTGCGGCCAGTTTGATGGTCTTGCTATTCATGATGCGCTCCCTTTTATGCGCGGACGGCTGATCGCCGACGTTGCTGTCGCTGTGCCGATAACCTCCGGCCGCGCCTCTGGTTCCATTCACCGCCTGAACCCCCGCTGAGCCGGGCGCGGCGCACCCATTGTGCAGCGCGGCACCTTTCGCCTATAGGGGGCCATGACCGAAGCTGACAGGGGCCAGGCGCGACCGCGCCGGACACATAACTGATGACCCCTTTTCCCTGGTCGGACGTGGCGATCATCGCCTTGCTGATCCTTCTCAACGGCATTTTTGCGCTGTCCGAACTCGCGATCGTCTCGGCGCGCGGCCCGCGTCTGCAGGCGGCGCAAAAGCGCGGCAGTCGCGGGGCGGCGGTGGCACGCCAGCTCGCCGCCGATCCCGGACGCTTTCTGTCGACCGTCCAGGTCGGCATCACGCTGATCGGCATCCTCGCCGGCGCCTATTCGGGCGCCAGCCTCGGCGGGCCGGTCGGCGAACGGCTGCAGGCATGGTTCGGGCTCGACGACGAAACCGCGCTGACCGCGGGTTTCGCGGTCGTCATCGCGGTCACGACCTATTTCTCGCTGATCGCGGGCGAACTGGTGCCCAAGCAGTTCGCGCTCCGTGCCCCCGAGCCGATCGCGATCTTCATGGCGCGGCCGATGCTGTGGCTGTCGAAAATCGCCGCGCCGCTCGTCTGGCTGCTCAACAACAGCTCGGGACTCGTTTTCCGCCTGCTCGGCCTCAGCCGCGAATCCGAAGACCGGGTGACCGCGGAGGAACTTCACCTGATCGTCGCCGAGGCGTCGAAATCGGGGGTGATCGAGGAAAGCGAACGCGCGATCATCTCGGGCGTCGTGCGCCTTGCCGACCGCCCGGTGCGCGAGGTGATGACCCCGCGAATCGACGTCGACTGGATCGATATCGCGTCGGACGCCGACGCGGTGCGCGCCAAGCTGCTCGAAAGCCCGCACACGCGGCTGCCGGTGGCGCGCGGGTCGGTCGACGACATCATCGGCGTCGTCCAGGCGCGCGACATCGCCGGCGCGCTGTTCCGCGGCGAGACGCTCGACCTCGAAAAGCTCACGCGCCGCGCGACGGTGATCCACGACCAGATCGACGCGATGGACGCGCTCGAAAACCTGCGCGCCGCCGAAGTTCCGGTGTTGCTCGTCCACGACGAATATGGCCATTTCGAAGGACTGGTGACCCCCGCCGACCTGCTCTCGGCGATCGCGGGCGAATTCGCGTCGGACCAGGATATCGGCAGCGAGCCCTTCGTGGTCGAGCGCGACGACGGCAGCCTGCTGATCGCGGGGTCGATGCCCGCCGACCAGATGGCCGAACGGCTGGGGATCGAGTTGGGCGAGGACCGGGACTATGCGACCGCTGCCGGCCACGCGCTCGCGATTTTGAAGCATCTGCCCAAGGAAGGCGAGACATTCACCGACCGCGGCTGGCGCTTCGAGATCGTCGACATGGACGGGCGCAAGATCGACAAGCTGCTCGTCAGCGAAATCGTCAAGCCGAAGGGCGACGAGGCGGAATGAGGCGCGGCCGTTTCGGGCCTTAAAGCGACAAAAGATACGGACACACGCCGTCATATTGTCTCCTTTGTCGCTTTAGCGGCATGCGGCGGCACGG
>NZ_LMGF01000001.1:373761-490268 GCF_001427085.1 Sphingopyxis sp. Root1497
GCCCTTCAAAACGCGTACCGTCGTCACGCCGTTGATCGCGCGGTCGATCGCGATGCTATATTGATAGGTGCGCCCCATCGATATCGCGCGATCCCAGGACGCCGCGAAAGGCGTGCTGCCGGGTCGGTCGCGCAGGCGATAGGCCGAGGCACGGCCCATGCCGACGGCGCGCGCCGCCTTGCCCACCGACCCCATCGCCTCGAGCGCGCGGATGAAGCGCGCCTGCGTTTCGGGTGTCCAGCCATCGACGCGATGGCGCTGTTGCGGCACCGGCGCGAAGGCGAGGCAGCTGTCGGCGAGCAACAGGGCGGGTGTCGGGGAAGGCGAGGGTTCCATCCACCAGTTTGGAACATAGCGAACTAATTTAGGAAAGGATTATTTTCGGTGGCGGCGAAGGGTCGGCTTTGGGGTGGAAAGCGGACCTTGGGCTGCTACAGTATGAGACGTGAGAATCGCGGCGCCGCTTCCTACCATTTCGGCGCTTCTCCTGCTCACCGGATGCGGGCAGGATCTCGGTGATTACGCCGTAGAGTCCGTGCGCATCGCGACTGATGTGCCCCTCTCTGACGAAACATCCCTCAGCTATGGCCGATTTTTAGAAGTCCGACTGGTTTCAGATACAAGCGTCACAGCTCTTTCTGAGGAAATCGACGGCCTGTATGTGAATGCGGATTTCTGCCCGCTTCGCGATGGAAATGGGCTAATCGCCTTCGGGCCATTCAGTGATAATGGCGACGACTTGGGCGTACCATCGGAGGCACCAGCCCTGCGACCCGGCGTTGACGGCCGGTTCCATTACCGAATTTACATCCCTGTCGCTCATCATGCGCGTGCCGCAACGCAACCCGGACAAATTCAGTTACCCACTTACGACCTTCGCGAAACGGCTCAATCCGCCTGCCTGCGGCTTTTTGCCCCTGGGTACGATCTGCTAAAATCACACTCTAAGATTATCACGGTACCAGCAGCTATGATTTCTACAGCATTGAGCAGCGAACCCGCTCCAAGCCGCCGCAGCTGACGTCCACAAACGGTCGAAACCCGTCGTTACAGCTCGCCCCCAAGCGCGCCATATTTCGCCTCGAACCCGGGCTTGTCGCCGCGCGCCAGATAGCCCGCCTGGTCGACGAAATTGTCGCGCGCGATGCGGCCCTGGAAGGCGCCGAGCTGCGGATCGATCACGGCGATGTCGGCTTCGGTCCAGTCGGCGATCTGCTGGAAGCTGCTGACGCCGAGGCCGTTCAGCAGGCCGGCGAGTTTGGGGCCGAGTCCCTTGATCAGCTGGAGATTATCGGCCTTCGCGACAGCCGGAGCCGGAGCCGGAGCCGGAGCCGGAGCCGGAGCCGGTTCAGGGGCCGGAGCGGGGGCCGCTTCGGTGGTCGCCTCGACAGCCGGCGGCGGGGGCGCCGGTTCGGCCGGTGCCGCCGGTGCTTCGGGCACGGGTGCCGGTTCGACGACCGGTTCGGGCGCCGGGGGCGGGGGAGGCGGAGGGGCTGCGACCGGGGGCGCGGGCACCGGCGCCGGTTCCTTCGGCTTGAACCGTGCGGGTTCGGCGGCGACGATCTCGGGCTTCACCGCTTCGAGCGGCTTCTTCGGTTCGGCGGGCGGGGCGAATGTCGGCGCGACATCCTCGGCCTTTTTGCGGCCGAACAGGAACCATAGCAGCACGACCGCGACGACGAGTCCGACGACCGCGACGACATAATTTTCCTGAAGCCACACCATGATAGTCTCCCTGTGTTGGGGTCAGCCTATGCGCGCGCGTCCGCGCCGTCCAGCACCGCCTATTTCGCCTCGCGCGCGACTTCCCGCCAGCCGATGTCGCGGCGGCAGAAGCCGGTCGGGAAATCGAGTCTGTCGACCGCGGCATAGGCGCGCGCCTGCGCCTCGGTGACGGTGCGGCCGGTCGCGGTGACGCCCAGCACGCGCCCGCCCGCCGCGACGATCGTGTCGCCTTCGCGCGCGGTGCCGGCGTGGAAAACGCGTGTGCCGCCGCTTTCGGCGTCGGCGATGCCATGGATGACACCGCCCTTTTCGGGGGTGGCGGGGTAGCCGTTGGCCGCCATCACCACGGTCAGCGCATAGTCGCTCGTGAAAGCGGGCGGGGTCGCCCCGGCCAGCGCGCCGGTCGCGGCGGCGTGGAGCAGCGCGGCGAGGTCGCCGGTGTAGCGCATCATCAGCACCTGGCATTCGGGGTCGCCGAAACGCGCGTTATATTCGATCAGCCTCGGCCCCGTGTCGGTGAGCATCAGCCCGGCGAACAGCACCCCGACATAGGGCGTGCCCTCGGCGGCGAGCGTCGCCACGGTCGGGCGGATGATGCGGTCCATCACCGCCGCTTCGAGGTCGGGGGTGAGGACCGGGGCGGGGCTGTACGCGCCCATGCCGCCGGTGTTCGGGCCGACATCGCCGTCGCCGACGCGCTTGTGGTCCTGCGCGCTGCCGAACGCCATCACGTCGGTGCCGTCGGACAGCGCGAAGAAGCTCGCCTCCTCGCCGGTCATGAACTCCTCGATCACCACCTCGGCACCCGCGCCGCCGAAGGCGCCGTCGAACATGTCGTCGATGGCGGCGGCGGCGTCTTCAGCGGTCTCGGCGATGATCACGCCCTTGCCCGCGGCGAGGCCGTCGGCCTTGATCACGACCGGAATGTCGAACCCTTCGAGCACCGCATGGGCTTCGTCGGCGCTGGTGCAGCGGGCGTAGGCGGCGGTCGGGATCGACGCGCGGGCGCACAGGTCCTTGGTAAAGCCCTTGCTGCCTTCGAGCCGCGCCGCCGCGGCGCCGGGACCGAAGGTCGCGATGCCGAGCGCGCGCAGCCGGTCGGCGAGGCCGGCGACGAGGGGCGCCTCGGGACCCACGACGACGAAGTCGATCGCGTGGGCGGTGCAGAAGGCGGTGAGGCCGTCGAGGTCGTCGACGCCGATCGCGACGCATTCGGCATGGGCCTCGATCCCCGGGCTGCCGGGCGCGGCATAGAGCTTGGCGCACGACGGCGATTGTGCCAGTTGCCAGCTCAGCGCATGTTCGCGGCCCCCCGAGCCGACCAGCAGGATATTCATGGCAGTCCCTTTTCCCGATCCGGCGTCCGAAACCGACCCCGCGGCGCGGCTGTTAGCCGAGGCGGCGCCCGGCGACAATGTGCCGCCGCTATCGGTCAGCCAATTGTCGGCGGCGATCAAGCGCACGGTCGAGGACGGCTTTGCGCGCGTCCGCGTGCGCGGCGAATTGTCGGGGGCGAAGCGTGCGGCGTCGGGGCATTTTTATGCCGCGCTGAAAGACGATAATGCGCTGATCGACATGGTGATGTGGAAGGGGCAGGCGGCGCGCCTCGCCTTCCGGCCCGAGGACGGGATCGAGGTGATCGCGACCGGCAAGCTCACCACCTATCCGGGGCGGTCGAAATATCAGCTGGTGGTCGATACGCTCGAGGTCGCGGGCGAGGGCGCGCTGATGCTGCTCTTCGAGAAATTGAAGGCGCGGCTCGGCGAAGAGGGATTGTTCGATCAGGACAGCAAGCAGCCCCTGCCGCGCCTGCCGCGTGTGATCGGTGTGGTGACCTCGCCGACCGGCGCGGTGATCCGCGACATTCTCCACCGCCTCGCCGATCGGTTCCCGATGCATGTCATCGTCTGGCCGGTACTGGTGCAGGGCGACGGCGCCGCGGCGCAGGTTGCGAACGCCATCCGCGGCTTCGACGCGATCGCGCCCGGCGGGCCGGTGCCGCGCCCCGACCTCGTCATCGTCGCGCGCGGCGGCGGCTCGATCGAGGATCTGTGGGCGTTTAACGAGGAAGTCGTCGTGCGCGCGCTCGCCGACTGCCGGATCCCCACGATCAGCGCCGTGGGGCACGAAACCGACACGACGCTTGCGGACTATGCCGCCGACCGCCGCGCGCCGACGCCGACGGCGGCCGCCGAGATGGCGGTGCCGGTGCGCGCCGAATTGCAGGAACTGCTGCTCCAGCGCGCCGGCCGGATGATCGCGGCGGCGAACCGGCATCAGGCGCTGGCGGGCGAGCGGCTGACCGCGCTGGCGCGGCATTTGCCGCGCCGCGAGGCGCTCTATGCGCCGCAGCGCCAGCGGCTCGACGATTCGGGCGACCGGCTCGACCGCAGCCAGCGCCACCGGCTGGCGGTGATCGCCGAGCGGCTCGCGACGCGGTCGGGCGCGCTCCGGCCGTCGCTGCTGGCGCGGCGCTGGGACCGCGACCGGGCGCGGATCGAAGGGCTGGGGCGATTGCTCGATAGCCTCGACCCGCGCGCGCTGCTGTCGCGCGGCTATGCGATGGTGCGCGATACCGGCGGGGCGATCGTCACGACCGCGGCGAAGGCCGAGCAGGCGGGGCATCTGTGGCTGCAGTTCGCCGACGGCGAAGTGCCGGTGCAGGTGGCGGGCGGCGATGCCGCTCCGCCTCTTCCGGCCGCGGCCAAACCGGCGCGCAAGCCATCGCCGGACGCGCCCAAACGGGGGCAGGGCGAGCTTTTCTGACGTCGCCGGGGCTGGCCGGGCACGCCGAAGCTGCTATGGTCGAGGCAGATATCGTCACCGAATGGACCCCCGACCATGTTGATCGCCAGCCGCAACCGCCTCGCCCGCCTGCAGTTCGGGCCCAACGGCTTTCGGATATTGTCGCCGGGCGATCATGTGCTGTGCGCGGTGACCGGGGTGCCGATCGGGCTCGACGAGCTGCGCTACTGGTCGGTGGCACGGCAGGAGCCTTATGCGAGCGCGGCGATTTCGGTGCAGGCGGCGCTCGAATCCAGGGCATGACGCGCCACCGACGCTGGCGGCGCTATGGTGCCGCGCTGCCGCTGCTGATCGTTGCGGGAAGCTGCGTCCCCCCGGTCAGCGAGTCGGCCGCGCTGCCGCCGCCTCCGCCGCGGGTCGAGGCCGCCGCGCCGCCGCAGCCGGTGGTGATCGGCCCGATCGCGCCGCTCCGCCGCGACTTCACGCTGCGGGGCACCGCCGAGCAGGGCGGCGCCATGGTCGGGCAGGCGCCGAGCGGAATCACGGGACTGACGCTCGACGGCAGGCCGGTTGCGACGACCGACGACGGCGCCTTCCTGATCGCCTTCGACCGCGACGCCGCCGCGACGGCGCGGCTCGTGGCGACCTTCGCCGACGGCCGCACGATCGAACGTGCGTTGAGCATCGCGCCCGGCAACTGGCGGATCGAGAATATCAACGCCCCCTATCGCGGCGGCGCGTCGAGCGACGCCGAGTTCGAACGCCGCCGCCCCGCCGAACTGGCGCAGATCGCCGAGGCGCGCCGCGTCGATCACGCCTCGGACGGCTGGCGCCAGCGCTTCATCTGGCCGGTGACCGGGCGGCGATCGGGCTTCTTCGGGTCGCAGCGCGTCTATCAGGGCAAGCCGGGCAGTTATCACAGCGGCGCCGATATCGCGGTGCCGGCGGGCACGCCCTTCGTCGCGCCCGCCGACGGGGTCGTCGTCCTCGCGGCGGCGTCGCCCTTCACGCTCGAGGGCAATCTGCTGATCGTCGATCACGGCATGGGGCTGAACAGCGCCTTCCTCCACTGCCAGCGGCTCGACGTGAAGGTCGGCGACCGCGTCGTCCAGGGGCAGCGGCTGGGCACGGTGGGGCAGACCGGCCGCGCGACGGGTCCGCATATGCACTGGGGCATGAAATGGCGCGATGCGCGCCTCGATCCGGGCAAGCTCGCGGGGCCGATGGTGAACTGAGGCCCGCACCGGAATTCGTAACCGGCGTAACTTTATGTCGCATAACATGCTGCGACGCATCATAGAATTTCGCGCGCCCTCGCACTTGTTGCAAATACGTCACAATGGCCGGTGAAACCGCCGGAAGCGCCGGAAATTCCCTTTACTCCACATGAATGAAGGATCATCCCGCACGCTATCGGGGCATCTGTGCGCTGGCGTTTTGCCGGCGCAATGGGGGTCCGGGTATCTTATCCATCAGTAGCAAGGGACTGCACTGTGAAGAAAACCCAATATTCCAAGCTGAAACTGGGCGCCGCACCGCTGGTGCTGAGCGTTGCGCTCGTTTCGGTTCCTGCCTTCGCGCAGGACGCAGAAGAAGGTGCGGCGGCCGAAAAGGAAATCGTCGTCACCGGTTCGCTGATCCGCAACCCGAACCTCGAGCAGTCGACGCCGGTCAACGTGACCACGTCGGACACGATCGAGCTGAAGCAGTCGAACACCGCGGAAGAAGTTCTGCGCGAACTGCCGGGCGTCGTCGCCAACATCGGTTCGGCCGTCAACAACGGCAACGGCGGCGCTTCGTACGTCGATCTTCGTGGCCTCGGCTCGACCCGCAACATCGTGCTGCTGAACGGCAACCGCGTCGCGCCGTCGGACGTCAACGGCCGCGTCGACCTTAACAACATCCCGCTGGCCCTGATCGAGCGCGTCGACGCGCTGACCGGCGCCGCGGTGACCACCTATGGTGCCGACGCCATCACCGGCGTCGTCAACTTCATCACCAAGCGCGATTTCGCCGGTCTGGAAGTCACGGCTTCGGAGCAGATCACCGAGCAGGGTGACGGCAACGTCTTCCGCGTCGACGCCACCATCGGTGCGAACTTCGACGATGGTCGCGGCAACGCCGTGCTGAGCATCGGTTACCAGCAGGCCGACCCCGTCTATCAGGGCGCGCGTCCGTTCTCGGTCAACCAGGTCGACAGCTACACCGGCGGCACTGGCGGTTCGGGCACCGCAGTTCCCTCGCGCTTCTCGGGCACGCGTCCGTTGCTTGCGGGCGGCACGCCGAACATCACGCCTGAATCGGTCTTCGTCGGTCGCAACCCCGATGGTACGCCGATCTATGCCGCCAATCCCGGCGGTGCAGCCAATGGCGGCGTCCGTCAGGTGAATGCCGCTGGCCAGGCCGTCGGCACGTTCCAGACCTTCAACTTCAACCCGTTCAACATCTTCCAGACGCCGTTCGAGCGCTTCAATATCTATGGCCAGGCCAATTATGAAGTGTCCGATGCGGTTGAGGTCTACACGCGCGGCATGTTCTCGAAGCAGACCGTTTCGACGATCATCGCGCCGTCGGGTTCGTTCGGCGGTTCGGTTCCGATCAACCTCAACAACCCGTTCCTGCCGGCATCGCTGCGGGCTCAGCTTTGCGCGTTTGACGTCAACAGCCGCCCCGACATCTATACGGCGCGTTTTTCGGTTGACGAATGTGCGGCCGCCGCAACGGCGACCGGTCGTTCGGACCCGAATTATCGTGAAATCGGTCTGAACAGTGTCCTCGTGCCGTTCGACGTCAACAACGACGGCGTTGTTAGCGACGGCGAAGGCTATCAGTCGAATCCGGCGGCAACGCTGAATCGTCGTACGCCGGAAGTCGGTCCGCGTATCAGCGACTATCAGACGACCTTCTTCGACTATCGCATCGGCGCCCGTGGCGGCATCACCGACACGCTCGACTGGAGCATCGAGGGCGCCTATGGCGAATCGGAAAATATCCAGACGATCCAGGGCTACACGCTGCAGTCGCGCTTCCGCGAAGCCGCACTGTCGAACGACGGCGTGACCTGCCAGAGCGGCAACGCGGCCTGCGTTCCCGTCAATCTGTTCGGTCCCGAAGGCTCGATCACGCCTGCGATGGCCGATTATCTCCAGGAAAACAGCACGTCGGTCAATCGCACGTCGCTGGCACAGGTCCGCGCGATCATTTCGGGCGACCTCGGCTTCGCTTCGCCGGGTGCCGTCCAGCCGATCGGTTTCGCGATCGGCGGCGAATATCGCAAGTACAAGGCGCAGCAGCAATCGGACCTTCTCGCCAAGACGGCGGGTGAGCTCGGCGGCGCCGGCGGTGCGGCTCCCGACATCGACGGCGGCTATGACGTTTATGAGGCCTATGCCGAAATCGTCGCGCCGCTGATCGAGGACAAGCCTTTCTTCGAAAGCCTGACCCTCGAAGCCGGTATCCGTTATTCGGATTACAGCATCAACGGCGCCGGCGGGTACAACACCACCACCTGGAAAGCCGGCGGCAGCTGGGAACCGGGTGCGGGCGTCAAGTTCCGTGGTAACTACAGCCGCGCTGTGCGTGCGCCGAACATCGGCGAACTGTTCACGCCGACGAGCGTCGGTTTGACCAACCTCGGCATTGATCCGTGCGCTGGCACGGGTCCGACGTTGCCGGCGAACGCCAACCTGCGCGCTGTCTGTATCGCACAGGGCGCTCCGGCCGGCACGATCGGTTCGATCACCAACCCGACCGCAGCTCAGGCGAACATCACCACCGGTGGTAACCTGAACCTGCAGCCGGAAAAGGCCGATACCTGGACCCTGGGTGTGGTGTGGCAGCCCGACTTCCTGCCGCGTTTCAACATGTCGATCGACTACTACAACATCAAGATCAACGACGTGTTGGGCACGCCGCTGCCGGGTGACATCATCAGCGCCTGCTTCGATAACCTCACCGCGGGCAGCGCCACCGATCCGGCTTGTACGGCAATTCGCCGTAACCCGCTGACCGGTGGTCTCGACGGCGATCCGGCGACCACGCCGGGCCTGTTCGGTACGACCAACAACCTCGGTCGCCTGTACACCGACGGCGTCGACCTGCTGCTGAACTATAACGCCGATCTGGGCTTCGCCAGCCTCGACTGGTCGTTCGTCGGCAACTGGACGCGTCACTCGAAGTTCAAGGCCAATGCCGCTGATCCGGAAAGCTTGAACCGCGAATGCGTTGGCTACTACAGCGTGAACTGCTCGTTCACCGGTTCGATCCAGCCCGAGCTCCAGTTCTCGAACCGCTTCACGCTGGGCTTCGACAAGGTCGACCTTTCGTTGCTGTGGCGCTGGCAGGATAGCGTTTCGTTCGAGCCGGAGCAGTTGAAGGACGATCTGGACTTCGCGCTTAAAAATCCGGGCGACTGTCCGAATCCGGAAACGACCGACACCGGCGGTTGCATGGTCAATCCCGAGTTCCGCAAGATCAAGGCGAAGCATTATTTCGACCTGACCGCGCGGTTCAACGTCAGCGAAAACCTGACCTTCACGGCGACGGTGCAGAACATGCTCAACCAGAAGCCGCCGATCGTCGGCAACTCGCTGGGTTCGACCACGTACAACAGCGGCAACACCTATCCGTCGACCTACGACGCGCTGGGCCGCCGCTACGCGGTGTCGGCGAAGCTGAAGTTCTAGTCTTCTTCAGCCAAGCACAGGAATCGGGGGCGGACAGCGATGTCCGCCCCTTTTTCTTTGCCTGCGGTAATCCGCACGAACCGGTGGCGGAGGTGACGCCGTGGCGTCAGGCGATGGCGAGCCTGCGCGGCAAGGCCAGCGGGATGCCGGCCCGTTCGGCGACGACGGCCGCCCAGCCGGCGACCTGCTCGATCTCTTCGCCATAGGCGGCCTCCGCCGCCGCAAGGTCGCGTTGACGCTCGCCGGGCGCGAAGGCGGCGCCCGACTTGCTGTTGCGGGCAAGCGCGGGATGGGCCGCGATGTGCGCCGGGTCCGCGGCGAGTCCGAAATGGCGCGCGGCGCCGAGCACCGCCGCGGCGGGGTCGGCGGTCAGCGTCTCGCTGTCGAGCGTCGCGATGCGATCGGGCGCCCATGCCGCGAGCGCGGCAAAGGCCTGTTGCTGGGCGAGCCAGCCGACCGCGGCGATTTGCAGGTCGGACTGGCGGAAATAGTCGCGCGGCTCGAACCCGAGTGCGACGAACCCGTCGGCGAGGTAATTTTCGAGCAGTTCGCGGCACCACAGCCGGCACCACATGCCCTTGCGCGCTACCGACAACAGAAAGGCGCGGAGCGGCGCGTGGAGCAGGATCGCGCGCGCCTGCGGGCGAAGCGTCAACGCGCCACGCGCCAGCGGATTGAAGATGTTCGACGGCTTCACCACCACCGCCTCTCCCGGACGGAAAGGGCGGCCGAGCATCGCCATCGCGTCGTCCATCACCCGGCCATGCTCTTGCGGCGCGGCGCCGCGCCGCCGCCAGCCGACCATGTCGTTGAGCAGCACCGGCTCGGAGAGGCCGGTCGCGACCCCCGGCTGGTCGAGCGCCTGGACGAGCATCGTCGAGGCGCAATAGGCCGAATGGAAAAGAAAATGCAGCGGCGCCGGGGCGTTCGCGGTCGGCGCGCGGCAGTCCTTCCGGGCCAGCACGACCGCTGCCGCGTCCTCGCCGAGGCAGGCATCGGTCAGGAAGGGAACGACTGCCCGCGCTTCGCGTCCGACGCGGCGAAAATGAAAGGTGTCGTGGCCGGGATCGTAGCGGTGCGCCAGCCATTCGGCATCGCCGATAATGGCGGTCACGGAAGGCGCGGCGGTCATCAATCGACCTTGCCGATTGCATCCGCCGATGGCAAGCATGGCCATGACCAGCTCTTCTCAGCCTGCATCGGCCGTCGAGGCCAACCGGTTGGGCATCGCGGCGCTTCAGGCGGGCGATCCCGCTGCCGCCGTGACCCATTTTACCGCCGCCGCCGCCGCTGACCCGCAGTCGGGTGCGCTGCAGCGCAACCTCGCGTCGGCCTGGCGCGCGCTCGGCGACGACGGGCGCGAACTGGCGGCGCTCGATGCCGCGCTCGCGGTCGACCGGCGCGACCTGATGGCCTGGGTCCGCAAGGCCGAGCGACATGAGGCGCGGGGCGAACTTGGCGCGGCGCTCGGCGCATGGAGCGCGGCGACCGCGCTCGGCGGCCAGCTCGATCCGATGCCGCCGCCGCTCGCACCGCTGTTGGCGCACGGCCAGGCCTTTGTCGCGGGGGCGACCGACACGATGTTCGATGCCGTCACCGGCGCGCTCGCGCCGATGCGGGGCGACCTGTCCGAGATCGAGGCACGCCGCGGCGATGCTTTCGTCGCGAGCGCGCTTGGGCGCCGTCGTATCTATCAGAACGAATGCGCCGGGCTTTATTATCCGTTCCTGCCCGCCGACGAATTTTTCGATCGCGGCCATTTCCCGTGGCTCGCGGATGTCGAGGCGCAGACCGATGCGATCCGCGCCGAACTCGTGGCGCTGCTCGACGATCCCGGCGATGCGCTGCGTCCCTATGTGCGAATGGACGCGGGAACCCCGACGTCGATCTGGTCGCCGCTCGACAACCGGCTCGATTGGGGGGCGTGCTTCCTGTGGGAATATGGTGAGCCGAATCCGGCGGTACTCGACCGCTGCCCGGCGACCGCCGCGGCGTTCGCCGCGGTACCGGGCGCGCATATTCCGGGCCGATCGCCGAGCGCCTTTTTTTCGTTGCTGAAACCCCACACACGCATCCCCGCGCACACCGGGGTGACCAACACGCGGGCGATCGTCCATCTGCCGCTGATCGTGCCGCCGGGCTGCGGTTTCCGGGTCGGGGGCGAGACGCGGGCGTGGGAGGAGGGCAAGGCCTTCGCCTTCGACGACACGATCGAACATGAGGCGTGGAACGACAGCGACGATCTGCGCGCGGTGCTGATCTTCGACGTCTGGAACCCGCATCTGACCCCGCGCGAGCAGGAGCTTTTGACCCGCTATTTCGCCGCCGCGGACGCGACGGGCTTCGCCATTCCGCGCTGAACCGGCGCCCGCTCGCGGCCATGGTTTCGACTGGAGATTCCGCTTGGCGAAGGGGTGCACGCCGACATATGATATCGCCTGGATGCCGCCGGCCCGCCCGGCGGCAAGGAGGATATTCGATGCGTAAATATGTGACCCTGTTTGCCGCGTTGCTGGTTGCGGCTCCGGTCGCCCAGGCGGCCGAAGACGACCGCGCGCCGCCGACCAAGGCGCCCTCGGCGATGACACCGACCGAGATCAAGGCGTATAACGAGGGGCTGGCGCAGACCCATCCCTATTATATCAAATGCCGCAAGACGCTCGAAATCGGTTCGCTCGTGAAGAAGAACCGGGTGTGCTACACCAACGAGAAGTGGAAGGAAGTGTCGGCGAAGGGCAACCAGGATGCGCGCGACACCGCCGAGGCGATGACGAGCAAGGCGGCGGGCGGTTCGAACTGACGCAACCGATGGGGAGATGATGATGCGTGCGGGTCCCATATTATCCATATCGTTGATGTTGGTGGCCCCGGCCGCGGCATCGGCGAGCGATGACATGCCCCTCGCGCGGACCCCTTCGGAAATGACCGGGGCCGAAATCGATGCGCATAATGAAGGGCTGGCGTTTGCCGATCCCAATTATATCAAATGCCGCAAGATCGAGGAAATCGGCTCGCTGGTGAAGAAGTTGCGGGTGTGCAACACGAATGCACAGTGGCGACGGATCGTCGACAAGGGCAATCAGGATGCCCGCGATACGATGGAGACGCTCGCACGCGGCTGGACAAATCCGCAGGAACCCGCCGACCAGTTGGTCACCATTCCCAGACGCCCGCAATAGGCGCGGCCCGGGGGCCCTGTTGAAGGAAAGACGGTCTCGATGTTGACGATATTAACAGCGCTTGCACTGGCCGTGTCGGCCGCGGCTCCCGATCCCGCTGCCGATCGCGCGCCGCCGACGCGGAAGCCGTCGGAGATGACGCCGACCGAGATCAAGGCATATAACGTCGGACTCGCGCCGGCCCATCCCTATTATATCAAATGCCGCAAGACGCTCGAGATCGGCTCACTGGTGAAGAAGAACCGCGCCTGCCACACCAATGAACAGTGGAAGGCGGTGTGGGCGAAGGAAAATCAGGATGCCCGCCAAACCGCCGAAGCGATGACGCGCGCACCGGTCAACCACAGCAACTAAATTATCGCGGCACGTAATGCACGGTCGATGCGCGCCACTATCCGCGCGTCTGACGACCGTTCGTCGAAGCCCCACGTCGCTTGGCCGGACCATGCTTGTTTTGGCACGTGGCCCCTGCATGTTGGTTTTGCACCGGGGATTCACCGAAATAACAGAAAATTAAGGATAATCCTTCAGTGCACGATGTGGGGTGGGTCGTGCCGGATGACGGAGCGCGCTGCCTGTTGGCGCGCGCCGCCCCCTGCCATGGCTCACCTTTTGTTGATGACAAAAAGGGAGTCCCATCCGTGAAAAATCTCGTCGTTCTGGCAAGCCTGCGCCGCGGTGCCGCGCCATTGGCCCTCGGCCTGGCGCTTTGTGCCACCCCCGCCTTCGCGCAGGAAGCGCCCGCCGATGATGCCGTCGCCGACGCCGCGGCCGACGATGGCGAGGCCATCGTGGTCACCGGGTCGCGTATCGCACGTCCCGAAGCCGATTCGCCCAATCCGGTCACTTCGATCAGCAGCGAGACGATCCAGCAATCGGGGCTTACCAATTTGACCGACCTGCTGGTCCAGAATCCGGCGCTGCTCGGGTCGAGCACGACCGCCGATGCCGGCGGATCGACCGCATCGTTCGGCGGGGTCGGGGTCAATTTGCTCAACCTGCGCAACCTCGGCACCGAACGCACGCTCGTGCTCGTCAACGGCCGCCGCCATATTTCGGGGATCACCGGCACCTCGTCGGTCGACATCAACACCATCCCCAACGCGCTGATCGACCGCATCGACGTGCTCACCGGCGGCGTGTCGGCGGTGTACGGCGCCGATGGCGTGTCGGGCGTCGTCAACTTCGTGCTCAAGCGCGATTTCGAGGGCATCGACGCGCGCTTCCAGACGGGCATTTCGTCGCGGGGCGACGCGAACAACATCTATGGCGCGCTGACCGTCGGCACCAATTTCTCGGAAGACCGTGGCAATGTCGCGCTGTCCTACGAATATAACCGCGATTCGCGGGTGCCCGCCGATGCGCGCAAGACCGGGCGCAACCTCGGCCTGTTCAGCTTCCGCCGCAACCTCGCCGATTTCCCCGACGTCCCAAACATCGTCGACCGCATCCTGTACAACGACATCCGCTATGCCGACAGCGCGCCGGGCGGCGCGGTCGATGTCGATATCGACTTTTCGCCCGACTTCACCGGCGCGGGCAAGATTTACGACCTTGGAACCGCGATCCCCGGTTCGGGCGGCGTGGTGCAGGGCGGCGACAGCACCCCGATCGCGGGCTATCAGGGCGACCTCCAGCCCAAGACCGAAAAGCATAATATCAACCTGCTCGGCAGCTATGAGTTCAGCGACGCGCTGCGCTTCTTCGTCGAGGGCAAGTACGTCAAAACGAAGAACTTCTCCTTCGCGCAGCCGTCGTTCGACTTCTTCACGACGGTGCAGGCCGACAACCCGTTCATTCCCGCTGCGATCCGGAACGCGATCGTGCCCGATGCGCTGTCGCTCGGAATCTTCGGCGAAGCTGGCTTCCTTCCCGATGGCGTTCTTGTCAGTCGCGACAATTTCGACCTCGGGGTGCGCGGCGAATATGCCGAGCGCGACACCTATCGCGGGGTGCTCGGCTTCGACGGCCGGCTCACCGACAATCTCACCTATGAGGTGAGCTATGTCTACGGCCAGACCAAGACGCAGTTCCTGAGCACCAATTACCGCCTGCGCGACCGCTATTTCGCGGCGCTCGATGCGGTCGACCAGGGCGCGTTCACGACCGGAACGCCGAACGGCAATATCGTCTGCCGCTCGTCGCTCGATCCGACCGCGCCGCTGAACGACCCCAATGGGATCATCATCGGCGCCAACACGACGCCGATCACCTTCACCCCCGGCGCGAACAGCGGCTGCGTGCCGCTGAACATCTTCGGCGAGGGTTCGCCGAGCAAGGCGGCGCTCGACTGGATCAACGTCGACCTCGCCAACCGCGTCAAAGTACAGCAGCATGTGGTCAGCGCCTCGGTATCAGGCGACACGGGCGCGGTGTTCGAACTGCCCGGCGGCCCGATCGGCTTTGCATTGGGCGCCGAATATCGGAAGGAAAAGTCGAACTTCGTCCCCGACCCCTTCCTCGTCCAGGATGCGCTCGCCGATCTGGCGGCGCAGTTCCCTGAGTCGGGAAGCTTCGACGTCAAGGAGGCCTTTGCCGAAATCAATATCCCGGTGCTGCGCGGCATGCCGTTCGCCGATATCCTGCAGTTCGGTGCGGCGATCCGCGTGTCGGATTATTCGACGATCGGCAGCACGACGACGTGGAAGGTCGACGGCACCTGGGGGCCGGTGCGCGACATCCGGTTCCGCGGCACCTATTCGGAGGCGGTGCGCGCGCCGAACCTGACCGAGTTGTTCGCACCGCAAAACGGGACCTTTTCGTTCATCGACGACCCGTGCGATCCGACCAACCTCGCCGAAGGCACGTCGTTCCGCGTCGCCAACTGCAACGCAACGCTGACCGCGCTCGGCATCGATCCGGCGACCTTCAATCCTACGAACGATCCGCAGGCGACGGCGTCGCTGCCGGGCCGGACGATCGGCACGCCCTTCCTCAACGAGGAAACGGCGAAGACCTGGACCGCGGGGGTGGTGCTGCGGCCGACCTTCATTCCGGGGCTGGTCGCGACCTTCGACTGGTATGACATCAAGATCGCCAATGCGATCACGACGGCGACCGCGCAGGACCTCACCAACGCCTGCGTCGATCAGCCAACGCTCGACAACCAGTTCTGCGACCTGATCACCCGCGATCCGTCGACCGGGTTCGTTTCGGACTATCTGCTGCGGCCGCTCAACGTGTCGCAGTTCGCGACGTCGGGCGCCGACTTCACGATCAACTATGCCTTCCGGCCGAGCGACAGCCTTGGCCAGTTCAATCTGCGGCTCGCGGGCGGCTATCTCGATAGCCTGACCTTCATCTCGACCCCGGGGGCCGAGGTCGACAACGACCGGACCGAGGCGTTCGCGCCGAAATGGAACGGCACGCTCGACATCACCTGGGTGAAGGACAATTGGTCGCTGAATTATGGCGTCAACTATTTCAGCAAGACGCGGCGCTTCACGACCGAGCAGATCGAGGCGAACCCCGATCTCGTCGATCCGAAATACATCTATTACCGCGAGAAATGGGAACATGACGTCCAGCTCGGCTTCAAGACCGACGACGAGCGTTTCCAATTCTATGCCGGCGTGAACAACATCTTCGGTCGCGATCCCGATGTCGGCGAGCTCAACTATCCCTCGAGCTTCCGCGGGCGTTACGTCTATGCGGGGGTGAAGGTGAACCTTGCGAGCCTGGGACTGTAAGCGGACACTCCTCCCTGCGGCGCAGCCGTGGGGAGGGGGACCGCCGCGAAGCGGTGGTGGAGGGGCCGCAACGTTGCGCCAAAGCCCCTCCGTCAGCGGCTTCGCCGNGCCACAGGGAGGATTGGCCTTTACGCCGCGGTCAGTTTCAGCGCGCCGTCACCTTCGTCGACCCTGATCGTCGAGCCGTCCCTGACTTCGCCCTTCAGGATCAGGTCGGCGAGCGGGTCCTGCAGATATTTCTGCACCGCACGCTTGAGCGGCCTTGCGCCATAGACGGGGTCGTAGCCGACTCGGCCGAGCCAGGCGCGCGCGGCGTCGCTGAGGTCGAGCGTCACCTTGCGATCATTGAGCAGCTTCTGGACGCGCGCGACCTGGATGTCGACGATGCCGCCCATATGCTGCTGCGCGAGACGGTTGAAGAGCACGATCTCGTCGAGCCGGTTCAGGAACTCGGGCCGGAAATGCGCACGCACGACCTCCATCACCGCGGGTTCGGCCTGTTCGATCGGCGCGTCGTCGGGGAGCGCCGCGATCGCCTGGCTGCCTAGGTTCGAGGTCAGGATGATGAGCGTATTGGTGAAATCGACCGTGCGGCCCTGCCCGTCGGTGAGGCGCCCGTCATCGAGCACCTGGAGCAGGATGTTGAACACGTCGGGATGCGCCTTTTCGACCTCGTCGAACAGCACGACTTGATAGGGCCGGCGGCGCACGGCTTCGGTGAGCGTGCCGCCTTCCTCATAACCGACATAGCCCGGGGGCGCGCCGACGAGCCGCGCGACGCTGTGCTTTTCCATGAATTCGGACATGTCGATGCGGACCATCGCATTGTCGTCGTCGAACAGGAACCGCGCGAGGGCCTTGGTGAGCTCGGTCTTGCCGACGCCCGTCGGCCCGAGGAAGAGGAAGCTACCGAGCGGACGGTTCGGATCCTGAAGCCCCGCACGCGCGCGGCGGACCGCGGTCGAGACGGCGCGCACCGCATCGTCCTGGCCGATCACGCGCTTTTCGAGTGTCGATTCCATCGCGAGCAATTTCTCGCGCTCGCCTTCCATCATCCGGTCGACGGGGATGCCGGTCCATTTGCTGACCACCGCGGCGATATCGTCGGCGGTGACTTCCTCGCGCAGCATCGCGTTGCCCGCCGCGGCCTGCGCCGCTTCGAGCTGCTTCTCGAGGCCTGGGATGGTGCCGTAGCTGAGCTCGCCCGCCTTCGCGAGGTCGCCCGCGCGCTGCGCCTGGTCGAGCGCCGAACGCGCGGCGTCGAGTTCTTCCTTGATCTTGGCCTCGGCGTGGATCTTGTCCTTTTCGGCGTGCCACTTCTGGGTGATCTCGGCCGACTGCTGCTCGAGATTGGCGAGTTCGGACTGCAAAGTCGCGAGCCGCTCCTTCGACGCGGCGTCGCTTTCCTTGCCGAGCGCCGATTCCTCGATCTTCATCTGGATGATGCGGCGATCGAGGTTTTCGATCTCCTCGGGCTTCGATTCGACCTCCATGCGGATACGGCTCGCCGCCTCGTCCATCAGGTCGATCGCCTTGTCGGGCAGGAAGCGGTCGGAGATATAGCGGTTCGACAGCGTCGCGGCGGCAACGATCGCGCCGTCGGTGATCCGCACGCCATGGTGCAGCTCGTACTTCTCTTTGATGCCGCGCAGGATCGAGATCGAATCCTCGACCGTCGGCTCGCCGACGAAGACCGGCTGGAAGCGCCGCTGGAGCGCGGGGTCCTTTTCGACATGCTTGCGATATTCGTCGAGTGTCGTCGCGCCGATGCAGTGGAGTTCGCCGCGCGCGAGCGCGGGCTTCAGGAGGTTCGAGGCGTCCATCGCACCCTCGCCCTTGCCCGCGCCGACCAGCGTGTGCATCTCGTCGATGAACAGGATGATCTCGCCCTCGGCGGCCTTGACGTCGTCGAGCACGCCCTTGAGGCGCTCCTCGAACTCGCCGCGATATTTGGCGCCCGCGATCAGCGCGCCCATGTCGAGCGACAGCAGGCGGCGGTCCTTCAAACTGTCGGGCACGTCGCCGTTGACGATGCGCAACGCGAGGCCTTCGGCGATCGCGGTCTTGCCGACGCCGGCTTCGCCGATCAGCACCGGGTTGTTCTTGGTTCGGCGCGCGAGAATCTGGATCGTGCGGCGGATCTCCTCGTCGCGGCCGATCACCGGATCGAGCTTGCCCTCGCGCGCGACTTCGGTGAGGTCGCGGGCGAATTTCTTGAGCGCTTCGTAGCGGTCTTCGCTGCTGGCGGTGTCGGCGGTGCGTCCGCCGCGCAGGTCGTTGATCGCGGTGTTGAGTGCGTCGGCCTTCACGCCGGCATCGGCGAAGGCCTTGGCGACGGGGGTGCCCGATGCCAGCACCATCGCGAGCAGCAGCCGCTCGACGGTGACGAAGCCGTCGCCGGCCTTGGTTGCGACCTGCTCGGCCTGGTCGAGCAGGCGCACGGCATCATTGTCGAGGCCCGGAGTCGCCTGCGCGCCCGACCCCGACACCGCAGGCACCTTGGCGAGCAGTGCGTCGATGCCCTGCACCGCCCGCGCGGCATCGCCGCCGCTCTTGGCGATCAGCCCGGCGGCCATGCCCTGATTGTCTTCGAGCAATGCCTTGGCGACATGCTCGGGCGAAATCCGCTGATGGTTCATGCGGATCGCGATCGTCTGCGCCGCCTGCAAAAAGCCCTTGGCGCGGTCGGTGAATTTTTCGAGGTTCATTCAGAAAGCCCCTTTCTCTGACTCAGAGATAGTGTTGCTTTTGGGCAACACAAGAGGCTTCCCCAACCCTTCAATATCCGCCGCGCGCCAACTGGTCGAGCAGGCGCACCCCGAAGCCCGACATGCCCTTGGGGACAAGCGGCGAGGCGCTGTCGGCCTGGTTCACCCCGGCGATGTCGAGATGCGCCCAGGGCGTCGTCTCGGCGACGAAATAGCCGATGAAATGCGCACCGATGCTCGCGCCCGGGCCGCCGCCCGGCGCGATGTTGCGGACGTCGGCGATGTCCGATTCGATCTTCTTCGCGTAACTTTTGTGGAGCGGCATGCGCCAGAGTTCCTCGCCGCTCGTCGTGCCCGCCGCGAGCAGCTGCGCAGCGAGTGTCTCGTCGCGCGCGAACAGCCCGGCATATTGGTTGTCGAGCGCGCCTACGATCGATCCGGTCAGCGTTGCGATATTGACGATCGCGCGCGGCTTGTACTTGTCGGCGACATATTCATTGGCGTCGGCGAGCACGAGCCGCCCTTCGGCATCGGCGTTGAGCATCTCGATCGTCTTGCCCGACATGGTGCGCACGACGTCGCCGGGGCGCTGGGCGTTGCCGTCGGGCATATTCTCGGCGAGCGCCGCGACCGCGACGACATGCACCGGCGCCTTCGACCTGGCGAGCGAGAGGACGGCGCCGACGGTCGAGGCGGCGCCCGACATGTCGCCCTTCATGTCCCACATGCCGCTGCCGGGTTTGAGCGAGATGCCGCCGGAGTCGAAGGTGATGCCCTTGCCGACGAAGGCGAGCGGCGCGGCGTCGGAGTCAGCGCCGCGATAGCGCACCGCGAGCAGGCGCGATCCGCGCGGACTGCCCTGGCCGACCCCGACGAGCGTGCCCATGCCGAGCCGTCGCATTGCCGCCTCGTCGAGTACCTCGATCGTCACGCCGGGGACGCCGGCAAAGGCCTGGCGCACCTCGGCGACGAAGCTTTCGGGATAGACGACATTGGCGGGTTCGTTGGCGAGGTCGCGCGACAGGCGCACGCCGTCGGCGAGTGGGCGCCAGCGCGCGGCGAAGGCCGATCCGGCGGCGGCACTGTCGCCGCCGACGATCGTTACCGCGTCGGTTGCGGGCGCCTTGCGATCGACGGTCTTGTAGCGGTCGAAGCGGTACTGGCCGAGCGCAAAGCCATAGCCCGCCTCGGCGCCCTGCGTGCCGGTAAAGGCGCCGGTCAGCGTCACCGGCTGCGCGTCGGACTTGAGTTCCTGCGCCGCCTTGCCGCTCGCCTCGGCGAGCGCGAGCATCGCGGGCGCCGCGCCGGTGCCGACGAGCAGGATGCGGCTGTGCGCGCCGATCCCACGCAGCGACAGCGTGGCGTTGGCCTTGCCGTCGAATTTGGCGTTGACGATCGCCGCCTCGATCGCGGCGCGCTCGCCCGCGCCGACGCCGACCGCGTCGAGCGCTGGCAGCGTTGCATCGGCCATCAGCACCACCAGCACGCCCTTCGCCGGGGCGCTCGCGGCGAAGCCAATCGGGCGCTCGGCGCTGTTGGCGATGGTGCCGGGGACGACGCCCGAGCCCGTCACGTCCTGCGCCAAGGCGGTGGGCGCCGTCAAAGGCGCGAGCGAGAGGCAGGCGGCGAGCAGCAGGCTTTTGGTACGCATCAAACGGAAACTCCCTGTTATTCCATCGATCTTGGTCCGGGTGAAGCGCTAACAGCCCAATGCTCGTCGGCAAAGCGCGGCTCGACGAACGACATTTCGGTGCCTGTCAGCGTGGCGGGGGCGGGTCGCCGGCGACCAAAGCGCTGAGAGCAAACAGGATCAGCATCCAGCCCCAATAAGGAATGAAGCCGAAGATATTCTGGAGGAAGGTGGGCTGAATCTTTTTCTCGGCTTTGCGGGCTGTTTTGGCTTCGCCGATCAGGCGATCCCAATAAGCGACATGGCCGCCATCCAGCTCGGACTCGACCGTCGGATGGTAGTAGCGGATGCTTTCCAGCATCTCCGCGATCTGATTGCCGAGCGTCCGCTTTTGCTCGTCCGTTACCGAAGGTCGGATTGACGCTTGCAGATATGAGTAAGCAGCGTGCCAGTCATGATCGGTTCGTCGAAGGCGCTGGCTGCAGGCGATATCCTCGCGACGCTGAATAATCGACGGCAGGCCCGGCAGTTCCCGGACACCAGCGACCCGTTCATGCCAGTGATAATGATCCGAGACGATTGCGATGATGGCGTCGGACCGTGGAATGGCATCGAGCAGCGCGGCGGNGCGCGTCGCTTCACACAGGTGGACATCGCGCTCGGTGTTTGGCGGTTGCCACAACAGTTGCTGCACCTCTTGGGTTAGCCGTTCGAATGATACCGATCCATCCGCCTCGGAACGGTCGACTGGCTGCAAGGCGGGGCTCCTTTGCAGCGACTCGCTCGTCGCCGGCGCGGACGAATATTCCATTCGTACCGCGTTGCCTGCCGGCAAACGCGCCGCCAAGAGCATCGCTCGGTCGAAATGCCGGCGCAGCGAGATGAACGCCGCTGAATCGCTTTCGACGTCGATCGCCTTCAACTTGCGGGCATAGGCGGATCGAACCGCGCGTATGTCCGACGTGGGGTCGATGTCGAGATCGCGCCAGGGCGAATGTCGATTCTCCCCCGTCCCATCGTGCCGCTTCATTCTTCGCCTCCGCCCGCCAACTTCTCGACGCTAGCGGCGCGGCTAATGATTGCCAATGTGCGCGAACTGGGGCAGCACCGCGCCGGGTTTCGATCTTGTCGTCGATCCGCGAACCAGAGGGACCAGCATGCTGCGCAAATTGGGAATCGGGCTGTTGCTCCTGCTGCTGCTTGCCGGGGTGTCGCTCGCGGTGTGGGAGCCGCTGACCACCGAAGCGCCCGCCGCGCCGAGCTTCAAGCCGACCGACGTCAAGATCGCGCGCGACAGGTTCGGCGTGCCGCACATCTTCGGCAAGACCGACGCCGATGTCGCCTATGGCGTCGCCTATGCGCATGCCGAGGATGATTTTTCGACGCTGCAGGAAGTGCTCGCGATGACGCGCGGGCGCGCCGGGGCGATGCTGGGGCAGGATGGCGCCAAGATCGACTATGCCGCGGCGCTGCTCGATATCCGCACGACCACCGCGCGCGACTGGCCGCGGCTGCCGAAGGATGTGCAGGCGCTGTTCGCCGCTTATGCGGCCGGGCTCAATCGCTACGCCGACAAGCATCCGGACGAAGTGCGGCTGTCGAAGCTCTTCCCGGTGACCGGCGAGGATGTCGTCGCGGGTTTCGTGCTGCGCTCGCCCTTTTTCTTCGGGCTCGATTCGACGCTCGGCTCGCTCGTCGAAGGCAAGGAGATGGGGCGCGAGGGCGGCCCCGAACTCGACGCGACGGGCAAGATCGTACCGCGCAAGGACACGCCGCTCGGCAGCGACCCCGCCGCCAACGGGTCGAACGCGATGGCGGTCGCGCCGTCGCGCGCGGCCGACGGTGCGACACGGCTCGTCTCCAACTCGCACCAGCCGTGGACCGGCGGGGTCGCTTGGTACGAACTGGTCGTGCATAGCGAGGAAGGCTGGGATTTCGCGGGCGCGAACTTCCCCGGCTCGCCTTACCCCTTCCTCGGCCACAACAAATATCTCGGCTGGACCAACACGGTGAACCGGCCCGACCTGATCGACATCTATCAGCTCGTGCTCGACGAGAGCGGCGAGAATTATCGCTTCGACGGCCAGTGGCGCCCGCTCGAGGCGAAGCGGGTGTGGCTCAAGGTCAAGTTTGGTCCCTTCGTGCTGCCGGTGCCGCGCATGGTCTATCGCTCGGTGCATGGCCCGGTGATCAGGAACGCCAAGGGCGCCTTTGCGATCCGCTACGCCGGGATCGACCAGGCGAATATGGTCACCCAATATTATCGGCTGAACAAGGCGAAGAATTTCGCCGAATGGCGCGCCGCCATGGCGGGACAGGGCGTGCCCGCGACCAATTTCATCTATGCCGACGCCGCAGGCAATATCGGGATGTTCTACAACGCGATGTTCCCCGACCGGCCGGCGGGCTATAATTGGCGCGGCATATTGCCGGGCGATCGCTCGGCGGACCTGTGGACCAAGACGCTGCCATTCGACCGCGTCCCGACGCTGGTCAATCCGGCGTCGGGTTATGTGATGAACGCCAACAACACGCCGTGGGTCGCGGCGGGGCCGGGCGACGAACTCGACGCGGCGGCTTTCTCGCCGCTGCTCGGGATCGAGGACGATATGAGCAACCGTGCGTCGCGGTTGATCGACCTGTTCGAGGCGTCGGGACAGATCGACGAGGCGCGGTTGAAGGCGATCAAATATGACACCGCTTATGCGAAGACCGGCTATGCCAAGGCGTGGATCGATCGCATCCTCGCGCTGAACCTGAAGGGCGATGCCGAACTCGCGCAGGCGCAGGCCTTGCTGCGCGCATGGGACTGGAACCTCGATGGCAAGGGGCAGGGCGATGCGCTGGCGCTGATGGTGCTGCGTCCCGCGAACCGGGTGCATTACCAGCGGCTCGCCGAACGCCCCGACCCGCGCGAGACACTGAAGGAAGCCGCCGACCATCTGCAGAAGCATTTCGGCACCCTCGATCCGAAGCTCGGCACCGTGCTGCGGCTGCGCCATGGTGAGGGCGATCACCGTGTCGACCTGCCGCTCGACGGCGGCAACGACACGATCCGCGCCTCGACGCTGTGGGATGTCGAGCCCGACGGCCGGCTCAAGGTCCGTCACGGCGACAGCTTCATCATGTTCGTGACCTGGGGCAAGGACGGCAAGCTCAAGTCCGAATCGATCCAGCCGTTCGGATCGGCGACGACGCGCCCGGACAGCCCGCATTATAACGATCAGGCGCCGCTGTTCGTGCGGCACCAGTTGAAGCCGGTGCTGTTCGACCCCGCGGCGCTGTGGGCGACGAAGCCGCGCGTCTATCGGCCTTGAACCGGCACGCGCGCTGTCCTAAACCGTTGATACAGTGCCGTCCGGCACCCCGGTCGCATGCAGGCCGAACCCGCGCCTGCTCCTGATTTCAAGAGGATTTTCATGCCCCGTTTTCACCGCTTCGCCGTTGCCCTTGCCCTGTCGACCTCGCTCGTCGCCGCCGGCCCCGCACTCGCCAAGGCCAAGGCGGCCGACCCCGCGCCGATCGCCGACCTCGTCAAGGCGGTCGACATTCCCTATCAGGCGTTCACCCTCGACAATGGCCTGCGCGTCATCGTCCACGAAGACCGCAAGGCGCCGGTGATCGCGGTGTCGGTGTGGTACCGTGTCGGGTCGAAGCACGAACCCAAGGGCAAGACGGGCTTCGCGCATCTGTTCGAACATCTGATGTTCAACGGGTCGGAAAATTCGCCGGGCGATTTCTTCGAACCGCTGCAGCAGGTCGGCGCCACCGACGAGAATGGCACGACCAACGTCGACCGCACCAATTATTTCGAGACGGTGCCGACCGGCGCGCTCGACATGGCGCTATTCCTCGAAAGCGATCGCATGGGCCATCTGCTCGGCGCGGTGACGCAGGAGAAGCTCGATAACCAGCGCGGCGTCGTCCAGAACGAGAAGCGCCAGGGCGATAACAATCCCTATGGCCTGCTGCGTTACGAGATTTTCGAAAATCTTTTCCCGACCGGCCACCCCTATCACCACAGCACGATCGGTTCGATGGGCGACCTCAATTCGGCGAGCCTCGACGACGTGAAAAAGTGGTTCACCGACAATTATGGCCCGAACAATGCGGTGCTGGTGCTCGCGGGCGACATCGACGTCGCGACCGCCAAGACCAAGGTGCAGCAGTGGTTCGGCGACATTCCCAAGGGTCCCGAAGTGAAGGCGCCGGCGACGTCGGTCCCCACGCTGCCCGCGCCGCTCGCCAAGGAGGTCAAGGACCTCGTCCCGACGACACGCATCTATCGCATGTGGGCGATTCCCGGCCTCAACGATGCCGACGCGATCCCGCTGCAGATGGCGATGTCGGTGCTCGGCGGGCTGTCGTCGTCGCGGCTCGACAATGCGCTGGTGCGCAAGGACCCGGTCGCGGTCAGCGTCTCGGCCTTCGCCCAGCCGTTCGAGGATGCCGGCATCCTGCTCGTCCAGGCCGATGTGAAGCCCGGCGTCGACACCGCCCTCGTCGGGCAGCGCCTTGACGAAGAGGTCGCCAAATTCCTCGCGAGCGGCCCGACCGCCGACGAGTTGCAGCGTGCGGCGGCGAGTTATCTGGGGTCGGCGATCTCGGGGCTCGAATCGGTCGGCGGCTTCGGCGGCAAAGCGGTCGCGCTCGCCGAGGGCGCGCTCTATTCGAACGATCCGGGCTATTACAAGGTCGAGCTCGACCGCATGGCCAAGGCGACCCCCGAGCAGGTGAAGGCGGTTGCCAACAAATGGCTGTCGCGCCCGGCCTTTTCGCTCACCTATGTCCCCGGCGAACGCACCGAGGGCGGCGAGAATCGCGGCGGCGCAGTGACCGGCAAGGTCACGGCAGCAGTCGAACCCGACCGCTACTGGAACCCCGCGCTCGGCGATGTCGGACCCGATACGGGGTTCGGCACGTCGATCGCCGACCGGTCGCAGCTGCCGGCGGTCGCCGACCTGACCGCGCTCGACTTCCCGACGATCGAACGCGCCAAGCTCAAGAATGGCATCGAGGTCGTCTTCGCCAAGCGCACGGCGGTGCCGACGGTCAATGTCGCGGTCAGCTTCGACGCCGGCTATGCCGCCGATCCGCATGATGCGCTGGGTACCCAGTCGCTGATGCTCAGCCTGATGGACGAGGGCACCAAGAGCCTCGATTCGATCGCCTTTGCCGAAGCGAAGGAGCGGCTCGGCGCACAGATCGACGGATCGGCCAACGCCGACGAAACGGTGTTCGAACTGTTCGCGCTGAAGCCGAACCTCGCGCCATCGCTGACCCTGCTCGCCGACTATATCCGCAATCCCGCCTTCGACGCGAAGGAACTTGAGCGGGTCCGCGCGCAGCAGCTCAACCGGCTGAAGGCCGAACTCAACAATCCCAACGCGATCGCGTCGCGCGTGCTGATGCCGGTGCTGTACGGCGCCGACCATCCCTATGGCATTCCGCCGTCGGGGCTTGGCGATGCGAAGGCGGTGACCGCTGCGACGCAGGGCCAGCTCGCATCGTTCCATTCGACCTGGATCCGCCCGGACACGGCGCGCATCTTCGTCGTCGGCGACACGACGCTGAAAGAGGTGACCAAGCAGCTCGAAACCGCCTTCGGCAATTGGAAGGCGCCCGAGACGGCGAAGCCGACCAAGCATTTCGAGGTCGCGATCCCGGCGCCGCAGCCGCGCATCCTGCTTTTCGATCGCCCCAAATCGCCGCAGTCGGTGATTCTCGCGGGCAAGGTGCTCGATGCCAAAGGCACCGACAAGCTGGAGGTGCTGCGTTCGGCGAACGATATTTTCGGAGGCAGTTTCCTGTCGCGCTTCAACACCAATCTGCGCGAGACCAAGGGCTGGTCCTATGGCGTGCGGACCCGGATTTCGAGTGACAAGGACCGGATCGCTTGGATCGCCGCGGCACCGGTGCAGGCCGACCGCACCGGTGATTCGATCAAGGAACTGCAAAGCGACCTCAAATCCTTCCTCGGCGACAAGGGCGTCACCGCGGAAGAGTTGCAGCGCACGACCAACGGCAATGTCCGTGAACTGCCGGGCAGCTTCGAAACCTCGAGCGATGTGCTGGGCGGACTGCGCGCGATCGTCAAATATGGCCGTCCGGACAATTATTACGAAACCTTGCCCGCGACCTATGAAGCAATGACGACCGCCGAGATCGACGGAGCGGCGCGCAAGGCGCTGAGCACCGAGGGCCTCGTCTATGTCGTCGTCGGCGATGCCGCGACGGTCAAACCACAGCTTGACGGATTGGGTCTGCCGGTGGAAACGGTGACTCTCGATAACTAACATCAGTTTCAGTAAGGAGAGCCCAGATGTCCCAAGTCGATGGCAGCTATGATTGCGTGACCAAGTCCCCGATGGGCGACCAGAAGTCGGTCTTCACCGTCACCAGCGACGGCGCGACCTTCACCGGCCAGAATGCCGGTGCGATGGGAGCGCTCGATGTGGAAAATGGCAAGGTCGACGGCAACAAGCTGACCTGGACCATGAACATGAAGGTGCCGATGCCGATGACGCTCGAAGCCGAAGCGACGATCGACGGTGACACGCTGACCGGCACGATCAAGGCCGGCCCTTTCGGTTCGATGGCGATGACCGGCACCCGCCAGGGCTGATCGCCGCAAGGCCTGGAAACAGGCGAAGGGCCGCCTCCACCCGGAGGCGGCCCTTTTTCTTTGCATAGCTTTGCCGGGCCGGAGGGGGTGGCCAAACTGCGGGGGCGAGCGCATAGCGCTGCTGCAATGCACAATAATCCTTCCGCCCCCCCGCCCGAAACTGCGCGTCCCCTTCCGGGCCAACGCGAGATGGTTGTGATGATGGCGATGGTGATGGCGCTCAATGCGCTCGCCATCGACTCGATGCTTCCCGCCCTGCCCGCGATCGGCGAGGGGCTGGGGGTGACGGTCGCCAACGACCGGCAATATGTGATCTCGACCTATCTGCTCGGCATCGGCTTCGGCTCGCTCCTCTATGGTCCGCTGTCCGATCGCTTCGGGCGCAAGGGCGTGCTGGTGCCCGCGCTCTTTGCCTATGTCGCTTTTTCGATCGGCTGCGGTCTCGCGACCAGTTTTCCGATGCTGCTCACGCTGCGTTTCGGACATGGCGTCGTCAGCGCGGCGCTCGGCGTGATTGTCGTCGCGGTGATCCGCGATCTTTTTTCGGGCGATGCGATGGCCAAAAGGCTGTCGATGATCTTCCTCGTCTTCATGATCGTGCCCGCGATCGCGCCGACGATGGGCGCGGGGGTCGCCGCCGTCGCGGGCTGGCGTTCGATCTTCATCGTCCTCGCGGTGATGGGGGTCGTCATGCTGTTCTGGCTGCGGCGGCTGCCCGAAACGCTCGACCCCGCCGACGTCCGTCCGCTCGACCTGCGGACCATGATCGCGGGCTGGGCGACGGTGACGCGCCATCGCCGCGCTGCGGGATACATGTTCGCATCGGGCATGATGCAGGGATCGCTCTATGGCTATCTCAACAGCAGCGAACAGATCATCGCCGACGTGTTCCAGGCACGGAACCTGTTCCCGCTGGTTTTCGCGTTCGTCGCAACCGGCATCGCGATCGCCAATTTTTCCAACGCGGCGATCGTCGAGCGTTTCGGGGCGCGGCGCGTGTCGCAATGCGCGGTCTTCGCCTTCATGGCGACAGCGAGCATACAGATATTGGTGGCGCTCAGCGGCGGTGAGACCTTGTGGATGTTCACCGCGCTGATGATGGTCAATGTCGGGCTGATCGGTTTTATCGGCAGCAATTTCGGCTCGATCGCGATGGAGGATTTCGGCCATATGGCGGGCGTGGCCTCCTCCTATCAGAGCTTTGCCAAGACCCTGCTCGCGGCGACGGTCGGGGCGTTGATCGGCCAGCAATATGACGGCACGACGCTGCCGCTCGCTTATGCCTTCCTGATGTCGGGGGTGTTGGGTCTGGCGCTGGTTTATTGGGCCGAGCGCGGCAAGCTGTTCACCCGGCCGGGGACAGCGCCGAAAAGTCCCTTCTGACAAAAGCGAAGGGACCGCCCCGGCATCGCCGGGACGGCCCCTTTCAATTCGATTCTGGCCGTTAGCGTCAGTTGATCGGCGCGTGCGGTTCCAGATCGTCCTCATGCACCTCGACGATACCGCGGCCAAGATGGCTGCGGCTGCGGCTGTAGAGGAAGTAGATCAGCAGGCCGATCGCACCCCAGATCGGCAGCACGAGCATCGCGTCGAGCGGCAGGTTGAAGAACAGGAACACCGTGCCGGCGATGGTGGCGGGGCCGATCAGCCACAGCGCGGGCGTCCTGAACGCACGCGGCGTGTCGGCGGCGGTCTTGCGCAGGATCATCACCGCGACGGCGACCATCATGAACGCATAGAGCGTGCCCGCATTGGCGATGTCGGCGAGCTTGCCGACCGGCAGGAAAGCGGCGGCGAAGGCCACAGCCGCACCGGTGATCGCGGTGATGATGTGCGGGGTCTTCCACTTGGGATGGACCTTGCTCCACGATTCGGGGAGCAGGCCGTCGCGGCTCATCACGAAAGCGACGCGGGTCTGGCCGAACAGCAGGATCAGGATGACCGACGGCAGCGCGACGAAGGCGGCGATACCGAGCATGTTGCCGACGCCCGACCAGCCGATCTGGCGCAGCACATGCGCGAGCGCTTCGTTCGAGCAGACGAGCGGCAGCTGGTCGGCGGCGAAGGTCGCGCACTGGCGTGCCAGTTCTTCCGAGCCGGCGGGGAAGGGGATGCCGTTCGGGCCCATGATCGGCTGACCACCGACGGTGCCGATCGCGCCGGCGGCGACGAGGATGTAGAAGACGGTGCAGAAGAGCAGCGAGCCGATCAGGCCGATCGGCACGTTGCGTTGCGGATTCTTGGTTTCTTCGGCGGCGGTCGAGACCGCGTCGAAGCCGACATAGGCGAAGAAGATCGTCGCCGCCGCGCCAACCGCGCCGAGGCCCGAACCAAAGCCGCCGAAGACGCCGGCGGGCAGGAAGGGATTGAACTTGTCGGTCGAGAAATAGTCGCTGGGCAGCGTCAGCACGATGAAGGCGGTGAGTGCGGTGACCTTGATCGCGACGAGGATCGCGTTGACCCGCGCGCTTTCGGTCGTGCCGATCATCAGCAGCCAGGTGACGAGCAGGGCGATGACCACGGCGGGCAGGTTGATGAACCCGCCTTCGATCCCGCCGAGCGCCAGTGGCGCGCCGGCGAGGTAGGATGGCAGCTGTATCCCGAGGAACTCGTTCAATATCGTTCCGGTGAAATAGCCGGACCACCCGACCGACACCGCGGAGGCCGCGACCGCATATTCGAGGACAAGGGCCCAGCCGACGGTCCAGGCGAGAACCTCGCCCATCGTCGCATAGGTGTAGGTATAGGCGGAACCCGCGACGGGGATCATCGCGGCGATTTCAGCGTAGCAGAGCGCGGCGACGATACAGATCAGTCCGGCGATGGCGAAGGCGAGCATCAGGCCTGGCCCGGCCTTTTGCGCGCCGGCCGAGGTCAGCACGAAAATGCCGGTGCCGATGACGCAGCCGATGCCGAACAGGGTGAGCTGAAAAGCACCGAGCGTTCGATGCAGCGACTTTTTCTCGGCGGTGGCCAAGATGGCGTCGAGCGGTTTGACGCGACCAAATATCATCCAAAATTCCCCTTTGGGACCCGGTGTGGGCCTCTCATGGCGGGGTAGAGTAAACGCTCCTCCCGTCAGCGCAACTTAATTTCACGGGGCCGAAAGACGGATTCGGGTGGGTCCAACCCGGTTTATCGCACCGTGAAACGCACGCGGTCGACCATGCGGCCGCCGGGGTCGACGAGCGCGAGCATGTGGCTGCCGGGGCGTGGCAAAATCTGTTGCCCGGCGTCGGCGTCGCCCAGCATCACCTTGTCGAGGATCAGGCGGTAGCCGGTGACTTCGCCGCTGACCGCGATGCCGAGCCGCTGGCGATCGAGCGGGATGTCGGGGTCGAGCGCATAGACGCTGCCGCTGACCGGGCTGGTGATGCGCGGCCGGCGCGCCGCGGCGGGGGCGGCGGCCATTTCGGCCTGGCCGGTGCCGCGGATGAAATATTCGCGGCGCGGCGGCTCGCGGGTGCCGGGGAGCGCGATTTGGCGGGCCTCGACATCGGCGGGCATCGCGGGGGCCTTGCCGGGGTTTCCGGCGTGGAGCGCCATCATCACGTCGCGCCACACCGGTGCGGCGCCCGAGGTGCCCGAGACCGCGCGCATCGAATCGCCCTCGAGATTGCCGACCCACACCGCGACGGTGAAGCGGTCGGACCAGCCGATGCACCAATTGTCGCGCATGCCCTTTGACGTGCCGGTCTTCGCGGCGGCCCAGAAGGGGAGGCGCAGCGCGCTGTCGGCACCGAAGGCATCGGTGCGGGCGGAGGCGTCGGCGAGGATGTCGCCGACGATGAAGGCCGCGGCGGGGGAGACGATGGCCCGCGGAACTTCACGATCATCGCGCATATCGACGAAGTGCACGGGGGACCAGTTGCCGTGATTTGCGAATGTTCTGAAGGCGTTGGCCTGTTCGACCAGCGAAACTTCGGCGGAACCCAGCGCCAGCGAAAATCCGTAATATTCGCCGTCCTCGACGAGGCCGTGATAGCCGAGCGCCCACAGGCGGTCGCGGAACTGCTGGACGTCGTCGATGAGCAGGGTGCGGACGGCGGGGACGTTGAGCGACGAGGCGAGCGCGTGGCGGACGCTGACCGGCCCCTTGAAGCTATGGTCGTAATTCTTGGGCACATAGAGGCCCGAAGCGGTGTCGAGCTGGACCGGGCTGTCGTCGAGGATCGACGCGGCGGTGAGCCAGCGATGCTCGATCACCTGCGCATAGAGATGCGGCTTGAGCGTCGAGCCCGCCTGGCGCCGCGCGTTGGCGCCGTCGACCTGCGCCGCGGTCGATTTGAGGCCGACGCCGCCGACATAGGCGAGGACGTCGCCGGTGGCGTTGTCGAGCACGACGACGGCGCCGTCGCGGACGCGGTCGGCACCAAGGCCCGCGAGCTGGCGCTTCAGCGCGACGATCGCGGCCTCCTGGATGCGGCGGTCGATCGTGGTGGTGACGCGCTTGCCGGGCTTGTCGAGCAGGCGGACCGCGAGGTGCGGCGCGAGCGCGGGGTCGAGCTGCGCGATGCGTTCGCCCGACACCAGCGTCGCGGCGGCGCCGCGGATCGCGGTGCAGTCCTTTGCGCCGGCGACGCGGCAGGCGCGTTGCCCGAGCGTTTCGGCCCCCGCGGCGGGGTTGGGAAGCAGCCCGGCGAACAGCGCGGCGTCGGTGCGGTCCATGTCGGCGGGGCTTTTGCCGAACAAGGCGCGGGCGCCGGCGCCGATGCCCTGCGTCTCACCGCGCAGGGGGACGAGGTTGAAATAGGCCTCGAGCATCTGCTCGCGCGTCCAGTGCGCGGCGAGGTCCTGTCCAGCGCGCATCTGGCGGATCTTGTTCAGCCAACCGCGCTGGCCGGGGAGCGCGAGGTCGGGCGCGAGGAAACCCGCGAGCTGCATCGGCAGCGTTGAGGCGCCGCGCGAGCGGCCGCCGGTCCAGCGGGTTTTCGCGGCGCTGGCGATCGCGAGCCAGTCGACCCCGCCGTGCGACCAATAGCGCTTGTCCTCGCTCGCGACGACGGCATCGCGCACGGGCCTGGCGATGTCGGCGAGCGGCACCCACGCCATGCGGCGGCGTTCGAAATCGACACGCTCGCTGTCGAGCAGTCGGCCGTCGCGGTCGTAGAGCCAGGCTTCGCTGGGTTTCCAGTCGGCGCGGACGTCCTCGTAGTCGGGCATCGCGGGGGGCTTGGTGAGGAGGTGCGCGGCGGTGACGAGGATGAGGAGGGCGAGCGCGGTCCAGGCGAGGGCGTCGAACCAGCGCCGTTTGGGGGGGACGGGCCCAGTCATCGCCTTTGCGCGCAGTTGCAGGTCATTCCATCACTCACCTCGTCATTGCGAGCGAAGCGAAGCAATCCAGGGTGTGGCAAGCCGCTCTGGATTGCTTCGCTCCGCTCGCAATGACGGAGTTTGGAAGGCGGGCGCCGAGGCCATCAATTCGCCGAAGCCGCCACGGTCAGCGGGGCGTTCGGCCACTGGCCGCGGATCGCGGGCGAGTACATCGCCTCGACGCGCGTCTGCGGCATGTTGAAGCGGCCCGAGCCATTGAGGCGCACGACATATTCGACCGCGTGGGTACCCGCGGGCATCCAGCCGAAGTAACCGCGCCAGCTGTCCTTGCCGCGTTCGACATAGCTCGGCCAGACGCCCTCGCCCCCGGCCTGCGCCGCGAGCATCTGCGACTGGCCGCCGAGATTGCCGACGATCGTCGCGCCCGGCGGGATCGGGTCGTTGACGACGACCCAGGTCCGTCCGGCGGCGGCGATGACCTCGATCCGCACCTTGATCACGTCGCCGCGGACGAGGCGGTTCGGGTCGGCGGCCTTGACCACGCTCACCGAGCGCTTGATCCGGTACCCGGCGTTGAGCGGCTCCCTGAGCGGCACGGCGGCCTTGACGCTGACCACCGCCCAGGGCGTGCCGGTGCCCTGGTGTTGCAGCGCCATCTTGCCGCTGACCAGCGGGACCCGAAGCGGACTCGCCGTGTCGGGGAGCGGCCAGCTTTGCGCCGCGCTCGCGTCGGCGAGGCCGATCCGCGTGACGCCGGTGATCGCCGCGGCCGGATAGAGGGTGGCGAAGCGGCGGACGACGGTCGCACCCCAGGCGTTGGCGGGGGTGGTGTCCCAATGGCCCCTGCGTTGACGCTGCGCGACGCCGACCATCAGCTTGCCCGCGTCATCCTCCCAGCCCTTGCGGCCGAGCACCGCGTCGAGCGCCTTGATCGCCATTTCGTCGCCGCTGACCATCATCCACCAGGGCGCCTTGGCATCGTCGACGAGATCGACGCGGGTGCCTTCGTAGACGAGGCGCTTGCGCAGCTCGGCCTCGGCGGCGGTGCGCAGCGCCGGGGCGCCCCGCACGTTGGGGGTGCGTTCGATCGCGACCAGCCAGTCGGCGAGGGTGCCGGTGGCCATGTCGACCGGCGCCATGTCGATCGCCGCGACGAGCTTGGGGCTCGACGCATCGTTGCGGGCGAGCGCCGCCAGCGCGGCGACGCGGACCGGGCGGATGTCATAGGGGCCGTAACCCTTGCGGGTCAGGCGACCTTCGACGATCGCCTGCAGCGCCTTGATCATCTTAGCCTTCGAATCCTCGGGGATGGCGAAGCCGTTCGCCGCCGTCACCGCGAGCACATAGGCGGTCAGCTCCGGTGAGCCTTCGAGCCGGTCGTTGGGCCAGTAACGCAGCAGCCCGTCCTTATCGAGATAGGTCGGGATAGCCCCCGCCAGCGCCTGCCAGCGGCCGACATCGCCGAGCGCGACGGCGCGCGATGTCGATTGTTCGAAGCAATTGTACGGGTAGACGCCCATATAATCGCGCACGCCCGACAGCGGCGGAGCGAGGGTGCCCGCGAGCGCGATGTCGACATAACCGCCGGTGAGCGCGCCTTCGGGAATGCCGATCGGCAGGCTGGTGTCGGGGCCGACACGGAACAGGCTGGCGGCCCAGGTTTCGACCGGTACCGCGGGTTCGACGACCTGCTGGAAGACCAGCCGGTCGCGCGACTTGCCGCCCTTTGCCGATGCCTCGACGGTCCATTCGATCGGGCCGACGAGGTCGGGCGCGGTCATCTGCCAGCTGATCGGCACCGCGCCGCCCGCCGGGATGGTGACGGTGAGCGGCGGCGCGGTCGCGACGGCGGGCGACAGCGTCGCGGTCGCGGTGACCTCCATCGCCTTGTCGGTGCCGTTGCGCAACGTGAAGCGCGCGTCATAGGCGTCGCCGGTGCGGACGAGCTCGGGAAGCCCGGCGAAGACGCCGAGATCCTGCACGGTGCGGACGCTCGTCTCGCCGGTGCCGAAGAGCTGCGACCCGTCGGTCGCGATCGCGACGAGGCGGAAGCCCGACAGATTGTCGCTGAGCGGCACGTCGACGGTGGCGCGGCCCTTGGCGTCGAGCGGGACACGGCCCTTCCACAGCAGCACCGGACGGAAGTCCTCGCGGGTCAGGCCGCTGAGGTCGCCACCGCCGCCGCCGCCCGGTTCGAGCGCCTTGCGGCCATAGTGGCGTTTGCCGACGACCTGCATCTGCGCGGTCGAGGTCAGCACGTCGAGGGTGCGTTCGCCCATCATCGCGTCGATCAGCTTCCAGCTTTCGTTCGGCGCGAGCTGGAGCAAAGCCTCATCGACCGCGGCGAAGGCGACGTCGGCGTTGGCGGGCGCCTTGCCGTCGGGACCTTTGACTTCGATCGCGACCTTGGCGGTTTCGCGGACGGCGTAGGTCGCCTTGTCGGCCTTGACCTTGACGGCGAGCTGATGGCCTTCCCAGCCGACCTTGATCCGCGCGATGCCCATGCGATAGCTGGGTTTGGCAAGGTCGACGAGCGCGGTCGCGGGGGCGCCCTCGCTATTTTCGATCTTGAAGCCCGCGGCGCGCTTGAGCTTGCGGAACCAGCTTTCGTCGCCGGTCACGCGGCCGCGCACCGCCATCACCGAGACATAGACGTCGGGGGCGTAGCTGGCGGGCAGCTTGACGTCGACCACCGGGTTGGTGCCCTTGAGCGGCACGACGAAGCTCGACAGCACGCCCTCGCGTTCGACGGTGACCAGCGCGGTCGCCTCGCGAAAGGGCATGCGAACCTGGAAGCGCGCGGTGTCGCCCGCGGCGTAACGCGGCTTTTCGGCGATCACGTCCATGCGGTCGCCATTGTCGCCGCCGAACCACCAGTCGTCGTCGCCCGCGAGCCAGACCGAGCGGACGGCGCGCGCCTCATTGCCGTCGGCGTCGACGGTGGTCGCGACGACGGTGACCTCGCCCGAAATGCCGGGCGCCATCGCGCAGTGCGCGCGGCCGAGTTTGTCGGTCGATGCCGAGCAGGTCGCATCGAGCCGCCGCGTGCGCATCTGGTTGTCATAGGCGTAGAAGCCGCCGATCAGGCGACGCCGGGCGGTGATGATCTCGCGGCTGTAGACCGCCACCGAGACGCGCTGGCCCGACAGCGGCTTGCCGGCCAGGTCGAGCGCGATGAAATTGAGGCGCAGATCGTTGTCGCGCATCAGCCAGCCGTCGGTCTTGAGCCCCAGGCGAACCGCCGAGGGGAAGAGGGTGATACGGCGGCTGGAGGTCAATGTCTCGCCATTGGCGTCCTCATAATCCATCTCGACCGCCATTTGCGTCGGTTCGGTGATCGGCTGGTCGACCATGACATTGGTCGTCGCGCTGCCGTTGGCGTCGAGGACGAGCGGTACCGAGCGCGCGAGCGGCAGGTCGGCGGCGGGTTCCTCGCCGCTGTCGTCGAGCTGGATCGTGCCTTCCTTGACCGGCTGACCGTCGAAGTCCCAGTCGCGATAATCCTCGGGCGGCGACCAGCTGGGCGAGAAGCTGGTGCGCATCTCGACCGGCAGGTTGGGGGCGGGGCCGCCCGAAAGATAGCCGACGAACAGCGACAGCGGGATTTGCGTCGGGCGCACCGGCGGCAGTTTCGGCCCGGTGACGGTCGCCTTCATCGTCGGCAGGCGATATTCGTCGACCTTGACCGATTGCGACGACCAGATCGTCTTGTCCTCGCCATCCTTGTCCTTGGTGACGAAGACAAGGTCGTAATCGCCCATCGGCGCCGAGGCGGGGACGTTCCAGACATTCTCGCCGCTGCCCGACGCGTCGATGCTGAACGGCATTTCGAACTCGGTGTCCGATCCGCGGTGAACGAGGCGCAGCTTGCCCGCCATCGGCTTCGGCGCGGCGAAGCCGGTGCCGACCGGGCGGCGGAGGACATGCTTCATGTTGACGCTCTCGCCCGCCTTGACCAGCGCGCGGTCGAAGAGGGTGTGGAGGATGTCGTCGCGTTCGGACCAGCCATAGGGCAGGTCGAAGTCATAGGGACGGATGCCGTCGCCCCAGTCGGTGAGGGTGAAGCTGAAATCGTCGCCGCTGCGCGCGCTGACCATCAGGGCGTGGCCCTCGCTGACCGCCATGTCGGGCTTTTCTTCGCAGCTCGCATAGGTTTCGGGTTGCGGCAGGCCGTTCGGGAAGGCGAGGCGGCCCGCCTTGTCGGCGATGCCGCGCGCGAGCTGGCGCCCGGTGCAGCTGTCGGTGACGCGGATTTCGGCGCCGGGGACGGGCAGGCCGGTATCGAGCGACGTCACCCAGGCGAGCGAGTTTTCGCGGCCCCATTTGAAATGCACCGCCATGTTGGTGACGAGCGCAGCGGTCGCGACATAACGGGTGGATTTGCGGCCGAGCAGTGCCGCGCCGAGTTCGGGGCTCGCGATCTCGACGACATGGAAGCCCTTTTCGCCGAGCGGGATGCCGACGACCTCGAACTCCTTGCCGCCGGCGGGCGGGCTCAGCACCATGTCGCGGCGCTCGCCGCCCGCAGGGGCGCCGTCGAACACCGACTTGCTGCCGGTGTAGTTGACGGTGACTTCCTTGCCGGTCGCGTCGCGTTCTTCGCGATAATCGCTGTTGTCGGCTTCGTCGACGCGCTTCAGCCAGCGGGCGATCGCGGCATCGTCGTCGCCGACCTTCAGCACATTGGCGGGCATCTTGAGGTTCGCCTGGACCAGCGAAGCCTCGACCCCGCGCACGGTGACGGGCAGCACGCCGCCCTCGCCGGCCTCGAGGATGCCGAATTCGGCGGCGAACTTGACCAGCGGCGGGGCGCGGTCGATGTGGAATTTCAACGGGAAATTCGACTGGTTCTGCAGCTTGCGGCCGCTCTGGTCGGTGACGTCGGCGGGCAGGATCAGCGTCGCGTCGACATTCTGCGGCAACGGCCCCTTGAAGCGGACATAGGTGACATGCGCGTCATTTTTGTCGTCGTCGTCGAGCTTGGGCGTCAGCTTTTTGCCGTCGGCGGTGGTGAGCGTCGCGGCGAGCGCGGTGTCGCGCGCGACCGGCGACGCGAAGCTGAGCGTGATGTCCTTGATCGGGTTGCAGCCCGCCTGCGGGTTGATCCGGCTGCACGACATTTTCGCGGTGAAGGCGGGGCGGACGTCATAATCGAAGCGCTGGTCGCGGCCGGCGGTGCGGCTCGGCGCGCCGGCTTGGCTGATGCGCGCGTCCCAGACGAGCGCCATCTCGCGGCCGGGGGGCAGCGGGCGGCGGCATTTGACGGCAACGATCCGTTCGAGCGCGGCGGCGCGGTCGGGACCCGCGGCGAGGCGCAGCGGGAGGTTGCCATTATAGGCGAATTCCTGGCGGTCCCAATTGTTGTTGCCGAGGCCGTCGAGGATTTCGCTCGCGGTGTCGGACCCCAGCACGTCGACCGGAATCTTCTCGCCGATGCCGTCGACCGCGCAATAGGCGAAGCGGCCGACCGAGGCGCGGTCGGCGGCGACATTGGTCGCGACGAGGAAGATCTGATCCTCCTCGACCCCATCATAAGTGCCGCCGACGAGCACCGCGCGCGCCGAGGGGCCGCCGCTGTCGATCTCGAAACGGCTGTTGCCGCCGACCGAAACGCCGCTTGCCGTCTTGAGCGTCGGGAGCAGCTCGACGTGGCAGCTCATGCCGCCGGGCAGCGATTTTTCGAATTCGAGCACCCAGGTGCGCGTGTCGACCCAGCGGCCGGTCGCGGGCAGCTTGCAGTCGTTGGTCGCCGGGGCCTTGGCGCGCGGATCGCCCAGCGGCACGATGTCTTCGGAAAAGCGCAGGGTGAAGCGGCTGATCGTGCCGTCGCCGGTGCCGGCGCTGCCGGGGGTGGCGAGGATGACCTGCGGGATGGTGTCGCCGCTCGCGGCGGCGACCGCCATGGCGAGCGGGAGCATCAGCGCGAGGCGCGCCTTCGCCGCGAATCGCACCCCGAGTCCTTGCCAAAAACGCGCCATCGCTGCCTCCCAAAGACCCATCGCCTTATGTGCCGAAACGCGGGCGAATAGTCAACGGTTCACCGACAAAATAGAACGGTTCATCGCAGATTTTGTCGCGACCAGGCGTTTGGCCGACTCAGCGGACCAGCATCGGACCCAATTTTTGTCCTGCAAAAATATGGACATGCAGATGCGGAACCTCCTGATGGCTGTCGAAGCCGACATTGGCGAGCAGGCGATAGCCCGGCGCGACGAGGCCCGCATCGCGCGCGACCGTGCCGACCGCGCGGATAAAGCCCGCGATTTCGGCGTCGCTGCCGCGCGCGGAGAAATCGTCCCAGCTGACATAGGGACCCTTGGGGATGACGAGGATGTGCAGCGGCGCCTGCGGGTTGATGTCGTGGAAGGCGAGGCTGAAGTCGTCTTCATGGACCTTCTGGCACGGCAGCTCGCCGCGCAGGATGCGCGCGAAGATGTTGGTCTCGTCATAGGGGAGGGTGGCGTCGATCGGCATGGAGAGCTCCTAGCGGGGGCGGGCGGCCTTTTCGGCGTGGCCCGAGGTGCCATGGCGGCGGGTGAGTTCGGTCGCGATGGCGTCCCAGCCGAGGCCGCGATCGGCGAGCAGGATCGCGAGATGGAAGAGGAGGTCGCTTGCTTCGCCGACCAGCGCGGCGTCGTCCTCGCTGACCGCCGCGATCACGGTTTCGACCGCCTCCTCGCCCAGCTTTTGCGCGATCTTGCGGCGCCCCTTGGCGGCGAGGCTGGCGACATAGCTGGCTTCGGCGTCGCCCGCGGCGAGGCGCGTTTTCACCACCGCCTCGAGCTGATTTAGTGCTTCGCCGATCGCCATCAAATGATCCCCTGTCTGCGCGCCGTGCCTAGCGATGGAATAGCCGCTGGACAAGGCGCGCCGGCTCCGGTCAAAGGCCGCATGGCCGAGGTCAAGCTTCATCCCGACTGGCTCGCAGCGATAGGCGGCGAGTTCGAAAAGCCCTATATGGGCGAGCTCAAGGCGTATCTCGCCGCCGAGCGCGCGAAGGGCAAGACCATCTATCCCAAGCCGCGCGACTGGTTCGCGGCATTGGACGCGACGCCACCAAGGCAAGTCCGCGTCGTGATATTGGGGCAGGATCCTTATCATGGCCCCGATCAGGCGCATGGGCTGTGCTTTTCGGTCCAGCCGGGGGTGCGGACGCCGCCGAGCCTCGTCAACATCTACAAGGAGATGCGCGACGACCTCGGCATCGCGCCGGCGCGGCACGGCTATTTGGGGAGCTGGGCGGCACAGGGCGTGCTGCTGCTCAACGCCGTGCTGACCGTCGAGGCGGGGCAGGCGGCGTCGCACCAGAAGCGCGGCTGGGAGCGTTTCACCGACGCCGCGGTCGCCGCGGTCGCCGCCGATCCGGCGCCCAAGGTGTTCATCCTGTGGGGCAGCCATGCGCAGAAGAAGGCGGCGAATGTCGCGGGGCTCGGCGCGGGCGGCCCGCATTTGATCCTGCGCGCGCCGCATCCGTCGCCGCTGTCGGCGCATAACGGCTTTTTCGGGTCGAAGCCGTTCAGCCAGGCCAATGCGTTCCTCGCCGCCCATGGGCGCGGGACGATCGACTGGCAATTGCCCGAGACGCCCCCCGAGACGTCCGCCGAATGAGCATCCTGGCCGATCCGGTGACGCTGGCGATCCTGATCGTCGCGGTGATCCTGCTCGGCATGGCGAAGGGCGGGCTCGCCGGGGTCGGCGCGCTGGCGACGCCGCTGGCGGCGCTGGTGTTGCCGCCCGCGACCGCCGCGGCGCTGCTGCTGCCGATCCTGATCGTGCAGGATGTCGTCAGCGTCTGGGCGTTTCGCCAGACCTGGGACGGGTGGATCATCGGCTGGATGCTGCCCGGAGCGGCGGTCGGGGTGGCGGCGGGATGGTATTATGCCGAGCGCGTCAACGAAGCGCAGTTGATGGCGGCGCTGGGCGCGATCACGCTGGCGTTCGGGCTGTATCGGCTGTGGGTCGAGCGCGGCGGGCGTATCGTCGCGGCGTCGCAGTCGCCGGGCTGGGTCGGCACGCTGTTCGGGACGGCGATGGGGTTCGTCAGCCAGATCGCGCATGCCGGCGGTCCGCCGTTCCAGATGTGGGTGACCCCGCGCAAGCTGCCGCACCTGACCTTCATCGGCACCAGTGCGATCCTGTTCGCGATCGTCAACTGGATGAAGGTGCCCGCCTATCTGGCGCTGGGTGCCTTTCCGCACGAGGTGGTGGTCGCGGCGCTGCTGTTGATGCCACTGGCCATCGTCAGCACGCTGGTCACGGTGCGTTGGCTCAAGCGGATGGATCCGGCGCGCTTCTATGTCGTGATCTATGTGCTGATGGTGCTGCTCGGCGCGAAATTGCTGTGGGACGGGGTGCACGGATGACCGCGCGCGCCGGAAACAGGCGACGCGCGGGCGTCTTGCGCCTAGGGTCGTGGGCGACGGGCACAGGCGTCCGCCGCCTCCAAGGTATTGACCATGGCCAAGAGCCAGAAGAAATCGAGCCGCGAAACCCGCAAACCCAAGGCCGAAAAGCCGAAAAAGCCCAACGCCAGCAACCCGTCGACCAAGACCGGGGTGGTCGCCGGACTCGACAATATGAAGAAATAAGGCCGCGGCACCGGCGGGTGGGGGCGGCGCGATGACGTCGCCCGTCATCCTCGTCGACGCCGATGCCTGTCCGGTAAAGGACGAAATCTACCGTGTCGCCTGGCGGCACGAGGTTGCGGTCAAGGTCGTCAGCAACAGCCGGCTGCGCGTACCCGACCATCCGCTGATCGAACGCATCACCGTGTCCGACGGCTTCGACGCCGCCGACGACTGGATCGCCGAGGCGGCGACGCCGCGCAGCATCGTCGTCACGTCGGACATATTGCTCGCCGACCGGGCGCTGAAGGCGGGAGCGATCGTGCTCGCGCCGACGGGCAAGCCCTTCACGCTCGCATCGATCGGCCCGGCGATCGCGACGCGCGCGATCATGGCCGATCTGCGATCGGGGATGGGCGACGGCATGGGCGGGCCGCCGCCTTTCTCGAAAGCCGATCGTTCGGCCTTCCTGCAGGCGCTCGACACCGCGCTGGTGAAGCTCAAACGCGGCTAATTCGCGGCTAGGGTTCGCCGGCGAAGAAGAATCCGAAGATTTTCCTTCTTCCTTTCCAAAGCGTTGTGAACATTTTTCGGGGCCAGTGATGTGCGTCACGGCCGGCCGGCGCGCGCGCCGCCATAAGCCGGCCATCGGGAACGCCCCGAGCCAGTTTTGAAACACGACACCCAAGTTCGACCCCGTTCGAAAGGACTATAAGATGACCAAGACCCTGATCCTCGCCCCTGTTCTCGCGCTCACCGTCGCCCTCTCGGCGACCCCGGCGATGGCGCAGTCGGCGCAGCCCGCCGCCGGCGGCATGACGATTTCGAACGGCCCCGTGAACGCGCTGATCGGCCTGCTGCTCCCCGCGGTGCAGAAGGTCCGCGAAGCCGCCGCCCGCATCCGGTGACACCCCCAGGACCCGGCCGGCAATTGGGCCGGCCGGGGGCGGGCCGTCACCAGAATATTTTCGTCCCCGGATCGGCCCTCCGCCCGGTCCGGGTCCAAGGAAGCCCTTCCGCCGATGCGACCCCGGCGGGAGGGCTTTTCCTTTCGAGGCCTCGCTCGACCCGGTCCGTTCCCGTCTGTTCCCCGGCCTCGCGAGGTTCGAGGCCGGAGAAGCGAAGCGCTTCGCGCGGCGCGAGGAGCATGGGGTCGTGGTCGTCAATGTGGCGGGGTGGGCGTTTGTTGGGGAACCTGTCGCGGTTGCTGGCGACCGATCGCGGCATAAATCCTCCCTGTGGCGCAGCCATGGGGAGGGGGACCGCCGCGAAGCGGTGGTGGAGGGGCCGCGGCCTTGCGTCAGCCTTTGTCCGCGTCAGCCNCCATCGCTGCGCGACAGGGAGGAGCGGCAAGGTCCGCTTCCCATCCCAATGCCGCTGTTGACCCCGCCGGCTTGACCCTCGCCGTCAACGCTATCATTCTCGGCCCATGCCCCGGCTCTACACCAGCTTCGCGACCTTCTGGCCCTTTTACCTGCGCGAGCACAGCAAGGCGTCGACGCGCGCGCTCCATTATGTCGGGACCAGCCTGGTCGTGCTGATCGCGATCGCCGCGGTCGTCACCGGGCGCTGGATGGGGCTGGTCGCGCTGCCGCTTGCGGGCTATTTCTTTGCGTGGGTGGCGCACTATGGGGTCGAGAAGAACCGGCCGGCGACCTTCACCTATCCGTTGTGGAGCCTCGCCGCCGATTTCCGGATGTGGGCGCTGTGGCTGACCGGACGATTGGGACCCGAACTCGACAAGGCGGGGGTGGTACGGGGGCGCCGCTGAAGCTTCATCATCTTATAATCGCGGACGATCTTGCGGTTGCGGAGGCTTGGGCGCATCGTCGCTGCGGGTCGCGCGATATCGGCAGGGAGATTCCGGATGGACAAGAGTGTGAAGGGTGTGATCGCCGCGGCGCTGGGCACATTGCTGCTCGCCGGCTGCGGCGGCGGCGCGAAAGAGGATGCCACGGGGGGCGGCGAGGCGAAGGCGGCCGCGGTGGACGGCTGGGATGCGAGCGATGCCTGCGCGCTGCTCGACAAGGCGGCGGTGGGCGACGCGCTCAAGGACAAGGTCACCGAAACGAGCCTTGGCCTCGTCAACAAGGCCGAGGGCGCCAATGCCGCGACGTCGGAATGCACCTATCGCCTGGCAAGCGGCGGCAGCGCGACGCTGATGACGCGCAAATCGCCGATCGCCGACAATACGCCCGAGGCGATCGCGCTGGCGAAATCGACGACCGCGAAAACGATGGCGGCCTTTTCGGACAAGAAGATCGAGGATGTGCCGGGGCTGGGCAAGGGCGCCTTTTTCGTGCCCGGGATCAACCAGCTCAACGTCTTCCTCGACGACAGCCGCTTCGTCATCCTGACGGTCGGCAGCGCGCCGAACGACAGCGCCAGGGCGACGGCGGTATCGCTGGTCGGCAAGATCAAGCCATAGGCGCGCGGCGGGGGCGCCGCCGCTTCTTCGACGAAAAGGCGTGGCAGCGCGCGGGGGCGTGGCTTAAGCTGCTTAGCGTTCGGGCCGAACCCCCGAGTCCCGCCCCTTTTCCGTCCGACCAAGGAGACATGTCATGACCGTCAATCGCGCATCCGCCCGCTACGAAGGTTTCGGCAAGGAGGGCAAGGGGGCGATCACGACAAAATCGGGGGTGCTCGACAAGCAGCCCTATGGGTTCGGCACGCGCTTCGAAGGCGTGCCGGGGACCAATCCCGAGGAATTGATCGCGGCGGCGCATGCGGCGTGCTTCACCATGGCATTGTCGTTCGGGCTGGCGCGCGCGGGCTATAGCGGCGACAGCCTCGAGACGAGCGCCGCGGTGACGCTCGATCCGGTCGAGGGCGGGTTCGAGATTTCGAGTTCGGCGCTGACGCTGACTGCCAAGGTGCCGGGCATTTCGGCGGAGGAGTTCGCGAAAATCGCCAAAGAGGCCGAAATGAACTGCCCGGTGTCGAAGCTGCTCGATTGCGAGATCACGCTCGAACACAGCCTCGAAAACTAGGCGGCCCGCCGGATCGGCGGCAGTTCGTCGGCCATGAAGTCGAACAGCCCCTGCGCCGGCGGCGGCAGCGTCCAGCCCTGTAACCGGCGGTGGCGCCGATGCCCGACATGGCTTTCGATGAGGACGAGTTCGTGCGGGGTCCAGGCCCACGCGAGCGGGGCCGGATCGAATTCGGCCTTGCCGTAGCCGAGCGTGATATGCGGGCGTAGACCCGATTTTCGATGCAGGGGCGCGATGCCTTCGCGCGCGAGGCGAGCGATCACCGCTTCATATTGGGCGCGTATCGCCCCGATACCGCCCGCCGTGACGAGTTCGGCACCCGCCTCGCGCGCGACGATGCGGCCAAAGGGTATCGCGGCGGCGGCCGGCAAGCCGGCGGCCAAGGCACGCTCGACCTGCTGGCGCAAAAAGGGGTGCGGCAGCGCCGTTTCGGCGATCGTGCAGAGGGTCAGATGATAGCGATGCGGGCTGAGGCCGACGAACAGATCGCGCGAAACCGGCGGCAGATGCCGTGCGAGCCATCCGGCGCGGTCGGCGGCCACCTGGTAGCCCAGAAAATAGCGGAAATTGGGTGCCATGAGACGTCTCCGAATCGAATCAATGTTCTTATTATGTTCTCTACCTGCCGAAGAGTCGAATCCGGAATGCTTCGTCGACTTGCGCACGGCGCGGCGATAGGAGGGCGCACGCAATGACGGGAGTGACATGATGCGGCGTGGTCGGTGGGTGATGGCGGGGTTGATGCTCGGGCTGGCGGGATGCGGCGGCGCATCCGAGCCGCCGCCGGCGAACGGGAAGGCGGTGCTGCCCGATGGCCCGGTTGCCGAGACGACCGCGATCGATGCCGCGAGCCTGCCCGAAGGGGTGCGCGCCGCGGTGCTGTCGCGCGTGCCCGACATGACGATCGCGGGCGCGACGCGCAAGGCACGCGGCGGCATGGTCTTTTACGACGTCGAAGGATCGCGCGACGACGGCAGCGATATCGAAATCGACGTGATCGAGGAAAATGGCGCCTATCGCGTCGTCGAAATCCAGCGCGACATCGCCTGGTCCGACGTCCCCCCCGCGGTGCGCGCGGCGGCCGATGTCGCGCCCGATCGGTTCGCGCCGGCGCGGGTGATCGAAAGCACGCAGGCCGATGGCGGCGTGGTCTATGAACTGTTCGCGCCCGACGGCCCCGATGAACCCGCGGCCGAGATCGACTGGAAGAATGGCGAGGCGACACTGCGGAGCGAACGCAACGTCTATTGAGGCGGCGCGGCGGGTGTGGACGATTGTCAGCGCGCGGCTTTTGCGACACGGTGGTGCCGAAGGACGGGGCGATGAGCGGATATAAGATAAGCTTTGGCATCGGCGGGATGGAGCCGGCGGTCGCGCCGGCGGCGGATAGCGCGGCGCCGGTGATCGAATTCCTCTGCGATCCCGAACTTGCCGGCAAGATCCCGCCGCCCGAACGCGCGATCCGCTTTGCGCCCGACTGGTTCAAGCGGCTGAACCGCGAAATGGGCATGAGCTATGAAAACGGGCTGCCGGCGATGACCGCCAAGGCGTGCCTGCCGATGACCGACGCCTTTTCGCTGGGATTCGTGATTCCGCTGCCCTTCGACGTGCTGATCGTCGTGCCCGAGGACCGGGTGTCGATCCAGATGGGCTGGGCCGAGGGGGTGCCGTTTGCGCCGCTCGAACAGCATCATCCGGGCCAGATCGGGGCGCCCGAACCGCCGTTCGAAAGCGTGATGCCGCTGAAGTTCATCAATCCCTGGCGGATCAAGGTGCCGGGCGGCTATTCGGTGCTGTTCGTCCAGCCGCTGAGCCGCCCCGACCTGCCCTTCACCTGTTTTTCGGGCTTCGTCGACTGCGACCGTTTCGACACGACGGTGAACCTGCCCTTCGCCTGGACCGGGCCGGTCGGCGAGCATGTGCTGCCCGCGGGGACGCCGATCGCGCAGCTGATCCCGATCCGCCGCGATACCCTGATCAAACAGGATCGTGCGCGTGCCTCGACGGCCGAGGAACTCGCCGAGCAGGCGGTGGCGCACGGCAAGAAATATGGCGAGCAATCGACCTATATGCGCGAATGGCGGGTCAAGAAATAGCGGCGCGATCGGCGCTTGATCTCAACCGGGGTTGAGCTTTCATAAGGCGGGTCCCCGATTCGCCGACCGGAGATTTTTCAATGCCCCATGATGTTCCAGCCGCCGTCGACCTGCCGCGTTACTGCGCGCGCATCGGCTATGCCGGCCCGCTCGTGCCGACATGGGAGGTGCTCGCGGCGCTGCAGGCGGCGCATATCGCGGCGATCCCGTTCGAGGCGCTCGACCCGCTGACCGGCAAGGGGGTCGACCTCGATCCCGCGGCGGTCGATGCCAAGCTGATCGATGGCGGGCGCGGCGGCTATTGTTTCGAACAGAACAGCCTGTTCCTGCGCGTGCTGCGCGCGATCGGTTTCGATGCCGAGGGCCGGATCGCGCGGGTGCGCTGGATGCTGCCCGACGACGCCCCGCCGACCCCGCGCACCCACCAGATGACGCGCGTGATGCTGGACGGGTAGGCGTGGCTGGTCGACGTCGGTTTCGGATCGGCGGTGCCGCTGGGGCCGCTCGCGATGGACACCGCAGAGGTCCAGCCGACGCCGCACGAGCGCTATCGCATCGCGGCGATGGGCGCGGTGTCGCGGCTCGAGGCCGACCTTGGCGGGACCTGGACCGCGCTCTACGACTTCGAGCATCATGCGCCGCCCGCGATCGATTATGAAGTCGGCAACTGGTACACCGCGACGCACCCGGCGTCGCATTTCACCCACCAGCTGATGGTCGCGCGAACGACGGTCGAGGCGCGTTACGCGCTGGGCAACAACCGGCTGACGATCCGCCGGCCGGGCCACGAGGCCGAGCAGCATATCCTGTCGGCGGACGGAATCGCGGCGGCGCTGTCGGAGCATTTCGGGCTGGCGGTCGAGCCGGGCTGGCGCGCGGCGATCGAGCGCGCGGCGGCGGTCGAAGTGGTCGAGCCGGCCTAGCCGCAGCCCGTCCCGTCCTGCCGCGCTGCCCAGCCGATCGCGCCGTCGAGCATGGCGAGGTGCGCGGGGTCGCTCCACGCCTCGGCCTGGTGGCCGAGCGCCGAATAGAAGATGCGCGCGCGACCTTCGCAGCGCCACCAGATCAGCGCGTGGCGGCCCATGCGATATTGGGGTTCGAGGCGGAGCGTCGCTTCGTCGAGCCGCGCGAGGATATGCGCGTCGGCGGCGGGTTCGGCGTCCCAGCTGTAATATTCGTCGGTCCAGCGCCAGCGCGCCGGCAGCGCGCGTGTCGCGGGGTGGGTGCGGTCGAGCGCCACGATGTCGGCGGCCTGGAACTGGTCGGCGCCGCCGGGGTGGCCAGTGAAATTACCGTTGCCGCGCATCCGCACGAACCAGCCCGGATGGCTGCCGTCGCCCGCGCTGTGCAGCCCGACGAAGCCGCCGCCGCGCGCGAGAAAGGCCTGGAAGGCGGCGCGCTGGTCGGGGGTGGTGATGTCGCCGCTGGCGTTGGCGAAGACGATGACGTCGAATTTCGCAAGGTCGCGCGGGTTGAACACCGCGGCATTTTCGGTCGCGAAGCTGCTCCAGCCGCGCGCCTTGGCGAGGCCTTCGATCGCGGGCACCGCCTCTGCGATGCTGTCGTGGCGATAGCCGTTGGTCTTGCTGACGATCAGCACCGCAGGGCGCGTGAGCTCGGGGACGGCGGGGGGCACGCTGTCGAGGGTCGGCGCCGGGCGGCGCGGGTCGGGGGCGGCAGGCGCGGCTTGCAGGACCAGCAGCAGCGCGGCGGCGAGCCAGGCGGCGATCATCGGCACTCTCCCGTATTTTTGCGCAGCTTACACGCTTTGGCGCGTGCGGCGAGGGGGCGCGGCGCGTGCATTGCTATTCATCGCGGCGCCGGGGCGGGGCCGGGCGTGCCAGATCGTGGAACCCGCCCGGCTTGACGCCGGGGTCTGGGTGGGGGATGCCGGGCCTAAGGGGGAGACTATCATGCTGAACGATCTGCCGGATATCTTGTTGCGGCATCGCCGCGCCGTGGGATTGGCGGCGATCCTGCTGTCGATCCTGACCTGGACGGTCGACCTGACCGACCTTGTCTATCACTGCCCCTATTGCCGGGTGCAGCGCACGATGATCGGCGTGCTGGGGCTGCTGCTGATCCTGCCCAACCCGGCGCATTGGCTGGTGCGATATTTGTCGGCGATCTTCGCTTTGTTCGGCCTCGCGGTCGCCTGCACGCAGCATTTTCGCGGCTGGGCGAAGATCATGGGCGGCGAATTCAGCTGGGGCGAGCAATGGTATGTCAACGCGTGGATGCTGTCGGGCTTCGCGATCTTCATCCTGACCGCGCTGCTGCTGCTGATCTGGCGCTGGCGGCCGGCGGTCGCCGTCGTGGACGAGAGCTGACCCCGCCTATTCGCGGTCGTCGCCCTCACGGTCGTCGCCCTCACGGTCGTCGCCCTCACGGTCGTCGGACGCGTCGAGCCGCACCGTCCAGCGCGGCGGGGCGCCGGGGTCGCGGATGATGTCGGGCGAAGGGACCATGTCGTCGCCGGTCTCGATCCAGCCGCGCCCGTCGCATTTGGGGCAGGCGTGGCGGATCGAGCGGTGGCTGACGAGGTCGATCTGCGTGTTCCACTGGCCGTAACCGGCGCAGACCGGGCACAGGTTGTCGAGGTCGCCGCTGCGGTGGCGCCGCGAAATCCCGTCGAGCGCGTGCGGGTCGGCGGGGCCGGCGCAATGGACGATGTTCGAGGGGTGCGACATGGGACAGCCTTTGCGTGGAGCGGCAAGGATAGGCTGCGGGGTGACGACTGGCAATTCCGGAAGGGTTCCCCCACTATCGGCCGTGTCATAAGATCGGCGGGGCGGGAGCAGGGGATATATGGCGAAAAGCACGGTTTCGATACCCGACGAATTGTCGCTTTCGGAATGCCGCGAGCGTATCAACGAGCTTGTCATCGAGATGAAGAAGCTGCGGACCGAGCAAGCGCAGGTTCGCGAACGAACCGGCGCGATTGACCGGCAAGCGAGCCTGATGGCGAGCGAGATCGCGCTGCTGGAACAGCGGCACGACAAGCTGACCGCCGAACCCTATGTCACCGACCACGCGGTGCTCCGCTACATCGAGCGCAAATATGGTTTCGATATCGACGCCATCCGCAAGGAAATGCTGACCCCGCAGGTCAAGGCAGCAATGAAGGTGGGCGCCAAGGGCATCAAGGTCGACGGCGGGACATTCAAGCTGAACGGGACGGCGATCGTGACCTACGTCCGGGCGAAGTAGGCGCCCCGTCGTGCAGGCATCGATCACCCTGCACCCTCGCCAAGCGGCCAGCGGCCATGTTCGACATGGGTGGTCTTGCCGACGATGCTTTCGGTCAGGATGATCTCGTCGACCGTCCAGCCGATCGGCGGCAACTTTAGCGCGCCCAATGTCTGAGACCCCAGCCGGTCGCCGCGATAGTTGATCGTGATGTGCGGTTCGGGGGTGGTGCCGTCCATGATCGGCGCCTTTTCGCGCAGCAGATGATTGACCAGCGCCTTCTGGAACGCCCGCGCCTCGGCCAGCGGCTCGCGGGTGCGCAGCGTCACCGCCTTGCGGTTCTCGATCCGGTCGAAGTGGAGCGGGAAGGGGGCCGCGGCGAAGCCGTCCAGCGCGGCGATGGTCGCGGGCAGCCACTCGGGCGGCGCATAGTGCAGGTCGTAGAGCGAGATGAGCGTGACATGGAGGAGGTCGGGGCCGCGTCCGGGATCGTTGCGCGGCAGCGCGGCGATCGCCGCCTGCACCTCCGGCGGCGGCTTGGCCATGACGTAGAGGGGGTTTCGGGCGCGCATGGGTGGGAGTGTAGCATGGGGTGGGGGTGAGGCCGACTGCTGGCTGGCGGTACGGCCTGAAACTTGAGTACCTAGAAAAATGCCACCGCACTTTCTCTACTAGGACGAAGTTGTCTAGCGCCGAATTTAGATTACAATGCAGCTTCGAGCGTATCATAATCTAATGATGAGACACATTTAACAAACTTCTTGAAGGACCTGCATCGCTCGTAGAGCGATTTGATGTCTATCATTTTGGTTAGAAGATGTTGATCGGAGCTTTCGCTGTATCCATCCGGGAGAAGCGCCCGAAGCTTCCCCTTTGCGTCCCTTATTGCACTATTGTTCATGTGGCAGCATGAGGTATCCAAGTCAGAAAGGCTGGCATCGTTTTCTGATATTTTATCTAAGCTATATAGTAACCAAGATTCGTATTCTCTTATACAGAATGCGATCAGAATTTCTATCCCATGCAACGCTTCGAGGGCGGCTACCCGTTCTAGAATGATGGCGCGCTCTTCAACAGGGCATCCGTCGTCCAAATCGACAACAAAGACGACCCTCGTGCAATCCTCCCGACTGGCGGCGAGGGTGGTCCATCTTTCGAGGCCGCCGGGCTTTCTAATTGAGCCCCAGCCGCCGCAACGAATTGGTTTAGTGACAAAAAGTGGCATTCCGAGCCACGCGCCAATCTTACCGACCAAGTGTGGAAAGGCGGCCACATCCCCTTGGCCCTCCACAACCAGCACCGTCTCAGGCAATTTCGATTTCCTCGGCTAAGAGCACATCGCCCAACGTCATCAAGCCGCTCTGCACCACCTTCTTCTGCCTTTCAGACACTGGACCGCAAATGGTAGAGGAGCCGTTATACTCAACTGCTACGACAGAAGAAATATCAAATAAGTCCATAAATGTGGCGCTGTGAGTTGTCACAAAAACTTGAGTATTTTTATTTCTGCTAACAAAATCAACAATAGCATCTCGGATAACTATCAAAAGGGCCGGATGTATCATTTGCTCTGGCTCTTCAATTATTATCTTTGAGGGGGCGTGCGGCTGAAAGAATGCTGTTAGTATCCCTAGTATACGTAGTGTCCCGTCCGAAATTTGGGACATATTCAAATCGTGACCACCTTTTTGCCCGTCCTCCCTCACGGAAAACACTGGCACATAATATCCGGCGGCTGATCTAACTAATACGTTTTCCAGCTGCGGCATCACAACCCGAAGAGCTTTTATAATTTTTCGTCGGTTGTCTGCTGGAAGTTGCTTGAGTATCGATGCGATGTTTCCCCCATCATGGTGAAGATCTCGCGCTCTAGAGACCACCTGTGGTGCTCTGATTGTATTGGGGAATATACTAAAAGTAGCGACGGAACGAAGCTCAGCAATTAGGCTCCCAACTATCCAAGATATCTTTGATAGCTCTCGGATTCTGGAGGACAAAATGGACACCGAGCCATCTATTTTTATAGATCGTATAGCATCAAAATCGATGTCCTTATCACTATAGCTAGATATTATCCCAATATTTCCGGATTTGTCTCGTATGATATTAGTTATGAATGGACCACTGTTGAACATGTCCTTCCCGTGCCATTCAATAACTTCTTCCCAAATCTTGTATGAATTTCTTGATGAAGAAAATGTTAGTTTATACAGTCCGTATCCGTCTGAGTTGCTAATGCGAACTTGCAAAGATACGTTATACGGTTTGAATTTTGTCCACTGACGAACACTATCTGAACCGTGGCGCCGAGTTATGGCGTAATCAATATCTTCGCTAACAATGTCATTTAGGAAAGATATGGAATCAACAATATTGCTTTTTCCGCTACCATTCTTACCAACAAATACATTGATATTATCCAGCTTTAGCTTGGCATCGCCGATGGACTTGTAGTGACTTACCTCAAGTTCTGTGATCATGCTGTTGTCCAAAATTGAAGCTAGAGCGCCAACGCCGCTTGAGTCGCTCAGCTATTGGAACACGTAAATTCCACTGGGTCTACTGCGCTCTGATGCGATATCTTAAAGTGTGGCTCAATCATGCTCCCTGCCACCCGCGCCCATATAAAGCTCGCTCCCCGTTTCCTTGAACAGCTCGCTCATCTCGGCCATGCCTGCCTCGACTTCGCTCGGCACAAGCTTTTCGGCTTCCTCGGCGGCGAGGAAGTTTTCGGCGGGCTGGTTCTGCTTGGCCGCGAACTCGCGCACTTCCTGGCTGATCTTCATCGAGCAGAATTTCGGGCCGCACATGCTGCAGAAATGGGCGGTCTTAGCGCCCTCGGCCGGCAAGGTCTGATCGTGGTACTGCTCCGCCGTATCGGGGTCGAGCGACAGGTTGAACTGGTCGCGCCAGCGGAATTCGAAGCGCGCTTTCGATAGCGCGTCGTCGCGGACCTGTGCGGCAGGGTGGCCCTTGGCGAGGTCGGCGGCGTGGGCGGCGAGCTTGTAGGTGACGACGCCGACCTTCACATCGTCGCGGTCGGGCAGGCCGAGATGCTCCTTGGGGGTGACGTAGCAAAGCATCGCGGTGCCATACCAGCCGATCTGCGCGGCGCCGATGCCGCTGGTGATATGGTCGTAACCCGGCGCGATGTCGGTGGTGAGCGGCCCGAGCGTGTAGAAGGGCGCCTCGCCGCACGCTTCGAGCTGCTTTTCCATATTCTCCTTGATCTTGTGCATCGGGACGTGGCCCGGCCCCTCGATCATCACCTGCACATCCTGCGCCCAGGCGCGCTTGGTGAGCTCGCCGAGCGTGTAGAGCTCGGCGAATTGCGCCTCGTCGTTCGCGTCATAGATGCTGCCGGGGCGGAGGCCGTCGCCGAGGCTGTAGGCGACGTCATAGGCCTTCATGATCTCGGTAATCTCGTCGAAGCGTTCGTAGAGGAAGCTTTCCTTGTGATGCGCGAGGCACCATTTCGCCATGATGCTGCCGCCGCGCGACACGATGCCGGTCATGCGCTTGGCCGCAAGGGGCACGTAAGGCAGGCGGACCCCGGCGTGGATGGTGAAATAGTCGACGCCCTGTTCGGCCTGTTCGATCAACGTGTCGGCGAAGATTTCCCAGGTCAGGTCCTCGGCGATGCCGCCGACTTTCTCGAGCGCCTGATAGATGGGGACGGTGCCGATCGGGACGGGCGAATTGCGGATGATCCATTCGCGCGTGTCGTGGATGTTGCGCCCCGTGGACAGGTCCATGACGGTGTCGGCGCCCCAGCGGATCGACCAGACCATCTTGTCGACCTCGGCCGCGACGTCGGATGCGACCGCGCTGTTGCCGATATTGGCGTTGATCTTGACGAGGAAGTTGCGGCCGATCGCCATCGGCTCGCTTTCGGGGTGGTTGATGTTGCTGGGGATGATCGCGCGGCCGCGCGCGACCTCGTCGCGGACGAATTCGGGGGTGACGTAATCGGGGATGCTGGCGCCGAAGCTTTCGCCGTCGCGCTTATATTCGGCGAGGCGCGCGCGGCCGAGATTTTCGCGCTCGGCGACATATTCCATCTCGGGGGTGATGATGCCGCGGCGGGCATAGTGCATCTGGCTGACGTTCTGCCCCGGCTTGGCGCGGAGGACCTGGCGGCGGACGTTGGGGAAGGCGGGGACTCCTCCAGAGCGATCCGGGCCGAGCTGGCCGTTATCCTCGGGGCGCACCTCGCGCTGGGTGACCTCCTCGACGTCGCCGCGGCCGCGGATCCAGTCGGCGCGGATCTCGGGCAGGCCGGCGTTGATGTCGATCGTGGCATTGGCGTCGGTGTAGGGGCCCGACGTGTCATAGACGCGGACGGGGGGCTCGCCCGAATGCGGGTCGAGGTCGATCTCGCGCATCGCGACGCGGATGCCGCTGCCGGTCTGGGTCGCGACGTGGATCTTGCGGCTGCCGCGGATCGGGCCGGTGGTGACGCCGATAGGTGTGGGGGTTTCGAATTTCGCGTCGATGTCGGCCATGTGCAGTCGCTCCGTTGTGATCGGAGCGAGAACGGATTCCGCGAGTGGAACGCCGACCCTCCCTCCGCCCGTATTACCGGGATCAGGTTCGACGGGTCGCGGGATGTTCCGCTCTCAACCTGTTGCTGCACACAGGCTCCCCGGGGATGGCGCGGTTATAGGTCCCGGCCGGGCGATTGCCAACAACGGAAAAGGGCGGCGGACAGATTGATCCGAAACCGAGCGGTCATCTTGTTGGCGGCGGCGCGAGGTGGGACATTCGCGCCGAGGCATTTCTCGGGGGAGGGCGCGCGATGGAAGCGGAAGAACGGTCGAAACGGCTGATGGCGGGTGCGGCGCGGCTGCTCGTCGCGGCGCTGCTCGCCTACATGTTCGTCATCGTGCTGATGACGGCGTCGGCGCAGTCCGAGGTCGGGGTGCGGCTGAAGGCCGCCAAGGTCGACAATGTCGATTATGCCTCGGGCTATGCGCTGCTCGCCGACGCCGACGGAAAGCGGAAGGCGGCGGCGAAGAAGCGTGCCGAACGCGAGAGGCTGGCCATCGAATTTCGCAAGAGCGAGAAGGCCTATATTGCGGCCAACGATCATTATTTCGGGCTTGAGGAGCCGCTCCAATCGGTGCTCACCGAGCTCGCGAGGGCTGGTATATGCGACATCACGCGCGGCGACAAATTGAGCGTTTCGGCCGTGCGCATGGCTCTGACCCGGATGGAGAGCTGCGCGAACGAGCCGGGTGTGTCGCCGGCGTTGCGGCGTGAAGCCGAGCTGGTGTTGAAGGGCAAGGAGGCGTTGCTGGCGGCGAGCAAGACATGGCTCGAAACAAGGGTCGCGCGCGACGACGCTATGAAGGCGCTGGAGGAGGTCGATCAATATCTCGGCCGCGCCGACAAGGCCGAGGAGGCGGTCAAGGCGCTGCGCGCGCCCTTCTCCTCGATCGCGGTGCTGCGCGATTCGCTTATGCTCGGCGGCGGCCTGTTGGTGCCCTTGCCGCCCTCGCTGTTGCAGATCATCCTGTCCTTTTTTTCGGGCCTGTTCGGGGCGCTGCTGGTGACCTTGGTGCTGGCGGTCTATCCCAACAACGACCTTGGCATTACGACGCCCGGCGGCAATTATGGCGAGCGCATCCTGCTGGGCGGGCTGATCGCGGTGTGCGTGTTCGTCGTCGTCGGTGGCGGCGCCGCGGTGCTCGGGTCGACCAACAGCTTCGCTGACGGCACCGCCAACTACCAGGCGTTCAGCGCGATTGGGGTGCTCGCGGGCATGTTCTCCGACCGGGTCGCCAAATGGCTTTCGGACCGCGCGACGCATTTTTACGGCGACAAGGCCAAGGTGGAGGCCGAAGCCGCGGCGCAGGCCAAGGCGGCTGCGGACGCCGCGGCGCAGGCCAATCCCGAGGCGGCTGCCGACGCGAACGCCGATGCGGCCAATGCGCCGGGCGCTGCGCCGCCCTAGCGCAGCCCGCCCAGTTCGACGCTCCGCCCGTCGCAGCCATAATGGACCCAAGGCGGGAAGCGGGTCGCCTGGGGCTCGATCGTCCAGCCGTGGCCATAATGGTCGATGCGGAATTTGAGGCCGCCGACCATGACCTCGGCGCCGTCGGCGATGACGATGGTCGCGTCGGGGGCGTTCGCGGCGCCATAATAGCCGTTGCCGGTCATCGAAACGGGATGCGGGGGGCCGGGGACGAGGCGGTAGACGCTTGTCCCGTCGGCACCCGCGACGAAGCTGCTCGTGGGGGCGCCCGCGGGATCGTAGCGGTCCTGATCCTGAAAGGCGTGGGCGATGCGCAGGCGGACGATGGTCCCCGCCGCGACGGGACCATCGACATAGGCGGTGACCTCGCGGTGGACATAGCGGCGGCTGGCGGCGAGGCCGAGCGGGTCGGCGACGAGCGACTGCGGCACGGCGAGGGTTTCGGAGCGTATGAGCCGCCGCGTCGGGACATGCATTGCGCTGTCCCCCGCGAAGATATCGATCCGCTCATAGGCGCCGTCGCCGTCCATGTCGGCGAGGCAGGGCTGGACATAGGCGCCGGGGCCGCGCCGTTCGGGATCGGGGATTAGGCCGAAGGGCGGCCGCGCGAGTGGCAGGCAGAGTTCGCCCGGCGCGCGCCCATGGTCGGGATCGAGCGGGGTGCCCGCCGGATAGACGAGGCGCTCGGGGCCGGGGACGCGCAGCGCGCTGCCGAGCAGCCAGCCCTCGGTCGCGATCTGCACGACCTCGTGCGCGACGGGCATATGGTCGGCAATCGGAATCGGGTCGCGGGCGATGTCGACGATCGGGAGCGGCGCGATGTGGATGCCGTTTTCGCGGGCGTCGTCGCATGCTTCGGGCGCGGCGGCGGGCTGGGCGGCGCCGATGAGCAGCGGGACGGCGAAGGCGAGGGGCAGGCGCTGGCGCATCGCCGCCCTGCTATCGTCTTGCGGTGCCCGATGCTGTGCCTGCCGTCACATGTCAGCCGGCCGGCGCTGAGCCCGGTGCCCAGCCCGTCGGGGCCAGCGTGAAGCCGGCGAAGTCGAAGCCGGGGACGACGAGGCAGCTGACCAGCGCCCAGCCGTGCGGGGCGAAAGCGGCCTGCCAGTGGTGCGCGGGGATGCGGATCTGTGGTTGTTCGCCCGCGAGCGGGTCGGGGCCGAGGCGGTGGAGGGCGGGGGTGTCGGCGTCGGTCGCGGCGAGCGACAGGGTGAGCGACGATCCCGCATGCCACAGCCAGATTTCCTCGGCATCGACCTTGTGCCAGTGCGAGCTTTGTCCGGCTTCGAGGAGGAAATGGATCGCGCTGCCGCTCGCGCGTCCGTCGGGACCCGGCGGGCCGCGCCATGTCTCGCGGTACCAGCCGCCCTCGGGATGCAGGGCGAGGTTGAGCTTGGCGATAAGGGCGCGGGGGTCGGTCATCATGTCTCCGTCAAATATTCGGTCGTCTTCGTCGTGCCTTTGTGCCTCTGTGTGAGACAAGGATAATCTCACACAAAGGCACAAAGGCACNNNCGAAACGGGCCGCGACCGTGGGTGTGCTGGACTCGTTCGGCAAGCGTGGCATAGTCGCCTTCGCGAGACCCGCGCCGAGCGGGCGGCGGGAGCTGGTGCGATGATTGGCTTGTCGAAACCCGGTGTCAGGTGGCGCGTGCTGGCTCCGGTCACCGCGCTCGCGATGGCATCGCTCGCCGTGCCGTCGTCGGCGATCGTTGCGACGCCCGCGCCGCGGGTGTGCGCGGCCTTTTCGAGCGCCGATGCGGTGGTTGTCGGCCATCTCTCCGATGAGCGGGTCGGCTGGGATTGGGTGAGCTGGGCGCTGCGCGTCGAGCGGCGCTACAAGGGGTCGGTCCCGGCACGCGTCCGCATTTATACGCCGAACGACAGCGGGCGCGGGACGCCCGACGATGGACGGCGCAACATCCTGTTCCTGACGCGCGAGAACGGTCGGTTGACGATCGGCGGGAGCGATCCGAATGGCGGGGGCGCGGCGGTCGAAGCCGAGGTGCGCGCGCTCGCCGCGAAGCCGCGGCGCGGCCCCGGCACGATCGCGCTGCTCGTCGCGAACGAACAGGGCGATGCGATGCGCGGGGTTCGCGTGCGGCTGCGTCATGCGGGCGGCGAGCGCGAGCGGACCGTGCGCACCGATGCGGCGGGCAAGGCGCTGCTCCGCGCCGCGCCGGGGCGATGGACCGCGGAGGTTGCCGACCCCGGCTGGACGAGCCGCTTCAGCCTCTACACCTATCAGCGCGCCGACGGTTTCGACCTGGCGCCGGGCGGATGCGCCGACTTGCGGTTGGAGTCGATACGGTTAGGGTCGGACCGAAAAACATAAAGGGAGAGAGATATGGCTTCGGTACTCGAAGACGCGCGGGCGATCGCGCCGGTCGATGTCAGCGACCTCGCGCTCTATACGGACGACACATGGCGCGAGCCCTTTGCCCATTTGCGCGCCGCGATGCCGGTGAGTTGGTGTCCCGACAGTCCCTATGGCGGTTACTGGTCGGTGGTCAGCCATGCGCTGGTGCAGGCGGTCGAGCTCAACCCGACGGTCTTTTCCTCGTCGTGGGAGAATGGCAATATCGTCATCGCCGACCCGCCGCCGCAATCGAACCTGCCCAACTTCATCGCCGCCGACCCGCCGGTTCACACCGCGCAGCGCAAGGTGATCGCCCCCGCCTTCAACCCGAGCCAGATGGCCGAACGCGAGAAGGTGGTGCGCCAGCGCACGCGCGAATTGTTCGACGCGCTGCCGGTGGGCGAGACGTTCGACTGGGTCGAAAGCGTGTCGGTGCCGCTGACGATCGGGATGTTGTGCATATTGTTCGATTTCCCGTGGGAAGAGCGGCACGACCTCAAGCGCTGGTCGGACTATGGCGGCAATGTCTCGCCCGAGACCGCGACCGAGGAATATCGCGCGCAGTGGATGGCCGAGATGACCGCGATGCTCGCGCGCTTCGACGCCGAATTCGCCAAGCGCAAGGCGATGCCGCCGAGCGACGATTTGCTGTCGCGGATGGTGCACAGCGAGGCGATGGGCAGCCTGAACCCGATGGAGCGGCTCGCCAATATCGCGCTGCTGATCGTCGGCGGCAACGACACGACGCGCAATTCGATGAGCGGGCTGGTCGAGGCGCTGGATCGTTATCCGGGCGAGCTCGACCGGCTGCGCGCCGACGCGTCGCTGATCCCCAATGCGGCGCAGGAGATCATCCGCTGGCAATCGCCGGTGACGCATATGCGGCGCACCTGCACCGAAGATGTCGAGCTGGGCGGGCAGCAGCTTCGCAAGGGCGAGAAGGTCATCCTCTGGTACATCTCGGCGAACCGCGACGAGAGCGTGTTTCCCGACGCCGAGCGCTTCGACGTGCGCCGCGACAATGCGCGGCGGCATGTCGCGTTCGGGCACGGCATCCATCGTTGCGTGGGGGCGCGGCTCGCCGAGATCCAGCTCTGCACGCTGATCGAGGAGATCGTCGACCGCGGTATCCGGATCGAGCCGCAGGGCGAGGCCGAGCGGCTGGCGAGCCCCTTCCTGCACGGATTCGTCCATATGCCGGTGCGGATCGTGCCCGGCTGAGGCATCACTTTCCAGGTTGGAAAATTATAACTTGCCGAATCGGAAAGTGATGCCTATTGCTTTCCGTATTGGAAAGTGAAGGAGGCGTGTGATGAACCCGATCGAAGCCCAGGCGGCGCTCGACTCGATGGCCGAGGCGCGGCGCGAACTGGCGCGCAGCGGGCCGAAATACCCGTTGTGGCGGCACGCCGCCTTTGCCGCGGTGATGGCGGCGCTGGTGCTGGGGCAGGGCGTTGGCCAACCATGGTCGTTGCTTTTGCTGGTGTTCCCGATGGCGGCGGTCGCCTGGCTCGTCACCGACGATCGCAAACGGTACGGCATTTTCGTCAACGGCTATCGCAAGGGTCGCACGTTGTCGGTCACGACCCTGCTGCTCGTGCTGATGCTCGGCGCGATGGGCGGCGAGATTTACGCGCGATCCTATGGTCTCGGCTTGCTCGTGAAGTTGGGGATCGCGGGCTTCGCCTTTGTCGTGGCGCTGGCGATGAGCCTGTGGTGGACGCGCGTCTATGACCGCGAACTGTTGAAGGGCGCGTGACGATGGACGGCATCGACATGCTGCTGCACGCGCCGGCGCGGCTGCAGATCGCGGCGTTGCTCAGCACGGTCAGCGACATGGAATTCGCCAGGTTGCGCGAACTGGTCAAGGTCAGCGATTCGGTGCTGTCGAAGCATCTCTCGGCGCTGAGCGATGCCGGCTATGTCCGGCTGAAGAAGGCGTCCGAGGGCGGGCGGCAACGCACTTGGGCCTCGCTGACCCGCGAAGGCGGAAAGGCGCTGGACCGCCACGTCGCGGCGCTGCGCGCGATCGTCGCCCATTTGCCGGCGGCCGCCGACTAGCCGCCGCCGGCTCCATTGCAGGATTGTAATGTTACGGACGCGCTGCCGCCATGATGGCTGTGCGATAGATGCCACCCTCTCCACAGGATGAAGGAAGGCTTATCATGCAGATGACCAAACTCGCGGCAATCGGTGCGGCAGCCCTGTTGGCGCTGTCGGGCACGGCCGCAACCGCGCAGAATGCGACACCTTTTTGCTCGAAGTCGGTGACCGACAATTGCATGCAACGCGAAGGCCATGCCGTCGCCGCGCATCGCGCGCCGGCGAGGCATCATGCCGCAGCCAAGCATCGCGTCGCGGCGAAGCATCACGCCGTGAAGCACCACGCCGCGAAGCATCATGTCGCGAAACATCGCGTTGCCGCGAAGCATAGCGCCGCGCCGCATCGCGCGGTCGCGGCAAAGGCCGCGCCGGCGCCCGCGCACAAGATGTGACCGCCGCCCGCGCGCCGCCGATCGAGCGGCGCGCGGGTCGCGTCGCGATCACGCCGCGGCGACGCTTTCGCGCGCGCCCGCCTGCCAGCGGGCGGCGGCCGCGGCGACGCGCCGGCCGAGCGAATGGGCGGTGGCGCGGTCGCCGGCTTTGGGGGTGACCTCGGCGCTGTCGTTCGCCGCCTGCGCCATTGCGCCGAGGAAGCTGCCGAGGCGGTTTTCGACGTCGGTCGCGGCGCTGGTGTCGTCGTTGTTGCCGGGATTCTGGCCGGTGCCGATCCACAGCATCGCATGCTGCGCCGCAAAGATGGCGAGGGTGGTCAGCGTGTTGAGCTTGTCGCCCGAGGGCGAACCCGACACGGTGAAGGCGGCGGCGAGCTTGTCCTTCCACTGCTTGGTGAAATAGACAGCGGCGCTGGCGTCCATGAACGCCTTCATCGGCGCCGAAACGGTGCCCATATAGGTCGGGGTGCCGAAGACGAGCGCGTCCGATTCGGCGGCGACGGCGAAAAATTCGTCGAAGTTCGTCTGGCCGAGCTCGATCGCGAGCAGCACCGGGGTGGCGCCCGCGGCTTCGACCCCGCGTGCGACGTCGGCGGCGAGAACCGCAGTGTGGCCGAAGCCCGAATGATGGATGATCGCTACCTGGGTCATGTCTGTCGTCCTTTGCTGATGCCGGGGAGGGTCCGGGCGGCTTGCGCAACGGGAGATGATGGGGTAGGAACCAAAAGTGAAGTACGCACCTTGAGGTAACTGCCAAAATGACTGTTCCGGACTGGGTAGGCAAAGTCGATCCGTGCGACGCGAATTGCCCGTCGCGCGAGATTCTCGACCTCGTCGGCGACCGCTGGAGCCTGCTGATCCTGTTGGTGATCGCGCAGGGCCACACCCGCAACGGCGAGCTGAAACGGCGGGTCGGCGGGATCAGCCAGAAGATGCTGACGCAGACGTTGCGGGCGTTGGAGGCCAATGGGCTGGTCGAGCGGCACGATTTCATGACGGTGCCGCCGCATGTCGAATATCATCTGACCCCGCTCGGAGTGTCGCTCGGCGACGCGATGACGCCCTTTTTCGAATGGATCGAGCGCCAGTTCGGCGCGGTGCAGGCGGCGCGCGCGGCGTTCGCGGCGCGGCTGGCGGTGGCGGCATGACCCGGCCCGACCTGTCCGATGCCGACGCGCGCGCCGCCTATCGCAGCGAATTGCGCGGCATCGCCCGCGCCCCGCGCATGCTGGGCCTGATCTTCGTCTTCGCCTCGCTGGGGTTATGGGCCTGGCCGCAGAACGGCGGGCCGCTGGTGCTGGGGCCGCTGCCGACCGAGACCTGGGGATGGATCTGCCTCGGCATCGGCTGGGCGGTGCTATTGTGGGTGATCGTCGCGCGCACGCGCCACAACAAGGAACGGTTGGGCGGCCCCGACGCCTAGCGCAGGAACGGCCCGCGCGCCCGCACCCGTGCCTGTCGGGCGGGGACCCCGGCCAGTTCGCGAAATTCGCGCGCCATATGCGCCTGGTCGGCGAACCCACCGTCGGCGGCGTGGCCCGCGAGGCTCGTTTCGCCGGGGAGCGTCTCGAAGGCTTTCTGGAAGCGCAGCAGGCGCAGATAGGCGCGCGGGGGCACCCCGACATGCGCCGCGAACCAGCGCTGGAGCGCGCGCGGCGCCATGCCGGTGGCGGCGCCCATCGCGGCGACGGTCGGCGCGCCGACGATGGCGAGGCCGAGGACGCCAAGGTCTGTGGCGGCGGACAATCGCCGCTCGATGGCCTCAAAATCGGCGGCGGGACAGGCTTGCCACCGGCCGGTGATCTCGGCGAGCGGGGCGCCGCCGAGCGCGGTCCAGGCCCAGGGCCAGAGCCGTAGCGCCTCGAAAGCGGCGTCGCCGCTGATCGTGAACGCCTGCGGCCGGTCGACGAGCCCAACAACGAAATCCGCCGGCTGGTCGCCGTCCCAACGCGACCGGCCATGGGTGCGGCGGATCAGCTCGATGCAGCCGTCGGGGGTCGCCTGCTGGGCGATCCACGCGTCGGGGTCGCCGCCGCCCGCGAGCGTCCAGCGTGCCTTGACCAGCCCGGCGAGCGTGGGGGGCGGGGCGAACTCGCGATAGTCCATGCGCGCTTTAGACGCTTTTTGTCGCATCGGTTCAAGACGCGCGGCGGCGGCGGCGGCAGACGGGGCCGGCGCCGAGTTGCGGCGGGGAGGAAGCGATGATGAAAAGCATGACGGCGGCGATGGCGGCGATGTTGCTGATGGCGGCGGCCCCGGGTTCGGCCCCGGCCGCCACGGTCGGCGATCTCGCCTGGATGGCGGGGGCGTGGGTCAGCGACGCGGGCGATGAATGGAGCGAGGAAAGCTGGTCGGACCCGCGCGGCGGGGTCATGATCGGCCACAGCCTGTCGGGGGCGGGCGACAAGGCGCAGGCGTTCGAATTCCTGATGCTGCAGCCGGGCACCGACGGCACGCCGACCTATATCGCGCGGCCCGGTGGCGGCCCGGCGGTGGCGTTCGCGCTGGCCGAGCATGGCGCGGCGCATGCGACCTTCGAAAATGCCGCGCATGATTATCCGCAGCGCATCACCTATGCGCGCGACGGCGAAACGCTGACCGCGACGATCTCGCTGATCGACGGGTCGAAGGCGATGCGCTGGACCTACAGGCGGCGCTAGGCCGTCCGGCGCGCCAGATAGACCCCTGCGACCATCAGTCCGATGCCGGCGACGCGCTTCAGGTCGATCGCCGAGCGCATCGCGCCGAACAGGCCGAAATGGTCGATCGTCGCGGCGCTGACCAGCTGGCCGACGAGGACGAAGAAGATCGCGTTGCCGACCCCGAATTTGGGCGCGATGAAGGTCACCGCGATCACATAGAAAGCGACGAACAGCCCGCCGAAGTAGAATTGCGGCGGGATATCCGACGTGAAGCGGATCTGCCCGACCGAGCCGGTCATCAACGCGCCCGCGGTCGCGATCAGGAAGGCGAGGCCGAACAGGATCATCGACGCCGCCATCGGGCTGCCGAGCCGCGTGCCGAGCCCGCCGTTGAGCGCGGCGAGGATCGGGATGCCGACGCCGGTGAGCAGCATGATCAGCGCGAAGGCGGGGGCGCTGTTGTTCGCGGTCATGGCTTGGCCGCCTTCGCCGCCTGCGCGGCGCGGTAGTCGCGGACGGGCAGGCCGCCGATGCCCCAATTTTCGAGCTCGACCTCGTCGATCGTGACGACGGTGGTCGCGGGGTTTTTGTCGAGGACGCGCTGGAGCAGGTCGGTTACGCCGGCGATCAGTTCGGCTTTCTGTTCGGGCGTCGCGCCCTCGCGGGTGATCTTGATGTTCACAGTGGGCATGGCGTCTTCCTTTCAGGCGAACGGGGTCGCGAACTCGATACGGAGTCCGCCGGGCATCGCACAGATGAAATGATGCGTCGCCGCGCCTGCGCGGATCGGTTCGGGGTCGAATTCGATCCGGACGCCGGGATGGCCCTCGACGCGTGCGAAGACGGTGCGCAGCGTGGGCAGATCGGCGACCTGCAGCGCGAGATGGTGCAGGCCGACATTGGCGCGGCGGTCGAAGGGGGGCGTCGATGCGGGGTCCGCGACCTGCCACAGGGTGAGCAAGATGGTGCCGTCGGAGACGAAGATCGCGGGATAGTCGGGGCGTTCGGCGGCGACCGTGAAGCCGAGCGCGTCGACGAAGAAGTCGCGCGCCGCGGCGACGTCGCGCACCGCGAGGCCGATATGGTGGGCGCCCCGGGTGAGCGGGCGCGGCGAGGCTGTCGTCATTGTTCTTCCTTTGCGGAGCGAAGCGCGGCGATTTCGGCGCGCAGCTGGTTGAGTTCGGCGGCCATCGGCTGGATCGCCGCCGAAATTTCGGCCTCGGTGAAGCGCGGGGTGATATGCTGCGAGCAATTCCATTCCCAGCCGACGACGTCGATCAGGAAGGCGCGCTCGGGCACCGCGCGATAGCCCGTGGGCATCAGCGATGTGACCAGTTCGGGATCGTCGGCCAACTCGACGCTGTGCGCATGACCGATCAGTTTCAGCCGGTCCTTGTTCGGATAGTCCATCAGGAACAGCGAGACGCGGTCGTCGTGCAGCAGATTGGCGGTGCTGATATATTGCTTGTTGCCGCGATAGTCGGCGAAGCCGACCCGGTTGCCTTCGATATGCCGCAGGAAACCGGCGGGGCCGCCGCGATGCTGCATATAGGGCCAGCCGTCGGCGGTGACGCTGGCCATGTAGAAGCTGTCGCGCAGCGCCATGAAGGAGATTTCCTTGTCGGTCAGCGCATCGGGCGTGCCGTCGGCGCCGGCGTCGAGCTTGGCATAGGCGGCGCGAGAGCCGTGGATTTCCTGCAGCTTGCGGACGTCTTCGTTGAAGAGGGTGGTCCGGTAATTGCGTGCCATCGGTCGCCTCCTTTCGCCGCGCCGATCTAGGTCATTGCCCGAATGGCGATAATCGGCGAAGATTGCAGAACTTCATTCCGGAAAATGGAATAATCGATGGACCGCTTGCTGACGCTGGAGATGTTCGTTGCGGTCGCGGGCGAGGGCGGCTTCGCCGCCGCGGCGCGCAAGCTGGGCCATTCGCCGCCCGCGGTGACGCGCGGCATCGCCGCGCTCGAGGACAGGCTGGGGACGAGCCTGTTCCACCGTTCGACCCGCGCGGTGGTGTTGACCGACGCCGGCGCGGCGTTTCTTGGCGAAGCGCGGCGCATCCTTGGCGACCTCGCGGGCGCCGAGCGCGCGGTGCGCGGTGCGGCGGCCGAACCGCGCGGCCAGCTGTACCTGACCGCGCCGGTGATGTTCGGGCGGCTGCATATGCTGCCGGTGGTGAGTGCTCTGCTCGCCGAACATGATGCGCTGACCGCGCGGATGATGCTGGTCGACCGCAACGTCCGGATCGTCGAGGAGGGGATCGACGTCGCGCTGCGCATCGGGCCGCTCGCCGATTCGGCGCTGAAAGCGGTGCGCATCGGCGCGGTGCGGCAGATGCTGGTCGCGAGCCCCGCCTATCTCGCGCGGCAGGGCGCCCCGGCGGTGGTCGGCGACCTCGCGGATCATGCGCTGATCGCGATGGACGGGCCGCGCGCAGGGGGCGAATGGCAGTTCGCCGGCACGCGGCTGAAGCTCGAGGCGCGGCCACGGCTGGTGGTCAACACGGTCGACGGCGCGATGGCGGCGGCCGAAGCGGGGGTGGGGATCGCGAACCTGCTGAGTTACCAGGTGATGGACGCGGTCGACGCCGGGCGGCTGATATCCTTGCTCGCCGGTGATCAGCCGCCCGCGCTGCCCGTCCACCTGCTGTTCGAACCGTCGCGCGCCGCGCTGCCGTCGGTGCGGCTGTTCGTTGCGGCGATGAAGGCGCGGCTGCGGATGGCGGGGCTGGCCTGACGCGTCAGCCGATCATCGTGAAGGCGATCCAAACCCCGCCGACCAGCGCGAACAGAGAGCCGAGGCCGACAAACAGGCCGATGAAGCAGCCGTTGCGCATCGGCGCCCATATCATGACGTCATGGGGATCGTCGGGGTTGTAGCGGACGCGCATGATGCTGCCGACCGCTTTGGGGTGGTTGGTCGACAGGCTGTCGGGAATTTGTTTCGTGACGCCCGCGAGCCGATATTCGATCGTCGCGGTGTGCATCAGCGTGCGGTCGCCGTCGCTGTCGCTGCTCCAATGGCTGTCATGGCCGACGATCCGGCCCTCGACCTCGTGCCAGCGGCGGCCGCGCATTTCCTTTTTCGCCATGGCGAGGCCGATGCTCGCGAACAGCAGGCCGATCCCCGCGAAGAACCACGGGATCAGGCGCAATATCTGGTCTTCTGCCACTTCGCTTCCCCCCGGAACGAAGATGGGGACGGACGGGTCCCCGTCTAGAATTGATAGGCGAGGCCGATGCCGCCGAGCCACTGGTCGGCGCTGCCTGCGTCGGCGACGATCGGCGAATCGGCGTAGCGGCCGAGCATCCGGCCATATTGGGCGCCGCCGATCAGCACGAAGCCTTTGCGCAGGTCGCCCGACAGGCCATAGGCGCCCGCGAGGCCGATCGTATATTTGCCCGCGGTGACCTTGTTCCCGGCGCCGGTATAGACGGGCAGGCCGCTCGCGGCGCTGCCGACCGGGTCGACGTCGAAATAATAGCGGCCAAAACCTTTGCCATAGATGTTCACCGACGCCGACATGCCGATGAAGGCCTGTTTCGACAACGGGGTGCCATAATCGATGGTCGGCGAGATGACCCAGCTGCCATGCTTGCCCGAAATGTCGGCGAGCCCGACGACGCGGAAACCGACCTGATCGTAACCACTGGTGACGATGCCGGTGTGGGTGACGCCCGCCGACAGGCCGAGTTCGACCGCCATCTTCTTTTCGCCGAGCGCCTCGACCTGGGCGTCCTTGATGCGGCCGGTGCGGTCGCTGCGCAGGTTGATGATCGGGCCGAATTTCAGGTCGGTCTTTTGCCCGCGCTTCTGGCGGATCAGGTCAACCTGCAGATTGGTGCCGCGGGTCGAGAAGGAAAAGCCGCTGAGCCGGCCGCGCACGTAGAAGGCGGGCAGGACGACGCGGTCGTCGGAGCCGTTGTAACTCGGCGCGGTGATTACCCCGCCGGCGACCGAAATATAGTCGCGCGACCATTTGCGGTCGCTGTCGTCGCCTTCGGGCGAGGCGGCGGGGAGCAGAATCGCCTCGTCGATGTCGCGGTCCTGCAGATAGGCGACAGGCGTGGTGCGGGGCGCCGGGCGGCCGGGCGCGATCTCGGCGCTCAGGCCGGCGAGGTCATAGCCGAGTGCGGGGCCGTCCATCGCCTGGGCAGGGGCGGCGCCGCAAAGCAGCAGCGCCGGAAGCGCAAGGCGGGGGAGAAAGGCGGGCATCGGCATAAAGCGTTAGGTTCCTATGGTCTTGCCCCTCGTGCTGGGGGTGTATGCGAAGCACGGGGGCTTGGAAAGACAGAGACTTGCCGACGGGGGATTTAGTTCCCATGCAGCGTCACATGGCCCGCAATCATTACAATCCCGCGCCCGATGTTGCGCGGCGCGACATCGGCGCTGACGCCATGGCTGTCCCGTTGTTCCGTCGTGACGTCACCGAAAGAACAGGGGCATGAGCCGGATCCCGCGGTTCGTCGGCTATGCGCTGATGGCTGGCGCCGCCGGGCTTGCGCTGCTGGAGCGGCGCGGCATGGTCGCCAGCGTCGGGCCGCTGCCGGTCATTGCGGCCGTGCTGTTGCTCGGTATGGTCGGGGTGATGCTGGTGTTCACCGACCTGATGGTGCGCGGGCTCTATGCGCAGGTCGACGTCGCGAAACGGGCGCCGCCGCCGGCTGATGGCGCCGAGGATACCGACGCCAAATAGGATGCAGGGAAGGACCGCCCTCTCTGGGGAATGGCGGTATTTTGGCAGCCGCGCAGCGGCCGACGGAGGGGCCGACGCGGTCAGGCGGCGTACAGCGTCGCCGGTTCAGTTCGGCGCCGGGCAGCGCGAGCGGTCGCCCTTGTTGCAGGCGTCGATGTCCGCATTGGCCTTGGCGACGCGCGCGACCTCGGCCTGGTGCGCGGCGACGGCGGCGCGATAGTCGGCCTGCTGCTTTTCATAATCGGCCTGTTTCTTGTTGAAGTCGGCCTGTTTGCGTTCGAAATCGGCGACCTTTTCGGCCTGGATACGTCGCGCCTCGGTGTCTGCCTTGAGCCAGGCGGCGGCGGCGGCATTCTGCTCTTCGTTGAGATGGCCCGTTTCGGACGGGGGAATGTCGACGGCCACCGGGCCGGCGGGTTTTGCCGGTGTCGCAGCGACCGGTTTCGGGGCCGCAGGGGCCGGCTTGGCGGTCGAACCGCCACGGCTTGCCATATGCTGGCCGCGCAGCCGGTCCGACTGGCCGGCGTCGCAGCTGCTCGGCTGCTTGCCGTTCCAGTTGTTGCAGCCGTTGACGAAGGTCACCGGCTGGTCGGGGTCGAGTTCGTCATATTCGTCGGCGTCGACATCATAATAGGCGTTGTAGCCGACCGGGCCGTTCAGCACGCCGCGGTCGGCGGTGCCGATGAAGCGTTTGGAGAAAAAGTCGCCGGTCTCGTCGAGGTCGATGTAGAGCGTGCCGGGTCCGCTGATCAGCCCGTCGGCGTTGCAGCCGCCCTTCCATTCGATCAGCGCCACGCCGCCGGACCCGTAACGTTCCTTGACGGTTTTCGTCCCCGCCGCGTCGAGCCCCATCGCACCGTGATTGACGATCATCATGCACTGGCCGGTGCCGTTTTTGACCTTTTTCAGCGACCAGCTGGCGCCGGCATAGGGGCCGGCAAAGGCATCGTCGGTGCCGCTCTGCGCCACGGCGATCACCGGCGTCAGGAGCAGCGCCGCCGCCGCGGCGCCGGCCGCGCCGATCATCGAAACCCGTGTCTTTCCCGTCGTCATGTCCCGATCCTTTTCGCCGCGCCGCGTCGGCGGATGCCGCCGCAAATCTGAGGCGATCGGCGCGCGAAATGCAACTCGAAACAATTTGGTGCGCCCCGCGTGCGCGGTGGACGGAGGCCCCCGGCGCGCGCCCTTTTCGTTCGACACTATCGGCACTTGCCAGTATGACCGGGCGATGACCGATCGCCCGCAAACACCGCTGCTCGACACGGTGGATGTCCCCGCCGACCTCCGCAAGCTGAAGCCCGAAGACCTCCGCCAGTTCGCCGACGAACTGCGCGCCGAGATGATTTCGGCGGTCGGGACGACGGGCGGGCATCTGGGCTCGGGGCTTGGCGTCGTCGAGCTGACCACCGCGCTCCATTATGTGTTCGAGACGCCGCGCGACAAGATCGTCTGGGACGTCGGCCACCAATGCTATCCGCACAAGATCATCACCGGGCGCCGCGATCGCATCCGCACCCTGCGCACCGGCGGCGGGTTGTCGGGCTTCACCAAGCGTAGCGAGAGCGAGTATGACCCGTTCGGCGCCGCGCATAGCTCGACCTCGATCAGTGCCGCGCTCGGCTTTGCGATCGCCAACAAGCTGAAGGATCAGCCGGGCCGCGCGATCGCGGTGATCGGCGACGGGTCGATGTCGGCGGGCATGGCCTATGAGGCGATGAACAACGCCGCCGCGGCGGGCAACCGGCTGATCGTCATCCTCAACGACAACGACATGTCGATCGCGCCGCCGGTCGGGGGGCTCAGCGCCTATCTGGCAAAGCTGGTGTCGTCGCGGCCGTTCGTCGAATTGCGCGAGATCGCGCGGCGCTTTGCGCGCAAGCTGCCCGAACCCTTGCACAAGGCGGCGAAGAAAACCGACGAATATGCGCGCGGCATGGCGATGGGCGGGACGCTGTTCGAGGAGCTCGGATTCTATTATGTCGGGCCGATCGACGGTCACAATCTCGACCATCTGATCCCGGTGCTGGAGAATGTGCGCGACAGCGACCATGGTCCGGTGCTGATCCATGCGGTGACGGTGAAGGGCAAGGGCTATGCCCCCGCCGAGGCCGCCGCCGACAAATATCATGGCGTCCAGAAATTCGACGTGATCACCGGCGAGCAGGCGAAGGCGCCGCCGGGACCGCCGGCGTATCAGAATGTGTTCGGCGAAACGCTGGCGAAACTCGCCGACACCGACCCGCGCATCGTCGCGATCACCGCGGCGATGCCGTCGGGCACAGGGGTCGATAAATTCGCCAAGGCGCATCCGACCCGGACCTTCGACGTCGGCATCGCCGAACAGCATGCGGTGACCTTTGCCGCCGGATTGGCGGCGCAGGGGATGCGGCCGTTCTGCGCCATCTATTCGACCTTCCTCCAGCGCGCTTATGATCAGGTCGTGCATGACGTCGCGATCCAGAATTTGCCGGTGCGTTTCGCGATCGATCGCGCCGGGCTGGTCGGTGCCGACGGATCGACCCATGCGGGGTCGTTCGACGTCACTTATCTGGCGACGCTGCCCAACATGGTGGTGATGGCGGCGGCCGACGAGGCCGAACTGGTCCACATGACCTATACCGCGGCCGAATATGACGATGGGCCGATCGCGTTCCGCTATCCGCGCGGCAATGGCACCGGGGTGGCGTTGCCCGAAGTTCCGCAGAAGCTGGAGATCGGCAAGGGGCGCGTCGTGCGCAGTGGCAAGACCGTCGCGATTCTGTCGCTCGGCACAAGGCTCGCCGAGGCGCTGAAGGCGGCGGACACGCTCGAAGCGCGCGGCCTGTCGACGAGCGTGATCGACCTGCGCTTCGCCAAGCCGCTCGACGAGGAACTGATCCGCAAGACGCTCGCGAACCATGAGGTGTGCGTGACGATCGAGGAGAATAGTGTCGGCGGGCTCGGCGCGCATGTGCTGACCCTGGCGAGCGACGAGGGGCTGATCGACGCGGGGCTGAAGCTGCGCACGATGCGCCTGCCCGACGCCTTCCAGGACCAGGATTCGCCCGACAAACAATATGACGCCGCGGGGCTGAACGCGCCGCAGATCGTCGACACGGTGCTGAAGGCGCTGCGCCACAACAGCGCGGGCGTCGAGGAGGCGGGGGTCCGGGCTTGAGCGGCTGGTGGTTCGCCGCCGGCTGCGTCGCCCTGTTCCTGATCTATTCGCTCATCGCCGCGCGCCGTGACAAACGGCAGGCGGCGGCGCTGGCGGCCCGGCGCGACAATGTCGGGCGCGAACGGTTCATTGCCATGCTGGCCGGCGATTGCGAGCGCGACGTGGCGGAGTTCCTCTGGGATGAGCTGCAGCCCGAATGGGCCTATTGGCCCGTGGGGCTGACCCCGCATCCCGACGACGATTTCCTGAAAGACCTGCCGATCGACGATGAGGAGCCGCAGGACTGGCTCGAGCATTATTGCAACAGCCGCGGCCTCGACTGGAAACGCTGGGCGAATTGGGACCGGAGCCAGCCGACAACGGTCCGCAATTTCGCGCGCTGGCTTTCCAAAGGGCAAGCGTCGCCGGTCGAGGATGCCGCATGAACTTCTTCAACCTCCTGCAATCGCTCGACGAACTGCTGTACGAGGTGATGTCGTGGCTGGTCTTCTATCCGGTCACCCTGTGGCGGGTGCTCGTGCACCCGCTCAAGATGATGGATTATTCGGACGTCGAGCAGGGCGATGTGTCCGACCAGCAATATACCGACACGCTGAGCCCGCCTTTGTTCCTGCTGCTGTCGCTGATCATCGTCCACGCCGCCGAGATCGCGCTGGTCGGCAACGACGCGGTGGTGGCGAGCAAGGTCGGGCTGTCGGCGCTGGTCAGCACGAACACCGACCTGATCCTCCTGCGTATCGTCCTTTACAGCCTGTTTCCGGTGATGATGGCGACGCGGCTGGTTCGTGCGCGCGGGCTGCAGGTCGATCGCGCCACGCTGCGCGCGCCCTTTTACAGCCAATGCTATGTCGCCGCGGTGCTGGCGATGATGCTGGGAACCGCCGTGATCCTGGTCAAGCAGGGCCATGACTGGGCGGTGCTCGCAGGCGGCGCGCTCGCGTTGTTCGGGCTTTTGTGGTTCGGTTTCCTGCAGACCGCGTGGTTCAACCAGCACCTGCAATGCGGCCGGCTGCGCGCCTTCGGCCATGCATCGCGCGCGATGGTCGAAAGCCTGGCCGCGATGTTCATCCTGTCGAGCCTGTTCAGCTGAGCGCCGCGGTTTAAGCCTTTGTCCATCGGTTGCCGTCAGGCCGGACGGAAATAGCGAAAGCGGGGATGCGCGAATGACGGTGACGACGACGATGCGGGGGGTTGCCGCCGCGATACTGGCTCTGCTTGGTGCCGTCGCTTTTGCCGTGCCGGGCTGGGCCGGACCGATCGAGGACGGCGTCGCCGCGATCGACCGCAAGGATTTTGCCGCGGCGGCCCGGCATTTCACCGCCGCGCGCGACGCGGGCAACCTCCAGGGCGACTACCATCTGGGCTATATGGCTTTTGCCGGTGAGGGGCGCGCGGTCGACCGGGGCGCGGCCGCCGACCTTTGGCGCCGGGCCGCCGACCGGGGCATGATCCTCGCGCAGATCAACCTGGCCCTATTATATCGCGGCGACCTTGGCGTTCCGGCGGACCTGCCACAGGTACGCGCGCTGTTGCAGGGACCCGCCGCGAAGGGCGAGGACCGATCGATGGTGATTCTCGCCATGATGATGGCGCGCGGCGAGGGCGGGCCGGTCGACATCGAAGGCGCCGACCTGATGATCCAGCGCGCGCGATCGGAGAACAAGGAGACGGCGGGGCCTGTGCTGGAAGAGCTGCGCGCCGCGGGGCTATTGCCCGATCATGGCGCGCTGCGCTGGCAGGAGCAACGCGATGCCCGCGCGCTGGCGGGGGACAGCGATGCGCTGTTCCTGCTCGGGTCCGACTATCTCCACGGCGAAGGCGTGGCACAGGACAAGGCGGCGGCGGCGCGCTGGTTCGCGGCTTCGGCCGACAAGGGCAATGCGGTGGCGCAGATGGCGCTCGCCGCGCTGCTCACCGATGCCGACAGTCCGCTGGCGGATTTTGTCCGCGCCCGAGAACTGGTGATCGCGGCCGCCAACCAGGGGCATCCCGACGCCCTGTGGAGCATAGCGCGCAATGTCGGTTGCTGCATGAAGAAGCCGGCCGATCAGGACATCGCCGCCACTGCCGCGATCCTCGCCTTCTGGAATGGTGCCTATGAGGTCGGCCCGATTCGCCTTAAGTTCATGAACGGACTGTCGCCAGCGCGGCAGCGGGCGGTGCAGGCGCGCGCCGAGGAATGCCACAAGGTCGGGATCGCGGTGTGCGGCCTGTTCGACGCTTTGGTCTTTCCGGCGGTCGATGGCCGCGGACAGGTGTTGCCCGAGGGCTGAGCGCCCCAACGAAAACGGCCCGGGCAATGCCGGGCCGTCGATCATCCGTTTTGCCAGGCCGAAATCAGCCCGGAATCGCCGCCTGCGCGTCGCGACCGTCGCCTTCGGGCGAGACCAGGATGTCGCGGGTGACGAGGCCCTTGTCGACGACCTCGGTGGTCGGGCTGCCGACCTGGCTGCGGATGCCGGGGTCGGCGCGAGCGCCGTCGGCGCTGCCGATGACGGCGCTTTCGGTCGTGCTGCGCGGGGCGGGGCCGCCGAAAAGGGTGCGGAGCGTCTGTTCGGCGGTGGTTTCGCCGCCGGGACGTGCCGCGCCCGGCGCGGGCGGGACGAGCGAATAGTCGGGCGGCACGATCAGCGGTGCCTGGCGCGACACGCGCATTTCGTCGGGACGGTCGCGGCTGAACAGATTGTTCGACCCGCAGGCCGACAGCGTCGATGCGGCCAGGGCGGCGGCAAGAATGGCGGTGGTCCGGTTCACTTGAAAATCACTCCTGTACGCCCCGTTTAATCGGCGGCGGGCTGGTCGCCCGCCTTCGGGGCCTTTTCGCCCAAGAGCAGCGCGCGCGCAACCAGCAAAAGCACCCCGATGGTGATGCAGGCATCGGCGACGTTGAAGATGAGGAAAGGGCGGAAATCGCCGAAATGCAGGTCGGCGAAGTCGACGACATAGCCGAAGCGGACGCGGTCGACGATATTGCCGAGCGCGCCGCCGAAGATCAGCGCGAGCGCGAAGACGTCGCCCTTCGCCTTTTCGCGGGTCATCCAAATCAACACCGCGCTCGCCACCGCGGCGGTGACCGCGACGAGGATCCAGCGCATCGTCTCACCCCCGTCGGCGAACAAGGACAGCGAGATGCCGGTATTTTCCGCCCAGGTCAGGCGGAAGATCGGCAGGATGTCGATCACGCGCTTCGCCTCGAGCGACAGCGGGGTGATGACGATCCACTTGCTGATCTGGTCGAGCAGGAAGGCGACGGCGGCGATGATCAGGCCGAACTTCAGGTGCGGCGAACGGGTGCTGGACATGGCTTAGCTCAATACCGTGTCGCAGCGATTGCACAAGGCGCCGTCCTCGACCACCTCGGGCAGGTGGCGCCAGCAGCGGCCGCATTTGTGGTTTTCGGTGCGGGTGACGGAAAGCGTTTCGCCCGCGCGGGCAACCGACACGATGAACACTTCCTCCAGCGCGGTCGCGTCTAGCGTCGGATCGGGAATCGTGACCTCGGCTTCGAGGCTCGATCGGATCGTCTTTTCGCGACGATAGGGTTCGATCGCCTCGGTCACTGCTTCGCGCTGAGTGCGGACGCCTGCCCACTTCGCAGCGAGTGCGGCATCGTTCCAGCCCGCCTCGACTGTCGGCCACTCCAGCAAATGGACGCTGGTCGCGTCAGGATAGCGCGTGCCCCAGACTTCCTCGCTGGTGAACACCAGCACCGGGGCGGCGTAGCGGACGAGCGCGTGGAAGAGGATGTCGAGCACGCTGCGGTACGCGCGGCGGGTGTCGGTGCCGAGCGGCGCGGCGGGGCCGAGGTCGCAGTAGAGGACGTCCTTGCGGATATCGAAGTAGAAAGCAGACAGGTCTTCGTTGCAGAAGTCCGACAGCAGGCGCGTGTAGCTGTTGAAGTCGAAATCCTCGACCGCCTGCGCCATCCGCTTGTCGAGGTCGGCGAGCAGGCTGAGCATATAGCGTTCGAGTTCGGGCATCGCCGCGACGTCGGTGATGCGCTCTTCTTCCGTGAACCCGTCGAGCGCGCCGAGCAGGTAGCGGAAGCTGTTGCGCAGCTTGCGATACTGGTCGGCGACGCCTTTGAGGATTTCGTCGCCGATACGGTGGTCTTCGGTGAAATCGACCGACAGTGCCCACAGGCGGATGATGTCGGCGCCGTTGGTCTGCATCACCTTGACCGGATCGGTGGTGTTGCCGACCGATTTCGACTGTTTGAGGCCCTTGCTGTCCATGGTGAAGCCGTGGGTGAGCACCGCCTTATACGGCGCCTGCCCGCGCGTGCCGCAGCTTTCGAGCAAGGACGACTGGAACCAGCCGCGATGCTGGTCGCTGCCCTCGAGATAGAGGTCGGCGCTGTGGGTGCCGCCGTCGTGGCGGACGAGCGCGGGCCAGCGGCCGCTCTCCAGCACGAAGGCGTGGGTGCAGCCCGAATCGAACCAGACGTCGAGAATGTCGACGATGCGTTCGTAATCGGCGGCGTCATAGGCGTCGCCGAGATATTCCTGCGCACGCGCGTCGCTCCATGCATCGACGCCGCCCGCCTTCACCGCCGCGACGATGCGGTCGTTGACTTGCGGGTCGTTGAGATACTGGCCGGTCTTGCGGTCGACGAAGAGCGTGATCGGCACGCCCCAGGCGCGCTGGCGCGACAGCACCCAGTCGGGGCGGTCCTTGACCATCGACCCGATGCGGTTGCGGCCCTTTTCGGGGACGAAGCGCGTGTCGTCGATTGCCTGCATCGCCGCCTGCCGCAGCGTCGGCGCGGCGCACAGGTCCTCCTCATGCGGGTTGATCGCACCGCCTTCGCTTTCCCAGCGCTGCTCGCGCGGTGCCTTGGGCTCGATATGCGTCATCACCCGGTCCATCGGCACGAACCATTGCGCCGTCGCCCGGAAGATGACCTTGGCCTTCGAGCGCCAGCTGTGCGGATAGCTGTGCTGGTAGTCGGCGCTGGCGGCGAGGAGGCCGCCGGCAGCGCTGAGGTCGCTGCAGATCGGGCCGTCGGGGGCGTTGAACTTGGGATTGATGACGCTGCCCTGACCGCCGAGCCAGCCCCAATCCTCGCGATATTTGCCGTCGCCTTCGACCGCGAACACGGGGTCGATGCCGTTCGCCTTGCACAGGTCGAAATCGTCCTCGCCATGGTCGGGCGCCATATGGACGAGCCCGGTGCCGCTGTCGGTGGTGACGAAATCGCCCGCGAGGAAGGGACGCGGACGTGCGAAAAAGCCGCCGAGCTTGTGCATCGGGTGGCGGGCGATGGTGCCGGCGAGGTCGGAGCCTTTCAACACGGCGCCGGGAAATGCAACGTCGCTCCGTTCGGGAACCGCGACGTAATCCCATTCGAGGATCGGGGCGTCCGTGGGCCAATCATTGGCTTCCGGTTGTGCGCGAAGGAAGCGTTCGACGCGTTGCTTGAAGGAATCCAGCAACTGGACCGCGACAAGGAAACGGCCCCGGAATCGCTCCAGTCCCTTCGCGTGAACCGTGATGTCGCCGATCTGGTACTCGACATCCGGCCCATAGGCCAAAGCCTGGTTGACCGGGATCGTCCACGGGGTCGTCGTCCAGATCACCGCATGCGCGCCGACCAGCTCCGCGATCGGGCTTTCGACGATCTCGAACGCGACATCGATCTGCGTCGAGACGATATCCTCATATTCGACCTCGGCCTCGGCGAGCGCGGTCTTTTCGACCGGCGACCACATCACCGGCTTGGCGCCGCGATAGAGCATGTCGTTGGCGGCGAATTTGAGCAGTTCGCGGACGATGGTGGCCTCGGCCTCATAATCCATCGTGAGGTACGGATGGTCCCAGTCGCCGCCGATGCCGAGGCGCTTCAACTGCTCGCGCTGGGTGTCGACCCAATGCTGCGCATAGGCGCGGCATTCGGCGCGGAATTCCTCGACCGGAACCTCGTCCTTGTTGAGCTTTTTCTTGCGATATTGTTCCTCGACCTTCCACTCGATGGGCAGGCCGTGGCAGTCCCAGCCGGGCACATAAGGCGCGTCCTTGCCCTTCAGCGTCTGGGTGCGGACGACCATGTCCTTGAGGATATGGTTGAGCGCATGGCCGATGTGCATGTCGCCATTGGCGTAGGGCGGGCCGTCGTGGAGGATGAACTGGTCGCGGCCCTCGCGGCTTTCGCGAATCTGGCCTTCCAGATTTCCCTCGACCCATTTCGCCAGAATCAGCGGCTCCTTCTGCGGCAGGCCGGCCTTCATCGGGAAGTCGGTCTTGGGCAGGAAGACGGTGTCGCGATAGTCGCGGGTTTCGGCGGTGGGCGTGCTGTCGGTCATGGGGGCGGCGCTTAGCGCAGATTCGCGTGGGAGCAAAGACAATGGGCGCTGGCATCTTGAGGAAGAAGGGGTTCACGCGAAGACGCGAAGACGCGAAAGAAAAAGTTTCGCGCAGAGAGCGCAGAGAGCGCAGAGAAATAGCGAGAAAGGGCGGCGAAGCCGCCAATCATTCTTCTTCGCGCCTTCGCGGCTTCGCTTGAACCGTTTTTCTCTGCGTCCTCTGCGTCTCTGCGCGCATTGTCTGCCTTAGAGGTGCGCGAGCAGGTCCCGCGCCGCGTCGCAATCCGCCGCGATCTGCGCCATCAGCGCGCCCATGCCGTCGAACTTCGCTTCCGGACGGAGGAAGGCGTGGAAGGCGACGTCGATTTCCTGGCCGTACAGGTCTTCGGCGAAATCGAAGAAATGCGGTTCGAGCAGCTCCTTCGGCGGGTCGAAGCTGGGACGGATGCCGAGGTTCGCGGCGCCTTTCAGCACGCGGCCGTCGGGCAGCCGCCCGGTGACGGCGTAGATGCCGTAGCGCGGGCGGAGGTAATTGCCCATGTCGATGTTGGCGGTCGGGAAGCCGAGCAGGCGGCCGTTCTTGTCGCCGTGCTGGACGATTCCGCGCACTATGAACGGCCGGGTGAGCAGGCGCGCGGCGGTGGCGCAATCGCCCGCGTGCAGCGCGTCGCGGATGCGGCTCGACGAGATGACCTCGTCGGCGTCGTCGACCGGCGAGACCATTTCGGTGAAGAAGCCAAGGCGGCGGGCGTGGTCGGCAAGCGTCACGACATCGCCGCCGCGGCCCTTGCCGAAGACGAAGTCGGCGCCGGTGACGACCCCGGCGGCGCCATAGCGGTCGAGCAGCAGGCCGGTGATGAAATCCTCTGCCGTCGTACCCGCGAGCGCGGCGTCGAAGGGCAGGACGAGCATCGCGTCGGCGCCCGCCGCAGCGAACAGCGCCTGCCTTTGGTCGAGCGTGGTGAGGCGGAAGGGCGCGGCGTCGGGCTTGAAGAAGCGCACCGGATGCGGGTCGAAGGTCGCGACGATCGCCGGCCGGCCTTCGTCGCGCGCATGGCGGACGGCGCGGCCGACGACCGCCTGGTGCCCGGCGTGGAAGCCGTCGAAATTGCCGAGCGCGATGACGCCGCCGCGCAAATCGCCCTCGATCCGCTGGTGGCCGTCGAGGCGGATCATAGCGCGGGCGGGGTGAGCGGGACGAGCCCCGCGCTCAGCACGCGGATCGCGTTGCCGCCCATCGCGGCGCGGATCTCGTCGTCGGTGAAGCCCGCGTCGATCAGCGCCTGCGTCATCTGGACCAGCTGCGAGGTGTCGAAGCGGACGGTGGTCGCGCCGTCGTAATCGCTGCCGAGCGCGACATATTGAATGCCGACGAGGTCGCGGACATGCTTCATCGCCTTCGCGATGCTCGCGGGCGAGGTGTCGCAGACGGCGGCGTCCCAATAGCCGATGCCGATCAGCCCGCCGGTCGCCGCGACGCCGCGGATCTGCGCGTCGTCGAGATTGCGGTTGACCTTGCACGTCGCCTGCACCCCGCCATGGCTGGAGACGACGGGGCGGCGCGCCATCTTGAGGATGTCGGCGACGCACGCCTTGCTGCAATGCGCGACGTCGACGATCATGCCCTTGGCTTCCATCGCCGTGACGACCCGGCGCCCGAACGGGGTCAGCCCGCCCTTCTTGAGTCCGTGCATCGACCCCGCGAGGTCGTTGTCGAAGAAATGGGTGAGCCCAGCCATGCGGAAACCCGCGGCGTAGAGCTTGTCGAGATTGGCGATGTTGCCTTCGAGGACATGCAGCCCCTCGACGCTGAGCATGACGCCCCGGCCGGTCGGATGGTCGGGGATCACCTCCTTGTTCAGCCCGTCGAGGCCGCCGGGCGCGGTCACGAGATACCATGGCGGGCGATTGCCGATCGCCTCCTGTTGCTCGGCCAGCGCGCGTTTCAGCTTTTCCGAATGCCAGAGCGAGCGCTCGAGCAGCGAATTCCACGTCCGCACCGGCTGGAGCTGCGCGATGACGAGGCCGGTGATATTGTCGGTGTCGGCGCCATTGGCGTCGTAATTCTGGCCCTTGGGCGATTTGGTGGTGCTCGCCAGGACCTGCAGCGCGACATTGCCCTCTTCGAGCCGAGGAAAATCCATATGGCCACGATCCGCGCGGTCGAGGATGCTGCGTTTCCACAGCAAGGTGTCGCTGTGCAGGTCGACGATCGTCAGCGTCTGGTGCAGCGTCTTGGCGCGTTCGCTGACGACTGGCAGCGGTTTGCCGTCGATCTTGTTCATGTCGCGCTCGAGAATGCCGGGGGCGAGGGCGAAGAAAGCGAGCGCGGCGAGCGCGACGACGAGCAATAGGCCGGTAAGCCAGCGACGCATCAGCGCTTCCTCGTGAAGGTGACGAAGCTGTAGGCGGGGCGGCCCGCCTCGTCGGCCGGATGATCTTCGCGCGCCGCTTCGCGCCAGTCGGCGGGGTCGGGATAGGCGATCGACGCGTCGCCGGCGGGCGTGAGCGCGACTTCGGTCAGCTCGATGCGGTCGGCGAGGGGCAGGAACATCGCATGGATTTCGGCGCCGCCGATCACCATCACCTGCGGCGCGTTGGCGCTGCGCAGCGCCGCCTCGACCGATGCGACGGGTTCGGCGCCGTCCTCCTGCCAGTCGGGGTCGCGGGTGAGCACGATGTGGCGGCGGCCCTCGAGGATCGCGGGCAGGCTGTCGAAGGTCTTGCGCCCCATGATCATCGGGCGGCCCATGGTGAGCTGCTTGAAGCGACGGAGATCGGCGGGCAGGTGCCAGGGCATCTTGCCATCGGCGCCGATGACGCCATTCGCGGCGCGCGCAACGATCAGGGTGATTTCGGGGTGGTTCATGCGGGTTCCGTGCCGACCCAGGTCGCGTGGCCGAGCTTGCGCCCGGCGCGGACCTCGGCCTTGCCATAATGGTGGAGGTGGCAGCCGGGTTCGGCGAGCAAGGCGGGCGCGTCGTTTATGCCGACGCCGATCAGATTGCGCATGACGACGGGCAGCCGCGGGCTCGCGGTGTCGCCGAGCGGCAGCCCGGCGATCGCGCGGATGTGGTTTTCGAACTGGCTCGTCACCGCGCCCTCGATCGTCCAATGGCCGCTGTTGTGGACGCGCGGCGCCATCTCGTTGAAGACCGGACCCTTGTCGGTCGCGAAAAACTCGCCGGTGAGCACCCCGACATAATCGAGGTCGGCGGCGATCGCCGCCATCAGGTCGCGGGCTTCGGCCTGCTGGTCGAGGACGATCGGCGGCGGCGGAAGGGTCGAGGTGGCGAGGATGCCGTCCTCATGGATATTGACCGGGCTGTCCCAGAAGCGTGTCTCGCCATCGATGCCGCGCACCATCAGCACCGAAAATTCATGGTCGAAGGCGACGAAGCCTTCGAGCACCGCGGCGTGACGGTCGATCGCGTCCCACGCGGCGTCGGCATCGTCGGGGGCGGCGAGGCGTGCCTGACCCTTGCCGTCATAACCCATGCGCACGGTCTTGAGGATCGCGGGGGTGCCGATCGCGGCGATCGCGGTATCGAGCGCGGCGCGGTCGGGGGCCGCCGCGAAGGGGGCAGGGCGGCCGCCAAGGCCGGCGACGAAGTTTTTCTCGATCAGCCGGTCCTGCGCGATTTCGAGCGCGTCGGCGCCGGCGCGCACCGCGACATGGCCCGACAGGAACCGCAAGGTGTCGACGGGGACATTTTCGAATTCGAAGGTGACGACGTCGCAATGCGCCGCAAAGGCGGCGAGGCGCGGTTCGTCGTCCCACGCGGCTTGCGTGTGCTGCGCCGCGACCTGTGCGGCGACGCTTTCGGCGTCGGGGGCATAGATATGCGTCTTGTAGCCGAGCTGCGCGGCGGCGACGGCGAGCATGCGGCCGAGCTGGCCGCCGCCCAATATGCCGATGGTAGAACCGGGTGGCAGCAAGCGCTCAGCCCTCGCGCACAGGGATCGGGGCGACGCCTTCGGACTGCGCGGCGCGCCAGGCGTCGAGCTTTGCCGCGAGGCCGGCATCGCTGTTCGCGAGCAGCGCGGCGGCGAACAGTCCGGCGTTGGTCGCCCCCGCCTTGCCGATCGCGAAGGTCGCCACTGGAATGCCGCCGGGCATTTGGACGATCGAATAGAGGCTGTCGACGCCGCTGAGCGCGGCCGACTGGACGGGCACGCCGAGCACCGGCACGCGCGTCATCGACGCGACCATGCCGGGCAGGTGCGCGGCGCCGCCGGCGCCCGCGATGATCGCTTTCAGCCCGCGCGTCGCGGCGCTTTTGGCATAGGAAACAAGGCGGTCGGGGGTGCGGTGGGCCGAGACGATCTGGACCTCGTGGGCGATGCCGAAGGTTTCGAGGATGTGGACGGCGTGCGCCATCGTCGGCCAGTCCGACTGGCTGCCCATGATCACGCCAACGCTTGGCGCCGTGTCGCCCATCCCTCTGTCTCCCTGCCCGGGCGAGTCATCGCCGCGCCCCTCCCCTAGCGGGTCGAAATGATGCGGGCAACGCCATCAAATCGCGGGCTCCGTTTACCGATTGGTATCAAGTCCGTTCTAGGATCGCCCGTCACGAGAGACTGTCGGCATCCGGCCGGCGGCACGGGTTCGCTTCGGGGACGTTTGGGATGGACAGCATAGGGGGGGCACGGATCGCGGTCGATCACCTGACCGCCGTACCCGTCGACTCCATCGAGGACCAGTTGCGCGACGTTCGGCGCGAACGCGACGCGTTGCGCCGCGAAAATCGCGTCCTCAAGATCGCGGTCGCCGAACTCGAGCGCGTGTCGGAACGCGACACGCTGACCCCCTTGTTCAACCGCCGCTATTTCCTGACCGCGATCCACCAGCGCATCGCGCGCTTCGAACGCCATGCCGAGACCGCCGCGGTGGTCTTCGCCGACGTCAACCAGCTCAAATTCATCAACGACAGCTTCGGCCATGCCGCGGGCGATTTCGCGCTGATCCAGATTGCCGATCGGTTGCTGTCCTCGATCCGCGCGACCGATGTCGCGGCGCGCATCGGCGGCGACGAGTTCGGGCTGATTCTCGACCAGTCGACCGAGGAAGGCGCGCGGGCGCAGGTGACGCGGCTGTGCGATATGCTGATGGCGGCCCCCGCCGTCTATGACGGGCGCGAGATCGCGCTGTCGGCGTGCTTCGGGGTCGCGATGCTCCAGCCCGACATGACTGAATCGGACATCCTCGCGGCGGCCGACCGCGACATGTATCGCTGCAAGCAGGGGCAGGATGGCCCCGCCGGCCATCGCTAACCGTCCATTAACCAAATGAGCGCATCGTCACACCCTTGAGGACCAGGGGGTGTCAGATGTTGCATCACAACGACCCGAGCCACGATATCCAGCGCCGGATCACCGGGCAGATCGGCGCGCTCGCCGAGGCGCTGCCGCATTGCGCGCTGACCCAGATCGTCCAGGGGGTCGACGACATCCGTTGCCTGGCGCGGGATCATGGCTTTGCCGCGGTCGAGACGCTGGCGAGCCGGCTCGAATCGGCGGTCGCCGCGGGCGGCTATCGCGCCGCGATCCTGACCTATCTCGACGCGATGAGCGACGCCGCGAGCGTACCGCGCGGGCCGATGGCGCCCGCCGCGCAGGAAGCCTGGCTGGCGTCGGTCGCGATGCGCCTCGGGCACTGATTCCAACGCTTCGGGACCGAATTTCATGGATGCGATCATGCTGGCGCTCGTCGCGGTGGCGCTGGCCAACGCCGACGGACGGACGGGAGTTTTCCTGTCGCGCCTGCTCGCCGCGCGCGACGACCGGCGGCTGGTGTTCGGGATCGCGGTCGGCGTGTTCGTCGTCAATGCGGTGATCGCGGCGGTCGCCGGATCGATCGCCAACCGGATGATCGGGCAAGGCATCGTCGCGCTGCTCGTCGCCTTCGCGCTGCTGTCGGCGGCGGTGGCGCTCGCGTGGCGCGGGCGGCTGACGCTCGCCGACGATCGCGTGCTGACCGCGCCGGTACCGCTGCTCGCGGCGCGGATGCTGTTGATCCAGTTCGGCGACCGCAGCCATTTCCTGATCGGCGCGCTCGCGGCGACGAGCGGCGCGGGGCATTGGGCCGCGGCGGGCGGGCTGGCCGGATGGACGATCGCGATGCTGCCCTTCCTGGCTTTTGGACCCGCGCTCGCCGACCGGCTGGGCGCGAAGATCGTGCGCTGGGCGGCGGCGCTCATTCTGGCGATCTGGGGGCTGCGCAGTGCGATGACCGCGTTCGGGATGCTCGGTCGGTAATCGATTTTATCGATCATTCAGCGTGAAAGGCTGCGTGGGACCATGGGCTTTCTGATCCCTATATTGCGGGAACAGGAAAGGAGGGTGTCATGCCCGACCATAATCAGCCCGCCGTCGCCGATGCGCTCAACGCGCTGCTCGCCGACAGTCTCGCGCTCTATCTCAAGACGAAAAATTATCACTGGCACGTTCAGGGGCCGCATTTTCGCGAACGGCACCTGCTGTTCGACGAACAGGCAACGCAGATACTCGCCACCACCGATCTGATCGCCGAGCGCGTGCGCAAGAATGGCGCCGCGACCCTGCGTTCGATCGGCGACGTCGGCCGCCGCCAGTCGATCCGCGACGACGATGCCGCGGGCGTCGATGCCGAAACGATGGTCCGCACGCTGGCCGCGGACAACAAGACGCTGCTGGCGCAGATCAAGGAGGTCAAGGCGGCGGCGGAAAAGGCCGGCGATATCGCGACGAGCGGCCTGGTCGACGCCTGGGCCGACGAGACCGAGCAGCGGGTGTGGTTCCTGGAGGCAACCGCGGGCTATTGAGCGGCAACTATCGACGCTTGATAGCCGACACAGCTTTAATCCGTTCGTGTCGGGCGAAGTCGGGGCACCCCGAAGGCATGCATTACTGCAGGGTGTCTCGACTTCGCTCGACACGAATGGAGATGGGGGGCTCGCGCCGTAAGATATGTGCCGCCACGCCCCCAACGAAAAAGGGCGGCCTCTCGGCCGCCCTTTTCCTTATCCGTTCGGACCGGAATCAGTCCTGGTGCGGCTGGATGTTCACCGCGGCGAACTTGCCGCGATCGTCGACTTCGATGTCGAAAGCGACGCGGTCGCCTTCCTCGAGGCCGGTCATGCCGGCGCGCTGCACCGCGCTGATGTGGACGAAGGCATCGGCCTGTCCGTCGTCACGCGCGATAAAGCCGAAGCCCTTGGTGGTGTTGAAGAACTTCACCGTGCCCGAGGTGCGTTCGCCGGTCAGTTGGCGCCGGCCGCGGGCGCCGCCCGGTGCAGGACGGTCGCCGCCGAAGCCGCCGCGGTCACCGCGATCGTCGCGGCGCGGGGCGCTGTCCTCGATCGGCATCGGTTCGCCTTCGATCTTCAGGTCGATCGCCGACACCTTGCCGTTGCGTTCGACGAGGGTGAAGCCGAGCGGCTGGCCCGAGGCGAGGCCCTGCAGGCCCGCCTGTTCGACCGCGCTGATGTGCACGAACACATCCTCGCCGCCGTCGTCGCGCGCGACGAAGCCGAAGCCCTTCGACGGGTTGAAGAATTTGACGGTGCCATTGCCTTCGCCGACGACCTGCGCCGGCATGCCGCCGCCGCGTCCGCCGCCGAAGCCACCACCGCCGCCACGATCGCCGCCGCCGAAGCCGCCGCGATCACCGCCGCCGAAACCGCCCCCACGGTCCCCGCCGCCGCCACTGCGATCGCCGAAGCCGCCGCGCGACGCGCCGCCGCCATAGCTGTCACCGCCATAGGGCGCCGGTTCGAAGCTGTCGAAATTGCCGAAATCATCGCGCTTACCGCGCCCCCGATGGCCACGGCGGTCTTTGTTGAAACTCATTGTCTGATAGTCGCTTTCGGTCGTCCACGCTCCGTTACCACCGGCTCCTTGCGCCGGACGGAGACGCAGTTCACCCTTGGCACAGACTCGCCCCGTGCCGCTAACGGCGCAATATATAACCTAAATGACCGGCCGCTGCGAACAGAAAATTCGCGGGCTTCGTCGCGATGCGGGCAGCGTCCGTCGCACCCGCCCGGCGCGCCCGCGGCGCGGGCAAAACCAGTCATTGAGCCGCAAGGCGGCTTGGCCTAAGGCGAGGCCATGACAGTCTATTTCCATGAAGAGGATCTGCCCGAGGGCGTGCTGGGTCCAGGTGCGGTTGCGATCGATACCGAGACGATGGGGCTCAACCCGCTGCGCGACCGGCTGTGCCTGGTTCAGATCAGCGACGGGTCGGGCGACGAGCATCTCGTCCGCTTCGGTCCCGGCAGCGCCTATGACGCGCCGGTGCTGAAGGCGATATTGACCGATACCAACCGGTTGAAATTGTTCCATTTCGCGCGTTTCGACATCGCCGCGCTGCAGCAGGCGCTCGGCGTCGTGACCGCGCCGGTCTATTGCACCAAGATCGCCTCGCGGCTGATCCGCACCTACACCGACCGCCACGGGCTGAAGGAGCTGGTCCGCGAATTGCTGGGCCAGGAGGTGTCGAAACAGCAGCAGTCGAGCGACTGGGGTGCCGCGACGCTGAGCGACGCGCAGCGCGACTATGCCGCGAGCGACGTGCGCTTCCTCCACGCGATGAAGGAGATCCTCGACGCGCGTCTGGTCCGCGAGGGACGCATGGAACTGGCGCAATCCTGTTTCGATTTCCTGCCGACGCGCGCGGCGCTCGACCTCGCGGGTTGGCCCGAGGCCGATATTTTCGCGCACAGCTGAGGGGGCGATTCGCATGTCCGCCCGCGCCGATCATGATCGCACGATGCGCCAGTTGTGGGCGACCAGCGGGTCGAGCCACGACCGTGTCGTGCGCATCCTGCGCTTCGGACTGCCGCTGGTGATCGGCGTCGTCGCCGCGGTGATGATTTTTTCGCCCTTCACCCAGCGGACCGAGGTCAGCTTCCTGCTCGCCAAGGACAAGGTCGAGGTGGCGCAGGAGCGAATGAAGGTGACCCGCGCCGAATATCGCGGGCAGGACACCAAGGGCCAGCCCTTCGCGCTCGTCGCGGGCAGCGCGGTACAGAAAAGCTCGGCCGAGCCGATCGTGCGGATGGAACAATTGTCGGGCGCCATCAACCTGGCTGACGGACCCGCGACGATCGCGGCGGCGGCGGGGCAATATAATATGGACACCGAACAGGTCGCAGTGCCCGGCGCGGTGCGCGTGCGCAGCGCCGACGGATACCGGATCGACGCGAGCAATGTCGCGATCGATTTGAAGTCGCGCAGCCTGACGGGCCGCGGCGGGGTCAACGGCACATTGAACATCGGCAATTTTTCGGCCAACGCGCTGTCGGCCGATCTCGACACGCGCGTCGTCCGCCTGTCGGGCAATGCCCGGCTGAGGATCAATCAGGGAGTGCTGAAATGACCGCAACGCCGCGCCTGGGGGGATTGCGCAGCCTGATCTTGGCGGGCGCGAGCTTCGCGCTGACCAGTCTCGCGATCCTGTCGGGCGGCAGCGGCGGCGCCCCGGCGCGGGCGCAGGCGCTTGCCAACCACAACAGCAACGCCCCCGTTGATTTCAGCGCCGGCAGCATCGAAGTGCAGGACCGGTCCGACCGCGTCGTGCTGTCGGGCGGGGTGCGGGTGACGCAGGCGGGCATGACCGTGACCTCGCAGCGCATGACCGTCGCTTATTCGCGGCAGGGCGGCACCGACGTCAACCGGCTCGACGCGACCGGCGGCGTCGTGGTGACCAAGGGCGACGAGCGCGCAACGGGCAATGTCGCGATCTACGACCTCGACAAGCGGCTGATCACGATGGTCGGCAATGTCCAGCTGACCCAGCGCGGCAACCGCCTGAACGGCGGGCGGCTGGTGATCGACCTCAATTCGGGGCGCGCGACGGTCGATGGGCGCGGCGCGACGCGCGGACCCGACGGCAATGTCGTCCCGGGTGCGGGCGGGCGCGTGACCGGCACCTTCACCGTTCCCGAACGCAAGCAGTAACGGCCTCTAAGTCAAGACGAATTCCGACCCGCGCGGCGGGCGCGGCTCATCACTTTCGCCCGTTACTTGCGATATCCCGGTTTCGTGTCACTATTCCCCTGTAATTTTTCAGAAGTGGGGGAGGCGAGTCGTGTCGATTTCCGAAAGCTTTCTTGATACGATATTCACCGTGACCGATCCCGATGCGCGGTTGCGCAAGCCGGGCGCGCTGTTCGAGTTCGAAACATGGCGGGCGGGCGACGCGCTGCCCGCCGGCGCCGCGGTCGGCGGGTTCAAGACGATCCCCAAGAACAGCAAGGTGAAGGTCGAGCAGATCAAGATCGAACCGTCGGGGAGCCAGTCGAAGATCGTCTTCGCGCTGGTGGCGCCGGCGGCGGGCGGCGCGGCGCTGGGGTGGACCTCGACGCGCAATTTCAGCGGCAGTTTTCGCAACGTCACGCTGGGCAAGATCGCTCCCGCGCCGGGAGCGGGGCAGTTCGGACCCAATGCGGCGTGGAAGGGCGGCGCCTATCAGGGCCAGATCACGCTGGTCCAGATCGTCGACCGGACGCTCGAGATCGAATATCTGTCGGAGGCGATCGTCGAGCCCTATCAGAAGATGGTCGCGGCGGCGGCGGCGGACGGCATCGCGATCCTGCTGAATTCGGGCTTTCGCACCTATGCCAACCAGAAATATCTCTATGAGGGCTATGTCGCGGGCCGGCCGGGGTTCAACAAGGCTGCCAAGCCCGGGTCGTCGAACCACCAGCACGGCATCGCGCTCGACATCGACACCGCCGGAGGACTCGGCAGCCCGACCTATGACTGGCTGGCGAAGCATGCGACGCGGTTCGGTTTCATCCGCACCGTGCCGAGCGAGGCCTGGCATTGGGAGCATCGTCCCGCCGCGGCGGCGACGGCGCGCGCCGCGGGCAAGCACCAGCTCTGATCCGCGGCGGCGATTCGCGGGAAAGGGCGCGCTAACCTTTTCCGTCAACGCGGTCGATACCATGGCGCGCCAAGGTGGCGGCGGGACCAGACCATATGCGGCACCGGGGGGTGCGACGCCGCGCAGTAAAAGGCGCCCCGCCCATGCGGTTCTCCCCGATTGTCACGCCGCGCCGCCCGCTGTTCGGCCAGCGGCTGACCACCATCGAAACCCCCGAACTTGCCGGCCCGACCAGCGAGGAACGGCGGCTGATCGACCGCCTGCTGCGGCGGGCGGGATATCGCGATTCGCGGTAGAAGAAGAAAATCTCACGCAAAGGCGCAAAGAAAAAGGGTCTCACACAAAGACACAAAGATGTCGCGCCTGGTCGGCTGGCGTCGGCTCGTCGCCGCAGGCGACATTTTCAAAGGCGCTTCGCGCGATCCTCGCGTCGCGCCCGTGGCGTGCGCTGCCCTCTTCGCGCCTTTGCGCCTTCGCGTGAGATATTCATGGCGCAGCGCGCGGAGGCATAAGTCAGCCTGTCGTCACCAACCCCGCTTGGCGTTGGGCGGCGTCCACCCTACATGGGGCGCCGATGCCGCCCGATACGCAAACTTCCGCCGATGCGGCCAAGGAACCGCCGGTGCTGGACACGCTGCGGCGCTTCCTGCCCTATCTGTGGCCCGCCGGGCACACCGAGCATAAGGTCCGCATCATCGCCGCGGGACTCATCGTGCTCGCGTCGAAGGGCGTCCAGCTGTCGATGGGCTTCCTCTATGGCGCCGCGATCGACAAGATGGCGCCGGGGATGGAGCAGGGCGTCGCGCTCGCGATCGGGCTGGTGCTTGCTTATGCCGGGGCGCGTTTTGCCGGGGTGCTGTTCGACAATATGCGCAACGTCGTGTTCGAGCGCGTCGGGCAGGATGCGACGCGCGAGCTCGCGATCGCGACCTTCACCCATTTGCACGCGCTGAGCCTGCGCTTCCACCTCGCGCGGCGCACCGGCGAGGTCACCAAGGTGATCGAGCGCGGGACCAAGAGCATCGACACGATGCTCTATTTCCTGTTGTTCAACATCGCGCCGACGATCGTCGAGCTGCTCGCGGTGCTGATCATCTTCTGGACCAAGTTCAGCTTTGGTCTCGCCAGCGCGACCGCGCTGATGGTGATCGTCTACATCATCTTCACGCGGCGGGTGACCGACTGGCGCAATGCGCTGCGCGTCCGCATGAACGACCTCGACACCCTCACCGTCGGGCGCAGCGTCGACAGCCTGCTCAATTACGAGACGGTCAAATATTTCGGCGCCGAGGAGCGCGAAGCGGCGCGCTACCGCGACGTCGCCGACCAATATGCCAAGGCCGCGGTGAAGAGCGAGAACAGCCTCGCCTGGCTCAACATCGGGCAGAGTTTTGTCACCAACGCCGCGATGGCGGGGGCGATGGCGTACACCGTCTGGGGCTGGTCGAAGGGGCAATATCAGGTTGGCGACGTGGTGCTGGTGAACACCCTGCTCGCGCAGCTGTTCCGCCCGCTCGACATGCTCGGCATGGTCTATCGCGTCATCCGCCAGGGGCTGATCGACATGGAGGCGATGTTCCGGCTGATCGACACCCCGAGCGAGGTGCGCGATGCCGAGGGCGCCTGGCCGCTGGTGGTGAACGGCGGCGCGGTGGCGTTCGACAATGTCGTGTTCGGCTATGAGCCCGACCGCACGATATTGAACGGGGTCAGCTTCGCGGTCGGCGCGGGCGAGACGCTGGCGATCGTCGGGCCGTCGGGCGCGGGCAAGTCGACGATCGCGCGGCTGCTGTTCCGATTCTATGACCCGCAGGGCGGGCGGATCACCATCGACGATCAGGATATCGCCAAGGTCACGCAAAAAAGCCTGCGCGCCGAGATCGGCATCGTCCCGCAGGACACGGTGCTGTTCAACGACAGCATCGGCTATAATATCGCCTATGGCCGCGAGGGCGCGAGTGCCGAAGAGATCGCGGCGGCGGCCGAGGGCGCGGCGATCGACACCTTCATCGGCATCCTGCCGCAGGGCTATGACACTGAGGTCGGCGAGCGCGGGCTGAAGCTGTCGGGCGGCGAGAAACAGCGCGTCGCGATCGCGCGCACGCTGCTCAAGAACCCGCCGGTGCTGATCTTGGACGAAGCGACCAGCGCGCTCGACAGCCGCACCGAAGCGGCGATCCAGGACACGCTCGACCGCATCGCCGCACGCCGCACGACGCTGGTGATCGCGCACCGCCTGTCGACGGTGACGGGGGCGGACCGGATCATCGTGCTCGACAAGGGCCGCGTGGCCGAGACGGGGACGCACGAGCAACTGCTGCGAATGCGCGGGCTGTACGCCGACATGTGGGCGCGGCAGCAGGCGGAGAAGGAAGAGGGGACGGTTTAGAGAGGAGGGTTGCCTTGTGTGCGTGCGGGAAGCACTAACCAAGATTACGCAAACTGTTGTAGCCCGTTGGCGCTTTCACCGCCGCGAACACTTCGTATGGCGCAAATTTCTACGTTGCCGGGCTGGCAATTGAATACGATGATGTAGCGACCACGCTGGACGAGATGCAACGTGACAGAGCGAGGGTGCGGCATGGCTCCTGGCGCTGCTGAGCAACCAGATCGGTCAATATCATCGAAGGCCTGTCTCAAAGCGGACCGACGGCTCGCACGCAGCTGATTCCAAAGCAAAAGGAGATTATGTTCATTCCGCTTGAACGACCATGCCATTTACAATTCCCCCAAACTCTTGCTGACAATGATGCGCAAATTTTGAGCATCCTGCAACCCTTCGTTTGTTGCCTCTAGCAGATCCTCAAAGAGGAGTTCCAGACGATCCTCGTCTTGAGCTTTGTCGCCATCATATTTGATCTCGAAGAGAGGCAAGGCGCCCTGAATCCTTGCCAAATTTGGATCGTCGAGTATAGAAGAGAATAAAGAAGAAATCTCGGAAACTCTTATCTGAAGCTTTCTTATGTCGATTATCTCTTTTGGCTTCAAGTTTGATAGCTTATCCCAATTATCAGATATAAAGTTAAAGTCGATATTCCTTGAAGCAAATCTGATTGCGTTGACGGATCCGGCGGATCCAATGCTTTCAATCTCTATTGATTCTAATATTTCCTTTGTCCTTTGAATCTTTTCAATTGCCATGTCTAATTCAGAAACTAAAACAGAAAAGAATGCTAGTCTTTTTGATTCTAAATCATCTCTGCGATTTTTGTCATTTAGATAAGTTGATATGATGGCGTTAAATAGCGTAAAAAATCCGATGATAAAAGTCAGTCCAGAAGCAATTAAAATCTGATGACTTTCTAGGAATGGCTTATCCATATATTTTTTTGGATCGACCATTATTATTTTTACTGTTTCTCGTTGCGCGGATTCTGGTATTTGTGAATCCGGCCGGGGCGAAGCGGCGTCTGCGTGAGAATTTTTACGTTCTTGCATCTGCAACCCCGTAGTGATGGCCAAGCGGTGTTATCATCACATGAACCGGTCGACCTATCAACGTTCTTCAGCATATCTTGAGCGTTAGACCAGCTTACGCGAAGGATGTGACGATAGCTCAATTGCCGCCGCGCGACAAAGGGATGCACGAAGCTTAGCGCACCGTCCAACCCCCTCCCCACCGTCAACAATATTTACAAATTTGTAAGCAATTACCGCCATTTCGGCAGCAATCGTCCCGCCCTGTCCGCGGGCTGTTTTGCGTCAAGAGGTGGGGATTTTGATCAGGCTGGCCATGTGCATCGCGATCGAGCACGATCCGTGGCTCGTCGCGCTCGCCGTCGCGATCTGCGGCGTCGGTGCCTTTGCCATCGTACAGATGTTCGAACGCGCGCGCGATGCGGAGCGGGCGCAGGGGATCGCTTGGGCGTTCCTCGTCGCCGTCGCGGCCAGCGCGACGATCTGGTGCACCCATTTCGTCGCGATGCTCGCCTTTGAAGCGAAAGCCCCTGTCACGCTCGATCCGGTGTTGACGATCGCCTCGCTGATGGTCGCGATAGTCGGATCGTTCATCGGTTTCGCGGTCGCCGCGTGGGGCCGCGACGATATTTTTGGCGCGATCGGCGGCGCGCTGTTCGGCGGCGCGATCGCCGCGATGCACTTTACCGGCATGACCGCCTATCGCGTCGACGGCATCGTCGCCTGGGACCAGAATTATATCGCAGCAGCGGTGATTAGCGGCATGGTCTTCGCCGCAGCCGCGCTGACCGTGCTGCGCACGCAGCGGGCGATGCGCCATCGGGTCCTGCTCGCCACGACGCTGATCGTGCTCGCGATCGCCTCGCTGCATTTCCTCGCGATGACCGCGATGCGCATCACCCCGATGGCGCTCGACCAGACACCGCTCCGCCCGTCGGAATTCAATGCGCTGGCGCTCGCGACGGTGCTGGTCGGCGGCATCGTGATCGCCGCCGGCGTGTTCGCCGCGATGCTCGACCGGCAGACGCGCTCGGAGGCGATGCGCGAGCTGACCCATATGGCGATGAACGACGCGCTGACCGGCCTGCCCAACCGCACCGCCTTTCGCGCCGAACTGGCGCGGCAAATCGGCGCCGCGATCGTCAATGGCGAGCGCGTCGGCCTCTGTGCGATCGACCTCGACCGCTTCAAGGAAATCAACGACGTCCACGGCCACAAGGCCGGTGACGAGGTGCTCGCGCGCATCGCGCAGCGGATGCGCGATGCGCTCGGTCACAATGAATTTGTCGCGCGGCTGGGCGGCGACGAGTTCGTCGCGCTGACGCGCTTCACCGATCGCGCGCAGCTGACGGCGTTCGCGGCGCGGCTCGATGCCGAGCTGAAGGCCCCGCTGATTCTGGCGGATTTCGAAGCGCGGCTGGGCGCGAGCATCGGCATCGCGGTCTTCCCCGACGATGCCGCGACCGCCGAAGTGCTGGCGAACAATGCCGACCTCGCGATGTACCGGGCCAAGGCCGACGCCGCGCCGGTGCCGTGCCATTATGATTCGCAGCTCGATGAGGCGATCCGCGATCAGCGCGAACTCGCCGCCGACCTGCGCCGCGCGATCGACCGCGACGAACTCGACGTCCATTACCAGGTCCAGACATCGGTCACGAGCGGGGCGGTCACCGGCTATGAGGCGCTGCTGCGCTGGACCCACCCGCAACGCGGCGCGATCCCCCCTGCGGTGTTCATTCCGATCGCCGAATCGAACGGCTTCATCCTCGCGCTCGGCGAATGGGTGCTGCGCCGCGCCTGCGCCGATGCGGCCGCCTGGCCGCACCAGTCGAAGGTCGCGATCAATGTGTCGCCGCTGCAGCTGGCGCACGCCGACCTGCCGCGCCTGTTCCACCAGGTGCTGATCGATACCGGCCTGCCGCCGCGGCGGCTGGAGATCGAGCTGACCGAGACCGCGATCATCGCCGACCGCGACCGCGCGCTGCACGTGCTGCGCCAGATCAAGGCGCTGGGCATCGGGGTCGCGCTCGACGATTTCGGCACCGGCTATTCGTCGCTCGAAACGCTGCGCGCCTTTCCGTTCGACAAGATCAAGCTCGACCGCTTCTTCGCCGCCGAGCTGGAAGGCAATATTCAGTCGACGGCGATTTTGCGCGCGGTGCTGGCGCTGGGCAAGAGCCTGTCGATCCCGATCCTGGCGGAAGGGATCGAGACGCGCGAGCAGCTCGAGGTGCTGCGCCGCGAGGGTTGCGACGAGGCGCAGGGTTTCCTGATCGGCCGCCCGGGCCGCGGGGTCGCGCTGGCAGATGCGGGCGGAGGCCTGGGCGCACAGGCCGCCTGACGGGTCGCCCGTCACGTTTTTTTGCGCCGCACAACTTGACCCGCCGTGCCCGCGCCCCGTACGCAAGGAGCATGCCGCACGACACTTCTTTGATCGGAACCGTGGTCGCGGGCTTGGGGGTCGCCTTTCTGATGGGCGCGCTGGCGCATCGGCTGCGCATTTCGCCGATCGCGGGCTATCTGCTCGCCGGCGTGATGGTCGGGCCGTTCACCCCGGGCTTCGTTGCCGACACCGGGCTTGCGATGCAACTCGCCGAGATCGGCGTGATCCTGCTGATGTTCGGGGTCGGCCTGCATTTTTCGCTGAAAGACCTGTTGTCGGTGCGCAAGATCGCGGTGCCGGGGGCGGTGCTGCAGATCGCGGTGGCGACCGCGCTGGGGATGATGCTCGGGCTGTGGCTCGGCTGGTCGATCGAGGGCAGCGTGGTCTTCGGCCTCGCGCTGTCGGTCGCCTCGACGGTGGTGCTGCTGCGCGCACTGCAGGCGCGCGACATGGTCGAGACCGAAAAGGGACGGATCGCGGTCGGCTGGCTGATCGTCGAGGACCTCGTCATGGTGCTCGCGCTCGTGCTGCTGCCCGCGATGTTCGGGGCGCGCGGCGACGAGGGAACGAGCGCGGGGCTGCTGCAATCGGCGGCGATCGTGCTGGTCAAGGTCGTCGGTTTCGCCGCCTTCATGTTCGTGATCGCGCGGCGGGTGCTGCCCTGGGTGCTGCACTGGGTCGCGCATTCGGGATCGCGCGAGCTGTTCCGGCTCGCGGTGCTGGCGATCGCGCTGGGGGTCGCGTTCGGCGCGGCGGTGATTTTCGACGTGAGCTTTGCGCTCGGCGCCTTCTTCGCCGGCATGATCCTCGGCGAGACGCAGCTGTCGCGTCGCGCCGCCGAGGAAACGCTGCCGCTGCGCGATGCGTTCGCGGTGCTGTTCTTCGTATCGGTCGGCATGCTCTTCGACCCCAAGGTGCTGATCGAGCAGCCGGGGCCGGTGATCGCGACGGTCGCGATCATCGTCATCGGCAAATCGGTCGCCGCCTATGCGCTCGTCCGCGCCTTCGGCCATGATTCGCGAACCGCGCTGACCGTATCGGTCAGCCTGGCGCAGATCGGCGAATTCTCCTTCATCCTTGCGGGACTGGGGGTCGGGCTCGAGGTGCTGCCCGAGACCGGGCGCGACCTGATCCTCGCGGGCGCGCTGCTGTCGATCCTGTTCAATCCGATCCTGTTCACCCTCGCGGTGCGGCGCATCCGCGCCGAGCAGCCCGATGCGGCGGAGGAACCGGCCGAGGCCGAAGCGGCGCCCGCGCCGTGCAACGCCGGGGTGGTGCTGATCGGTTATGGCCGCGTCGGCAGCCATATCGGCTCGCTGATCTGCGGCCGCGGCGAGGGGCTGACGGTGATCGAGGACCAGAAGGACATGGCGGCGGCGGCGAAGCAGGCCGGCGCGACGGTGATCGTCGGCGACGCAACCAAGGAAAGCATCCTGCGGCAGGCGGGGATCGAGGACGCCTCGACCCTGCTGATCGCGATCCCCGAGGGAGTCGAGGCGGGGGCGATCGTGCGGCGCGCGCGGGCGATCAATCCCAAACTGCTGATCGTCGCGCGCGCGCATTCGGACGAGGAGGTGACCGACCTGGTGCGGCGCGGCGCCGACCATGTCGTGATGGCCGAACGCGAGACGGCGTCGCGGATGGCCGAACGGGCGATGCTGGCGGGGGCGTAATTGCCGTCGTCCCCGCGAAGGCGGGGGCGACGGAATGGGGGCTTCCCCCGCTCTCCCAAACTTCCTATCGCCCGCACTATGTCTGCCGCCGCGCTGCTCCCCCTCCTGAAATCGACCTTCGGCTTCGACCATTTCCGTGGCCGCCAGGGCGAAGTCGTCGACCGCGTCATGGCGGGCGAGCGCACGCTCGCGGTGATGCCGACCGGCGCGGGCAAGTCGCTGACCTATCAGCTGCCCGCGGTCGCGCTGCCCGGCTGCGTCGTCGTCGTGTCGCCGCTGATCGCGCTGATGCACGACCAGCTGCGCGGGGCGCGGGCGGCGGGAATCCGCGCGGCGGCGCTGACCAGCGTCGATGCCGATTTCGCCGAGACGCGGCAGCGCTATCGCGACGGCGACCTCGACCTGCTTTATGTGGCGCCCGAACGCGCGACCGGCGAGGGGTTTCGCGCGCTGCTCGAGGCGCGCAGCCCGGCGCTGTTCGCGATCGACGAGGCGCATTGCGTCAGCGAATGGGGGCATGATTTCCGCCCCGACTACCGCCTGCTGCGGCCCTTGCTCGACGCTTTCCCGGCGGTGCCGCGGCTCGCGCTGACCGCGACAGCCGACAAGCATACGCGCGAGGATATCCTCGTCCAGCTCGGCATCCCCGCGGGCGGACTGATCCTCGCGGGGTTCGACCGGCCGAACATCCGCTATGCGATGCGCGGGCGCGTCACCCCGGCGCGCCAGCTCACCGATTTCATCACCGCCAATCCGGGCCCCGGCATCGTCTATTGCCCAACGCGCAGCGGGACCGAGAAGCTTGCGAGCCAACTCGCGGCGGCCACCGGGCGCAAGGTCGCGGCCTATCACGCCGGGCTCGATCCCGAAATCCGCGCGCGCGTCCAGCATGATTTCGTCGCGTCGGAAGACGGCATCGTCACCGCGACGGTCGCTTTCGGCATGGGGATCGACAAACCAGACGTGCGCTTCGTCGCGCACGCCGGGCTGCCGAAGTCGATCGAGGCCTATTATCAGGAAACCGGCCGCGCCGGCCGCGACGGCGACCCCGCCGAGGCGCTGATGCTGTGGGGGGCGACCGACTTCGCGATGGCGCGGTCGCGATTGGGCGAACTGCCCGAGGCGCGTGTCGCCGGCGAGCGGGCACGCCTGAACGCGCTTGGTGCGCTGGTCGAGACACCGGCGTGCCGCCGCGCCTTGCTGCTCCGCCATTTCGGCGAAGACCCGCCCGAGCGCTGCGGCAATTGCGACAATTGCCTCGAACCGCCGAGCCGGATCGACGCGACCGAACTGGCGCGCAAATTGCTCTCGGCGGTGTATCGCACCGGGCAGAGCTTCGGCATCGGCCATGTCGAGGCGGTGCTGACGGGGCGCAGCGACGAACGGATCGTCAGCCGCGGTCACGACAAATTGTCGGTGTTCGGCATCGTCGCGGGCGAGGAGGCGCGGTTGATCAAGCCGCTGGTGCGCAGCCTGATGGCGCGCGAGGCGCTCGCCACGACCGAACATGGCGGACTGATGCTCGGCCCCGCGGCGCGCCCGGTGCTGAAGGGCGAGGCCGAGGTGCTGATGGCCGAACCGCCGGTGAAACGCACGCGGCGCGAGCGCGGTGGCGCGGGCGGGGCGCCGAACCCGGTCGGCGACCCGCTGTTCGACGCGCTGCGCAGCGTCCGGCGCGAACTCGCGGCCGAGGCGGGGGTGCCGCCCTATGTCGTGTTCCACGACGCGGTGCTGCGCGCGATGGCGACCGAAAAGCCCGGCACGCTGCACGCGATGGGGGCGATCCCGGGGGTCGGCGCAAAAAAGCTCGAGGCGTGGGGCGATGCGTTTCTGGCGGTGATAAGGCAGTTTTGATCCGCGCGCCGCGCACCAGGCAAATCGAAACCGGCCTCTCGGCCCGATCCCATCGCGATTGACAGGGACCCGCGACCGCCGCATCAGGCGCGCAGGGTCGCGGCCGATGGAGCCTGCCATGTTGCGCTATGCCCTGCCGATATTTCCCGCCCTGTTGCTTGCTGTTCCCGCCGCCGCCGAGGAAACCCCGGTCGCCTATGACGACGCGGCGCGTTGCGGGGTGCTCAACAGCCTGATGGGGGTGCTCGTTGAGGGCGATGCCGAAGCGGTGCGGACGCGCGAGGCGATGGCGCTGACCTGGTTCGCGCTCGCCAGCGACCGATCAGCGTTGAGCGACGCCGAGCAGACCGCCGCCTTCGATACGGTGCACAAGGAAGAGGGCGAAGCCGTGGTCGCGCAGCCCGCCGAAGGCAGCGCGCGGGCCGATCACCTGATCGGACGCATGACCGCGTGCGATAAGCTGCGCCGCGCCCATCTCGACGCCTATCGCGACATGGCCGAACTGCTCGCGCTCGCGGCGCCCGAAAAATTCGCGGACGGCGCCGCGCTGGAACGGCAGGGCAGCGAACCGCCGCCGATCCCGCGCAAGGATTTGAGCTTCGGCGACGGCTGGACCTTTCAGTCGCGCGGCAACAGCTGCATCGCGACGCGGCCGCTGGCGAAGGATCTGACGCTCGCGCTGCGCTTCACCAATTTCAACGATGGCAATATCTGGCTGAGCGGCAAGGCGCTGCCACGCATCGACGAAGGCAAATCCGAGGCGCTGTCGGCGCAGCACGAGAAGGGCGCGAGTGCCGGCGAGGATGCCGAAGGCAATCCGCGCGATCGGTTCGATCCCGGCGTCACCTACGCCAATTTCCCGGGCACCGCGATCTTCGTCGATGGCGCGGTGGCCGCGCGCTTCATCTATGGCGCGACCGAGGAAGGCGCGACCGATTACAAGCTGGGGGCGCTGCAGGAATATTATTGGCCGACTCTGAAGGCCGGCCGGACGATGCAGGTCAAGGTGCTCGGCAAGGAAATGGGGGTGGTCCAGCTTGCCGCCGCGGGCGGGCTGTGGGCCGAAATGCAGACCTGCATCGACCAATATCCCGACGGCTAGGCACGGTGGCGCCGCCGCGCGCCGTGAGCTAGCAGACGGCGATGGCGGTGCTGGATATAATCGACCCGATGATTCGCGGCGGCGCGATCGCGCTGTTCGCCTTGTGGATCGCCATTTTGGTACGCGACCATCGGGCCGTCCTGTCGGCGCGGGTCGCGATTGCGATGAACGTCACCATCGTCGCCTATCTCCTGTCGGGTTTGCTCAAGCTGCACGGCGCGGCGCACTATCCCTATATCCTCTTGGACACGCTGTCGGTGATGGTGCCGGCCCTGTTCTGGCTGTTCGCGCGGCTGTGGTTCGACGACCGGCAGCGGATCGGCCGGCGCAGTTGGTTGCTGGTGCTGGCGTTCGGCGCGTTGCCGCTGATCCAGGTTGCGCTGATCGCGGCGACCGGGCGCTTCAGCTGGGAGATTTGGGGGGTGGTGCGGATCGGCATGTTCGCCTTTGCGGTTGCGGGCATGTGGATCGCCTGGCGCGGGCGCGCCAACGACCTGATCGAGGCACGGCGCGGATTCCGGCTCGGCGTCGTCGGGGCGATCGGCGGCTTCATCCTGCTCGTCACCTTTGTCGAGATGTTTCACAACCGCGACATGAGCCGGGACCTTGGCCGGTCGGTGACGCTGGTCGCGATCTTCGTCGCGACCTTCATCGTCTCGGTCGGGCTGTACCGGTTTCGCGCAACCGAATTGTTCGCGGCGCCGGGAGCGTCGACGGAACCCGATGCGGTGGCGTCGCCCACCGCGCCGTCGCCGCTGGCGCAGCGGTTGCGCGCGGTGATGGCCGATGAGCGCGCCTATCGCGCCGAGGGTTTCTCGATCGCGATGCTCGCGGCAAGGCTCGGCGAGCCAGAATATCGCGTGCGGCGCGCGATCAACGGCGAAATGGGGTTTCGCAACTTCACCGCCTTCCTGAACGGCTTCCGGCTCGACGAGGTCCGCGCCGCGCTCGCCGACCCGGCGCAGCGCGAGGTGCCGATCCTGACGATCGCGCTCGACGCGGGTTTCGGCTCGCTCGGGCCGTTCAACCGCGCGTTCCGCGACGCCGAGGCGATGACGCCGAGCGAATATCGCAGCGTCCGATTCGCCGATTCCGGAATCGGCTAGCCGTTTTCGGACATCGGGGAGCGAGGTATCTGCTGCCGTGCTGAAAGGCGGGCATCCAATCCAGACAGGATGCCCCGATGCTCGACGCCTTTCCGCCGCTCGCCAATCTGGTCCACAAAGGGCCGGTCGTCTTCGCCTTCGACTTCGGTCGCTACCTGGTCGCCGCCGCGCTGGTCGCGGCGATCGTCTGGGGATTGCGGCGGACCAGCCTCAGGACTCGCAAGATCCAGGCGCGCGAGGCGACGATGGCCGACAGGCGCCGCGAATTCGCGCAGTCGGTGCAGACCGTCGCGGTCTATACCGTCGTGTCGGCGTTCATCATCTGGGGCGTCGATGTCGGGGTGCTGCACCGGTTCGAGGGCAGCTATGGCTGGGCCGGCGACCTCGCGCTGCTCGCTGCGATCATCGTCGCCCACGACGCCTATTTCTATTGGGTGCACCGCGCGATGCACCACCCGAAATTGTTCAGGATCTTCCACCGCGCGCATCACCGCTCGATCACCCCGACGCCCTGGGCGGCATACAGTTTCGCGATTCCCGAGGCGTTCGTGATGATCGCCTTCGTGCCGATCTGGCTGCTCTTTGTGGCGACCCCGGTCTGGGTGATGCTGAGCTGGATATTGTTCCAGATCCTGCGCAACGCGATGGGGCATGCCGGGTTCGAACTCCACCCGCGCTGGTGGCTGTCGACGCCGTGGACGCGCTGGATCAACACCACGACGCACCACGACCTCCACCACAATGGCGGCTTCAACAAGAATTACGGGCTCTATTTCACCTGGTGGGACAAGATGATGGGGACCGAGCACCCGCGTTATGCCGAGCGTTTTGCCGAGGTGGTGGCCGGCGACCGGGCGGTGGGCGCGAAACCCGCCGACTCAGGCGCAACAGCGGTGGCCGCCTGAACCGAAACCGCCTTCCCGGGCGAGGGGTTCGGGGAGAAGGCAGTGGGCCTCCCGCAAGGCGGGCCTGCTTCAGGGAGCCTGGGGGCGCGGATCGCGTCCCCAGGCTTTCGCGGCTTTCGGGCTATGGGTGGGGACGCCCCGGTGGCGAGATGACCGAGACGATGTCGCTGCGCAGCGTCCAACCGAGCCGTTCGTAAAGCGCCTTGCCGTCGGCGGTGGCGACCAGCAGGCATGTGGTGACGCCGCGGGCAACGGCGCGGCGACCGAGTTCGGCCATGATCGCCGAGCCGAGCCCGCGGCGAGCGAACGCCGCTTCGGTGACGATCTGGTCATAGACGGCGGTGCCGCCATGGATGCCGAGAACGCCGCGCGCGGCGAGCGACCCGTCGCCATGTCTGGCCACCGCCTCGAAACGGTCGGTGCTTTCATCGACTTCGATCGCAAAGCCGGGCGTGGGCAGTGCCGCCGGCATGATGGCGTCGGTCGCCATAAGCCACATCGCGTCGCGTGGCTGCCAGCGCGGCGGAATATGGGGGAGAATGGCGTCGCGCGGCGCGGCAATGTCGACATAGATATGGGACGCCGCGACAGCGGCGAACGCATCGGCGGCCGCCTCCCCTGACACATTCCCCAGAATGAAGCGGCCGGCCTGATCGGGCTTGCCGACATCGAACCACAGCGCCGGAGGGGTGGTCGCGGCAACTGGATGGCCATAGCCGCGCGCCGCGCAATAGCCGAAGGCCCATGTGAAATGATCGTCCATGGCATCGACCATAGGTAAAGCGCCGGGCAAGGAAAGCGGCAACGCAGCTTCCCGCTTGTCAGCGAGCGGGCGGCGGGAGTAGATCGGCGCCATGAGCGATTTTCGAACCCTGTCCGCCGACTATAGCGTCGCCCCCCAGATTACACTCGAGGACGTGGCCGAGGCCAAGGCCGCGGGCTTCGCGATGATCGTCAACAACCGGCCCGACGGCGAGGAACCTTCCGCGCCGCAGGGCGACGATATCGCGCATGCCGCGGCGGCCGAGGGACTGGCCTATGCCGCGATCCCGGTCGGCCATGCTGGCTTCAGCCATCCGCAGCTCGACGCGCTCGACACCTTGCTCGGCGATGCGACGGGGCCGATCCTCGCATATTGCCGGTCGGGCACGCGCTCGACGCATCTGTGGGCGCTGACCCGCGCGCGCGCCGGCGATGATGTCGATGCCATCGTCGAGGCAGCGGCGAATGCGGGGTATGACCTGAGCGGGCTGCGGCCGATGATGGACGCGCTCGCGGGCGACAAATGACGCTGACGGACCTCATCCAATTGGGCGCTTCGCTGGTCGCGGTGCTGTTCGTCGCCTGGCTGGTCAAGGCCATGGGACTGGGCGCCGATCCGCGCATCGCGGACGAGGCGCATGCGATCCGCCTCGCCGAAGAGGCCGAGGCGGGGTTCAGGGGCGTCGAGGTCGCGCGCGACCGGGCGGGTTTCGCGGCGATCGTCCGCGATGCCGGGGGGCGCCAGATGCTGGTCCGCGCGCACGGCAATCATTTCGCGGCGCGCCCGATCGATGCCAGCGTGACCGGTCGGCTCGACAAGGACTTTCTGATCCTGACGATGCCCGAACGCACCTTCGGCACGGTGACGCTGCAATTGGGGAAGGACGCGGGGATGTGGGCCAGCCGGATGCGCGAGATCGCCCGTGGATAAGCTTCCCGATCCCGTCGTCTATGCGGTGCCCGCCTTCATCCTGCTGCTGATCGCCGAGATGGTGATTTCTCTGCGCAAGGACAAAAGCCGCTACGAGGCGCGCGACACCCTGACCTCGCTGATGCTCGGCACGGTGAGCCAGGTCGCCGGCGCGCTGGTCGGCGCGGCGGTGATCGGGGCGTCGGTGTGGGTCTATCAATATCGCCTGTTCGACATCGGGATCGAATTCAAAAGCTGGTGGTGGGCGTGGATCCTCTGCTTCTTCCTCGACGACCTCGCCTATTACGCCTTCCACCGCAGCGCCCACCGCGTGCGCTGGTTCTGGGCGAGCCACGTCATCCACCACAGCAGCCAGCATTATAATCTGTCGACCGCGCTGCGGCAGACATGGACGGGGTTCTTCAGCCTGACCTTCCTGTTCCGCCTGCCGCTCTTCCTGATCGGCTTCCCGCCCGCGATGGTCTTTTTCTGCGCGGGGCTGAACCTGATCTACCAGTTCTGGATCCATACCGAGGCGATCAAGCGCCTGCCGCGCTGGTTCGAGGCGGTGATGAACACCCCGTCGCACCACCGCGTCCATCACGGCGTCAACCCGCGCTATCTCGACGCCAATTACGCCGGGGTCTTCATCATCTGGGACAAGATGTTCGGCAGCTTCGTTCCCGAACGCGACGACGAGCCGGTGCGCTACGGCATCGTCAAGCAGCTCGGCAGCTTCAACATATTTTGGGCCGCGGTGCATGAATGGGTGGGCATCGCGAAAGACGTCTGGGCCGCGCCGTGGAAACACAAGCTCAGCTACATGTGGCGCGAGCCCGGCTGGAGCCACGACGGCAGCCGTGCGACGAGCGCGATGATCAAGGAACGCTGGGCGGCGGGGCGGCCGGTGGAAGAGCCGGCGGAGTAGGCATCGTCGCCCCCGCGAAGGCGGGTTCCGTTGTCGGCCTTGGCCATCGGCGAAGGCCTAAACTTCCAGCGGCCCCCGCCTTTGCGGGGGCGACGACTAGGGTCTTGCTTCGCCCGCTAATGACATTCATGTAAGCACCCGGCGACCGCCCGCAGGCGGCGCGAGGGGAGCGGCATATGGATCAGTTCGACATCATCGTCATCGGCGGCGGCAGCGCGGGGAGCGCGGCGGCGGGGCGGCTGGCTGAGGACGGCACGCGCAGCGTGTGTCTGGTCGAGGCGGGCGGCACGAACGATATCATTCGCGTCAAGACACCGGGCTTCATGCCCTTCATCCCCGAGGCGTCGAACTATCGCTACGACACCGTTGCGCAAAAGGGGCTGAACGGCCGCATCGGCTATCAGCCGCGCGGGCGCGGTCTCGGCGGGTCGAGCGCGATCAACGCGATGGTCTATATCCGCGGCCACAAGTTCGATTACGACCAGTGGGAGGCGCTCGGCGCGACCGGCTGGAGCTATGCCGACGTGCTGCCATATTTCAAACGCAGCGAGGGCAATGAGCGCGGGGCGGATGATTTCCATGGCGGCGACGGGCCGCTCAATGTCATGGACCAGCGCTGGCCCAATGTGACGAGCCGGCGCTTCGTCGAAAGCGCGGCGGCGCTGCAACTGCCGCGCACCGCCGATTTCAACGGACCGAATAACGAGGGGTTCGGCCTTTATCAGACGACGCAAAAGGCAGGCGAGCGCTGGTCGGCGGCGCGCGCCTATGTCGAACCGCTGCGCGGGCGCGCCAATCTCGACATCCGCACCAAGGCGCTGGTCGAGAAGATCCTCGTCGAGGACGGGCGCGCGACCGGGGTCGTGATTCGGCGCGGTGGTAGCCGCGAGACGCTGCGCGCGCGGGGCGGGGTCATCCTGTCGGCGGGGGCCTTCAACAGCCCGCAGATCCTGATGCTGTCAGGGATCGGGCCGGGCGCGCATCTGCAGGAGCAGGGCATCGATGTGGTCGCCGATCGCGCCTCGGTGGGTGCAGACCTGCAGGATCATATCGATTATGTGTCGAGTTGGGAGACGCGCTCGACCGATCCCTTCGGCGACAGCCTCGGTGGCAGCTGGCGGATGCTCAAGGCGATCGTCGAGCACCGGCTGAAACGCACCGGCATCATGACGACCTGCTTCGCCGAAGCGGGCGGCTTCTGGAAATCGCACCCCGACCTGCCCGCGCCCGATATCCAATATCATTTTGTACCCGCGATGCTCGAGGACCATGGGCGGACCAAGGTGAAGGGGCATGGCTTTTCGATCCACGCCTGCGTGCTGCGGCCCGAAAGCCGCGGCACGGTGCGCCTCGCATCACCGGACGCCGCCGCCGCGCCCGCGATCGATCCGGGCTTCCTGACCGACGACCGTGACATGGCGACGCTCCGCGCCGGGGTGCGGATGATGCACCGCATCGCCGCCGCGCCGCCGCTGTCGGACTATGCCGGCGCCGACCGGCATCCGGTGGACCTCGCCGACGATGCCGCGCTCGACGCGCTGATCCGGTCGCGCGCCGACACCGTCTATCATCCGGTCGGGACGTGCCGCATGGGCAGCGACGATGCTGCGGTGGTCGACCCGACGCTGAAGGCGAAGGGCCTCGACGCGCTGTGGGTCGCCGACGCGAGCATCATGCCGCGGCTGGTCAGTGGCAACACCAATGCGCCGAGCATCATGATCGGCGAACGCGCGGCGGATTTCGTGAAGGCGGCTTTGACCTGACCCTGACGTTCCCCGGCGAAAGCCGGGGCCCAGAGAGCTGGCGCGGCGTCGCATGGACCCCGGCTTTCGCCGGGGAGCGCTAAGCGCAAGCCTCCGCCAGCACCCGCCCCGTCTCCGTCAGCCCATAGAGACTGCTCGGCGGCCGTCCGTCGACCACCTCGCGCACGACCAGCCCATGCTTGCCGAGCGCGGTCAGCCCCTGCGACAGCGCGCGCGGGGTTGCGGGGGCGAGCAGCCGCGACAGCGCGTTGAAGCGGGCGTGCCCGGCGTCGATGCCGGCGACCAGCGGCAGCCCCCAGCGCGTCGCCGCGCCGGGCGGCAGGCCGATTGCCGCCTGCACCTGTGCGATCGTCGCGGCGCGCAGTGCGGCGGCGGCACCGCTTTCGGTGAGGATATATTCGGGGCGCAGCGGGTGGCCGTGGCCGGGATTGCGTTGCACCCAGCCGATCGCCGCCGCGGCGTCGAGCGTGCGCGTCAGGCTGTCCCGCGCGAGCGCGAGCCGGTTCACCAGTTCGACGAACCGCGCGCCGCGGTGCGCGGCGAGATCGGCGAGCAGCGGGATCAGCCAGCGGTGGCGGGTCAACTGCGCGAGCAGGGGATCGGGAACGCTTGACGGCATTTGCTAGTTACTATACAAACCAGACTATCGAAGCAAGCGGATTGGGGCTCGGGTTCCAATTCATAAGCACCGTCATTGCGAGGAGCCGCAGGCGACGCGGCAATCCAGAGGGGGCGTCAGTCGCCCTGGATTGCTTCGCTCGCAATGGCGAAGTCCTGGCCAGATAGGGAGAAATGGCAATGGCGTTGAAGATCGGGTACGAACTCACCTGTTCGATGGGGGTCAAGGACATGACCGCGTCGATCGCCTGGTACGAGCGGGTGATGCTGTGCACATTGCTCTACCGCGCCGACGAGATCGGCTGGTGCGAGCTCAAATCGCCGATGGCGGGCGTGAACATCGGGCTGAGCGAGGTCGAGACGGTGGTGCAGGGCGGCGGCGCGACCAACGTCTTCGAGGTCGAGGATATCGTCGCGGCGAAGGCGCATCTCGACGCCGAAGGGGTGCGGCAGGACGGCGATATCCAGCATATCCCGGGGCTGGTGAAGCTGCTCACCTTCTATGATCCCGACGGCAACGCCTTCATGTTCTCGCGGTCCGAGGCGGGCGCGGTCTGAGCGCCTGATAGAGCAACCCCCGCCGCATTGCTGCGGCGGGGGTTGCGATGGGTCCCTCTTCAAGCCCGGACCCGACTCGCTCATTCTTTCGTCCGAGCGGAATCCGCAACGCGCCGCGTGCGGCGACAGGTACGCGGGTACGGGTTATTCGGGAGGATTCCGCCGCGGCGAATCGGGGGGCTTTCGCAGCCGCCCCGTGCGCCGGCTGCGGCGCAGCAAAATTCCGCGCCGCGCTTTTCCGGGCTTTTGCGCGATGGCTTATGCTGCGCACAAAAAAAGAGGGCCGGGACTTGCGTCCCGGCCCAGCCTTTCAGGCTCTCCCCTCCTGAAACTCTTGATGGTTGAATGCCATATTAATGTCATGATGGAAAGGCCTAAATTTGCATCACCACTGCCTATTTATTGTGCGCCTGCGAAGGCGGGCAGCCGCGAACGGCAACCCGCCCCGATCGATTAGAAACTCTGGCGCGCAGTGACGCCAAAGGTGCGCGGCTGGCCGACAGTATAGCCGAGGCGCGCCCGGCCGCCGCGTTCGCGGTCGAACGAGAGCAGGGCGTTTTCGTCGAGCAGATTGTTGACATAGACGCTGAGCGACAGGCCGCTTTCGAAATCGACCCCGGCGCTGAGATTGACCAGCTGGTAATCGGGCAGTTCGAGGTCGACCGTCGTCGCGGCGTTCGCCGGGGCGCCGCCGAAGGGCAGGCCGTGGACGAAGGTGCGCGGGTTGTTTTCCTGATCCGCGGGCTGGGTGTAGCGCGCGCCGACATGCTGGAACGACGCCGCGAGATAGGCCGACGCGCTGTCCGAGACCGGGAATTCATAGCTGCCCGATGCCGACAGCTGGAACTTCGGGACCGAGGGCAGGCGGTTGCCTTCGCGGATGCCCGTCGCGGTGGCGAGTACGCCGGGCAGGGTGGTGTCGAACTCGGCCTCGATCAGGCTGCCCGACAGGTTGAGGTCGAGTCCGTCGATCGGGTTCACCCCGAGCTCGACCTCGACCCCCATCGAATGCGCCTTGGGGACGTTGAAGACGATGCGCGACGAGCAGCTGCCGGCGTCGAGCGTGACCTGGAGGTTGCGAATGTCGTTGTAGAAGGCGGCGGTGTTCAAGGTGAAGCCGCGGCCCTTCGACTTCACGCCGACTTCATAGTTCCACAAGGTCTCGTCGTCATAATCCTGGAAGCCACCGAACAGCGCCGCATCGCTCGGCGAGCAGAGCGGCAGGTTGAGCGGATCGTTGACCCCGCCGAGGCGAAAGCCCTTCGACGCCTGTGCATTGACCGACACATTGTCGGCGACGTCATAGCTCAGCAGCACGCGCGGACTGATGCCGTTCGAGCGCGTCTTGTCGCGGCGGCGGTCGCCGTTCGCGAACAATCCGCCGGTGACGAAGCGCCGCGTCTCGACGAAGTCGTAATAGCGGCCGCCGACCGTGACGTCGAAGGCGTCGGTGATCGAATAGGTGCCTTCGCCGAAGATCGCGAGCTGCTTGATCTTATAGGGCAGGTCGGCGTTGTACGGCGAGTTGGCGGGGAAGCCGTTGGCGACCGCTGCCGAGGTGCCCGCGCCGAGCGTCGCATCGGTGAAGGCGTCATAACCGGGGGTGGGCAGACGCTGGCGATAGAAGCGGTCGGTGCTCGAATAGAAACCGCCGAACACCCATTGGAAGGCGCTGTCATAATCCGATGCGAGGCGGACTTCCTGCGTGAAGGTCTTAAGGTCGGTGGTGTCGACGAGGGCCGATGGCAGCAATACCCCGGCGGTCGGGAAACCGAGGTCGACCGAGACCGAACCGGTCAGCGCGCTCGCGTCGCGGCTGACGAGGATGTCGCGGTTGGTGTAGCTGGTCACCGAGGTGACCGAAACGCCGTCGAGCTTGGCGTTCATCACCAGGTCGGCGATCAGCGTCTTGTCCTCGAACGCTTCGCGCAGCAGCAGATATTGCTCGCGCTCGTCATAGGTCACCTGCGGGCGCGTGGTGGTGAAGCGGTTGCCATAGAGATTATAGATATCCTGGCGGTTGAAGCCGTCGGCGGTCACCTTTTGATAGACGATGCGCGGGGTGATGGTGACGTCGTCGACGGGCTCGAAGGTCACCGCGAGGCGCCCGCCATAACGTTCGCCGCTGTTGACGTCGTTGCCGCCCGCGGGGCCGACCGCGTTGATGAAGCCGCCGTAGCGCGTGTAATAGCCGACCGCGCGCACCGCCGCCTTGTCGCCGAGCGGGACGTTGATCGCGCCTTTCAGATGACCCCCGATATCGTCGCCGTCGACGAGGTTGAGGTTCGCCTCGACGCTGCCTTCGGTCACGCCGAGCTTGGGCTGGTTGGTGATGTAGCGGATCGTGCCGCCGACCGACCCCGACCCGAACAGCGTGCCCTGCGGCCCGCGCAGCGTTTCGACGCGGTTGAGGTCGAAAAGGTCGATGTCGGGGGTGAAGAGCGAGAGCGAGATGACGCTTTCGTCGAGATAGACGCCGACCTGTTCCTTGACGCCGGGCTGGTCGCGCACGACCTGTCCCGCCGACACGCCGCGGACCGACACCTGGCTCTGGCCGGGGCCAAGGTTTTGCACCGACAGGCCGGCGACGTTGCGCGACAGATCCTCGAGCGTCACCGCCCCCGACCTCTGGATGTCGGCGGCGGTCTGCGCGTTGATCGAAAAGGGGATGTCCTGAAGATTGGCGTCGCGCTTGGTCGCGGTGACGATGATGATGTTGCTGTCGTCTTCCTCGGCGGCGGCGTCCTGCGCGGCGGCGGGCGTAACGAAATTGGCCAGCGCGAGCGTCGAAAGCCCGGCCAGCAGCATAGTGCGAGCATGCATGATGTTTTCCTCTCTGAGCAGCGCGGGACTATCTTGTCCCGTCGCGGCGAGAGGAGTGCGCCTCTTGTCATAAATGCGCAATGGGGTCCGAATCGCGCGTAACAAAATGTCGGCGCGCTGTTGCATTGCTGCCACATACCGACGCGCCAGGCCGCCTGGGTGCGTCGCCGCTAGGCCGCTGGGCCGCAAGCAAAAAAAAGCCGGAGACCTGGTCCGGGCCTGCGGCCGCCCCGGCCGCCATCGAAAAAAAAGGCCGGGGACAAGCCCCGGCCAGTGGTTCGCAGGAGGAACCTGGGTTGGACCCCGCCGCCTTTTTAAAGAGGAGAGAGCGGCGGCGGGTGTCCAGTCTCGTCAATAATTATAGGCACGCTCGCCATGTTCGCCGAGGTCGAGGCCTTCGCGCTCCACCTCTTCGCTGACCCGCAGGCCGGTCAGCGCCTTGGCGATGTAGATCGCGATCGCGGTGCCGATGGTCGACCAGATGATGGTGGTGACGACCGCCATGACCTGCGTCGTGATCTGCGGGCCGAGGGCATAGTCTTCGCCCGCCGGGCCGCCGAGCGCGACCAGCATGGTGAAGGCGGTGCCGATCGCGCCGACCATGCCGCCGATGCCGTGGATGCCGAAGGCGTCGAGCGAGTCGTCATAGCCGAGCTTGGCCTTGAGCTTGGTCACCGCGAAGTAGCAGACGACCGAGGCGACCGCGCCGAGCAGGATCGCACCGAACGGACCGGCGTTGCCGGCGGCCGGGGTGATCGCGACGAGGCCGGCGATGACGCCCGAGCAGAAGCCGAGCGCCGAAGGCTTGTGGCCGCTGACCTTTTCGGCGAGCATCCAGACGAGCGCGGCGGCGGCGGTGGCGACCATCGTGTTGATCATAGCGAGGCCCGCCGAGCCATTGGCTTCGAGTGCCGAGCCGGCGTTGAAGCCGAACCAGCCCACCCACAGCAGGCCGGTGCCGATCATCGTCATGGTCAGCGAGTGCGGCGCCATGATTTCCTTCTGGTAGCCGATGCGCTTGCCGAGGATGATCGCGGCGACCAGCGCCGAGACGCCGGCGTTGATGTGGACCACGGTGCCGCCGGCGAAGTCGAGCGCGGCCGGCGTGTCGGTGCCGAACATGCCGCCTTCGAAGAACAGGCCGCCGCCCGCCCACACCATGTGTGCGATCGGGAAATAGACGATGGTCAGCCAGATCGCGCCGAACACGAGCATGGCCGAGAATTTGAGGCGCTCGACGACCGAGCCGAGGACCAGCGCGAGGGTGATCGCGGCGAAGGTCATCTGGAACGAGATGAACACATATTCGCTGATCACTTCGTCGGTGAAGGTCGCGCCGGTCGAGTCGGCGGTGACGCCCGACAGGAAGAATTTGCCCCAGCTGATAAAGGCGTTGCCCTCGGGTCCGAAGGCGAGGCCATAGCCGTAGCTGACCCAGATCAGCATCGCGAGACAGGCGGCGGCGCCGACCTGCGTCATCGTCGACAGCATGTTCTTGGTGCGCGTGAGGCCGCCGTAGAAGAGCGCGAGGCCCGGCAGGATCATCAGCAGGACGAGGACGGTGGCGGTCATCATCCAGGCGTTATTGCCCGGGTTGGCGACTGCGGGTGCGGCTTCGGCGGCGGGCGCCGCGGCGGCGGCTGCCGCTTCCTGCGCCCACACGGGCAGCGCGGCGAACAGTGCGAGGCCCGCAGCCCCGGCGGTCGCCGCAAATTTGTTTGCGAACGTCATTGCTTCCCCCTTTATCATTACAGAGCCGCCTCGCCGGTCTCGCCGGTGCGGATGCGCACGGCCTGACCGACGTCGAGGACGAAAATCTTGCCATCGCCGATCGACCCGGTTCCGGCGCTTTGCTGCAGCGTTTCGACGACCCGCGGTGCGAGCGCGTCGTCGCAGACGAGCTCGATCTTCACCTTCGGCACCATGTTGGTGGCATATTCCGCGCCGCGGTAGATTTCGGTCTGGCCTTTCTGACGACCGAAGCCTTTGACTTCGGTCACGGTCATTCCGGCAATGCCCAAGCCGGTGAGGGCTTCGCGCACCTCGTCGAGCTTGAACGGTTTGATGATAGCCAGGATCAGCTTCATGACGCCCCCTTGTGATTATTGGCAGATGTTGCACTGCAACAGCCGTGCCAAATTACGCGGGCGGGGGTTGAGTTAACATTTTGTGACGAATTGGCGCGCGCAGGCGACCGATTGAGTCAGTGGAATGGGCAGGCGAGGCAGCGCGATGCCTAAATTATGGGCAGGGACGTAACCTGCCCGCCCCTTAGGGGAGGGGCTTTTTCAGGCTATCCCGCCCGCTCGAAGCGCGCCCAGATCGGCAGATGGTCCGACGCGCGCGCCGCGAGCGCGCTGCGATGCACCCCGGCGTCGACCGCCTGCAGGTCGGGCGAGGCGAAGATGCGGTCGAGTTTCGCCACCGGGCGACGGCTGTGGAAGCTGTGGCCGGTGTCGACGAGGCGATGGCGTTCGCCGAAATCATGGAGGCAGCCGCCCTGGTTGCGCCATTCGTTGCAGTCGCCCATCAGGATCGTCGGCAGGTCCTCGCCCGCCGCGAGGTGATGGAGGATCGCGCGCGCCTGTTGCCGGCGGCGCAGCCCCGAAATGTCGAGATGCATGCCGACGACGCGCAGCCGCGTATCGCCGATGCGCACCGTCGCCGCGACCGCGCCGCGCGGTTCGAGCGTCGGCAGATGGAGTGCGTGGCTCTCCTCGACTTCGGCGCCCTTGCGCACCAGCAGCGCATTGCCGTGCCAGCCGATGGCATAGGGACGCCCGCCGAGCAGGTCGACCGGCACATAGTCGCTATGCTCTTCGAACATATGCGGCGGGATCGCGCTGGCGCGGGTCCCGAAGCGGCGGTCGGCCTCCTGCAGTGCGACGATATCGGCGTCGAGTTCGCGCAGCACCGACAGCACCCGCCCCGGATCGCGGCGCCGGTCGAGACCGATGCCCTTGCGCATATTGTAACTGGCGACCTTGATCATGGCGGGCATTTTCACAGGATTATGGACGTCTGAGCAAGGCTTAGGTTGCGTTCAGCCGGCGCCGAACTCCGCCATCAAGGCCTGCGCGTCGGCCAGATCGTCGTCGAGCACCATCACCCGCACCGGGATCAGCAGGCCGACACTTTCGGCGATATTCATGCCGGCGTCGAAACACACGGCATGGACGCCGGCGCTTTCGAGCCGGCCACGCAGCAATTCGGCCTCGACCCCGTTCGGCAGGCGTACCAGCTCGACGAGCGCCATCAGGCCGGGTCGCCGGTGATGAAACGGTCGGTCGGGCGCGTTGGCAGGCCGTCGATGCTCCTGGTGCGTTCCTGGAATTTCTCGACCCACAGCACCGGGTCGGCCTGACGGTGATATTTCTGCAGCGTGTCGCGTTCGTGCTGCAATTCCATCATCGGCACGCCCCAGCCGCAACTGGTCTGCACGCTGTCGACGTCGATCACGAAGATCTGGCGGGTGCCGGGGATCAGGGTGAAAGGACTGGCGATCGTCTCCCATTCATCGTCCTGCGGCAGCACCGCGCGGCCGCGGCCATAGATGCGCAGGATCAGCGCGCTGCGGTCGAAGGCGCAGAACATGATGGTGATGCGCCCGTCGGCGGCGAGATGCGCGTGCGTCTCGTTGCCCGATCCGCCGAAATCGAGATAGGCGACCCGGTTTTCGGACAGCACCCTAAACGTGTCGGCATAGCCCTTGGGCGACAGGTTGATCCGCGCATCGGCGGCGGCGGTCGCGGTGAAGAAGACCGGTTGCTTCGCGATGAAAGCGATATGCTTGTCGGTCAGGCTGTCGGTGAAATCGGCCATGTCGGGGCTCCGCAAGATCGGTGTGGCGGGCTTATCACCAATTTTTGCCTTCCTCCACCGCCGCCTGCTCCTCGGGGCGTGTCGTGCGGCCGAGCACCGCGTTGCGATGCGGGAAGCGGCCGAAGCGGTCGACGATGGCGAAATGCTTCTGCGCATAGTCCTGGAACATCGGATCGGCGAGCTGGCCGAACAGGCGCAAGGATTCGCGCTGGTCGGCGAGGTCCTCGCTGTGCTGATAGGGGAGATAGGCGAACTGGCGCCGCGCGTCGGGCCAGGCCTTGTCCCAGCCGTGCGTGACGATGCCGCGCGCGATCGCGCGGGCGAGATCGTCGGTAGCAAAGGCATCGGCGGATCCGCGAAAGATATTGCGCGGCACCTGATCGAACAGGATTGCCGCGGCCAGCGCGGTGTCGGGGTCGGTCAGGAAGCTGGCGGCGGGGAGCGCGCGCAGCGCTTCGTGCCAGTCGCCGGCCAGCGCGCGGATGTCGGTGTCGAAATCCGGCCCGCCGCCATACCAGTCGTCCATGCCATGCGCGTCGAACCAGAAGGTCAGGAGCTGCGCCGGCCAGTCGGCGGGCGGCGGCGGAAGGTCGGGATGTTCGGAATCGGTCGTCATTGCGAACGAAGCGAAGCAATCCAGAGCCGTTTACGCAACCCTGGATTGCTTCGTCGCCTCCGGCTCCTCGCAATGACGGGGCTTTTTGGCGCTATTCGGCCTTGGGACGGCGGTACGGCACGAACTCGCCGAGCGACACGAAGCCGCTGTACATCTGGCTCGTCCGGTCGCGCAGCTGAACGGTGTCGATGCTGCACAGCTGGCTGCCGGTCAATTTGGTGACGAGAATATCGTCGTCGTCGAGCGATTCTGCACCGCCCTTCGGCCGGTTGACCCAAAGCGTGCTACCGATGCGATAGACGATCGCGGTGCCGTCGATGATCGTGGTGCTGTTCGATCCGGTCAGCTGGATGCAGTTTTGCGGCTCGCCCGCGACGCGGCCATCGAGCAATTTTTCGAGCTGCTGCTCGCCGGTCAGCTTTTCCTTCGCCGATGCGGCGGGCGCGGCGGCCACCGCGGCGGCGGCGATAATGGTGGCGATTAACGGACGCATGGTTCGACTCCTGTCATTCAACACACACCCTCTGCCGCCGATATAGGGCATCTCGTCTGAACGACAACTGACTCAGGCATGGTGACCTGGCCGCTCCCTCGAGCCTGCGGGAGGGACCGGCCAGGTCACGCGCGTGCGCTCAGCAGGCGCCGTCGGGCAGCGGAATGCCCAGCGGGCCCTTGCATTTCTTTTTCTTGGCGGGCGGTGCGGTCTCGCCGCTGCTGCTTCCGCTCGCCGCGCCGCCGCCGCTCATGCCGCCGAAATCGGCGCCGACCATCAGCATCGTGTACGAGCGGAAGCGCACCTTCGCGGTCCAGTCGATGTTCCACACCCCCGTCGCGGGCTTGGGCGGATAGGAGAAGTTCGCCTCGGGGCCGAAGGCGTTGAGGTTGCCCATCATGAACTCGCCCGACGATTTCTTGACCTCGGCGGGGATCTGGCACGTCGTCTGCGATGGCGGCATCACGATCTTCTTGGTGATCAGGTTGGCGACCACCGAGGGCGGCAGCCAGTCCCACAGCCCGCCGCCGAATTCCTTGGTCGCGCTGCTTGTCCACCAGACGATGTCGCCGACGTCGTTCTTGCCGCTTCCGTTACCCATCCCGCCGATTGTCCAGGCGGCATAACCGGTGGCGTTCTGCACCGGGTTCCAGCGGATCGTCACCGACCCGTCGGCCTGGTCGGCGGTCGAGGCCTGCAGCGCGGGCATATAATCCTGCGCGAGGGTGAAATTGATGTCGTTGCCGACATTGCTCGCGACGCGGTGCGCGCCGAGCAGGCTGCTGTCCTTGGACGGCATCTTGGTCGATTTGCCGTTCGGCCATTCCATATAGGATTTGCTGTTCGACGGCGACACTTCGCGGACGATCGGCACGGCGGTCGAGAAGAGGTTCGGCGGCACCTGTCCCGCCGCGACCTTGGCGAAATCGATGATCACCGGCTGCCCCGGCCCCGCCTTGGCGCCGCAGCCCCAATAGAGCAGCAGGCGACCCTTCGGCCGTTCGAATTCGGTCGGGTAGGTGCCGTCCTTGCGCTCGGGCGCGATCAGCGGCACCGATTTGCCAAGCTTGGCCTGCGGCAGGAAAAAATGATCGCCCTTCGGCGGCGGCGCGGTCGGCAACTCGTTCGAGCCGAGGCGCAGGACCAGCTGGCGCGCCAACGCGCTGTCGGGGCCGCCGCCGAACATCATGCTCATCGCGCCGCCCATGCCGCCCTTGCCGCCGCCCATCGCGGCAAAGCCCGACATCGTCGCGGCGTCCATCTCATAGCGTTCCTTGGGACCGGTGGTCTTCTGCTGCGCCGCGACGGGCGCGGTCAGCATCGCGGCGATGACCGCGAGCGAAGTGAATTGGAAAGTCTTGCGCATAATTCCTCCCTGCGACCGGAGGTTCTGCCCCCGGGGAAAAGCTCATGCGACCCAATTTCTGCTTTATGTTTGAGAGGCGTATAGGCGCGAGATTGGCGAAGGCCAAGTGATGCGCGTCACAGAATCCCGTCATTGCGAGCGAAGCGAAGCAATCCAGAGCGGTGTACGCCTACTCTGGATTGCTTCGCTTCGCTCGCAATGACGGGGAGAGGGGCGTTAAGCCGTCCCGCCCACCGTCAGCCCGCTCACCAGCAAAGTCGGCTGGCCAACGCCCGCGGGGACGCTCTGGCCGCCCTTGCCGCACACGCCGATGCCTTCGTCGAGCGCCATGTCGTTGCCGATGCCGGTAACTTTCGTGAGCACGCTCGGCCCGTCGCCGATCAGCGTCGCGCCCTTGATCGGGGCGCCGAGCTTGCCATTTTCGATCTTGTACGCCTCAGTGCAGCTGAACACGAATTTGCCCGACACGATGTCGACCTGGCCGCCGCCCATGCTTTTGGCAAAAATGCCGTTCTTGACGCGGCTGAGCAGTTCGGCGGGATCGTCGTTTCCGCCTTTCATGAAGGTGTTGGTCATGCGCGGCATCGGCGCATGGGCAAAGCTTTCGCGGCGGCCGTTGCCGGTCGGCGCCATGCCCATCAGCCGCGCGTTGAGCCGGTCCTGCATATAGCCCTTGAGGATGCCATCCTCGATCAGCACGGTTTCGCTGGTCGGGGTGCCCTCGTCGTCGATGCTCAGCGAACCGCGCCGTTCGGCGAGGCTGCCGTCGTCGACGACGGTGACGCCCGCTGCGGCGACGCGCTCACCGATGCGGCCCGAAAAGGCGCTGGTGCCCTTGCGGTTGAAATCGCCCTCGAGCCCGTGGCCGATCGCTTCATGGAGCAGCACGCCGGGCCAGCCGGGACCGAGCAGCACGGTCATCTCGCCCGCCGGGGCGTCGACCGCCTCGAGATTGACGAGCGCCTGCGCCAGCGCCTCGTCGATCGCGCGGTTCCACTGCGCTTCCTCGAACAGATGGTCGTACATGTAACGACCGCCGAGGCCGAAATAGCCGCTCTCACGCCGGCCATTCTCCTCGACCACGATCGACACGTTGAGGCGGACGAGCGGGCGGATGTCGGTCGCGAGGAAGCCGTCGGCGCGGACGATCTCGACCACCGACCAGCTGCCGGCGAGCGCGACCGAGACCTGCGCGATGCGCGGATCGCGCGCGCGGGCGGCGGCGTCGATCTGCTGGCACAGCGCGACCTTCTTGGCGAAGGGGATCAGGTCGAGCGGATTGGCCTCGCCATAAAGATGGCGATTGGTCCGCGCGGGGGCGGCGGCGTGCGGCTGGTTCGCAGGGTCGAGCAGCGCGAGCGTCTCGGCGGCGCGGCGGATCGCCGGGGCGCTGATGTCGCTGGCATGGGCAAAGCCCGTCATCTCGCCCGACACAGCGCGCAGCCCGAAGCCCGCATCGGTCGAATAATCCGCCGTCTTGAGACGCCCGTCGTCGAAGCCGAAGCTCTCGGTCGCGCGATATTGCAGGTAAAGCTCACCGTCATCGGCCTTGGCGAGCGCTTCCTTCGCGAGCTTCTGCGCAAGATCGGGATCGAGCGCATCGGCGCGATAGAGGAAGCGGCGGGGATCGGTGGGGCTTGTCATGAGGCCGATATAGGCGCGCGGGGCGGCGGCGCAAAGGGTTGATGCGGACGGGTGGTTGTGGGGTGGGGAGCGGACGTAAAAGTCCTCCCCGTCGCGCAGCGATGGGGAGGTGGCAGCCCGAAGCGCTGACGGAGGGGCCGACGCCGTAGGCGTGGTGCAAGCTTTCT
>NZ_LMGF01000001.1:490279-530268 GCF_001427085.1 Sphingopyxis sp. Root1497
CTCCCCATGGCCTGCGGCCACAGGGAGGATATTATCGCAACTGACGCCCGGAACCGGACGCTCGCGTCTGCTTACAGATAATTGACCGTCAGCGTAAACGTCCCGCTGTAATCGCCCTCGGGCTGGTTCGCGGGGACGGTGAGCGTGCCGCCGATATAATAGGTCTGCACGCCGCTCGGCAGCAGGGTCGCGCCGAGCAGCGCGATGCCGCCGCCGCTGGTGCTCGCGGCGCGGACCAAAGTGGCGGTCATAGGCGTCGCGCCGCCGCCGGCCCGTGCCAGCGTCACCGACGTACTGCCCGACACGGTGATCAGCAGGATGCCGCCGGTGCCCTGGAACTGCGCGCGCTGCGCGTCGTTGCCGACCGCGGTGGCGCCGCCGCTGGTCGTGCGCGCGCCGGTGAGGGCGTTGACGCTGACGGTGCCGCCGGTGGCGCCGCTGATGATCGTCCCGAAATCGAGATCGTCGGTCTTGACGAGGCTGTTCGGCCGGACGACCGTCGCGGTTGTCGTCCCGGGCATGTCGGCGGCGTGCGCAGGCGCCGCCAGCGCGATCAGCGCTGCGGCGATGGCCGGGACGCGTGCGGCGGCCCGACGATGGCTGGTCCCTGGAATCCCCACGATTCTGCTCCTGTCTGGCACAGACTATGCCAGCGGGGTGTGAACCGATGATGCTTTGGCTTGGTAAAGGCGGCGTTTACGCCTTGCGCCGCCGCAAAGGGTCAACCCTTATCGGCGATCCCGCCGATGCTTACCCTTTATCGGCGATCCCGCCGATCAGCACGAAGCGCCGGTCGCAATAGCCGCAGTCGGCAAAGCCCTCGTCGGTGTCGATCTCGAGCCAGACGCGCGGATGGCCGAGCGCGGCGTTGGCGAGGCCGTCGCCGGTGCCGTCGCAGGCGACGCGGGTCTTGGGCGTACGGATGGTTTCGGGCGTGTTCTGGGTCATCGACGGCGCCCATAGCAAGCGCGCGCCAGCGCCGCAATCGGGTCTGCGCGGGCTATTGATAGTTGAAGGTGACCGAAAAGCTGCCGCTATAGTCGCCCTCGGCCTGGTTGGCGTTGACGCGCAGCCGGCCGCCGACCGCAAAGCCGACGATGCCGTTGGTGCCGGTAATGCGAAAATTGTTGCCGTTGCCGATCTGCGACAGGCCGGTGAGCGCGCCGATCTCGAAATCGTCGACGCGCATCGCCTCGCCCGGGCCGGTCAGGACGATCTGGTTCGACCCGGTCTTGATGACGACGCGATTGGCGCTGCCCTGACCCGCGAAGCGCGCCGGGCGCGCGTCGCCCGACGCCGCGATCACCCCGCCCGAGGTCGTCACCGCGCCGGACGGGGCGACGGTGACAGTGCCGATCGTCGCCGACGGAATGATCGATCCGAAGTCGAGCTGTTCGATATTGGTCAGTGACATGGGTTCGAGCACCAGCGCGCTCGCCTGGCCCTGCGTCTGTTGCGCGGCCGCCGGCATCGTCCAGAGCGCCGCCATGACGGCACCGGCAAGCGCGTTCCCCCCGAAACGCGCCAGTGGTCCCCCGGTGCCGTCGCCCCACATGCGGCGATCAGAGATAGTTCAAGGTGATGGTGAAGGTCCCGCTGTAGTCGCCCGGCGCCTGGTTGGCGTTGACGTCGAGCGTCGCGCCGACCGGGAAATTATAGTTGCCGAGCGTCGAGGCGATGCGAAAGCGCGTCGGGGTGGTCGACAGGATCGCGGTGGGCGTGCTGCCGATCTCGAAATTGCGCACGCGCATCTGCTGTCCGGGGCCGGTGATGAAGATCTGGTTCGCGCCGAGCGAGATATTGACCTCGCGGTTGTACGAGCCGAGCCCGGCGAAACGCGCGGGTTCGCCGTCATTCCCGGCCAGCGTCGCGCCACCGGTCCGCGTCCGGGAGCCGTCGGGCAGGATGCGCACCGTCCCCGCCGCGTTCGACGCGATGATGTCGCCGAAATCGAGGTCGTTAACCTTGAAGAAGGAAAGGGGCCGCAGCACGATGGCTTCGGCTTCGCCCTGCGCGTTGTTCTGCGCGTGCGCCGACGGAGCGGCGAACGGCGCAAAAGCGAGCGTCAGGGCGGCTAGGCCGCGCCGGCGAAGCGGCGGGCAGATGATGTGTCTGGTCCTCACATCACCCCTCATAAGGGCGATGTGACAAAATATGCTTACCCGCCATGGTAAAGATTTCCTTGCCGGAACACGGGCTTTCGCGAGCCGCGCGGCGCGGCTATGGAAGCGGCCATGACCGAAGCCGCCATCCGCATCGACGCCGTCTCCAAACTCTATGCCGGCGGCAAGCAGGCGCTCGACAATGTCAGTTTCGACGTGCCGCGCGGGCAGATTTTCGGGCTGCTCGGGCCGAACGGCGCGGGCAAGTCGACGCTCATCAACATCCTCGCCGGGCTGGTCAACAAGACCGCCGGGTCGGCCAGCATCTGGGGCTTCGACATCGACGCCGATCCCAGAAACGCCAAATATTCGATCGGCATCGTGCCGCAGGAAATCGTTTTCGACCCGTTTTTCACGCCGTTCGAGACGCTGGAGAATCAGGCCGGGCTCTATGGTGTGCCCAAGGCGAAGCGCATTTCGGACGAACTGCTCGACGCGGTCCACCTGAGCGACAAGCGCGACGCCTATGCGCGGACGCTGTCGGGCGGCATGAAGCGCCGCCTGCTCGTCGCCAAGGCGATGGTCCATTCGCCGCCGATTATCGTCCTCGACGAACCGACCGCCGGGGTCGATATCGAACTGCGGCAACAGCTCTGGTCCTATGTGAAGTCCTTGAACGATCGCGGCGTCACCGTGGTGCTGACGACGCACTATCTCGAAGAAGCCGAAGAGCTGTGCGACCGCATCGCGATCATTAACCACGGACGGCTGATCGCCAACAAGCCGACCCGCGAACTGGTCGACATGGCGCGCGAGAAGATCGTCGTCGTGACGCTCGACGCCGATGTGACGGTGCTGCCAACGCATCCCGCATTCGAGAAAATCGAGCGCGAGGGCGAGCGCGGGCTCGCGATCCACTACAACAAGGACCGCATGAACGCGGGCGAGGTGCTCGCCGCGGTCAATGCGATGGGCCATGGCATCGTCGACGTCTCGACCCGCGAGGCCGATCTCGAGGATGTGTTCCTCAACCTGACGCGCGCGGCGAATGGGTGAATACCTGATCCCGTTCGTGTCGAGCGAAGTCGAGACACTCATCGAAGGCGCGCGAGGCCGAGGGCATCTCGACTTCGCTCGATGCGAACGGAAATTTGATGTCAGATAAAGAGACCCACGACGTCATCATCGTCGGCTCCGGCGCTGCGGGGCTCACCGCCGCGATCGCGCTCGCCGATCATTGCCGCGTGCTCGTGCTCGCCAAGGGCGAGCTCACCGGCGGCTCGACCGCCTGGGCGCAGGGCGGGATCGCCGCGGTGCTCGATGCTGGCGACACCTTCGAAAATCATATCGAGGACACGATGGTCGCGGGCGCCGGGCTCAACCGGCGCGAGACGGTCGAGTTCGTCGTAGAGAATGCGCCGCACGCGATCGAGCGGCTCGTCGAGATGGGGGTGCCGTTCAACAAGGACAGCGACGCGCTGCACCTGACGCGCGAGGGTGGCCATTCGCACCGCCGCATCGTCCATGTCGACGACGCGACCGGCTGGGCGGTGCAGGCTGCCTTGCTCAAGACCGCCGAGGCGCATCCGAACATCACTTTGCTGCCCGGACAGGCGTGCATCGACCTGATTACCGGCCGCCACGAGGAACGTTACTCAGGATCGGGCCGCGTCTGGGGTGTCTATGCGCTCGATGAAAAGAGCGGTGAGGTCCATGCGCATGTCGGCCGCGCGACGATCCTTGCCAGCGGCGGGGCGGGGCGTGTGTACCAGTTTTCGACCGCCCCGAGAGGCGCGACCGGCGACGGTATCGCGATGGCCTGGCGCGCCGGTGCGCGGGTGTCGAACATGGAAATGATGCAGTTCCACCCGACCTGCCTCTACAATCTCGAGGTCAAGAATTTCCTGATCACCGAGGCGGTGCGCGGCGAGGGCGGCATCCTCAAGCACCCGGTCACCGGCCACCGCTACATGCCCGATTATGACGCGCGCGCCGAACTCGCGCCGCGCGACGTCGTGGCGCGCGCCAATGACGACCAGATCAAGCGATCGGGGCTCGACTATGTCCATCTCGACATCAGCCACCTCGACCCCGATTTCGTCGCGGGGCATTTCCCGAACATCTATGAAAAGCTGCTGACGCTCGGCATCGACATGACGAAGGGGCCGATCCCGGTGGTGCCCGCGCAACATTATACCTGCGGCGGGGTGCTGATCGACCTCGACGGGCGCACCGACCTGCCGGGGCTGTATGCGGCGGGCGAATGCACCGAAAGCGGGCTGCACGGCGCCAACCGCCTCGCGTCGAACAGTCTGCTCGAATGTTTCGTCTTCGGCGAGGCGGCGGCGAAGGACATCGTCGCGCGCTGGGACCAGCTCGACACCCCGCCGCCGATCCGGCCATGGGATGAAAGCCGCGTCACCGATTCGGACGAAGAGGTGATCATCAAACAGAACTGGACCGAGATCCGCCGCTTCATGTGGAATTATGTCGGCATCGTGCGCACCACCAAAAGGCTGGAACGGGCCCGGCACCGCATCGACATGATGACGCACGAGGTCGAGGATTATTACGGCCATTTCCGCGTCACCACCGACCTGATCGAGCTGCGCAACCTGCTCCAATGTGCCGAGCTGATCGTGAAGAGCGCGCTCCACCGCAAGGAAAGCCGCGGGTTGCATTACACGCTCGATTATCCGGACATGCTGCCGCAGGCGGTGGATACGGTGTTGGTGCCGTGAGGTTGGTTTAGGGAAAATCTCACGCAAAGGCGCGAAGGCGCAAAGAAGAGATTTTGCTAATTTCGGTGGTTGTTGACGATACGCTTCACTCCTTCTTTGAAAGTTTCGCCGCCAAAGTTGATGAGCAGCCCAAGGGGCAGCGCCAGCAATCGAAGGTAGGTGAGGACTTGCTTGCCGTGAAGCGGCGACAGCCGCTCCACGGATTTCAATTCGACCAGCAATACGCCTTCGATCAACAAGTCGGCCCGGAAGCCTTCGGGAAGTTCGATATCGTCATATTTTATGGGAATGGCCGCCTGCCGCTGCACATGCAGCCCGCGCCGCGTCAGTTGATCGGCCATGATGGCTTCATAAACCGATTCCAATAGGCCGGGGCCAAGGTTCTTGTGCAGATGGAAACCGCAATCGATGACGATGCTGGCCAGTTTCTCGATATCCACGCCGCCCCCTTCTTTGCGCCTTTGCGTGAGATATTTCTTCCTACCCCCCGATCTCCAACAAGCGTCCCACAAAAATCAGCACGATCGCTCCGACCACCGACGCAAAACAGCCCGCGCCGTGGAATTCGCGCTGGCCGCGCGAGGTGACGAGTCCCGCGAGCAAGGAGCCGCCGATGCCGAGCAGGATCGTCGCGATCCAGCCCATCTCGACCGCGCCGGGATAAAAGAAACGCGCCAGCGCGCCGATCAGCAGGCCGGTGATGATGGCGCCGATGATATTGATCATGCCTCGAATCCTCCTTCCAGAAACCGCTCCGCCAGCGCCGCGTGTAGCGCCGCGCCGCGCGCCATGACCTTTTCGTCGAGGACCATGCGGTTCGAGTGGAGGCCGCAGCAGCTGCGCCAGTCGCTGCCCTCGTGGCTCGCGCCGAGCCAGAACATCGCGCCCGGCACCTTTTCCAGCACATAGGCGAAATCCTCGGCGCCCATCACCGGATGATCCATCGTCATCCACGCCGCCTCGCCAAAGGTCGCTTCGACCACCGCCTGCCCGAACGCCGCCGCACGGCTGTCGCACACCGTGACCGGGAAACCCTCGACGATCTCGACCTCGGCGGTACAGCCATGCGCCTCGGCGATCGCGGGGGCGAGGCGGCGCAGGTCGGCGGCGACCGCGGCACGGCGGTGCGGCGACAGCGTGCGGATCGTGCCGAGCAACTCGGCGGTCTCGGGGATGATGTTGTTCGTCGTGCCCGCCGCGATCCTGGCGATCGTCACCACCGCGGGGTCGAACACCGAGACCCGGCGCGTGACCATCGTCTGGATCGCGGTGACGATCGCACAGGCAACGGGGATCGGATCGATCGCGTCATGCGGCATCGAGGCATGGCCGCCCGCGCCCTTGACGGTGATCGACAGCACGTCGGATGAGGCAAGCAGTGCCCCGGCACGCCCCGCGAACACCCCGTGCGGCGCGTTGGGCATGATATGGAGCGCGAACGCCGCATCGGGTAGCGGATCGAGCAGTCCGTCGTCGAGCATGAAGCGCGCGCCATGATGCCCCTCCTCGCCCGGCTGGAACATGAACAGCACGGTGCCGGACAAGCGATCGCGCGCCGCGCACAGCAGCTTCGCGGCACCGACTAGCATCGCGACATGGGTGTCGTGCCCGCAGGCATGCATCGCGCCGCTGGTTTCGGAGGTGAAGTCGAGTCCCGTATCCTCGACCAGCGGCAACGCATCCATGTCGCCGCGCAGCAACACCGTGCGGCCGTTCGCGGGACCGCGCAAGATCGCGACCAGCCCGGTCGTCGACGGCCCCTCGCGAAATTCGAGCGGCAGCCCGGCGAGCGCGTCCTTGATCTTCGCGAGCGTCTTGGGATTCTGCAGGCCGAGTTCGGGCTCGCGGTGGATCGCGCGGCGCAGGTCGACAAGGTCAGGAAGGATGGTGTCGGCCTCAGTCGGCCAGCTGTGTGTTGGATTGTCCATGTGGCGAGTGTGCCGCTGCGCGTGCCTCCTGTCGAGCCTCGGAGTCGCGTCGTACATCGGTGAGGACCCGCGTCACATTCTGCTTGATCGCCCAGCGCGCGATCGGTTCCCAATAGAGGCCGGGGTCGATGCGCAGGACATGGTCAGCGCGCGCGGTCAGCCGGGTGCGACCGCCGGGAAGCGGCACTAGGTCGAAGCGCGTCTCGCCGGTGTCGAAATAGCCGAACAGATGCGGGGTGTGGAGTTTCCTGTACGGGCTCATTTCCTCCATTGCGGGGGGCTGGCGGACGACGCGGAATGCCAGCGTGCGGCCGGGTTTCCAGACGGTGACGCGCTCGTCGGCGGTGCCGGTGGAAAAGGTGCCGATTCGGTGCGCGCCTTCGCCTTCGCCGGCGATGCGGCTCGCGACGGGATAGGCCAGCCCCGCGAGGCCGACGAGCCCGGGACTTTCGGCGACCGGGCGGTTCGCGGTCAGGCTGGCCCATACCGTCCCGGGCGGCGCGGCGATGGTGATGCTGGTGCGGGTGATGATCGGCAGCTCGGGCGGCATCGCGGCGTCGACCAGGAAGACCAAGGGCAGGGCCGCGACGCTGTAAAGCGGAGCCTGCGGTCCAAGCGGCTTCGCGACGCCGCGTCCGATGAGTCCGCCGACGATCGCGAGTCCCGCCGCGAGCGGCGCGATCAGCAGGATGCAGAGCAGGCCTTCGAGCGCGAGCATCAGCAAGGCGAGCGTGCCGAGCAGCCCCGCTAGCGCCACCGCGACGAGGGTTTCGCCGCGGCTGCGCAACGTGCCGCGGTTGACGATATAGCCGGTGATGACCCCGACCAGAAAGGGCGTGAGCACGAACAGGCCCCAGCCATAGGCGCCCATGGTCGCCCCGGACACCGCGACCGCGAGGACGATCAGCGCCATTCCCGCGACGGTTCCGCGCGCCAACTGATGCGGCGGGGCGGGGTTGCCGACGCGCTCGGGCGCGGGCGCTCCCGCGCGGCGGCGCCATAACAGGGTCAGGACGAACGCCGCGAAGATCTGGATCGTCGGCACCATCGTCAGCAGCGCCAGCCCTCCACCGCGCCCGAGCCGGTCGGCGCGGCGCAGCGACAGGAAAACGAGCGCCGTCGATATCGCGAGGCAGAAGGCGAAGCCGCCGATCGCTACGAGCGGTGAAATCCCGGGCAGCATGGCGAGCTGGCGGATCGGAAAGAACCAGAACATCCGGTCGAACGCCAGCGGGGCGGCGTGGCCGTAAAAGGCAAGCGCGACGAGGCCGTGTTGCGACAGGATCAGCGCCGCGGCGGCCAGCGCATACCGAATGGCATCGGGCAGTTCGGCGAGCAGGCGGTGCAGCAGGTTTTTCATCACGCGTCGGCCCCCGCGAGCGGGGCGGCAGGCGCTGCGCCGGGCGCCACGATGCTCAGCCCGCTGCGCGCGCCAAGCGTCGCGGGGGTCTGGACGTCCCACATCAGCCCGAGCCGCTCGCCCAGGCGGATGAAGGCGTAACCCCAGTCGCTCTGCCCGGGATGCAGCCCGATCCGCGCCGATCCCGGATAGGCGTGGTGGTTGTTGTGCCAGCCTTCGCCCATCGTCGGGATTGCCGCCCACGGCACGTCATACGCCTGCACGCCATGGGCATCGACGGTCCAGTGCTGCGGCCCGCGATTATGCGCGAGGTGGCCGACGAGCCAATGGCCGTGATTGGCGACCGCGACCCGCGCCGCGACGCCCCAGATTACCCAGCCCCAGCCCCCGATCGCGAAGAACAGCAGCGCGACAGGCAATTGCTGCCAGCGCCATGTCTTTTCGAGCCAGCCGTAAAAGGGATCGCCGTCGAGTTCGCTAAAATCGAAACGCGGCGGTCGGTCGAGGTCGAGCCGGCAATAAATCTGCCACCAGGCGTCGCGGATGATGTTGGTGCCGTGGCGCAGGAAGGGGTGGCATGTCGCCTGCCGCTGCGCCCAGTCGCGCGTGTCGTGGGCGCGGACGATGCCATAGGGACCCGCCATGCCGACGAAGGCGCCGAACCAGATGAGGGTGCGGGTCAGCCAGCGCGGCGCGGCGAAGCTGCCGTGGATCATCATCCGGTGGTACCCGACGCTGTGCCCCAGCAGTAGCGCGGCGCCGGTGGTGGCGAAGAAGAGCAGGATCGCCGAAGGGGTGAGGAAGAAGGGGCCGGCGGCGAGCGCGACCAGCGCCATGCCGCCGTTCCAGACGATGCTCGGCGGGTCGGCGCGGACGGTCCCGGCGCGCGGGTCGGGGCCGGACTCGTCGATCAGGAAGTTCACCGCATGGGGGTCCTGTTTGCTGCGCATCGCCCGACTCCTCTCGTGCAAAGAATATAAGTAATTACTTAAATAAATTATTGCTTGTCAAGGGCGATGGGCTTGCCCATTTTAGGGCGATGGAACGGGTTTTTCAGGCACTGGCGTCGACGCCGCGGCGGCGGATTCTTGCCTATCTCGCGCATGCCGAGCTCAGCGCGGGTGACATCGCGGCGCGCTTCGACATGAGCAAGCCCGCAGTGTCGCAGCACCTCTCGGTGCTCGAAAACGCCGGGCTGATCGTCAGCGAGAAGCGCGGCCAGTTCGTCTTTTATCGGCTTGTGCCCGACGCGTTGACCAATGTGCTCAACGGCTATGTTCAGGAAGTCTGCCCGGTATCGCGACCCCTGAAAGCCGAATCGCGCGCGCTTGCGGACAAGCAGAAAGGCGATGCGGAGGGCGGCTAGCCGCGAGGGCGATCGGTGCCGCCTAGACCAGCCGCATCAGGACCAGCTTTGCCGCCGCTTGCGCCCGATTGACCGCGTCGAGCTTGCGGCGCGCATTGTCGACATGGAAGCGCACGGTCGATTCGGCGAGTCCCAGGATCACCGAAATCTCCCAGTCGGTCTTGCCCTCGGCAACGAAGGCAAGGCAGTCGCGCTCGCGTGCGGTGAGATCGGGGTCGGGATCGTCGGCGAGGACGGCCGCTTCCAGAAGATATTCGGTCAGGAGCAGCCCGGCGAGTTGCACCGAGCGCCGTGCGGGGTCCGCGTTGCGATCGGAAAAGCCGATATGCGCCGACGCGATCGCGCCCTTCGGCCCATAGGATGTCGCGCACAGCGCCTCGCTCACCCCGGCCTCGCCGAGCGCGTCCCAATAGGCGCCGAAGCGCGGGTCGCCGTGCGGCGCGAAATCGCCAAAAGCGTAGCGTGTCCGTCCCTCCATGATCGGTCGCAGCAACGGATTGCAGTCGAAGCAGACATAGTTGAAGGCGGGGCTGCCGGGCCAGCTTTCGGGCGCGACGCGGCGGACGACGCCGCCCGCGGCCCAGTGGCTCTTCGCGGTGAGGCGGGTCGTCGGTCGGCGATAAACGCGGGTCTGCAGATAGGTCACGCCGAGCGGCGCGGCGGCGGCGAAAAAGATGTCGCTGGCCTCGGCGGGAGACCTGTCCTGCCATGGGTCGACGATGTCCAGTATCTCGGCCGTAATCATCGCGTTCTCCGCGAATAATGCCGCTCAATCGCGCAATGGACGGTTGTCCATCGTCGCGTATCGTCCGGCAACTCTCGAATCCGGGGGGTATTCATCCCCCGTTCCCGGCCAATAAATGCCTCATCCTCAATGCGGAGTCGAGATCATGACCGAATTAATCAGCGTCAATGTCTATCTGTCGAACTATGTTCACGGATCCGGAAACTACAAGATTTTCGTCGAGGGTCCGGGCGGAAATCAAGAAGCGCCGGGGGTCGCGAGCGCGAACTTCAATCTGCAGAAGGACGGCCATTATTGGGCTTATGGCCAATATGTCGGGGGCAACAGCACGCATGCGCGGCACGGGCATTCCTTCTTCGCCGGCAACAGCGCGATCAGCGTCGACATGAACCGCGACTAGGCGGCAAGGCGATGGCTAACCCCCTGTTCACCCCGCGCGGCCCGCCGCCGCCCGCCGGACCCCAGCCGTTCCGCACCAAGGACGGCGAACTGAGCTTCCTCGTGCCCGAGGGGTGGCAGGCGACGGGGGCGATCCAGGTTGAACCGCCCGCGAACCGCTATGTCATCCTCGACGCCACGGGGCCCGACGACGCGCTGATCTTTTGCGGGCATCCCGACCTGCCGCAGCGCTATCTCGTTCCCGCGCCGTGGCACGGGATGTTGCAGCCGGGGCGGCGCACCAAGTTCGGCGACGGGCCGACCGCGCAATGGCTGCTCCCGGCGCCGCTCGCGACGGCGCCGCAGATGGCGCAGCATCTCGCGACGCGGCGCTTCGGCGACCTTGTGCTGACCCATGTCGTGCCGCATCAGAAACTGCTCGACGACACGCGCAAGGGCGCCGCCGACGCCGGGGTCTATCCCGCCTATATCGACGCCTGCGATGCCGGGTTCGCGTCGATCGACGGGCGCTTCGTCGGCCAGATCCAGCTTGTCGTTTTCGGCGGCGGCAACCCCGGCGACACCTGGCAGGTCGAATATATATCGGGCTTCCGCTGCGTGCCCGACGCGCGCGGGGCGGTCGCCGCGCTGTTCGACGAGGTGATGGCCTCGATCGTCATCGGCGCCGAATGGCAACGCAAAAACCCCGACGAAGTGTCGCAGGATGCGCTCGACAGCTTCGATGCCAAGCATCGTGCCGCCGATGCTGCCGATCGCTATGCGCTTGTCACGCACCGCAATGCGGTGGACGCGATCCGCGACGGCATCCTCGGCGCGATCAAGGGGCGCAAGCCGGGGGGCGATCGTGGCAACCTCTGATCCGGTCGATCCGCTCGCGCTGCTCGGCGCGATCATGACCTTGTCGCGCGACGCCGCCGCCGAAGCGCGCGCCGAGCTCGGCAATTTGCAGGCGGCCTATCTCGATCAGGGCAAGCCGGTGCCGGAGGCGCTGCTCGACCTGTGGCGCTGCCGCGTCGTCTATTGGGAAGCCCAGATCGCCGCTTTGGCGGAGCTGGCGCGCGGCACGGCGCACGCGCCCGCGGTCGCCGCCGTCACCGCGCCGCTGCTGGCGTGGCTGGCGATGGTCAAACCCGACGCCCCGCCGGTCGGCGGCGGCGTAGCTCACGGAAGGGACGCATGATGACGACCGAACTGAAACTGTCGACCCTGTCGGTGGGCAAACCGGAAGTGGGGCACCCGCTCAACGGCGAGGTCGCGTTCGTTGCGCGGGAGCAGGCCAAGGGTTATGGCGTCATGGCGCGGGTGATGTTCAATTTCGACTTCGACGAAGGCGCATCCTTCACCGACATCGAAGCGACGGTGAAGCGCGAGGCCAAGCTATGGTTCCAGCGCTGCGCCGACATGCTTTGAAGGGTTCGCGGCCTAACGCCTGCCCCCGAACAACTGCCGCCCTGCGAGGTCGAGCATGATTTCCTCGCTGCCACCACCGATCGCATTGACGCGGACCTCGCGGTAGATGCGCTCGACCTTGCTGCCGGTGATATAGCTCGCGCCGCCAAGCACTTGCGCCGCCTCGCGCGCGACGGACTCCAGCATCCGCGTCGCCTGGACCTTGAGCATCGCGAAGTCGGCGGGTCGGTCCTTGCCGTTTTTGACCTGCCAGGCGGCGAGGTCGACCCACGCCTGCGTCGCCTCGATCTGGCGCTCCATGTCGGCGAGCTTGATGCGGATCGACTGGTGGCCGACGAGCGGCTTGCCGAAGGTTTCGCGTTGCTGTGCCCACTCGGCCGCCTCGGCGAGCGCGACGCGCGCATAGGCGCAGCAGCCCATGGCCATGCCCAGTCGCTCCGAATTGAAGTTGCGCATGATGCCGATGAAGCCGCCATTTTCGGGTCCGATCAGGTTCGCTGCTGGTACGCGCACGTCGCTGAAATGGATCGCGGCGGTGTCGCTGCAACGCCAGCCCATCTTGTCGAGCCTTGTGCGTTCGACGCCCGGCGAATCCATCTCGATCAGCAGCAGGGAAATGCCCGCCGCACCCGGCCCGCCGGTGCGCACCGCGCAGGTCAGCCAGTCGGCGCGCATGCCGCTAGTGATGAACATCTTGCCGCCGTTGACCACATAGGCGTCGCCGTCGCGGACCGCGGTCGTCTTGAGATTGGCGACGTCGCTGCCGCCGCCCGCCTCGGTGATACCGAGCGCGATGATCTTCTCGCCCGCGAGCACCGGCGGCGCGACGCGCTGCTTCAAGTCTTCCGAGCCGAGCGCGAGGATCGGGGGTAGGCCGATGCCGTGCGTCATCAGCGACGCGCCGAGCCCGCCCGCGCCGACCGCGGCGAGTTCCTCGGTCAGCACCAGCCCGTGAAAATTGTCGAAGCCTTCCGAATGGCCGCCATATTGCTCGGGATAGCGCAGCCCCAATATGCCCGCGTTGGATGCCTTCTTGTGGAGATCGCGCGGCAATTCGCCCTCGGCCTCCCAGCGGTCGATATGCGGCGCGATCTCGCGCTCGACGAAGCGGCGGACGCTCTGCGCGAGCGCCTCATGGGTTTCGTCATAATAGGGCGAACGTGCGCGCCAGTCGTCGAAAGCTGTCATGGCGCGATGCTGCGCGGGGTTGACGTAAACGTCAAGTCGGCTTCTTCGCGGGCTTGCGCCGCCGCGCCAACAACTTAAGGTCGCGCCATGAACAAGTCGCACCTGCTCGCCGGCCTCGCCGCATTCGCCCTGATCTCCACCCCCGCCCTGGCCCAGAAGACCCCCGAGGCGATCGCCGAGGCGGCGCTCAAGAAGGCGCCGGTCTTCGACGGGCATAACGACGTGCCGTGGGAGCTGCGGGGCAGCGTCGGCAATGTGATCAACGACTTCGACTTCAACGACACCACCAAGCCCAAGCCAGACGGAAGTGTGATGCACACCGACATCCAGCGGCTGCGCAAGGGCCATGTCGGGGCGCAATTCTGGTCGGTCTATGTGCCGTCGAATGCCAACGAGCAGCAGGCGGTGCAGCAGACGATCGAGCAGATCGACGTCGCGAAGCGTCTGATCGCACGCTACCCCAACGACCTCGGCTTTGCCCAGACCTCGACCGAACTCGAAAGCCAGATGAAGGCGGGCAAGGTCGCGGGCATGCTCGGCGCCGAGGGCGGCCAGTCGATCGGCTCGTCGCTCGCGGTGCTGCGCCAGCTTTACGGCATGGGCGTGCGCTATATGACGCTGACCCACGGCAAGACCACGCCCTGGGCCGACAGCGCGACCGACGCGCCGCAGCACGACGGACTCACCGATTTCGGCAAGCAGGTCGTGCGCGAAATGAACCGCATCGGCATGATCGTCGACCTCAGCCATGTCAGCGAAGCGACGATGAAGGACGCGCTCGAGGTGTCGAAGGCGCCGGTGATGTTCAGCCATTCGGGGGTGCGCGCGGTCAACGACCACCCCCGCAACGTCCCCGACTCGGTGCTGCCCGCGGTGAAGGCGAACGGCGGCGTCGTGATGGTCGTGCTCTATGCGGCCTTCCTCGATCCCAAATTACGTGAGCATGGCCTGTCGCGCACCGCCCAAAAGGCGCGGCTCGATGCGCAATATGTCGGCAACCCCGACGGCGCGGCGGCGGCGCTCAAGGCGTGGGACGCGGCGACCCCCCCGCCGCAGACGCCGATCGGCGTCGCGGCCGACCATATCGATTATCTCAAGAAGACGATCGGCGTCGATCATATCGGCATCGGCGGCGACTATGACGGCATGGACGCGACCCCGGTCGGGCTGGAGGATGTCACCGGCTATCCGCGCCTGTTCGCCGAACTGGCGCGGCGCGGCTATACGCAGGCCGAGCTCGAGAAGATCTCGAGCGGCAACATGCTGCGCGTGCTGAAGGCGGTCGAGGCCTATGCGGCGAGCCAGAAGGGCCAGCCGCCGATCGAAACGCCGGTGGCGAAATAGGCTAACGGCGGCGGAACGGCCAGTTGGTCACCCCGCCCGCCCACAGCGCCCACCAGATGATCACCGGCTGCAGCGCGAGACGCGGGCCATGATACCACCAGCTCAGCGTCTCGCCGCCGATCGCGACATGGGCGAGTGCGTGATGGAAATTCGCGGGCCAGACGCACAGCGCATAGAGCGCGAGGCCCCAGCCCGCCGCCTTGCGCACCTGCGGGATCATCAGCCCCGCCGCACCGGCGAGTTCGGCGACGCCGGTCGCGGCGACGACGTTGGCGGGAAAGGGCACCCAGGACGGGGTGATCGCCAGAAAAGGCGCGGGGGTCGCGAGATGGCGATAACCCGCATAGGCGTAAGCGAGCGCGAGCAGCCAGCGCAGCGCGGCACGGACGCGACTTTGCGGCTTGCCTGGGCTCATGTTTTTTCGTCTAGTCCCGCCATGACGATAGCCCCTTCCGCCCGCCTGTTTCTTGCCCCGCTCGCCGCCGCGCTGTTGCTCGGCGCATCGCCGGGCAAGACGCCGACCCCGGGCTTTGCCGCCCCGGCCTTCACGCTCACCACCTTCGACAAGCGCAAAGTGACGCTGGCCGAGATGAAGGGCAAGGTCGTCGTGATCAACTATTGGGCGACCTGGTGCGCGCCGTGCAAGGCTGAAATGCCGATGATGCACCGCTATTTCAAAGCCAATCAGGCGCGCGGGCTCGAGATGTTCGGGGTGACGACCGAGGACAGCGTGCCCAAGGCGCAGCTGAAGAAGGTCAGCGACGTGCTCTCCTATCCGCTGTCGAACCGGATGACCGGCAATTATGGGTCGATCGATAATGCCGTGCCCTCGACCTATATCATCGATCGCAAGGGCATCGTCCGCCACGCCAAGAAGGGTGCTTACACCGACCGCGAGTTCAAGGCGGCGCTCGACCCGCTGCTGGCGGAAGCGCCCTAGGTTTTCCACCCCCGTTCGTATCGAGCGAAGTCGAGATACGTTTGGGGGCTTATGCGGTCGCGTGTCTCGACTTCGCTCGACACGAGCGGAAAGAGAAGCTGGCCCCTACCGTCCGATCGCCGCGAGCATCGCTTCGACGCTGGTGAATTTCTCGCGCGGGTTGCCGTCGAGCGCGGCGGCGACTTCGGCGGCTTCGATCTTGCGCCAGTCGCGAAAGGTGACCGGCACGACATTGCGGCTCGCGAGCAAGGCGTCGAGCCCCGCGCGTCCCGCCTTGCCGCCGCCGCGTCCGACATCCTCGATCACCATTTCGGCGATGCGGATACCGTCGGGCTTGTTGGTGCCGATCGTCCCCGACGGCCCGCGCCGCGCCCAGCCGACGCAATAAAGGCCGGGCAGGATTCGTCCTTCGGTGTTGGCGAAGCGTCCGCGACCATGCTCATAGGGGACGCCCGGGATCGGCGGGGTCTGGTACCCGATGCAGCTCACCACCAGCCCAGCCTCGATCGTATAGGTTTCGCCGGTCGGAACCGAGCGCAGCTCGGCATCGAGCGCGGTGCGTTCGACGACGACGCGCTGGACCTTGCCGTCCCCCTCGATCGCCACCGGCATCGCGAAGAAATCGAAATCGATCGTCACCGGCTTGGCGACCGGATTGGCGCTGAAGCTGCGCAAATGGGTCACCGACTTGCGCATCCCGGGCTCGAGCAGCGCATCGTCGCCCTCGGGCGGCAGGTCGGCGGGGTCGACGCGCGGGCTGGCGCGTTCGAGATGCCCGAGTTCGCCGAGTTCCTTGGGCGTCATCGCGATCTGGTGCGGCCCGCGGCGGCCGAGGATATGGATATGGCGCACCGCGCTGCCCGCCAGCGTCTCGCGCGCGTGCGCGACGATGTCGCTGCCGGCGAATTCCCCCGGCGTCTTGGCGAGGATGCGCGCGACGTCCAATGCGACATTGCCGTTGCCGATCACCGCGACCCCGGCGGCGGTCAGCTGCGGGTCGAGGCCTGCGAAATCGGGGTGGCCATTGTACCAGCCGACGAAGGCCGCGCTGCCGATCACCCCGGGCAAATCGGCACCCGGAATGTCGAGCGGCCGGTCGTTCGGTGCCCCGGTCGCAAGCACGACCGCGTCGTAAAGCCCGACCAGCTCGTCGATCGTCACGTCGGTGCCGACCGAGACATGGCCGACGAAGCGGACATTGTCGGCGAGCGCGACGCCTTCGTAGCGGCGTGACACCGCCTTGATCGACTGGTGGTCGGGGGCGACCCCGGTGCGGATCAGGCCATAGGGGACGGGCAGGCGGTCGATGACGTCGACGGCGATGTCCTCGGCTTTCTGCAGGGTTTCGGCGGTATAATAGCCGGCCGGACCCGAACCGACGATCGCGACATGACGCATTCAGCCCACTCCTTCGGGGTGTCCGCATGGGTCAGCGGCCCCCTTGTCTTGTTATGCGGCGATGCTAGCGGCGATTTGCGACAGAGCAAGGGGCAGCGATCGACAGGCCGCAACGGCCTTGACAGCGGGCATGCGGAATCATAATGCGCCCGCCTCTGCTGCCCTGTCGTCTAATGGTAAGACTGCGGTTTCTGATACCGCCTATCGAGGTTCGAATCCTCGCGGGGCATCCAGAGCTTCAATAAACTATTGAAATGCTGGGGAAGCTGCTTCCTCCGTGCGTCTCCGTCCACATCTGCGATACATGCGCCAAACAAGTGGATCGCAAAATCGACTTGGACCGCTGCGTTGGCTGCAAAATGATTCGGCGCACCCTTGTACCAGAGGGTCTGCTTTGCGCCTCGATGTCGGGCGTTCGGCAGTTCCACAGCTAATCTGCAAAGCCGCCGTTCGTCGAGAGCGCTGGTCGATGCGCGTGGATAGGCCTACTTCTGCGGCTCTTACCGTGGCGAAGGATCGTGCCCACTGTTCTGTGCATGACGGGCGCCGCCTTTGCACCCTCGGTGTGGATCGTCCGGAGGATCGCCACCGCCGCCATCAGGCGGAGGTCCGAGCCGCCACATTCTTCTGGTATCGGGACCGAGAGATAGCCAGCATTTGTCAGCGCTTTGTCGAAAACGGTGGGATATTAACGCTTCGAATCGGGTTCGTGTATTGTTCTCAAGGAACCGCGGCGCACAGGCGCCGAACTTCCTCGCGGATCTCTGGGAAATGCATGCTATAAAATAGGGCTGAACGGCACGCGGTTTTGACCCCGCCTGGCATTCGGACGTCGCTATCGGTCTATATTGTTCGTCGTCAGCAATGCGACGCGAACGGCGTTCCGTCCTGCCAGCAGAATGGCCGAGGCGGCGGCGAGCGCCGCCGTGGATACCGTGGCCAGTGACGCCGATAGCGACGCGAAGACATGGTCGCTAAGTAGCCCGATGAGGAGTGGCCCCAACCCCATGCCCAGCACTGTCACGACGAGCAGATACAGCGCCATGGCCCGCCCGCGCATCGTCGCCGGCGCCAGCAACTGCACCGTCGTCGCCTGGAGTCCGCCGAGCATCGAGGAGAGGAAGGCGCCGATCCCGAGCAGGACGAGCACCGTCGGCGTGTGCGGCAGCATATAGGCCGCCCCGAACGCCAGCGCCTGCGGCGGCAGGGTCGCGAGTACGAGCAGGATCGGGGCATGCACGATCCCGCGCCGCGTCATCCGGTCGGAGAGGAGGCCGCCGCTGAGGACGCCGACAAAGCCGCATAGCCCGACGATCACCCCGAGCGAGAGGCCGATGTCGGGCGCCGCCATGCCATGTTCGCGCGCGAGCAGCGCCGGTCCCCACAGCATCGGGATATAGCCGGCGATGACGATCGAGCCGAAGCCGAGGAAGACCGTCGCAAAGGCCCGGGCGTTCGTCCGGATCGTCGCGAGCAGCACGCCGAAGCCTGGAACCTCGGCCCGCGCCGCCGTCCGCGGCGCTTCGCGCATCGTCGTGAGCAGTAGCAGTGCGAGCGGCAGGCCAAGCAGCCCGACGGCGAGCATCGCGAGCCGCCAGTCGCTGACCGTTCCTAGCGCGCCGAGCGAGACGCTCGTCTCTGCGGCCCAATCGGCGAGCATGCCGCCGAAACCCATCGCCAGCCCGCCGCCGAGCACGACCCCCGACGAATAGAGCGCGATAGCGAAGGCGAGCCGCTCGGGCGGGAAGCGGTCGGCGATCGTCGAGAGCGCGGCGGGCGACAGCGTCGCCTCGCCGACCCCGACGAGCGCGCGCATGACCAGCAGGCCCCCGAAGCCGCCGATCAGTCCGCTCCCAGCGGTGGCCAAGCTCCAGCCGATAAGGCCGAGGACGATCAGGTTGCGCCGGTTGAAGCGGTCGGCGGCTGCGCCAAAGGGCAGGCCCAGCACGGTATAGAAGAGCACGAAGCCGAAGCCGACGAGCAGGCCGATTTCGGTATCGCCAAGATCGAATTCCGCGCGGATCGGTTCGGCAAGCAGACTGATGAGCACCCGGTCGAGGAAGGACAGGATATAGGTCAGCATCAGCAGCAGCACGACATAATAGCTGTAGCGCAGGTTCGGCGTCCCGGGCGCGGTGGCCCTCTGGTCCTGATGCTGCAATTCTGGCTCCTTCAGCGCGCAAAGGCGGTTTGGGCGTTAGCGCGTGACGATCGCGACCGCCGACAGGCCCGGCGCGCCATAGACATGGCTGTACCCGACCTTGGGATCGCGCAGCACCTGGCGTGCGCCCGCGCGGCCACGCAGTTGCTGGACATTTTCATAGACCTGGCGGAGCCCCGACGCGCCGACCGGCTCGCCGCAGGCAAGGCAGCCGCCGTCGGTGTTGATCGGCAGCTTGCCGCCGATCTCGCTCCAGCCGTTGGCGAACCACTCCTCCTGCTCGCCGTCGGCGCAGAAGCCGTTCTCGGCCATGTGCATGATCTCGGCGCCGCTTTCGGTGTCCTGCAACTGCGCGACATCGACGTCACCGGGACCGATGCCCGCCTGTTCGAACGCGGCCTGGCTGGCGAGCACGGTGGGCTTACCGCCGGGCGGGGTGCGAATCGAGGGCGCGAAGACCTCGAACGACCCTTCGGGCCGGGTGCGAAAGGCGATGCTGTCGATCCGCACGCCGTCGCTTCCGAGCTCGCGCAGCTTCTTTTCGTTGGCGAGGACGAGCGCGACCCCGCCCTCGGCGGGCGAGCAGAACATATATTTGGTCAGCGGATCGTTGACCATTGGCGCATTGAGGATCGTCTCGATGTCGACCGGCGAACGCCGCCAGGCATGGTCGCACAGCGCGCCGTTGCGGAACGCCTTTTCGGCGACCCGGCCGAGCGTCTCACGGCTGATGCCGTGCAGCTTCATGTAGCGCTGGATCTTGAGCGCGAAGAACTGCGTCGTCAGCATCATGCCGGTCTCGCCATACCATGCGGGAAGGCCGTAGTTCGACGGCTTTGCGTTGAAGGCGCCGCGTTCATGCTTGTCGAAGCCGACCGCAACCGCGACGTCGCACATTCCCGACGCGATAGCATTATGCGCCGCGGTCAGCGCGCTGCCGCCGGTCGCGCAGCCGTTGGCGACGTTGATGAAGGGCAGGCTGGTCAGCCCGAGGTCGTTGACCATGATGTCGGCCGACCCGGCGGCGATCGAGCCGCCGCTGGCGAAGCCGATGTCGGCCCATTCGATCCCCGCGTCGGCGAGCGCCTGACGCAGCGCAAAGACGCCCTGCGCGCGCCCCGACCGCCCCTCGGTCCGGCCAAAGGCATGGATGCCCGCGCCGATGATATGGACGTTCTCGCTCATGCGCGCTGCTCCGGACGAAAGGCAAAGGTGCTGCGATGGTCGTCGAAGGGGACGATCACGAGCTGCATCGGCATCCCGAGCTCCAGCCGGTCGATCGACGTTTCGACGATGCGGCTCTCGACGATCACTTCATTCGCCAACTCTATATAGCCGAGCAGAAAGGGCTCGAACGGCTCGGGACCGGCAAAGGGCGACTTGGGCTGAAACTCCTGGCTGGTCCACGACCAGAGGGTTCCGCTGGTCGCAAGCGCGACGCGTTCGAGCGGCTCCAACGGCTCGTCGGGCAAGGGAAAGACGATTTCGCCATTGGCCTTCCGGCCGCCGATCAGGCGCGGTGGCGGGCCGTCGTCCCACAATCCTGCGGCGATCGGGGAAAGCCCCTGCGCGTTGTCCATATCCCCACCCATTCTCGTTGCGCCGGGCCTGATTACCTGTGCGGACGAATCATTTATATAACGCGCAATACATTTGCAACAAAATGGATGCGATGCCCGACGGGCGTTGATTCAGGCTGCGGCGCCCGCGAGATTGCCTTCGCGGATGGCGGCGAGCAGAAAGCGCGGCGCGTTGGCATCACCCACCAGCGATACCGCGACGCCGCTCTCCTGCAGCGCCTCGGCCAGGTCACGGCTCGGCCGGTTGCGCGAGACGAAGACGACCGTGTCGGCGGGCACGCTGAGCGTCGCGTTGCTGTTCGCGGGCAGGAAGGTCGGCGCGATCACGACATGGTCGGGGCCGATCGACAGCGCGCGCATCCGCGTGTGGAGCGTGAACTTGCCTTCGTGCAGCCGGCGCAGCGCGGGCTCGGTCATCAAGGCGCTTTCGACCAGCGGGGCGAAGGAAATATGCCGCGTGATAAAGGTGACCTCGGCGCCGCGTTCGGCGAGATATTCGGCGCAGGCGATCGCTTCATAATGGCCGCTGTCGTCGATCACGACCGCCGACTTTCCGGGGACGCGGTTGGGCGACAGGAACAGGTCGTTCGACGACAGCACATGCGGCTGCGCGAAGCCCGTAATCGGCTCGCCCGGATTGGACAGCTGGATGCCGTCCATGCGCGGCATCGAACCCGTGGCGAGGATGACCTTGTCGGGCGCTTCGGCGAGAATGTCGTCGATATCGAGATAGCTGCTGGTGCGGACGTCGACGCCAAGGCGATAGACCTCGTCCTGCAGCCAGACGAGGATGTCGCGGATGCTGGCGCGCGTCCGGGCGATGGCGGCGAGCTTAGCGCTACCGCCGAGGTCGGACTCGGCTTCGGCGAGCACGACCTGATGTCCGCGCAGCGCCGCAACGCGGGCGGCCTCCATCCCGGCGGGGCCGCCGCCGATGATCAGGATCTTCGCCGGCTGGTCGGCCGGCGCTAGCCGGTCGTCGCCCATCTTGAGCTCATAGCCCACCGCCGGATTGACGACACAGCCCATGCGGTTCGGGGGCGCCTGCAACTGGCCGATGCAGCCCTGGTTGCACCCAATGCACGGGCGGACCTGCTCGGGATGGCCGGCGAGCGTCTTTTCGACGAGATCCGGGTCGGCGATCGTCGCACGGACCATCGCGACCATGTCGCCGTCGCCGGCGCGGATCGCCTGATCGGCCTCCTCGAGCGTGCGGTATCGCCCGACGACCATCGTCGGCACCGTCAGCTGCGAGGTGATCGGGGTGGTGACGGGCATCTCGAACCCCATGGGTTCGTGCATCCCGCCGATCGTCTTGTCCATCGTCTGGAAGGTGCCCGACGAGATGCTGACATAATCGACGAGGCCCGCCGCCTCGGCCATTTGCGCGACCGCCAGATTATCCTCGACGCCGACCCCGCCCTCCAGCATGTCGGGCGACAGGCGGATGCCGACGACGAAACCGGCGCCGACGCTGGCGCGGATCGCGGCGAGCGCCTCCATCGTGAAGCGCGCGCGATTTTCGAGCGATCCGCCATAATCGTCGGTGCGGTCATTGGCATAGGTCGACAGGAATTGCTGCGGCAGGAAACCGTGGCCGCAATGGAATTCGACCCCCTCGCAGCCCCATTGTTCGAGCTTCGCCGATGCCGCCGCATAGGCGCCGACCATAGAGTCGATCATCGTCTTGGTCATCGGCACGGGGGCAACGCCGCTGGTCACGCCCGGCTGGTCGCACGGCGCCCAAGGCGGCGATCCGTCGAGCGTGCGGCCATGCTGGCCGGCGTGGAACAACTGCTGGAACACGCGCATGCCGTGCGGGCGCAGCCGGTCCATCATGCGCGGATATTTTTCGGCGAGCGACGGGTCGATCATGTTGAGCGCCGCGAGCGACGAAGGATGCACCGACATCGCCTCGATCACGCTCAAGCCGACCCCGCCGCGCGCGCGCGCCTCGTGATAGGCGACCAGGTCGTCGCTCAGCGTGCCGCCGCCGATGGCGGTGGTGTGCGCCGAGCGAAAGACGCGGTTCTTGATCTCGACCGTGCCGATGCGGATCGGCGTCATAATATGCGTGAGGGCCATGGCTTTTCCGCTCCGTTCGATCAGGATGCCGGGTCGATGGCGACGATCATCTTCCCTCTGTTCTGGCCCGCGAAGAGCGACACGAAGGCGTGCGGGGCATTGTCGAGTCCGTCGACCACCGTTTCCTCCCACACTAGCTCGCCCGCCGCGAGGCGCCGCGCGAGATCGCCAAAGGCCTCCTTGCCGCGGTCGAACCACATGCCGACGTTGAGCCCGACGATCGTGATCCCCTTTTCGGAGATTTTGAAGAACTCGCCTGGACCCGCGCAATAATTGGGGGTGTTGTATTGCGAGATGGCGCCGCACACGACGATGCGCCCCTTGGGCTTCATCGCGGTGATCGCAGCATCGAGCGTCGGGCCCCCGACATTGTCGAAATAATGGTCGATTCCGGCGGGACATTGCTTCGCCAGAAACGCCGTAAGGTCGGTGGTGGCATAATTGGCCACCGCATCAAGGTGCAGCACGTCCTTGAGCCAGGCAACCTTCTCGTCGGTGCCGGCGGTGGCGACTACGCGGCAGCCGCGCCGTTTGGCAAGCTGCGCCGCGACCGAGCCGACCGCGCCCGCGGCGCCAGAAACGAAGACGGTCTCGCCGGCCTTGGGCTCCAATATATATTCGATCCCCGCATAGGCGGTGAGCCCTGTCAGCCCCAACAGGCCGAGATACCAACTCGGGCGCCCGACGTCCGCCGCGACCGGCTGGACCGCGGCGGCATCGGCGACGAAGCGGTCGCGCCAGCCGAACTGGCTGGTCACCATCGTCCCGACGGGCAGCGCGGGAACACGCGACGCCTCGACGATGCCGACCGCGCCCCCGGTCATCGCCTCGCCGACCGGCTTGGCGGCGCTGACCCCGTTCCGGTCGCTGAGCGCGAGGCGCATATAGGGGTCGACGCTGATGTAGCGATTGCGCACCCGCACCTGGCCTTCGCCCGGTTCGGGCAGCGGGCGTTCCTCGACCGCGAAATCGTCGACCGAAATATCCGCTCCCGGCCGCCGGGCCAGAACAACCATCCGCGCCTTTTCGTTCATCATATCATCCCGATCGATATTGGATGGCCCGCGCCAGGGGGCGCAGCGCCGATTGCCTTGTGCGGCGTCAGACGTCCCAGGCGACCGGCAGCTCGCCGATGCCGTTGAAGATCGGGATGCGGTGATCCTTCTTCATCGGGCCGTCGAAGCGCAAATTTGGAAGCCGTTCGAGGATGGTTTCGAGGAACAGCCGCGCCTCGATCCGCGACAGCGGCGCGCCGCGGCAGATGTGGATGCCATAGCCGAAGGCGAGATGCTTGCGGACGTCGGCGAGATCGCGGTCGAGGTCGAATTTTTCGGGGTTGGGGAACACTGTCGGGTCGAGGTTGGCGGCCGCCCACATCATCATCACCTTGGTGTCGGGCTGGATGGTCAGCGGTCCGACGGTGACTTCCTCATTATTGGTGCGGAACAGCCCATGGAGCGGTGATTCGACGCGCAGCGACTCCTCGATCGCGAGCGGGACGAGATCGGGATTCGCCTTCAGCTTCGCGAACTGCTCAGGCGAGCTCAGCAACTGATAGAGCAGGCCCGACAGCAGGATCGTCGTGGTGCCGCTGCCCGCGGCGAGCAGGAAGTTGCAGAAGGCGAGAATCTTGTCGTCGGTGAGCCGGCGGCCTTCGATTTCGGTGGTGATGAAGCGGGTGAGCAGATTGTCGTCCGCCTGCGCTTCGCCCGACGCCAGCTTGCGCTTCACATCGGCCAGATGGTCCGACAGGAAGCTGTCGGCAAAGGCGTTGCGCGACGGCGGGCGCACCGGATTGGGCGCCAGCATCTGGCCGATCGAGCCGACGAAGCCCTCGCGATAGGCGTCGATCCCCTCATCGTCGATCGCCTTGCCGAACATGGCGAAAATCACCCAAAGCGGCAGTGGCTCCGAAATTTCCTTGTGAATGTCGCAGCGGCCGTTGGCGATGAAGCTGTCGATGCGCTCGTTGAGGAACGCCTTGATGCCGGGGATAAAGGATTCGAAATAGACCTTAGAAAAGGCCTTGCCGACCAGCCGCGCCTCGAACGTATGTTCGGGCGGGTCGACGCTGACGAGGACGCCGGGGGTCTCGGGCGACTGATATTGCAGCGCGGGGCCGAGCTTGCTGCTCCACAGCTTGGTATTGGTGCAGGCTTTGACGATGTCCTGATGCTTGCCGATCGCGTAGAAATCGCCGGCCGAGGAATGCGCATAGGGGCATCCGCTCGCGTGCATCTGGGTATAGATGTCCTTGAAATTCTCGGCGAACGCCTCCGAATTCATGTCGACTTCGACGACGCCGTCGACCTGACAGGTTCTCGCCTCGCTCATTATGCTCGCTCTCCCTTTGTCGAAGGTTTCCGCCTTCGCACATCGCGTCTTTGCGCCCGCCAAAACTATCACGCGCTTCATTCTTGTCAAGGCGGCGCATGGCGCTTTCCCGACCCGCGGCGCGGAAGCAGCTTTCGGAAAAATGCAGGAAAAATCGCAGATTGAACGTACAATGCGCGGGTAAACGCGACGCCGGTCGGCGCCTTGCCGCTTCAGCTTTGCGCAGCGGACGGCTTGCGCGCCCGAAAAAAATATATCATACACTACTTTTGTCGGAAGGCATCGCAAATATGCGGGCCGGGCTGGCGGGGCACGCGGTCGCCGCGCTGTCCGCGGCAGCCGAGCATGTCGGGAGAGACGCATGAATTTCGAGCAATGCCGGCCACTGGTCACCGGCTCGTCGCGCGGTATCGGACGCGCCTTTGTCGATGCATTTCTCGATGCGGGCGTGCCGAAACTTTACGCCGGCGTTCGGAACGCGGAAGCGGCGGCGGCCGTCGCCGCGATCGACCCGCGCGTTCACCCCGTGGTCGTCGATACGACCCGGCCCGAGCAGGTCGAGCAGGCGGCGCGCCAGGCCGGCGACGTCACCGTGCTGGTGAACAATGCGGGCGTTCTCCATTATGCCGGCTTCCTGAGCGCGCCCGACCTCGACCAGGCGCGGCACGAGATGGAGGTCAATTATTTCGGCCCGCTCGCGATGGCGCGCGCGTTCGCACCCGCGCTGATCCGGTCGAAGGGCACGATCGTCAACATCCTGTCGATCGCCGCGCTCACCTATATGCCGCTTGTGGGTAGCTATAATGCGTCGAAGGCGGCGGCGCGTTCGATGACGCAAGGGCTGCGCGTCGATTTCGCCGGAGAGGGGGTCGCGGTCATGGCGGTCTATGCCGGCGGCTACGACACCGGGATGCATCTCGAAACCACCGACAAGACGCAGCTCAATCCGCCAAGCGTGCTGACCGGGGCGGTGCTCGACGCGTTGGCGAAGGGCGGGGTCGACGAACTTTTCCCCGACGCTGCGGCGCGCGGGCTGGCGCAGCGGTTGGGGCTGATCGCGGCCGCCTGAGAGTCATCGCGGACGGGAGGAACGGCAATGGCGGCTTTTGAGGGGCAGGTCGTGCTGGTTTCCGGCGGTGCGACCGGGCTGGGCGCGGCGACGGCGACTCTCGCGGCCGAGGCCGGTGCGCGCGTCGCGATCTTCGACGTCAACGAAGCCGACGGCCTGGCCGTCGCGCGCGCGACGGGTGGACGCTTCTGGCACGTCGATGTGGGTTCCGCCGACGAATGGACGGCGGCGGTCGCGGCGGTGACCGCCGAGCTGGGGCCGATCGGCTTTGCGCATCTGAACGCCGGCATCATGACCCGCCCGCTCGACGTGGCGCTGTCGGTGCCGCCGATCGAGGATTTCGCGCTCGGGCGCTACGAGGCGCTGCGCCGCGTCAATATCGACGGCGTGGTGTTCGGGTTGCAGGCGCTGCTGCCCGGCATGGCGCGGCGCGGCGGCGGGGCGATCACGATCACCAGTTCGATGGGCGGTCTGGCGCCGATCCCCTTCGACCCGATCTATTCGCTGACCAAACATGCGTTGGTCGGGCTGGTGCGCAGCCTGGGCGCGGCGCATCCGTCGGGGCCCGTGCGCATCAACGCCATCTGCCCCGGCGGCTTTACGAGCGATCTGTTCCCGCCGCAACTGCACGCGCCCGACAGCCTCACGCCGCAGGACGTGGCGATCGAGGTGCTCGATCTGCTCGCCAGCGGGGCGACCGGAGAAACGCGGCTGATGCTGAAGAAAGGCGTGCCGGCGCAGGCTGTGTCGCCGTCGCTCGGGCAATAGTCACTTAAGCTTTCGACAATGGCCGGAGCCTTGCCCGGGCGCGGGGTGGGCGTGTGCCGATACGCGGGCCGCGCCGGCCGGCGCCTCGCCGCCGCGCCGCCAAAGAAAAAGGCGCCTCCCGAAGGAGGCGCCGAGTTTGCCCTAGAGAGTTGCCCGGGGTTTCTGTCAGAAGCGGAAGGTCGCTTGCAGCGTCACCAGCCGCGGGACCGGCGAGTCCGCCATGATGTCGCCGGCGGTGCCGAGCGGCTTGTCGGTCGTCGCCGGCGGATGCCAATTGCTGTCGAACAGGTTGGTCGCGATCAGCGCGAACTGCCAGCTGTCGTCGAGCCGGCTGAGGCGCAGCGACGCATTGACGATCTCGTGCGATTCCTGACCCGGCGAATAGGGAATCTGCCAAGCGGGGGTCTTGTTGTAGATATAGCCGTCTACGGTGAAACCGACCGCCCAGTCGCTGCTGATCGGGGTTTCATAGCTGACCCCGACGATCGCCTGGAACGGCGCGGGGCCATAGCGCAGGCCCGTCATGTAGCGCGCCTTGCCGGTGCCGACCCCGGTCGAATAGCAGGCGCCGGGGGTCTTCGTCGTTCCGGGCGCCGCGACCGGAAGCACCGTCTGTCCGGCATAGCATTGCGCGCCGTCGAAATCGGTGAACTTGAGGTCGGCATAGGAGGCCGCGAGACGCAGCGTCAGGTCCTGCGACGCGCGGAAGCGGATCTGGCCCTCGATTCCCTGGTTGCGCGACCCGCCGGCATTCTGGGTGAAGAAGGACGTCGTTGTCGCATCGAAGGTCTGCACCTGCAGCCCGTCATAATTGTAGCGATAGGCCGTGAGGTCGCCGGTGAGCTTTCCGCCGAGCAGCGACGCCTTGATCCCGACTTCGCCGCCCTCGACGGTTTCCTCGTCGAACAGGAACGGACGGTTCGGGTCGGGGAGCGTCGAATAATTGGCGACGGTCGACGGGTTCGATGCGCCGCCTGACAGATAGCCGGTCTTGTAGGCGCCATAGATGGTGACGTCGGGGGTCACCTTCCAGGTCAGCGTCGCTTCGGGCGACACATTCTCGCCCTCGAACTCGGGCTTGTAGCGGAAGCCGACGGGCGAGAAGGACGGCAGGCGGTTGAAGATGTTGCCGATATTCGTCGACTTTTCTTCGCGCGTCCAGCGGGCGCCGCCGGCAAGCTCGAGATTGTCGAGGATCGACCAGCGAAGCTGGGCAAAGGCCGAATAGGTCTTGCCGCGGCTCTGGCCGGTCGAGATCAGCGTGTCGTAGATGCCGTTGAACTCGCCGGGGCCGGTGAACGGGCCCAGCGCCGCGATCTTGGTGCCTGCGACATATTGCCGCCGTTCGTTCTGGTAAAAGAGACCCGCCGAGAAGTTGATCGGTCCGTCATAGTTGGAGACCGCACGGAATTCCTGCGAGAACTGCCAGCCCTTGTCGCGCTGCGTGTTCGTCGCCTGGCCAAAGACCGTATAATCGAAATTGTCGAACGCGCTGTTCTTATAGTCATAATAGCCGGTCACCGAGGTGAGGTCGATCGCGCCGACCGCGAGGTCGAGCGTCAGCGACGACAGCGACACGCGCGTCTTGCTGAACGGCTTTCCGTCCTCGGGGCCGTTGTAGAGGTTGCGCGTCACCTGCAGTGGCGGCAATCCGTTCGACGTCACATTGTTGGCGACGCAGTCTCCGAACGGATCGCGGATGCCATAGGAGGTCGGCGCCGTGCCGCCGCAGTGGACGACCTCGCGCGTGCCCGATCCGCCACGGTTGCGTTCGGTCGAATAGAGCGACCGCAGCGTGACGGTGAAATTATCGGAGGGCTTCCACAGCGCGGTTCCGCGCACCGCGCTCGACTTGGTGCCGGGTCCCCATTCATATCCCGACCCCGGCAGGATCAGGCCTGCTTCGGCGGGGAACGGATCGGCGATCGGTTCGCCGACATAGCGCAGATAGCCGTCCTGCATCCGGCTGACGCGCCCTGCGACGCGCACCGCGAAATTGTCGCCGACGGGCAGCGTGAGCGCGCCTTCGATCGACGGCGTATTGGTCTTGAACTGATATTGCGCGGTTGCATAACCCTCGATCTCGCCGCCCAGCTTGGGCGTCGCACTGAGAATCGACACGACCCCCGCCGGGCTGTTGCGGCCGAAGAACAGCGCTTGCGGCCCCTTCAGTACTTCGATCCGTTCGAGGTCGAACTGCGCCATGGTGACGACGCGGCCGCGCGTGAGCTGGACGCCGTCGAAGTTCATTGCGACGGGCTGTTCGTTGCCGAGGTCGTTGGCGAGGTTGCCGACGCCGCGGATCGAAAAGCTGCCGCCGCTCGATGACGAGGGGGTGCGGGTCAGCTGGACGCCGACCACCTGATTGGCGATTTCGGAAAGGTCGCTGGTCGCATAGCGCTGCAGCGCCTCGCTCGACAGCGTGGCGGCCGCGACGGGGACGTCGATTAGCCGTTCCTGCGTCCGGCGCGCGGTGACGATGATCTCGTCGTCGCCTGCGGCACTGCGCTGGGCGGGCGCGGGCTTCGGCTCGCTATCCTGCGCCTGCGCGGCGACGGGACAGAGCGTTGCGATGGCGAGCAGCGAAGCGCCCCAGCCAAGCTTCCATTTCGACGCCCTGTCCATGGCGCCAGACAGATTTGACGGATTCGTCATGAATTGATCCTCCCTCTCCCAGTGCATCTTGCGTGCATCGCCTCCTAAATGGAGGACGTGTTATACAAATAGATGGTTGGATCGATTGTCAAGAGCGGAATCTCGGGAAATTATGCAATAAATCCACGAAAACCGGGATTATTGAGAAATTATAACGATATGTATTTCGTGCGAAACATGCGGTCGCGAAGGCCGTGCGGGCGAGGGAGGCGGAGGGAGGGCGTGGGCGGGTGGCCAACCCTCTCCACAGCCGGCTAGCGCTGCTCTTCGGGGATCGACAGGACCAGCCCGTCCATGCGGTCGGTCACCTTGACCTGGCATGACAAACGGCTGTTCTCGCGAACCTCGTTCGCGAGGTCGAGCATCGCTTCCTCAATGTCGGTGCGGGACCCCGCCGCCTCTATCCAGTCGGCGTCCACATAGATGTGGCAGGTGGCGCAGGCGCACACGCCGCCGCAATCGGCCTCGATGCCGTTGACGCCATTGTTGATCGCGCCCTCCATCAGCGAAAGGCCGGCTTTGACGTCGACGATACGTTCGGAGCCGTCGGGTTCGATATAGGTGATTGTGGCCATGTATGATCCGTTGTTTCTGCTTCGTGACTGTGCGGGCCGGGTGGCGGTCAGGTCCGCCCGCGCCCGCGGTCGCTTCATTGCGCCAGCGGCTCGTTGTGGACCACGACGGCCTCGCCCGAAACGCTGTCGTCCTCGATGATCCGCCGCACTTCTTCAGCGATTTCCTCGGGCTGCAGCAGGCGGATTGATTCGAGGATCGGCTGGAGCCAGTCGGCGTCCTTGGCGACGATCGGCGTGTCGGTTACGGCGGGGCAGAGCGGGATCACGCGAATCCCGAACTCGGCGTGCAGCGGCTTGCACGATTCCGAATAGGCGAGAATACCCCGCTTGGACGCGGCATAGGCGGGGTCCTTGGGAAGCGGGCCGAGCGCCGCGGTCGAGGCGGTGTTGATAATCACCCCTGGGACGGACCGGGCGCGCAGGAAGCCGACGCCCATCTTCGTGCCGATCATCATCGCGATCAGGTTGATCTGCATCGCCGCGATCATGCGGTCGATATTATCGTCGGGAAAATCGGGCGGCCCGCCCATGATGCCGGCATTGTTGTGGATGATGTCGAGGCCGCCCGACTGCTCCTCGGCGCGTGCGTACATCGCGATCGCCGCGGCGGAATCCGACAGGTCGACCGTCTCGGTCAGCGCTTCGGCGCCAAGGCTGGCGACCTCGGCGGCGACGGCGGCAAGGCCCTTTGCGTCGATGTCGGCGAGGACGATCGTGCGCGCGCCATTGCGGGCGAGCATCAGCGCGCAGGCGCGCCCGATGCCGCCGCTCGCCCCGGTGACCAATGCGCGCTTTCCCCGAATGTCCATGTATCTCTCCCGAACGCGCCGTTGTTGTCAGGAAGGGTGCGGTCCGTCAGTTGCGGCCCAGTCTTCCACTTCGGATATTTCTATATCGCGTGCTAATATCATTTGATCCGTCGAGGCAAGTGGAAACACATGCACCCCGGCGCGGTTATTTCAGCGGCTCCACTACCACCAGCCCGCCGCCCGCGATGCGCCCGCCCTCCATCTCCATCACCGCCTCGTTGATCTGCTCGATGGTGTAGCGCTTGCCGATCGCGACTCCGGGGCTGAAGCGCCCGGACGCCATCCACTCGGTCAGCGCGGCGATCGCGCGGTCGCGATCGAGCGGTTGGGCGTGTGCATCGGTCCAGGTGATCGCGGGGTCGAGCGCGCCGGGGTCAGGCGAAATCTCTTCGCGGCAGTCGAGGCCGCGCCGCGCGCCGGCCGCGCCGAGGTTGGCGCCTGCGGCGAGGCATGAATCCGCGCCCGCGGCGGCGGCGGCGGCATGGGCGTGGCCGGGAGCCAGCGCGATCACGGTCGTGACCCCGGCGGCGCGCAGCGCGGCGATCGTCGCGAGCGCCAGCCCGCCGCCTCCGGCGACGACGATGGGTTCACCGGCTCCGGATTTGACGGCCTGCGCCGCGAGCGTGGCGGCGACGAGCGCCGTCGCGCCGAGCAGGCCAAGGCTGTCGCGGTCGGTGACGATGTCGCGCGGAAAGGCCGCGACATATTTTTCGTCGACCAGCGCGTTGGTTGTCCAGGTCGAGACCGGGCGTCCGGCCTCTGCCGCGCTGTCATCGGATGCTGTCCCGATGACGACCTGATCGCCGACTTTCACCCGCGTCACCGCCTCGCCGATCGCGGTGACGACCCCGGCGCCCTCGAGCCCCGGCACCAGCGGCTGCCAGCCGGGCTCGTCGGACCGCGCGAGCAGCGCGACGTCGGCGGGCGCGATCGCCGCAGCGAACATCTCGATCGCGACCTGGTGCCCCGTCGGCGCTGGAACCTCGACCTCCTCGATCGCCAGGAATCCGAAGGGTTGTAGCACCGCCATGCGCCCGAGCGTCATCAGTCCGCCTCCACGAAACCGTCGAGCAATTGTCGGACGCGCAGCCGTTCGGGGATGCGCTCAATGCCGATGATCCGGTCGAGTACTTCGGCCGAATTATAGAGGCGGCGTTCGTTGTAGCCGATGCGCAGGCCCGGCAGCCCGGGCGAAGAGAGCGACAGGAACATCGGCTCCATGTTGCGGACATCCTCTTCCATGATCGTCATCGGCGTCTGCAGCACCGTCTGCCGCATCTGGTCGATCGCGGGGGTGTCCTCGCCCCAGTCGGGCACGAACGAGGTCCATTCGAAGAAGGTATGCGCGGGATCGACCGGCCAGGCGGCGAGGATCGGGAGTCCGCGTGCCGAGGTCGGCGTCGTGAGATTGGGGAAGAGGCTGTAGGTCAGGACCGCGCCGTTGACGATCGACTGCACCGTCGTGATCAGCGGCGTACCGGTGCCGATCAGCGATTCGCGCGCGCTGTCCGCCGCAGTTTCCCAGTCGGTCGGGCCCGCCATGCCCATCATTTCCTGCTGCCGCTTGGCAAAGGGGGTGACCATGCGCGAATGGCCGTGCGGGAACATCGCGTGGGTCACGCCGCGCTGGTCGAGCGAGACGACGCCGTCGTGATGATGGATGTGCTTGAAGTGATAGACCTCCTGAAACGCTTCGGTCGCGACCTTCCAGTTGGTCCGCAGCAGCACGGTGGCGCGCGAGAACATCCGGAGTTTCGCGCCCTCATATTGCGCCATCTGCGGCACGACCGGACCCAGCCATTCGGGCAGCGGGATCGCGTCGGGATCGCGATTGACGAAGACGAAGCCGTCCCAGACGTCGCAGCGATATTCGGTGAGCTGGCGCTGCGCGTGCGGCACGCTTTCGAGCGTCTGGCCGGTGGGCACCGCGACGAGCCGTCCGTCGAGGTCGTAGGTCCAGCCCTTGCGTTGGCATTGCAGGACACCGCCGGGCAGGTCGAAGTCGGGGAATTCGACCTGCATGAACATCCGCCCCGGCGCGTCGAAGGACATTTCATGCTGGTGCGCCCCCGGATCGGTCAGCGGCACCAGCGGCGCGTCGTTGGGACTCTGGTTGAGGAAGGCGCGGATTCGCCCCGCGGTGTCGCGGACGAGGACGATCGACGGCCCGCTATAGTCCCAGAGCTGATAGCTTGCCGGGCGCGGCAGTTGCTCGGCGCGGCCCGCATAGAGCCAGGTTCGCGCCCACATATGCTCCTGCTCGAGGTCGAAGAAGAGCTGTTCGGTGTAGCGCCCCGCCGGAATCACGGGCAGCTCGGGGAAGCCTTCGGGCAGTCCTTCGCGGTCGAACTCGGCCAGGATATTGCCCTTGATCCGGTCCATGAGCGCCTGATCCATCGTCTCTGCTCCTCGCCCTGCTGTTCTGCGCCGCCGAAATCGCGTCCGGTGCGCCATGTTTTCGCGATCACTATATGAAAAGGGGAATGCGTGCTAGAGTTTGTTCGGAGAATGCGATACGGCTGGTGCGAAAAGAGCAGCCGTCGCTGTCGTTCGGGAGATGATCATTGTCGTTGACGCTGCCTGCCGCGCCCCTGGAAGACGCAGCTCTTTCCGGGAATTTCGAAGGCGGGGCCGACCTTTACGAACGCGAACTCAAGCAGATTTTTGCCCGATTCTGGATGCCCGTCGGCCGCGCCGAGGAACTGGCCGAAGTCGGCGGCTACTTCACTTGGGACCGCACCCGCATCCCGACGGTCATGGTGCGGTCTGTCGACCAGCGGATCAGGGGCTATTACAACAGCTGCCGGCACCGCGGTGCGCCCGTGGTGCGGACTCCGACCGGACGCGCGCGCGCCTTTCGCTGCCAATATCATAGCTGGACCTACGACACCTTCGGCAAGCTGATGGCGATCCCCGACGAGCGCGACTTCGGCAATATCGATCGCTGCGCGCATTCGCTGGTGCCGCTGCGGCTCGCCGAGCTCGGCGGCTGGCTATGGATCGACCAGAGCGGCGAGGCGCCCGACCTAGAAGGCGCGCTCGGAGCCCTGCACCCGTGGATCGAAGCGCGCACGCACTACCGGCTGGCCGGACGCCGGACGCGCGTGGTCGATGCCAACTGGAAACGCGTTGTCGCGCATCTGGGCGCGCGCGTCGCAGGCGCGCAGGCGCATTTCCCGAATGTCTGCTTCGTCGAAGCCGGGGGCGAACTGAGCATGATGGCCGCCTGGCCGCGCGACGAGCAGACGACCGAGGTCGAACTGGTCCTGTGCGCCGCGCCTGATGCCGCGGAGCCCTCGTCCGACGCGCTCGATCAGCGGCTCGACGAGATGCTGGCGGCGTTTGCGCCGGGGCGCGCGGCTGCGGAGGGGGCGCTGTCGGGCGATTTCGCAGGCGCCTGGTCGCGCGCGCTGGCGCCCGAGGCCTAGGGCGGGGCAACGGCCTTGGCGAGCGACGCTCCGGGCGGTCCGCCGCTGCGCGCCATGATGAAATTCTGGCCCGGCGCCGCGGTGCCCGCCTTGCCCGCGGGCGCCATCGCGGCGGGCGGCGCGGCCTTCGACTGGGTGGTCGATCTGTCGGCGGCCTTGACGCCGGGCGATGCCGCTGCGGACCTGCTCGCGCTGCTGTCGGGGGCCGAGGCCGCGCCGTCGCCGTCCGTGCGGCGGGTCCGCGACCACGCGGACCACGCGCCCGACGACCTGCCGCTGTGTCCGCCGCTGTCGCTCTGGCGCGCGCGCGACGGCTGGCTGCTCGTCCATACCGCGACGCGCGAAAGCTGGCGCAATTTCTGCGCCACCTTCCTCAACCGTTCGGCCTATCGCGATGTCGCGCCCGAGTGCGCCTGGTCCGACGCGGAGATCAACCGGCTCGCGACGATCATCCTCGACACGCACAAGGCCGACGACGTGGTCGGAACCTGCCTGACCTATCAGGTCCCCGCCGCCGCCGTTCCCGGGTGGCACGACCGCGATCGCGGCGGCGAGGGCAGGACGCTTGCCGAACAACTCGCCTGGGCGGCGCTGGGGCCGTCCTGTCCAGCCACAGAAGAAAGGGATGCCAGATGAGCGATGACCGGAGTTTCGAGGGCAAGACGCTGCTGATCACCGGCGCCAACCGCGGATTGGGGGCGGCACTGGTCGAGGCAGCCTTCGCGCGGGGGGCGGCCAAAATCTATTGCGGCGCGCGCGACGTCGCGCGCTTCGGATCGGCGCTCGATCCTTTTGGCGGCCGCGCGGTTCCGGTCGCGCTCGACGTGACGGACGACGCGCAGGTCGCCGTCGCTGCGAAGCTCGGCGACATCGACATTGTGATCAGCAATGCGGGCGTGACGCATATGGTGCCGCTGCTCGAAACGACGCTCGACGGCGCGCGCGCGACGATGGAGACCAACTTCTTCGGGCCGCTGCGGCTAGTCTATGCCTTCGGTCCGCAACTCGAAGCGCGCGGCGGCGGCTTCATTTCGATACTGTCGCTCGCCGCGCTCGTTCCTGCGCATGGCGCCGAGCTGTACAGCGCCAGCAAGGCCGCCGGCACGATGCTGGGCCATGCGGTGCGCGGGGCGATGCCCAATGTCGCGGTCTCGCTCGCCTATCCGGGGCTGATGGACACCGACATGATGCGCAGTACCGACTTCGCGAAAACCTCGCCGCAGGAGATCGCGGCGAACATCCTCGACGGCTGGGCGAGCGGCGAAACCGCGCTGTTCCCCGACCTCCATTCGCAATATCTGCGCGACGCGTTCGTCGCCCGCCCGGCCGAAGTGCTGACCGACCCCTATGCGTTGATGCGCGATGCGCTGCTCCGCTATCTGGAAGCGAAGAGCTAGGCCGTCGCCCATTCCTCGGGCGCTTCGATCACCTCGCGCAGTTGCTGGAGCCAGCGCGCGCCGGTCGCGCCGTCGACGACGCGATGATCGCAGGTGAGCGTGGGCGCGATCACCGTCGCGACATAGGGCGCGCCGTCCACCACGCGATACTCCTCGAAGGCGGCGCCGACCGACAGGATGCACGCCTGCGGCGGATTGATGATCGAGGTGAATTCGGTGACGCCGAACATGCCGAGGTTGGAAATGGTCATCGTGCCGCCCGAATATTCCTCGGGCAACAGCCGCTTGCGGCGCGCGCGGGCCGCCATGTCCTTCATTTCGGCCGAGATGTCGGCGACCGATTTTTCCTCCGCCGCGCGGATGATCGGGGTGATCAGCCCGCCTTCGATCGCGACCGCAACCGCGATGTCGGCGTTTGCGTGGAGCAATATGCCCTTCGGATGATAGCTGGCGTTGATCGCGGGGTAGCGGGCGATGGCGATCGCCGCGGCCTTGATGATCAGGTCGTTGAACGAGATCCGGTCGTCGGTGCGGCCGGCGTTGATCGCCGCGCGCACCGCCTGCAGCCGGTCGACCTCGATCTTCGATTTCAGGGAGAAATGGGGCACTTCGCCAAAGGACTCGGTCATCCTTCGCGCCATGGTGCGGCGGATGACGTCGAGCGGCTGGACGATATAGCTGTCATCCAGGATGCCCTGTTTCCGGACCTCTTCAAGCAGCAGCGGATCGGCTTCGATCGATTGGCTCCAGGGCTTGTGGTCCAGCATCTTGGTCTCCCGTCCATATATAATATTGCAATGCGCTATATAATGTTGCGCGGCATGACAAGATGGCGCGCGCGAAACATGATTGAAACGCACTGGCGAACCGTGCGAAATGTCAGGGGTGATCGGCAGCAACGGGCCGTGGCCGCACGATGTGTAAGATTGGCGGGACGGTCCCGGCAGGAGAGAGATTATGGAAGAATCCGTCGCCGGGCGCCCGACCAAATATAAGAGCGACAGCATCATGGAGCGGCGCGAGCGGATACTGCGCGTTGCGCGCAAGATGATCGCCCAGTCGGGCGTCGCGGAACTCAGCGTTCGCGAACTGTGCGCGCGCGCGGGTATCGCGCAGAAGACGCTGTATAATGCGTTTGGCAGCAAGGATCATGTGATCACGCTGGCGGTCACGCAATATACCCAGGAATTCAACAATTCCGTCTATTACAAGTTCCCGCGCAAGACGCTCGAGGGGCAGATCGAGCGGATGATCAAGGTCCATTCGCGCAACACGCAGCTGCGATCCTATACGACCGCGATCATGTCGGTCTATAATTCGGCGCAATCCGACCGCGCGCTGCGCAACGCGGTACGGCTGATGTCGACCAATGCGTATAAGCCCTTCGTCGAGATGCTCGACGAGGAAAAGGGGCTCCAGGCCAAGGTCACGCCCGAGCATATCACCGCCTATCTGACGACGAACACCTATGCGACGCTGACCGACTGGTGCATCGGCGATATCGAGGATCAACTGCTCGTCGAACGGGTTTGCGAGGGCTTTTTGATGATCGTCGCGGCCTCGACGCGCGGCAGGCACAAGGCCGAGGCCGAGCAGTGGCTGCACGACCTCCGGAACAGCCGACCGAGCTGGATGACCTTCCGCAAGATGGCCGAGGTCGAGCCTGGCGAATTGCGCGCCGCCTTCCTCCAGACCCACAAGGCCAAGCAGCAGGGACAGGGTGTCGCCGAGGCGGCGGGCGCGACGGCCGACAAGGCGGCTGGCGGCGACACGGCTGCGACGAAAGCCGGGAAGCGCGGTGCGGCGAAAACCGCGACCACCACCCGCCGGTCCCCTGCGAAAAAGGCGGCGAGCGAGCGTTGAGCCTTGCGATCGTCCGGAGTCGCCGAACGGTGAACAAGCCTCTGGTATAATAATATAGCGTGCGCTAATATTTCTCGAACCGGTCCCGATGGTCCGGGCAAAATCGCACGCGTCCCGGCTGGCGCGCTCCGGCGGAGCGCGCCAGCGGCGAAGAGGGCGCGGCATCGAGGGAGAGAGATATGGGCAGCAATGGCAGGGTTGCGGGCAAGGTTGCGATCGTCACCGGCGCGGCGTCGGGCATCGGGGCGGCGATCGCCGAACGGCTGGGCGAAGAGGGCGCGCGCGTCGTCGTCGCCGACATCGATGTCGAGGCGGGCGAAGCGCTGGCGGCGAAGCTGGGCGAAGGCGGGGTGCAAGCGGTCTTCGAACGGCTCGACGTGACCAGCGAGGCCGATTGGCAGCGCGTCGTCCACGACACGCTCGGCGGCTTTGGCGGGCTCGACATCCTGGTCAATTGCGCCGGGGTCGCGGTTGGCGGCCAGGAGCTGTTGCAGCATGATTTTGCGAACTGGCGGCGCATCCTTGCGATCAACCTCGACGGGGTATTTCTCGGGCTGCGCTATGGCGGCGCGGCGATCGTCGCCAACGGCGGCGGCGCCATCGTCAACATCAGTTCGGTCGCCAGCAAGGCGGCGGTGATCCGCGGTGCAGCCTATTGCGCGTCCAAGGCGGGGGTTGCGCAGCTCACCAAGGTCGCGGCGCTCGAATGGGCACCGCTCGGCGTTCGCGTCAATTCGGTCCACCCGGGCTATGTCGAAACGCCCCTCGTCGCCGAACTGATCCGGCAGGCGCCCGATGCCGATGCGATGCGCGCCGCGGCCATTGCACGGCATCCGATCGGGCGGCTGGGCCTGCCGCGGGAAATCGCGAATGCGGTGCTTTTCCTTGCGAGCGACGAGGCTGGGTTCGCGACCGGCGCCGAGCTGCTGGTCGACGGTGGTTACGTCTTGCCCTGAACCAAAGGCGCGTCGCAATAATTTTATAACATATAATACTATTCACTTTGGCCCGGCGCGATGATAGCGACCGGCCATGTGATTCCCGGTTCAACGAAACCGGGCGGCGGTCGGCCGTGGCGGCGGACCGCGAAGGAGAGGAGAGACTATGGCGCTCGCGTCGCATCGGATGGTCGCAATCGCTGGAGACGGTCTGGCACTCGCCGACGACCGGATTTCGCTGAGCTGGACCGAGCTCGACGCGATGCTGAACCGGGTGGTGAACGGCCTGCTTGCGCACCCGCTGGGACCCGAGCGCCGCGTCGCGGTCTTCGCGGCCAATTCGAGCGAAGCGGTGGTTGCCTATCTGGCCTGCCTGCACGCCGGCGTTTCGGCGGTGCCGGTGAACCCGAACCTCAAGGCCGACGAACTGGCCTATGTCCTCCGCGAATCGGCGGCCGAAATCCTGTTCGTCGGTCCCGAAACGGTGGACCTCGGCGGTGAGGTGGCGTGCGCTGTCGGCGGCGTCGAACTGATCGGCTGGCGGTGCGATGCGAAGGCCGGGGCGACCGCGTGGGAGGCGTGGCTCGCGGCCCAGTCCGACGCGCCGGCGCCCGACGACATGCCGCCGCGCCGTTATCTGCAGTTCACCTCGGGGACGACGGGCTTCCCCAAGGCGATCGATGCGGTCGACACGACGCTGCCGCAGGCCGACACGGTCGCCGGCTTCTTCGCGATGCTGCGCGAGTGGACCGCCGAACGCCCCGAAGGGACGCACCTGTGCCTCGGTCCACTCTACTTCAACGCCTCGCTGACCTCGGTCCGCATCCTCGGCGCCGGCCACCCGCTCGTCGTGATGACCAAATTCGACCCCGAGCGGGCGCTCGAACTCATCGAGCGATATCGCATCGTCACGACGCTGATGGTGCCGACGCATTTCAAACGCCTGCTTTCGCTGCCCGATTCGGTGCGCGCGCGCTTCGATGTCGGCTCGCTCAAGGTGGTGACGCACACTGGCGCGGCGTGCCCGCCCGAGGTCAAGCGCGCGATGATCGACTGGTTCGGCCCCGTCCTCGTCGAGGCCTATGGCGGCACCGAAAGCGGGACGACCAACCTTATCTATTCGGACGAGTGGCTGGCGCATCCGGGATCGGTCGGCAAGACGATCGCACCCTTCGAGCTCGAGATCTACAGCGAGGAGGGCGAGCGGCTCGGTCCCAATGTGCCGGGTCAGATCTTCTTTCGCGACACGCGCGGGCGCGGGATCGTCTATCGCGGCGATCCCGAAAAGACCCGTGCGGCGCACCGCGAACCCGGGGTCTTCACGCTCGGCGACGTCGGCTATTATGACGAGGAGGGTTTCCTCTACATCACCGACCGCGTGTCGGACATGATCGTCAGCGGCGGGG
>NZ_LMGF01000001.1:530274-566601 GCF_001427085.1 Sphingopyxis sp. Root1497
CGTCATCGGCGTGCCCAACGCCGACCTTGGCGAAGAGGCGAAGGCGCTGGTCATTCCGCGCGACCCGGTGACGCCCCCCCAAGCCGAGGCGCTGCTTGCGTGGCTGCGCGGCCAGCTCGCCGCCTATAAATGTCCGCGGACGATCGATTTCGTGAACGACGTCGGGCGCAATCCGGCGGGCAAGGTCAACAAGCGCCAGCTTCGCGCGCCCTATTGGCCCTCGGACAGGACGATCGGATGACGGTCGCGATCAAGCGCCGGATGGTCTCTTGCCTTCGCCATTTCTATAACGCATGATAGATTGTCAAAAAGATGATTCCGGGTATCGCCGCCGTGCGCGGGGACCCGAAAGACGAGGGAGGATGAACGGATGGCCCAGCAACTGGACCAGGCCAATGATATCGACGGTGCGACTCTGATCGAGATTTTCCGCCGGTCGATGCGGGTCTACAAGACCGACGAACGGTTTCGGCAGATGCTGATGAGCGGCAAGCTGCGGCTCGTCTATTATCCGGTGCGCGGCCAGGAAGTGCTCTCGGCGTCGATGATGAGCGCGCTCAACATCGACGATTATCTGGTGACCACCTATCGCGGCGTGCACGATCAGGTCGCCAAGGGCATTCCGCTCAAGGATTTGTGGGCCGAATTCACCGGCAAGGTGACCGGTACCTGCAAGGGCAAGGGCGGCCCGATGCACATCACCGATCCCGCCACGGGTGTGATGGTCACGACGGGCATCGTCGGCGCCGGCCTGCCGATCGCGAACGGACTGGCACTCGCTTCTCAGGAATCGGGCGATGGCCGCGTGACGGTGGTCTGCTTCGGCGATGGTGCGACCAACATCGGCGCGTTCCACGAGGCGCTGAACCTCGCCTCGCTGTGGAAGCTGCCGGTGATCTTCCTGTGCCAGAACAATCGTTACGGCGAACACACCGCCTATGCCGCCAGCACGTCGGCGAAACAGATCATCGACCGCGCGCCGGGCTACAGCATGGAGGCGGTGAAGGTCGACGGGAACAACCCCATTGAAATGTATAACGCCGCCAAGGCCGCAGTCGACCGCGCCCGCGCCGGCGAGGGGCCGACGCTGATCGAGGCGATGACCTATCGCATGCTCGGGCACACCTTCGGCGCCGATTTTTCCTATGTTCCGAAGGAGCTGCAGGATGAAGCGAAGGCCAATGACCCGATCCCGGCGTTTCGCACGCTGCTGCTCGATCGCGGGGTGAGCGAGGAAGAGATCGCGGCGATCGAGGCGGCGATCGATGCCGAGCTCGACGCGGCGGTCGAACATGCGCTGTCCAGCGAATATCCGGGCCTCGAGGAATTGAGGATCGACGTGCTGAAAGAGGAGATCCGCGCGTGAGCAACACCGACAAGATCAGCTTCGCGCAGGCGATCAACCAGGCACTCGACGAGGCGATGGCGGCCGATCCCAAGGTCATGATCCTCGGTGAGGACATTGCCGACGCACAGGGCGGCGGCGTCTTCAAGGCGACCAAGGGGCTGTCGACCAAATATGGCACCGGACGCGTCCGCACGACGCCGATCGCCGAACAGGCGATCATGGGCGCGGCGGTCGGCGCCGCGATCGCGGGCTATCGTCCCGTCGCCGAGATCATGTTCATGAACTTCCTGACCGTGTGCATGGACCAGCTCGTCAACCATGCGGCGAAGCTCCGCTTCATGTCGGGCGGCAAGACCTGGGTTCCGCTGACGGTGCGCTGCACGACGGGCGCGGGGGTCGGGTTTGGCGGCCAGCACAGCGACATGCTCGAAGCCTGGTTCGCGCATGTTCCGGGCATGAAAGTGGTGTCGGCGTCCAATCCCGCCGAGGCCAAGGGGCTGTTGCTGTCGGCGATCGAAGACGATGACCCGACCTTGTTCATCGAGGACATCATGATGTACTCGCAGCAGGGCGAGGCGCCCGCGCCCGGTTTCAAGGTTCCGCTCGGCAAGGCGCGCGTCCGCCGCGAAGGCTCCGACGTCTCGGTCATCACCTATGGCCGCCCGGTGCGGCTGATGGACGAAATGGCCGAGAGGCTGGCGGGCGAAGGCATCAACGTCGAGGTCATCGACCTGCGCACGATCGCGCCGTTCGACGAGGAAACCGTGCTCAACTCGGTCGCCAAGACCGGGCGCGCGGTGATCGTCCACGAAGCGATCAAGTCCTTCGGGACCGGGGCCGAAATCTCCTCGCGCATCCACGAAGAGCTGTTCAGCGACCTGAAGGCGCCGGTGCAGCGGATCGGGTCGAAATATTCCCCGGTGCCGTTCAGCCCGCCGCTCGAGCAGGCGTTCCTCTACAGCGAGGACGAGGTCACCACCGCGATCAAGCGGATCATGGGGTAAGCGCGCGGCCCGGCGGACCTGCTTCCCCGGCCTTTGGCGGGGAGCGGGCTGCCGGGTGGCGCATCCGCTTCAAAGGAAAATAGGTGCCGATCCACTACCCCGACATATTGAGCGAAGCGAGCGAACGGCGCTCCTTCTCCTACACGACGAAGGACGCGATCCTCTACGCGCTGAGCATCGGAATGGGCGAGGACGCGGGCGGATTGCCCTTCGTGTACGAACCGGGGCTGCAACTCGTGCCCACGGCGGTGACGGTGCTCGGCGGCAGCATCATGCCGCCGCTGGCCGCCGGCCCGGGGCTGCGGAAGAGCAGCTTCGATTTTCCGAAGGTCGTCCACGGCGAGCAGGAGATTCTTATCTATCGCCCGCTGCGGCCCGCCGACACGCTGTTCACCAGCACGCGCACGATCAGCGTCGAAGACAAGGGCGAAGGGCGCGGCGCGGTCGTCGTGACCGAGACACGCTGGACCGATGAGGGCGGCGCCGATGTCGCGGCGCTGGTCAACACGATCTTCGCGCGCGGCGACGGGGGCTTCGGCGGACCACGCGCCGAACGTGTACAGCAGGCCGACGAGCCGGCGCGCGCGCCCGACATCAGCGTGTCGATGCCGACGCGGCGCGACCAGGCGCTGCTCTATCGGCTGAACGGCGACGGCAACCCGCTCCACGCCGACCCGGCAGTCGCGATGCGCGTCGGGTTCCCGGGGCCGATCATGCACGGGCTCTGCACCTTCGGCATGACCTGCCGCGCGATTTTGCAGCATGTCGTGGGCGGCGATAGCAGCCGCATCTTCAGCCACCGCGCGCGTTTCACGGCGCCGCTGTTTCCCGGCGAAACGCTGCGCGTCGACCTGTGGGTTGATGGCGACAGCGTCGATTTCAGGGCGGTGGCGGTCGAGCGCGACGTCGCGGTTATCCGCAACGGCTGCACCGCGCTGCGGCCGGCAGCAGCGCGTTCCGAACCGGTGGCAGTCCCTGCCGGGGCGGCCGCACCGGGCCTTTCATGACATCATCATCGGGAGCGACTATGAAAACCGAAATCTGCATTCCCGGCCTCGGCGCCGGCATGTCCGAAGGCACGCTGGTCGAATGGCATGTCGACGATGGCGCCGACATCGCGGAGGGCGCGATCCTCTACACGCTCGAAAGCGAGAAGACCGCGCAGGACGTCGAAGCCCCTGTTTCGGGGAAGGTCCAGCGCCTCGGCGTCGTCGGCGAGGTCTATCCCGTCGGCGAGGTTGTCGCCATCATCGAACATTGATCCCGGCTGCGCCGGATATCCGGTCCCGCGGGTCCGAATGGAGGAAATATCGTGCTTCCTGAAGTGGTAACGGGCGAGGAAACCGGCACCGAGTTTCCGACGACGATCGAATCCTTTCGCAAGGTTGGCGCCGACTTTCTGACGCGCGCCTTTCATTCGGTGGGCACGCTGCCGGCCGACGACCGGGTGACCGCGATCACGCGCGCCGACGAATTCGTCGGCGGCGGCATGGGGCGCAAATTGCTGCTCGATGTCGAATATGCGCGCGGCGATGGGCTCGCGCGGCAGCTGTTCGTCAAATTTCCGCTCGACGAGGGGCATCCGCAGCGCGAGATATTCACCTGGCCCATGCAGGCCGAGGTGCGCTTTTATCTGCTGTCGATCCAGACCCCGCTGCCGGTGCCGATCCCGACCGCCTTCTTTGCCGATTTCAACAGCGAGGCGCTGTGCGGCATCCTGATCACCGAGCGGATTGGCTATGGCGAGGGCGCTATCGAACCCGCACTCGAGAAATGCCAGGATTTCCGGCTCGACGACCAGTTCGACCGCTATCTCGTCGTCAGCCGTGCGAATGCGGCGCTCGCGGGCGAGCATCGCGCGGGCAAGCTGGGATCGACGATCGCCGAGAAGTTCCGCTTCCCGGGGCCGCGGCAGATCGGCGGCGAACGCTTCCCGCACGATCAGGCCAATGTCGACCTGCGTATCGAACGGCTGCGCGCCTATGCAAAAAAGGCGCCGCACCTGCTGCCCAAGAATTTCGCGACCGACGAATTTCTCGATCGCTTCGCGCGCGAGACGCGCCTCGTGATCGAGCATCAGGACAAGATCTATGGCTATCTGAACGCCGCGTCCGATTTCATCGCGCTGTGCCACTGGAACATCAACATCGACAATGCCTGGTTCTGGCGCGACGAACAGAACCGCCTCGGCGTCGGCTTCCTCGACTGGGGCAGCGCAGGACAGATGAACATCGCGCGCGCTTTCTGGGGCATGGCCTGCGCCGCCGAACTCGACCTGATGGACGCAAAGCGCGAGGCGCTGATGGAGGCGTTCGTTGACCAGTATCGCACCGCCGGCGGCCCGCAGATCAGCCTCGACGAATTCCGCTTCATGTACCGCCTCGCGATCAGCGTCGATGCTTTCCACTGGATGATCGACGCGCCGACGATCGTCGCGACGCACCTCCCCGATTATCCCACGGTGCGTGATCGCTTCGACCCGCGCTTGCAGAATGTCTTCCTCGCGCGCGCGCAGCAGCATATCCTGACCGTGATGCTCAATGAATTTTCGTCGGCGAATGTCGAGGATGCGATCGGCGAGCTGCTGACGCGCGTCGACGAACGCGCGCCGGTCTGAGCGCGCGACTTTCCGGCCGCGCGCTCAGACCGTCCGCGTCACGCCTCTAAGGCTTCGCCCGCGGCGATGTAGCGGTCGATCATCAGGTGGAGCGCGCGAATCTTCTGCTCGGCATAGCGACCAAGATAGACGCGCCCGGTCTCCGACGCCTCGAGTCCTGCCTGGACCTGCGGCAGGTTGAGCATGTCCTGCTCGAAGACCGCGGCAAGTCCGGGGCCGAGAATGTCGTTGGCTAGCGTCATCGATTCGTCGAGCCCGATTTCGAAAACGGGGGCGGGGCGCGGACGTTCGCCGCTCGCCGGAACGGGCTTCAGGATCATGATGTCCATGATCGCCTCGTTGGGCGACAGTCCGTTGGGCCGCCAGCGATAGACGATGTTCGAGACATGGCCGGCCCAGAAGGCCATGTTCGGAAAGACGTCGTAGAGGATTGAATCGAGCATCTCGCCGTCGGTCGCGTCGCTATAGTCCTTGCCCGTTTCGGCGGCGAGATTCTCGCGCGCCATCGCCGCGAGCGCCGAGCGCGCGGTCGCGCCTTCGGGCAACTGCGCGCCGCCGTCGACCGTGATGCGCGTGCGCGCGCCGGTCAGATGGCTGAAAATCTCCTGCTCGCTCAGCGGCGCGATAAAGGGGCTGGCGATCCCTGTGGCCGAGAATTGCCGCGACACATAATCGTTTGGGCAGTCGAACTGGCTGTTGGCGTCTCCGATCCCGGGCAGGATCTGCGGATGGGTGGTGATGCTGTGGAAGGATTCGGCGAAGGCCTCCGACAGCGCCTTCCAGTTGCAGCGGCACTTTTTCTGGACCCAGATCGCGCGATAGCGGTTGGCGAAGTCGAAGCGTTCGAAGTCGGTCGCCAGCGGGGCTATGACGTCGAGCAGCGGCTTGGCGCCGGGATCGAAGTTAACGAAGACGAAGCCGCCCCAGGTGTCGACGCGCGCTTCGGGAAGGCGGAATTCGGCGGGCTCGATGTGCGGGAAATCCCACGGGATCGGATTGCTCTTGTACGCGCCGTCGATCGCCCAGGTGAAGGCGTGGTAGGGGCATTTGATCTCGCTGCGGCATCCCTTGCCCGACACCAGCTTGCGCCCGCGGTGCAGGCAGACATTGTGCAGCGCCTTGATCGACCCGTCGTCCTGGCGGATGACGATCAGCGACTTGCCGACGACTTCATAGACGTGAAAATCGCCAGGCTTGGGGATGTCTTCTTCGCGGCACGCGAACTGCCAGGTCTTCAGCCAGACGTGGCGGACCTCCTTGGCGGCGAAGGCGGGGTTGCAATAGCGTTCGGTCGCTACGGTCATCGCGCCGTCGCCAAGCTGGCGGCCTTCGCGCATATAGGCGGGGATCGGGCGGTCCTCGCGTGCGAGCACGTCTTCATAGGAGTCGGCCGGATGCCGGTCGCCTCGGAAGTTCATCGCCTGATCGGTCATCATATGCTCCCGGATTGCTGCGCCGATCGACGGGGTCGCCAGCGTCTGTTCGCTGCCAAAGCTAGGTCGGGCGCGCAAGGTGAGTCAATTGATTTGTATAACGCGCTATCAAAATCAAAGAGTTTGGAGAGTGTGCTTCCCAAATCTTCCGGCATCTGCGATTCGTCGTGCAGGTTTTCTGCAAGCACGAACTTCTTTACCGGCATACCAGCGCGTTTCGGGCGCTTGCCTTGCCGCTGGTATCACCGATCTCCGCTGGTCGTTGGAAAGCGTTTTCGCCAACATCGAAGAGTTGGCACTGGCCCCCCGCAAAGCGTGCGCGGCCACTTGCTGGCACTGTTGAGGATCAAATGTCTGCTTCGCGCGATTTGCGCCTAGAAGCGGTCCGTCTCCAAACGGCCAACTGCGGCACGACGTCGCTAGCAACGTGCCGCAGCGTTGGCTTCAAAACCGGATCGTTGCGCTGACGCCATAGGTGCGCGGTTCGTTCGCGAGGACGCGATTCGCCGTGCTCCCCGGGAAGGCGCCGTTGTTGAGGCCGAGCGCGCCGCCGAGCGGCTGATAGACCGCGAGCGGGCGATAATGGGTGTTGGTGAGGTTGCTGCCGAAGATCGCGAGCGACCAGCGGTCGTCGGGGCCGTTCAGCGCCAGGCGAGCGCCGAGCAGGGCGTAGCCGTCGGCGATCGATTGCGGATTGGCGTCGTTGACGGTACCGACATATTGGTCGGACACGAACGAGACATTGGCGTTCGCCGCCCAGGTCCAGCCGCTCGACCCGATGTCGCCATTCCAGTCGACCCCGACATTGCCCGACCAGGCGGGCGAGAAGCTGTTGGGCTTGCCGGTCAGATCCTGCGTCCCGCCGATACCCGGCAGCCCCGAAGCACCCTTGAAATCGGTGAATTCGGAGTCGAGATAGGCGAGCGATCCCGAGAGTGAGAAACGGTCGCTGGGGGCCAGCCGCAGGTCGAGTTCGAAACCCTGCTGGCGCAAATTCCCGGCGTTGCGGACGACGAAGCTGACCCCGTCGAAGGCGCGGTCCTGAAAGCCCGCGATGTCCATGCGGAAAAAGGTGATGTTCGCGGTCAGCGCGCGGTCGAGCCAGCTCGTCTTGGCACCGAACTCGTAATTCTTGACTGTCTCGCGATCGAACACGCGCCGCGTCGAGATCAGATTGCCCTGCGGGTCGAAGGTCGACAGTGAAGGTATGCCGCCGCCCGAATTATAGCCGCCCGACTTGTAGCCGGTCGAATGGGTGGCGAAGAGCATCACATCGTCGGACGGCTTGTAGTTGAGGCTGACGCGATAGGTGAAGCGACTTTCGGAGAGGCCGGGATAGTCCAGCACTTCGGGCGCGCGGATCGTCTGGGTGAACGGGCTGGAGAGCTGCGAATAGCTGCCGCGCTTGCGGTCGTTGGTCCAGCGCCCGCCGAGCGTCAGCGTCAGCGCGTCGGCGAGGTAGATGTTGCCCTGCGCATAGGCGGCGATGCTGCGGACCTTCTGGAACACATCCTGATCGGTCGCCGCGATGCCGCCGGTGCTGGCGTAATAGGCGGCGCAGGCGGTGCGCCCCGGCCCGGCGGGAACGAGGACGTTGCAATATTGCGTGTCCATATTGAGTTGCTCGCCGAGCGCAAATTTCTCCTCGAAATAATAAACGCCGGCGACCATGTCGAAATGACCGTCCAGCCATTCGCGTTCGGGCGATATGAACTGCAGCTCGTGGTTCCAGCTGCCCGAATCGAACAGGCTGCGCCGCGTCGCAAGCGGAACGGGCAGGAAGATGATGTCGCCGTCGAGCTGGTCGTTCGTCCATTTGCGATAGCTGTTGACGAGGCGCAGCGTCGATCCGCCGGCGACGTCGAGCGAGGCGGTGCTCGACACGCCCCAATTCTTGTCGAGCAGCCCCGAGGCGACCGACTGGTTCATCACCCGGTCGTTCAGATTGGTGTCGGGGCCACCGCTGAATGCTGCGCGGAGGAAGGCGAGACGCGCCGGGGCGACCGAGGCAGGGTCGAAGTCGAAATTGACGACGCCGTCGCCGTCGAGCCGCACATAATCGCCGCGCACGATCCATTCGAGATTGCCGAACTCGGCCTTGACGGTGCCGCGCACCGCGACGTCGTCGGACCCGCCATAGGTCCTGCCGTCGTAGCGGTTCTTCCACGGTCCGTCATACCATTGGCCCATCGCCGCGACGCGCGCCGAGACGTTTTCGCCGAGCGGAATATTGACGTGTCCCGACAGCTTGTAGCGGTCGAACGATCCGGCTTCGGCCGAGACCGCGCCCGAAAATTCATTCTCGGGCAGCGCGCTGCGGATCGACAGCGCGCCGACGCTGGCGTTGCGGCCGAACAGAGTGCCCTGCGGCCCGCGCAGCACCTCGACCCCGTCGATGTCGAGGAAGGCGCCGAGGATCGAACCCGAGCGCGGGACATAGACGCCGTCGACGAACACCGCGACGCTGGGTTCGATCAGGGTGTTGGCGAGACTGCCGACGCCACGGATGCCGATACGCGTCGAGCCGGTGTTCGACGAGCGCACCGTTTGGAAATTGGTCGCGACCCGGCTGAGGTCCATCACCGTGAGGACGTTGGCGCTTTCCATCGCCTCGCCGCTGACCGCCGCGATCGAGATCGGTACATCCTGGATATTCTCGGCGCGCTTCTGCGCGGTGACGACGATCGTGTCGCCCATGTCGGCCGCGACGTCGGCGGGGGGCGCGTCTTGTGCGGCGGCGGGCGTGGCCGCGAGTGCGGCGGCGAAGGCGGCAAGGCTCGTGCAGGTAATCGTCTTCATATTTCCCTCCCAGGATGATCTATTGGCGATCTTTGATCGAAAGCTATCGGCGCTCGGGCGGCGATATTTCACATTTCACGACAGGTTTTTTGCAATGCGCGTCACAGTGGCGCGATGGCGAGCCAGCCGAGCACCATCGCTGCGAGCAGCACGGTCTCGCCGACCATCAGCGCGACCGGCTTCCAGCCGACCTGCACCAGGTCGCCGAGCCGGGTCTTCATGCCGATCGCGGCGATCGCGGTGACGAGGCACCAGCTCGACAGCGTGTTTCCCGCCTCGGTGATCGTTGATGGCAGCGTGACGAGGCTGTTCAGCGCGACCAGTGCGACGAAGGCGACGACGAACCAGGGCAGCAGCGGCGGGCGTTCGGTCCCGGCCGCACCCGCCTCGCGCCGGCTGATCTGTCCGGCGACGAGGATGACAGGCAGCAGCATCGCGACGCGCAGCAGCTTGACGATCGTCGCGGTGTCGCCGGCATCGGGCGAGATCGCATAACCCGCCCCGACGACCTGCGCGACGTCATGGATCGTCGCGCCGATGAAGATGCCGGCGGCATGATCGCCCAGCCCCACCGCGCGCGCGATCAGCGGATAGAGCACCATCGCGGTCGTCGACAGCGCCGATACTCCGATGACGGTGAACAGGGTCGCCTGCTCTTTCCGGTCGTTCGGGGGCAGCGCCGCCGACAGCGCCATCGCCGCCGAGGCGCCGCAGATCGCGGTCGCGCCGCCCGACAGGAAGCCGAACAGCGGGTTGAACCCCATCGCGCGCGCCGCGAGGGTCGCGATCAGGATCGTCGCGCCGACCAGTGTCACGACCATCACCACCGGACCCCAGCCGAGTGCCGAGACCTGATCCCAGCCGATGCGGAAGCCGAGCAGCGCGACCCCGATCCGCATCAGTCCCTTGGCGGCGAAGTCGATCCCCGCCTGTCCGCGCGGCGCTTCGGTCACGAAGTTGAGCGCCATGCCGAGCAGCAACGCATAAAGCATGACCGGGGCGTCATAATGTTGGGACAGGAAGGTCGCGGTCGCGGCGACGACGAGCGCGATGGCAAGGCCCGGCGCCGGTGCGGCGACGCGCGTGACAAGGGATGGCATGAGGCGGGTTCCTAGGGTTGCGATGCGACCGTATCGAGGTCGGCGAGATAGCTGCGCCGTGCGGCGAGAAAGAGCAGCGCGGCGATGACGGCGGCGGCGGGCAGGAAACGCAGCGCGTCGAGCAGCCCGACCGTGTCGGCGATCCGCCCGGTCAGGATCGGCCCCGGTGCGAGTCCGAGCAGATTATGCGCGAGCGTCAGCGTCGCGAAGGCCGAACCGTGGAGCGCGGCGGGGGTCAGGTTCGCGACCATCGCGCCGGCGGGGCCAGTCGTCCCGGCGACGAGGAACATCGCGATTCCGAGCAGCACGAGTTGCGGCAGCCCTGGCGGCAGCATCAGCGCGAAGCTAAGTGCGATCGCGCTGCCGAAGCCATAGCCCGAGGCGAGCAATATCTTGCGGTCGGGTCGGCCCTGCGCGGCGCGGTCGCTCGCCATGCCGCACAGCACCATGCCGCAGCCGCAGATCAGCAGGAACAGCGCCGCCATGCGCCCGGCCGCGTCGACCGGCATCGCATAATAGCGGTTGAAATAGCTCGGCAGCCAGGCCGGGAGCGCGCCTGCGGCGAAGAGCTGGACGCCGCTGGCGCAATAGGCGAGCCGCACGCTGCGGTTGGCGAACAGCGCGCGCAGCGACGCGCGCGGCGCGGCCCCCGACCCATGGGCGGTGAGCGCGCCCGCCCCGGCGATCTCGGCGATCCGCTTCTCGCGAACCACCAACGGATAGAGGATCGCCAGCGCGAGGCCGCCGAGCCCGATCGCGGCGAAGGCGGTGCGCCAGCCGTGGCTCGCGGCGATCTCGCCGCCGATCGCGACGCCGAGCACCTGGCCGAACAGCCCGCCCGCCATGAAGGCGGCGGACAGCGTCGCGCGCAGCCGCTGCGGAAAGACGCTGATCACGACCGCGATACCGACGCTGCCGTAGGCCGCCTCGCCGACCCCGACCATCACGCGGCCGAAGAGCATTTGCTCATAGCTCGCGGCGACCGCGCAGAAGAGCGTCGCAAAACTCCACAGCGCCGCCATCAACGCGAGGCTGCGCACGCGGCCCCAGCGATCGGCGGCGAGCGACAGTGGGAAGGTTAGCAGCCCGACCATCAGCGCGACGACCCCCGACAACAGCCCGAGTTCGGCGTCGCTCAACGCCCATTCGGCCTTGAGCAGCGGAAAGACCGCGTTGAGCACCTGCCGCGCCATATAGTCCGAGATCAGGAGCCCGAAGCTCAGCGCGAAGATGATCCAGCCATAGAGCGTCGTATCGCGCGGGCCGCTCATCGCGACGCCGGGACTCGCCGCAGGTGCCATTACCGCCATTGCCGCCTCCCTTGCGTTGTTCGAGGATGGGCGGGCGATTGCATGTCAGTCCGCCCCGCCGTCGGCTATCGTCAGCGCGCGTGCCTTCATTTCCTCGACCAGCATCGGCGCGCCGAGCGCGACTGAATGCAACCCGAGCACCGCGACGGCTTCGAGCACCGCCATCACTTCCTCGGGTGTCGCGCCCTTATCGAGCGCGGCGGCGATGTGGCGGCGCGTGCCCGGCGCGTACATATGCGTGCACGAGGCATCGACCGCGATCGCCAGGAATTCATAGATTTTGGGATCGAGCACCCCGCGCCGCAGCGGCAAGGTGCCCGCCGCGAGAAAGGTTTCGAGCCATTCGGGATCAAGCGCCGCCATCTCGTCCCACGCGGCGTTCCACTGGCCGCCCGCGCGCATCGCGTCGCTGATCGGGGTGGCGGTCACAGCGCCGCCCTCCGGGCATGATCGTCGAGCCGGCCGAGCAACCCGAACAACTCGGGCCATGGACCATAGCCTGCCGCCGGATTGAGATGCCCGACCTCACCGGCGTCGTGCAGCGCCGTGCCCCACGCGTCGGCGAACCCGGCGACCCGATCGAACGCCGCGAGCGGATCGTTGCGGCTCGCGACGGTGATCGCCGGGAAGGGGAGGGGCTTGCGCGGGATCGGGAACCAGCCGCCTTGCTTGAGCGCGGCCGGTTCGGGATAACCCGCAGGGAGCGGGTTTTCGATGTCGGCGGGGGCGACGAGCAGCGCCGCGCGGATCGGCCGTGTCGGCGCGAGCGCCCAATGGACGGTCGTCAGGCACCCCGCGCTATGCGCGACCATCACCACCTCGCCGTCGATGGCGCGGAGCGCGGCGTCGAGCGCCGCGACTTGCCCCGCGCGGCTCAGCCTGTCGGCGGCGAGCGGGGCGACCGTCACCGCGCCGGGGATCGCCCGTGCGGCATGGGTCTGCCAATGATCCTCGACATGGTCCCGCAAGCCGGGAACGAAGAGGATCGTCGTGTCGCCGCCGAAGGCCATCGCCGCGTTCCCGCCTCAGGCCGCGTAGCGCAGCGGCAGCGCGCGCTGGCCGGGCTGGCGGTTCGGCGCCATGCCGAGCTTGGCGAGCGTTTCCTCGACCGAATTATATTGCACGCCGATCTTGTAGATTTCGCGCGCTTCCTTGCCGGTCGCGACCTCGCGGCCAAGCTCCTTGGCGATACGGACGATCTGCTCGACACCCTGGACCGACGTCATCTTGTTGCCATGCTGGTCGTAGAGCGTGTCCTCGATGCCGCAGCGGACATGCTGGCCGAGACACATCGCCATGACGTTGACCGGCAGCACATGGCGCATCAGCGATTCGAGCGTGACCGTCGACCCGTCGGGGGCGCGGCGGATGAACTCCATGAAATTATTCGGGTTCGGCCCGTCGAAGCCGCCGCCGATGCCGACCCAGGTGAGGTTGAGCGGCCCCTTGTACAGCCCGCGGCGCACGAGCCGTTCGACTGTTTCCATGTCGGGCATGCAGGTGAGCTGGAAATGCGGCTGGATGCCCGCCGCGGTCAGCCGGCGGAGATGCTCCTCGACCCACTGCGGCCCCGCGGGCACCACCATCTCGCGATAGGCCTGATACAATGCGGGATTGGCGAGCGAGGTCTGGCCATATTCCTCGTCGGTCATCAGATCCATGATGTTCATCTGGGTCGTGTTGACCGCGATCGTGACCTGATCGGGCGCGGGCTTGAGGTCGGCGAGCATATGACGGACCTCGTCCGACAGCCATTTCGCCTCGGCGCCTTCTTCCTCGCTTTCGGGGGCGAAGGAGATCGAGCCGCCGACCTGGATGATCATGTCGGGCACGCGCTCGCGCACCCCGGCGATCAGCTCGTTGAATTTCGACAGGCGCTTGCACCCCGATCCATCCTCTTCGCGGACGTGGAGGTGGAGCACGGTGGCGCCGGCGTTGTAGCAGTCGACCGCCTTCTGGATATGCTCTTCCATGGTGAGCGGAATATCCTCGGGGAAATCGTCGGGGTGCCATTCGGGGCCATAGGGGGCCACGGTGATGACCAGCTTGTCCTGCGTTTCGGGAAGCAGGCTGTCGTCGAGAAACTGCATATTCTCTCTCCTTGTCGATCGTTAAAAGGGGCGGTCGCCGACGATGCCCGCGCGCTCCATGCGGCGGATCGTGGGCGGGTAATCCATCACGGCATAATGCTGGGTCGAGCGGTTATCCCAGATCGCGACGCTGTTCGGACGCCAGCGCCAGCGCACCTGATATTCGGGGATCGCGGCGCGGCCGATCAGGAAGGCGAGGAGCTGGCTGGCCCCCGGCGCGTAATCCTGGCCGTAGCGGACATTCTCGGCGGTGTGGAAGTTGGTGAAATGCGTCGTGAAACCGTTGACGAACAGGATCTTCTCGCCGGTTTCGGGATGGGTGCGGACGACCGGATGCTCGGCATCGGGGAAGCGTGCCTTCAGCGCATGACGCTGCTCCTCGCTCATCCGCGCGCCGAAGCTCGCCTCGATCGAATGGCGCGCCTTCAAGGGCGCGATGATCGCCTTCACAGGGTCGGGCAGGTCGGCATAGGCCTTCGCCATATTCGCCCACATCGTGTCGCCGCCGACCGGCGGACAGGTCACGCAGCGTAGCACCGCGCCCAGCGGCGGTGCCTCTCGCCAGGTGGCGTCGCAATGCCAGCTATTCTCATAATAGTCGGGCGGCGACGTCTCGTCCTTGTAGATCCGGACCAGCCCCGGGTGATCGGGGTCGCTGCCGACCACCGGGTGATCCTCGAGCGCCCCGAAGCGGCTCGCGAAGGCGACATGATCGGCGCGCGCGATGTCCTGATCGCGCAGGAACAAGACCTTATGCTCGAGCAGCGCGGCGCGGATTTCGCCGAACAGATCATCGCTGCGCGCCGCTTCGGCGAGGTCGATGCCGCGGACTTCGGCACCGATATGGGTGGTGAGCTTTTCGATCTTCATCGCCTCTCTCCCTCAGAGCACGAAGATGGATGATCCTATCGTCTGGCCGGCTTCGAGTTCGCGATGCGCGGCGACACAGTCGTCGAGGGCGTAGCGCTGGCCGATCTCGACCTTGACGCGGCCTGCCGCCAGATGGCCGAACCACAGGTCCGACAATTCGGCGCGCTCGGCGGGATCGGCATAATAATCGGCGAAGCCGGGGCGGGTGAAATAGACCGAGCCCTGCATCAGAAGCTGGAAGGCGTCGACCGGCGGGAAGGGCCCCGACGCGGTGCCGCAGGCGACGAACACGCCGCGGCGCTTCAGCGATTTCAGCGACCCCACGAACGTGTCCTTGCCGACGCTGTCGAACACCGTCGTCACGCCTTCGCCGCCGGTCAATTCCTTGACCCGCGCCGCGACATCCTCGCGGCGGTAGAAGATGATTTCGTCGCAGCCGAGCGACAGCGCCTTTTCGGCCTTGGCTTCGTTCGACACGGTGCCGATGACGCGGAGCCCCATCAGCTTGGCGAGCTGGACCGCGAGCAGCCCGACCCCTCCGGCGGCGGCGTGGAGCAGGATCGTGTCGCCCGCCTTCATGCGCGGATTGGTCTTGGCGAGCCAATAGGTCGCCGACAGGCCGCGCATCGTCGATGCGGCGGCGTCCTCGAACGAAATCGAATCGGGCAGCTTGAACAGCGGCGCCGCGGGCATGACGCGCGCCTCGCTATAGGCGCCGAGCGGGCTGCCGTTATAGGCGACGCGGTCGCCCGGCGCGAAGCCGGTGACGCCGTCGCCGACCGCCTCGATCGTCCCGGCGCCCTCGACGCCGATCCCGGCGGGAAGCGGCGCGGGGTAATAGCCCGAGCGAAAATAGGTGTCGGCGAAGTTGCAGCCGACGGCGGCATGGCGGATGCGGACCTCGTCCGCACCGGGGTCGCCGACCGCGACATCCTCGACCCGCAGAACTTCGGGGCCACCAGTTTCATAAAAGCGAACGGCTTTTGCCATCTCATACTCTCCCGTTTCGTTGGGGGTAGAGCAGCGCTCCCTTGTACTTTTCACATTTCATGACATAATTTTGGCAATAGACGCCAATGGCGCGATCGAAGGAGAGAAGCGTGGCCGAACTCGTCCGCGTTGCGGCGCTGACCGGCTATTTCCCGGCGATGCGGGGGCTGGGGGCCGACCCGCGGCCCCTGCTCCGCGAATGCGGCCTGTCGCCCGAATTGTTCGCGAATCCCGAACAATTGATTTCGGCGCGCGCCACGATGCGCCTGTTGGAACGCAGCGCCGAAGCGACCGGGTGCGAGACGCTCGGCCTTCGCATGGCCGAGGAGCGGGCGCTCGCCAATCTCGGCGTCGCCAGCCTGTTGATCGCGCACCAGCCGACGCTTCGCCTCGCGCTTCAGGCGATCACCGAATTTCGCAACCAGATCAACTCGACCCTCGTCCTGCATGTCGAACCCTTCGGTGAGGAGGTCGTGCTGCGCGAAGATTTTGCGCTGAGCAGTCCGGAACCGCATCGGCAGTCCTCCGATCTCGCGCTGGGCGTTCTCGCGCGCCTCTGCGCGAGCGTGCTGGGCGATGGCTGGTCGCCGCTCTCGGTGTGCTTTTCGCGCGCCAGACCGCCGGTGCCCGAGATGCAGGTCTATCGACGGCTGTTCCATTGCACGGTCACCTTTGACTGCGAGTTCAACGGTCTCGTCGTTGCCGCGGCCGATCTCGACCGGCCGGCGGCGCGTGCCGATTCCGCGCTTGCCGGTCACGCGCGCGAATTGATCTCATCGGTGATGAACCCCGCGATGCGCACCGCCTCGCAAGAGGTCGAGCAGCTGATCATGCTCCTGCTGCCTTCGGGGCGCGCGACGATTCAATATTGCGCCGAATCGATGGGAACGACGGTGCGGACGCTGCAGCGGATGCTCGACGCCGACGGGACAAGCTTCAGCGACCTTCTCAACCGGGCGCGCATGCAGCTTTCGACGCAATATCTCGCCAATCCGCGCACGCGGATCACCGATGTCGCCGAAATGCTCGGCTACGGATCGATCGGCGCTTACACCCGTTGGCATGGCCAGATGTTCGGCGTGTCGCCGCGCCAATGGCGCATTTCGGCGGTCCAGAGGCAACCCACGCCGTCCGCGTTTTGAACGGACACGCCAGAACCGGAGAGGCGGCAACCGGCCCATTGTCGACAGAGCGACCCGATGGCTTGAAAAAATTTGCCGGCCTTCGCGATTTTATCGATCTGGGCCTCCCGTATCGGAGCTTCGCGTTCGGTTCGGCGCGCATCGGCCGGGCTATGAGCACGGCGATGGTCCCTAGCGGATAAGTCGGCCGATGATCGTGCGCAGCACGTCGGCGTCGAGCTTGCGCTGCGTCACCGCCGCATTCCATGCGAGCGACGACAGGATGATCAGCACTTCGTCGATGTCGAGTGGATGGTCCGTCTGGCGGGGAAGCGTATCCATCTTCTGCAGCGCGGCGCGGACGTGCGCCCGCCGTTCGCGCAGGCCGTTTTGCAGTCCCTCATAGACCTCGGGCTTGGCCTTATACTCGCCGATCAAAAAACCGATCGCGGGGGCGATGCGTGGATCGGAGTAGGATCGCTCGATCGATTGCGCGAACTCGAGCAGATATTCGACCGGGTCTTGCGAATGCGGCAAGGCGTGGAATTCGAACGCCTCGTTGATCGCCTCGGCCAGCGCTTCGGCGGGACTCGGATAGCGGCGATAGAAGGTCGCCCGGCTGATCCCCGCCCGCTCGCAAATCTCGTTGACCGTCACGCCCGAAAACCCGCGTTCGGACACGACGTCGAGCGTCTCCTTGAAAATCCGGCGATCGACGTCGGCCGAGCGCGGGCGTCCCATCTGCGGCTTGTCGGACGGCGTCGGATCTGCGGCAGAGGCTGTGGCGGAGCTTGGCATGCGGTCTTTTGGCGCAAGCGGGCTGGTAAGGGAAGGGTCAGTCGATGGCAGAATATATCTGCCGCTTGAGCCAGTCCTGGAAGCCATAAGCCGTCGCCGGCAACAACTGGGTCAGGAAGATCACCGTCAGGTCGCGCGCGGGATCGACCCACCAGACCGTCGTCGCCGCGCCGCTCCAAAAATAATCGCCATCGGCCGGAGCACCGGCGCGCTTTTCGTCGAGCGTCGTCGCGAGGCCGAACCCGAAGCCCATGCCATCGGGCAGCAGCCGCGGGTCGCCGATCAGTGCGATGTCCTTCAACTCGGTGCCGCCGGGCAATTGGTTCGATGCCATCGCCGCGACCGATGCGGGCATCAGAAGGCTGCCTCCGCGCAGGCGCAACATTTCCGCGAAGCGCGCATAATCATCCATGGTCGATACAAGGCCGCCGCCGCCCGATTCCATGCGCGGCGGCGCCAGAAACGGGCTGGACGCGGCATCGTCGACCAGATGCAGCGGATCGTCGGCGGTGGCGATATAGCAGGCGCCCAGCCGCGCCGCTTTTTCGGGCGGAACGAAGAACCCCGTGTCGGCCATGCCGAGCGGGGCAAAAATCTCCCGCTCGAGGACGTTGCCGAGCGGCGCGCCCGCCGCGACCTCGACGATGGCGCCGACGACATCGGTCGCGACCGAATACATCCACCGCGTTCCGGGTTGATAGCGCAGCGGCAATTGTCCCAGAGCATCGGCATAGGCGAGCAGGCCGTCTGCCGCCGCCGCGTCGGCTTGCGCATGGCGGAGCGCCACCGGATCCTCGACCTTCTGGCCGCCGATCAATGCGAGCCGCGTGCCATAGGTCAGGCCGGCGGTGTGGGTCAGAAGATGGCGCAGCGTGACGGGGGTCGTGACCGCGACGGTCTCCATGGTCTCGCCGGACCCCGCGACCCAGACGCGCTGGTCCCGCCATGCCGGGAGAAAGTCGGAAACGGGCTGATCGAGGGCGACGGCGCCGCGTTCGACCAGTTGCATCAGCGCGGCCGATACGACCGGCTTGGTCATCGAATAGATGCGAACGATCGCGTCTTCGGACCAGGGGCGCCCGCGCGCAACATCCATCTGGCCGAGCCGGGCGTCGAAAATGCTCTCGCCCTTGACGAGGACGCGCAAATGTCCGCCTGGGAAGCGCCCTGTCTCCAGAAATTCGGCCTCGACCGCGCGCGCGACCGAGGCCAGTTTGTCAGAGGAGGGAGAGGTCAAAACCCCGCCCGCAACGTCACGCCATAGGTGCGCGGCGCGCCGAGGAAGGCGTTGATGCTGCCTGACTGGAAGGGGGCGTCAAAGGCGTTCTGCATATAGAGTTTGTCGGTGAGGTTGTTCGCCCACAGTTCGACGCCCCAGCGCTTGTCCTCGTCGCCGATGCCGATGCGGGCGTTGATCACCGCATAGCTTTTCTGGAGCTTGAGCGGGTTCAGGTCGCTGCCGGCGTTATAGGAGGAGCTGTAACGCATATTGGCGTTCGAGCGCAGCACCAGCCCGCCGCCGAGCGGCAGTTCGTGCGTCGCCGACAGCGACGTCGACCAGAGCGGCGCGAGGTTGAGCCGTTCGCCGGGCAACCGCGCGGTCGACGGCGTCAGCGACAGCAGCGCGCGGTTCTGTTCCGAATAGCGCGTGTCGGCATAGGTCAGGCCGCCCTGCAGCGTGAAGCTGCGGCTCGGGCGCCACAAAATGTCGGCATCGATGCCCTTTGAGGTGACCTCGGGAACCGGGAAGACCGAGAAGAAAAAGCCGTTGAAGGCGTTGAGCTGATAGTCGGTGAAATCCTGATAGAAGGCCGCCGCATTGAGGAAGACCCGGCGGTCGGCGAGGGTCGATTTGAAGCCGAGCTCGAACGAATCGACGAACTCGCCCGGGAAGCGGGTGTCGAGGACGGGTTGGAGCGAATTGGCGTTCCCCGCCGCATAGGGAAAGGCGACGCGATCGAGGTTGAACCCGCCCGATTTATAGCCGCGCGAATAGCTCGCATAGGTCATGAGTTCGGGCGAGAAGCGATAGGCCAGCTTCGCGGTGCCGCTCAGCGCCTTTTCGGTTCGCTTCTGGCTGTTGGTCAGGCCGATGAAGTTCGAGTTGAAGAAGGGGTTGCACAGCGCGCCGATGATCGCGGCCGACCCGGTTGCCTGCCCGGCGTCGCACAAGGCGCCGCCGTCGGTCGCATCATAGTCCGCCACCGCCTTCTTGCGATCGATCGTGTAGCGCAGCCCCACCGTCAGCTCGAGCGCGTCGGTGATCTTGAGGCTGTTGTTGGTGAACAGCGCAAAGGTGTCGCCGGTCTGTTTATAGACGTCGCGCGAACCCGTTCCCGGCGCGGCAAGGTCGAGGATCGGCTTCAGGAACGCCGGGTTGGTGCCGCCCGAGAAGAGCAGGCTGAGGAAGGGCTGGAAGTCGCTGCCATAGAGCTGGGCAACGCGGCTATCGAGCAGTTCGTGCGCGTAAAAGGCGCCGACCGTATAATCGAGCCGCCCGGTGCTGCCGGTCGCGCGCAATTCCTGGCTGAACTGGCGGAAGCGATTCATCGTCCCGCCGTCGGCCTGGCGATAAAGGATATCGGCGCCGCTATAGTCCGAATCCGATCCCGTCACCCAGCGCCAGTCGCGCCAGGCGGTGATCGAGGTGAGAATGGTATCGCCGAGGTCATAATTCATCTCGAGGCTTAGCCCGCCGTCGCGGATCTTCTGCGTCGTGTCGCGGTTCGAAAAAGCGAGGCGGCGGTCGGGGTCGGCGGGCGAAAGGACGCCATTGCCGGCCCCCGCCAGCGCATTGACGATTCCCGTCGTCGGGCCGTTGACGAGTTGGACCCCGACGCAGCAATTTTCGTCGCGGCGGGTGATGTCGCCGATCAGCCGCGCGTCGAATCCGGCCTCGTTGGTGAAATAGAGCTGGCCGCGCAGCGACCAGAAACGGCGGTCGGCGTCATCGTCGCGGGTGCGCGGACCCTTGCCGGTGACGACGTCGTAAAAGCCGTCGCGCTTGCGGTGCACCGCGAACAGGCTCGCGGCGAGGCGATTGGCGACGATCGGGCCGCCGACCGATACCGAGCCACCGACCTCGCCATAATTGCCGACCGTCGCTTCGCCGCGCACATAGGGCGTGAAGCCGGGCTTGGCGGTGACGATGTTGATCACGCCGGCCGAGGTGTTCTTGCCGAAGAGCGTCCCCTGCGGCCCCTTGAGCACTTCGATCCGGTCGGTCTCGCCCAGATCGCCGAGCGCGACGCCGGTGCGCGGGCGATAGACGCCGTCGATCACGACGCCGACCGAGCTTTCTAGGCCGACATTGCCGCCCGCGGTGCCGACGCCGCGGATGAGCGCGGTCGACTGGGTCTCGTTCGCGGTCGAGACGACGGTGAGGCCGGGGGTGAGGACGGTCAGGTCCTTGATGTCGCGGATGCCGGCATCCTGCAGCAGCTGCGCATTGACGACGGTGACCACGATCGGCACGTCCTGAAGCGATTGTTCGCGCTTCTGCGCGGTGACGATGATTTCGTCGGCAAAATCATTGGCGGCGGTTGCTTGTGGCGCAGCCTCCTGCGCCAAAGCGATCCCGGGCAGCATCGAGCCGCCGAGCATCAAGCCAATCATCCGAATCATGCGACGCGCCATCATTGGGTCCTCTCCCTCATTTGTCGGCTTTTTGCGGCAAGGGGAAACTCGCCCCTTGACCGCTCCTGCCGATCCATGCCTATATACGATACAAGATGTACCGTAATGTCAAGGCGGTTTTGCAAGAGAGGTTCGACATGGCTTCAAATGGCGCGGCGCCACCGCAGGACAGAGGTTGTTCCGCCAACGGCGGGCGGACGCAGGGTGAGGATATCGTCCTCGAAACGATATTCGCGAATCATGTCGGTCCCCACCCAGTCGGGAAGAAAGGCCGCCTCGACATGATGGATCACGCGGCCAGCGTCGGCGTCGATCGTGTAACGGCCCGCATAACCGATATAGCCCGCCGCCGTGGCGGCCAGCAGGTTGGGCGCGACCTCGTCCAGCGCCGGGCGCGCGCTGTCGAGCGGGCTGCGGTGGCGCCGCATCAGATGCGCCGACATCCATCCGTCGGCGGTATAGGTGCCGAGGCCATAGGGTTCGCCGCCGAGCGGTTCGATGCATGTGCCGTCGGAAAGCCACGTGACATAATCGATCAGCTGCCAGCTCCCGACAAAATCTTCCTTCAACATACGATACTCCATGTTTCGTATATGCCTATCATGGGAGATCGATAGATGGCGAGTCCCTTTGATGCATGGCGGCTCGATGGCCGCACCGCGTTCGTCACCGGCGCTGGCGGCGCGATCGGCGAAGCAGTTGCGGTCGCCCTGGCCGATGCGGGCGCGCATGTGCACTGCGCCGATATTCGCGAGGAAGCCGCGCGCGCGGTGGCCGGGCGGGTCGGCGGCACCCCCGTGACGCTCGACGTGTCCGACGCGGTCACGGTTCGCGCGGCGATCGATGCTGCGGCGGCACCGGGTATGTTGCGGATCGTCTGCAATCTCGCGGGGATCGCCGGGCGCTCGCAGCACGTCGTCGATCTCGACGAAGACGCGTTTGACGCGATGTTCGCCGCGCATTTCGGCGGGGTCTTGAACGGCTGTCAGGCGGCGATTCCGCATCTGCGCAGCGCCGGGGGCGGGGTGATCATCAATATGAGCTCGGAGGCGATCGACATCGCACCGGCCACCATCGCGAGCTATGCCGTCGCCAAGGTTTCGATTTCGGCGCTGACCAAAATCCTCGCTGCCGAGGTTGCGGGCGACGCCATTCGCGTCAACGCCGTCGCGCCAAGCTTCATCCCCAGCGACCTCAGCCTGATACGCTATGCCGACGATCCCGAGGGTCGCGACCGTTATCTCGACTGGTGGCGCGCTAAGTCGCCGCTCGGCGGGCTCTGCTCGGTCGAGGATGTCGCGGCACAGATCCTCTATCTGGTGAGCGATGCCGCGGGCTATGTCACCGGCCAGACGCTGCGCACCAATGGCGGGATTTCGATGCCATGGTGAGCCATCCTGCCGCGACCGCCGTGCCCCCAACCTGCGAAACCGGAATGTCCATGATCGACCGTCTCTCTCTTGCCGGCCGCCGCGCCATCGTCACCGGCGCCGGTGCGGGCATCGGCCGCGCCACCGCCACGCTCTTCGCCGCAGCGGGCGCGCACGTCCTGTGCGTCGACCGCGATCCCGATGCGGCGGCCGAAGCGGCGGCGGCGATTGGCGGTGCCGCCGCCGTCCTCGACGTCTCCGACCGCATCGCGGTCAAGCAGCTGCTCGGAGATTTCGCGGCCGATGGCGTCGATATCCTCGCCAACATCGCCGGGGTCGCCAGCTCGGGCGAGCGCATCGAAACGATGGATCGCGCCGCGTTCGACCGCATCTTCGCGGTCAATTTCAAGGGCACGCTCCATTGCATCCAGGCGGTGCTGCCCGCGATGATCGCGGCGCGGCGCGGCGCGATCGTCAACATGGTCTCATCGGCGATCGATCTCGCGATCCCGACGAACGCCAGCTATTCGATTTCGAAAGCCGCTGTCGCGATGCTGACCAAGGTGCTGGCCAATGAGGTCGGCCCCGACGGCATCCGCGTCAATGCGGTTGCGCCGGGGTTCGTGCCGACCGCCTTGTCGATGGAGGCGGCGGGGGCGGGCGCCGCCGACCGCGCCGCCTATCTCGACCGCTGGAGCAAGAGCGCGCCGCTCGGGCGCGTCGGTTCGCCCGAAGATATCGCCCAGCAATGCCTCTACCTCGCCTCCGACGCCGCGCGCTTTGTCACCGGCCAGGTTCTGCGCGCCAATGGCGGCACGACCATGCCCTGGTGACGCCCATCTTCCGGCCAGTTGACGCCCGGATGTATATACGATACACTATGTATCATAAATAGGAGAGGACATATGCGCATCGGATGTATCGGCGGCCGCGCCTGGCTTGTGACGGCCGAAGGGCAGGGTGTCGACATAGCGGCCGCCTCGGGCGGCAAGTTTCCGGTCGACCCCCAGGCGCTGTACGAAGCGTGGGACGAAGTGCGCGCATGGGCGCGGGGCGTGCCGGCTGACAGCTACGCTCCGGTCGATCCCGCCACGCTCCAGCTTCCGGTCCCGCGGCCGCGCCAGGTTTTCGCGATCGGCGCCAATTACCGTGCGCATGCCGCCGAAGCCGGGGTCGAACCGCCCGAGCAGCCCGTCATCTTCACCAAATTCCCGAGCTGCCTGACCGGCCCGAACGATCCCGTCGCGATCCGCCATGATCGCGTCGACTGGGAGGTCGAACTGGTCGTTGTGATGGGGCGCGAAGCGCGCAATGTTCGCGCCGCCGATGGCTGGGACCATGTCGCCGGGCTGGCGACGGGGCAGGATATTTCCGAACGCGCGATCCAGCGCCTCGGCCCGATGCCGCAATTTTCGATGGCGAAGTCGCTGCCGGGTTTTGGCCCCGTCGGCCCGCTGGTGGTAACCCCCGACGAATTCGCCAACCCCGACGATCTCGCGCTTGGTTGTGCGGTCAACGGCGTCACGATGCAGGCTTCGCGGACCAGCGACTTCATCTTCCCGGTCGGCGAACTGATCGAATATATCTCGCGCCTGATGCCCATGTACCCGGGCGACCTGATCTTCACCGGCACTCCCGAAGGTGTCGGCGCGACGCGCAAGCCACCGATCTTCCTGAAGCCCGGCGATGTTCTGACCAGCTGGGTCGAGGGCATCGGCACGCTCACCAACCCCATCACCGAGGAACCAAGCCGATGAAGGTCGCCCGCATCTCCCCCGACCGCACGATCGAAGTCGCGCAGATTGCTGAGCCGATCACGGCGCCGAACACGGTCAAGGTCCGGGTCGAGCGCTGCGGCATCTGCGGCACCGATCTGGTCGCCCGCACCAGTCCCAACCCGCGCTGGGCGGTGGGCAGCGTGCTGGGCCATGAAATCGTTGGCACCGTAGCAGAGGTGGGCGAGGGGGTAGCCGGCTGGGCGGCCGGCGACCGCGTCGCGCTCTATCATGGCAGCCCGTGCGGGCAGTGCGAGATGTGCTTGAGCGGGCGCGACTATCTGTGTCTCGACCATCTCGATTCGGCGCTCGGCCACGGCGTTGCGCAGGGCGGCTATGCCGAACATATCGTCGTCAGCCCCGCGCTGCTCCACCGCATCCCCGATGGCTTGAGCTTCGACCAGGCGGGGATCACCGAACCGCTCGCCATCGCCTTTCACGGCGTCAACAAATCGAGCGCGAAGCCCGGCGACGCGGTGTGCATATTGGGGGCGGGGCCGATCGGCGCGATGACCGCGGCGGCGCTCAAGGCGCGCGATATCACCGACGTCGTGTTCGTCGACCCCAACCCCGCCCGGCGCGCGCTGATGGAAAAATCGAGCTATCGCGCGGTCGATCTTGCGGCGGTGCAGCGGGACGGTGTCGAGGCGCTCGGGGCGCGGCGCCCGACCGCGATCTTCGAATGCACCGGCCATGTCGATGCGGCGGGGCTGGCGGTCGAGCTCATCGCGTACAACGGTCGGATCGTGCTGCAGGGGGTACCCAAGGCGGCGGTCCTGCTCTCGCAATATTCGGTGGTGCAAAAGGAAGTCGAGATTGTCGGCTCGGCAAGCTGTACGCAGGCGGAAATGGAGGAGGCGATGGGCCATCTCGCCGCCGGGCGCGTGCGCGCCGAGGACATCGTCACCGCCGTCGTGCCGCTCGAGCGGGCGGACGCGATGTTCGATGCGTTGCTCGACCCCGCCGGCGATCAGCTGAAGGTGCTGATCGCGCCGAACATGCCCGCGAACTGAGGAGAAGGCGGATGGGTATTGCCGAACTCGGCCACACCGGCCTCCACGTCGAGGATCTCGACGTGATGCGCGATTTTTATGCCCGCGTGCTTGGATTGACGGTGACCGACGAGGCGCCCGAACTCGGCGCGAGCTTCCTGTCGTCGCGCCCCGATGTCGAGCATCACGAGATCGTCCTCGCCAAGGGGCGCACCGCGCCGCGCGATGTGAAGCTGATCAACCAGATTTCGTGGCGCGTCGACGACCTGCCGTCGCTGCAATCGCTCTATCGTGCGATCCTGGACTATGGATCGCCGATCCGCATGGTGATCACCCATGGCAATGCGATCGGCGTCTATTTCTCCGACCCCGAAGGCAATCCGAACGAAATCTACTGGCAGACCGGCATCGATGTGCCGCAGCCCTTCGGCAAGCCGATCGATCTCAGCCTGACCCCCGAGGAGGTCGTCGCCGAGAATGAGCGACTGATCGCCGCGGGCGGCCCGACGCATTAGGCGGGATAATGGCCGCCGTCGCCTCGATCGGAACCGCCGCCGTGCCTGCGGGAAAATTGCCCGCCTCGGCGCGCGCCTGGGCGCTCTATGAGGGTGTGCGCACGCCCTATGTGCTGCTGATCAAGGTCTATATCTTCATCCCCTATCTCGCGACGATACTCGTCGGCGATCCGGTGCGCGGGCAGAGTCTCGTCGCCAAACTGGGGATGAGCTATGGATTGCTGGCGGCGCTGACCGCGCCGTTGCTCGGCGTCGCGATGGATCGCATCGGCCCTCGCAAACCCCTGCTCGCGACGCTGACCGCCGTACTGGTCGCCTGCTGTGCCAGTCTTTGGTGGGCGACCCCCGATGGCCTTGGCCTCGCCGCCACCTGTGCGATCATATTCGTTGCCGGTCTGATGTTCGCTTATACCGAAGTGCTCCACAACTCGCTGCTGCCTTTTGCCGCCCCGTCGGCGCAGACGTCGGTGACCTCGGGGACGGGGCTTGCGCTGGGCAGCGCGATTTCGGTGCTGCTCCTCATCTTCATCCTGTGGGGTTTCGCTCTGCCTGCCAAGATGGCGGCGTCGTGGCTGCCCGCGGCGCCCTTGTTCGGCCTGTCCGCCGCGGCGCATGAACCCGAACGGATCGTCGGGCCGATCGTCGCGCTGATTTTCGCCTGCGGGGCGTTGCCGCTCTTCATCATCGGGCGCGACGCGCCGCGCGGCATCGGCGGCGGCATCGGCGACAGCTTTCGCCAGCTCAAGGCGACGATCAGGACGCTGCCTTCCAATCGCCCGATGGGGATATTCCTGCTGTCGCGCATGACCTACACCGACGGGCTGACCGCGATCCTCCTCTACACCGGCATCTACGCCGCCGGGGTCATGGGATGGGGGCCGCTCGAACTCACGGCTTTGGCCATTATCGTCAGCTGCTTCCTCGCCATCGGCGGCCTTGTGGGCGCGCGCCTCGATCGTGCCTTCGGCCCGCGCCGTGCGATCCAGATCGAGCTGGCGATCGTCATTGTCGGACAGGTCCTGCTGATCGGCCTCGCCCCCGACCGCTTTCTCTATGCCCCCTTTGTCGCGGCGCCGCTTTGGGACGGCCCGATGTTCACCACATTGCCCGAGATGGCGTTTGTTGCGATCGCCTGCTTCAACGCGATCGGCACCTGCGGTTGCTATGCGTCGAGCCGCTCGATGCTGACCTCGCTCGCCACCCCCGCGACCGTCGGAAGCTGGTTCGGTCTTTACGCGCTCTCGGGCACGGTGACGATATGGCTCGGGTCCGCGCTGGTGGGCGCGGTCACCGCGATCTGGTCCAGTCAGCAAGCGGGCTTTGCGGCGTTGGTGGCGCTCTTGATCGCGGGGTGCCTTGGTATGGCGTTCGTGAATGACCCCGCTCGGCGGTAGGGTTGCACCGTGAGATTTGTGCGCAGCCATTGCCCACGCCGGGGTAGCCCCAATGCGTGCTCCGTCCAAGGGTTATTCGGCGCCTTGCTCGGTGAGCAATATCGTGCAGGTCCGGCGGAACCACCTGTCGAGCGCCGCCTGATCGGGTTCCGCTCCCCGTTCGGCGCCGGCCGCCGTCCCGTTCGCGGCGACCTTGGCGTTCCACGCCGAGCCGGCCGCAAGCGACTGAATCGCAAGAAACAGATCCTCGACCTTTTGTTCCGCTATCCCCTGATCGAGCATCAATTTCTCGGCAAAGGCGAAAACGCGTGCGCCGAAGGTGCGCGGCTGGAGTTCGAGAATGAACGAAATCGCGTTGGGGTGTTGCAGCAATGTCCTGTGATACGCCGCCGCCGCGTCGATCACCCAAGCCTGCCAATCGAGACCGGCGGTGATTTTAGGCGAGCGGATGTCGGCGACAATATGCTGCGCGACCGCGAGTTCGACCTCGCCCTTGCTCTTGAAATAATTGTAGATCGACCCTTGGGAATCGAGGTTGAGCTCGCGCGCGAGCCTGCGCATGTTCAGCGCCTGCGGGCCGTCGGCGTCGACGATCTTCAAGGCGGCGACGACGATCGATTCGCGGTCGGCGCGCGCCACCGAGGGGCGGCCGCGCTTCGACGCGGCGGCCCCTTCATTCTCGCCTGATCCCCGTAAATCTGTCACCGCCGATGCCCTATAGAGCGGCTGTGCGGAAGTCCATCCAGTGGCCGTGCGGCGTCCACCCCATGTGAAAGGGGATTTCGACCGTGGCGATCGGACCGCTGGCGACATCGGAGGTGTCGAAGAACAGATATTGCCCAAAGCCCTCGCAATAATGCGACAGTGGCACGATCAGCCAGCCATCGCCCTCGGCCGCATCGACCGAGCGCGGCACAAAGGTCGGTTCGAGGATTTCGACCGGCAGGCCAAATTCGAACTTGTACGAACTTTCCTGATCGGCGACGACGTCGCGGACGACGAGGCGGTTCATCCGCATCCCGCCCTTGGCGCGGCGTTCGCCCGCGACCAGATAGGCCCAGCGATAGCCCTTGCCGTAAAAGCGTTCGTCGACCTTGGGCAGTTCACACGGCCGGTCGTCGAGCCGTTCGCTCGTCACGCTGCCCTTCTCGAGGTCGATCGTCCAGCGCCCCAGCGTGCTCATGCCCAGCTCCCAGAAGCTCTTGAAGGCATCGCCGGGCTTGAACTGATCCTCGAAATGGAAGGGCGCGCGGTCGAAGATCGGCGCGTCGAGGATCAGCTTGCCGTCGCGTTCGTTGGCCGACATCGTGTGGAGGACATATTGCGTCTCCATATCGGCCTTGATCCAGCGGATCGTGCCGCGGGCCACGTCGCCGCGCGGTATCAGCGCGAGGATGATCGGAAGCTCGGGCTTCCATCCGAAAACCCCGAGTCCCTGCGCGACGCGATCGAAGCTGGCGATATAGGGCTGAAAGGGCACGACGACATAGCTCGGGGTCAGCCAGATGTCGTGCGCCACCGTATTATAGGGCGCATCGTCGAGATCGCGGGTGATGACGCTGCCGTCGGGGTTGACGACGTGAAGCGTCACGAAAGGCGAGCGGTCGCGATAGGTCCATCCATAGACCTGGCCCGTGTCGTGATCCCATTTGGGGTGCGCGGTGAACGAGCTGTCGTCGGCATGGACCTTTTCGGCCATGCCCGCCGAGAGCTGACGCGACCAGGGAACGATGCCCCTGGTCTCGAGCGTGAGCGGATCGAGCGCGATCGGCGGGCAGCCCTGCTCGCCCACCGCGATAATGTCGCGCCCGAAGGGAAAGGCGTTGATATTGTTGGTGCCCGACGGAATCGATTTCGTGATCTCGTCCTTGATCACCGGTGCGAAGCCGCCGCTCCAGTTGCGCCAATCGCCAAAGTCGCCGTCTTCCCAGCAGAACAGCGCACGGCCATGCGCCTCCTCGGCGGCATATTTTTGGGTCCGGATCCAGCGATTGGCGAAGCGGGCACTGCCATTTTCGATGATCAGCGCCTGGATCATCCCGTCCATCGAGGTGACGCCCGAGGCGCCCTGAATCGATCGGCGGCGCATCGAAGGGCCACAGCGATAAAAGCCGCCGGCGATCGCCTTGGGGATCTCTCCCTGAGTCACGATGCAGTCGGGCACGTCGGCCTCGAAGCGCATGGGCGAAAAAACTCCGACGCGCCTGCGTGCAAGCTGGTCAACCATATGGCCTCTCCTTTAATTGAACATCGTTCTTTTTTCATATTGCATCGAGCGAGTCAATGAACTAAGTTCAATTTATCGAACCAGAGAGTCGGGCGAGGATAGATGACGCTAGAGTATCGACAAACGGGATGCCTGATCGGGCTGCTGGACGAGCGGGTCCGGCGGCTGCCCGATGCGAATTTCGTGACCTTCGCCGATACGGCCCTGTCCGCTGCCGCGCTGCAGGATCGGGTCCGGCGCGTGGCGGCCGGTCTCGCCGATCGGCAAATCGGTCGCGGCGACATCGTCGCCATTCTCGCGGCCTATCGTCTGCCCGTCCTCGATCATGTCTTTGCGCTGTCGTCGCTGGGCGCGATCTGCGCGCCGCTGAATGTTCATTTGCGCGGCGAGGCGCTGGCGCATCAGCTGATCGATTCGAATGCGCGGGCTGTAGTCGTCGATGCGGCGACCGCGCAGGTTGTCGAGCCGCTGATGGCCGACCTGCCCGGGGTCGAACTCCTCATTCTCGTCGAGGGCGACGCGCCCGCTTCCGCGCACCCCGAGAAATGGTGCCGCCATGAGGATATGCTCGCGGCGCCGGAGGGGAGGGGGCCGGTCGAACTCGACTGGAACGATCCGGCGGCGATCCTCTACACCTCGGGGACGACGGGGGCGCCGAAGGGCTGCCTCATCAATCATCACGCGCTGCATCGCGGCGGCGCGATCATCGTCGAACCGCTGGGGCTTTCGCGCGACGACATCTATCTCACCGTCGCGCCGCTCTATCACGCCGCCGCCTTCATGACATTGGTATCGACGCTGGTCGCCGATGCCGCGCTCGTTGTCGAAGCGGGGTTCAGCGCCAGCGGCTTCATGCGCCGCGCCGCCGAAACGGCCGCGACGCTGTCGCTTGGCGTCGGGTTTTTGGGCATGGCGCTGCTCGGCCAGCCCGCGGGCGCGCACGACCGGTCCCATAATCTTCGCCTCTGCGCTTTCGCCCCGCTCGCACCCGAAGTCCAACAGGCCTTCGAGGACCGTTTCGGCGCCCAGTGCCTCGGCGAGATGTACGGACAGACCGAATGCGCGGCGGTGGCGATGAGCAGCGTCGTCGGCGCGCGCAAACGCGACACCCACGGCCGCGTCCTGCCCGATATGGAGGTTCGGGCGATGAGCGAGACGGGCGAATTTCTGCCCGCCGGCGAACTCGGCGAACTTGTCGTACGGGCGCTGGCGCCGGGGGTCTTCTTCTCCGGCTATTGGAAGCAGAGCGCGGCGAGCGCCGCCAAGATACGCGACGGGTGGCTACGCACCGGCGACCTTGGCAAGGTCGATCGCGACGGCTTCCTGACCTTTTTCGACCGCAAGGCCGACTTCATGCGCCGCCGCGGCGAAAATGTGTCGGCGTTTCAGGTCGAGCGCGCGCTGTTGCAGTATGAGGCGATCAGCGAGGCGGCCGTCTTCGGCGTCCATGTGGCGGGCGAAGTCGACGACATGATCCATGCGGTGGTGGTTGCGGCGGGGGCGCTGGATCCCGCCGACCTGCATCGCCACCTCGCGGCGGTCCTGCCCTATTTCGCCGTCCCGCGGTTCATCGAAAGCGCCGACGCGCTGCCGCGCAACGCCAGTGGCCGGGTCATGAAGCATCTTCTCAAGACCCGCGAGACGAAGGGGCCTGTCGTCGATTTCGAGGCGCTGGGTCTCCTGCGCAAAGCGCGGCGGTCGACAGGCTGATCGCGCACCGACGATCTTCAGAAAATCAAACATCAGATGAGGGAGTGGAAATGACCAAGATTATTGGAACGCTGCGGCATGCCCGGACCGGAACCCGCCGCTGGACCGCCATGGGGGCATCGGCAGCCTGTCTCGCCGCCGCGCTGATCGCTCTGCCGGCACAGGCGCAGTCCGATACCGACGCCGCCGCCGAAGACGCCAGCGACAATGACATCATCGTCACCGCGACCAAGCGCGGCGATGGCGAGCGGCTCCAGGATGTGCCGATCGCGATCACCGCTTTCGCCAAGGCCGAACTCGACCGTTCGGAGTTTCGCGGGCTGGAAAGCATCGGCAATGTCGCGCCGAATGTGCAGCTCAATCCGATCGGCACGGTGAAGGGCACTGCCAATTTCACCATTCGCGGGCTGGGCACCAACAGCTCGATCCCGTCGCTCGATCCCACCGTCGGCGTGTTTGTCGACGGGGTCTATCTGGGCACATCGGCAGGGGTATTGCTCGACGGGTTCGATATCGAGGCGATCGAGCTGCTCCGCGGCCCGCAGGGCATCTTGTTCGGCAAGAATGTCACCGGCGGCGCCGTCGTCATCCGCACGACGACGCCCGGCAAGGATACCATCGTCGATGTCCGGGCGGGCATCGAAACGGGGCCGAACTACACGGCCTCGGCAGTCGTGTCGGGTCCGGTCGTGACCGACCTTTTGTCGATCAAGGCGGCGGGCTATTTCAACAAGGACGAAGGCTGGTTCGAAAACGAGGCCGACGGAAATAATTATGGCGGCAGCCGGACCGCGATCGGGCGTCTGGCCTTCGCGCTGACGCCGTCGCCGACTTTTTCGCTCGTCGGCCGCTTCGAGATCGGCGACATCGACGCCAAGGACGAAACGCCGTCGCAGAACCGCGCGATCTACGATCCCGACAGCTTCGATGTCGCCGGAAGCCGCATCGGCGGCGCCGACATCCGCTACAAAAATGCCACGTTCGAAGCCAATCTCGACGTCGGTTTCGGTGACGGACGGATCACCAATATCTTTGGCTGGCGCAAGCTCGACACCGCATTCGGTCTGGATGTCGACTCGCTGCCGGGCCGGTTTTTCGAACAATATCAGATCATCGACCAGAAACAGTTCAGCAACGAGCTGCGCTACGCCGGGACATTCGGCGACCTGTCGCTTCTGACCGGCGCTTACTGGTTCGAGCAGACGGTCGAGTATTTCGAGCAGCGCAAGTTCGGCAATGGCGCCGCGATCACCTCGACGACCGCCGGCGGCGGCACGCTCGACAGCACGACCTATGGCCTGTTCGGCAGCCTCGACTGGAAGGTCACGCCCGAAATCACGCTGAGCGCCGGTGCGCGCTATACCCGCGACGAGAAGAGCGCGATCGTCGCCGCGATCCGGCCGGGCGGGTGCGATTTCGACGCGCGCACCTGCACCTATGAATTTTCGGGCCAGGATGCGGTCAACGGACTTACGCCCAAATTCGGCATCGCCTGGCAACCCGACCGCGACACGCTGGTCTATGCCAATGTCAGCCGCGGCCTCCGCGGCGGCGGCTTCAATATTCGCAGCGCCGCGGTCAACGTGCTGCCCGGCCCGTTCGACGACGAAAAGGTCTTGTCCTACGAACTCGGGACGAAGCTCGACCTCGCCGATCGTCGCTTGCGGTTGAACCTCGTTCTCTTCCGCACCGAGGTGAAGAAGATGCAGCGCGAGGTGAACACCGTCTCCCCGACGTCGGTCATCGTGCAGGTCATCGAGAACACCGCCGATGCGACGATCCAGGGTGTCGAGGCCGAAGCGGTGCTGCAGGCCGCCGAAGGGCTGACGATCAGCGGCAATGTCGGGATTACCAGCGGCGAATATCAGAAGATCTTCGCCGACATTAACCGCGACGGGGCCATCAATTCGGCCGATCTCAATCTGAAGATTCCGCGTCTCGTACCGCTGACGCTCGGCACGACGGTCGATTATCGCCGCGATACGCGCTTCGGGTCGATGGGGGTGCGCGCCAGCTATAACTACCGCGACGCAAGCTGGTTCAGCGACGCCAATGTCCCGGGCACCAAGCTTCAGGCCGCCAACATGATCGATGCCTCGCTGACATTCGACATCGAGCGGCTGAACCTCTCGGCGGCGCTTTATGCCAAGAACCTGCTCAACGAAGTCACCGAAGGCAGCATCACCGCGCTGCCCGCGGCGTTCGGCGGTCCGGGGGCGACCTATGCGCCGCTCAACAAGGGGCGCGTCTTCGGCGTCTCGCTGCGTTTCAACCTGAAATAAGGACTGGGCTCTCCCCATGAATGATCCAAACTCGCTGATCAAAGTCACGACAATCGGCCATGTCGCCGTGGTGACGATCGATCGCCCCGACAAACGCAACGCCCTTGTCCCCGAAATGATGGTGAAGCTGGCTGCAACCTGGGACCAGCTGGCGACCAACCGAACGGTGCGCTGCGTCGTCCTTACCGGCGCCGGTGACCAGGCATTTTGCGCGGGCGGCGATCTCGACCGGCTGATTCCGCTCTATACCGGCGAACGCGAAGTCGAGGACGAGTGGGATCAGGCGCTCAAGGATGATCCGTCGATCTGGGATCGTGCGATGCTGCGCGGGGTCGGATTCCTCAAACCGGTGATCGTCGCGATCAATGGTCCGGCCTTTGCCGGGGGTGCGGAACTCGTCCTCGCTTCCGATATTCGCATCATGTCGGACCGGGCGAGCCTCGCTTTTACCGAAGTGCGACGCGGCATGATCGCGGGCGGCGGCGCGCTGTCGCGGCTGCACCGGCAGATCGGCTGGGCCAATGCGATGGAATTGATGCTCGTCGCCGAACCGTGCGACGCGCGGCGTGCGCGAGAGCTTGGCATCGTGAACGAAGTGGCGGCGCCCGCCGATCTCATGCGGGTTGCGCTCGAAATGGCAGAGCGTGTCGCCCTCGGTGCACCGGTCGCGCTCGAGAAAGCCAAGGAGGCCATGTTGCTGACAACGGGACTCCCGCTGCTGGAGGCGTTCGAAATCGAAACCAGGCTTACGGCAGTTGTTTCGGCGACCCAGGATGCACGCGAGGGGCCGCGCGCCTTCATGCAGAAACGGCGACCCGAATTTCAGGGCTGCTAAGCCGCTCGCGGCGCGGGGACATCACAGCCGGATTTGGCGAGGGGGGCATGCAATCTGCTGTGGCTCGGATGCGCTTGCTCGATCGTACCCGCGAGCCTGGGACGGCATTCCCGTGCCGGAGTCCATCCGGGCTGGCGGCGCCCCGTCGAGCGCCGCGCCCGCGTCGTGCCGCGATGCGGCGATGACCATCACCCCTTCGCGCAGCCTGGCGACCAATATGTCGGCGCGCGCCGCGTCGAGTTCGGCGACAAGCGCGACATGGAGGGTGTCGTCGGCGCGCCTGACGGTCATCGTCTCGGGGATCAGCGATCGCTGTGCGAACAGCCCGACAACGCGCAGGAGGGCTTGCGGGTCGTCCTGCACCCATATCTCGAATCGCTGGCTCAAGCCGCGATCCGGTCGACGCCGCTGATCAATCGTTCGGCCAGACGGTCGGCGACCAGCGCGGGCGACAGGCGGTCGCGCGCCGCCGCCTCGAGCAGCGCCGCCACCCGCGGGCCGATCTGTGCGACGCGGGCGACGACATGGGCGCGATTTTCGCCCAGATATTCGGCCGACACGCTGATGATGCCGCCGGCATTGGCGACATAGTCGGGGACATAGGCGATGCCGCGCGCCAGCATCAGGTCGGCGACCTCGGGCGACGCCAGCTGGTTGTTGGCGCCGCCGCAGACGAGCTTCGCCTTCATCGCTGCGACGCTTTCGGGCGTCAGTGCGCCGCCGAGCGCGCAGGGGGCGAAGATATCGGCCTCGACCCGATGAATGTCGGCGACATCGACGACGCGCGCGCCGAGGATCTTTTCCAGCCGGTCGCGCCGCTCGGGACTGACGTCGGCGATCACCAGGTCTGCGCCGGCATCGGCGAGACGGCGGCACAGTTCGCCGCCGACATTGCCGGTGCCCTGCACCGCGACGGTCAGCCCGCGCAGGCTCGATCCAAAGGCGTGCGCCGCGCCCGCTTCCATCGCGTCGAACACCCCCTGCGCGGTCCATGGCGAGGGATCGCCGCCGGCGCGCCCGCCTTCGGCGGCCAGTCCCGCGACGTGGCGCGTCTCCGCGGCGATGCTGTGCATGTCGGCGACGCTCGTGCCGACATCCTCGGCGGTGACGTAAGACCCGCCGAGACCGGCGACGGCGCGGCCAAAGGCGCGGAACAGTGCCTCGCGGTCGAAATCGCCCGCGGGGCGGCGCAGCACCGCCTTGGCACCGCCAAAGGGCAGGCCGGCCATCGCGTTCTTGTAACTCATCCCCTCGGCAAGGCGGAAGGCGTCGGCACTCGCGGCGGCAAGGTCGGGATAAGACCAGAACCGGCAGCCGCCCGCGCCGGGACCGCGCACGGTCGAATGGATGACGATGACCCCGTCGAGCCCCGATGCGGGGTCCTCGAGCCGGACGACCTCGGCGGCGGGTGTCATGCGGGAAACCTGTACGACCATGGGATGCCCTCCTTGCGCGCCGCTTATCGCGCGGCTGACGGGGAGAAACTTGCCTCAATATCGCCCGAATGCCGCTATTGCGGGATGGATTATCTCGAAATCTGCGATATGTGAGGGAATATGACCGACCTTGACCCCTTCGAGAAGAAAATCCTCCGCGAATTGCAGCAGGACGCCAGCCTCACCACCGCCGAACTCGCCGAGCGCGTCGGACTGTCGGCGACCCCCTGCTGGCGGCGGATCAACCGGCTCGAGCAGGACGGGTATATCCGCGCCCGCGTCGCGCTGGTCGACCGGCGCAAGGTCGGGCTCAACGCGCATATCTTCGCGCAGGTGAAGCTCAACGCGCACGGCCGCGCCAATCTCGACGAATTTAGCGCCGCGATTCGCGATTTCCCCGAGGTCCTAGACTGTTTTGTGCTGATGGGCAGCACCGACTTCATGCTGCGCATCGTCGCGAAGGACATCGACGCTTACGAGAAATTCTTCTTCGACCGGCTGAGCAAGCTGCCGGGGGTGCAGGAAATCAATTCGACGGTGGCCCTGTCGGAGATCAAGTCGACCAGCGCGCTTCCGATCGCCTGATTTCTGCCGTTCGGGCGGCTAGGTAATATCCTCCCTGTCGCGCAGCGATGGGGAGGTGGCAGCGGCGAAGCCGCTGACGGAGGGGCCGAC
>NZ_LMGF01000002.1:0-64151 GCF_001427085.1 Sphingopyxis sp. Root1497
ATCCGCCAGCACCTCGCGCATGATGTGAATCGCCTCCGACTCCAAGCGGTCAAGATGGGTCAGCGCATTGCGGGCTGCGGGCATGCGGTGGGATTGGAAATTTGCCGGTCTCATGACCCGCTCTTAGGAAGGCTGCGCGCCCGGCTCTTGACGATTCCTGCTAATTTGTAGAATCCTGCTAATTAATCGACTGACTAGATATCTTTCCATGCCCGACCGGGCGTGATAAGCTGTCGACGACCGCGCATCAAAGCACGGCATCGCGGGAGGCAAGGATGCTGGGAAGCTTCTTTAAGAGTGATCGCGCGATCTATGCGCGCCACCAGTCAGACCTGGTCGTCGAACGCTGTTCGTCGCAAAAGGGCTGGCGCGGGATGCATCTGGAGGTCGGCCACAATCGCGGCTGCGACGTCCGGTCGCTGATGCTGCAAGGCCATTTGATCGGCATGCAGATCACCGGGCAGCCGCTGGCGGTCGAAATCCACGAAAATGGCCGATGGGTTCCCGCCACCCTGCCCTCGCATCAATTGTTCATCCATCCCGCGGGTACCCCGCTCAATATCCGGCACGATCTGTGGACTCGCTGGGCCTTTGCGATCGTCGACCATCCGGCGCTGGGGTCGCGGCGGGGTTCCGACGACACGGCGGGCTGGTCGGATCATGACCAGATTTTGTCGCTGTTGTTCCAGGCGCTGATCGAGCAGCTCTGCCACGAGCAACGCGATACGAGCGGCGATCGCGCGCTCGCCCAGTCGCTGATCGACAGCTTCATCCTGGCGATGCACCAACGCGCGCCCGCGTCGCCCGCCGCATCGGCGCGCGGCGGCATCGCGCCCTATATGGTCGCCGATCTGCGCGTCTGGATCGAAGGCAATCTGGAGGCGAAGATCGGCGTCCAGGACATGGCCGACCGCCTCGGCTATTCCTGCGCCCATTTCGCGCGCGAGTTCAAGCGCGAGGTCGGCGTCACCCCGCACGGTTTCCTGCAGGACATCCGCCTGTCGACCGCGATGGACCTGGCGCGCCGCGGCGCGGCGCTGGTCGACATCGCGCACCGCTGCGGCTTTGCCGATCAGGCGCATCTTTCCAACGCCTTCAAGAGCCGGTTCGGCTTTTCCCCGGCAAGCCTGCGCCAGCGCAGCAATTAAAAACCCGCGATCGGCGCCGGGGATGGATCGACGCCATCGGCAAGGCCTTCGACGAACGCTCGCGGCTGCGACAGGACTGGGTTACAAAGGTCCCAAATCATAAGTGGGAGCGACGCGATGAAAACCGCCTGGGTCTGGGTCGTGACGATGCTGGCCGCCTGTTCGTCGCCGGCCAGCGAAACGGAGACGCCAGAGGGGACGACCGGCGAAACCGCCGCCGCCGCGCCTGCCGCCACGGCCGCGCCCGCCAAAACCACCGCCGCGCTGACGCTGGCTCCCGACGGGCTGTCGATCGTCGAAACGCCACCGGGCAAAGCCAGGCTGGTTCCCTTTGGCATCCCGCGCGCCAGTGCCGAACGGATGGTCGGCTCCGTTCAGGGCGAACAGCTGGGCAAGGGTTCGAGCGCCGAATGCGGCGCCGGAAAAATCGACTACACCAGCTACAGGGACGATCTCCAGCTGACCTTTCAGGAGAACAAGTTCGTCGGCTGGACGATCAACGGCGGCGAATCGCCGCTACGCACCGCGAAGGGCATCGGCGTCGGCTCGACGCGCCAGCAACTCGACGCCGCGTACAAGGTCGACGTCGAGGATTCGTCGCTCGGGCTGTTGTTCAGCACCGGCGACCTTGTCGGCCTGCTCGACATCGATGGAATCGACGGGCTGGTCACCAGCATCTGGGCGGGGACGGTGTGCCTGATCGATTGAGGCGATGACGCGCCTATCGCTCCAGTTCGAGCAGATATTGTTTCGCTTCCATCCCGCCCGCAAAGCCGGTGAGTTTCCCCGTCGATCCGATCACGCGGTGGCATGGGGCGATGATCGAGATGGGGTTGCGGCCGTTGGCGGCGCCGACCGCGCGCGACGCGCCGGGCTTGCCGATCTGCGCCGCGACCTCGCCATAGCTGCGCGTCTCGCCGAACGGGATGGCGAGCAGCGCCGCCCACACGCTTTTCTGGAAGGCGGTCCCGGCGAAGGAGAGCGGCACGTCGAAACGCCGCCGGTCGCCGGCGAAATATTCGCCGAGCTGGCGTTCGGTCTCGACCAGCAGCGGATGATCCGGCGCCTCGGTCAGCGGACCGAGGCGGACGCGGCCCGGCCGGTCATTCTCCCACAGGATCGCGGCGAGGCCGTTGGCATCGGCGACGAGGGTCAGTTCGCCGACCGGCGACCAGATGGTTTTGAAAACATGCGTCATGCGGCCATTCCTTGAACTGTGACGCTCGGTCTATGGCGAGGATTGCGGCGAAGCGCGTCCCGTATCTTGCGCCCAATCGCCCCGCCGAATTTTCTAGCCTCTTTCACCGGCTGTGATAGCCCATGGTCCGGGCGGGGGACAGGATATGGCGACAGCGAACGGCGACACGCGGCACAGCCCCGTCCGGCTGACCTGGATCGTCGTCCTGATCGCGCTGTCGGTCCTGCTCAACTATGTCGACCGCGGCGCGATCGGCGTTGCGGCGCCGCTGATGAAGGAAGAGCTGAAGCTTTCCGCGACCGGCTTCGGCTTTGCGGTCTCGGCCTTTTTCTGGGTCTATGCGCCGGCCTGCCTGTTCGTCGGCTGGCTGTGCGACCGGTTCTGCGTCTACCGCGTCTTCGCGATCGGCGTCGCGATCTGGGCGATCAGCACCGCGCTGACCGGGTTCGTCGGCGGGCTCGCGTCGCTGATCCTGCTGCGGCTGTTCCTCGGGCTGGGCGAGAGCATCGCCTTTCCGGGCAGCAGCAAGATCTTCGCCGCCGAGGTTCCGGCCGAGCGCCGCGGCATCGCCAATGCCTCGGTCTCCGCGGCGCTCGCCTTCGGTCCGGCGGTGGGGGTGCTGTTCGGCGGCGCGATCCTCGGCGAATGGGGATGGCGACCGGTCTTCTGGATTTTCGGGCTGGGAACCTTGCTCTGGCTCATCCCCTGGCAGATCGCTTCGGCACCGCTGCGCGCGAAGCGCATCGCCGCCGCCGCCGGAGAGCGCGTCCCCCTGACGCGCCTGCTCGCCATCGCGGCGCTGTGGAAAATGGGGGCGGTGCATTTCCTCTCCAACTATGGCTTCTACTTCCTCCTCGCCTGGTTGCCGCTCTATCTCGTCAACACCGAGGGCTATTCGATTCCCGAGATGACCGCACTGACGACGCTGGGCTTCACGACGCAAGGCGTCGTCGCGCTGGGCGCGGGATGGCTGTCGGACCGCATGGTCGCGCGCGGCGCGGAAGAGGGCGAATTGCGCCGCAAGCTGATGATCGCAGGCCATTTGTCGACCGCCGCCGCGATCGCGGGGATCGGCGCCAGCGACAATGTTTTCGCCCTCGCCGCCTGGCTGGCGCTCGCCGGGGTCGGGACCGGGCTGATCGCGACCAACCTGTTCGCGATCGGCCAGATCTTCGCCGGCCCGCGCGCCGCGGGAAGCTGGATCGGCGTACAAAATGCGCTGGGCAATGTATCGGGTATCGTCGGACCGATCGTCACCGGACTGATCATCGACTATCTTGGCGGCTATGGCTGGGCCTTTGCGTCGGCCGCCGCGCTGGGCGCGCTGGGCGCCGTGCTATGGTGGAAACTCATTCCCGAAATTCGCGCCGCCGATCTGTGATTCATCGGCTGGCCAATCGCCGCGTGCATTATTAGAGCGCGAACATCCCCTTTTCTTCGGAGCGCGCCATGACCCCCACCGCCACCATCTTGCTGCTCGGCTCGGGCGAACTCGGGCGTGAATTCGTGATTTCGGCGAAGCGCCTCGGATGCCGCGTCATCGCCTGCGACAGCTATGCCGGCGCGCCCGCGATGCAGGTCGCGGATAGCTTCGAAGTCTTTTCGATGCTCGACGGCGACGCGCTGCGCGCGACGATCGAAAAGCATCGCCCCGACCATATCGTCCCCGAGGTCGAGGCGATCCGCACCGAAATCCTTGCCGAGGTCGAAGCCGAGGGGTTCCATGTCGTCCCCAGCGCGCGCGCCGCGCAGCTGACGATGAACCGCGACGCGATCCGCGATCTTGCCGCGAGCGAGTTGAAGCTCACCACCTCGACCTTCGAATATGCGACCACCCGCGAGGAACTGGCCGCCGCCGCGAACCGCATCGGCTTCCCGCTCGTCGTCAAGCCGGTGATGTCGTCGTCGGGCAAGGGCCAAAGCACCGTCAAGACGGCCGCCGACATCGATGCCGCCTGGGACTATGCCGCCGCGGGCATGCGCGGCGACCGGCTGCGCGTGATCGCCGAAGCGTTCATCGACTTCGATTATGAAATCACGCTGTTGACGGTGCGCCACAAGGATGGCGTGACCTTCTGCCCGCCGATCGGCCACCGCCAGGAACGCGGCGACTATCGCGAAAGCTGGCAGCCCGCGGCGATGTCGACCGCCGCGTTGCAATCGGCGCAGGACATGGCGACCAAGGTCGTCGATGCGCTGGGCGGCCACGGCATTTTCGGGGTCGAGTTTTTCGTCAAGGGCGACGCGGTGATCTTCTCCGAACTCTCGCCCCGCCCGCACGATACCGGCATGGTGACCCTGATCTCGCAGCGGCTGACGCAATTCGACCTCCACGCCCGCGCCATCCTCGGCCTGCCGATCCCCGCGATCGCGGTGTCCGATGCCAGCGCCAGCGCGGTATTGCTGGCCGATCGCGACGCGAGCGATTTCGCGATCACCGGCCTCGCCGAAGCACTGGCCCAGCCCGACGCCGAAACGTCGGTCGACGCCCGCATTTTCGGCAAGCCCGTCACCCGCCCCTGGCGCCGCATGGGCGTTGCGCTCGCAAAGGTCGCGAGCGGCACGACCGAAGATGCGCGCGATGCCGCGGTCGCGGCGGCGGCAAAGCTGCATATCGACTATAAATAGCCCCGCCATTGCGAGCGCGGCGAAGCAATGACGAAGGATTGTATCGAATCCTCCGCGCGCTAAGCTGCGCCATGGCAAAGCGCCCTGTCCCGCTCCTTCGCTGGCTCGCAATCGTCGCGCTGCTGTTCCTCATCATCGGCCTGCCGCTGATCTTTCGCGACCAGTTCATGGCGGCAAGCGATGCCGTCCTTGCCGCAGCCGACGAGCGTCCGATCGCCGCCGCCGCCTTCATCATCGCCGCGCTTACCCTCGACCTGTTCCTGCCAGTGCCCAACGGCGTCACCAACACGCTCGCGGGGGCGGCCTTCGGGTTCCCGGTCGGGACGCTCGTCATCTGGCTCGGGCTGATGGGGGCGAGCCTCGCCGGCTATGCCGTCGGCCGCTGGGCGGCGCGCCCGCTCGCGAAACGCTGGCTCGGCGCCGACGATGTCGAAAAGGCCCATGCCCTTGCCGAACGCGCAGGGCCGATCGCGCTGATCCTTTCGCGACCGGTCCCGGTCCTGGCCGAGGTGATGGCGATCGCCGCAGGCGTATCCGCCATGGCCTTCGCGCGCTTCGCGCTCGTCATGGCGCTCGCCAACCTCGGCGTCGCGATGCTGTTCGCGGCGATCGGGGCCGCAGCGATCGAGCAGGCCTCGACAGAACTGCTGATGCTTGGTGCCGTGGGCCTTCCCCTGCTCTTCTGGCTGAGCTGGCAAGGCATCGAGCGCTGGCGCACCCGGTGATGCGCGCGACCGGGAAGAAAGCAGGAACATCGCCCTAGGCCGCCCCGCCGGCCGCTGCTACATCCGCGCCATGTCGGAAAAGAATCATCTCTATCTGGTCGATGGCTCCAGCTACATCTTCCGCGCCTATCACCGCCTGCCGCCGCTGACGAACCCGCAAGGGACGCCGGTCGGCGCGGTCTATGGCTATACGACGATGCTGTGGAAGCTGGCGAAGGACCTGCACGACGCCGACGGCCCGACGCATCTGGCGGTGATCCTCGACCACTCGAGCAAGTCGTTCCGTAACGACATCTACGACCAGTATAAGGCGAACCGGCCCGAGCCGCCCGAGGACCTGCGCCCGCAATTTCCGCTGATCCGCGACGCGACGCGCGCCTTCTCGCTGCCGTGTATCGAGCTTGAGGGTTTCGAAGCCGACGATTTGATCGCGAGCTATACCGAGGCGGCGGTCGCCGCTGGCTGGGACGTCACCATCGTCTCCTCCGACAAGGATCTGATGCAGCTCATCCGCGAGCCGGCGGGCGACGCGCCGCAGGTCGACATGCTCGACACGATGAAGAATGTCCGCCTCGGCCTCGACGCGGTGAACGAGAAATTCGGCGTCACCCCCGACCTCGTCGGCGACGTGCTCGCGCTGATGGGCGACACGGTCGACAATGTCCCCGGCGTGCGCGGGGTCGGGCCGAAGACCGCGACCAAGCTGATCGTCGAATATGGCGACCTCGAAAAGGCGCTCGCGGGTGCCGAGACGATGAAGCCGTCGAAACTGCGCGACAATCTGATCGAGCATGCCGATATGGCCCGGCTGTCGCGCATCCTGGTCGAGTTGAAGCGCGACACGCCGATGCCCGACACGCTCGACCAGCTCAAGCTCGGCGCGATCCCGCCCGAACCCTTGAAGCTCTTCCTCGACGAACATGGTTTCCGCTCGCTGTCGGCGAAGCTCGATCTCGGCGCGACCCCCGGCGGCCCGCCGACGCTGCCGCGCGCGGGCGCGGCCCCCGCGCCGGTTCCCGCTGGCGCACCCTCGACCCCGACCCTGCCCCCGATGCCGGCGATCGACCGCTCGCTTTACGAGACGGTGACGACGATCGAGGCGCTCGACCGCTGGATCGCAATGGCCAAAGCGGCGCATGTCGTCGCGGTCGACACCGAAACCGCGAGCCTCGACAGCGTCACGGGCACCCTTGTCGGGGTCAGCCTGTCGACCGGTGCCGGCAAGGCCTGCTACATCCCGCTCGGCCATGGCGGCACCGACATGTTCGCCGAAAAGCCCGACCAGATTCCCCTAGGCGAAGCGCTCGATCGCCTGCGCCCGCTGTTCGCCGACGATGCGGTGCTCAAGGTTGGCCATAACCTGAAATATGACATCGGTGTGCTCGCGCAGCACGACATCGTGATCGCGCCCTATGACGACACGCTGGTGATGAGCTTCGCGCTCGACGCGGGCAAGCATCAGCACGGGCTCGACGAGCTGGCGAAGCTCCACCTCGATCACATCTGCCTCACCTTCAAGGAGATGTGCGGGACCGGCAAGTCGCAGATCAGCTTCGCCGAGGTCCAGCTCGACCGCGCGACCGAATATGCCGCCGAAGACGCCGAGGTCGCATGGCGCCTGTGGAAGCTGCTCAAGCTCCGCCTGCCGCTCGAAGGCGGCACCCGCGTATACGAAATGGTCGACCGCCCGCTCGCCGCGATCGTCGAGGCGATGGAACGCGCCGGGATCATGGTCAATCGCGACTATCTGGCGAAGCTGTCGGGCGAGTTCGCGACCGAAATGCTGCGCATCGAGGGCGAAATCCACACCCTCGCGGGCCAGCCCTTCGCCATCGGCAGCCCCAAGCAGCTCGGCGAAATATTGTTCGACAAGCTCGGCCTCAAGGGCGGACGCAAGGGCAAGTCGGGCGACTGGTCGACCGACCAGAACGAGCTCGAACGGCTCGAACGCGACGGCGTGCCGATCGCGCGCAAAATCCTCGAATGGCGCCAGCTCGCCAAGCTGAAGTCGACCTATACCGACGCCTTGCAGCAGCAGATCAATGCGAAGACGGGGCGCGTCCACACCAGTTACAGCCTCGTCGGCGCGCAAACCGGACGGCTGTCGTCGACCGATCCGAACCTTCAGAACATTCCGATCCGCACCGAGACCGGGCGCCAGATCCGCGACGCCTTCATCGCCGCGCCGGGTCATGTCCTGATCGCGGCCGACTATAGCCAGATCGAACTGCGCCTCGCCGCGCATATGGCCGATGTACCCGAACTGAAGGAAGCCTTTGCGCAGGGGCAGGACATCCACGCCGCGACCGCGATCGAGCTGTTCGGCGAAAGCAACCGCGACACGCGCGGCAAGGCCAAGACGGTCAATTTCTCGATCCTCTACGGCATTTCGCGCTGGGGTCTCGCCGGCCGGCTTGAGGTCACGCCCGACGAGGCGCAAGCGCTGATCGCGCGCTATTTCGAGCGTTTCCCGGGGATCAGCGATTATATCACCGACACGCTGGAGAGCGTCCGCGCCAAGGGCTATACCGAGACGCTGTTCGGGCGAAAGACCTGGTTCCCGCGGATTAAGGCGGCAAGCCAGAACGAGCGCGCGGGCAGCGAGCGCGCCGCGATCAACGCGCCGATCCAGGGCACCAGCGCCGACCTGATCAAGCGCGCGATGGCGCGCATGCCCGCCGCGCTCGCCGAGGCCGGCCTGTCCGACGTGAAAATGCTCCTCCAGGTCCATGACGAACTCGTCTTCGAAGCGCCCGAGGACAAGGCCGCCGCGGCGGGCGACGTCATCCGCCGGGTGATGATGGGCGCCGCCGAACCCGCGCTGACGCTTTCGGTCCCGCTGGAGGTCGAAATCGGCACCGGCAAGAGCTGGGGCGAAGCGCATTGAAGATGCTCGCGCTGGCGGCCGCGTTGCTGCTTCAGGATGGTACGGCGGTGGTCCCGCCGCCGGTTGTGGAAACCGCACCGCAGCCCGCCGCCATCCCCGCGATCGCCGATGAGGACATGCGCCTGTTCGCCGCACTCAATGGCCGCAAGGTTGCCGGGCGCCCCGTCGGTGGCCCCTATCCGACCGCCGACAAGATCCTGCTGCTCAACCGCGACCGCAATGGCCACCCCGACATCGGCGGCAGCCTCGCGATGCCGGTGCGCCAGTCGCTGCCCGCGCCGCCCGCCGGGACGATCGCGGTCGTCCGGCTGCACCAGCGCTCCGAAACCGTCGTCCCCGGCCCGACCGCCGACGATCTCGCCTTCGTCGCGGCGAACCGGATTCCGCTGTTCGTGATCGGCGAATGGGCGCGCCCCGCGCCGATGTGGGAGGTCGCCTGGCAGGGCGACGCGGTGCGCTACCGCGTGATCGGCGACGTCGGCGAAATCGGCCCCTGGCAGGATTGACGCCTCAGGGCTGCGGCCCGAAGCGGTTGGGACCCGGCGTTCCGGCCCGCAGCAGTTCGATCACCAGCACGAGCATCGCGAGGCCGGCAACGATCGCCGCCCAGCTCGCCCCGGACGCGTCGGGCTGCATCTTCGCGATCAGCCCGAAAATGTCGCCCGGCTGTTGCGGGCCGCTTTGCGCGGCCAGTTCCGCCGACAGTTTCGGCATCATGCTCAGGATATGCTCGGTGCGACGCGCCTGATCGATGCCCGTCACCACCGCCGCAAGCGGCAGGATCAATGCGAACAGCCCGCTGCGCCCCCGGTCGTGCAGGCGGCGCGCGGTCGCCGTCAGCAACAGCAGCGTGGCCACCGCATGCATCGCCACCGCGATGTAGATCGACGCGATCATGCCCTCGAACATCTCGGTCATCATCTTCAGATTGGCCGCCCTGGCATCATAATCGGGCTGCATCGCGCCCTGCAGGTCGATCGACGGAAAGGTGAGCACGACCTGCGCGATCATCTGGACCGCGATCAGCGGCGCAAGGACGATGGCGAAATAGATCCAGAACTGGACCCGGTCGTCGCGCCCGCGGGGATCGATCGTCCCCGCCACCCCGCGCCGCACGATCCTCCCGATTGAAATATCGGCCATTTGTCTCCCCCTTCGGCTTTCCGGATAGCCGTTCGGCGACGGCGCGCCAAGCATATGCCGCGTCCATCCGCCCCGCCGCGAAGCCGGGCTGCATGGTCGCGCCCTTTCCCCCCTGCGAAATTGCGCCTATGACGCCCGCGTGACGTCTGGCTGACACAGATGTGACAGCCCCCGACGAAAGGCCGACATGAGCAGCATTCCCCCGCAGGCGGCGACCCCTCCGGTCCGCATCCAGCAGAATATCCTCGCGCGCGGCGAACGCCGCCTGCTCAACTGGATCTGCCCGCGCCTTCCCGGCTGGGTCACCCCCGACCAGCTGACGACCTTGGGCTTCCTCGGCGCGGTGATGGTCGCGATGGGTTATATGCTGAGCTGGCTCGGCCCGGCGTGGCTCTCGCTGTCGGTGGCCGGCTATGTCGTCCACTGGTTCGGGGATTCGCTCGACGGCAGCCTCGCGCGCTGGCGCCGGATCGAGCGCCCCTCTTATGGCTATTTCGTCGATCATAGCGTCGACGGCCTTGCCATTTTCCTGATGGTCGGCAGCATCGGGCTCAGCCCCTATATGCGCTTCGACGTCGCGCTGATCGCGGTGATCGGATATCTGCTGCTGGCGATCCACAGCTTCCTCGCCGCCAAGGTCGTCGGCGAATTCCGCCTCTCCTACATGGCGGGCGGCCCGACCGAATTGCGGCTGATGCTGATCGCGATGACCGGGTTGATGCCGATCGTCGGCGGCGCCGATGTCTGGCACACCAATTTCTCGCCCTTCGATCTTTTCGGGCTCACCATCTCCAGCATCCTCGTCACCCTGTTCGTGACGCAAAGCTTCGCCACCGCGCGCCAGCTGGCCCACCGCCGCGACTGAACCCGCCTGCCTTTTCGCTTGACTGTATTGTCATAATAATACAGCTAGCCGAAAAGAGGAGGGCGACATGAATCTCTGGAAAACCGCCTTGGCCGCCGCATGGATCGCGGCGCTGCCGTTCGCGTCCGCCGCCGCCGATCCTGCCGCATCCGCGCCCGAGCCGGTCGAAATCCTGCCGATCGCCTTTTCCGCCGAGGGCCTGTCGGGTCCCGGCGGCGATCGGCTGCGCGCCGAACTCGCCGACGTCCAGTTCATCGCGCTCGGCGAGGATCATGGCTTTGCGGGATCGCCCGAACTCGGCATGGCGCTGGCGCATGACGTCGCCGCGCTGCCCGGCGCGGCGCCGCTCTATCACGCGGTCGAGGTCGGCCCGGTCACCACCCGCTGGGCCGGGCAGACGCTGCGCGACGGCGGACCCGACGCACTCGGCAAATCGCTCGCCGGACGGCCCTTTGCTATGCCCTTCCTATCGAACGTCGAGGATGCGAAACTCGCCGCGCCCTTCGCCGCCAACGACCGGTTGTGGGGCATCGACCAGGAATTCGTCGGATCGCCCACGATCCTGCTCGATCTGCTCGCCGAGCGCGCGAAAGACAAGGCGACGACGGAATTGCTCGCAGGGTGGCGCGACAAGGACAAGACCGCGCTCGGCGCCGGCCGGTTCGACGCGATCATGCTCCAGACGACCACCCCCGCCGGTTTCGCCGACCTCAGGTCGCGCTTCGCCGGCGATGTCGAGGCGCTCGCGATCGTCGACGCGCTCGCGAAAAGCGCCGCGATCTACCAGCTCAACGACAGCGGACGCTATCTGGAGAATAACGAGGTCCGCGCCGCCTTGATGCGCGGCTATTTCCTGCGCGCCTGGCGCGGCGCGGCGCCGAACGCACCGACGGTGCTGTTCAAGATGGGCGCCTATCATATGGGACGCGGCACGACGCCGACGTCGATCTACGATATCGGATCGCTGCTGCCCGGCCTCGCCGCCGCGAATGGCAAGACGTCGATTCACATCGCCTATGTGCCGCTGGCGGGGATGGTCCGCACCGTGAAGCCGTCGCCCACCGCCTTCACCGCCGTCGTACCTTATGAGGACGAGGCGATCGGTCCGATCCTCGACGCCGCGGGCATCGCCCGCGACAGCCTGCCCGCGACGGGCCATGTCCTGATCCCGCTCGCGCCGCTGCGCCACAAACTGCAGGGCAAGGCGCTGCGCGAATTGCCAAGTTTTCCGCGGTTCATGCTGCTCGGTTACGACTATCTGGTCACGACGCGCGACGCGAAACCCGCGACGCATTTCGAGGCGCGTTAGGTGCGCGCGCGCGCCTGACGATAGATCCCGAGCAGGCGCAGGGTCTTGGTCTGAAAATCGAGTTCTTCGAGCGCGCGATCGATGCGTTCCTCGCCCGGCGCCCCGACGATGTCGGCATAAAAGGTCGTCGCGGTAAAACTGCCCCCGACCTGATAGCTTTCGAGCTTGGTCATGTTGACGCCGTTGGTCGCGAAGCCGCCGAGCGCCTTGTAGAGCGCGGCGGGAATGTTGCGCACTTCGAAGATGAAGGTCGTCATCAGCGGCACGTCCTGCGGCAGTTCGGTCAGCGGTTCGCGCGCCAGCACGACAAAACGCGTCATATTGTGGTCGGCGTCCTCGATCCCGGTCTCGTGCAGCTTGAGCCCGTAGAGGTCGGCAGCGTGCGGCGGTGCCAGCGCGGCAAGCCCGACCTCGTCGCTGTCGGCGACCCACGCCGCGGCGCCCGCGGTGTCGCTGTGCGCGACCGGGTCGATGCCGTTGCCGCGCAGCCATTTGCGGCACTGCCCCAGCGCCTGTTCATGGCTCATCGCGCGCGTGACCGGGCCGAGGTCGCGACTCATCAGACCGTATCGGATGCGCAGGAAATGCTCGCCGACGATCGACAGGCCGGATTCGGGGAGCAGGAAATGGATGTCGGCGACGCGGCCGTGCAGACTGTTTTCGATCGGGATGATCGCGCGGTCGACGCGCCCGTCGCGCACCGCCTCGATCGCGTCCTCGAACGAATAGCAGGGCAAGGGAAGCGAATTCGGGTCATATTCGCGCGCCGCGAGGTCGCTGTTGGCGCCCGGCGCGCCCTGAAACGCAAGGCCACGCGCCGGTTCGGCGAGTGCCGCCGCCTTCATTTCGTCGACCAATGCCTGCGCCGATGCCGAATAACTGCCCATATGTGCCTTCCCGCGTGGAGGCCGCGCGCATAGCGGCGCGGGCCTTTTCGCGCAACCGGCGTGAAGAGCCTTTCATCCCCTTGCGCCGCCGTGCGCGCACCAGTAAGGGAGCGTCCAAATCAGATATGAGCGTCCATGGGCGGGCGCCAGCGAACGGGGCTGCAAAGCATGGACAATCGCAACAATACCATCGCCGGCTGGGTGCTCTTTGCGGGCATTTGCGCGCTTGGTCTGACCATCGGGTCGGGCATGGTGTTCGCCGACCATCATCCTGAAAAGGAAGGCTATCCGATCGAGGACGCCGAAGGCGGTGCCGGCGGCGGCGAATCGGCCGTCCCGCTTCCCAACCTGCTCGCCGCGGCGGATGTCGCGAAGGGCGAGGCGGTGTTCGCGAAATGCGCCGCATGCCACACGATCAATGCAGGCGGTGCCAACGGCGTCGGCCCGAACCTCCATGCGGTGGTGGGCGACGAAATCGGCCACGGCCGGGGCGGCTTCGCTTTCTCCGACGCGCTCAAGAGCCACGGCGGCACCTGGACCTTCGAGAATATGGACCATTGGCTCGCCAGCCCGCGCAAGTTCGCGAGCGGCACCAAAATGTCGTTCGCCGGCCTGTCGAGCGCCGAAGATCGCGCGAACCTGATCGTCTATCTGAACGCCCAGGGTTCGAACGTTCCGCTGCCCGCCGCCGAAGCCGCTCCGGCAGCTGACGCCGCTGCGGCCCCGGCCGAAGGCGCGGCGGCACCCGCCGCCGACAAGGGCGCCGCCGCTGCACCGGCAGCAGGCGCCGCGGCCGCTCCCGCCCCGGCAGAAGCGAAGAAGTAATGCGTCTCGCGCCCGTCGTGCTGGCGGGCGCGCTCGTGCTTGCGGGCGCGCTGGCGGGTTGCGGGAAAGGCGACAAGCCTGCCGCCGAAACCCCGGACGCGCCGTCCGGGGTCCCCGAAGCGACGGTCGAACCGACCGCGGCGATGGGCGAACAGATCTTCAAGCGCTGCGTCGCGTGCCACACGATCGACAAGGGCGGCAACAACGCCATCGGACCCAATCTGCACGGCGTCGTCGGCCGCGCGGTCGCCTCGCACGCCGGGTTCAGCTATTCGTCCGCGATGAAGGCGAAAGGCGGCATCTGGGACGACGCGGCGCTCGATCTTTATCTCAAACAGCCGATGATGGCGGTGCCCGGAACGCGCATGGCGTTCGCGGGCATTCCCGACGATGCCGATCGCAAGGCGCTGATCCTGTATCTGGACGCGCAGAAATAGGCGGCTGGCGCCCCCCGCCTGCGCGGGGGCGACGAAAGGGCGGCCTACTCCGCCGCCACCTTCGCATAGAATTCCTGGATGATCGCCCACGCCTCGTCGGCGGTCTCGACGAAGTGGAACAGCGACAGGTCGCGCGCGCTGATCACGCCTTCCTCGACCAAAGCGTCGAAATTGACGACGCGGGTCCAGAATTCCTGGCTGAACAGGACGATCGGGATCGGCTTGATCTTGCCGGTCTGGATCAGCGTCAACAGCTCGAACGTCTCGTCGAACGTCCCGAAACCGCCCGGAAACACGCACACCGCGCGCGCGCGGAGCAGGAAGTGCATCTTGCGCAGCGCAAAATAGTGGAACTGGAAACTCAGCCCCGGGGTGACGTAGCGGTTCGGTGCCTGCTCGTGCGGCAGCACGATGTTGAGCCCGACCGATTCCTTGCCTTCATCGTCGGCGCCGCGATTCGCCGCCTCCATGATCGACGGCCCGCCGCCCGAACAAACGACGAAGTTGCGGCAACCATTCTTGTCGGGCGGCACCTGGCTGGCGATGCGTGCCAGTTTGCGCGCCTCTTCATAATATTTCGCCTTGGCGGCAAGCCGCTCGGCGATCCGCTTTTCCTCGGGCGTCCGCGCCGCGTCGAGCACCGCCTGGGCATTGTCGGGTGACGGGATGCGCGCCGACCCATAGATGACGAGCATCGATTCGATCTTCGCCGCGTCGAGCATCAGTTCGGGTTTCAGCAGCTCGAGCTGGAAACGCACCGGACGCAAATCCTCGCGCAGCAGAAATTCGGTGTCCTGGAACGCCAGCCGATAGGCGGGGTCCTGGGTCTGGGGAGTCGATACCGCCTGCTTGGCGAACTGCGCGTCGTCCTTGGCCTTGTGGAAACGCGAACGATGGGGTTGTTTGTCTTCTGTCATGGGCGGACGGCTAGCCGTTTCCGCCGCGAAAGCCAAGTGCGCGGCGCCCTAGCGGCAGTATCCGGCGCCGCTCATATCCATGTGGAAATGGTTATAATGGGCGGCGTTATAATCCGGGCTGAGCACCGTGCCGAAGCGCCGGCACGCCGATTTGTGCAACGCGCGTAGGAAGTCCTGCGATGGTTTGTCGCCCGTCCACCCGCCGTCGAGCATGATCCGCCGCCCGTCGGCGAGCACGAAGCCCGACACGTCGACCGCATTCGAATAGGCATGCTGCGACAGCCGGCCCGAACGGCCGCCATAAATGTTGCGGCAGCTGTAGGTGCCGAAGGTCTCGATCTTGACGACCTCCTGCCCGAAATATTTCCGCGCCGCGGGCTTCACCGCATATTGCGCCCACGCCGCGAAGTTGCGCGCCAAGGGACAGGTCATCGCACCAAGGTTCGTCGTCGGGGTGCCGATGTCGAGCAGCTTGACCGCATCGATCGAACTGCACCCGCCGCCATGATCCTGATTGGGCAGCGGGGTGAACTTCACCCCCGCCTGCTTCAGGTCGACCGCGCATTGCCGCGCCTCGGGGCTGTTGAACGACGGTGCCGAGGTCATCTGCGGGCGTTTGGGCGTGTCCGCCGACGGGCGCTGCGTATCGCTGCGCTTCATCACGTCGGGGCTGCCGAAACAGGCCGAAAGCGACAGGGCCGCGATCATCGCCATCAGGATATGGGGCCGGAGAAGCGGGAGTTTCGCCATGGCGTCAATTTACCGACACCATGGTTAACAAGTCTTAAAGCACGGCATCGGCTCGTCGATAATTTCGCCCGGGCGGCGCAATTTGTTTGACAGTTACGCGGCGCTCCCTAAACGCGGCGCCGGGCCACGCGGTCCCAACGCCGCGCGAGCTCTCTGCAAGGAGAGACTAACATGACTGAAGTGCCGACACCCGAATTGCGCCCTGCGCGCCCGTTTTTCTCCTCCGGACCCTGCGCCAAACCGCCGGTCTGGTCCCTCGAAAAACTCAACACCGAATCGCTGGGACGCTCGCATCGCGCCAAGATCGGCAAGACGCGCCTGCAGCTTTGCATCGACCTGATGCGCGAGATGCTGCAGCTTCCCGACACCCACCGCATCGGCATCGTTCCGGGCAGCGACACCGGCGCCTTTGAAATGGCGATGTGGACGATGCTTGGCGCCCGCCCTGTGACGACGCTCGCTTGGGAGAGCTTCGGCGAGGGCTGGGTCACCGATGCCGCAAAGCAGCTCAAGCTCGATCCGACCGTCATCCGTGCCGATTACGGCCAGCTTCCCGACCTGACGCAGGTCGACTGGTCGAACGACGTTCTCTTCACCTGGAACGGCACCACCAGCGGCGTCCGCGTGCCCGATGGCGACTGGATCGCCGCCGACCGCGAAGGACTGAGCTTCGCCGACGCGACCAGCGCGGTGTTCGCCTACGACCTGCCGTGGAACAAGATCGACGTCGCGACCTTCAGCTGGCAGAAAGTGCTCGGCGGCGAAGGCGGCCATGGCGTGCTGATCCTTGGCCCGCGCGCGGTCGAACGCCTCGAAACCTACACCCCGGCCTGGCCGCTGCCGAAGGTCTTCCGCCTCGTCAGCAAGGGCGCGCTCGCCGAGGGCGTGTTCAAGGGCGAGACGATCAACACCCCGTCGATGCTCGCGGTCGAAGACGCGATCTTCGCGCTCGAATGGGCGAAATCGCTCGGCGGTCTCGACGGGCTGAAGGCGCGCAGCGATGCGAACGCCGCGGCGCTCGACAAGATCGTCGAAGACCGCGAGTGGCTGAGCCACCTCGCCACCGATCCCGCCAGCCGATCGAAGACCTCGGTCTGCCTGTCGGTCGCCGGCGCCGACGAGGGCTTCATCAAGAAGTTCGCGGGGCTGCTCGATGCCGAAGGCGCCGCATATGACATCGCGGGCTATCGCGACGCGCCGCCGGGGCTTCGCATCTGGTGCGGCGCGACCGTCGATACCGCCGATATCGAAGCGCTCGGGCCGTGGCTCGACTGGGCCTACGCCTCGCTCAACGCCTGATTCTGTTCCCCGGCGCAGCCGGGGCCCATTTCCCCATTCCGCTACAGGTCCCGGCTTTCGCCGGGATACGGAGACATAAAATGACCGCTCCCAAAGTTCTCATTTCCGACAAGATGGACCCCAAAGCCGCCGCGATCTTCAAGGAACGCGGCATCGACGTCGATGTCATCACCGGCAAGACCAAGGACGAGCTGATCGCGATGATCGGCGACTATGACGGCCTCGCGATCCGCTCGGCCACCAAGGTCACCGCCGACGTCCTCGCCGCCGCGACGAACCTGAAGGTCGTCGGCCGCGCCGGCATCGGCGTCGACAATGTCGATATCCCCGAGGCGTCGAAGAAGGGCGTCATCGTGATGAACACGCCGTTTGGCAACAGCATCACCACCGCCGAACATGCGATCGCGATGATGTTCGCCCTCGCCCGCCAGATTCCCGAAGCCAACGCGGGGACCCAAGCGGGCAAATGGCCGAAGAACGATTTCATGGGGGTCGAGCTGACCTCGAAGACGCTCGGCCTGATCGGCTGCGGCAATATCGGCAGCATCGTCGCCGAGCGCGCGCTGGGGTTGCGCATGAAGGTCGTCGCCTTCGACCCCTTCCTGACCCCCGAGCGCGCGATCGAACTCGGCGTCGAAAAGGCCGATCTCGACACCCTGCTCGCCAAGGCCGATTTCATCACGCTGCACACGCCGCTGACCGACCAGACGCGCAACATATTGTCGGCCGAGAATATCGCCAAGGCGAAAAAGGGCGTGCGGATCATCAACTGCGCGCGCGGCGGGTTGATCGATGAGGCGGCGCTCAAGGACGCGCTCGACAGCGGCCATGTCGCGGGCGCCGCGCTCGACGTGTTCCAGACCGAGCCGCCGGCGGCCGATCATCCGCTGTTCGGCGCCCCGAACTTCATCTGCACCCCGCACCTCGGCGCGTCGACCGACGAGGCGCAGGTCAATGTCGCGATCCAGGTGGCCGAGCAGCTGTCGGACTATCTGCTCACCGGCGGCATCACCAACGCGCTCAACGTGCCGAGCCTCTCGGCCGAAGAAGCGCCGAAGCTGCGCCCCTATATGAGCCTCGCCGAAAAGCTCGGCAGCCTCGTCGGCCAGCTCGCGCACGACAACCTCACGACGATCTCGGTCGAGGTCGAGGGTGCCGCCGCCGAGCTGAACCTCAAGCCGATCACCGCCGCGGTGCTCACCGGCCTGATGCGTCGCTATTCGGACAGCGTGAACATGGTCAACGCGCCGCATCTCGCCCGCGAACGCGGGCTCGATGTGCGCGAAGTGCGTCATGATCGCGACGGCGACTATCACACGCTCGTCCGCGTCACGGTGGCGACGAGCGACGGCGACCGCTCGGTTGCCGGCACCTTGTTCAGCAACGGCGACCCGCGCCTGGTCGAAATGTTCGGCATCAAGGTCGAGGCCGATCTCGACGGCCACATGCTCTACATCGTCAACGAGGATGCGCCCGGCTTCATCGGCCGCATCGGCACTGCTCTCGGCGAAGCCGGACTCAACATCGGCACTTTCCACCTCGGCCGCCGTGCCGCCGGGGGCGAAGCGGTGCTGCTGCTCAGCCTCGACTCGCCGATGCCCGAACCTCTGCTGTGGCAGCTGTGCCAGCTGCCCGGCGTGAAGACGGTGAAGGGTTTGAAGTTCTAGGACTTCCTGCCCTGCCAGTCCGCGTCGGGTGGACCGGGATGCCCAATCAGGCTCTCTCTCCTCCACGGTGTTTCGGCACCACCCGACGCGGACGAATCGCACCGGATCGTTGACTCCGGTCGCGACCAGCCTAAGGCCGCTCCGATGCCCAAAGCCCCCGCCCTGCTGCCCGAAGGCCTGCGCGACCGCCTGCCGCAACAGGCCGAGGCGGCGTCGCGCGTCACTCGCGCGCTCGTCGATGCGATGCGCGCGCACGGCTATGGTCGCGTCGCGCCCCCGCTCGCCGAGTTCCGCGAGACGCTCGGCGGCGACGACGAGCGCGCATCGCGCGACCTGCTCCGCTTCACCGATCCGGTATCGCAGCGCACCCTCGCGCTACGCCCCGACATCACCCGCCAGGTCGGGCGCATCGCCACCTCTTTGCTCGCGAGCGCTCCGCGGCCGCTGCGGCTTTGCTACGCCGGGCAGGTCGTCAAGCTGCGCGCCAGCCAGCTTCGCCCGGCGCGCGAAATGCTGCAGGTCGGCGCCGAGCTGATCGGCAGCGACAGCGTCGCCGCGGCGCGCGAGATCGTCACCGTCGCGATCGACGCACTCGACGCCGCGGGCATCGGCCCCGTCACCATCGACTTCACCCTGCCCGACGTCGTCGACCTGCTCGCCGCCTCGCTTCCGGTCGCGGCCAGCCGCGATGCCTTGCGCGATGAACTCGACGCCAAGGATGCCGGCGCGCTCGTCCGCATCGGTGCTTCGGCCTATCTGCCTCTGCTCCGCGCCACCGGTCCTTTCGACCAGGCGATCGCCGACCTGCGCGCCTTCGACAGTGCCGGGGTGCTTGCCAGCCGCATCGACGCGCTGGAAGAAATCGCCGCACCGATCCGCGACCGCGTGTCGCTGACCCTCGACCCGACCGAGCGTCACGGTTTCGCCTATCAAAGCTGGTTCGGTTTCCAGATCTTCGTCCCCGGCCAGGGCGACGCGATCGGCCGCGGCGGCGGCTATGCGATCCCGGTCGGCGAGGATCATGAAGAATCGGCGGTCGGCTTCTCGCTCTATCCCGATCCGCTGATCGACGACGGCCTCGGCGCCGAGGACGACGCCGACCGCCGCATCTTCCTGCCGCTGGGGCACGATCCCGCGCTCGCCGCGAGCCTGCGCGCCGACGACTGGCAGACGGTGGCGGCGCTGTCCGACGGCGACGACGCCCGCGCGCTGGGGTGCGGCTGGCGCCTCAGCGCCGACGGTCCCGTCGCGGCCTGACCTTCACGCTCCCCGGCGAAAGCCGGGGCCGATTGATCGGTTGCGCACAGCATCTGGGCCCCGGCCTTCGCCGGGGAACATCAATTAGAAATCGGCCTTGCCGAAGCGCGGCACACCCTGATTGACCCCCGGCGGGTCCAGCACCGTCACATCGAGTTCGACCGGCTCGCCGATCCAGTGCGCAAGCGTCGTATGGTCGGCGAGATCGTCGTCGGTGAGCGGATGCACCAGCGCGCGCAGCCCCGTCGCCTCAATCGCAGCAACCACCGCCGGCACCGCGCTCCCCACAAAATGCACCTCATATTGCGCGATCGGATGCGGCCCCACCCCGCCCTCGGTCATCGACCCGACGAACAGGATCGCCGGATCGCGGTCGAAATCGTCACGCAGCGCTGCAGCCGCAGGACGTTCGGCGGCGTCATAATAGATATGCGCGTGATAGGGGGCGGCGGGGTCGGTCATAGGGGCATCGCTTTCCGGGTCACGTCACCCCGGACTTGATCCGGGGCCTGCCTGCCTTGAACGAGAAGGCTGGCCGCGGGTCAAGCCCGGGTTCCTCCCCAGCCTGACGATCATTTCGAACGCTTCGGCCAGCGTGACGCTGATGCCGCGCAACGATCGTCGCGAGCGGATGTTGTCGAAATACCGAAAATGAATCGAGGGTGGGTCGCCCTCGTCGTCGGAGAGAGAAAATGAAAAAGCTTCTGAAAATTTTCGTAATCGGCAGCTCGATCTTGGTCCTGTCTGCTTGCAACACGGTTCAAGGCGCAGGGAAGGATGTCGAATCGGTCGGCGACTGTGCCGATGGCGTGAAGGGCAATTGCTAGACAGCGGCGTTAGACGCTATCGCGCAAACACCCGCTTCAACCATGCGTCGACCGCCGTCGTCGGCGCGTAACTCGGGTCGCCCAGTCGCCGGTTGATCTCGGCATGGCCCTGCAATCCCTCGCCGGGAAAGCTGCCATGCTCGACCTTGCTCCCGCCCGCCTCGAGCGCGGCGCCTAGCGCTTTGGCTTGGCGCACCCCGTCGGGCCGCTGGACGTAGAGCAGCAGGAAGGCCGGGGCGTTGGGCACCGCAGCGTTGAGCGTCGGCGATAGCTTCGCCTGCCGCGCCGGATCGCTCCCGAACGCCTGCTTATAGGTCGCCTGCATGATCGGCGGTCCGTCCTTTATCTGCGCCGGCACGTCATAGGCCGCGCCGTCGATCGGGATCACCCCCGCGATATCGGCGAAAGAAAGGCCGACGCTCTTCAGATATTGCTCATCGGTGCCGACCAGCGCCACCAGATGCGCGCCCGCGCTATGCCCCATCAGCACGATGCGCCGCCGGTCGATCCCCAGTCGGTCGGCATCGCGGATCAAGGCCTTCACCGCCATCGCGACATCCTCGGCCTGCTGTTCGACCGGCGAGTCCGGAACCAGCCGGTAATCGATCGACGCAAAGGCATAGCCCTCACCCGGATAATGGTCTGCCTTGAAGCGCCCCGTCGCATTGTCCTTGCTGCCGCGCTTCCACCCGCCGCCATGGACAAAGACGACCAGCGGCACCGGCCCCTTCACGTCTTTCGCACGCCAGACGTCGAGCGACTGGAGCGGATCGCGGCCATAGAAAATCGTCTCGCTGCCCGGCGCCTTCGGCCCCTCGTCGGCACCCATTCGCTGCGCGATCCGGTCGCGCAGCCGCTCGCGCGCCTCCGCAAAGGGGCCCGGGACGATCAGGCTTGCCGCGACGAACGCCGCGAGCGCCGCGAGCGCCGCGCCTGTGATCAACCGCTGTTTTCGCATCGCCTGCAATCTCCGCTTTCCCTGGCGCCAGCATATCTAGCCCGCAAATGTCGCAAATCCGTCCCACCAAGCTTGCCTCTGCGGCCAAATCCGCTAAGCCCGCGCCGGGCCGGCGCTGGTCGTTTCGAGGCCCCAGTTCAGCAGGACAGCATCATGGCAAATGTCACCGTCATCGGGTCGCAATGGGGCGACGAGGGCAAGGGCAAGATCGTCGACTGGCTCGCCAGCCGCGCCGACGCCGTGGTCCGGTTCCAGGGTGGGCACAACGCCGGCCATACGCTCGTCGTCGGCGAGCAGGTCTACAAGCTCTCCTTGCTCCCGTCGGGAATCGTCACCGGCACGCTGTCGATCATCGGCAATGGCGTCGTCCTCGACCCGTGGGCGCTGCGCGACGAGATCACCAAGCTGCGCGGCCAGGGCGTCGCGATCAATCCCGAGAATTTCGCGATCGCCGACAATTGCGCGCTGATCCTGCCCTTCCACCGCGACCTCGACGCGCTGCGCGAGACCGCCGCGGGCGCGGGCAAGATCGGCACCACCGGGCGCGGCATCGGCCCTGCCTATGAGGACAAGGTCGGCCGCCGTGCGATCCGCGTCTGTGACCTCGCGCACCTCGACAAGCTCGATCCGCAGCTCGACCGCCTGACCGCGCACCATGACGCGCTGCGCGCCGGCTTCGGCGAACCGCCGATCGACCGCGATCGCCTCATCGCCGACCTCACCGAAATCGCCGACTATGTGCTCGAATATGCGCAGCCGGTGTGGAAGCGCCTGAAGAAGGTCCGCAAGGCCGGCGCGCGCATCCTGTTCGAGGGCGCGCAGGGCGTGCTGCTCGACGTCGATCATGGCACCTATCCCTTCGTCACCAGCTCGAATACCGTCAGCGGCACCGCGGCGTCGGGCTCGGGCCTAGGCCCCTCGTCGGTCGGCTTCGTCCTCGGCATCGCCAAGGCCTATACGACGCGCGTCGGCAGCGGCCCCTTCCCGACAGAACTCGAAGATGCGACCGGCCAGAAGCTCGGCGAGCGCGGGCATGAATTCGGCACCGTCACCGGACGCAAGCGTCGTTGCGGCTGGTTCGACGCGGTGCTTGTGCGCCAGAGCTGCGCCGTCTCGGGCGTCACCGGTATCGCGCTCACTAAGTTGGACGTGCTCGACGGCTTCGACACCATCCGCATCTGCACCGGCTATCGGCTGCGCGGCAAGATCCTCGACTATTTCCCCGCCCATTCGGCAGACCAGGCCGAGGTCGAGCCGATATACGAGGAAATGGACGGCTGGCACGAAACGACCGCGGGCGCGCGCAGCTATGCCGACCTGCCCGCGCAGGCGATCAAATATGTCCAGCGCGTCCAGGAACTGATCGAGACCCCGATCGCATTGGTATCGACCAGCCCCGAACGCGAAGACACGATCCTGATCCGCGATCCGTTCAGCGACTGATCCCCGCAGCTGCAACGTCGCGGATCGCGGCGACGAAGCCGTCGGGGTCATTCTCCTGAATGAAATGTCCACCGTGCAGCGCGCGATGCGCCATGCCGTGTGCGCCCGGCACGCGCTCGATGAACAGCGCGTCGCCGCCGCGCGTGATCGGGTCGCTGTTGGCGAAGCAGCAGAGGAAGGGCTTGTCGAAGCGCTCGAGCGCCGCCCATGCGCGTTTCTGGTCGGGTACGGCGACATTGTCACCGAGCGGCACGAAGGACGGAAAGATGCGCGCCGCGACCTTTGACGCGCGGGTCGGAAAGGGCGCGTCATAGGCGGCGATTTCTTCGGGCGTCAGCTGCCGTTTCGCTCCGGCATTGACGATCCGCCCGACCGGAAACACCGGACTGTAGCGCGAGAAAGCGCGCCAGATGGCGAAGGCGCGCGGCGCCGGCTGGCCCTCGGGCAGGCCACCGTTAGACAGCGCGACCCCAGCGAAGCGATCGGGCATCTCCGCCACCAGCCGCAACCCGATCAGCGAACCCCAGTCCTGACAGGCGAGGATCATGTTCTTGAGGTCGAGCTCCTCGATCCACTGGCGCATCCACGCGACCTGCTGTGCATAGCTGTAGGCACCGGCATCCAGCGGCTTGTCCGACCGACCGAAACCGATCAGGTCGGGTGCCAACACGCGAAAGCCCGCGTCGACCGCCGGCCCGATCATCTTGCGATAGAGATAGGCCCAGGTCGGTTCGCCGTGCAGCATCAGCACGGGCTGCGCATCCGCTGCCCCCTCGTCGACATGATGCACGCGCAACCCGCCGTCTATCTCCAAATATTTCGGCGCATAGGGCCAGTCGGGTAGCGCGGCGAAGCGCGCGTCCGGCGTGCGATATATGGTCATGCTCCAATCCCCCCGCCGCCACCTTAGCTTGGGAGGCCGCGCTGACAACCACTTGCCGGAGACCGCCAAAGGCGTAGGGTCGAACGATGCGCTCCGCCCTCCCCCTCGTGTGCCTGCTCATCTCGGCCTGCGGATCCGCCGCGTCGCAGCCGCCGCAAATGCCCCAGAACGCGAAGGCCGACCGCCTGCTGATCGACAAGAGTGACCGCACCCTGATCGCCTTTGCCGGCAACCGCGAGATCGCGCGTTACACCAATATCCGCTTCGGCGACGCGCCCGAGGGGCATAAGCAGTTCGAGGGCGACGAGCGCACGCCCGAGGGCGATTACAGGATCGACGACCGCAACGCGAAGAGCGCCTATCACCTGTCGCTGCGCATCTCCTATCCCAATGCCGCTGATCGCGCTTATGCGAAGGCGCAAGGGCGCTCGCCGGGGGGCGATATCTTCATCCACGGCCAGCCCAATCGCTGGCCCGGTCCGCCGCTCACGACCGACTGGACCGACGGCTGTATCGCGCTGTCGAACGGTGAAATAGAGCAGCTGTGGGACCTGGTTCCCGACGGCACCTTGATCACCATTCGCCCCTAGGAGCTTCCATGTCCCGCAACATTCTCGTCTTCTACGGCAGCTACCGCCGCGACCGGCAGGGGATCAAGCTCGCCCACTGGCTGGTCGAAGCGATCGCGGCACGCGGCGACAGCGCCGAACTGATCGACGCCAAGGCGGTCGACCTCCCCATGCTCGACCGCATGTATAAGGAATATCCGGAGGGCGAGGCGCCGCCCGCGATGGCGGAACTCGCGGGCAAGATCCGCGCCGCCGACGGCTTCCTGTTCGTCACCGGCGAATATAATTGGGGACCGCAACCCGGCCTCAAGAATCTCGCCGATCATTATCTCGAGGAATGGTTCTGGCGCCCCGCCGCGATCGCCTGCTATTCGGCCGGCCCCTGGTCGGGGGTGCGCGCGATGATGGGCTGGCGCGACACGCTGGGCGAAATGGGAATGGCGGTGATCTCGTCGATCCTGCCGGTCGGGCGGATCGGCGGCGCCTTCGATGCCGACGGCCAGCCGGCGGGCGACGACGGCGCGCGGCTGGCAAAAAGCTTCCCGCGCTTCGCCGACGACCTCAATTGGTGGATCGACGCGGCGCGGGCGCAGCGGGCGCGCCAGGCGCCGCCCTATTGACCTAACCCGACTTCAGCTCGGCCTTCAGCCGCAGGCTGGCACGCCAGAAGAAGAAGGCTGGGATCAGCCCGAGCCACGCCGCGCCATAGAGGACGTACCGCACGCTTTCCTGACCATAGGTCGGTGCCAGCATGTCCGACAGCACCCCGAACAGGAACGGCCCGAAACCCAGCCCGATCAGATTCTGCCCGAATAGCATGATCGACGCCGCGACCGCGCGCGCCTGCGGCCGGACCAGCCCCTGCACGCAGCCATAGGCAGGACCGTAATAGGCCGAATTGAGGATCGTCGGGACGATCAGCAACGCCACCGCGACGCGCCAATCCTCCATATAATAGCCGAGGAACAGCACCGGCGCCGCGAGCGCCATGCCATAGGCGGGGAAGGTCAGGATATGCTTCTTGTCGCGCGGGCCGAACTTGTCGGCCATCTTGCCACCGAGCCAGGTGCCGAGCACCCCCGCGAGCCCGAGCACGACCGCCATCGACAGCCCCGCCTCGGTCGTCGACAGTCCGTGGCTGCGGATGAAGAAGCTGATCGTCCACAACGCCTTGCCATAACCGAGGAAGGCGACGACCGACGATGCGATCAATATGTAGACGAAAGCGCGCGAAGCGAAGATTTCGCGCATCGCCTCGCGGGTCGACAGCGGCACCACCGCCGCCGCGCTCGCCGCGGCTTCGGCAGTGCGGCTGTGGCGCGGCTCGCGCATGACGAACAATACGATCAATGCGAGCAGCAAACCCGGTGCGCCGACGAGCATCAGCGCGATCCGCCAGCCATAGAGATCGTTGACGATGCCCCCGATAATCAGCCCGAGCAGCGAACCGATCGGCACGCCCAGCCCGTAAAAGGCGATCGCCGACGAGCGTTTCTCGGCAGGCACGCTGTCCGAAATCAGCGAGTGTGCGGCGGGGGTGCAGCCCGCCTCGCCAACCCCGACCCCGATCCGCGCGAACAGCAACTGGACAAAATTCTGCGCGAGCCCGCACGCCGCGGTCATCGCCGACCAGACGGCGAGCGCGAGCGCGATCAGCCGCACCCGGTTGGTGCCGTCCTTGTCGGCATAGCGCGCGATCGGGATGCCGAGCAGCGCATAAAAAACCGCGAACGCCGGCCCCGCGAGCAGTCCGAGCTGGGTATCGCTCAGCCCGAGGTCGGCCTTGATCGGCTCGGCGAGGATGTTGACGATCTGCCGGTCGAGGAAATTGAAGATATAGACGATCAGCAGCACCCACAGCATCGTCCGCGTCTGCGCGGACACGCCTGCGGTGGGCGGCGACCCGATGCTCCCGGCAAGGGCAGCTTTCTGGTTCATTCTTATCTCCCGTAGCGCCATGGGAGCAGACCGGACACCCAGGTGTCAACGCCGTTGCGGCGCGCCGAAATTCGCCGCTTGCAATTGCCGCTACGGCTGGCAGCTTCGCGCCCATGCAAAAAATTTCGCTGCTCGTCGCCACCGCCCTGCTCGCCGTCGCTCCCGCCGCCGCGATGCCGCCGCCGTTGCCGCCCGTCGAGGGCAAGGACGCCGCGACGCTCCAGGCCGAGATGGAGAGTGGGTCGATGTACGACGAACTGCTCACCACCCTCTATCTCGACCGCATTTTGAAGGTCGACGACTACGGGCCGAAGCTGAACGCCGTCATCGCCACTTTCCCCGACGCGCAGAGCGAGGCGACCCGGCTGTGGAAAGAACGCGAGGCGGAGAAAAAACGCGGCCCGCTCCACGGCATCCCGATCCTGCTCAAGGACAATATCGAGGCGAAGGGGCCGGTGCCGACGACCGCCGGCTCGCTCGCGCTGAAGGACAATATCACGAACCGCGACGCGCCGATCGTGGCGCGCCTGCGCGATGCCGGCGCAGTCATCATTGGCAAGACCAACCTCAGCGAATGGGCGAACATCCGGTCGAACAATTCGACCAGCGGCTGGAGCGCGGTCGGCGAACTCACCAAAAACCCCCACGCGCTCGACCGCAACACATGCGGCTCGTCGTCGGGCAGCGCCGCCGCGGTCGCCGCCAGCCTCGCGCCGCTCGCCATCGGCACCGAAACCGACGGGTCGATCACCTGCCCCGCCGGGGTTAATGGCGTCGTCGGCTTCAAACCGACCGTCGGCCTTGTCAGCCGCACCCATATCGTGCCGATCAGCCACAGCCAGGACACCGCCGGCCCGATCACCCTCACCGTCCGGGACGCCGCCGCGGTGATGACCGTCATCGCGGGTAGCGACCCCGCCGATCCCGCGACCGCCGAGGCCGATGCGCGCAAGACCGACTATGCCGCCGCGCTCTCGCCCGACGCGCTGAAGGGCAAGCGCATCGGCGTGCTGCGCGACCGCATCGGAGACCGGGCCGACGTCGCCGCGCTGTTCGGCGCGGCGCTAAAACAGATGGCGGACCTCGGCGCGACGATCGTCGAGATCGACGACAGCCGCAAAGGACTGGAGGAACTGGGCGCCGCCGAGTTCGAGGTGCTGATGACCGAGCTTAAGGCCGACATGGCGGCCTATCTCGCGGGCCTGCCCGGCAAGGACGGGCCGAAGACGCTCGCCGACCTGATCGCATTCAACAAGGCGCACCCCGCCGAACTCAAATGGTTCGACCAGTCGCTGTTCGAACTGGCCGAAAGCAAGGGCGGGCTCGACAGCCCCGCCTATGTCGAAGCCATGTCCAAGGCGGCGCGGCTTGCGGGTCCCGAGGGGATCGACAAATTGTTGAAGGACAAGGGCGTCGACCTGCTCGTCGGCGTCACCAACGGGCCCGCCTGGACCAGCGACCTAGTCAACGGCGATCATTATAGCGGCCCGAGCGTCAGTCAGCTTCCCGCCGTCGCCGGCTATCCGCACCTGACCGTCCCGATGGGCGCGGTCGAGGGCCTGCCGATCGGTGTCAGCTTCATCGGTGCGAAGTGGAGCGATGCCGATGTGCTTGCCGCAGGTTATGCCTATGAGCAGGCGAGCAAGAAACGCGTCATGCCGACCTTCCGCACGCGTGTCGGCCCCTGATTGTCCGAAGACCTGATGGCCGCTCATCGACACTTTAGCGCACAGGGCTTCGAGCTGGACATCCGGTCTCGATGAATTTATTTTTGAGCAGATGATACCCAGGATTTTTCGCAAGCACGCAACTGAAACCGCCACCGTAATTGGTTTTGCGACTTATGCTGGATTGGATTTTTTCGAGATCGACTGGGTGCTGAGATTTGGCGCAGCCTTGATTGTGACGGCAGCCATCGCCCGGATTCTTCGTAAACCAAAGATATGGACATATTGAGGCCTAGCTGTCGCCGCTGGCAAATGTCCGCTTTCTACGCCAAAGCCAACGCCGGTAACAAACGCGGATCGCGATGATCCGATGCCCTAACGCCGCCCCTGTCGCTTCCGCCAGCCCATCTCCTCCAGCTCGAGCAGTTCGAGCGGGACATGGATCGTCCGCGTCGCAAGCCTGACCTCGACCAGGAAGAGGACGAGCGAGGCGAGCAGCAACAGCATCGCCAGCGCGAACACCCACGCCGCCGCGGCGCCGAGGTTGAAGCCGACGAAAGCCTGCGCGAACAGCAGCGCCACCAGCAGGCAAACGACGATCCCGCACGCGACCGCCGCGGCGATCGAATTGTTGATGATGTCCATCCGCCGGTCGACGACGCGCAGCTCGGCGACGACCCGCTCATGCTCCGCGCCCTGGGTCTCGCCCCATTGCTCGATCAGCACGCGCGACCGGTCGACGACGCGCGCCAACCGCCCGGTGAAGACGTTGAGCAGGCCGCCGGTCGCTACCAGCAGGAACACCGGCGTGACCGAGATCTGGATGATTTCCGCAATGGCCCCGAGGCCTGCGGCCGCCATCAACCCGGCCTCGCCGATAAATAGGGACTGTCCCTATTTATCGCACCCCGCCGGTTCGCCATCATCCCTCGCTGCCCGCCGCGACCGATGGCGTGTTGACGCCGTGCATCTGGAGGAACTTGCGCACATTGCGCGCCGCCTGACGGATGCGCTGCTCATTCTCGACCATCGCGATGCGCACGAAGCCTTCGCCGTCCTCGCCATAACCGACGCCGGGCGCGACCGCGACCTTGGCATGGGTGAGCAGCTGCTTCGAAAATTCAAGGCTGCCCATTTCCTTCAGCGCGGGCGGCAGCGGCGCCCAGGCGAACATCGACGCCTTGGGGCTCGGGATGTCCCAGCCGGCGCGACCGAAGCTGTCGACCATCACGTCGCGGCGCTTCTGGTACAGCTCGCGGTTCCTGGCGACGATATCCTGCGGCCCGTTCAAGGCCGCGCACGCGGCGGCCTGGATCGGGGTGAAGGCACCATAGTCGAGATAGGATTTCACCCGCGTCATCGCCGCGATCAGCCGTTTGTTGCCGACCGCGAAGCCCATGCGCCACCCCGCCATCGAATAGGTTTTCGACATCGAGGTGAATTCGACCGCGACATCTTTCGCGCCCGGCACCTGCAGGATCGAGGGGGTCGGATTGCCATCGTAATAAAGCTCCGAATAGGCAAGGTCGCTGAGCACCCAGACCTTATTCTCCTTCGCCCAGGCGACGAGCCGTTCGTAGAAAGCGAGGTCGACCGCCTCGGCGGTCGGGTTCGACGGATAATTGACCACCAGGATCGACGGGCGCGGCACGGTGAAGGCCATCGCGCGGTCGAGGGCGCGCCAGTAATTTTCGTCGGGGGTCGTCGGCACGCTGCGGATCGTCGCGCCGGCGATGATGAAGCCGAAGGTGTGGATCGGGTAGCTGGGATTCGGCGCCAGCACGACGTCGCCGGGACCGGTGATCGCGGTCGCGAGACTCGCGAGTCCCTCCTTCGATCCCATTGTCACCACGACCTCGCTTTCGGGATCGAGCTCGACGTTGAAGCGGCGCGCATAATAATTGGCCTGCGCGCGGCGCAGCCCCGGAATGCCCTTCGATTGCGAATAACCATGCGCGTCGGGCTTCATCGCCACTTCGCAGAGCTTGTCGATCACATGCTGCGGCGGCGGCAGGTCGGGGTTGCCCATTCCCAGGTCGATGATGTCTTCGCCCGAGGCGCGGGCGGCCGCACGCATCGCATTGACTTCGGCGATGACATAGGGCGGCAGGCGCTTGATGCGATAGAATTCATCTTCGGACATGGGAAACTAGAACAACTCCTTTTCGTTATCGGTAATAAGCGCGAACGGCCGCTCGCCAGCCGCGCCGCGGCTTGTTATAGGCATAATCTCCGGACAGACCAGCAGGAACCAGCATGAGCGACACGGGCAAAGACGGCACATCGGAAACGCCAAACCCCTTCATGCCCGCACCCGACGACCTGCAGCATTGGACCAGCGTCATGGGCCGGGCACAGCAGATGATGCTCGATTACGCGATGGGACAGGCGAACGAGGGCAAGGCCGGTGCCGCCGCGATGTTCGATCCCGCGGGCTGGCTGAACAATCCCGCGACGCAGGCCTGGGCCGAGCAGTCGGCAAAAATGTGGGAACAGGGGGTCGCCTTCTGGACCTCGCTGGCGACGCTGACCCCGGGCTTCACTCCCGACGCGCCTGCCGAAGTGCCGAAGGACAAGCGCTTCGCCGATCCCGAATGGACCGAGAACCCCGCCTTCGCGCTGATCCGCCAGACCTATGGCCTGCTTTCCGACCAGTTGCTGGCGACGACGCGCCAGATGTCGGGTCTCGACGAGAATGCGCGCAAGAAGATGGAATTCGCCGCCAAGGGCATGGCCGACGCCTTTTCGCCGTCGAACCTCGCGCTCACCAACCCCGAAGTGATCAAGCGCGCGGTCGAGACGCGCGGCGAAAGCCTGCTCAAGGGACTCAAGCACATGCTCACCGACCTGTCGCGCGGGCAATTGAGCCATGTCGACCCCGACGCGTTCGAGGTCGGGGTGAATATCGCGACGACGCCGGGCAAGGTGATCCATGAGACCGATCTCTATCAGCTCATCCATTATGCGCCGACGACCAAGGACGTCTTCACCGTCCCGCTGCTGATCTTCCCGCCGTGGATCAACCGCTTTTACATCCTCGACCTGAACCCCGCGAAAAGCTTCGTGCGCTGGGCGGTCGAGCAGGGGCTGTCGGTGTTCATGGTGTCATGGAAATCGGCCGACGCGTCGATGAAGGACGTGGTCTGGGACGATTATATCGCGGCGCAGGTCGATGCGATCGACACGGTACGCGACTTGCTGGGCGTCCCCGCGGTCCACACGATCGGCTATTGCGTCGCCGGCACGACGCTTGCCGCGACGCTCGCGATGCTGTCCGCCAGGCAAGAGGCCGACCGGGTCAAGTCGGTGACCTTCTTCACCGCGCAGATCGATTTCGAATTCGCCGGCGACCTCAAGATGTTCGTCGACGACAGCTATCTGGGGCTGCTCGAACAACTGTCGGCGCCGGGCTTTCTCGACGGCCGCTATATGGCCGCGACCTTCAACAGCTTGCGCGGGCGCGACCTGATCTGGAACTATGTCGTCAGCAATTATCTGCTCGGCAACGACTATCCGCCCTTCGACCTGCTGTATTGGAACGGCGACACCACCAACCTGCCCGCGAAGTGGCACCGCCAATATCTGGTCGACCTCTATCGCGACAACCGGATGGTGATCCCGAACAGCCTGTCGGTGTGCGGCACCCCGCTCGACCTCAAGAAGATCAAGACCCCCGCCTATATCCAGGCGGGGCGCGAGGATCATATCGCGCCGCTCGCCAGCGTCTGGCGACTGATGGACCATCTGTCGGGCCGCAAGACCTTCCTGCTCGCCGGTTCGGGCCATATCGCCGGGGTCGTCAACCCGCCGGCCGCGGGCAAATATCAATATTGGGTCGGCGACAGCGACGCCGCCACACTCGACGACTATGTCGCCAGCGCGCACGAGACCAAAGGCAGCTGGTGGCCGCACTGGATCGACTGGATTGCCACACAGGATAGCGCAAAAACCGCCGTTAAGGGTTCGCGCATTCCCGGAAAAGGTGCTAAGAAGGCGATCGAGGATGCCCCCGGCCGCTACGTCAAGCAGCGGTAAAATCGGGGAAACAAAGGGCCAATAAGGCCGCGAGCAACAATTTTTGTGCAGTGCACAAAAATATCCTTGAAATCGCCACGCCACTCCTATATTGTGCACTGCAACATAAAGGAGTTACCCCGATGGCTACCAAGATGGATAGTGCCGAAAAGGCTTTCGAAGCCGCGACGCTGGAAACCCCCGCCACGCCGGCGGTGACTCCGGTCGCTCCGGTCGAAACCGCTGCCCCGGCAGTGGCAAAGGCCGCTCCGGCACCCGTAAAAACCGCGACGGTGAAGGCAAAAGCCAAGCCGGTCGCCAAGAAGGCCGCGGCCCCCAAGGCCGTCGCCAAAAAGACCGCCCCCAAGAAGGCGGTCGTCAAGACCATTGCCCCCAAGCCCCTGAAGGCCGCACCGAAGCCGGTCGCTGCCGCCACCAAAGGATTCAAGACCATGAACGACACCGTCAAGAAGTTCGCCGACGAAGCGAAGACCCGCGCCGAAGCGCTGACCGCCGATTTCAACGCGAAGGCCAAGGAAGCCGTCGAGTTCAACAAGGCGAACCTCGAAGCCCTCGTCGAAGCCGGCAAGATCGCCGCGAAGAACGCCGAAGTCCTCAGCCAGGAAGGCGTGACCTTCGCTCGCAAGAGCTTTGAAGACACGACCGCCGCGCTGAAGGGCTACACCGCCGTCAAGTCGCCGACCGAATTCTTCAAGCTCTATGCCGAAAACAGCAAGAAGGCGTTCGACGCCGCTGTCGCGCAGACCTCAAAGACCAGCGAACTCGTCGTCAAGATGGCGAACGACAGCTTCGCGCCGATTTCGAACCGCGTGTCGGTCATCACCTCGAAGATGAAGGCCGCCTAAGGGCTTTCCTCTTCCCGTTGGCGCGGGCGTCTCTCCCCTCCTCCCAGCCTGCGCCGACAAACCAAGACCGCTCGCATCCTTCGGGTTGCGGGCGGTTCTTGCTTTCGGGGTTCTCACAAAAGGGGTTAATGATGCCCCTCCCCCTTGCGATTCCATCGCGGCGTGCGATATTCCGGTGACAATGCTTCCAGTTCAGACTCTCTCCCCTATCCGCGCCATGGCGGACAAGGACGATGGCACGCCCGGCCCGCCGGGCGTCGGCATCGCGACACGCACCCGCGCGAAGGCCAAAAAACCCTCAATGTACAAGGTGCTGCTGCTCAACGACGACTATACCCCGATGGAATTCGTCGTGATGGTGCTCCAGCGCTTCTTCAACATGGACATCGAACAGGCGACCCAGGTGATGCTCCACGTCCACCAGCAGGGCGTCGGCGTCTGCGGCGTGTTCAGCTATGAGGTCGCCGAGACCAAGGTCAATCAGGTGATGGACGCCGCGCGGCAGAACCAGCACCCGCTGCAATGCACGCTGGAAAAGGCCTGAGCTAACCCGTCCGCCGCGCCTGTTCGGCCTTCAGCGCCGGCGACGGCTCGCCCTTCAAGTCGCCATAGCCCAGCGCCGCGCCGCACCCCGGGCAGACCGTCGCCGTCCCGACATCGGTGCCGCACGCGCGGTGGGTATAGCGCATCGCCGGGCCGTCGCCGGTCTCGCCATCCGCATAGGCCCAACGCTCGGCCCAGCCACGCATCGCATAAAGCACGCCAAACAGGTCCTTGCCCTTGTCGGTCAGCCGATATTCGTGGCGCGGCGGCTTGTCCTGATAGGCATGGCGTTCGACCACGCCTTCCTTTTCCAGCAGCTTGAGCCGCGCGGACACAAGCTGCGGGCCGAGTCCGGTGTTCGCCACGATCGCTTCGAACCGCCGCCGCCCGAAGAACAGGTCGCGCAGGATCAGCAGCACCGCACGGTCGCCGAGCAACTCCGCCGAGCGCCCGACGGGGCAGAAAGTGTCCGAAAGATCCGCGCGTCTGGGCATCTATCGTCCTCCCTACTCGTCATTGCGAGCGAAGCGAAGCCATCCAGAGCGGTTTACGCAGGCTCTGGATGGCTTCGCTTCGCTCGCAATGACGCGGTTTTTGTCGCAGTACAATTGCCACCCTTCGTGGAAAAATCACTTGTCACTATGATTATCATAGTTACGGTGCGCGGCAAGAGGAGAGTCGCATGCCTAACCCAGCCGCCGTCATTATCGGAGCCGGTGACGCCACCGGCGGCGCGATTGCGCGCGCCTTTGCCGCCGAAGGCCTGACCGCCTGCATCAACCGCCGCGCGCGCAACGCCGACCAGCTCGAAGCGCTGGCCGCGTCGATCCGCGATGCGGGCCAGCAGGCGCGCGCCTTCCCTGGCGACGCCCGCGAAGAAAACGACATGGTCGCGCTGTTCGACCAAGTCGAGGCCGAGGTCGGGCCGGTCGAGGTCGCGGTGTTCAACATCGGCGCCAACGTCAATTTCCCGATCGCCGAGACCAGCGTGCGCGTTTACACCAAAGTGTGGGAAATGGCGTGCCTCGGCGGTTTCCTGATGGGCCGCGAGGCCGCGAAACGCATGGCGCCGCGCGGCCGCGGCACGATCCTCTTTACCGGCGCGACCGCGAGCCTGCGCGGCGGTTCGGGCTTTTCCGCCTTTTCGGGCGCCAAGGGCGCGCTGCGCATGCTCGCCCAGTCGATGGCGCGCGAACTCGGGCCGCAGGGCATCCACGTCGCGCACACGATCATCGACGGCGCGATCGACACCGATTTCATCAAGGGCCGCCACCCCGATTTCGACAACGCCAAGGCCGCCGATCTGATCCTGAACCCCGACGCCATCGCGGCCAATTATGTGATGCTCCACAAGCAGCCCAGGAGCGCCTGGACCCACGAACTCGACCTCCGCCCCTGGGGAGAAAAATGGTGACCAAGACCGCCCGAAAGACATTGGAACTCATCTTCGATTTCGGCAGCCCCAACGCGTATCTGACCTTGAAAGTCTTGCCCGAACTGCTCGACCGGACCGGCGCCGACCTGATCATCACCCCCTGCCTGCTCGGCGGTATCTTCAAGGCCACCGGCAACAAGGCACCGATGATCCAATACGCCGACGCGCCCACGAAGATGGCTTATGAAAACCTTGAGATGCGGCGCTTCATCGACAAGCATGGCCTGACCAAATTCCGCCTCAACCCGCATTTCCCGGTCAACACCCTGCTCATCATGCGCGGCGCGATCGTGGCGGAGGATGACGGCAACCTTGACGATTATGTCGAGGCGGTGAATCGCGCGATGTGGGAAGATGGGCTGAAAATGGACGATCCGGAGGTCGCCGCGGCCTTCCTCACCGCCAACGGCTTCGACGGCCCCGCGCTGCTCACGCGCACGCAGGAACCCGAGATCAAGGCGAAGCTCGCCCAAAACACCGAGAGCGCGGTTGCGCGCGGGGTGTTCGGCATCCCGACCTTTTTCGTCGGAGAGGAGATGTTCTTCGGCAAGGACCGGCTGGCGCAGGTCGAGGAAGCGCTGGGCTAACCGTCTGCGGCGGGCTGCGGCGGGCGCCCGGCGACCAAAATCCCGGCGACGATCAGCGCCAATCCCGCGATGTGGAACAGGTGCAGCACCTCGCCGAGAAAAAGCATCGCCAACCCTGCCCCCATCAGCGGCATGATATTCATATACTGCCCGGTCGCCGCCGATCCGATCAGTTCGACGCTGCGGTTGAAGAAAAGATAGGCCAGGAACGACGGAAAGATCGACACATAGGCGATCGCAAGGGCGCTGCCCGTCGCCGGCACGATCAGGCGTCCCGACCAGATTTCCGTCGCATAGACCGGCATGATTACCATCAGTCCGACCATGATCGATGCGGCGAGAAAGCTGAGCGGATGCACCGCCGGGCGACGGCGGAGCAGCACCGAATAAAGCGCCCACAACAGCACCGCGACGGCGATGATCGCGTCGCCGCCATTCAGCCTTAACGCGAGCAGCAGGCCGGGGTCGCCGCGTCCGATGATGATGAGGACGCCCGCCAGCGACACCGCGACACCCGCGATCTGCCGGGCGCTCGTCCGGTCGCGCATCACCAGCGCACCGACGATCAGGATCAACGCCGGCTGCGCCGACTGGATCAGCATCGAATTGAGCGCAGTGGTGGTTTGCAGCCCGGTATAGAGCAAGGTGTTGAACGCACCGATTCCCAGCGCGCCGAGGATCAGCATGACCGGCCAACGCGCCCGCAATGCGAGCCAATCGCGCTTCAGATGCGGCCAGGCGAGCGGCAACAGCAGCGCGAGCGCGATCGTCCAGCGCCAGAAGGACAGCGCGGCGGGCGGCACCAGGTCGCGCGCGGCGCGTCCGACGATCGAATTGCCGGCCCAGAACAGCGCCGTCATCGTCAGCAGCAGATAGGCCCGCGACCACAAGGCCGCAGCCGGCCCATTCTCCTTCACCATGGCGGCGCGACCCTGTTCTCGTCTCATGCTTCGTCACCCGGCTTTCGCCGGGATGACGGCAATATCCAAAACGCCGTAGCGCGCTAGCTGAAATCGAGCTGGATGATCTGGCTCGGCGTCGCCCGGCAATACATTTCGACCGTCCGCGCCCCGTCGGGATAGGTCGCGGTCATCGCGGCGCGGATGCGCCAGCCGCCATTGCCCTGCTCCAGCGACACCAGCTTGTCATAGCTCAGCCGCGTGCCGCCGGTGACCCCGATCTGGCGTGCCGCGTCGTTCATGCAATTCTGCACCGACGGCCGCGCCGCGCTCGGCAACGCCGACAGGTTCGCGCTCAGCGTCGCCGGCGGTCCGGCGGGATAAGTGGCGGGCTCTTCGGTCGTGGTCTCTTCGCCCGCCGGGGNNCAGCCCGGTGCTCGGCCCCTTGTCCTTCTCGGGCCGGGGTCCGGGCAGCGGGGTCAGATTGTTGTAGCCATAGCCGAATTCGGCCCGGCAACCGTCGTTCACCCAGATATAGTTCGCGGTATAGCCCCATTGCCGCCCGTCGTTGCACTTGCCGCCGAGCCGCCGCACCAACTCGACGCGGTTGTTGGTCTGCACATTGCATTGTTCGTAGCGGCTGCCGCGCGATTCGCAGCGGATCGTCCCCGCATAATCGTCGACCGGCTGCGGCAGCGGCACCGGATAGCCGCCGCCATTGCCGTACCCATAGCCATAACCGAATTCGGCACGGCAGCCGCCCGACACCCAGATCTGGTTGGCGGTGAAGCCCCAGTCGCGCCCCTTCGAACAACGCCCGCCGATCACCCGGATCAGGTCGACGCGATTGTCGGTGCGCACATTGCAGCGCTGGAGCTTGTTCTTGCGCGATTCGCAGAGCAGCGTCCCGGCATAGCCCTGGTCGCGCGGCGGCTGGATCTGCGGGCCGCCCGAGCCGGGATAGGGATAGGTCGTCTGGGCAAGAACCGGCGGCGCGAGCTGCGCCATGATCAACGACGCCGACGTGGCGATGGTCGCGACAATATTCCTCATGCCCTTGCCCCTTCTGTTCTGAAAACCGACTCCGTCCAGTAACGTCCCTCTACTTCCCGATATTTGCACCAATGTTTCCACGTTTCGGTGCGCATTGCCATCGCAAAAGACCGGGTCCGGCAGGCAGGACTTAACCATGGGCGGCATCACTTCCCTTTCGGCGCAGCCTCGCTTAGGCTGCACCCTGCTATCCACCGCAACCGGAGGGCGGATGGTATCGCCATGATCGACCATCGGGGGCCGTGACAGTCATGCCGCGCAAACACATCATATTGCTCGTCCATGGAATCAGGACACACGCCAGTTGGTACGAACGCGCGCAACAGGTGTTTGCGCAACTCGGCGACATCGAAATCGAGCCGATAAAATACGGGCGCTTCGACCTCTTCCGTTTCCTGATCCCCGGCCCCTGGCGCCGCGGCCCGATCGACCGGTCGGAAGACCGGATGCTGCCCATCATCGACCGGGTCCGCAAAGAGGGCGGGCTGGTCAGCGTCATCGCGCACAGCAACGGGACCAATGTCGTCGCGACGCTGCTCAAGGAAAGCTACTTGTTCAAGATCGACAATCTGATCCTTTGCGGATCGGTGATCGATACCGATTTCGACTGGGAAGGCGTGTCGCACAAGGTCAGCGGCAAGATCATCAACGATTATGGCGTCCGCGACATCTGGCCCGCGGTCGCGAAATCCTTCACCTGGGGCTATGGCTATTCCGGCACCAACGGCTTCGGCGCGCCGGTCAAGGACCGGCTGCACGACACCACCCATTCGGCCTATTTCTCCAAGGACTTCATGGAGAAATACTGGATCAGCTTCTTCCGCGACGGGTCCATCGTTCGGCCGGAATATGGCGATGTCGAAATCCCCGAATCGCCATGGTGGTTCTATTTTTTCGAAGTCCCGTGGAAGTGGGTCATCGTGGCGCTGCTCGGGCTGCTGGCCTTTTTCGCCTGGTCGGGCGGCGGCGCGACGCCCGATGTTTCGCCCGGCGACGGCGGCGACCCGACGACCGCCGCACCGGCGACAGCCACGCCCGCGGATGGCGTCGCCCCCGCCCCAACCGGCCCGTCCGCCGAAACGACCGAGGGTCCGGCCTTGAGTCTCGCATGCGACCGCGGCTCCTATGTCGTGAATCTCGACGAACTCGGCCAACTGCGTAGCGATGCCGACCTCGTCAACACCGCGACATGGGTGAATATCGCGATCGGCGAACTAGGGCAGCGCGAATTTTCGGGGGACGAAGCGAACCCGCGCATCCTCGCCTATATGGCGACCGCCGAACCGAAATTCGCATCGGACGAGCAGCCGTGGAACAGCCAGTTCGTCAATTATGTGATGAACCGGGCGGGCAAGACCGGCACCAACAGCGGGCTGGCGCGGTCGTGGCTCAGCTGGGGCAAGGACGCCATTGCCGAAGTCGGCGAGCCGGTCGTCGGCTCGGTCGTGGTCACCAGCCGCGACGGGGTTCCCGGCGGGGGCGTCGCGGGTTTCTATCTGGGTTCCGCGCCCGATGGCGGCGTCCGGGTGCTCGCGGGCAATATCTGCAAGGAGGTGTCGATAGTCTCGGTGCCCGAAAGCAAGATCCTCGGCTATCGCCTGCCCTCGGACTGGCTCGGCCCCGCGCAATGAGCATCGCCCCCGCTTGCGCCACCGCCGCCATCCGCTAAAGACTGCGAATGGATCAAATCGTCATTCGCGGCGGCCAGCGACTCAAGGGCCGTATCCCCATTTCCGGCGCCAAGAACGCGGCGCTCACCCTGCTGCCCTGCGCGCTGCTCACCGACGAGCCGCTGACGCTGCGCAACCTGCCGCGGCTCGCCGACGTCGACGGCTTCGGCCACCTGCTCAACCAGCTCGGCTGTTCGACGACGATCGAGGGATCGCGGCCCGAGGATTTCGGCCGCGTGATGACCGCACGCACGACGACGCTGACCTCGACCGTCGCGCCTTACGATATCGTCCGCAAGATGCGCGCCTCGATCCTCGTCCTCGGCCCGCTGCTCGCGCGCGCCGGTGAAGCCACCGTCTCGCTGCCCGGCGGCTGCGCGATCGGCAACCGTCCGATCGATTTGCATCTCAAGGCGCTTGAAGCGCTGGGGGCCGAAATCGAACTCGCCTCGGGTTATGTGAAGGCGAGCGCGCCGGGCGGACGCCTGGCGGGCGGCAAATTCACCTTCCCCGTCGTCTCGGTCGGCGCGACCGAAAACGCGGTGATGGCCGCGGTGCTCGCCAAAGGCACGAGCGTCCTCGAAAATGCGGCGCGCGAGCCCGAGATCGTCGACCTGTGCAACTGCCTCGTCGCGATGGGCGCATCGATCGACGGCATCGGCACCGAAACATTGACCATCGAAGGCGTCGACCGCCTGCACGGCGCGACCTATCGCGTGATGGCCGACCGCATCGAGGCGGGTAGCTACGCCTGCGCCGCGGTGATCACCGAGGGCGACGTCGAACTGGTCGGCGCCAAGGCCGACGAGATGGAAGCGACATTGAGCGCGCTGCGCCAGGCCGGCGCGACGGTCGAGGCGACCAAGACCGGCATCCGCGTCGCGATGTCGGGCCGCGCCGAGCCGGTCACCCTGTCGACTGCGCCCTATCCCGGCTTTGCCACCGACATGCAGGCGCAGTTCATGGCGATGGCGACGCTGGGCAGCGGCGCCAGCCTGTTCACCGAAACCATCTTCGAAAACCGCTATATGCACGTCCCCGAGCTGGCCCGCATGGGCTGCGACATCGACGTGCGCGGCCGCAGCGCCGTGGTGCGCGGGGTCGATCATCTGGTCGGCGCCCCCGTCATGGCGACCGACCTGCGCGCCTCGATGAGCCTGATCATCGCAGGGTTGGCAGCGCAGGGCACCACCGAGGTCAATCGCGTCTACCACCTCGACCGCGGTTATGAGCGGCTGGAGGAGAAATTGCAGGCGGTCGGTGCCGATATCGAACGGATCAGCGCGGGCTAACGATCGGCGGTCAGATGCTCCGCCCGGCCATAGGGTCCGCGCGCATCGCCTTTTATCCAGTCGCCGAGCAACTTGAGGTACCCATCGGTGATCCGCGTGACGCTGCGCTCGCCATCCGGCCCGGTCGTAAATTCGAACATGCCATGGTCGGTTTGCGGAAAAAGATAGACGTCGATCGGCTTGCCCGCCTTCGCCAGCCCGAGCAGCGCGGCGCGGGTCGTTTCGATCGGCGCCTCGCGGTCCTCGCCCGCGAGCACCCACAGCAAAGGCGTGTCGAGTTTCCGCAGCGCCGCGACCGCGTCATAATCCCAGATCAGTTCCAGATTGTCGAAGCGCGCGCGGCCGAGGTGGCGCAATTCCTCATTCGTCATCCGCGCCATCGCGCCGCTATATTCACCCTCGATCTTCCCAGCCCATGGCTGCGCCGCCATCGCGCGCCGCGCCGCATCGAGTGCGTCATAACCGTCCCTGAAATCCGACAGCAGCAGCGTCGCGGTCGCCGCCGACAAGCGCGTCACCAGTGCCTCGGCATCCTTGCCCAGCCCCGCAGCGCGGACCTCCGACACCATCTGCTCGCGATCCTCCTCGATCGGCGAGGCGACGAGGCCGAAACCGACCGCGACGAAATCGGCCTTGCTGCGCGTCGCCGCGAGCGGGGCAACCCAGCCGCCCTGACTGCCGCCGAAAAAGCCCGCGCGGCCATGGCGACCCGCCGCCAGCCGGCGCGCGGTGTCGAGCGCCTTCGCAGCATCCGCCGCGAGCAGTTCGAAATTCTGCGTATACTCGCCCTCGGAGCCGCCGGTCCCGCGCTTGTCATAGACGAACACCGAAATCCCCTGCGCCGCCATCGCATAGCCATAGACGCCGCCGATCGGCGAGGTGCGTTCGGAGCCGTGCACCATGACCACCAGCGGCCGCCTGGCATCGGCGCCGGGCGGTTCGATCAGCAGGCCGGTCAGCCGGGTCCCGACGCTGTCGAATCTCGCCGGGGTCTCGCGGAAGGCGATCCGGCTCCAGCGCGCGCCCTGCACCTCGACCAAGCCGTCGCGGCACGCCAATGGCGCCGCCGCCTCGCTCGTCGCGCCGCGGCGCCCGTCGCGGAACAGATAGCGCAGCCCCGGTGCGGGGATGCTCGGCACCGGCGCGAGCACGACGAAATCGCCGTCGGCGGCGGCATAGGTGCCCGGCGCGCAGGCGGGCTGCGCGGCGGCGGGCGAGGAGAGGACGGCGAGCGCGGCGGCGAAAGCGAAGGCGATAGGATTCATGATCCTGTCTTTAGGACAGCCGCCGCGAAATCCGAACCGCCTTCGACCAAGGAAGATTGCCGATCGACGGCGGGGCGCGCATGGTCGCGGCATGACCCGTGCATCGCACCGCGCCGCCAAGGGGCTGCGCCAGTTCCTCGATCCCGAGCAGCAACACGGCTGGCTGGAAGGCGAGTATCGCCCGCCCGACGCCGACGAGCGGGCCGAATCGATCGAGCAACGCTTCAAATATGCGGCGCGCTTCGAAAAATTGCTGCGCCGCCCGCAAGCGGAAGACCTGCTGGCCATCCTCGGCCTGTACGCCGCCGCCTGCATCCCGGTGCCGCGCCGGACCGAGCGCCATTATTGGTCGGTCTCGTGCCTGCCCTCGACCTCGGACAAGCCGCTCGTCCGCGTCAATGCGAGCTGGATGGAGCTGTTCACCCTCTATGCCGGCGGCGACGATCTGCGGGCGCGGTTCATCGTCCATCTTTCGGATTTCACCGCCGACGGGTCGTGCGATCCCGAACAGGTGGACCACCCGCTGCTCGAGCGATGCGTCGCCGCGCCCGAGGATGTGAGCTGCTTCTTTCCGAACGGCGCCGATATGTTCGGGATCAGGGTCCGTAGTGCGGCGTCGATCCGCGCCTTTCTGTCAAACGCACATGCCTTGCGGGGCATTCGCGCCTTCAACCTGACGCATATGAATCGCGGCCGGAACGCCTATCAGGCGAGCCATTCATACAGCGTCGCGGACCATATGGTGGGCGAGGAGCGGTCCTGACGCGCTGGAGCGACCCGGTCAGTCGGCCTTGTCGACCGGCACCGACACCGTCCCGCCGCTGACCGAGGGCTTGTCGGGCCGCTTCGCCACCGCGATCGCCAGCCCAACCAGTGCCACCGCACCACCCGCGATCGACAGCGGCGCCCAGCGATAGCCCTCGAGCACGGTCGAGAATCCCATCGCGATGATCGGGATCAGCACGCTCGACCAGGCGGCCTGTCCCGGCCCGACCTCGCGAATGATGTTGAAATAAAGCGGAAAGGTGACCGCGCTCGCGATCACGCCCAGATAGAGCACCCCGGCGATATAGGCCGGTGTCGTCTCGATGACCGGCGGCCCCGTCGTGATCCATGCGAAGCTCGCATCGCCGAGCGCGCCGAACAGCATCGCCCAGGCGATCATCACCACCATCGATTGCGCACGCGCGATTTTTGCGCCCTGCATGACGTTCGAGGTCGATGCGCTCATCACCCCGCTCAAAGCCAGTACCGTGCCGAGCAGCACCTCGCCCGCCCCGACCGTCGCGGCGCGATATTCGTGGAGGATCATCATGCCAACCCCGACGATCGCGATTCCCGCCCCGGCGAGGAAGCGCCCCTCGACCTTCGTCTTGAGGAAGACGCGCCCGAGCAAGGTGTTCGGCACGATCAGCAGCGCGAACAGCACCGCGACGAGTCCCGAGGTGATATGCTGTTCGGACCGGTAGACGAAGTTGAAGTTGAACGCGAATTGAGCGAGGCCCAGCAGCGCCGCGAAGCCCCACGCCCAGCCCGATAGCAACAAGGATTCGCGCCGCCACAGCGCATAGGCGAACATCGCCGCCGCGCCGACGAAGAAACGATAAGCGACCGACCAGCTCGGCGGCACGACCCCCAGCTGCCCAGTGATGACGATCCACGTCGAGCCCCAGATCAGCGTGATGAACGCGAACGGCAGCAGGACGCGCGGCGTCAAAAGGCTGGGCTGCGCGCTCACAGCGCCGCGATGGCTGCCGCGAGCGGCGCGACGGCTTCGGCGTCCTGGTCCCAGCTCACCACCAGCCGCGCCGCGCCCTCGCCCCAGTCGTAGAAATCGAAGCCCTTGGCACGCAGGTCGGCGGCATCCTCGGCGCTGATCCGCACGAACAGCTCGTTCGCCTCGACCGGATACATCAGCCGGTCGCCGCATGCCGCCGCCAGCGCCGCCGCGCCGGCATTGGCGGCGCGCGCATTGGTCAGCCACAGATCGTCCTTGAGCATCGCGCGGATCTGCGCCGCGACGAAGCGCCCCTTGCTGAGCAGGTGGCCGCCGCGCTTCTTGAGTTCGCGCACGCCTGCGCCGCCGCTGCCGCCGAAGAAAACCAAAGCCTCGGCCATCATCGCGCCGTTCTTGGTGAAACCGAAGGACAGCGCATCGACCCCGGCACGCCAGGTCACATCGGCGGGCGCGCAACCCGCGAAGGCGACGGCATTGGCGAAACGCGCGCCGTCCATATGGAGCTTCAACCCCTTGCTCCTGGCGATCTCGCTGATCTCGCGCACCTCGTCGGGGCGCCAGGCGAGGCCGTATTCGGTCGCGTTGGTGATGCTGATCGCGGCGGGCTGCACCTGGTGGACGTCGTTGCGGATGCTGCGGATGCGCTCGCGCAGCGCGTCGGCGTCGATCTTCGCGCCCGGCCCGGGCAGCGTCATCAGCTTGGCGCCGCCCGAATAGAAGCTCGGCGCGCCGCATTCGTCGACCTCGATATGCGCCTCTTCATAACAGAGGATGCCCTGCCAGGGCCGCACGAAATGCGCGAGGATGATGCTGTTCGCGGCCGTGCCGGTCGGGATCCACACGACCTCGCAGTCGGTTTCGAACAGCTCCGAAAAGGTCGCGTCGAGCGACTGGCTGAGCGCGTCGCCGTCATAGGCGGTGTCGACGTGGTTGGCGGCCGCCAGCGCTTCCATCACCTTGGGATGGACGGTCGCGGCATTGTCGGAGAAGAAGCGGGTCGCGGTCATGTCGCGCCCTTAGCGCAGCGAAACGCGGCACGCCAGCGGGGCCTCAATGGCGGCGATAGACGTAACGTTTATAGGTCCGCGACCAACGCACCAAATAGCGCCCCGGCCAGATGAAGCGTGTGCGCATTCCGGTGCGATTGACGTTCAGCGCAAAGCGCGGAACCAGCACAGTGCGCCATTCCCAATCGTCGCGTTCGGAGGTCACGTCCTCCGCGTTCCATTCGTCCATGTCCGCTACCCCATTGGATGGTGGCAGCCTCTTCCCGACATTATCGTTCGATTGCCGGGACGGTACGTATCACGCACAGGGCGCCGGGTCGACCGCATGCGATCGATCCGGCCGCTCGCTGCGGCGATTCCTGCCCCGAACGGGTCGAAGCGTCAGCGGTCGCGCTTGGCCAGCAACTTCAGGCGCAGCGCGTTCAATTTGATGAAGCCCGCCGCATCTTTCTGGTCATAGGCGCCGGCATCGTCCTCGAAGGTCACATGGCGCTCGCTGTACAGGCTGTTCGGCGACTTGCGGCCGACGACGCTGGCATTGCCCTTGTAGAGCTTGAGCCGCACCGTGCCCGACACCTTTTCCTGGCTATGGTCGATCGCCGCCTGCAGCATCTCGCGCTCGGGGGCGAACCAGAAGCCGTTGTAGATGAGCTCGGCATATTTCGGCATCAGCTCGTCTTTCAGATGCGCGGCGCCACGATCGAGCGTGATGCTTTCGATGCCGCGATGCGCGCGAGCGTAGATTTCGCCGCCCGGGGTCTCGTACATGCCGCGCGATTTCATGCCGACGAAGCGGTTCTCGACGAGGTCGAGCCGGCCGATGCCATGCTTGCGGCCGAGCTCGTTGAGCGCCGTCAGCAAGGTGGCGGGCGACATCGCCTCGCCGTTCAGCGCGACGCCGTCGCCGCGTTCGAAATCGACCGTGATATATTCGGGAATGTCCGGCGCATCCTCGGGATTGACCGTGCGCGAATAGACATAATCGGGGGTCTCGTCCCACGGATTTTCGAGCACCTTGCCCTCGGACGAGGTGTGGAGCAGGTTCGCATCGGTCGAGAAGGGGCTTTCGCCGCGCTTGTCCTTGGGAACCGGAATCTGGTGCTTTTCGGCGAATTCGATCAGCGCGGTGCGGCTGGTCAGGTCCCATTCGCGCCAGGGCGCGATCACCTTGATGTCGGGGTTCAGCGCATAGGCGCTGAGTTCGAAACGCACCTGGTCGTTGCCCTTGCCGGTCGCGCCATGCGCCACGGCGTCGGCACCGACCTCCTTGGCGATCTCGACCAGCCGCTTGGAAATCAGCGGGCGCGCGATCGAGGTGCCGAGCAGATAGTCGCCCTCGTAGCGCGCATTGGCGCGCATCATCGGGAAAACGAAGTCGCGCACGAACTCCTCGCGGACATCGTCGATATAGATGTGCTCGGGCTTGATCCCCATCAGCTCGGCCTTGGCGCGCGCGGGTTCCAGCTCGTCGCCCTGCCCGAGGTCGGCAGTGAAGGTCACCACTTCGCAGCCATAGGTCACCTGCAGCCATTTCAGGATGACGCTGGTGTCGAGCCCCCCCGAATAGGCGAGGACGACGCGTTTGAAGGACTCGGACATGGGGCACACCTTTGGCGGGAAAAGACGCCGCGGCGCCTAACAGGCCCGCTTCGCGCACGCAACGCCTTGGCGCGTTCTTACAAGTTTCCGCGCCCGACATGCGGCATATTCGCGCGCGGGGACGCGCCCGTAGGAATATTGTCATGCGAATGCTTCTGACCCTCGCCGCGCCTTTTCTCGCGCTGGCCACGGCTTCCTCGACGATGAGCGGCGGCGGCGCGATGCCCGATCCGACGGTCGAATATAACCAGAATGTCGATTGCCATAACGCCTATGACCGGCTGGTGGCCGAGAAGAAGGCCGGCACCGCCCCGTCGGCAGCGGCCACTGCGTGGGCGCAAAGCTATGAGGCGGGCGCCAATGCCGGCACCCCCTGCCCCGCGCCGCTTGCCGAGATGACCGCGCGCGGCGGCAACTGGTATATCCGCACCACCGAAGGCCGCGACGCCGCGCTCGCCTATGCGCAGAAACAGAAGGATCCGGCCGCGCTCAGCGAGATCGGCCATGCGTGGATCAACAGCAGCGTTGCGGGCGGTACGCCGCAGGAGGGGCTGGCGCTGGTCCAGCAGGCCGCCGACCTCGGCGACCCGGTCGCGCTCTATTCGGTCGGCACGCTTTACGGCGCCGGGATCATCGGCGGCAAGAAAGACCCGGCCAAGGCCTTCGCGCTGCTCAGTCAGTCGGCCGCGGCGGGCCATATCGACGCCATCTATCGCACCGGACTCTATCATCTGGAGGGCATCGGGACGAAAAAGGACCCGAAGAAAGCCTTCGCCGCCTTCAAATCCGCCGCCGAGCGCGGGCATTTTTACGCGGTCATCATGGCGTTCGACATGATCAACAGCGGCACCGGCACCAGGAAGGATTTCGACCTCGCCTATCGTCTGTCGCGGATCGTCGCCGACCAGGGCGAACCCTATGGCGCCGTGATGGCGGCGTCGTCGTTGCTCCAGCTCAAGAACCCGCTGCCGCATGAAGACGAGATTCTCTATTGGATGGACGAAGGCATCGCGCGCGGCGACGACAACATCCGCAGCCAACTGATCCCGCTCCGCGCGCAGGTCGTCGGCGCCTTCACCAAGGCCAAGGCGCCCCCCGAGTACAAGCCGCGCGTGTTCAAGGCGTGCCCGATGAAGACCGTGTGCCTGGTGAACCATTATTCGGGGCTGCAAAGCTGCACCACGAACAAGGATTATTGGAGCGACTGCGACGGGTGAGTAATTCTCCCAATGGCCGCAGGGGGACCGCCGCCACAGGCGGTGGTGGAGGGGCCGAAAGGTCGCACGACGCCTGACGGCGTCGGGCCCTCCGTCACCCGCTTCGCGGCTGCCACCTCCCTATCGCTTCGCGACAGGGAGGATTGGTACGACACCCGTGTCCTTGCCTTCGGACAGGAAGGTACCGACGCGGTCGCCGCGCGGACGACCGTTGCGGATCGTGGCTAACGCTTTATCATTCTTTCCCGTCCACTTGTCCGGCGAGGAGAGATTTATGGACATCGCGACGCCGCCTAAAAAGACGCTCTGGTCGCGCGCCCGCGCGATGGCCGAGGCGGCGCCGCCGACACGCAATCGCTATGTCGATTTCCTGCGCGCTTTCTCGATCCTCGCGGTCGTCGTCGGCCACTGGCTCGTCGCCGCGCCCTATATGAAAGACGGCGCGGTCGAGGGCGGGCATCTGCTCGGCATCCTGCCCTGGACACAGTGGCTGACCTGGGGGTTCCAGGTCATGCCGCTCTTCTTCCTCGTCGGCGGTTTCTCGAACGGCCTGTCCTGGGCGGCGACGCAGCGAAACGGGGCGCGCTTCACGACCTGGTTCGCGGCGCGCGTCCGGCGACTGATCAACCCCGTGCTGCCGCTGCTGCTGATCTGGGCGCTGGTCACGCTGTTCGGCACGCAGGCCGGCATCGACCGCGCGGTGGTCAAGATGGCGGCGCAGCTCGCGCTCGTCCCTGTGTGGTTCCTCGCCGTCTATCTGATCGTCACCGCGCTGACCCCGTGGAGCCATGCGGCGTGGCGGCGCTTTGGCCTCACGTCTTTCTTCGCGCTCGTCGCGGCGGCGGTCGTGATCGACATCGCGACGCTGCAATATGGCATTCCCTATGTCAATTTCCTGAACTTCGTCTTCGTGTGGGTCGCGATCCACCAGCTCGGCTATGCCTGGCACGACGGGCGGATCGCCGCGCCGCTGCTCTGGGCGGCGGCGGGCCTGGTCGCGCTCGGGCTGCTCGTCGGCCTCGGCCCCTATCCGGTCGCGATGATCGGGGTGCCGGGTTCGGAGCTCAGCAATTCGATGCCGCCGACGCTGGCGCTGCTCGCGCTCGGCATCGCGCAAACCGGGCTCGCGCTCGCGCTCGAAAAACCCGCACGCAAGATGCTCGATGGCCGCACCGCATGGACGGCGGTGGTCCTGATCAACGGCATGATCATGACCGTCTATCTCTGGCACCTCACCGCCTTCGTGCTGGTGATGATCGCCGCCTGGCTGCTCGGCGGCATCGGCCTGCATGTCGAACCGGGAAGCACCGCATGGTGGCTGGCGCGCCCGATCTGGTTCGCGCTCTATATTGCGCTGCTCTTCCCCTTCATCCTGCTTTTCGCGCGCTACGAAAGCGGCGGCAAGACGGCCGAAGGCGACGTCACCCACGCCCGCCTGATCCTCGGCATGCTGATGATCTGCACCGGGCTCGCGATGACCGCCGCGATCAGCATCGCCAGTCCGCTGGGCGTCACCGGCGTTCGGCTATGGGTCGTTGCCCTGCCCTTCCTCGGCGCCGCGCTGGTCGGTTTCGGCCCCGCCGCGCGCCTGCTGATGCGCCGCGCCGAAACCTAGGAGAAGCGAGATGGCCAAGACCGAGATCAAGACCAAGGCGACCGAGGTGACCGTCGCCGACTATATCGCATCGCTCCCCGAAGAACGCCGCCGCGAGGAGGCACCGGTGATCGACGCGATCCATCGCCGCGTTACCGGCCTCGAACCGAAAATGTGGGGGCCGTCGATCATCGGTTATGGCAGCTACGACTATCATTATGACAGCGGCCATTCGGGCACGATGGCGCGCGCCGGATTCAGCCCGCGCAAGGCGGCGATCACCCTCTATCTGATGGAGGATTATGGCGAGCGCCAAGTCGAGGCCGACGCGCTGTTCGCGGCGCTTGGCAAGCATAAGACGAGCAAGGTCTGCCTCTATATCAACAAGCTGGGCGACGTCGATCTGGGCGTGCTGGAAAAGCTGGTCGCGCTGACCTGGGACGCGATGAACGCGCGCTATACGAAGTAAAATATCGTCATTGCGAGCGTAGCGAAGCAATCCAGAGTAGGAGTAAACCGCTCTGGATTGCTTCGCTACGCTCGCAATGACGACATCATGGGGACCCTAAATCCCCGCATACCATTCATAATCGATGCGGTCCTCCCAATAGCCACCCTTGCCTGCCCCAATGCCGCCGAGGCTGGCGACCGCCTCGATCCCGGTGACATATTTGGCGTGCTTGTAGCCGAGCTGACGCTCGATCCGCAGCCGCAGCGGCGCGCCATTGGCGATCGGCAGCAGTTCGCGGTTGAGCGCCCACGCCAGGATCGTCTGCGGGTGCAGCGCGTCGATCAGGTCGCAGCTTTCATAATAGAGCGCGTCGCCGATCCGGTCGGCGCAGCGAAAGACGATGAAGCGCGCGGCGTCCTTGATCTGCGCGGCGGCGAGGATGCGGCTGAGCTGCACCCCGGTCCATTCGCCGATCGCGCTCCACCCCTCGACACAGTCGTGGCGGGTGATCTGGCTCCGCTGCGGCATCGTACGGATATCGGCCATCGACAGCGACAGGGGCTTGGCCACCAGCCCCGTCACCACGACGCGCCAGTCGGCGAACCCGCTTGCGGCATGGCCGGCATAGGCCGCGCCCGGCGGCAGCTTCGTCCCGTTCGAGCGGAACACCGGCGACAGGTCGGCGCGGCCGAACTCGCGCGCCAGCGCGTCGCGGTCCATCAGCGCGCGCTGGCTGCCGCGATGCATGTCCTCGCCCATCGACAATATCTTGCGCGTGATCGGTGCCTCGTTGATCGCGTCGCATCCGGCCAGCAACGGCAACGCACCGGCCGCCGCGACCAACCCGCCCGCACGGGCGATCAACTGGCGGCGGGGCAAGATGAGGCCGCTCATTCGTCCCTCTCCGGCGGCAGGCGGAACCAGCCGCTGACCATCGAGCGGATCTCGTTCACCGGTCCCGCGAGCAGCACCATGACGATATGGACGAGGAAGAAGGCCACGAGCAGCCACGCCGCGATGAAATGGAGCGAACGCGCCGACTGGCGCCCGCCGAAGATATCGAGCAACCACGGCCACGCCGCGCCCATCCCCGGTGACATCGTCAGTCCGGTGAAGATCATCAGCGGCAGCAGGACAAAGATCACCCCGATGTAGCTCAGCTTCTGCAGGATATTATAGCGCGCCGCCGCCTCCCCCTTGGGAAAGCGCAGCCGGACATGATCCCTGATGTCGTGCCAGATATGACGCGGCGACCATTCGTGCCGCCGGACGTGCAGGTCGCGTCGCAAATGCCCGCCGATCGCGGTCCAGATCATATAGAGCGTCAGCCCGATCGCGAGCACCCAGGCAAAGAACAGATGCCAACGTCGCCCGTCGGCAAGGCTGTATTTGGTGGGGATCGTCGCCCAGCCCGGGAAGGCCCAGGTCTGTTCGACGCCCTTGGCATCAGTCCAGCGCCCGAGCACCCCCGTCGTCTCGATCCGCGTCTCGCCGATCCGCACGAATCCCGTCGTCGGCGTCGCCCCGACCGCGAACCAGGCATGGTCGGGGTTGGCCCCATATTGCCCCCAATAGAGGCGCGGATGGGCGTTGAAGATCATCAGCCCGCTCATCAGCAGGATGAGCAGCGTGACGGCATTGACCCAATGCCAGATGCGCGTCGGCAGCCGGTGGCGATAGACGCGCCGCGGCTGCTCCGCGCCGGGCGGAACGGTGGGGGCTTCAGGCTGGGCCATATCCCCCATTCGCTTCGTTCCTCGCTTTGGTTACGCCGCGACCTCGGTCGCGAACTGCGCGCGATATTGGTTCCTGAGCGACACCTTGTCGATCTTTTCGCTGCCGAGTTTGGGCAGCGCCGCGTTCGACATCCAGATCTTGTACGGCACCTTGTACGGCGCCAGCCGCGCGCTGAGGAACGAACACATCGCGCCGTCGTCGACCGTCGACCCGGGCTTCACCCAGATCACCGCGCCGACGACCTCGCCCAACCGCTCGTCGGGCAGACCGAACACCGCGCATTCATTGACGTCGGCATGTTCGTAGATCGCCGCCTCGACTTCCTGACAGCTGATATTCTCACCGCCGCGGATGATGATGTCCTTCTTGCGGTCGACGATGAACAGATAGCCGTCCTCGTCAACGTAACCGAGGTCGCCCGAACGGAAATAGCCGCTGTCGAAAAACGCCGCCTTCGTCGCTGCCGGGTTGTTCCAATAGCCCTCGAAATTGGCAACCGAACGCATGCACACCTCGCCGACCCCGCCCTGCGGCAGTTCGTCGCCATTGTCGTCGAGGATCGCGAGATCGACCAGCGGCTTCGACGCCGGGCCGGTGGACATCGGCTTGGCGAGATAATTTTCGTTGATAATGCCGCAACCGACCGCATTGGTTTCGGTCAGCCCGTACCCGAGCAGGGGCTTGGCATCGCCCATCTCTTCGGACAGCCGCTTCACATGTTCGGGCGGGCGCGGGGCGCCGCCGCCGGCGTAGCTCTTGCACGTCGACAGGTCGTAGTTCTTGCGGTTCGGATGGGTCAGAATCTCATAGCTCATCAGCGGCACGCCGACGAAATAATTGCACTGCTCATCCTGGATCAGCCGCATTGCCTCTTCGGCGTTCCACTTGGGCATCAGAACGAGTTTCCGCCCCAGCGCCATGCTCTGCAGGAACACCGGGATTTCGGCGGTGACGTGGAACAGCGGCGTGCAGATCAGGGTCGCGGGCTGAATGTCCGACATCAAGCCGTCCTGCGTCAACAGGTGCACGATGCTCGCGGTCTGGGTCACATAGTTGAAGATCGCCTGCACCACCGCCTCGTGGCGCGAATAGGCGCCCTTCGACTGGCCGGTCGACCCCGAGGTGAAGAGGATCGTCGCCAGATCCTGCCCGGTCAGCACCGGCAAAACCGTCTCGGCGCTGCCGCCCGCCGACGTGATCGGTGCGATCGCTTCATCGATCGGCTGCGACAGGTCGAGCGTGACGACCTTCGCGCCATGGGCGACCTCCGCGAGTCGCGCGGCGCGCTGGACGTCGGCGATCACCAGTTTCGCCTCGCTGTCGGCGATGCCGGCGGCCAGCTCACCGCCCTGCCACCAGCCATTGAGCAAGGTCGCGCAGCCGCCCGCGAGCAGTACGCCGATATAGGTGACGCACCAGGCATTGGCGTTGCGCATCGCGATGCCGACGCGGTCGCCGCGCTCGACGCCATGGCCCTCGATCAATCCCGCCGCGACCTTGCGCGCCGCGGCATAGACCTGGCCGAAGTTTAGCCGCTCGTCGCCCTCGACGAGGAAGGTCGCATCGGCATGCTGCGCAGCAAAAAACGCAACATAATCGGCAAGGTTGGTCGGCGCGTTCGTAATAAAGGGAAGGTCCCGGCCAAAACGTTCGACCGTTCCGACCTGGATCGGGCCGCCGGGACCCGTGATCAGATTATAGGCGGCTTCCAGGCGCAAATCGAGCGCGGATGGCATCGGGCATCTCTCCTCTTGGTCTCGCTCGCCATACCCCTTATGGGGAGGCCTCTCCTGGGGAAGGACAGCGCGACTATATGTTTCTTTTTGCAACCTTAGCCGAAGCAACGCAATATGTGAACTTCCACGATCTCATGGGGGAAAACTCCGAGATCGCGTTCAGCGTCTTCGGCTGGCCGATCCGCTGGTATGCGCTCGCCTATCTCGCCGGCATCTTCCTCGGTTACTGGTATCTGCTCAAGCTGATCGACCAGCCCGGCGCCCCGATGGCGCGCCGCCACGCCGACGACATGATCTTCTATGCGATGCTCGGCATCATCCTCGGCGGCCGCCTCGGCTATGTGCTCTTCTACAATCTGGAAGCCTATATCCAAAAGCCCGCGACGATCTTCAAATTGTGGGACGGCGGCATGTCGCTGCACGGCGGCGTCATCGGCGTGCTGATCGCGATCTGGTATGTGACGCGCAAGGAAAAGCTCAGCTTCCTGCGCTTCTGCGACTATGTCGCGTGCGTCATCCCCTTCGGCCTGTTCCTCGGCCGCATCGCCAATTTCGTCAACGGCGAGCTGTGGGGGCGCATTTCCTATGTTCCCTGGGCGATCATCTTCCCCGGCGAGGCCGGCCCGCTGCCGCGCCATCCGAGCCAGCTCTACGAAGCCGGCCTCGAAGGGCTGCTGATGATGGCGGTCCTCACCTGGCTCTTCTGGCGTACCGATGCGCGCTACAAGCCGGGCCTGCTCGTCGGCATGGCGTCGATCATCTATGGCGTCAGCCGCTTCGCGGTCGAGTTCGTCCGCAACCCCGACAGCCAGCGGATGTGGGTCGTCGAAAGCACCGGGCTGTCGATGGGGCAATGGCTCACCGTGCCGATGATCGTGATCGGCCTGTGGCTGGTCCTCACCGCCAAGCGCCGCCGCCAGCGCGTCGAACCGATCGCCGGGCCCGACAGCGTTGCCTGACGAGAGTCCGCTCGAAAGCCTCTGGACGGACGGCCCGGTCAGCCTCGCCGACTATATGGCGGCGGCGAACGGCCATTATTACGCGGCCCGCGACCCGCTCGGCGCCGCGGGCGATTTCACGACGGCGCCCGAGATCAGCCAGATGTTCGGCGAACTCGTCGGCATCTGGTGCGCCGACCTGTGGGACCGCGCGGGGCGCCCTGCCTTTCGCTATGTCGAACTCGGCCCCGGCCGGGGTACCCTCGCCGCCGATGCGCTGCGCGCGATGCGGCGCTTCGGCTGCGACCCCGTCGGCGTCGAACTGGTCGAAACCAGCCCGGCGCTGCGTGCGGCGCAATTGTCGCGCGTCCCCGACGGAACGCACCATGACACGATCGAAAGCCTGCCCGGCGACGCGGTGCTGCTCATCGTCGCCAACGAGTTTTTCGACGCGCTGCCGATCCGCCAGTTCGTCGCGACCCCAGAGGGTTGGCGCGAGCGGCTGGTCGCACGCGACGGCGCGCGGCTCGTGACGCAGCATGGCGACACCCCGGTCGACGCCGACGTCGCGCCCCTGCTCCGCACCCAGCCCGTCGGGACGGTCGTCGAAACCAGCCCCGCCGCGTCCGCGGTCATGCACGGCTGCGCGCTGCGCATCGCACACAACGGCGGGGCGATGCTCGCGATCGATTACGGCTATCGCGGCCCCGCGGCGGGAGGCACGCTGCAGGCGGTATCGAGCCACCGCTACGCCGACCCCTTCGAGCGCGCCGGCGAGATCGACCTCACCGCGCATGTCGATTTCACCGCACTCACCGCGGCGGCGCGGCGCGGCGGGCTCACCGTCGCCGGTCCCGTCGGCCAGGGCCTGTGGCTCCAGCGGCTCGGCATCGACGCACGGCTCCAATCGCTGATCGCCGCCTCGCCCGCCCGCGCCGAAGAACTCGAGGGCCAGCGCCACCGCCTCGTCGAGGCGGGCGAGATGGGCGAATTGTTCCAGATCCTCACCGCCTTCGACCCCGCCTGGCCCCACCCCGCAGGATTTGCCGCATGATCGTCCTCACCCCCGCCACCATCGCCGACGCCGAAGCGCTGTCGGCATTCGCCAATACGGCCTTTACCGCCACCTTCGGGCATATCTACGACCCCGCCGACCTCGCGCTCTTCCTGTCGACATGGAACCCGCCCGACCGGTTCCGCGCCCAGATCGCCGATCCCGACTGGTCGATCGCGATGGTCCGCGACGATGCCGGCGCGATCCTCGGTTACGCCAAGATGGGCCCGCTCGACTTCGAGCTTCCCGCCGACCAGCCGACCGACGACGCGGTCGAACTCCACCAGATCTATCTCGCCGACGCCGCCAAGGGTACCGGCGTCGCCACCGCGCTGATGGACTGGGGCATCGCTTGGGCTCGCGCCCGCGCCTCGATCCTCTATCTCTCGGTCTTTACCGACAATCCGCGCGCACAGGCGGTGTACCGCCGCTATGGTTTCTACGACGTCGGCCGCAATGCGTTTCGTGTCGGCAACCATGTCGACGAAGACCGCTTCTTCCGGCTCGACCTGTGAGCGTCCCCTTCGTCCGGTCCGACGCGCTCGCCGACGTCCCCCATGGTTTCTTCGGCCGGCGCGGCGGCGTCTCGACCGGCGACCTCGCGTCGCTCAACTGCGGCCTCGGATCGGACGATGACCCGGCGCTGATCGCCGAGAACCGCCGCCGCGTTGCCGAAGCCATGTTGCGCGGCGCTGCGCTGACCGGACTCTATCAGGTCCATGGCAATCGCTGCGTGGTCGTCGACGGCGAAACCGACCTCGCTGCCCGCCCCGAGGCCGACGCGCTCGCGACCCGGACGCCCGGCCTGTTGCTCGGCATCCTGACCGCCGATTGCGTCCCCGTCCTTTTCGCCGACCGCCAAGCCGGCGTCGTCGGTGCAGCGCATGCCGGCTGGAAGGGCGCGCTCGCCGGGGTGACCGACGCGACGCTGACCGCGATGGAAAGCCTCGGCGCCGCGCGCGCCAATATCGCGGTCGCGATCGGCCCGTGCATCGGGCGCGCCTCCTACGAGGTCGACGAAGGCTTCGTCGCTACCTTCCTGACCGACGACCCCGCCAACGAGCGCTTCTTCGCCGCCGGCAAGCCCGGTCATGCGATGTTCGACATCGCGGCCTATGTCGCCGCGCGCCTCGCCGCCGCCGGGGTGACGCGAATTGCCATCGGCGGGCACGACACCTATGCCGAAGCCGAGGATTATTTCAGCTATCGCCGCGCCTGCCATAAAGCCGAGAACAGCTATGGCCGCCAGCTATCGGTGATCGGAATCCGCTGATACATAATCATCCGTCATCCCGGCGAAGGCCGGGATCTCAGCCCCGCATCGTGACGCGCCGGCGAGAGCCCGGCCTTCGCCGGGGTGACGGCAAAAAAGGGGGATGCGGATGAAGAGCCTGGCGATACCGCGCAAACGGCTGGTTTCGATCGTCGGCGGGTCGCTCGGCAATCTGGTCGAATGGTACGACTGGTTCGCCTACGCCTCTTTCGCGATCTATTTCGCGCCCGTCTTCTTCCCCAAGGCCGACCCCACCGCGCAGTTGCTGAGCACCGCCGCGATCTTTGCCGTCGGTTTCATCATGCGGCCGATCGGCGCCTGGGTGATGGGGCGGTTCGCCGACACGCGCGGGCGCAAGGCGGGGCTGTCGCTGTCGGTCGCCTTGATGTTCAGCGGCTCCTTGCTGATCGCCGTCGCCCCCACCTATGCGGTCGCCGGGCTGCTCGGCCCCGCAACGCTGCTCGTCGCGCGCATGCTACAGGGCCTGTCGCTCGGCGGCGAATATGGCGCCAGCGCCACCTATCTCTCCGAGATGGCGCCGCGCAAGAATCGCGGTTTCTGGGCCAGCTTCCAATATATGACGCTGATCGGCGGCCAGCTTTGCGCGATCTTCGTCGCGGTGGTGCTGCAGGGCTTTTTGACCGAGGAGCAACTCACCGCCTGGGGCTGGCGCATTCCCTTCGTCATCGGGGCGCTGCTTGCGCTCGGCGTCTATGTACTCCGCCGCAACCTCGCCGAAACGCCGTCGTTCCAGAATCAGGCGGTCGACCGCCCCGCCTCGACCGCGAAGCTGTTGTGGAAAGAGCATCGCCGCGAATCGATCCTCGTCGGCATCTTGTCGGCGGGCGGTGGGCTCGGCGCTTACACCTACACCAGCTATATGCAGAAATATCTGTTCAACACCGTGGGCTTCGACAAGGCGACCGCGACCTATATCATCGCCGCCGTCCTCCTCTGGTTTACCGCGATGCAGCCGGTGTTCGGCGCGCTCGCCGACAAATTCGGGCGCAAGCCGATGCTGCTGCTGTTCGGAATCGGCGGCGCGATTGCCGCGGTGCCGACCTTCCTGACGCTCGAGACGGTGACCTCGCCGATCGTCGCGACGCTGCTGATCATGGTCCCGATCACCCTGCAAAGCGGCTACAGCGCCAACAATGCGCTGGTGAAGGCCGAACTGTTCCCCGCACATATCCGGGGTCTTGGAGTCGCCCTCCCATACGCGATCGGCAACGCGATGTTCGCGGGAACGCTCGAAATGGTCGCGCTCGGACTGAAGGGCGCGGGGGTCGAGTGGCTGTTTTATTTCTACGTCGCCTTCATCATCGCCGCCGCAGGCGTCGCAACGCTGATGCTCCCCGAAACGAAGGATCGCAGCCTGATCGTCGAGGATTGACCAATCGCCGGGTGACCGGCGGTCAAAAGCGCGTTAGTGGCATTTGAAACTATATTGCGCAGGAGTCTTTCTTATGCCCCCCATCGACAACGCCGACCTCACCGGCACCACGCCGCGCCGCGCACCCAAGAAGGACGTCACCGAAATCGGCGGCCGCGAGCTGTCACCGACCACGCTGATGATGGGCTATGGCTATGATCCGACGCTGTCCGAAGGCTCGCTGAAGCCACCGATCTTCCTGACCTCGACCTTCGCCTTCGAAAGCGCTGCAGCGGGCAAGCGCCATTTCGAGGGGATCACCGGCAAGCGTCCCGGCGGCGCCGACGGCCTCGTCTATTCGCGCTTCAACGGCCCGAACCAGGAAATCCTCGAAGCGCGCCTCGGTGTTTGGGAAAAGGCCGAGGATGCGCTCGTCTTCTCGTCGGGCATGTCGGCGATCGCCACCCTGCTGCTCGCGCATGTCAGCATGAACGACGTCATCGTCCATTCGGGCCCGCTTTATGCTGCGACCGAAACGCTGATCGGCCGCATCCTGTCGCGCTTCGGTGCGACGTACGTCGATTTCCCCGCCGAAGCCTCGCGCGCCGAGATGGACGCGATCCTGATCCGCGCCAAGGAGATGGCCGAGGCGCAGGGCGGCAAGGTCGCGATGGTCTATCTCGAAAGCCCGGCGAACCCGACCAATGCGCTCGTCGACGTCCAGGCGATGCGCGCCGCGACCGATGCGGCCTTCGCCGAAGGCGCCCGCCCGCCGATCGCGATCGACAATACCTTCCTCGGCCCGCTCTGGTCGAAACCGCTCGCGCATGGCGCCGACATCACCCTCTACAGCCTGACGAAATATGCAGGCGGCCACAGCGACCTCGTCGCGGGCGGCGTCGTCGGCTCGAAGCACTGGCTCGGCCCGATCCGCATGATGCGCAACACCATCGGCACGATCTGCGACCCCAACACCGCGTGGATGCTGCTGCGCAGCCTCGAAACGATCGAATTGCGCATGAGCCGCGCCGGCGAAAACGCCGAAAAGGTTTGCGCGTTCCTCCGCGATCATCCGAAGGTCGACGGACTCGGCTATCTGGGCTTCCTGCCCGAGGGATCGCAGAAGGACATCTTCGACCGCCATTGCACCGGCGCCGGTTCGACCTTCTCGCTGTTCATCAAGGGCGGCGAGGAGGAAAGCTTCCGCTTCCTCGACGCGCTCAAGATCGCCAAGCTCGCGGTCAGCCTCGGCGGCACCGAAACCCTCGCGAGCCACCCCGCCGCGATGACGCATTTGTCGGTGCCGGATGCGCGCAAGAAGGCGCTCGGCATCACCGACAATCTGGTGCGCATCTCGATCGGCATCGAGGATGCCGATGACCTGATCGCCGACTTCGCGCAGGCCTTGGACGCTGTTTAAGAATCCCCCTCCCGCTTGCGGGAGGGGCTAGGGGAGGGCCTGTCGGACGGGGCAGCCTTGAATAGACACGCCCTCCCCCGACCCCTCCCGTAAACGGGAGGGGAGAGTTACCGCCGCTTCCCCCGCCAGTCGACGACCGACCACCCCATCGTCGGTGCCAGCTTCTTCAGGCCGCGTGATGGCGTCGTCGCCACCGCCTCGTCGGCGAAGCGCAGCATCGGATGGTCGGACACATGGTCCGAATAGGCACGGATATGCGCGGCATCGCGCGTGATCGCGTTCGCCGCCATCCAGTCCGAAATGCGCGCGAACTTCGCCTCGCCATAACAATTGTCACCCGCAAGCCGGGCGTGGACATGATCCGCCCCGTCGGGCTCGTCGAGGCGGGTCGCGAGGACGTCGGCGATCCCCAGCCGCTTCGCGATCGCATCGACATAAAGATGGAAGGATGCGGTCGCGAGCAGCACGCGGTACCCCGCCGCACGATCGGCCTCCAACTGCGCGAGCGCCGCGCCGTGCAATCCGCGCGCGACCACCTTGTCGGCATAGCTTTCGGCGAGCGGCGCGATCTCGTCGCGGCGGAAACGCGGCCCCACCAGCAACCGCAGATTGATCGCCTTCAGCCGCGACCGGTCGATCAGTCGCAGCGAATAGGCGAGGCCCGCCAGCCCGACGAGCGGGGTCAGCAACATCCGCCATTGCTGGCGGCGGCGCACCACATGCATCAGGAAACCGCTGTAGGTTCCCGCACGCGTGATCGTGCGGTCCATATCGTACATCGCGATGCGGTGCGCGGGCGCTGGTTCGGACACGACGATATTATCATCCATGGGCAACGCCTTAGCGCGCGGCGGCGCGGCGGCCAAGGCCGCCCAATCGCGACGAGCCGACCCGTGGAATGGCTTGCCGTTATTCGCCAAATAATACAATGTCGTCGCACGATGGTGGCCAGGGCGGACTTCGAACAAAGCGACGGCGCCGACGGCGTCGCGGTCCGCTTCACCGGGCGGCTGACGCTCGCGCGGCTCGGCGACCTGCCCGCGCGGCTCGATGCGCTCGGCCCGATCGCCTCGCTCGACCTCTCCGCGATCGAACGCATCGACACGGTCGGCGCGTGGATCGTCACCCGCACCGTGCGCGACCATGGCGCGACGGTCACCGGCGCCAGCGAGGAAGCGCAGCGGCTGCTCGAAGCGCTGGCCAGCGACAAGAGCGAATATCGCGTTCATCGCGACCGCCGTCCGCCGTTGATCCGCATGCTCGAACAGCTCGGCGTCGCCAGCAGCGCGATATGGCGCGAACTGCTCGGCATCATCGGCTTCTTCGGCGCGATGATCATGGCGCTCGGCACCCAGATCCGGGCGCGCCGCCGCCTGCGCTGGAACGCCATCGTCACGCGGTTCCAGACCGTCGGCGTCGACGCCCTCCCCATCATCGGGCTGATGACCTTCCTGATCGGCATCGTCATCGCGCAGCAGGGCGCGGTGCAGCTCCGCCAGTTCGGGCTGGAGGTGTTCACGATCAACCTCGTCGGCCGCGCCTCGATCCGCGAACTCGGCCTGTTGATGACCGCGATCATGGTCGCCGGCCGCTCGGGCAGCGCCTTCGCGGCGCAGATCGGTACGATGAAGCTGACCGAGGAAATCGACGCGATGCGCACGATCGGCGTCTCGCCGATGGAGGCGATCGTGCTGCCGCGCGTCGCCGCCGCGACGATATTGATGCCGCTGCTCGGCTTCTATGCCAGCATCTGCGCGATCATCGGCGGCGGCGTCTTTTGCTGGATCGGGCTCGAAATCCCGCCGCTCACTTACATTCAGCTGCTCCGCGACATCATCCCGATGACCGATTTCTGGGCGATGCTGATCAAGGCGCCGGTGTTCGGGGTGCTGATCGGCGTCACCGGCTGTTACGAGGGCATGCAGGTGCGCCAGAATGCCGAGGAGGTCGGCCAGCGCACCACCTCCGCGGTCGTCGCCGCGATCTTCCTCGTCATCGTGCTCGACGCCTTTTTCGCGGTCTTCTTCTCGTCGATCGGATGGAACTGATGGCCGACGAAGCCGAGGAACAGCAAGTCCGCGAGGAAATCGCCGCCGCCGACGCGGTGCGCCCCGAACAGTTCGACCGCGCGATCTGCGTGCGCGGGCTGGTCAACAAGTTCGGCGACGCGGTGATCCACGACCATCTCGACCTCGACGTCCGGTCGGGCGAGATCCTCGGCGTGGTCGGCGGCTCGGGCACCGGCAAGTCGGTGCTGATGCGTTCGATCATCGGACTGCAGACCCCCGACGCCGGCGAGATCGAGGTCTATGGCAAGTCGCTCGACACCATCGCCGACGAAGAGGAATCGCGCGACCTGCGCCGCCGCTGGGGCGTGATGTTCCAGGGCGGGGCGCTATTCTCGACGCTCAGCGTCGCCGAAAATATCCAGGTCCCCCTGCGCGAATATTATCCGCGCCTCGACCAGAAACTGCTCGACGAGATCGCCGCCTACAAGGTCGCGATGGTCGGCCTGCCCCCCGACGCGGGCCCCAAATATCCCGCCGAGCTTTCCGGCGGCATGGTCAAGCGCGCCGGCCTCGCCCGCGCGCTGGCGCTCGACCCTGCGCTGCTCTTCCTCGACGAGCCGACCGCCGGCCTCGACCCGATCGGCGCCGCCAAGTTCGACGAGTTGATCCGCGAGCTTGCCGACACGATGGGACTCACCGTTTTCCTGATCACCCACGATCTCGACTCGCTCTATGCGACCTGCGACCGCGTCGCGGTGCTCGCCGAGAAGAAGGTGATCGCGATCGGCACCATCCCGGAACTGCTTGCCACCGAGCATCCATGGATACAGGATTATTTCAACGGACCGCGCGGCCGGGCTGCGGCAAGCGGGAACCAAACCGCGCAGCGGCGATAGGAACAGCTGATGGAAACTCGCTCGAACAACGTCCTCGTCGGCGCCTTCGTCCTTCTCTTTACCGCGGCGCTCGCGTTTTTCGTCGTCTGGCTCGCCAACGACAGTGGCGGCGACAAGCGCGAATATGACATTTATTTCAAGCAGTCGGTCGATGGGCTGAACAAGGGCGCTCAGGTGCAATATTCGGGCGTCCCGGTCGGCCAGGTCACCCGGATCGCGCTGCTTCCCGACGACCCGCAATTCGTCCGCGTCCGCATCGAGGTGAACGAGGGCGTCCCGATCGTACAGGGTACCACCGCGGCACTGGAAGGCGTCGGCTTCACCGGCGTGTCGCAGATTTCGCTCGCCGGCGGGGTCAAGGGCGCGCCGCCGATCACCGACAAGGGGCCCGATGGCAAGCCCGTCATCCCCAATCGCGTCGGCGGCCTTGGCGAACTGCTCAATACCGCACCGCAATTGCTCCAGCGCCTGTCGACGCTCACCGAACGCCTCGCCGAGCTTGCCGACGACCGCAATCAGGAAAGCTTCGCCGGCATCCTCGCCAATGTCGAGCAATCGACCGCGATCCTCGCACGCAACGGTCCGGCGATCGAACGCGCGCTCGCCGACACGCGCATCGCGATCCAGCAGACCGGGGTCGCCGCCGAACAGATCGGCAATCTCGCCGCGTCGGCACAGGGCACGATCGACCGCAATGTCGATCCTGCGATGAAAAATCTCGCCGACACGCTGAAGGCCGCCAACACCTCGATGAAGACGCTCGAAGGCGCGATCGCCGACGCGCGGCCCGGCCTCAAGACCTTCAGCGAAACGACGATCCCCGAGGCGAACGCCCTGATCCGCGACCTGCGCCGCACGTCGACCTCGCTGTCCAGCCTGACCGACAAGCTCGACCAACAGGGCGCCGGCGCCGTCATCAGCGGCAGCAAGCTGCCCGATTACAAGCAATGAGGATTTTCCGCATGACCCGCCGTCTCCGCACGCCCTTGCTGCTCATCCTCGGTGCGGCGACGCTGTCCGCCTGCGTCAGCTTCGGCGCCAAGCCGCCGCCCTTCCTGCTGACCCTCGACGCCGATGCCGCCCCGCCCGCGGGCGCCGCGCGCACGGCAGGCGAGGCCGCGACGCTGACGATCCTTATCCCCACCGCGCCGCAGAAACTGCGCACCCAGCGCATCCCGGTGCAGCAGGACGGCGCCAGCGTCGCCTATGTCAAGGATGCGCAATGGGTCGAGGCGCCGCAGCGCTTGTTCCAGCGCCTGATCAGCGAAACCGTCGCCGCGCGCTCGGGCCGCGTCGTGCTCGACGAAGGCCAATATCTGACGGCGCCGGGCGAACAGCTTGCCGGCCAGCTGATGGAATTCGGCGTCGACGCCCGCACCGGCGAGGCGGTGGTGGTCTATCAGGCGATGCTCGTCGCCGCCGGCGGCAAGAGCGTGACCCAACGCCGCTTCGAGGCGCGCGAAAGCCTGGGCGGCGTGGTCGAAGCGAAGCCGGTGGGCGAAGCGCTGCAGAGGGCGGCGAACAAGGTCGCGGTCGATGTCGCAGGGTGGCTGGGGGGCTGAACCCGCTCCGCACCACGCGGCTTGCCATTTCGCCGCCGCCATCCTAATGGGCCCCGCCACGACGATCATTCGTCGACGCGTGCGGCCTCTTACGGGTTTCCGGCCAGCACCTTTTCTTTCGAGCCCGCACTCGAAAGGAATCCGCCATGGGATGGTTCATCCTGGCTATCGCCGTCTTTACCGAAATTTGCTGGGCGCTCAGCCTGAAATGGGCCGCGACGCTCGGAACATGGCAGGCTTCGGCCGTGCCCGTCTCGCTGAGCTTCCTCAACATGGCGCTGCTCGCCTTTGCGATGCGCGACATTTCGGCGGGCACCGCTTATGCGATCTGGACCGGCCTCGGCGCGGTCGGGGTGATCATCGGCGGCATCATATTGTTCGACGAACGCATCAGCGCGGTACAGATCGGCTTCATGGCGCTGATCGTGATCGGCGTCGCCGGAACGAAGCTTTTTGCGGCGAGCTGACGCGTTTCAATTTTCTGGCGGGAGGCGACGTTCCATTGCCCGTCACCCCNNNGGGCTTGACCCGGGGCCTGCCTTGTCTTTGATCCGGCACCGAAAGAAGGAAGGCGGGTTCCGGGTCAAGCCCGGGATGACGATGATGGAGACGTCCGCTTCCCACCCCAAAACAGCCGTCACCCCATCAAACTCTTGCTCGCCTGCTCGGTGGTATCGCGCGACAATCCCGGCTGCGC
>NZ_LMGF01000002.1:64167-189763 GCF_001427085.1 Sphingopyxis sp. Root1497
CAATATCCGCTCCAACTCCGCCTTCATCATCGCCGCGCGCTGATCGTCGAAGCGCTTCCAGCGCCCCAGCGGCGGGATCATGCGGGCTGCGGTTTGCGGGTTCTTCGGATCGAGCGCGATCACCATGTCGGCGATCAACTTGTAGCCCGCACCGTCCGCCTGGTGAAACGCCGCCTGGTTGCCGGTCAGCGCGCCATAGAGCGAGCGCACGCGATTGGGGTTCGCCAGCGTGAAATCGGGGTGCCCCGCGAGGTCCTTCACCGCCGCGACCGTGTCGGGGCGCATCGACCAGGCCTGCACCTGGAACCATTTGTCGAGCACCAGCGGATTGTCGCGATAGCGCTGGTAGAAGATGTCGAGCGCGTGCGTCCGCTCGTCGCTGTCGCCATGCGCCAGCGTCGCCAGCGCCGCCTGACGCTCGGTCATGCCGTCGGCGTTCGAGAAGATGCCGAACACCAGCGCCGGCACGTCGGCGATGCCGGTCGCGGCGAGATAGGCGATCGCGACACCGCGCAGGCGGCGGCCGCCCTTCGCCTTGGGCGACAGGTCGGTCGCGGGCGGCGCGGCGCCCGCGAGGATCGCGCGCCATTCGCCCTCGAGCGCGCGGCCGATCGCGGCCTGCAGCGCCAGGCGCTCGCGGCGGATCGCGTCGGGATCGACCGTCACCATCTGGTCGCCGACGAAGGCTTCGCTGGGCAGCAGCACGGCTTCGGCGACAAAGGCCGGATCGTCGGCGCGGCCCGCGAGCGTTCCCGCGACCGCGTCGATCACCGCCTGATGGTCGGCCGTTTCGCCCGACACCGCCGCCACCAGCGTGTCGAGCATCAACTGCTGCAACGCCTCATAGCGTGCAAAGGGATCGTCATCATGCGCCGCGAGCCAGGCCAGTTCGCCCGGCGCGCGGACATAATCGACGATCACCGGCGCAGAAAAACCGCGGTTGACCGACAAGGCCGGCCTCGCCGCGAAGGCGCCGAGCGGCACGCGCTGGCTCGCCCCGGTCAGCGTCACCAAAGTACCGGGCATCGCCGCCCCGCTGCCGTCCATCGCGAAGGCCGCCAGGCGCAGCGGCATCATCATCGGCTGCTTGTCGGGCTGGCCGGGCGTCGGCGGCACCGTCTGCGCGACGTCGAGGAACCAGTCGCCGCCAGCCTCGGCCAGCGCAAGCGTCAGCCGCGGCGTTCCCGCCTGTTCGTACCAGCGGCGGAACAGCGACAGGTCGATATCGCCGCCCTCCTCCATCGCGCGCACAAAATCCTCGCAGGTCGCGGCCTCGCCGTCGTGACGCTCGAAATAGAGGTCGGTGCCGGCGCGGAAGCGCTCGGGTCCGAGCAAGGTCGCCATCATCCGGATGATCTCGGCGCCCTTGTTATAGATGGTCGCGGTGTAGAAATTCGAGATTTCCTGAAAGCTGTCCGGACGGATCGGGTGCGCGAGCGGTCCGGCATCCTCGGGGAATTGCGCGGCGCGGAGCAGGCGGACATCCTCGATGCGCTTGACCGGCGGCGATCCCATGTCGGCCGAGAAGCTCTGGTCACGAAAGACGGTGAAGCCTTCCTTCAGGCTGAGCTGGAACCAGTCGCGGCAGGTGACGCGATTGCCCGACCAGTTGTGGAAATATTCATGCGCGACGACACCCTGCACGCCGTCGTAATCGAGGTCGGTCGCGGTATCGGCGTCGGCGAGGATGTAGCGGGTGTTGAAGACGTTTAGCCCCTTATTCTCCATCGCCCCCATGTTGAAATCGCTGACCGCGACGATGTTGAACAGGTCGAGGTCATATTCGCGGCCATAGACGCGCTCGTCCCACGCCATGCTATCCTTGAGCGCCTGCATCGCATGGCCGGTGCGGCCCTCATCGCCCGCGCGCACCCAGATACCGAGTTCGACCTCGCGCCCCGAAACGGTGGTGAAACTGTCGCGGTTGACCACCAGGTCGCCCGCGACGAGCGCGAAGAGATAGCTGGGTTTCGGCCAGGGGTCTTCCCACAGTGCCCAATGCGTGCCCTCCGGACCGTCGCCCTGCTCGACGCAATTGCCGTTAGACAGCAGGATCGGAAAGGCGGTCTTGTCGCCCGCCATGCGCACGCGATAGCGGCTCATCACGTCGGGACGGTCGGGATGGAAGGTAATGCGGCGAAAGCCCTCGGCCTCGCATTGCGTGCACAGCATGCCGTTCGATGCGAACAGGCCCATCAGATTGGTGTTGGCGCTCGGGTCGATCACCGTGTCGACCTCGACCGTCGCCGCCATCCGGTCGCCGAGATCGACGATCAGGTCGCTGCCCTGCATGCGCCAGTCGTTCCACACCGCGCCGTCGACGCGCACCTCGACCGGCGTGATCGCGTCGCCGCGCAGCGTCAGCGGCACCGGCGTATCGGCACGGCGCTCGACCGACAGGCCGGCCGACACCTTGGTCTCGTCGATGCCCAATGCGAAATCGAGCGCGACGTCGGGGACTTGCCATTCGGGCGGACGGTAATCGCCGCGGTGGATGGTGACGGGAAGGACGGGCGTCGAGGAGGCATCGGTCATGCCGGCAGGTCTAGGCGCGGGCCGCAGCCTGCGCAATAAGGCGCGGCGATGGGACAGATGCTGATCTTTGGAATGGGCTATGCCGCAAGCCACCTCGCGCGGCGGCTGGAGGCGCGCGGCTGGAACGTGAGCGGCACGACGCGCGATGGTCGCGGCGGGACGCTCGCGTTCGGCGACCGCGATGCGGTGCTCGCCGCGCTGCGCCCGGCAACGCACATCCTGTCGTCGGTCCCGCCCTCGGACGGGCGCGACCCGGTGCTCGACCATTATGGCGATGCCATCGCGCTCGCCGGCGCCACATGGACGGGCTATCTCTCATCGACCGGCGTCTATGGCGACACCGGCGGGGCGTGGGTCGATGAGACCGCCCCGATCAAGGGCCGCCGCGCCGACCGCAACCTGGCAGACGCGGCCTGGCAGGCGCTGCGCGGCGACATGTGCGTGTTTCGCCTCCCCGGCATCTATGGCCCCGGCCGCAGCATCCTCGACCGCATCGGCGAAGGCCGCGCGCACCGCATCGCCCTGCCCGATCAGGTCTTCAGCCGTATCCATATCGACGACATCGCGAGCGGCGTAATCGCGTCATTCGGCGGCCCCCCGGGCGTGTATAACCTCGCCGATGACGAACCTTGTCCCCAGAACCGCCTCGTCGAGTGGGGCTGCGCGATGCTCGGCGCGCCGGTGCCGCCATTGCAGGCCCTCGACGAAGCCGGCCTGTCGCCCGCCGCGCGCGCCTTCTATGCCGAGAATCGCCGCGTCGCGAACGGCAAGGCGAAACGCCTGCTGGGATGGACGCCGCGCTATCCGAGTTTTCGCGAGGGGCTTGTCACATTAAATGGTGACTTGTCATGAAGATAAAGTCGATAAGGCGGAAGCTTGGGCCCGCTTATCGTACCATGCTGCTCCCGTTTCTCTCAGCACCTCTTGTCGCCGCAGGTGAATTTTTTCCAACGCCTCCTCCGAAGGAATTGATTCATTGGCAACAATGAAGTCAAGGTCATCAGAGACTGCATAAAGCTGTGAAAGCGTGTTGGTATATTTCATCCAGAGCCATCGGTGATCGAAGAACGCCTCATATGCCGAAACCACGGCAACAGATGCGCTAATGACCAGCGCTATCATGTCCATCGATGATTGTAAGCCGTTTTCGACAACGATCTGATTGGATTTCGAACCTATTATTATCGAGAGCATCGCGGCCGCGGATGCGACATATATTTTGGTGCGGAACGCACTCGTCTTGTTTCTCCCAATCTTTCTTCGAAATGAATCGGCATCTCGATCAAGGGATTTTCTGAGAAAATCGACCTTCTTTTCTACACTCTCCATACAAGCCCCCCGATTTTTAGTACCGGATATCCAAGAAAGCTAAGCAGGGAATACTCGTCTGTCGGCGAAAGCTCAACTAGATCAGATCAACACATCCACCGTGTGGATCAGCACCCCGACCAGCCCGCCGACCAGCGTCCCGTTGATGCGGATATATTGCAGGTCGTCGCCGACGGCATTTTCCAGCCGGTCGGTGATCGTCTTGGCGTCCCAGCCGCGGATCGTGTCCGACACCAGTTTCAGCGCGGTCTCGCCATAGCTGTCGACCGCGCCGACGACCGCGCGCCGCGCGTAGCGGTTGAGCGTCCGCTTGATATGCGCATCCTCGCCCAGCATCGCGCCGAACTGGGTCACCAGTTCGCCGAGCCGCCCCGCAAGCATGGTGTCGGGATCGCGCGCGGCTTTCAGCAGTGCGCCGCGCCCCTGTTCCCACAAACCATCGAGCCAGCGCTTGACCGCCTTGTTCTCGAGCAGTTCGTCGCGGACCCGCGCGACCTTCGCCTGCACTTCGGGATCGTGCTGCAGGTCGAGCGCCATCTTGGCGAGCCCTTCCTCGACGCGGATGCGCAGCGGATGATCGGGTTCGACCGCCATTTCACTGAGCAGCTTGCCCAACCCCGCGACGATGCGGTTCGAAATGCTTTCGTCGAGCCCGGTGAAGCGCACGATCGCATTCGAATTGTCGTGCACCATCTGGTGGATCAGATGGTCGTTGAGTTCGAGCGTCTTCGACCCCCATTTGACCATCGCGTCGAGCAACGGCTGGTGCCGCCCCTCGGCCAACGCCGCCTGCAGCGCCTGCCCCAGCAGCGGCGCGACGTCGAGTTCGCGCAGCCGATCGGCGATCGCCGATTTGACCATGCCGCCCAACCGCTGCTGGTCGAGCGCGCCGAGGCCGTCGGCGATGATCCGCGACGCGCCGCGTTTCAGCCGCCCGCCGCCTTCGCCCGGTTGCGACAGGAATTTGCCCACCGCGCCCGCGATGTCGACCGTCTGCATCTTGCGCGCGATCAGCCGCGGCAGCAGGAAATTGGTGAGCAGGAAGCGCGCCAGCGTGTCGCCGATGCGGTTCTTGTTGCGCGGGACGATCGCGGTGTGCGGGATCGGGATGCCCATCGGGTGGCGGAACAGCGCGGTGACCGCAAACCAGTCGGCCAGCCCGCCGACCATCGCCGCCTCGGCAAAGGCGCGCACGAAACCGACGGCAGGATGGACGTCCTGGAAATATTTGGCGCTGACGAAGACGATCGCCATCACGACGAGCATGCCGGTCGCCACGGCGCGGATATTGAGCCCGCCCGTGGGAACTGCAACGCCCACCCCCCGGTTGATATGGGGGGGGTGAGCGCGACCGGTATCGGTTTGCGGCGAAACGCTGTCCGTCATGACCATCCAATGGCGAAGCGCGGCAAAGGTTGCAACCGGCGCCGCGCCGCGCGCTTTCGCGTCACTCCGCCGGGTGCGGTTCAGAAGGAATGCCGTGCGGCTTGGTGTCGTCGCCCGGCTTATAGGTCAGCAGGTTGCGCGAGAAGAATCGGCCCAGGCGCTTTTCGATGCTGTCGGCGAGGCTGAAGCCCGCCGGCACGATCAGCAGCGTCAGCATCGTCGACAGGATCAACCCGCCGATGACGACAACGCCCATCGGTGCGCGCCACGCGCCATCGCCCGACAGCGAGATCGCCGTCGGCACCATGCCCGCGACCATCGCGATCGTCGTCATGACGATCGGCTGGGCGCGCTTGCGCCCCGCGTCGAGCAAAGCCGGTCCCTTGGCGATGCCATGGTCCATCTCCTCAATCGCGAAATCGACGAGCAGGATCGAGTTTTTCGCCACGATCCCGAGCAGCATCAATATGCCGATATAGACGGGCATCGAGATTTCCATGCCGGTGATCCAGAGGCCGAGCAGGCCGCCGAGCGGGGCGAGCAACAGCGACGACATATTGACCAGCGGCGAGAGGAAGCGGCGGTACAGCAGGACCAGCGTCGAAAAGACGAGCGCGAGGCCCGCGACGACCGCGATCGCGAAGTTGAGGATCAATTCCTCCATGAACTTCTGCTGGCCCTGCACGATCTTGCGGATGCCCTGCGGCATGTTCTTGACCGACGGCAGCGCATCGATCTTGGTCTGCGCGTTGCTGGTCACGAGGCCCTTCGTCAGATCGGCACCGATCACGATACGGCGGGTCTGGTTATACCGGCGCAGCTCGGTTGGCCCCGCGCCGAAGCTGATCGCCGCGACCGATTTCAACGGAACCGTCGTACCGCGTGTCGTCGGTACCGGCAGATTTTCAAGCGTCGCCAGGCTGCGGCGCGAATCTTCGGACAGCAGCACGCGGATCGGGATCTGGCGATCGGACAGCGAGAATTTCGCCGCATTCTGGTCGATGTCGCCCAATGTCGCGATGCGGATCGTCTGGCTGAGCGCCGCCGTCGTAACGCCGAGGTCGGCGGCAAGGTCCATGCGCGGATTGATGATGATCTCGGGCCGCGGAATATCGCCCTCGATCCGCACCGCCCGCAGCTCCTTGAGCGCGCTCATCTCCTTGACAATCTTGAGCGCATGCTTTTCGAGCGCGACCGGATCGTCGCCGCCGATGATGAAGCTGATGTCGCGGCCCGAAAAACCGCCAGCCTGGCTCTGGAACGACACGCGCGCGTCGGGGATCGCCGCCATCTTCGGCTGCAGACCGCGCTCCCAATCGACGCTGCTCGTCTCACGGTCCTTTTTCAGGGTGATATAGACGCTGCCGCCGCCGACATTGACGTCGTAAAAGGCGTTTTCCACCGACTTGTCGGCCGCCAGGATCGCGTTGACCTGGTTCGAGATCCGTTCGCTCTGCGCCAGCGTCGACCCCGGTGGCAATTCATAGGTGATCTGGCTGTAGTCGCTGTTGATCGTCGGCTGGAACTGGCTGGGAAGCGTCGCGAAAAGGATGATGCTCCACACAAAGGCTCCGACGCCGATCCCGACGATCCACACGCGGTGATCGAACAGGCGCGCATACGCGCGCTGAGTCATATATTGCGCCCATCGGGTGAAGCGCCAGTGGTGCATCCCGAACAGGCGCCCGAGAAGCCAGGCAAGCGCTCCGAGCAGGATCGCCGCGGCCATGACCATGGCCCAGGACGTGATCGCCATCTGAGCCGGCGCCAACTTGCCCAGGAACCACAGAATCCCGCACAGCACGGCAACGATCCCGCCGACCCACGCATAGGCGCGCAAAGCCGACCTGAGTGTGGTCTGGTTGATCCATGCGACGAATGCGCCGAACAGGATCATCACCAGACTGCTCAGGAGGAAAGCGGCGACGGCCGCCATCGGCGTCAGCAGCAGGAAATGGAGAGCCGCATTCGGCCCGCTCTGCCCCACCGGCACCGGCTGGAAATATTTCATCGTCATCACGACCAGCGCGCCGAACGCCACCAGCAGCGGCAGAATCAGGAAGGTCGGCCGCGTCGCCGTCGGCTCGAAGCGCGCCCGCACCACCTTGTGCTTGCTGTCGTCGAGCGTCCAGCGCAGGATGTTTTCGTACCGGTCGACCCACGGCCCCGACGCATGGTCCTGCTCGCCCTGCGCCGACAGGAAATAGGCCGCGATCATCGGCGTGATCATGCGCGCGACGGCCAGGCTGACGAGCACCGCGAAGACGACCGTCATCCCGAACTGGATGAAGAATTGTCCCGACACGCCGGGCATCAGGGCGACGGGCAGGAACACGGCGACGATCGACATCGTCGTCGCGACCACCGCGAGGCCGATTTCGTCGGCGGCGTCGATCGATGCCTGATAGGCGGTCTTGCCCATGCGCATATGCCGGACGATATTCTCGATCTCGACGATCGCATCATCGACGAGCACCCCGGCGACGAGGCTGAGCGCGAGCAGCGACAGGCCATTCAGCGAAAAGCCCATCATGTCCATGAACCAGAAGGTCGGGATCGCCGAGAGCGGGATCGCGAGCGCCGAGATCAAGGTCGCGCGCCAGTCGCGCAGGAACAGGAACACGACGATGACCGCGAGGATCGCACCCTCGATCATCGCCGCCATCGAGCTGCGATATTGTTCCTTGGTATATTCGGTGCGCGTGAAGAGTATCTTGAAATTGACCTTGGGGTTGTTCTTCTTGATCTCGGCGAGCTTCTTCATCGTCTCGTCATGGACGGTGACGTCAGACGAGCCCTTGGCCTTTTCGATCGAGAAGGACAGCACCTGCCGCCCCTCGATCTTGGCGAGGTTGCGCTGTTCGGCATAGCCGTCGGTGACCGTCGCAACATCGCTGAGCCGGATCGTGCGGCCATTGCCGAGCGACAACTGGTAATTGCCGAGCTGGTTCGCGGTCCCGGCGTTGCCCAGCACGCGCACGGCCTGTTCGGACCCGGCTATTTCGGTGCGCCCGCCCGCGGCGTTGACGTTGACCTGGCGCAGTTGCTGGTTGATCTGGCTCGCGGTCACACCATAGCTTTGCATGCGCGCGGGATCGAGGATGACGCGGATTTCGCGGTCGACGCCGCCCGACCGGCGCACGCGCGCCATGCCGGGGATCGACAGCAGATCCTTGGCCACATTGTTGTCGACGAACCATGACAGCTGTTCGAGCGTCATGTCGGTCGCTTCGACCGCGAAATAGGTGATCGGCCCGCCGGAGAAATCGACGCGCACGACCTGCGGTTCGAGGATTCCGTCGGGCAGGTCGCTACGAATCTGCTGAACCGCCTGGTTGACGTCGTTATAGGCGCGGTCGATCGGCGTACCGATCGCGAACTGCACCATCGTGCTGCTGCTGCCCTCGCCGACATAGGAGGACATGTCCTCGACCCCGCTGACCGCCCGGACCGCGGCCTCGACGCGCTGCGTGACCTGCGTCTCGAGCTCGGTCGGCGCGGCACCCGGCTGCGCGACCAGAACCTGCACCGCCGGGAATTCGACGTCGGGGTTGTCGTTGACGTCCATCCGGTTGAAGCTGACGACCCCCGCCAGCAACAGCAGCACGAACAGGACGATCGGCGGCACCGGATTGCGGATGCACCAGGCGGAGATATTACGGAAGCTCATGGTTCAAACGCCCTTGTGCGCACGTCCGGCAAAAATCGGATATCAGTTCGACGTTTTCTGAAGGACCGGCTTCACGGTATCGCCGGGATTCAGGAAGGCGCCGGCCAGCACGACGACGCGCTCGTTGCCGGTCAGACCCGATGCGATCGCGATCCCGGCATCGGAGACCGAACTGACCTGGACCGCGCGACGCTCGACCTTGTTGTCGTTGCCGACGATCAGGACGAAGCTGCCCTCGGGGCCGCTCTGGACCGCACTTTCGGGCAGCAACGGCGCCTCGGCCGAACCGGCGACCAGCTTGGCATCGGCGAATCCGCCGGGGCGCAGTTCGGCGCTGTACGGGATCGCGATCCGCACCATGCCCTGTCGGGTCTGCGGATCGATGACCGGCGACTTCTGCCAGACCTGGCCCGCAACGCCCTGTGCGGCGCCGACCGGGGTCACCGTCGCCCGCGTTCCCACCGGAATGCGCGCCAGATCGGCCTCGGCCAGCTGTGCCATCATTTCCATCTCGCCGCCCTTCGCCATGCGGAACAGCACACCGCTGCCCGAGCTGACGATCTGCCCGGGTTCGACCTGGCGCGTCAGCACCAGGCCCGCCGCCGGGGCGACGATGTTCAGCCGGCCGTTGCGCGCCTGCGCTTCGCCATATTGCGCCTGCGCGACGCGGACGCGCGCATTGGCGGCATCGCGGGTCGCGCGCTTGCGATCCATGTCGGCCTTGGAGATGAAGCCGCGCGATACCAGCGCCTCGGCACGGGTGAGTTCGGCCTGCGCCAGATCGGCGTCGGCCTGCGCCACGCGGATCGAGGCGGACAGCGCCGCAGCCTGCTGCGATTGGACCGAGCGGTCGATCACCGCCAGCGTCTGCCCCGCACCGACCCACTGGCCCGGCTCGACGAGCACGCGGACGACCTGACCGCCCTCGCCGGCGACGCCGACGGGCATTTCGCGGCGCGCCGCGATGGTGCCGTTGGCCGAGATCTGCGCCTGAACCGACTGCTTGCCCGGGATCACGACGGTGATGTTCGGAATGCTTTCGCTCGATGGTCCGCCGGCGGACCCGCCAGCGGCGGCGGCGCCGTCGCCCTTGCCGGCCGAGAAGGCGAAATAAGCCGCGGCGAGCGCCGCGAGGATCAGCGCGATCGCGACGATCAGCAGCATCCGGCGCCGACGATTGCCGGCCTCGTCATCATAGCCCGCGAGGCTGTCCATCACATCCACTTTCCGCTCGTAGTTCACGCCAAATTCCTCTGTCCCGCCCCAACCATGGCATGCGAGGGCCGCTTCGTCCGTGCCCGCGAAGGGGCGCCGGAACCTCGGCCATTCTTCGCGGTGTATTATCCAATTAAATCACCCCTGACAAGGGGGAAACGCGACCGCACCGCTGCCCACGGCGCGGCGCTTCATAATCGGCCCGGCGGCCGAACTCCAGTGGCCTGGCGCCAAAAAAGGCGGCCGACTCGCGCCGACCGCCTTTTGGAAACCGATCCGAAAAGGACCGTCTATGTCAGCGGGATCAGCGCACCTTGCCGCGCCGCACGAGATTGACGATCCCGAGCAGGACCACCGCGCCGATGAAGGCGGTGAGCAAGGTCATCGGATCGAAGGCGTCGCCGCGCAAATGCCCGCCGCCGAGAAAGCGGCCGAACAGGAAACGGCCGAGGATCGAACCGAGACAGCCGACGATGATATTGAGGAAAATGCCCTGTTGCGCGTCGGTGCGCATCACGATGCTCGCGAGCCAGCCGATGACGCCGCCCATGACAATTGCGATAATCCAAGTCATATATGACCCCCTACGATCGTTTTGGATGCCCGAATATTACCGGGCAGACGCGATGGTAAACCAAATCGCGTCAACCGCCTAGCGATATGGCGGCGACGCCGAACGCCGCCGCCACGGGTGTCAGCGGACGCTGCCGCGACGCACCAGGTTGATCAGGCCGAGCAGCACGACCGCACCGATAAAGGCCCACAGCAGACCGATCGGGCTGAAGGTACTGAGGCTGGCGCCCATGCCGAACATGCCGCCCAATATATTGCCGAGAAAAGCGCCGACGATACCGACGACGACATTCAGGATGATGCCCTGCTGTGCGTCGGTGCGCATGACGATGCTGGCCAGCCAGCCGATGATTCCGCCGACGATCAGCGTGATGATGATACCCATAGACACACTCCCTTATTGCCGGACCTGCGGAGCACGCAGACCGGGTGACTTCCGGCAACGCCCGATGGCGTCCGAACCTCGTTTTGCCGATGTCAGCATAATGCGAGCGGGGTGCAAAAGGTTCCCGGCCGGTCCGCGAGGACGCGGCCGGGAAAGTGGGATCCGTTCCGATCGGGGAACTTCTCCGGGTCGCAAGCGGAGGGATAAGCAGGCGGGGGCGACGGCGGTGTGACAGAAGTCACAGGGCGCACGAAATATTTGGCGGTGGTTGCGGACGGGGCGATTTCGGGGTGGGACGCGGATGGTCCTGAAATCCTCCCTGTCGCGCAGCCATGGGGAGGTGGCAGCGGCAAAGCCGCTGACGGAGGGGCCGAGCCGTCACGCGTCGCGCAGCCTTTCGGCCCCTCCACCANAGGGAGGATATTTACGTCCGCTTGCGCTCGAAAGCAGACGTTCCAACGACCGCCTGCCCTGCATCGGTCGAGGCCACCGCCCCACCCACATCACGCGCACGCGAAATGGGGGCCGGCATCGCTGCCAACCCCCACTATCCGGTATCCTTCCGGTCGCTGCCCGCTTGCCTTCATCCCGGTCCGCTTCTCTTGCGATCGGCGGCCCGCAAAACGACGCTTGCGGCGCGTTCCGGAGCTATCCGGCGATGGTTTGGTCGGCCCCCTTTCGGGGGCCGGCCGCACCTGGAAAGCCCTTCATCATCTCTTCCTGCGTCTGCCGAAGCAATCGCCGTCCAAGCGATGGACTGCATTTCCTGTCCCGATCGGGTCCGCCTCAACTCGTGGGAATCGCGGCGTTCCGTGACCAGGGTATCGGTCCACTTCCTCGTCGTTCCGGTCCGTTTCCTTCCGGCTGGTCTTGCAACCTTCCTTCGTGTCCCGGCGGTCCGTCGTCTCCGTCGTCCGATGATTGGAAGCTGTCATGAGTCGGCGGAGTCGCCAACAAAAATTGCCGCGAAACGCCCCCGATTGCGCCGGCGACTGTGGATAAGTCCGGCATTAGCAATTAGCAGATTCGCTGCAGCATTTTTGTAACAAGAGCGCAGCATTTTCGGATTCGGTTTTCGAAAAGCTGGCCGCGACTCATCGCCGCGACTCGGTTTTTTAGACGCGACTCAGGCGCGTCCCAAATCGCCCTTGCCCACCGTCCCCGACGCCATCTCCAGCATCCGGTCGAGGCTCTTGCGCGCGGCGAGGCGAAGTTCCTCGTCCATCTCGATCCGCGGCTGCAGGTCGCGGAGCGCTATGTAGAGCTTCTCCATCGTGTTGAGCGCCATGTACGGGCAGATGTTGCAGTTGCAGTTGCCATCGGCCCCCGGCGCCCCGATGAAAGTCTTTTCGGGGATCGCCAGTTCCATCTGGTGGATGATGTGCGGCTCGGTCGCGACGATCAGCGTGTCCGACGGGAAGGTCTTGGCAAACTGCAGGATGCCGCTGGTCGACCCGACATAATCGGCATGGTCGACGATATGCGGCGGGCACTCGGGGTGGGCGGCGACCGGCGCGCCGGGGTGCTGTGCCTTGAGCTTGAGCAGCTCGGTCTCGCTGAACGCCTCATGGACGATGCACACGCCCGGCCACAGCAGCATCTCGCGCCCGAACTTGCTGTTGAGATAGCCGCCCAGATGCCGGTCGGGACCAAAGATGATCTTCTGGTCCTCGGGGATCTGGCTGATGATCATCTCGGCGCTCGATGAGGTGACGATGATGTCGCTGAGCGCCTTCACCGCCGCGGAGCAGTTGATGTAGGTCAGCGCGATATGGTCGGGATGCTTTTCGCGGAAGCGCTTGAACTGTTCGGGCGGGCAGCTGTCCTCGAGGCTGCACCCGGCATCCATGTCGGGCAGGATGACGATCTTTTCGGGGCTGAGGATCTTCGCGGTCTCGGCCATGAACTTGACGCCGCAAAAGGCGATGACGTCGGCGTCGGTGTCCGCGGCCTTGCGCGACAGTTCGAGGCTGTCGCCGACGAAATCGGCAAGGTCCTGAATCTCGGGCTTCTGGTAATAATGCGCGAGGATGACCGCGTTGCGTTCCTTGCGCAGCCGGTCGATTTCGGCGCGCAGGTCGAGGCCGGAGAGGTTTTCACGGATCGGAGCAGTCATCTTACTTCCTTGTCAGAGCAGGAATTTCCCGCCCCTCTACACGTCACCCGCCAGCGGGGCAATTCGCCGCGTCAGCCACCGGTCAGCCGCGCCGCCAGCGCGATCACCGGCGGCGCCAGCGACAGGAGATAGATGGTGGCGCGCACCGCGATGACAATGAGGAAGATGGCCTTGGTCGCCGGATGAACCCGCCCGAAGGTGCGGCGGTCGTGCAGCGCGATAATGCCGACGACGGCGAGCTGGATCAGGCCGATCGGGATGTCGGACCAGCCGATCATCAACGGCATCGGCAGGATGCGCCCTAGCGCGGGTTCGAGGATGACGATCGTCGCGCCGATCATCAGCCGTCGGTGCCATTGCGTCGCGTGCCGCCGGCGCACCGCCCACCAGACCATCGCGCCAAAGACCAGCGCCTCGACCGTCGTCAACGCGAGGAAATAGGGCGGCGAGAAAAAGGGCGGAAAGCGGTTCAGCACAAGCGACGCCAGACCGGTGAAAATCCCCAGCCCGGTGATGACGAGCGCAAGCCCGCCGCCGATCCAGCCGAGCCGCCGGTGCAGCGGCAGCTCGGCCCGCGACACAAGCGTGGGCTGGACGATCAGCAGGCCGAGCCAGGCGAGCATCGCGATCCCGTGGAGATGCACCCAGAAGGGCGCGGCCACGGGGTCGACGAACCCGCGCAAGGCGAATTGCGCAAAGCCGAAGATAATGAAGACCGCGAGGCCGATCGCCATCCGCTGCCAGAAACGCTCCGCGGGAATCACCCCCGCCGCCGACGTCGCCATGCCATCCCCCCCAGGTTGGTTACGCGGCAGGACTAGCGCAGCGAAGGCCGCGCGCAAAGGCCGATTCAGTCGGCCGTGTCCCCGGCGAACCGGGCAGTCACCTTGGCGTCGATGCCCGCCGCCCTCAGCGGCATGGCGAAGCTCTGCTCGATGGCAGTGCGCGCCGCACTCTGCGCCAGGCGCATCGGGGTCGTGGCCCTGGCCTGCTTGATCAGTTCGCCCTGCGCCGCCCTGCGGTTCGCGTCGTCGAGCGTCTTTTCGGCATCGGTCAGCGTCAGCAGGATCGCGCCGTCGCGAAACTCACTGATCGCGTCGATATCGATCTCGGGTCCGGCGAGCCGCAACGGCGGCAGCGTCACGGTCAGCGTGCCCGCCTCGGCATTCCAGTCGAGGTCGGATTGCTTGAGCTTCGCAAGGTCGAGTTCGTAGCGCACCGTACCCGGCATGATCAGCGTCTTTTTGGCGCTCAACCCGAGCCGGCTCTGCGTCGAGGTCACTACCGCGACATAACGCGCGGTGAAGGGGACGAGGATATTCTGCTCCTGCAATCCCTGCAGGCTCGCGGCGACGACGGTCTCGGGCTCATAACCGCGCTGCCAGTCCTGCCAGGCGCGCCAGCCGAGGAAGACCCCGACCGCCAGGACGACGAGGATCAGGATGCGGAAGAGCGAGCGGCTCATGCGACCAGCCGCCATGCGTCGGCTTCGCGCGCGACGCGGCCGCGCTGCTCGAGATCGAGCAGATGTGCGAGCACCGACCGCCCGGCAGCACCGGTCAGGCGCGGATCGAGACCCTTGTACATATGCGACACCATATCGGGGATAATGGTCGTGCCGCGTTCGAGTTCCTTCAAAATCTGGCGCTCGCGCTGTTTGCGGTGGCCGAGCATGCCGCGCACCAGTTGTCGGGGCTTGGTCACCGCAGGGCCGTGCGCCGGATAATAGACGCGGTCGTCGCGGTCGTAGAGCTTCGACAGGCTGGCCATATAGGCCGCCATGTCGCCGTCGGGCGGGCTGACGACGCTGGTCGACCAGGCCATGACATGGTCGCCGGTGAACAAGGCGCCGCTTTCGCGCAGCGCGAAGCAGAGGTGGTTCGACGTATGCCCCGGGGTCGCCACCGCCTCGATCGTCCAGCCGTCGCCCGAAATCCGCTCGCCATCGAGCAGCACGCGATCGGGGGCGTAATCGGGGTCGAAGGCCGAATCGGCGCGCGGGCCGCTGTCGCTGATCACCAGCGGAGCGCAGCCGATGATTGGCGCGCCGGTCGCCTCGCGGAGCGGAGCGGCGGCGGGGCTGTGGTCGCGGTGGGTGTGGGTACAGAGGATCGCCGCGACGCGCGCATCGCCAACCGCGCGCAGGATCGCATCGACATGGCCAACGCCATTGGCATCGGCGGGGTCGCCGACGCTGAACCCGCTGCCCGTCGGGCCGGGGTCGATCACCGCGACGTCGCTGCCCGCCCCGACGATCCACGTCTGGGTGCCGGTGAAGGTATAGGGCGAAGGGTTCGGCGCGAGCACGCGGCGCACGAGCGGCTCATGCTGCTCGCAATCGCCGGCGTGGATGGAGTCGGGCCAGGGCTTTTCGTCGCTCATGGGGTGCATGTGGCATCGGGAGCCGTCGAACGAAAGGGGGCGCAAATAAAAGAGAATGGCCGGTTACGGCCCACACCGCATCTTTCGACGGATGATATCAGGATTTCAACATCATTCGGATACCCGCCATGGCTAGGCCGATCACCAGCAGAGTCGCCAACTGTAAAAGGCCATTCTTCCAATCTTGATTGGCAAGCGGGACATCGTCAGGGAGGTCCTCCAAATTCTGGTACCATCGTTTCTCGAAATCTCGGAGCCAGAACCAGTACCAAATAGCCGCGGGGACCAGCGCGCCGACGGGCCACACCCAAATCGGAAAAGGGCTGTCAGCAGGTGCCGTGCCGAAAAATACGCATAGCGCATAGGCGGGCGCGACGGTCCAGAAAGCGCGCCTTCGTGGCGGTGCGTTGAGCGCGACAAAGAAGTGCAACACGGCGGCGACTAGCGCGATGATCAACAGACTGGCCGCCGCACTCAGACCCAGCATCGTCAGGATGCCTTCGTAACTCTCCATCACCGCCCCCAAGAAATAGTCCCGTCGCCACCTTATGCGCCAGCGTACGGGTCGCAAAGAAAAAGGGAGCGGTCGCCCGCTCCCTTTCCCCGCCCCTGCCGCAGATGCCCACCGGGGAGAAGGCACCCGCGTCAAAGCTGAAACTGTCAGTCGACCGGTTTTTCGAGGTCGGCGATCGCGCGGTCGAGGTCGGCGGTGACCTTGGCGCGCGTCTCGGCCGACATGTGGCCGGCCGTGTCACCCTTCGCGAAACTCTCGCGCGCCTTCTTGAGCGCCGACAGCCGCGCCGCCTTGCCCTCGTCGCCGCACGCCATCATCACGACGCGGCTGCGCTGTCCGCCGTCCTTGTCGTCGCGGTTGACCAGCGACACCGGCTTTTTCCCGTTGCCGCAATGGCCGATCGCCATCGCCTTGCCGTCGAACGACGACCAGGCAGCGGGCGGGAGCGGGGCCATGGGCGGCATCGGCGGCATCGGCGGCATTGGGGCCAGCGCGGTGCGGAAGCTTTCCTTGCGCTTCGCCTCCAGCTTGTCGGCGATCGCCTCGGCCTGCGCGCCGGTGACGCCCTGTTCCTTCAGCGTCGCGAGGATGTCGTCGCGCGACAGCGCACCGGGCATGCGCAGTTCGAAACGCTTCGCCTTGGCGTCACCAGGCGCGAAGACCATGGCCTTGCCCTCGCCGTCCTTGACCTCGCCGTTGCGGATCACGATGCGATGCACCTCGCGCTTCGTGCCGTCCCTGGCGGTCGCATCGCCCCCGCCATGCTCTTCGCTGGTAAAGATCATCACGCGCGAGGTGCCGGCGATGACCTCGGGGGCTTCGGGCGCGTCGGGCGACAGCGGCGCGTCGGAAGCCTCGGGCGGCGGCGAGGGTGCAGCGGGCACGTCACTTTGCACGCTCGCACTCGCGATCCCGGCCGGGACCAGCGTCGCGGTCGTCGCGAGCACCGCGAGCGTCGCGCCGCCGACGAGCAGCCGTCCGACGAGGCCGCGCTTCTTCGAAATATCCTGCTGCATCAGCATCGTCAGTCTCTCCTGCAAATTGTCGTGGACCGCCATCGGCGCCGCGAGCGACAGCCGCGAGCCGACCGCAGCCTTGGCAATGGCCGTCGCATAGCGCGCGGTGCGAACATTGCGCGGGGCGCTGTCGGTCAGCGCGAGAACCCGCGCGTCGCACGCGGCCTCCTGGTCGAAACGAAAGGCGCGGAGCGCGCGCCAGGCGAAGGGGTTGAACCATTGCACCGACAGCAGCAGCAGCGCGGCGGCATTGGCCCACAGATCGCCGTGCCGGTGATGCGCCAGTTCATGGTCGATCGCGAGCGCGCGTTCCTCGATCACATAGCGCGCGAAGAAGTCCTGCGGCACCGCGACATAGCGGCGCCACAGGCCGAAGGCGACGGGCCCGTCGACCGCGTCGGTCATCACCAGCCGGATCGTCCCGATCGGTTCGAGCGCCACCGCGCCGGTCAGCACCTGACGGCGGAAGCGGTGGTGCGACACCATGGCCGCCACGAGCACCGCAACCATACCCGCCGCCCAGGCGGTAAACAGCACCGGCAGCACGTCGGCCATGGTCAGCAGCGGAGCCGCCTGCACCGTCGGCGCCGCCGCGACCGTATCAGTCGGGGCGAGCATGATCAGTTCGGTAACGGGTTCGGCCGTCGCAGAGGCCGCGGCGGCAACGGCCGGTGCGACCTCGGGCTGCGCGAAGGGCAGCGGCGGCAGCAACAGGCGCAGCGCGGGCACCGCCCACAAAGCATAGGTGAGCCCCGGGCCGAAATGGCGCGCGAAGGGCTTGCGGATCAGCAGGATCATCAGGACGAGCACGGCGGTGGTGACCAGCGTGTCGCCCCAGGCCTGGAAGACCATATCGGCGCTCATGACTTCAGCCTCCTGAGCAGCGCCTCGATCTCGGCGATGTCGGTGTCCGACAGCGCCTCGCGCTCGGCGAGATGGGCGATCAGCGGGCTGACGCGGCCGCCGAACAGGCGATCGACGAAGCGCTGCGATTCCTCGCCCACCGCTTCGGCGCGTTCGACCGCGGGACTGTAGAGAAAGCGGCGCCCTTCGGCCTCGGCGGTCACCGCGCCTTTCTGGACGAGGCGCGCGACGAGCGTCTTGACCGTCGCGAGCGTCCAGCCGTTGGCGGCCCCGACATTCTCGGCAAGATCGGTCGCGCTCTGCGGGGATTCGTCCCACAGCGCCGACAAGATCTGCATTTCGGATTCGCTGGCGCGTTCTGCCATCGTGGAACCCCTCCCTTCGGCCTCATCTGCGATACGACTACAGATGTAGTCAATAGGCTGAACCGATGATGAATGAAGCTGAACGGCGCTGAGGGAACGATCTCCCTGTGGCGAAGCCATGGGGCGGTGGCAGCGGCGTAGCCGCTGACGGAGGGGCAATAGCGCCGAAGTTGCTGGCCCCTCCACCACTCGCTTCGCGAGCGCCCCCCATGGCTTCCCACAGGAAGGACCGACCTGTCGGGATTTTTGACACCCCCGATGCCCGGTAAGGAATTGCTAACCAGCACCTCCCCCCGAAAACCGCGATGTCGCCAAACTGGCACGCCCCTTGTATGGTATCGGATGTTCCCGAGTGTTCCGCTCAAAGGAGCGGTGGGGGACATCAGTCTGGTCCCTGATGTCCCCTGCCCCCACTCAGGACATCCCCACTTACCCCCGACGCGACGGGGGGCGGAGCGGCCGAAAGGCCCCGCCCCCCGGACGCACTTTCAGCCCCTTGACGCTGCGGCACGCCAACAGCGCCGCGAAATGCGTGCGATCAAGCCGCTGCCGAAAATCCTCTGAAAACCCGGCCTTCGTCATAATATGTATTTTTGTTGCATGTTTTAAGTTCCGCGAATAGATGCGCGTCATATGCATGTTCGGAGCGAGTCATGGAACAGGACGAGCAGATCGACGAAACCGCGCTCGAGCGCCTGATCCCCGCCTTCTACGACCGCGTGCGCGCCGATGCGGAGATCGGCCCGCTGTTCAACGACGCGGTGCACGACTGGCCCGGCCATCTGGAAAGGCTGGTCGCCTTCTGGTCGTCGGTGATGCTGACCAGCGGCCGCTACAAGGGCAGCCCGATGGCCGCGCACCTGAAGCACAAGGCGCACATCACCCCCGCGATGTTCGACCGCTGGCTCGCGATCTGGTCCGCGACCACCGACGAACTGCTCGCGCCCGCGGCGGCTGCCGCACTGCAGGCGAAGGCCGCCCGCATCGCCGAAAGCCTGCAACTCGCGCTTTTCTTTCGCCTCGAAGATCCTGGCATCCGGACCAGCTGACCTTCATCTGGTTCAGGACAAAGCCCCTATGCGCACCGCCTCCGCCGAGACGCGGGCCTGTGAGACCCCCGACGCGTCCCGAAGCCGCGTACCGGCACAAAAAGGCCCGCCGACGCACTCCAGCGTCGGCGGGCCCTTTTGTTCGGAAAGGCGATGTTCCCTTATTCGGCGCGTTATTCGGCGCGCGCCGGGACGTCGGCGACCAGCGTGTGCAGTTCGCCCGCCTCCCACATTTCCATCATGATGTCGCTGCCGCCGACGAATTCGCCCTTCACATAGAGCTGGGGGATCGTCGGCCAGTCGGAAAACTCCTTGATGCCCTGACGGATCTCCATGTCCTGCAGCACGTCGACGGTGTCATATTCGACCCCGAGCCGGTCGAGCATCGCGATCGCGCGCGACGAAAAGCCGCATTGCGGGAACAAGGGCGTGCCCTTCATAAAGAGCAGGACGGCATGGTCGCCAACCAGCTTGGCGATACGATCGTGGGTGGCTTCGGTCATGGTGCAGTCTCCGGTTGGGCGCGATGTCGCGCCCGAAAATCATCTGGTTCCTATGAAGGAACGCCGGTGGTCAATTGCAAGGCATGAAGTTCACCGCCCATGCGTCCGCCGAGTGCGGCGTACACCGCCTTATGCTGCGCGACGCGGGTCAGCCCTCGAAAACTCTCGCTGACGACATGCGCGGCATAATGGTCGCCGTCGCCGGCAAGGTCGGTGATCGTCACCTCCGCACCCGGAAAAGCGGCGGCGATCATCGCCTGCAGATCGGATTCGCGCATCGCCATCGCGCGGCGCCTTACTGCTTGTCCATGAACTGGCGGCGCGCTTCGACCGCCTTGTCGTTCAGCGCGGCGCGGATTTCGGCGTCGCTGATCTCGACCTGCGCCGCGGTCAGGTCGCCCGCGAGCTTGCGGATCACGTCCTCGTCACCGGCTTCCTCGAAATCGGCCTGGACCACCGCCTTGGCATAGGCGTCGGTTTCCTCGGGGGTCAGCCCCATACGCTCGGCGGCCCATTCGCCGACCAGCCGGTTGCGGCGTGCGGTGATGCGGAACTGCACCTCCTGGTCGCGGGCGAACTGCGCCTCAAATGCTTTTTCGCGATCGTCGAATGCGCTCATCATGTCCTCTTGGTTTGAAACCTGTCGGCTTGCAGATAGGTCGGGCGGCCAAGGCACGCAAGGCGCCTGTGCGCCAGATCACTTCCCTTTTGAATGCGAAGGGGTTAGGGTTCGCGCCAACGGTTATGGGTCGTACCGCAGCAACAAAGACTGCGCCTTGCCGCCATCGGGCTGGCACGGCGCCCTTGCGTTTGTGTTTGGGGGATTACGTTCATGGCCGCTCGACGTCCGTTTTTCGTCTCGTTTCTGGGAATGCTGGCGCTTGCCGCACCCGGGACGGCGTCGGCGCAGGCGTCCGACCCGACGCTGCGCGACAGCTTCGCGATCGGCGACAAGGGCGGGTCGCTGTGCGAGGTCCAGTCGACGGTGCGCGACTCGGTGATCACCGGCATGTTCGACCGCGCGTGGATGATCGTCTGCCGCGATGCCAGCCAGCCCGTCGGCTATGTCCGGATGCTACGCGCGACCCCGGCCGAAACCCAGGCCCGCGTCGATCGCGCGCGCGCCGGAACGATCGCCTGTACCGCGACGGACAACTGCATAGTCAAGGACAGCGACGTCCAATGGACCACGCGCATCGAGGGCGAGGGCAACACCAGCTACGCGGTCGAGGGCTTTACCGCCTATAAGGACGCACTGAACCTCGCGCTCGAATCGATCCGCCAGCGCAAGGTCGCCTCGGGCACGATCAATGTCGCGACCACCTCGATCGGCGGCAACGACGGCTTTGCCCGCACGCTCGCGGGGACGATCGACGTCGACCGCGCGCTCGCCGAGGGTTATCGCCGCAACCACAGCGGCGATTATGCCGAGGCCGCCGAATTTTTCGAAGCGCTGTCGCGTCGCGCGCTCGAGGAACAGGCCGCCGCCGACATCGATCCGACCGAATTCACCCTCAACCGCGCGCTGCAGAAATCGAACCTCGGCGAATTCGCCGAGGCCGAGCGGCTGTTCGGCGAGGTCGAGGCGATCCCGACCACCGATGCGGTGCAATTGCGCCTGCGCCGCAATTTTCGCGCGATCCACGCGCTCAACCAGCGCGACTATGCCGGCGCCGCCGACCTGCTCAACACGCCGATCCCGCCGCTCGCCAGCGCGGTCACCGTGTCGGGCGACGCGGTGACGCTGACCCCCGAGATCGTCGCCGGGGTCAACAGCGGCAGCAATTCCCGCGCGATCCGCCAAAGTTCGGACAATGAGCGGCTGACCCCGCTCGAACGCGCGCAGATCATCGACGCGCAGGCGGTCCACCTGCTCGGCACCGTCGAGCGGTTGCGCGGCAATCCGGCGGCGGCGAAAGCGGCGCAACTCAAGGGGCTGGCCGACGCGATGGCGGTCCGCGAAGGCCGCGTGACCTCGATCGTGCGGCTGCGCTCGCAAATGCTCGGCGAACTCGCGCTCGCCGAAGAGGCCGCGGGCGACAAGGACGCCGCCGATGCGCGCTTCCTGGAATCGATCAACGCGCTCGCGGTCGAATATCCCGAAACCAACGCGCTCGCCTCGGCGCGCGCGCGCTATGCCGCCTTCCTGACCCGCCAGGGTCGCGATGGTGAGGCGATGACGATCTATCACGACGTCGTCGGCGCGCTCGCGAGTTCGCAGCGCTCGACCTCGGGCATGGCGAACATGATGGCGCCCTATTACCGGCTGCTCGCTGCCAAGGCCGCGAGCGACACCGCCGCGGTCGGCGACTTCTTCGTCGCCAGCCAGTTGCAGGTCCGCCCCGGCGTCGCCGATACCCAGGCGGTGCTGGCGCGCGAATTGTCGAGCGGCAGCGCCGAAGGATCGCGGCTGTTCCGTCAGGCGACGACGCTGAACCGCGACATCGAACGCGCGCGGATCGAGGATGCGCGGCTCGCGCAAATGGTGGAAACGCCCGAAATCAACGCGCTGCGCGCCGACCTCAAGACGCGGCTCGACAATCTTGGCTTCCAGCAGGCCGAAACCGTCGCCGCGCTGTCGGCCTATCCGCATTATCGCGTCGTCGCGCCGGGCAAGCTCGACCTTGCCGAACTGCAAGCGGTGCTGCGCCCCGACGAGGGCTATCTGAAGATGCTCGTCGTCGGCGACGCCGTCTATGCGATGCTGATCGACACCAAGGGCGCGCAGCTGTGGCGCTCGGACATCAGCACGACGCAGCTCGAGAATGCGGTCGATAGCGTCCGCTCGACGATCTCGATCGTCGAAAATGGCCGCCGCGTCACCTATCCCTTCGACGCCGCGACCGCGCGCAGCCTTTACACCCAATTGTTCGGCCCGGTCGCCGACCGGCTGCCGACGATCGCCAACCTGATCTTCGAACCCGATGGCGCGATGCTGCGGCTGCCGATCAACCTGCTGATCACCGCCGATACCGGGCTCGCCGATTATGAGCAGCGCCTGCTCGATCCGGGGGCCGACGCGTTCGACATGCGCCGGATCGCCTGGCTCGGGCGGACGACGCGGCCAAGTACCGCGGTGTCGGCGCTCGCGTTCCGCAACGCGCGCCAGGCGGCACCGTCGAATGCAACGCACCAATATTTCGGGCTCGGGCAGAATCTGCCGGTGGGGCCCACCCTCCCCTCGCTCGGGTCGCGCGGCGCCGCCGGCGGGGTCGACGACAATTGCCAATGGGCGCCCTCGCAGTGGAACCGCCCGATCTCGGCCGACGAACTGAACACGGCGCGCGTCGCGATGGGCGACCGGGCGGCGGCGCTGCTGACCGGCGGCGCCTTCACCGATACGGCGGTCAAGGCGCGGGCGGACCTCAACGACTATCGCATCATCCATTTCGCGACCCACGGCCTCGTCACCGCACCGCGCCCGTCCTGCCCGGCGCGCCCGGCGCTGGTGACGTCGTTCGGCGACAGCGATTCGGACGGCCTGCTGACCTTCCAGGAAATCTACGACCTCAAGATCAACGCCGACCTGGTGATCCTGTCCGCCTGCGACACCGCGGGCGCCGCCTCGGTCAGCGCGACGCGCGAGGCCGGCGTCGCGAGCGGCGGCGGCAATGCGCTCGACGGGCTGGTCCGCGCCTTCATCGGCGCCGGTGGCCGGTCGGTGATCGCGAGCCACTGGCCCGCCCCCGACGATTTCGACGCGACCAAGCGGTTGATCGGCGGATTGTTCGCGGCACGGCAGGGTGAGAGCGTCGGCGACGCCCTGTGGGCAACGCAGACGCTGCTGATGGACGAAAAACAGACCTCGCATCCTTATTATTGGGCGGGCTTCGCCATCATCGGCGACGGCGGCCAGGCGCTGCTCCACGGCGGCACCGCGACCGCAGCGGCACCGCAAACCGGAGAGGCCGCCGGCCGCGCCGCCCGCTGATCCGATGACCGAAACCCCGACGACCGAAGCAGAGACGGCGCCCGAAGCCGCGGCCGAGAAGCGCGCGGCCATCCCGCTGCGCAAACAGGTGCGGCGGCTGTTCACCCAGCTTGGACCGGCGCGACTGGCGACGACGCTGATCTTCCTGATCGTCGCGATATTCGTCGCGCGGATGAGCTGGCAATTGCCGCTCGCCGGCGACGCCGAACGCGCGCTCTACGACAGCCGCGCCTCGCTGACGGCGCAGCATGTGGGGCAAGACCCGCGCATCGTCATGATCACCTATAATGACGAGACGCTGTTCAACACCGGGATCCGCTCGCCGCTCGACCGCACCCTGCTGACGACGGCGCTCGCCAACATCGACGCGATGGGCGCCAAGGCTATCGGCATCGATATCCTGTACGACTCACCGCGCCCCGACGACGACGCGCTGAAGGCGCAATTGCGCGCGATGAAGACGCCCACCTGGCTCGCCTATCTCTCGCAATCGGACAACCCGACCACCATCCAATACCAGCAACAGCAATTCCTCGACGCCTTTCTGGCCGATGTGACCACCGCCAGGACCCATCCGACCAGCGTGCGCTTCCGCACCGACGAGGACGGGGTGATGCGCAACTGGCCCGACCGGCCCAAGGGGTTGCCGCCGCTGATGGCCAATGCGCTGGCGCCGGTCGACAAGGCGCATGCTGACTATCAGGGCAATATCCGCTTCCGCTTGCCCGCCCGCGCCGATGCGGAGCAGGAAGAGCCGGTCTTCGCCAATATCCCGATCGACAGCTTCGCCATCCCGATGGACGACGAGACGCGCGTCGGTTTCGCCGAACTGGTGCGCGGCCGTTATGTGCTGATCGGCGGCGACATCGTCGACAACGACCTGTTCACCACCCCGCTATCGCGCCTGCCCGACCTGCAAACGGGCGAGCGCGAGCAGATGATCGGGCTGGAGGTGCACGCGCATATGCTGGCGCAGCAACTCGACGGCGCATGGTCGAACCCGGTTCCGGGCTGGGGCCTGTGGGCGCTCGCGCTGCTCGTCGTGATCGCGGGCGGGCTGACCAGCCTGATCGACCTCAAGGCGCGCTGGGTGGTGCTGATCTTCATCGCCCAGATGCTGTTCTTCCTCGCCTATCCCTTCTGGCTGCAAAAAATCGGGGTCGATACCACCGGCCTGCCCGCCTTCGGACAGGCGCTCGGCTGGCTGTTCGGTTTCGTCGCGGTCGGCTCGGCGGCGCGCGCCGTCGGCTCGCGCCAGCGCGCCTTCGCGCAATCGGCGCTCGGCAAATATCTGCCCGCCGACGTCGCCGAACAGATCATGCGCGATCCCGAACAGCTGTCGCTGCACGGCGAGCGGCGCAACATCTTCTGCGTCTTCACCGACCTCGAGGGCTTTACCAAGCTCAGCCACGCGACGACGCCGGAAACCGTCGCGCGCCTGCTCAACGCCTATCTCGACCGCCTGTCCGACGTCGTGCTGAGCCACGGCGGCACGATCGACAAATTCGTCGGCGACGCGGTCGTCGCCTTCTGGGGCGCGCCATTGAGCCGCCCCGACGACGGACCGCAAGCCGCCGCCGCGGCGATCGCGATGTACGAGGCGGGCGAGAAATTCCGCGTCGACCTCGCCGCCGAGGATGTGCCGCCGCTCGGCATGACGCGCGTCGGGCTGCATGTCGGCGACGCGATCGTCGGCAATTTCGGCGGCGAGGGCCGCATCCAATACACCGCGCTCGGCGACAGCATGAACACCGCCTCGCGGCTCGAGGCGGCGAACAAGAGCCTGAAGACCGGCGTCCTGATCTCGGCCGAGGCCGAGGCGCGCGCGAAGCGCGACGATCTGGTGCCGATGGGCCGGGTGACGCTGCGCGGCCGCGCGCAACCGGTCGACACCTTCACCCCGCGTCCCGACCTCAGCGCCGACCAGCGCGCGCGCATCGCCGAAATGGTTGCAGCGCACGCGGCGGGCGATAAAAATCTTTATGTGACCTGCGCCACAGCGGTGGGCGCCGAATTCAGTCACGATACATCCATCCTGTTCTTGATAGAACGACTGAACGAGACCGAAAGTGGAGAAAGCTATGTCCTGTCCTGAGATCCGCACGCGCCGGCTGGGATTGACCGCCGCCGCCGCGCTCGTCGCGATCGCCGTCACCGGCACCGCCGCGGCGCAATCGATGGTCGTCCGCTCGACCGGGCCGTCGGCCTCCAAATATCCGGCGGGCACCAAGCTCAAGAACAGCGACCGCGTGACGCTCGTCGCGGGCGACAAGGTCGTGCTGATCCAGGGCGGCAAGACCAAGACGCTGACCGGCGCGGGCACCTTCACCGCCGGCGCCACCGTCGTCGCCAGCCAGTCGATGGGCACCACCGTCACCCGCATGATGGCCAAGCGGCCGATGGCGACGCGCGGCGGGGCGTCGCGCGGGCCGGAGGAAATGAGCGCCGAGAACCGCGCGCCCAATTTGTGGCTGCTCGATTATCGCGCCGGCGGCACCTTCTGCGTCGCCGATCCGGCGACGCTGATGCTGTGGCGGCCCGACATGACGAGCGACACCGCGCTGACCATCGCCAGCGGCGACAAGAGCGAGACGGTGGCGATCGTCAGCGGCGCGCAATTCCGCAAATGGCCGACCGACAGCCTGCCCGTGCAATATGACGTCGACTATCGCCTCTCGGGCGGCGGGCTCGCCGCGCCGGTGACGGTCCGCTTCGCCGCGCTCGCGGCGATGCCCGAAACCCCCGACGCCGCCGGCGAAATGCTGCTCGGCAAGGGCTGCACGCCGCAGCTCGACAGGCTGGTCGACGCGATGGCCGAATCGGAAGCGACGGGCGGTTGACGGAAACGGGCGGGAATGATTGAACCCGCCCGATCCATCTGATAACAATGGGATGAAAAGCTGCCGTACGAGCGGCAAGTCCTTTCCTTGGGTCGAAAATTCGCGCAGCCCGTCACCGGGCTGGGCATGATGAATTGGACGTGCGGCGGCGACGCCGCGCGCCGTCGAACGCAAGGGGTGGAGATGATCGGCAGCGGCTATCAGGGGCAATCGCGCGAAGCCGAAACGCGGCGGCGGGCCTTCCGGCGCTTCGTCGCCGGGTCGGGCCTGATCGTCGCGGCCTTGCCCGTCGTCGGGCACGCGCAGGTCGCGACCCCGCAAATCCCGACCCGCGAGGAAATCCAGCGCCCGGCGCCGCCGCCGGTTCCGCAGGCGAACGAACAGGTCGTCACCGCCGACGATGCCATCGAACGCGCACCCTGCCCGCTCGCCAACCCCGAATTCGCCAATATCCGCGTCACGCTGCGCGACGTCCAATTCTCCAGCGTCGAGGGCATCGACCCGGCGACGCTCGCCGCGACCTGGTCCGACCGCGTCGGTCAGGACCTGCCAATCTCGGTGGTCTGCGACATTCGCGACCGCGCCGCGACGATGCTGCGCGCGAAGGGCTATCTGGCCGCTGTCCGCGTCCCGCCCCAGACGATCGACGACGGCATCGTCAAGCTCGAAATTCTCGCCGCGCGGATGAGCCGGATCGAGGTACGCGGCGACGCCGGCGCCAATGAAGGGTTGCTCCAGCGCTATCTGTCGCATCTTCAGGACCAGCCTGTCTTCAACATCGCCGATGCCGAGCGCTATCTGTTGCTCGCGCGCGACATTCCCGGCCTGTCGGCGCGGCTGACCCTGCGCCCCGGCGCCGCGCCGGGCGAAGTGGTCGGCGAGGTGACGGTCGACCGCACCGCCGCGATCCTCGACTTCAACGTCCAGAATTTCGGGTCGAAGGACGTCGGTCGCTGGGGCGGCATCGCCCGCGCGCGCGTCTTTGGCCTGACCGGCATGGGCGACATGACCACGGTCAGCTTCTATACGACTCCCGATCTCGACGAGCAGAATGTCGCGCAGGTCGCGCATGAATTCCGCGTCGGTGACGAGGGGCTGAAATTCGGCGCCAGCTACACCTATGCTTGGACGCGGCCGAGCGTCGCGACGCTGCCGATCAAGTCCGAAACCCAGATCATCAGCCTGTTCGCATCCTATCCGCTGGTGCTGACGCAGGCGAACCGGCTGACCGTCGGCGGCGGGTTCGACCTGATCGACCAGGACATCGGGCTGGGCGGCGTGCCGCTCAACCGCGACCGGCTGCGCGTCTTCAACCTGCGTGCCGATGGCAGCTGGACCGACCCGGCATCGATCGGCGGGCGCAGCGGGTTCAGCCCCGCCGAGCCGCGCTGGTATCTCGGCGCCTCGCTCGAAGCGCGGCAGGGCGTCAATTTCCTCGGCGCGAGCGACGATTGCGGCCCCACCGGCGCCGCCTGTTTTGTCCCCGGCGCGATCCCGCTGACCCGCATCGAGGGCAAGCCCGACGCCTTCCTGGTGCGCGCCAACGCGCTCGCCGAATGGCGTCCGGTCAAGAATTTCACCCTGTCGGCGGCGCCGCGCGCGCAATGGGCGAGCGATCCGCTGCTCGCCTATGAAGAGTTTTCGGGCGGCAACTTCACCGTCGGGCGCGGCTTCGACCCCGGCACGGTGATCGGCGACAGCGGCGTCGCGGTGTCGGTGGAGGCGCGCTACGGCAGCCTCGTCCCTGCGAACACCGAAAGCGGCGCGCTCCAGCCCTTCGTCTTTTTCGACGCCGCCTGGGTCTGGAACAAGGACCTCGCCTTTGCCGGGCTCAATCCGCAAAAACTCTATTCGGCGGGCGGCGGCATCCGCCTTGCCTATGGCGATGTCGGGCGGCTCGACCTGACTGTCGCGGTGCCGCTCAACCGCGCGGGCTTCCTGACCCAAAAGCCCGAACCCCGCTTCCTGCTCAATTTCACCACCCAGTTCGGCGTGAAGGCGCGCTGACATGAGCTTTTCATCGAGGACATCCGCCATGCGTGCCACCGCTTCGATCCCGACCGTCCGTACGGGCAAGCCGCACCTGCTGGCGAGCTGCGCGATCGCGGCGGGACTGGCCGCGATCGCCTTAGGCGGTCCGGCGCTGGCGCAGGTCGCCGGCACCGGTCAGGTGGTCGGTGCCAACCCGACGGTCATTACCACCCCCATCAATCCGACGAACACGACGCAGGTCAATACCAACGGTGCGAGTCAGACAATCATCAACTGGACCCCCACCGACAACGCACCAGCGGGCGGCACGATCGACTTTCTGCCGACAGGCAACAATCTGCAATTTTTCGGCACCGGAAACTATACGGTGCTCAACCGCTTCGTCGGACTGGACGCGCTCGGCAATCCGATCCCGCTCTCCCGCCAAATCGGCCTCAACGGCACGGTCAACGGTTATGTCGGCACCCCGGCGGGACTCGCGGCGGCAGGAACGCTGCCGCAGGGCGGCAATATCTGGTTCTACAATGCCGGCGGGATATTGATCGGCGCGCGCGCGGCGATCAACGTCGGCAGCCTGGTGCTGACCGCGAACGATATCGACACCACCGGCGGCCTGTTCGGCCCCGGCGGCGAAATCCGGTTTCGCGGCGCATCGGGCAGCACGGCGTCGATCGACATCAGCCCGCAAAGCTTCATCAGCGCTTCGTACCCCGGCAATCCGGGCAGCAGCTATGTCGCGCTCGTCGCGCCGCGCATCAACCAGGGCGGGATTATCGACGTCGACGGTTCGGCCGCGCTCGTCGCCGCCGAACAGGCCGACATCCGGATCAACAACGGCCTGTTCGACATCAATGTCACGGTCGGCGCCGAGGGCGGCAACGCCATCACCCACACCGGCATCACCGGCGGCCCGGCGCACCAGCAGGGCGATACCGACCAGAGCCGCGTCTATATGGTCGCGATCCCGAAGAACGACGCCGTCACGATGCTGATTTCGGGGCAGGTCGGCTATCGGGACGCGGTGGTCGCGCAAACCGACCCCGACGGCGCGGTGGTGCTGTCGGCGGGTTACAATGTCGCCAATGGCGTGATCGCCGGCGCGCCGGTGGGCACCGCCGCCGCGAACATCACCGTCAACGACACGATATTCCAGAGCAGCGTCACGGCGCACGCCAGTGGCGCTTTCGTCGGCCAGCCGATCGCGTCGATCCCCGCTGGCGGCCCTGTCGTCGCCGTGCCGCCGCCGCATCTCGGCCGCCTGATCGTCCAGGGCAACGCCACCTTCATCGGCGACGCCAGCGCGACGGTTTCGGTCGGCAACAATCAGATCGTCGGCGCCACCGGCAATTTTGTCGTCAGCTCGAACGGCAGCGGCGGCCAGGCCGGCAATGCGGCGATCAACGTCAATCCGGGCGGCGGGCTGGCGGTGCTCGGCAATCTGTCGCTGCTCGGCGCCGGGCGGCCCGATGCCGTCACCGGTAACAGCACCGGCGGCAGCGCCCAGTTCACGGTCGACGGCGGCACCGTCGTCGTCGGCAACGGCATTGCGATTTCGGCGGCCGGGACGGGCGACCTCAGCGCCACTGGCATCGGCGGCACCGGCACCGGCGGCACCGCCGGCCTCACCGTCCAGAACGGCGGTTCGCTGACCGCCGACACGATCGCCGTCTCGGCCAGCGGTCGCGGCGGCGGCGTCACCCTGTCGTCGCTGGGTGCGCCGATCATCGCCGACCAGGGCGGCAACGGCCAGGGCGGCACCGCCGAGGTCACCGTCGACAGCGGCGGCACGCTCACCGCGAACACCAGCCTCAGCGTCACCGCGAACGGCGCCGGCCAGATCGGCAACGTCCAGTCGGGCAATGGCACCGGCGGCACCGCGCGCATCCAGGTGCTCGGCGCGCTCAGTTCGCTGGCCTCGCCCACCACGACGCTCGCGGCGGGCGGCACCGGCGGCGGCTCCGTATCCAGCCCCAATATCGGCACCTTCCCCTCGCTGAACGGCGGCGACGGACAGGGCGGCACGATCGAACTGACCTTCACCGCCGACAATTCCTCGACCGCGGCGCTCGGCGACCTGACGGTCAATGCATCGGCGGCCGGCGGCAACGCCACCGGCGACGGCGCGACCGGCGGCAATGCGACGGGCGGCACGGTGACGATCACCGCCGACAATGGCATCAACGCCGAACAAAACTCCCTGTCCGTCGACGCCAGCGCGCTCAGCGGCGGCGCATCGAGCGTCAACGGCACCAGTTCGACCACCGGCGACGCCGTCGGCGGCACGATCAATGTCACCATCAACGGGGGCGCGACCCTCGCGTCGGACAGCTCGATCGGTTTCGACGCCAGCGCGCAGGCCGCGTCGGGCGAGAACCGCGGCAATGCGCGGGGCGGCACCATCGCCGTGACCGCGATCGGCAGTGGCGGCAACAGCAGCCTGACGGCTTTGACCACGATCACCGCCAATGCGAGCGTCGGCGGGGCCAATGGCACCCTGCCCAACAGCACCGGCACGGCAACCGGCGGCGACATCGATTTCACCGCCGATGGCGGCACGATCACCGCCGGATCCTTCGATATCGCTGCCACCGCGGCCTCCGGCAACAGCGCGGGTGCCGGCGGCGCCGCGCAGGGCGGCACGATCGACATTCGCGCCGCGAACACCGGCGTATTTTCGGCAACCGACAGCGCCGGAACCAGCTCCTTCGCGACCGATGCGGCAACGGGTTTTTCGCAGGGCGGCGCCTCGGCCACCGGTGGCCGGATCGGCGTCGTCGTCGATGGCGGGACCGTCAGCTTCGGCGCCCCCGCCTTTTTCAGCTCGACCGGCATCGCCGGGGGCGACGCGAGCAGCGCGGGCAACATCGTTGTCGGCCGCGGCGGCTCGATCCTGCTTCAGGTGCTCGACAACAATCTCAACACCAGCATCCTCAATTTCCAGAGCCTTTCCGTCAGCGCCGACGGACGCGCGGCCCAGATTTTCGAGGGGCCGGCACAAATGCCCGGCACCGCCGCAGGCAATGGCGGGGACATCACCGTCGACGTCCAGGGCGGCCAGGTGACCGGCGGACAGCTTCAGCTTTCGGCCAGCGGCTTCAGCGGCTCGGTCGCCGGGGACAACGGCGTCGGCAGCGGCGGCATCGCGGCCTATAGGCAGACCGGCGGCGCCGCGAACGTCGGCGACCTCGTTGTATCGGCGAACGGTGTCGGCGGCGGCAACCTGCGCGCGTCGGCCGGCGGATCGGGCTTTGGCGGCACGGCAACGATCGACCTTCTCGGCGGCACGCTCGACGCCACGACCATCAGCGCCGAAGCGGTCGGCGCCGGCGGCGTCGGGCAGATCGGCAGCGACAGCGACCCCGCGAACCCGGTCGACGGCCAGAATGGCGGCTTTGGCCAGGGCGGCACCGCGACGATCAACCTCAACGGCAACGCGGTCGTCACCACCACCACGCTCAGCGCCCTTGCGTCGGGCATCGGCGGCGACGGCGGCGATTTCATCAGCGCCGCGGGCGTCGTCGGCAACGCCGGCAACGGTGGCAACGGCCAGGGCGGCACCGCCGCGATCAACCTGACCGCGGGAACGCTGACCTCGGGGGACATCACCGCCGACGCCGGCGGTTTCGGCGGCAACGGCGGCGGGCTGCTCAACCTCAATTCGGGTCCGGTGTCGAGCGTCGCACGCGGCGGCAACGGCGGCAACGGCCAAGGCGGCACCGCGACGATCGACCTCGCGACTTTGGTCACCGCAACGGGCACCATGGGCGGCTATGCGCTGGGGGTCGGCGGCATCGGCGGCACCAACAATATCGGCGGCGACGGCGGTTTCGGGCAAGGCGGAACGGCAGAGCTGATCGTCGACAATATCGCTGCCGGCAGGGTCGACGTGATCCTCGATTCCAGCGCCGAGGGCGGCGACGGCGGCGACGGGATCGACGGCGCGGGCGGTTTCGGCGGCTCGGCCTTTGGGGGCATATCGCGCGTCCGGGTGACCGGCGCGAATGGCAGCGCCACCATCTCGCAGGACAATTTCACGGCCGGCGCACTGGGCGGCCAGGGCGGCAATGCGGCACTCGCAGCGGGCAATAATCCCCGCGTCGGCCCGGCCGGCGGCGGCGGCGGCAACGGCACCGGCGGCACGGTCGAAGTCATCGCCGACGACGGCGCGGTGACGCTGACCTTCGGGCGGCTCAGCGCCGTCGCGCTCGGCAGCTTCGGGACCGGCGGCGACGGCGGGACCGGCGCCGACAATCCCGGCACCATCACCCTGCCCGGCCCCGACGGCATCCCCGGCACGCCCGACGATGTGGTCATGGGGCTGAGCGGCGGCGACGGAGGCCTTGGCGGCGCCGGGTCCGGCGGACTCGTTCACCTGGTCGCCAATGGCAGCGGCAGCATTTCGTCGAGCGGGGCGCCGGTCTCCATCGCGGTCGGCGGCACCTCGGGCGCGGGCGGCGCGGGCGGCGTCGGCTCGGGGGGCGACGGCGCCGGAAATGCCTTCACCGGCACGATCGGCGGCCGGGTCCAGATCGAAACCTTCGGCAACGGGACCGCTGCCGGCACGATCACCCTCGGCGACACGACGATCGACGCCAATGGCGATGTCGCGGGACGGATCGAACTGCGGAGCGCGGGCACGATCCAGATGGCCAGCCTGACTGCCAATGCGTTCGGTGGCACCTCGCTGACCAACAACGACACCGACGTCGCGCCGCACGGCATCTTCCTCGGCGTCACCAACGGGCTGATCCAGACCGACGGCGCCGTGGCGCTGAACACCGACGGTTCGGTCGGCGTCTATGCCCAGGGCACCGGCCAGCTCAACGCCGGCGGTGCGCTCACCGTCAATGCGGGCGACCAGGTCGATATCCGCCACGATTTCCGCACCGGCACCGCGCCGACGATCCAGTCGGGCACCAGCGCCTCCTTCACCGCAGTGAATTCGATCCGCAGCGCTCCCGGCAGCCTGGTCAGCGCGGGCACCAGCCTGTTCATGAACGCGACCGGCACCAACAGCGCGATCGACGTCGATTCGCTCGATGCGCAGACGCTGACCCTGCTGCTCGCGACCGAAGGCCGCATCAACGTCTATGGCACCACGACCAGCGGCGACGACCTGACCGCCAATGCGCGCGACGAGGTGGCGATCAACGCCGCGACGGCGGGCGACGACATCAGCCTGACCGGCAACACGATCGTCGCCGGGCGGCTGGTCACCACCGGCACCGGGCTCGATTCCGAAGTCGACGGCAGCAACATCTTCTTCAGCACGGTGAGCGCGGCGAGCGTCGACCATGCCGAGGCCGACAATGATTTCACCGCCGACGTCGGCAGCTTCGCGACCGGCCCCAATTCGATCATCACCGGCGGCGACATCGACATCAATGCGGTCGGCGCGGTCGACCTTGGCAATTCGACGGCGGGCGGGTTCGTCGCGGTCGATGGCCAGTCGATCGTTTTCGACACCATCGGCGCCGGGACCACGGTCACCCTCAACGCGACCGGCACCGCGCCGGGGGCCGAGGGGATCCTCGGCAACGGCATCACCGCGGGCGACAATGTCGCCTTGTTCGGCAACACGATCCGGATCAACGACAGCGTCGTCACCTCGGCCTCGCTGTTCGCTTCCTCGAGCGGCGGCAATGCCCGCCTGTCGGCGACCACCGACGGCGACATCGTCATCAACAGCGCCGGCGACATCGCCGGCAATTATGCGGCCGGCGGCAACGTCAGCCTGACCGCGGCCACCAACATCACGGCGCAGGCGAACGCCGCCGGCACCTATGTCGGCCCCAACGGCCCGTCGGAAGGCTATCTCTTCGTCAACGCCGCGGGCGATGCCAATCTGCTCGCGGGCAGCAGCGCGGCGACGATGATCGGCGTCGCGGCGGGCACCAACGCCAATGTCGACGGCGCGACGGCGGGCGAGGATCTTTATGTCGTCGCGGGCAACACCGCGACCGTGACCAATTCGCTCGCGGGCGACGACCTGATCGTCACCGGCACCTGCTGCGTCATCGTCGACAATGTCTCGACCACCGGCGCCGGACCCGACGGGCGCAGCCTGATCCTCGCGCCTTCGAGCGCGGGCGGACCCGACATGTGGCAGATCCAGACCGGCCCCACCGACCTGTCGAACATCGTGCTGACCGCCTCGGCGGGGACGATCGACGCGTCGAACGCGGTCGCCTTCGACAATCTGACCGCGACCGCCAGCAATGTCGTACGCACGACGAACACCATTCGCTCGGGCCTCGTCACCACGATCACCGGCAGCGCGCTCGATCTCGAATCGGTCACCGCGGGCACCGACATCATCCTGACCTCGACCAGCGGCGGCATCGGCGCGATCGGCGCGCTGTCAGCGGGTCACGACCTGACGATCACCTCGGCCGCCGGCGGCAGCTTCGCCGACCTGTCGGCGGGCGACGATATCCGTATCACCGCCAACGGCAATGTCTCGGCGGCAACCCTGCTGACGACGGCGGGCGGTGCCGACAATGAGGCCGACAACTCCGGCGCCTATATCACCACGCCGGGCAGCATCGCGATCACCGGGGCGACGAACACCGTCGGCCAGACTCGCCTGACCGCCGGCGGCACCGTCGACGCCGGCGCGATCAACGCCGATTATACCTTCATCGACGCGGTGGGCGCGGTCAATATCACCGGCGATGTCACCAGCGGCGGCATGTTTATCGAGGGCAGCAGCGTCGCGCTGCGCAACGCCAACGGGCTTTCCAACCAGATCCTGCTGCGCGCGACCGGCGGCGACGTGACCGCCAACGGCAATGTCACCACGCTCGCCGACCTGCAGGTACAGGCGACGGGCGCGATCACCATCTCGGGTGCGGCCAGCGGCGGCAATTTCGTCGAGATGATCGGCGGCTCGATCGACGTCGCCGACGTCAGCTCGAACAGCTTCGTCACGCTGCGCTCGAACAGCGGCGCGATCAATTCGACCGGGACGATCTCGGCGGGCAGCGATGTCTTCATCAACGCCGCGACGGGCGGCACCTTCAACGCCATCACTGCGGGCGACGATGTGTCGATCGGCGCGGGCGGCGACGTCACCATCGCCTCGATCACCGCCGAGGGCAGCAACCCGCAAGGCGAGGAAATCGGCAGCAACGTTTCGGGCACCATAGCGGGCGTTCTGACCGTAACCGGCAGCACCTTTGCCAACGACGATGTCAATTTCAGCGCGACCAGCATGTCGCTCCAGGACGTGACCGCGGGCGGTTCGTTCACGGCGACGACAACCGGGGGTCCGCTGACGCTGGTCAGCGCCGATGTCGCTAACAATATCACGCTGACCTCGGCGCGCGACGTCGTCGCGACCGGCCTGCTGCAATCGGGCGGCGACACCACGGCCACGGGCCGCAACCTCAACCTCCGGTCGATCGCCGCCGATGGCGACGTCGACCTGACCGCCACCGTTGGCACGATTGCGACCGGCGGCAGTGTCAGTGGCTTCAACGTCACCTACGACGCGAACGGCGATATCACCCACGACAGCGACGGCCTGATAAACGCGGCCAACATCCTCACGCTCACCGCGGGCGGCAATATCGCGGTCGGCAACGCCACGTCGGGTGACAATATGCGTTTCACCGCCGGCGGCACGATCGACGCCAACGCGTTGACCGCGGGACGGCTGCTGGCGCTGGATGCCGATGGCGCCGTGACATTGACCGGCGACACCTTTGGCGCGCTGCTCGTCTCGATCACCGGCAGCACCGTCGATCTCGGCGACAATGATGTCGGCGGCGGCAATATCGCGCTGTTCGCAACGAATGGCGACATCGGCGGGACCGGGGCGATCACCGCGAACGGCGGCGTCACCGCGCTGGCGACGGGCGCGGTCGACCTGACCGGCGACATCGTCGCGGCATCGTCGGCCGACCTGCGCGGTGCCAGCGTCAACCTCGGCAACGTCTCGGCCAATGGTTTCGTGTCGATCGCCGCGACCAACGGCGCGGTGACCTCGACCGGCCTGCTCAGCGCCGGCCAGGACCTTTTCATCACGACGACGCAGGGCGCGACGCTCAATAATCTGGTCGCGGGCGACGATATCGGCATCACCGGCAGCGGGTCGGTGACCATCGCGTCGATGCGCGCCAACGGCACCAACCCGCAGGGCGAAGAGATCGGCAGCAACGCGACGGTCGACATCACCGGCACATTGACCGTCACCGGCGACACCTTCGCCGCCGACGACGCAACCTTCAACGCCCTCGGCATCGCGCTGCAAGGCGTCGAAGTCGGCGGCTCGCTGACCGCGACCAGCACCGGCAGCCCGATCACCCTCGCCAGCGCCGACGCCGGCGCCAATGTCATCCTGACCTCGGCGCGGACGGTCACCGCGACCGGCCCGATCCAGTCGGGACAGGCGACGACGATCCGCGGCACCGGGCTCGACCTGCAGTCGGTCACGGCCGGCACGGACGTCGGCCTGACCGCGACCACGGGCAATATCGTCACCGGCGGCGACGTCAGCGGCGTCAACGTCACCTTCAACGCGGGCGGCGACATCGCGCATGACAATGACAGCCTGCTCAGCGCCGGCAACGCGCTGACGCTGACCGCGGGCGGCGACATCGATATCGGCAACGCCAGCGCGGGCGGCAATCTGCTGATCGATGCCGGCGGCGCGATCGCCGCCAATGCCCTGACCTCGGGCAATAATCTGGTCCTGTTCGCCGACGAAGCGGTCGACCTGACCGGCGACCTCGACGCGACGAACCAGTTGCGCATCGAAGGCGCCAGCATCGAACTCAACGATGTCGGGGTCAACGCCGGCGCGCTCGCGCTCACCGCGACCACCGGCGGCATGCACGGCACCGGACAGGTCGATGTGGGAGGTGCCTTGGTCGCCTCGGCGAACACCCTCGTCGACCTGACGGGCGACATCACCGCCGGCGGCCTGATCGACATCACCGGCGGGTCGATCACCGTCGGCAATGTCACGGGCGGCGGCGATGTCGGGCTGACCGCGATCACCGGCGCGGTCAACTCGGCGGGCACCGTCCAAGCGGCGCGCGACATCGAGATCGTCACCGCGGACGGCGGCAGCTTCAATCGCCTCGTCGCGGGCGACGATATCCGCCTCTTCGGCCGCGGCGATGTCGACATCGCCTTCATGGACGCCACCGGGACCAACCCCGAAAGCGGCGAGAGCGGCAGCAACGTCGGTATCGACCTCGTCGGCAATGTCTCGGTCGGCCATGGCGAAGCCGCGGGCGATTTCATCGTCAATACGACCAGCTTCACCACCGGACTCAACTCGCTGATCGCCGACGGCGACATCGACATCACGACCACGGGCGCTTCGAATCTCGGCAATTCGACCGCGGGCGGATCGATCAGCGTCGATGCCGAGTCGATCGCCTTCGCCACGCTCGACGCCGGCGACTTCGTCAGCCTCACCGCGAGCGGCACCGCGCCGGGCGCCGAAGGGATCGCCGGGTCGACAATCCTCGCGGGAAGCAACGTCTTCCTGACCGGCAACAGCATCACGGTCGGCAACATCGACTCCGGCGGCCTGTTGTCGGCGTTCGGCAGCGGCGGCGACGTCGCGATCGCCAACGGCACGGCGGTGGGCAACATCGGCGTGCTGGCCGGCGGCAATATCAGCGGCGCTTATGCGGCCGGCGGCGACATCGAACTGAGCGCGGGCGGCAACATCAATGTGACCGCCAATGCCGCGGGCGGCGCCCCCGACCCGAGCAACGGTGACGTCGACACGGCGGGCAATGTCTTCGTCGACGCCGGCGGCAATGTGACGCTGACCAACAGCAGCGGGGCGGGCATGGTCGGCGTCAACGCCGACGGGTCGGCGACGCTGACCAATGTCACGGCGGGCGAAGACATGCTCGTGCTCGCCGGCACGACCGCCAACCTCTCGGGCATCACCGTCGGCGACGATCTCGACGTCCGGGCCGGCGGCGCAGTGATCGCGACCGGCGTTCGCGCGACCGCTGCGGGACCCGACGGCTTCGTCCTCGACTATACGGCGAACGGCTTCACCATCGGCCAGGGCGAAGGGGTCTCGTCGCTCGACGGCGCCGACATCGACCTGCGTTCGACCGGCGGGTCGGTCACCGCCGCCGGACTGTCGGCGGGCGACGACATCATCCTCGGTGCCGCCACGTCCTTGTCGGTCAGCGGCGCGACGACGCTCGGCCTCGGCCAGACCGGAGGCGACAGCAGCATCCGGACGCAAAGCGGCAGCGGCACCTTTGCCGGCCTCGCCGCTTTCGACGATGTCCGCATCAATTCGTCGGGCAATGTCGCGGTGACCGCGCCGGCAACCGCGGGCCGCGACATCACCATCGCCGCGGCGTCGGTCGATATCGCCAGCCTGACGACCCCGGTCGGCGACGGGATCGACAGCCTGAGCGCCGGTCGCAACCTGCAGGTCACGACAAGCGGCGCGATCAGCGGCGGCGCGGTGCGCGCCGGCGGCAATCTGGAACTCGCCGCCGGGACGACGATCGCAATCACCCGCGCCGTCACCGGCACCGGCGGCTCGCTGGCGCTCAGCGGCGGCGAAGGCGTGGCTGCGGGCACCGTGGCCAGCGGCGGCACCACCTCGCTCGACAGCGCCGACGGCGCGATCGAGATCGCCAGCCTGAGTTCGGTCGGACCGGTCGATGCGAGCGGCAACAGCATCGTGATCGGCAGCGGCAGCGGCAATCTGGTCTTCAGCACGTTGACCACCGATGTCGGCGACGCGTCGATCACCAACAGCGGCAATCTGTCGGTCACCGCCGGTACCGTGGCGGGCCGCGCATCGCTGCGTTCGACCAATGGCGACCTCAGCGTGACGCAGCTCGGCGCCGCCGACGTCCAGCTCGAATCCGACGATGACATGACGCTCGGCGCGGTGGCCGCGACCAACAGCCTGCTCGGCGAAGCGGGCGGGGTGCTGACGGTCAATGGCGCGGTCACCGGGCGCGAAATGTCGTTTGGATCGGCGGACATCGTCATCGGGTCCGGCGGGCGCCTCGGCACCGCCGGCACCACCGCCGTGCTCGACGTGCGCAACACCGACGGCAACAGCCAGACCTTCATCGGCGGCACCGGCGCGCGCGACGGCTATCATATCGACGCGGCCGAAATGGCGCGCCTCTATGGCACCGACATCCGTATCTTCGCCCCGCAGGTTGACGACAACAATGGCGGGTTCGTCGCGGCGGCGCCCGGCGGACTGCCGATCGGTTCGGTCGGCAGCAGCGCGCAGCCCGACGTGATCATCGACGATTTCACGATGACCGCGGGATCGCCGACCTCGAACCTCGGCACCAACGGCACGCTGACGATCGAAACCCCGGGCAAGGCGCGCGTGCTCGGCGACGTGTTGCTCACCGGCATGGGCGACAACAACGGCCTCGCGATCCGCGCCAGCGACGCGCTCGAAGTCATTTTGGGCGAAGGCACGATCCGGCTCACCGGCGGCAGCAGCACCAGCGGCGCCTCGACCCCCGGCGGCCTCCTGACGCTCGAATCGGAGGATGTCATCGTCGCGACCGCCAGCGCGATCGCCGACGTCGCGGCGGCGGCCGACATCGATGCGATCGACGACCGGCTGGCACAGAATGACGGGGTGACCAGCGACGAAGGCGCACTGTTCGCGGGCGGCATCGACGTCAGCGTCGTCGGCGGCTTCTATGTCCAGAACAGCGGCCTCGGCACGCGCTTCGCGCAGCGCCGCGGGCTGACCTTCGGCGCCCTCGGACTCAATGTGAACGTCGAGGGGTCGGATTCGCGAATCGTCATCAACGGCGTCCACCTCGGCCCGTCGGGCCAGGTCACCGGACTCGACGCCATCCCGCTGCTGTCGATCGACGGCTTCGTGATCGGCAGCGGTCCCTTGAGTGGCAGCGGCCTCGCCTTCGACTCGGGATCGACGATGAACGGGTGCCTGATCGTCAGTTCGACGACCTGCGCCTTCCTCGAATTCGAATCCTCCTTCCCGGTGCAGGACGTCATCAACAAGGAGGACGATGACGAAGGTGATAGCGACGACGCCGAGGGCATGAGCCTGCCGGTGCCGCTGATCACGATGCGCAGCCTCGACCCGCTGACCGGCGAGCCGCTGCTCGACGATCCGGTGACCGGCGCGGGCAACGACGACCTGTGGACGCCGCCGAGCGAATAAGCGTTTCGGTTGACGTTGGGCCTCGCGGCGGGGCATGGCGCGGTCGATGACCGACGCCCCTGCCCTGCCGCTGAAGCTGTTCAACAGCCTGACGCGCTCCCTCGAGGAGTTCGTCCCCGTCCATCCGGGCGAGGCGCGCGTCTATTCGTGCGGGCCGACGGTCTATAACTATCCGCATATCGGCAATATGCGCGCTTATGTCTTCGCCGACACGCTCGGGCGCACGCTGTCGTTCAAGGGGTACAAGCTCACCCATGTCATCAACATCACCGACGTCGGCCATCTGACCGACGACGCCGATGCGGGCGAGGACAAGCTCGAAAAAGCGGCGGCCGAGCGCGCGCAGTCGATCTGGGACATCGCGCGCCATTATACCGAGGCCTATTGGGCCGACATCAAGGCGCTCAATATCCGCCAGCCCGCGCACTGGTCGATCGCCACCGACTATGTCCCGCAGATGATCGAGTTCGCCAAGGCGATCGCCGACAAACATTGCTACGAACTGGACAGCGGCCTCTATTTCGACACCGCGAGTGTCAATAATTACGGGCGCCTCGCACGCCACGGCACCGATGAAGGCGAGAGCCGCATCGACCCCGTCGACGGCAAGCGCCAGCCTGCCGATTTCGCGATCTGGCGCAAGACGCCCACTGGCGAGACGCGCCAGATGGAATGGGATTCGCCCTGGGGCCGCGGCGCGCCGGGCTGGCATCTCGAATGCTCCGTGATGTCGGAGGCGCTGCTTGGTTTCCCGTTCGACATCCACACCGGCGGCATCGACCATCGCGAGATCCACCACCCGAACGAAATCGCGCAGAACCAGGCGCACAGCTGCAGCGACGCCAGCGGCGCGCGTTTCTGGATGCACAATAATTTCCTCGTCGAACGCAGCGGCAAGATGTCGAAATCCAGCGGCGAGTTTTTGCGTGTCCAGCTCTTGATCGACAAGGGCTACCACCCACTCGCCTATCGCCTGATGTGCCTGCAGGCGCATTATCGCAGCGAACTGGAGTTCTCGTGGGAGGGGCTGGGTGCGGCGCTGACGCGGTTGAAGCGGATGGTGATGGCAGTCGCCACCCTTCGCGACGCCGACGATGCGCCGGTCGCCGATCGCCGGCTGACCGACCTCTTGGCCAAATTCGACGCGGCGATGTCCGACGACCTCAACACTGCCGTCGCATTGACCCTGCTCGAAGAAGCAGCGGCGATGAAAAAGATCGACGCCGGGCAGAAGCGCACGGCGCTCGTCGCGATGGACGCTGTGCTCGGCCTCGACCTGCTGGCGATCAGCCGCGCCGACCTGCGCGTCCGCCCCAAGGCCGCAGCGATCGCCGAAGCCGACATCGAAGCCACCCTCATTCGCCGCAAGGACGCGCGCGCGGCCAAGGACTTCGCGACCTCCGACGCGCTGCGCGACGAGCTCATCGCCGCCGGGGTCGAGGTGATGGACGGCGACCCGCTCGGCTGGGATTGGCGGTTGGAGGCATAGCTGCCGTAATCATGGGCGAGGTTGGATTTCGACCGGTAGCGGCCATAGCGCTCCGCCCCGGAACGGGGAGGGGGACCAGCGAAGCTGGTGGAGGGGTACAGGCAGTTTGGCACTCCGTTGAGATCGCGCACCATGGGTCATTATGGATAAGTCCCAGGCGATGAAGGCCTTTCCGGTCTCACGCTGCGGAAACCTCCTGTGCCCCTCCGCTACCCTTCGGGTGGTCCCCCTCCCCGTGCCGGGGAGGATCGGCACCGTCCGCTTCCCACCCCAAATCTGACGCCACGCCCCTTGCTTACACTCCTGTAAGCGCTACACTCCCGCCATGCTCGACCGCATCGCCTGGCTCATCCTCGCGCTCATCCACCTCGCCCCGGCGCTCGCCTTCTTCCGCCCCGCGATGCTGACGCGCCTCTACGCGACCGACGCCCAAAGCCCGACCTTTCTGCTGCTCCACCACCGCGCGGCGCTGTTCGTCGTCGTCTGCACCCTCTGCGTCTGGGCGGCGTTCGACCCCGGCACGCGCCGTGCCGCCAGCGTCGCCGCCGCGATCAGCATGCTCTCCTTCCTGTGGCTCTATTGGCAGGCCGGATCGCCCCCGTCGCTCCGCACCATTGCGTTCGCCGACCTTGCCGGACTGCCCTTTTTGGCCATAGTGGTCTGGCGGGCCTTCTCCCCCGCCTGAAACACGGGATCGCCAACCAATGACCAAGACCGTCACCGTCCTCTCGGGCCTCGTCCGTCCGCTCATCGAAAGCCGCCTGCCCGACTGGGTCGAGCCGCGCTTTTTCCAGTCGAAGGAGGAGGCGATGGCGCTCGCGCCCGAGGCCGACATTGGCTGGTTCGACATGTACGACAAGCGCGACATGGCCGCCGCGATCACCGCTGCGGCGAAGATGCGCTGGCTGAACTCGATCTATGCCGGGGTCGACGGCATCCCGCTGGGCCTGCTCGCCGAGCGCGGCACGGTGCTCACCAATGGCGTCGGCATCAACGCGATCACCATCGCCGAATATGTCGTGATGGGCATGCTCACCGTCGCCAAGGGGTACCGCGAAGTCGTGCGCGCGCAGGAGCGGCATGAATGGCTCCAGGATTCGCCCGGCAAGGTCGAACTCTACGGGTCGAAGGCGCTGCTGCTCGGCTATGGCGCGATCGGCAAGCTGGTCGAGGAGCGGCTGAAGGCGTTCAACGTCGACGTCACCGTCGTGCGCCGCTCACCGGGACCGAACACGCTGACCCCTGACCAGTGGCGCGATCGGCTCGGCGACTATGACTGGGTGATCCTCGCCGTCCCCGCGACGCCAGAGACCGAGGGCATGATCGGCGCCGCCGAACTCGCCGCGATGAAGCCGTCCGCGACTTTGATCAACATCGCACGCGGCAGCGTCGTCGACCAGGCGGCGCTGGTCACCGCGCTCGACGCCAAGCAGATCGCCGCGGCCTTCCTCGACGTCACCAGCCCCGAACCGCTGCCCGCCGACGACGTGCTGTGGAGCCTCGACAATGCGCATATCACCATGCACCTGTCGGGCCGTGCGCAGGACAAAATGTTCGTGCGCGCCGCCGAGCGCTTCCTCGAAAATCTCGGCCGCTGGCACAAGGGCGAAGCGGTCGAGCCGCGCGTCGACCTGACGCTGGGCTATTAGCCCGGCCGTTCGGCCTTCAACTCGCGCACCAGCGGTTGCAGCCGCTCGTCATATTTCGCCAGCATCGTGTGCGATCCGGCGTGGTCGTAGAAGCTCACCAGCTCGCGCCCGTTCCAGCGATGGAGCGCATAGGCGGGGTCTTCGGCGACGATCATCGGGCGGTCGTCGGGCTTGTTCTCGTCGATGGGCCTGAGGTCGAGCGACACCTGCGGCGCGGTCGACGAACATATGGCGATGGTCCGCCCCTCCCACGACACGGTGACGCTGCGGTGAAGATGCCCGCATATCAGCCCGCGTACCTGCGGGTGGCGGCGGATCACGTCGGTGAAGGTCGCGACCCAGGGTTCGTCGGGATGCGTGTTCATCCACTCGATCCCGCTTTCGACCGGCGGATGGTGCATCACGACATAGGTCGGCTTGGCCGGGTCCTTCGCCAGTTCGGCGTCGAGCCACGCCGCGCGCGCCTCGCAAAAGGCGCCGCCATGGCGCCCTTCCTCAAGCGTATCGACGGTGACCAGCCGCAGTTCGGGCAGGTCGATGCTGTACTGGATAAAGCCGTTGCCGTCGTCGAAGCCCGGAAACTGCGCATGAAAATTGTCGCGCAGGTCGTGGTTTCCGACGCTCGGCCACACCGGAAAGGGGCAGCGCGAAAAGGCCGTCGCCAGACGGCGATAGCTGTCCGGATCGCCGCGATCGGTGATGTCGCCGGTGGCGAGCAACAGGTCGGGCCGGTTCGGCCCCTCGATCAGCAGGTCGAGCACCTCGTCCAGCCGCTTGCGATTATATTCGGCCGGATTGTCCGGATCGAACCCGATATGGATATCGGTGATCTGGGCGATCAGCATATCCGTCCCCTGTCTCAGGGCCTAAACCCAAGAACTGCGCGTTCGAGGCGTCGAAATGGCGAAGATATCGCCTTCGCGTGGCCGCCGCGGATGGTGGTTCCATCTGCAAGGCCGCGCGCAGGCGAGATCGAAGCCATTTCGGCGTCCCTTCGGGATTTGATCGATTTTGTCCATGGCTGCGTCAGCGAGTGTTGAAATATCGACATATTCCTGCCCCTCGCTTTCTGGCCCTGAACAAAATCGCTTCAAACCTCGAGCGCGCAGTTCTTGGGTTTAGGCCCTTTTGGTCGGCTGGTCCGACCGCCCTGTTGTCATCCGCCCTGTTCAGTGGCTTGTAGCGCTGGAGTGCGCCAAGTCACATTATAAAGATTTCGGCCCACACGCCCTGTGATTTGGCTCACAGCATAAGTATCGTGCGACGGTTGTTTTGTCATGAACGCCGTCTTTTTCTTGCGCTGGGTCGGAGGCATCCAGGGTTTGCCGCCGTCGCTGTGATATTCGTGGCACATCGCGCAGGGCGATTCGGTCGCGGTCTCGACCTTGACCAGCCGCGCGCCGCCCTCGCCGACATGGCAGTCGCGGCACTGGCGCAGCCCCGGGACGAGCAGGTCGGCCGATTGTTTCGACGCGCTCGCCGCGGTGTGGCAGTCGGCGCATTCGGTTTCCTTGTGCGCGTCATGGTCGAACCAGCCCTTTTGCAGGAAGCGCGGCGTCTGATTGACCGCCATCACTCGCCAGTCGTTGCCCGACGTCGGCGCAAAGATCGTGTGGCAGTCGTAACAGGCCCCGCCCTTCGAAAAGACCGCACGCACGGCGTCCTGGGCGCGGCTCGGCCGCACTGCGACCTCGCGGAAATAGATGTTGTAGACCTGCCCCTCGGCATATTGGCCCGGCCGCCGCCGCTCCATGCCGCCGAGTTGCAGCGGCCGTGCGGGCGGGGTCGAACGATAATAAGCGGTGAGGTCGGCAACGACCTGTCCAGGCTCGCCGTGGCGCAGCGTCCGCGTCACGCCGCCGACGGTTTCGAAGGCGAGGCTGTGACACATCGCGCAATCGCGCTCCATCTCGACCGGCTTGATCCGCACCCCGTCGGCGTCGGGCTTGTGACAGTTCGCGCATTCGAGCTTCTTGCCGAAGTCGTAGCGGCCCCGGAAGCTCGCCGCCATGCGCGCGACCCCGCCGGCCGCCTGCAGGTGCAGGTCGTGCGGGAATTTCAGGCCGTTATAGTCGAGCGGCGGCTTGCCGAGCGCGGCGCGCACCGGCTTGGCGCCCGGCGTCGCGTGGACGAGCGGACGGAAATCGGGATGGCTGGTGCCGAAATCGCCGGCATCGGCAAGCGCGGTCGGATGCCCCGCGGCCTTCAGCCGGCCGTTCATGCCCTCATGGCAATCGGCGCAGAATTTCTGCGGCGTCGCCGCCATCGGCCCCGCGCCCTCATGCTCGGTATGACATTCGACGCAGCGACCCTGCGGCCGGTTGAACGCCTGCCCGACCCCTGCGAGGAATTTGTCGAACCCGCCCGGCGGCGCGCGCGCCGCGAGCAGCATCGCGGTCGGCGCATTGGCGTGCGCGGTACTCATCGCCTTATGCTCGCCGGTGTGACAGCCGACGCACGCCTTGTCGGTCACCGCCACGAACGGCTCGACATGGCACGACTGGCAGTCGTTCTTCAGATTGGCGTGCGCGCTCGACAGCGGCCCCGACAGCCAGGCGGTGTCGGCATGATAACCCTTCGGCCGCTCGTCGACATTCTTGTAGCTCTGCCAGGCCCAGATCGGCCCGACGAGGAAGGCGAGCAGCATCAGGATCGCGAAGGTCCAGGCGCCGACACGCTTACCCGGCATCACCCCTTGCAGCGAGAAGGCCTTGGCCTCGTCGACGTCCTTCGACGACTGCGACAGCTCGTCGATGCGTTCGACGAGCAGGATGATCGCCTCGCCCTCGCGCGCGATCGTCAGGCGGTGGCCACCGAAGCGCAGCTCGGCACCGGCGGCGCTGTCGATGTCGGCGACCGTCTCGGGCCGGCCGTTGATGTCGAAGCCCAGCCCCTCCTGCGCCTGCACCCGGACATGACGCCCGTCGGTGCTGGTGATCGTCGCATGATGCGGGTTCACCGCCAGGTCGGCGATGTGAATGATGTTGCCGCCTTCGCGGCCCAGCGTGATCGCATCGCCGGGCAGCGCCTGGTCGCGGATGATCTGTTTGCCGGTCTTCGTTGTCGAGATACGGCGCAGGATGAAGCTCATATTTCCCCCTCCCCTCGCCTTACCAATAGAAGAACACGCTGATGATGTGCGCCGACAGCGCCGCGATCAGCGCAAAGGTCAGCGGCACATGCACGTAAAGCCAGATTTCGAGCAGCGCGCGGATGCGCAGATGCTGGCGCAGCCGCCCGAGCGCCGCCTGTTTCTGCTTCAACAGCCCGACGACCTTCTCGCGCGCATCGGCATCGCTGCTGCGCGATCCCGCGAGCGTGTGCAGCGCGGCGGCTGTCGCGCATTTGGGATAGCGCCCCGACAAGCGCGCGCCGATGCCGCCCGCGAAAGGGTCCTCGTCCAGCGCCGCGAGCACCGGCGCGGTGTCCTCGGGGGTCAGCGGCTGTGCGGCGCTGTGCAGCTGGCGGTCGAAGGCACGGATCGCCTCGAGCATCTGCATCTGCGTCATCTCGTCGCGATTGTTCGACAGCGCCGCGGGAAGCGTCGAATAGACGACGATGCCGTAAAGCCCCGACAGGATGACCAGCATCATCAGCGCCCAGGCGAGCGTATGGACGTTCCAGCCGAGCTGAAAGCCGGTGTGCCAGGTGCCGATCACCATCAGGCTGAGCCCGAGATAGACATGCGCCGAGGTCCAGGCCTTGAGCGACCAGTAATCGCTCGTCATCTTGCGCTTGCGATAGCCCAATGCGGTGAGCCACAGGATCAGCCCGGCGCCGAGCGTGCCGAGCGTATAGCCGTACCAGCTGCCGCCATTGTGCCGCGGCGTCACGTCGACCATCGCATAGCTGACGATGATCAGCAGGCAGAGCCCGCCCGAAATCTTGGCCCAGCGGAAATTGGCGTAGCGCAGGAAACCCTCGTGCCGCCGCTCGCGGACGCGTTCGGTCTGCGTCGCCTTGCTGCGGCGGCCGCCGCGGAACAGGTTCGAAAACAGGCTCGCCATCAGCCGGCGTCCTCTTCGAGCCGCGCGATCGACAGGAATTCCTCGGGCGATACGCGGATCGCGGCGCCGGTCGGGCACGCCCGCACGCATGCGGGGCCGCCCGCGATGCCCTTGCACATGTCGCATTTGACCGCGATCTTCTTCGGCTTCTCCTCGCCCAGTTTCTTCTTGGTCCATTTGGGCGAGGGTTCGCCGGGACCGGGACCGAAACCAGTGAGCAGCCAGCGCAGCAGGCTCGGCTTCTCGGGTGGTGCCGCCTCCATGCGGATCACGCCATAGGGGCAGTTGCGCATGCAGTTGCCGCAGCCGATGCACCCCGGCTCCATGAACACCTCGCCGTCGGGGCCGCGGTGGATGACGTTCGGCGGGCAGTCGGCCATGCAATGCGGATGCTCGCAGTGGCGACAGCTTGTCGGCACATGCAGATGCGCGAAGGTCTTGCCCGCCTCACGGTCGAGCCGCGACAGCCCTTCATGGCTGTCGGCGCAGGCCTTTTCGCAATTGTCGCAGCCAACACAGAGATTCTCGTCGATCAGCAACGCGTCGGTCGCCTCGCCCAGCCCTTCCTTCATGATGAAGCCGGCGGTGTCCGAATACAGGTCGACCGCGCTCGAATAGCTCGCTTTGCGCGATTCGATGAAGGCATTCATCGCGGCGCGCTCGGCGACCGCGGCCTCGGTCGCCTCGCGGACCTTCGGCCGCTTGGCGAGCATTTCCTTGAACTGCTGTCCCTTCAGCCGGATCACTTCGCTCGCGACCGCGGCCTTGACCGTGGCGTTGCGCGGCGCGCCGCTGAGCACCGCCATTTCGCCGAAATAGCTGCCCGCCGGCAGGTAGCGCAGGAAGATCGCCTTGCCGCCGATATCCTTCTCGACCACCATCGAGCCCGAGCGCACGACATAGACATCGTCGCCCTCGTCGCCCTCGGCGAGCACGACCTTGCCCGCCGGAAAGCGTTCGATCGCCGGATCCTCGACGATCGGTTCGAGATCCTCGACCGTCAGCCCGCCCTTGAAGATCTGGAGCAGCTGGCGCTCCAGCGAGATGCGGTTGATCACGCGCTTGGCGCCCGGCACCGACGCCATCAGCTTGAGCGCGGCGGTACGCGACACCTCGACAAAGATGCTATCCTCGCCGGCGCGGATCGTCGCGCCGCGCTTGCGGCCCGAGATCAGGCCGACCTCGCCGAAGATCGACCCCTGCTCGATCGGCACCGTCATGTCGGACCCGATCTCGACCACGGCATGGCCGTCGGCGATCGCGAACAGCGACGATCCCGGCTCGTCGGCGTAGAAGACGACTTCCCCCTTGGGATAATAGCCGACCTTCGAATCGAGCATGAACTCGCGCATCTGCAGCGGCGAGACATCGGCGAAGATGCGGACGCGGGTGCGGATATAGTCCAGCCACTCGCTGACCGATTTCTTCTGCGGCAATTTCTCAAAGATCGCCGCCAGATCCTTTTCGTCGGCGGGGGTCAGGTCAGTGTTGCCATTGATGAACTCGACGACGTCATAGCCCTGGTTCATGCAATGCTTGATCAGCGGATAGCCCGCGAGCGCGCCGATGACGAAAATGCCGGGGACGGTCGATTCAAAGGTCGGCGACAGTTTCGGAAAGGCTTCGCGATCGGGGCCGGTGAATTCGATCCCCATCGACTCGACGAACGCGCGCGGCGCGACCGACCCCAGGCGCGCAACGATCACGTCGCACTCGATCTTTTCGTCGCCGGTCGGGGTTTCCAGCGTCAGCCAGCCGGGCTCGACCAGCTTGGGCTGGGTCTCGGTGCGGATCGACATGAAACCATTTTCGCCCGCCTCCATCATGTCGGAGACATTCTTGGCCTTGGCGCGCGCGAAATCCTTCGAGCGGTTGAGGATGGTGACGGTGTTTTCCAGCGCCTCCTCGGCGACGCCGAGCGCATTCTCGATGCCCGCGTCGCCCGACCCGACGACGGTGATATGCTTATCCTTGAAATCCTCGGGGTCGTCGACGGTATAGATGATGTGCGGCAGGTCGTTGCCGGGGCAGCGCATCCGGTTCGGATTGCCCTGCGTGCCGATCGCGAGGATGATGTTTTCGGCGTGAAACACGTCACCCTTGGCGGTCTTGATCGCGAACGCGCCCTTTTGCCCGGTCACCTCGGCGACTTCGGCATGATAGGCGACCTGGACCTTGTTGTTCGCGGCATCCTCGTCCCAGTTGCCGAGGATATATTCGCGCGCGCCCTCGGCGAAGCGGCAGTCGGACCTGAGGTCGAGCCGCTCGGGCGTCGCCAGCACGCGCTTGCCCTTCTGATATTTGAAGATGGTGTCGGAAAGGTGATCGGTCTTTTCGAGCAGGATGTGCGACAGGCCAAGCTGTCCGGCGCGCGACGCGGCGCTCAGCCCCGCGGGACCCGACCCGATGATCGCGACCCTTACGACATTGGGGACCGACTCGCTCATGCGCGCGTCCGCCAGCCGCGCGATACGCCGCCCGACCTTGTCGCCGTGATGCTCACAAACCTGCGCACGGGCATCCCTGTCCCCCTGTCGCCAGCCCCCCGGCGAGTACAATATGGATGCGACCCGGACTTATGTCCTGGGCGTCAAGCTATGCCCTTGAAAGCGGGGAAAGGTCAACCGGCGAACGTCCAGTTTCTGGCTGCTGCGAGCCGTTCGCAACAGCGCCCCGACCACGCCAAAAACGCCGCGTGTCAGGCGAGTTCGAACTGCGCGGCGATACGGTCCGACGCGACCGGCTCGAATCGCGACCAGCCCTCGGGGCCAAGCTTTTCGAGCGGCCGGAAGCGCGCCTTATACGCCATGCGCGCTGACCCCTCGATCCAATAGCCAAGATAGACATAGGCCAGCCCCGCCTGCGCTGCGCGCTGGACATGGTCGAGGATGATGTACGTGCCGAGTCCCTCGCGCAGCGGGTGCGACGCATCGAAGAAGCTGTAGATCATCGACAAGCCGTCGCTCTGCCGGTCGGTGAGGCAGCATCCGATCAGCCGCCCGCGCACGCCGTCGACCGTCGGTTCGCGATATTCGATCAGATAGGAGTCGACCGGGGTCTGTTCGACCATGTCGGCGAAATCCTGTTCGTCCATGTCGGCCATGCCGCCATTGGGATGGCGTGAGGCGAGATAGGCGCGGAGCAGCGCATATTGTTCCTCGGTCGCCCAGGGCTTGCAGGCGGTCGCGACGATGTCGCCGTTGCGGCGCACATTGCGCTTATGCGACGTGTTCGGCGCGAATTCGCCGGCGCACACGCGCACCGACACGCACGCGGCGCAATCCGAACAGCTCGGGCGATAGGCGACCGACTGGCTGCGACGAAAGCCGATGCGGCCGAGCGCGTCGTTGAGTTCGCCCGCGCTGTGGCCGCTGAGTTCGGTGAACACCTTGCGCTCGGTCTTGCCCGCCAGATACGGGCAAGGCGCCGGGCTGGTGACAAAAAAGCGCGGGAATCGGAACGGGGCGGACACGCGGGCTTCATCTCCGAAACTGGCGCAGCAGGCCCCGACGCAAGGCCCCCCGACGCGTTGATGCAGGGGGTTATGCCGCGCCGCGCCGATGGTGCAAAGAGGATTTACCAATTTCGACCGTCCGCACGCGGGTCCGACCGATAAAAATTGTGCCTGTCCGGCACATCTGTGCCGGACTGAATCAACCCTCAGCTGTAACCGCGCAATTCATCGCCGGTCAGCGTCGCGACATGCAGCACATTGGTCGACCCCGGGGTCCCGAACGGCACCCCCGCCATCATCACCAGCTTCGCACCGGGCCGGCCGATGCCGTGGCGCAGCGCCATGCGCTTGCCCTTGGCGATCATCTCCTCGAAGCTGCCGATGTCCTTCGTCGGTACCGCATGCGCGCCCCACAGCAGCCCGAGCCGCCGCGCCGCCTCTTTCTTCGGGGTCAGCACGAGCAGCGGCGCATTCGGCCGCTCGCGCGCGACGCGGCGCGCGGTCGAACCCGACGCGGTGAAACAGATGATCGCATCGGCGGCGATCGTCGCGATGATGCTCCCCGCCGCTTCCGCCAGCGCATCGGCGGTCGTCGCGTCGGGCAACGTCTCGGTGAAATGCAGGCGGCGGAAATAATCGGGATCGCTTTCGACCGAGCGCGCGATCGAATCCATCATCGTCACCGCCTCGACCGGCCAGGCGCCCGCCGCGGTCTCGGCCGACAGCATGATCGCGTCGGCGCCGTCATAGATCGCGGTCGCAACATCGGACACCTCGGCGCGCGTCGGCGAGGGTGAGGTGATCATCGATTCGAGCATCTGCGTCGCGACGACCACCGGCTTGCCCATCCGCCGCGCGGTCGCGACGATGCGCTTTTGCAGCGGCGGAACGGCTTCAGGTGGCAATTCGACCCCCAGGTCGCCGCGCGCGACCATCGCGGCGTCGGCAAGCTCGAGGATCTCCTCGATCCGCTGGACCCCCGACGGCTTTTCGAATTTCACCAGCAGCGCCGCCTTGCCGCCGATCAGCGTCCGCGCCTCGGCGACGTCCTCGGGCCGCTGGACGAACGACAAAGCGATCCAGTCGACATGCTGTTCGAGCGCGAATGTCAGGTCGCGGCGGTCCTTTTCGGTCAGCGCCGCGAGCGGCACGACGACGTCGGGAACATTGACACCCTTGCGATCCGAAATCTTCCCCCCGACCTCGACGACCGTGTCGATCCGTGTCGGTGACACCGCCTGCACGCGCAGCACCAGCTTGCCGTCGTCGATCAGCAGCCGGGTTCCGGCTTCGAGCGCCGCGAACAATTCGGGATGCGGCAAATGCACCCGCGTCGCGTCGCCTGGCGCCTTGTCGGTGTCGAGCGCGAAGGGTTTGCCCTTGACCAGTTCGACCGGGCCACCCGCAAAGCTCCCGACGCGCAGCTTCGGCCCCTGCAGATCGACGAGGATCGTCGTCGGGCGGCCGGTATCCTTCTCCAGCGCGCGGATCGCGGCGATCACCTTCGCATGGCCTTCATGATCGCCGTGGCTCATGTTGACGCGAAAGGCGTCGGCACCGGCACGGTGCAGTTCGGCGATCATGTCGGGCGTCGCGCTGGCGGGGCCAAGCGTCGCGAGGATGCGCACCTTGCGCTGGCGGGGAGTGAAGCTCTGGACCACGGGGTGCTCCGGTCAAAAATCTGGGGGTGAATGTCGGCCGCTTGCCTAGGCGCGTTGCGGCGGCCAAGGCAAGCCGCGTATAGCTATTCATCGCCCCGAACCGGCCCAGTGGAGAAACGATCATGTCGTGCAGCGAAGACCAGAATGTTCCGAACGACGCGCTCGACACGCTCGACGATGCCGTCGCCGCCGCGGCCTTTCGCCGCCTCGTCCGTTTGCTCCAGCATCGCAGCGACGCCGCGAACATCGACCTGATGGGCCTCGCGGGCTTCTGCCGCAACTGTCTCGGCGACTGGATCGCCGAGGCCGGCGGCATCGACAAGCAGGATGGCCGCGCGATCGTCCACGGCATGCCGACCGCCGAGTGGAAGGCGCTCCACCACACCGCCGCGACCCCCGAACAACTCCGGCGGATGGAAGAAAGCATGGCGAAGAATCCCTGACCTCGCTAGGGACGCGCCAAGCGCGATTCTCGCGTCCCACCATCCCCATCACCGGAGTCCAAAATGAGCGAAGCCACCGTGTCCGACCAGCAACTGCGCCTGTTCATCGAGCGTATCGAGCGGCTGGAAGAAGAGAAAAAGGGCATCGCCGACGATATCCGCGACACCTATAATGAGTCGAAATCGCAAGGTTACGACCCGAAAATCATGCGCCAGATCGTCCGCCTGCGCAAATTGCCGGTCCACGACCGCAAGGAAATGGAAGCGATCCTCGACGTGTATAAATCGGCGCTCGGCATCGACTGACGCCCACATTCAGATCAGGAGAGAGTGACGATGTTCAGCACCACCACCAACGCCGTCGAGGGCCGCCCGGTCCGCGAATATCTGGGCATCGTCACCGGCGAAGTGATCGTCGGCGCCAATCTGTTCCGCGACCTGTTCGCCAGCATCACCGACATCGTCGGCGGCCGCTCGGGCAAATATGAGGACGTCCTCGCCCGCGCCCGCAAGGAAGCGCTGGGCGAGATGGAGGCCGAGGCCGCCAAGCTCGGCGGCAATGCGGTGATCGGCGTCGACCTCGACTATGAGGTGCTCGGCCAGAATGGGTCGATGCTGATGGTCAGCGCGTCGGGGACCGCGGTCGTCCTCTGACGATGCACCGGTTGTCTGCCCGCCGCGCCCGCGCTAGGGCGGCGCCCACATCCCAAAACCATATGGAGGACGGCGATGGCCGGCCATAGCAAATATAAGAACATCATGTACCGCAAGGGCGCGCAGGACAAGAAGCGCAGCTCGCTCTTTTCCAAGCTCTGCCGCGAAATCACCGTCGCGGCGAAAATGGGCCTGCCCGATCCCGACGCGAATGCCCGCCTGCGCGCCGCGATCAACGCCGCCAAGGCGCAGTCGGTGCCCAAGGACAATATCCAGCGTTCGATCGACAAGGCCGCAGGCAACGACGGCGATAATTACGAAGAAATGCGTTACGAGGGCTATGGCCCGGGCGGCGTGTCGCTGATCGTCGAGGCGCTGACCGACAACCGCAACCGCACCGCGACCAACGTCCGCACCGCCTTTTCCAAGAACGGCGGTAACCTCGGCACCTCGGGCAGCGTATCGCACGGCTTCGACCGCCTCGGCCTGATCAGCTATCCCGCGACCGCGGGCGATGCCGACACCGTGTTCGAAGCCGCGCTCGATGCCGGCGCCAACGATGTCGAATCGTCCGAGGACGGCCACGACATCTGGACCGACGTCGACGGGCTGCACGAAGTCGCCAAGGCCCTCGAAGCCAAGCTCGGCGAAGCCGAAGGCGTCAAGCTCGCCTGGCGCCCGACGCTGAAGAGCGACGTCACCGACGAAAGCATCGCGCAAACGCTGTTCAAGCTGATCGACACCCTCGACGACGACGACGACGTCCAGACCGTGTGGGGCAACTACGACATCGCCGACGAGGTGATGGAAAAGCTTGGCTAAACGCCAAAACCCGTTCGCATCGAGCGACGTCGAGATGCCCATCGGACGCGCACGCCGTCTGGGTGTCTCGACGTCGCTCGACACGAACGGGTCACCATGATCATCCTCGGCCTCGACCCCTCGCTCAGCTGCACCGGCTGGGGCGTGATCCGTGTCGAGGGCAGCCGGATCAGCCATATCGCGAACGGCCAGATCAAGACCGACGCCAAGGCCCCCCTGCCCGACCGCCTCGCCCATCTCGACACGGCGCTCGCGGCGGTGATCGCCGACCATGCGCCAAGCCAGGCCGCGGTCGAAGAGGTCTTCGTCAACGACAACCCGCAATCGACCCTGAAACTCGCCCACGCCCGCGGCGTCGCCCTCCTCGGCTGCGCGCGCGCCGGGCTGACGGTCGGCGAATATGCTCCGCGCCTCGTCAAGAAGGCGATCGTCGGCACCGGCGGCGCGGCGAAGGAACAGGTGCAAGCAATGCTGCGCGTGCTGCTGCCGGGCGCCAAGGTCGCGGGGGCCGATGCCGCAGACGCGCTCGCGGTGGCGATCTGCCACGCGAACCACCGGCCGCGCTTTTGATATTTCACGCGAAGACGCGGAGAAATTGTCTCGATCTCTCCTCCATTCGTCATGCTGAACTTGTTTCAGCATCCATGGCCTGAACGCAAATCCAGTGCCGCGCCGAAGGAAACGACAGGCCACGGCCCCTGAAACAAGTCGGCGTTTATCCCGTTTGCATCCGTAATCACGTCATTGCGAGCGAAGCGAAGCAATGATGGAGTGATGAAGCCTACGGATGCCAAGGGCATGATCGCCAAACAGAGTCTGGGTGACTATGATGTGGCAAGTCGCTTTTCTGGACCAAGGCAAATCTCTTCGCGCCTTCGCGCCTTTGCGTGAGCCCCCTTTTTCCTTCCCTGTTCCCTTTTCATTCCCGCCGGGCTAGCACAGCGAAATGATCGCAAAACTCACCGGACGGCTCGACAGCAGCGGCGCAGGCCATGCGGTGATCGACGTCGGCGGCGTCGGCTATCTGGTCGAGGCCTCGGCGCGCACCCTCGACGCGCTCGGCGCGGTCGGCGGCGACGTCACCATCCACACCGAAATGCTCGTCGGCGAGGATTTCCTCCGCCTGCTCGGCTTCGCGCGCGCCGAGGAACGCGACTGGTTCCGCCTGCTCACCAGCGTCCAGGGCGTCGGCGCCAAGGTCGCGCTCGCGATCCTCTCGGCGCTCGAAGTCGCCGACCTCCAGCGCGCGCTCGCCAGCGGCGACAGCGCAATGATCGCCCGCGCCAACGGCGTCGGCCCGAAACTGGCGCAGCGGATTACGCATGAGTTGAAAGACAAGGCGGGCGCGCTCGGCGGCATTGCTGGTTCGAGTCCGGCCAGGGGCACCACCTCCGGCCCCCTCGGCGACGCTGTCACAGCCCTCACCGGGCTCGGCTTCAAACCCGGCGAAGCAAGCGCCGCGGTCGCGGCGGCGAACGAGGAATTGGGCGCGGGTGCGAGCTTGGATGCACTAGTTCGCGTGGCTCTCCAGAAAGCAGCCAAATGATCATGAAGAGCTCGCGAACTTCGTTGGCTTTGAGCTGGCTGCTAACGATCCCCGCGGTCCCCACGACCGCGCATGCGCAAAGTTTTGACTTGGAGTGCGCGCCGATCGAAGAGAATGGCGAACCAAAATTCGGCGCTCAAACCATACACTATCAGATCGATCGAAGTTCGGGCCGATGGTGCGACCGGAAGTGCGAGAAAATCGAAACCGTCGCGCGCGATGCAGGCACCACGGTGACGCTAAAGGACTCCCTCTTCTACGGCGATCGAACGCTGATCGAATATCACGATGACGCCGGCCTGCTGGTCGATAGCTTTGCCTTGGGCACCGAATTCGAACGCATTTTGAAACACGCATGTACAAAGGATGCCTTCGGCAATTTGACGCCATATTTGGCTGAGCCGGTTCGACAGAAGGGAAGCTTCCCTATCAAGGGAGCGGACCTGTTCGACGACCCTAAAGCGAAGATGCCTTCGGGCATGGTGGGTTTCGAAGTGACTGCAGATTCGGAGGGAGTGCTTCGGGACTGTACGATTACCCTGTCGAGCGGAAACGCGTCGCTGGATACGCGCACCTGCGCCTTGGTCATGGAAAGGCTGAGGGTGCTGCCCGCCCGTGATCGGGTCGGCCTTCCCGTCGAAGGCAAGTTTCGAAACAGGATTCGCTGGTTCGGCGACGATGACTGAACCCACCCGCCACGCCTCCTGCCGTTGCGGCCAGCTCCGCATCGCCTGCACCGGCGAGCCGATCCGCGTGTCGGTGTGCCACTGCCGCGAGTGCAAGGCGCGCAGCGGCAGCGCCTTCGCCGCGCAGGTCCGTTTCCCAGAGGACCAGGTCCGTACCGAGGGCGAAGCGAAGATGTGGCAATATACCGGCGACAGTGGCAACACCGCCGACTTCTTCTTCTGCCCCACCTGCGGCGCACAGGTCTGGTACCGCGCACGGCCCTATCATGACGCCTATGCCATCCCGCTCGGCAATTTCGAGTCCGGCCACGGCTTCGTCCCCGACTATTCGGTCTATGAGGAGCGCAAGGAGCCTTGGGTTTCGATCACCGGCGAAGGCATCGATCATTATGATTGACCGCCGCGACCTCCTTTCCGCTCTCCCGTCGGGCGAGGGTTGCGCAGACTTGGCTGCGCAGCAGCCTAGTCGAAGCTGGGTGAGGGGATCACCGTCATCGCGAGTCCGCACCGCCGAACCCCCTCATCCAACTTCGCCTAGCCGCTTTCAGCGGCAAGGCTTCGTATCCTTCTCCCTCCGAGGGAGAAGGTATAAGGCGACACCGTGACCGATCTCACCACCCCGCAGCGCACCCCCGAGGACGCCGACGCCGCGCTACGCCCCAAGACGCTCGCCGAGTTCGTCGGTCAGGCTGCGGCGCGCGAGAATCTGCGCATCTTCGTAGAGGCCGCGAAATCGCGCGGCGATGCGCTCGACCATGTGCTGTTCTTCGGCCCGCCGGGGCTCGGCAAGACGACGCTGGCGCAGATTGTCGCGCGCGAGCTCGGCGTCGGTTTCCGATCGACCAGCGGCCCGGTGATCGCCAAGGCCGGCGACCTCGCCGCCTTGCTCACCAACCTCGAGGATGGCGACGTGCTGTTCATCGACGAGATTCACCGCCTGTCGCCCGCGGTCGAGGAAATCCTCTATCCCGCGATGGAGGACCGCGCGCTCGACATCATGATCGGCGAGGGGCCGTCGGCGCGCAGCGTGCGCATCGACCTCCCCAAATTCACTCTCGTCGGCGCGACGACGCGGCAAGGCCTGCTGACGACGCCGCTGCGCGACCGGTTCGGCATCCCGGTGCGGCTCAATTTCTACACCCATGGCGAACTCGAACAGGTGATCACGCGCGCCGCGCGGCTGCTCGCGCTGCCGCTCGCGCCCGACGGCGCGCTCGAAATCGCGCGCCGCGCGCGCGGCACCCCGCGCATTGCCGGCCGCCTGCTCCGCCGCGTCCGCGACTTCGCGACCGTTGCCGGACACGCGATCGTCGATGCGAAAGCGGCCGACGCCGCGCTCAACCGGCTCGAAGTCGACGCACTCGGGCTCGACGCGATGGATCGGCGCTATCTCCTTATGATCGCGGATATTTATCGCGGCGGCCCGGTCGGGGTCGAAACGCTGGCGGCAGGTCTCAGCGAGCCCCGCGACACGATCGAGGACGTCATCGAGCCCTATCTGCTGCAGATCGGGCTGATCGCGCGCACCGCACGCGGCCGCATGATGAACGCCAGCGCGTGGAAACATCTCGGGCTCAATCCGCCTGCGGGCGCCCAGGACGGCCTCTTCGACCAAGGAAAATAGGCGGAAATCCGCCACTTTCTTCCACCAAGCGGCATTATCGCGCGACGAACCGTTGATCAGGGGTTTGCGACGAGTCGAAGCATCGCTATCGGTTAACCAGATGAGCGACGCCCCGCCCCCCTTCGTCCCCGGCGCCTTTGTCGGGGCCGCGCATCATTACCGTGCGCGCGTCTATTTCGAGGACACCGACCTGTCGGGGATCGTCTATCACGCCAATTATCTGCGCTATATGGAGCGCGCGCGGTCGGACATGCTGCGCCTTGCCGGCATCGACCAGCGCGCAGCGATGGAGGGCGGCGAAGGCGCCTGGGCGGTCACCGACCTGGCCATCAAATATCGTGCCCCCGCGAAACTCGACGACGATCTGCTCGTCGTCAGCACCGTCGAGGCGGTGCGCGGGGCGAGCGTGATCATCGCGCAGCGCATCCTTCGCGGTCAGGATGCGTTAAGCTCCGACACGCTTACCGAGGGGCGTGTCACTGCGGCCTTCCTGTCCCCAGCCGGCCGTCCCCGCCGCCAGCCCGGCGATTGGGTCCAGCGCTTCACCGCCATCATGAATGGAGAGAATTTCCCTTGCTGAACAATATTTCGCTGGCCGCCGACGCGGCGACGCTGTCCCCGATCGCGCTGTTCCTGCAGGCCGACTGGGTCGTCAAGGGCGTGATGATCGGCCTGCTTGCGGCGTCCATCTATGTCTGGACGGTGATCGCCACCCACGGCCGCGGCGTCAGCAAGATGATGAAGGCGTCCGAACGGTTCGAGCGCGATTTCTGGCGCGCGGGCAATATCGACAAATTCTATGACGAGAATGGCCGAGAGGAACTGCCCAGCGCGAAAGTACTCGGCGCCGGGATTTCGGAATGGCGCCGTTCGACCGCGGGCAAGAGCGTCGACCGCGACGGCACCCGCGAGCGACTGGGCATTGCGATGAACGCCGCCGTCGCGGGCGAAGTCGACAAGCTGGCGGACAAGATCGGCGTGCTCGCCACCATCGGCTCGGTCGCGCCTTTTGTGGGCCTGTTCGGTACCGTGTGGGGCATCATGCGCGCCTTCACCGAGATCGCGGCGCAGAACAAGAGCAGCCTTGATGTCGTGGCCCCGGGCATCGCCGAGGCGCTGTTCGCGACCGCGATCGGCCTGTTCGCGGCGATCCCGGCGGTCATCGCCTACAACAGCTTCTCGCAGCGTCTGAACCGGCTCGAATCGCGGCTCGGCCGTTTTGCCGACGGGCTGCACGCGACATTCAGCCGCGAGCTCGAGGTCGAAGCCTAATGGCAATGTCGGGTCCCTCGGGCGGAGCCACCGGGCGGCGCGGACGCAGCGGGCGCCGCGCGCCGATGTCCGAAATTAACGTCACGCCGCTGGTCGACGTCATGCTGGTGCTGCTGATCATCTTCATGATCACCGCGCCGTTGCTCGCCTCCGCCGTCCCCGTCGATCTGCCCGAAAGCCGGGCCAAACCGGTCGAGACCGAGGAGCAGGAGCCGGTGCAGCTGTCGATCAACGGCGACGACACCATCTATATCGGCGAGGAAGTCGTGCCTGAGGCCGAGCTGCCCGCACGGCTCGACGCGATCGCGGCGGCGCAGAAAGAAGGCGAGCGGCCGCAGCAGATCATGCTGCGCGCCGACAAGGGGCTCGATTACGGCCGCGTCATGCGCGTGATGGGCGAACTCAACCGCGCCGGGCTGACCCGCATCGCGCTGGTGACCACGGGATCGGAGGGCGGGTCCGAAGGCCCAGCGCCTGCGGTCACCGACGGTTCAGGCACGGCTCCATAGGCTGACATCATGGCGGCGACACGGGCAATGAAGGGCAATGAGGCACGCGGCATCGCCATCGCGGTGATCGCGCACGTCCTGATCATCGGCCTGCTTTCAGTGCAATGGACCGCGGGCGAGCGGCGCTTCGACAATCCGCCGATGGAGGTCGATCTGATCGCCGAGACCGCGACCGAATCGAGCGCGCCGGTGCTTAGTGACACGCCACCCGCCGCGCGATTGGGCGAGGAGGATGCCGTCGATATCGCCGCGCCCGAGCCACTGCCTACACCCGCGCCGCCGCTGCCCGAACCGGTCGTGCGCCCGACCCCCGCACCAACCCCCAAACAGGTCGCGCGCCCGGTCCCAGCGCTGCCCAAAAAGACCCCGCCGGCGGTGGCCAAAGCACCGCCAAAGGCCGCGCCCAAGGCGCCCGCCACAAAGTCCGGCGCCCGCCCGACCGGGCGGCTCGATGGCATCACCGACGGGCTGGGCCGCGAACAGACCAAGGCACCCAGCAAAGGCGCCCCGGCCGCCAAGACCGCGGCCGAAGTCCGCCGGTCGATCGATGTCAGCATCAAGGCGGCAGTCGCGCCGCGCTGGAACGGTTGCCGCGTGTCGGGGGTCGATGTCGATCAATTGAAGACCGTGGTGAAGTTTCGATTGACCGCATCCGGGGCGCTCGCCGGGTTTACCAGCGTGACCACGACCGGCGAAAACGACAGCAACAAGTTTCAGGTCCAGCGTCATCAGGAATGCGCCAAGCGCGCGGTGGAATTGGCCGCTCCCTTCGACCTGCCCGAAGAAAATTACAGCTTCTGGCAAAATTACACGCTCGATTTCATCAAGAGGTAAGTGACATGATCCTCCGTTCCACCGCCTTCGCCCTCGTGCTGGCCCTCGCTGCTTCCCCCGCCATGGCGCAGGTCGCTCCGACACCGCCCGCCACGCCGGCACCGTCCGAACCGCGCGAAACGATCGAAGGCACGCTGTCGCAGGATCGCACGGTCATCGCGGTTCCCGCGCTCGCCACGCCCGCAGTGACCACCGTTGCGGGCCTGCGCACCGACAGCCTCGGTCGCCAGATCGCCGAAGTGATCGCCGCCGATCTTGAGCGCAGCGGCCTCTATGCGCCGCTCGGCCCGGGCAGCGTCCGCGCGATTACGATGGCCGAGGTTACCGCGCCGCGCTTTGCCGACTGGCAGGCCCGCAATGCAGAGAATGTCGTCCACGGCTTCGTGCGCACCAACAGCACCGGCGGACTGATCGTCGGCTGCTATCTTTATGACACCGACCTCGGCAGCGAGTTGGTGCGGCAGGGGTTCGAAATCCAGCCGAGCGACTGGCGCCGCGCCGCGCATAAATGCGCCGACGCCATCTATTCGCGGCTGTCGGGCGAGGCGCCCTTCTTCGACAGCCGCGTCGCCTATATTGCCGAGAGCGGCCCCAAGGGAAACCGCATCAAGCGCCTCGCGATCATGGATTCGGATGGCGGCAACCACCGTTTCATCACCAACGGTCAGGCGCTCGCGATCTCCCCGCGCTTCTCGCCCGACTACCAAAAGATCGTCTATGTCAGCTATCTGAACGACCGCGTCCGGGTGTTCATCTATGACGTGGCGGCGGGCACGCAAAAGCTCGTCACCGAAAGCCGCAACGCGACCTTCGCGCCGCGTTGGTCGCCCGACGGCACGCAGATTCTCTTCTCGATGGCGACCGGTGGCAATACCGACATCTATCGCATCTCGGCGAACGGCGGCACGCCGGTGCGGCTGACCAACAACCCCGGCATCGACGTCGGCGGCAGCTTCTCGCCCGACGGCAAGAAGATCGTGTTCGAAAGCGACCGGTCGGGCGGCCAGCAGGTCTATACGATGAACATCGACGGGTCGAACCAGCAGCGGATCAGTTTCGGCGGCGGGCGCTATGCCACCCCCGAATGGTCGCCGCGCGGCGATTTGATCGCCTTTACCAAGATGGGCGGCGGCGAATTCCGCATCGGGGTGATGACCCCGTCGGGGGGCGGCGAACGCCTGCTGACCAACGACTGGCAGGACGAGGCGCCGACCTGGTCGCCGAACGGCCGCGTGCTGCAATTCTTCCGTACCTCGCGCGGCGCCTCCGGCAAGTCGAGCCTGTGGCAGGTCGACCTGACCGGCGTGAACATGCGCAAGCTGCAGACTCCGCAGGACGGGTCGGACCCGAGTTGGGGACCCGTGCTGCCGTAATCGGCCAATCCGCACCAAATGCGCGGCGGAACCAATGTTGCAGCCTCGGGTTGAACCCACAGGTTCAACATGGGTTAATCTCAACATGAACAGGACCATCCGGATTAACACGAAAGGGACGACAACATGACGATACGGAAAACCACCGCCATGATCGCCGCGATCGCAATGCTCGCCGTGGGCGCTTGCTCGAAAAAGGCACCCGAGGTTCTGCCTCCCAACCCCGACGGCATCGACGACGGCAGCGGCGGCAATTCGGGCGGCGGCAATGCCGTGATCCCGGGTTCGCAGCAGGACTTCCTGAACAGCGTTTCGTCCGACCGCATCTTCTTTGGTTTCGACCAGTATAATGTCGATGCCGAGGACCAGGCGACGCTGAGCAATCAGGCCCAATGGCTGCAGCGCAATTCGGCGGTTCGCGTCCTGCTCGAAGGCCATGCCGACGAGCGCGGCACCCGCGATTACAACATCGCGCTCGGCGAACGCCGTGCAAATGCCGCGAAGAATTATCTCGCCTCGCTGGGCGTCGATCCGTCGCGGATCGAGGTGATCAGCTATGGCAAGGAACGCCCGGCCGACACCGCGTCGACCGAGGAAGCCTATGCGAAGAACCGCCGTGCGGTGACCGTGGTCATCCAGCGCTAAGCAACGGCCACAGCGGCACCGTCGCCCAGGCGGCGACAGTGGCAAAGAGACCGAAGGGGACCTGTCGCAACGCCAGCGGCTGGTCCCCTTTCTTTTGCGTGGTCAGCGCCCAGACCATGCCGCCGACGCTGGCGAGCAGCAGCATCAGCGGCAGCGCCTGCCAGCCGATCCAGCAGCCGATCGCGGCGACCAGCTTGGGGTCGCCGCCGCCCATGCCGTCCTGCCCGCGCCCGCGCCGATAGGCGAGCGCGACGAGCGCGAGCAGCACCCCGCCCGCGACCGCACCGATCCAGCGGTCGAGCAGCACCGTGTCGAGCAACGGCCCGGCGAGCAGCAGCCCGGCGATGGCCAGCACCGCATTGAGCCGGTCGGGCAGCCACATATGCCGCGCGTCGAGCAAGGCGAGCGGCAGCAGCAGCCAGCCGAACAGCGCCCAGAGCCACCCCGCGATGCCGGGCATGATCGTCAGCGCCAGCGCGCCGATCAGGCCCGATGCCAGCTCGACCTGCATATGAAAGGGATCGATCCGCGCGCCGCATGCCCGGCAACGGCCGCGCTGAACGAGCGCCGAGACAAGCGGGACGAGATCGAGCGGACCGAGGGCGCGCTCGCAGCCGTCACAGTGGGAGCGCCCCAGCAGCGACCGCCCGTCGGGCCAGCGCAGCACCAGGGTCGCGATAAAGCTGCCGAGGACCAGCCCAAGCAACGCCGCGAGGCCGACGCCCGCACCAAAGGGCAAGGCGTCAAGCGCCGCCGTCATCGGTCAGAAACGGCCCGAACTGACCAGCACGAAGCCGTTGCTGCCGGCGCGAAAACCGATCGCCGACAGCGCCGACGCCATCACCGGGTCATCGGCGGTGATCGCAAACTCGGCACGCCAGGCGCCGCTACCGTCGAAGCCGAGCGTCAGTCGCTCCATGCCGGACTGGCTGGCGAGCGCCGCCTGTGCGCGGCCCTCGACGCAGCGCAGCGGCCCCGTAAGGCCGCGCGTCAGGTCGAGCCCGGCGATCGAGGTGCCGACGCTAAGCTGGATGCGCCCGCTCGCCGAGACGCAGCGCCCGCGATCGTCGAACCGTACCGCGGCACCCTCGAAGCGCAGGCTGTCGACCGGAACGAGGCCGAGGCCGCCCGAGAGCGAGGTCGTGCCGCTGAGGTCCGAAAGGCCGCGCGGGGTGCTGCCATGGAGACGCCCCGCGAGTTCGCCGAGCCGCGCATCGGGCCGACTGAAAGCCAGCTCGACATCGCCGCCGAGCAGGGCCAGCGGCGACAGGCTGGCCCGGACATTGCCGAGCGGCAAGGCGCCGAGGCGCGCTTCGATCAATTCACCCGCCCAGACCGAACCATTGACCTCGCGCGCGGTCAGCCCCGACTTTTCGGCGCCCGCCATCGCGAGCGCGAGGCGCATCGGGAAGGTCGCGATAATCAGGATCAGAATGATCAGGACGGCGGCGAGGATGACCCGGCGGCGCATCATTTGCTCCCCCGCCGCAGTTCGGCGGTCATGCCGACGGTGCCGTCGGCGGCCGGGGTGATCGTCAGCTGGTCGACAACGAAGCCCTGCGTTTCCAATGAAGCGAGCCAGTCGGCGAGCACCGGCGCGCGCGCGGTGGCGATCGCGATCGTCGCCTGCCCCTGCCCGCGCGCTTCATTGCGGTCGAGCGTCAGCCCGATCTCGCCCGCCGACTGGGTGAGAAACTGGTCGATCGCGACCGCGTCATTCGCGGCAGCGGCCGAGGATGCCGGACGCTGCGCGAGCAATTGCACCTTCGCCGCGACGCGACCCTGCCGCTCGATCGCGGCGCGATGGTCGGCCTCGAGATTGGTGAAGGCGGCATAGGCCGGGCGGCCCAGCAGCCAGATGAAAACCGCCAGCGTCAGCACCCCGGCAACGCCGACCATCCAGCGTTCGCGGCGCGACATACCCTGCCACCAGTTGGCGATCCGCTCGATCATGGCACGGCCCTCACAGTAATGTTCGCCATCTGGTTGCCGTCGGTTCCGGCCATCGGCTGCGCGGTGATCTTGTAGCCACGCGCCTGCAGCGCCAGCAGCACGGCGTTCAGGTCCTCGGTGCGCGGCGCCGCGAGCGTCGTCGACAGCGTGCCGTCGGTGCGGTGCGACAGGCTCTTGAGCGCCACCCCCGGTGTGTCGCGCATCGCATCATAGAGCGCCGACGCGGGAACCGAGAAAGCGAGCGGCCCGCCGCCCGCAGCCGCGAGGCGCCGGTCGAGTTCGGCCTCGGCGCTCGCCGCGTCGGTGGCGGTGACGCCAGCTTTTTTGGCGGCGGCGACGCTCGCACCGTCGGCGCGGCCGATGTCGGCGTTGAGCCGGATCGCATGGATGATCGGGATCAGCAACGTCACGGCGAGCAGGGCGACGGCAAGCCGCTTCATCCACCGGACCAGCGCCGGATCGATCGCCCAGTTCCGCCTCGGCTGCCATGCGCCGGTCAGCAGGTCGAGCGGCGGCGCGGCGAGCGAGAGCAGCAGCGCCTGGCGCATCCGGTCGGCATCGAGCGGTGCGATCGGGCGGCCGGCGGCGATCAGCGGGTCGAGTTCGGGGTCGGAGATGAAACTGCGGTCGTCGCTGCGCAAAATCTGCTCGCGCCCGAGTTCGGCCGACCACAGGCTGTCGGGCTCGGGCGGCGGCACGGTCGCGGCGGCAGGGATGATCGCGACGGCGGATAACCCCTGTTCCTTCAGCCAGTCGGTCCATGCCGCCATCGCGGCGTGGGTGGTCACCGCGACGGGCACCGCCTGCCCCGCGTCGGCGGGCTGGCCCGCCACGACATGCAAGAGCGCCGCATCGCCCAAGCTGTCGCGCAGCGTATCGACGCGCGCGATCGCGGCGGCCTGTGCCGGGGCGGCGTCGGGATAGTGGCGCCAGCGCAGCGGCACGTCGGCGGCGGGTGCAAGCGCGATCAGCCGGTCGTCACCCTCGTCATCCCGCGGCTTTTCCCAAGCGTCGACCCAGCCGTCATCCTGTCCCGAATCGACGATCACGCCGTCGTCGACACGCAGCCACGCCGCGTCGACCCGCTCGCCGAGCATCGCCGCCGGGGGCAGCCAGAGAACCAATGTGCGCGCCATGTCAGCCGGTTTCGCCCCAATCGCGCCGCACGATCACCGGCGGCATCTGGCCCGCCGATGGCGCACCGCCGTTCGCGTCGATCAGCGATACAGAAGTCAAGAAACCATCCCCCATCGTCACGTCGGTCTTCAATATCAGCCAGCGGCTCGTCACCCCCGCCTGCTCGGCGACATCGGTGGGCGGATCGAGCCGGGCGAGCGGTCCGGATTCCCAGAATCGCACGCTGCTGCCATAGCCGCCAGCGGGCCGCGCCGCCAGCGCCGCGCGTGCCTCGGCGACGGTCAATTGCCCCGGCAACAGCATCGCGACGAGCGGCGCCTGTTCGGGTGCCAGCGTGTTGATGTTGAGCTTGACCGGGTCGGTCGCGGGCAGCGCGCAGATCCAGGGTTTGAGCCGCGCATAAAGCTTGGGCGTCACCCCGCGTACCGCGCGCAATTCGCTGATATCGGCCATCTTGCGGTTGGCGGGAAGATAGCTGCCGGGCAGCGAGCGATAGACGCCGTCCTCGGCGCCGAGCGGGCCGTCGACGCTGTCGCTGTCGATCCAGTCGGCGGTCGCGCCGGCCACCATGCGCGCCTCGTCGGTGTTGACCCCGAGCAGCGTCATCAGTTCGGCGAACTGGCCAGTACCACCGGGACGCTGGGTGAAGCGGCCCGGGATCGTCTCTGCGACGAGGCTGTTGAGGTTGAAACAATTGCTCGCGTCGGTCAGCCGCGCCGTCCCCTGCCCGTTCGGCAGCGGCAGGACGAAGTCGCGCCCGAGCCAATCGCCGGCGAGCGTGAGTTTCGCGGGATCGCGCCCGACGAGGTCGGCGACGCGGCGCAGCGCGATCTGTTCGGCGGCGAAGCTGTAGGCGCGGCCCTGATCGACCGTCGCGGCGCTGCCCGCGATCCGCGTCGCGAGCGTCAGCCGGTCGAGCGCGGTCGCGGCGATCACCGCCATCACCGCGACGAGCAGCAGCACGCTGAGCAGCGCGGCGCCGCGTTCATCGGATTGTCCGCGGTTCATGGCACGGGCGTCCCGAGCGGCAGCGGCGGCGGCGGTACGGGCGCGGTGAGGAACAGCATCACCAGTGGTGCGCGGCCCTGCCGGGTCAACCGCACCTCGACCGCGCGGGGCAGGCGATCGCCGGGATCGGATGTCCAGCTGCTGCCCCATTGCCCCTGCTCGTCGCGATAGCGAACGGCGACACCGGCCACTTCGTCCACCAGACGGTCGCCATCGCTCAATGCCGTGCCGTCGAGCATCGGCTGCACGGCACGGCGCCATTCGCCGCCTGTGAGCGCATACGCCACGCGCTCGATATTCGGACGCGCGCCGCCGTCGAGCGAGGCCGCACCGCCATGAACAAGCGCAAAGCCGGTTTCGGAGCCGGCAAAGGCGGGTACCGTTTCGCCCGAGGGGCCGCGCGTCGAACGCGGTAGCGCCTGCGCAAGGTCGTTGGCCATCAGCGCGCGCAACCGGTTGACCCCGCCCATCGCCTTCAGCCGGTCCTGCACCGCATCCTGCGTATCGATGCTGCTGCGCAGCAGCCCGACGCCGATCGCGGCGATCGCCGCGAACAACGACAAGGCGACGAGCATCTCGACGAGGGTGAAGCCGCGCTGGTCCTTCATCGCGACGGCCGGATGATCGTCAGCGCCGCCTGCCCGCGCCCGCTTTCGGGGCGGACGATCAGGTCGATGCGCAGCAGGCTGTCGTCGGCGGTCTTCGCGACACGCTGTTCGACGCGCCAGTTGCGCCCGGCATTGGAAACCCCGGTCGCGCTGTTGCCGATCGTCGGCGGCGCGGGGTCGGTCCACAATTCGACCGCGCGATTCTGCGCGACGATGCCCGCGATGGTGGTCTCGTCGAGGTCGCCGGCGGTGCGCACCGCAAAGGCGTCGAGGCGCACGAGGGTCAGCGCAGCGATGCTGATGATGCTGAGCGCGACCAGCATTTCGAGCAGGGTGAAACCGCTTTCGCGCTCATTCGCCACGGCTGACCTCCCCGGTCGCCGAGACGCGCACGACCTCGCGCGCGTCGCCGCCGCTCAGCACGATCGCCTGCGGGGTCGGGCTGGTGCCGACGCGGTCGAACAATATGCGCGCCGCGCCCTGCCCGTTGCCTGCGGCGAACCGGACGTCGGAGGGCCAGTTGCGCCGGTCGAACGAACGGCCGGGCAGCGGCTGCCACTCGCCCGCGATCCGCCGTTCGAAACCGTAACCCGACGGCGCGAAATTGACCGAAACGCTGCGTCCCTCGATCACGGCGACGTCGCGCGCGGCGGCGAGCCGCGCGGCGAGCCGGTCGGCTTCGCTGCGCACATTGCGCTCCTCGCCGGGGATGGTGAGTACCACCGCAGTCGCGGCGAGCGCCATGATGGCGAGCACGACCATCAGCTCAACGAGGGTGAAGCCGTTCGCCCGGGTCTTCGGCGCCCTAGTTCGCTCCACCGTGGATATCCGCATTGTCGTCGGTCCCGCCAGGCGCGCCGTCGGCGCCGAACGAAAAGACATCGAACGCCTGGCCGTTAGAGGCCGGCATTTGATATTGATATGGACGTCCCCAAGGATCGGACGGAAGCTTCTTGATGTATCCACCCCGAGCGTAACGCTCTGGTTGCGCAATCGAGGGCGGCGGCGAAACCAAAGCGTTCAAACCGTCTGCCGTACTCGGATAGGTAAAGTTATCGAGCTTGTACAATTCCAGAGCATTCTCGATAGTCGCGATATTGGCTTTCGCGGTGGTCACCATCGCTTTGTCTTTGCTTGAAAATACGTTGAGCATCACCACCGCAGACAAAAGCCCGATGATGAAGATCACCACCATCATCTCTGTCAGAGTGAAACCGCGCTCGTCCCTTTTGCGGCGCCGGTCGACGGGCGGGCGCGAGGGATCGAGCATCAGGCGAATGAAAAGCTGCATGAGCGACATTATTATAATCCGGCAAGGTTCTGCAACTGGAGGATCGGCAGCAGGATGGCGAGGATGATGAGGGCGACGCACGACCCCATAACGACAATTATGACAGGTTCGAGAAGCGCCATCGAGGCGGCGGTAAAACGGTCGAATTCGCGTTCGAGATAATCCGCGGCGCGCTCGAGCATCTGCTCGAGCCGCCCGGCGCTTTCGCCGCTGGCGGTCATATAGACGAGCAAGGGCGGGAACACCCCGGCGTCGCGCAGCGCGGCCGACAGACCGCCGCCGGCGCGCACCTGGTCGACGATCGTCGCGGTCGCGCCCGCCAGCGCGGCGTTGCGGATCGTCGGCACGGTCAGGCGTAGCCCCTCGACGAGCGGCAGGCGGCTCGACACCATCGTTGACAGGGTACGCGCGAAGCGCGCCGCGTGAAGATCGCGGAGCAGGCGGCCGAGGAGCGGCAGACGCAGCAGCCGCGCATCGATCCGGGCCTTGAACGCCGGGCGGCGCATCGCGGTCACCCAGCCGAAGACCGCGGCGGCGAACAGCAGCGCGACCAGCCACCACCAGTTGGCGGCGAAACTGGAAATGGCGATCACCGCGCGGGTGAGGAACGGCAGTTGCTGGCCGGAGTCGGTGAATTGTTCGACCACGCGCGGGACGACGAAGATCATCAGCGCCGCAACGACGGCGATCGCGACGAAGGCAAGCACGATCGGGTAAGCAAGCGCAGCGATCAGCTTGCCGCGCACCTCGGCCTGGCGTTCGAGCAGGTCGGCAAGCCGCGCAAGGATCGTCGTCAGGCTGCCGGTGGTTTCGCCCGCGGCGACCATCGCACGGTACAGCGGCGGAAAACTGCCCGGCTGGCGCGCCATCGCATCGGCGAGGCGGCGGCCTTCGAGCAGGCCGGCGTGGACGTCGCCGACGACGACCCGTGCACTCTCGGCCTCGCTCTGGCGGGTCAGCGTGCGCAGCGCTTCCTCGAGCGGCGCGACCTCGGCGAGCGTCGCGAGCTGGCGGGTGAAAAGCGCGAGTTCCTTGGCTGACAATTTGGTGCGGCGAAACGCGAACAGCGACCGGCCCGCCGCGGGTTTCGATCCCGCCGCCTCGACCGCGACGATATGAAATTTCCGCCGGACGAGATCGGCGCGCGCGGCGTCGTCGTTGGCGGCCGTCAGCCGCCCCTTGCGCTCGCGGCCCTGCGGATCGATCGCCACATAGCGATAATCAGGCATCGATTTCCTCGCGCCGCGCGACGCGGATCGCTTCCTCGGCGGTGGTCAGTCCCTTGGCGACCATCGCGCGCGCCGCCGACGCGAGCGTCGGCGATTTGAGGAAGGCGTGCTTGACGATCATCGCCTCGTCGCCGCCGTTATAGATATAGCGGCGGACGGTCTCGTCGACCTTGATCGCCTCGAACACACCGATCCGGCCCTTGTAGCCGGTGCCGCCGCAATGGTCGCAACCCGTGGGTCGCCAGATGACGGTGCCGATGTCGAGTCCGAGCATCGCGGCGATGCTGTTGTCGGCCTGCACCGGTTCGCGGCAATGGTCGCAAAGCTTGCGCACAAGCCGCTGGGCGATGACCGCGCGCAAGGTCGAGGCGAGCAGGAAGGGTTCGACCTTCAAATCCTTGAGGCGCGTGATCGCGCCAACCGCATCATTGGTGTGGACGGTCGAGAGCACGAGATGGCCGGTGAGCGACGCCTGCACGGCTATGTCGGCGGTCTCGCGGTCGCGGATTTCGCCGACCATCACGACGTCGGGATCCTGGCGCAGGATCGCACGAAGCCCAGCGGCGAAATCAAGCCCGACCTTGGCGTTCACCTGCGTCTGGCCGACGCCGTCGACGGCATATTCGACCGGGTCCTCGACAGTCAGGATATTGCGCTGGCCGTCGTTGAGTTGCTTGAGCGCAGCGTAAAGCGTCGTCGTCTTGCCCGACCCCGTCGGGCCGGTGACAAGGATGATGCCATTGGGTTCGGCCAGCGCCTCGCGCAAGATCTGATCGGCGGCACCCGACAGGCCGAGGACGTCGAAATCGATGCCCGCCGCGTCCTTGTCGAGGATACGCATCACGACGCGCTCGCCGGCGCGGCTGGGCAGCGTCGAAACGCGGACGTCGACCGCCTTGCCCGCGAGGGTCAGCCCGATGCGGCCGTCCTGCGGAATGCGGCGTTCGGCGATGTCGAGCCGCGCCATCACCTTGATGCGGCTGACCACGACGGGGGCGACGTGCGGCGGCATGCGCAGATGCTCGCGTAGCACCCCGTCGGTGCGCATGCGCACGACGAGCCCGCTTTCATAGGGTTCGATATGGATGTCGCTGACACCCTGGCGCACCGCTTCGGCGATGATCGCGTTGATCAGGCGGATCGCGGGGGCGTCGTCGGCGCTGTCGAGCAGATCCTCGGCGCTCGGCAGGCTGAAATCCATGTCGCTGCCGTCGAGCGAACCCGCCATCGCCGCCGCCGAGGCATCGACGGCATAATGGTCCGACAGCAGCCGGTCGAAATCGGCGGCGTTGATGGTGGCGACGCGCAGCGGCTGCGCGAGGTGTCGTTTCACCTCGATCAACACCGCAGGGTCGGCGCCTTCGCGCAGGGTCGCAAGCCAGACGCCGCCCTCGCCCGGCGCGATGACGACGCCGTGGGTGCGGGCAAAGGCATAGGGAATGTCGACCGGCGCCGGGGGCGCGGCGATCGGTTCGTCTTCGGTCACGGATAGTCTCCCGGCGGCGGGGCGGGGGCATTCGAGATCGAGGGCGGCACATCGGTCGTCGTGACGCTGCCGTCGGAACCGCGCAGCGCCGGCAGATCGACCGGGCCGACGGTGATGTCGGTCGCGGTCGGCGGCGACGGCGGGGTGGCGCCCATATAGTCACGGACCAGCGTGTCGAGCGCGGGTTCCTCGTCGGGATTGCGGCGCAGTTGGGTGTCGCGAATATAGCCATAGCGGCGCGCGGTGAGCGCGGCGTTGTCCTCGCGGTTGCGCAGGATCGTCGGGCGGATGAAGACCATCAAATTGGTCTTCGAGCGTGAACGGCTGCGCGATTTGAACAATTCGCCGATCAGCGGAATGTCGCTGAGCAGCGGTATCCGTTCGATCGTCTTGCGCTCGTCGTCGTTGAGCAGCCCGCCGATCGCGAGGATTTCGCCGTCGTCGACCGTCAGCACCGTTTCGAACGAGCGCTTGTTGATGATCAGGTCGCCGTTGCGCGACGAGACGGGTCCCGCGACGCTCGACACTTCCTGACGCAGGAAGAGTTTGACCTCTCCGGCGCCGTTTACCTGCGGCGTGACGTCGAGCTTGATGCCGACCTCCTCACGCTGGACGGTGCGAAAGGCGTTGTCGAAATTGTCGCTGAGCGCTTCACCTGTTGTGATCGGCACTTCCTGGCCGACGAGGAATTTCGCCGCCTGATTGTCGAGCGTGACGATGTGCGGGGTGGCCAGCAGGTTCGACGTCGTGTCGGACTTCACCGCGTTGATGATCGCCCCGAACACCGTATTCTTGCCGATGTCGCCCGCAAATCCCGCGAACCCGCCGGTCGCGGTGAGCAGCGATGCCGCCGCCGCTTCCTGCAGGCTGTTGCCGAGCGAGCTGTTCGTTTGCGTCACCGTGGTGTTGCCGTTCACCGTCGTCGTCTGCTGCGACAACTGGTTGGCGGCATAGGCCCCGCCGAGCGTCAGGATGTTGGGCGAGGCGTTGCCGTAGCTGGTCGCAACGAAGGGAATATTCTTGCCGCCGAGCAGGAACTGGACGCCGAGCTGTTTCGCCGCATCGTCGCCGATCTCGACCACGATCGCCTCGACCAGCACCTGCGGCCGGCGGCTGTCGAGCTGACGGATCAGTTCGCCGAGCATGCGCTGGACGTCGGGGTTGGCGGCGACGATGATCGCGTTGGCGCCTTCGTAGCGGGTGACGATCGCGGGGCCGCGCGTCGCGATGCTGCCGCTCCCGCCGCCGCCGGTCGAGACGGGCGCCGCTGCCGGGGCCGGGGCGCCCGTCGATGCGCCGTTGCCGCCAGAGGACGAGGACGAGGACGCCGCCGGCAGACCCGCCTTCTGCGCCGGATCGCTGCCGCCGCCGATGAGCTGCTGGATGGTCGGGAGCAAGGTTTCGGCGTTGGCATGGTCGAGCCAATAGACACGCAGCTCGGTGCCGCCCGCCGCCTTTTGATCGAGGTCGTTCGCCATCTGGACAAAGCGCGCGACGAGCGCCTGATCGCCGCGCAGCGCAATCGCGTTGCTGCTGTCGATCGGGACGATCGCGACCGGCGCCTGCGCGCCCTCCCCCGCCGCCGGCGCGAGCGCCTGGAGCGCGGCGGCGATTTCGCGCGCGCCGGCATTTTTCAGCGTCACGATCTGGCTGGTCGTGCTGTCGCGGTCGATGCTCGACGCGAGCGCGCGGATGCGGCGGATATTATCGGCGAAGTCGGCGACAACCAGGCTGTTGGCGTTGCGGTTCGCCGTCAGCGAGCCCTGCGGGCTGACCAGCGGGCGTAACGTCTCGACCGCGGCGACGGCGTCGATGTGGCGCAGGCGGATGATTTCAGTGACGAACTGGTTCTGCGCGGCGCGATCGCTGCCGATGCGGCCGGGCTGCGACGCCGCGCCGTCGATCGGCTGGATGCGATAGCTGCCGTTCGGTCCCGATACCGCGACGAGACCGTTCGAGCGCAAGGTGGCGAGGAAGATTTCGAAATATTCGCTGCGCGACAGCGGGCGGTCGGTCACCACCGACACCTTGCCGTTGACGCGCCCGTCGATCACAAAGGTGCGCCCGGTGATCCGCGCCGCATCCTGGATGAAGGCGCGGATATCGGCGTCGCGGACGTTGAGCGTATATTGCGCAAGCGCGGCGGTCGGCGTGGCCGAAACCAGTGCGGCGGCAAGCATCAGGGACAGTTTGAGGCGCATATACCCTACTTCGAAACAAAAATGGCGATCGGGACGACGTTGGCACCGCGCTCGACTTCGAGCGAGAGGCGTGCCCCCGGTGTGATTTGATTGGCGAGCGCGGCGGCATCGCCCGCCGAGCCGATCGGGCGGCCGTTGACGCCGCGAATGACGTCGCCCGGACGCAGGCCCGCGGCGCGGAAGGCGGCGCCGTCGCCCTGCGGCTGAACGACGACCCCGGTGACGCGGCCGTTTTCGCTGCGCGGTGCGAAGCCGACGCCGCTTTTCAACGCGGCGGGCGAAAGTTCGCCGACGACCGCATCATTGCCAGGCGCCGGCCCGACCTCGGGGGTCGGCGCGGGCAGCGGAGTTGCGGGCGTCGCAACCGGCGCCGCGCCGCTCTGGTCGAGGAACAGGCTTTCGCGCGCACCGCCGCGGTCGAGCAGCACATGGTCGAAGGCAACCCCGACGAGCTTCACCCCCGGCGCGATCTCGTCGCCCACGGCATAGCTGTTCTGGATACCGTCCTCGGCAGCGATGATTGCCGATCCGCCGCCGGTCGCTTCGTTGATGTTGACGCCGAACAGCGTCAGGCCGAGAGCGGTGACCGTCGCCGAGGCGGGCCCCTGTCCGCCGGTCCGGAAAAAGGGATCGAAGCTGGTGAAGAGCGCGCGGCGCTCGGCAGGCGAGGCGATGACCGCGGTCTGCGGCTGCCAGGCGCCAAGCGGCGACAGGGGTGTCACGATCGTCCAGAGCAGGCGCACGACCTGCACCGCGAGCAGCAGCGCCAGCAGGCCGACGACCAGCATGGGCCAGACCGCGCGTGGCGAGCGCTTGCCGCTGCGCAGCCATGCGGGCAATCCGCGCGGCAACCGAACGGCCGATCCGGACATCAGCGTCGCCATGAAAACCTGTTTATCCCCCGCATCACCATGGTGCCTCGCGAATCGCCTAGGGGCGATTGGTGACAATCAGCTGACGGGAAGATTACAGTTTTTTGACAGTCGGGCGAGTCCATCCTGTGGCGGCTCGCCGTATCTATCTTCCCGGTGCCGCAGGCATGGGGAGGTGGCAGCCCGAAGGGCTGACGGAGGGGCTTTGACGCAGCGTCGATGCCCCTCCACCACGTCCTTCGGGCGCGGCCCCCTCCCCACCGCTTCGCGGCAGGGAGGATGTTTCATCAGAATTTCAGCGACGCGCTCAGCGAGAAGCTGCGGCCGATTTTGTAGCGGTTGAAGAAGATCCGGTTGTCGCCGAACTCCTGTACCTCTTCATAATTGCGGCCCGTGAGATTGCGCGCCTCGAACTTCAGTTCGATTTCCTTGTTCAGCAGATTGATGCCCTGCCGCGCGACGAAATCGAGCGAAATCCCCGGCTTTTCGCGCAGGTCGGGCTGGCCTGAGGGACCGCGGCTGGTGACGCGCGGGCTGGCATAGGTCACGAGCAGGGTCTGCTGCGACAAATGGTCCTGATCCTCGAGCCCGATCTGGAAATTGACCAGATGGTCCGACTGGCCGGTGAGCGGCGAGCCGTCGAAGAAGAAGTTGCTCGCATCCTGCACCACGCCGTTGATCGTCGTGGTATCGCCCGCCGCGACCGAGATGTCGGACTGGGTATAGGTATAGTTGCCGATCAATACGAAGCGGCGGCTCGACCAGAAAGGCGCATCCGACAGCGTGTCGAGCGGGAAATATTTCTGCAGTTCGAACTCGACGCCATAAAGCGTCGCCTTCGGCGCGTTGGCGTAGCTGGTGTTGACCGAGGAGTCGGAGATCGAGGTATAGGCCTCGATCGGATTGTCGATCGACTTGTAGAAGCCGGCGACCGTCAGGCGCTGATCCTTGGCGAAATACCATTCGTACCGCGCTTCGGCGTTCGTCAGCCGGCTGTCGGTCAGCGACGGGTTGCCGCGGAACAGACGGTTCGATTCGGGATCCTGGTAGACCTGCGCCACCAACTCACGAAACTGCGGGCGGGCGATCGTCTTCGACCCGCTGACGCGCAGCTGCATGTCGGGTGCGACTTCCCAGGTCAGGGTGACCGCGGGCAGCCAATAGTCGTTGTTCAGGTTCGTATCGACGATCGACGACGCGCCCGAATTGAACAGGTCGATCGGCGACACCGTCTGCTTGGCATCCTCGTACCGGACGCCCGCGTTGATGTTGACGCCCGACAGCAGTTCGGCCTGCAGCTGCGCATAGCCGGCATGGGTGGTCAGCGCCGCGTCGAACGCCGCGGTGCCGTCCTGCGCCGAGGTTTCGAGCAGCGTGATGTCATAGAGCTGGATCGACGCGTCAGAGAGCAGATAGTCGGGGCGCAATTGCTGCACCGGGATCGGCAGGTTCGAGGCGCGATACTGGAATGCGCGGCGCACCGAGGTACGGCTGGTATCGCTATAGGCATAGCCGACGGTCCCGGTGATGCGCGGCGCGATTTCGTAAGACAGGTCGACACCGCCCGACCACAAATCCTCGTTCAGGTCGGAAAAGGCGATCGTCGCGTCACCCTTGTTGCCGCCAAGGTCGTTGACGAACTTGTCGCCGACGGGGTCCTGCGCGGTCGGCAGGTTGGTGCGGACATAGGTGAAGCTGCGTTCATAGGGGGCTTCGCGCTGCGAATTGGCATAGGCGCCGCGCAGGTCGAGCTTGAGCCGGTCGAAATGGAATTCGCCCACGAACTGGGTGTTGATCAGCTGGCGTTCGTACCACGCCGTGTCCTGCTTCATGATGTCGCGGCCCGACTGGTTCTGGTCGGTGCCGAGCGCGAGACGCGCCTGCTTGAGGGTGTCGCGGATATAGAGGTTGGTCCAGCGCAGCTTGTGATCGCCGATCTCGAGCCCGAAGCCGAGCAGGCCGTTGACGACGACGCGATTGTCGGTGACGACACGGTTGTAGCTGGTCTGCGGATCGCCCGACAGATCGGCCTCGACCGAGGTCTGCTGCAGCGTGTCGCGGGTGCGCCACTTGTTGCTGATCCCCGCCGTCGCGATGATGCCGAGTTCGCCGTCAGCCATAGGGATGGTCAGGCCGCCGGTGACGCCCGCCGACCAGTTGACCGGGATATGGTTGTTCTGTTGCAGCAGCGTCGTCGGCGCGTTGACGAGGTCCATGGCGATCGCTTCGAGATCGTCCTTGCTGAAATCGGCGCCCTCGATGATCGGCTTGCCGCTGGCAAAGGCCGCGGCGAGCGACTTGGGCACATCGCGGGTACCATCGTCGAAACCCGTCCAGTCGGCGTCGCCGCCATAATAAGTGTAGCCGAGTTCGTTGGTCGTCTCGCTGTCCCAGCCGATGCCGCCCGAGAAGGTCAGGAAATTCTCGCGCGGGGTCGACTTGGTGGTGAGGTTGATCACGCCGCCGCCGAACTCGCCGGGGAAGTTCACCGAATAGCTTTTCTGGACCAGCGTCGAATCGATGACGTTCGACGGGAAGATGTCGAGCGGGACGACACGCTTCAGCGGTTCGGGGCTCGGCAGCGGCGAACCGTTGAGCAGCGCGAGCGAATAGCGATCGCCGAGGCCGCGGACATAGACGAATCCGCCGCCGACGACCGACAGACCGGTGACGCGCTGGAGCGAGCCCGAGATATCGCCCTCACCGGTGCGCGCGATGTCGGCGGACGAAAGGACCGACACGACCTCGGGGGTCGCGCGGACGACATTGGGGGTATAGCGGCCGGTGACCACGATTTCCTGATCGGAACCGCCGGGGATCGACACATCGGGCTGATCGTCGTCGGCCGGCGCCGAATCGGCGGCATCGGCGGTCGGCGGCGTGGCTTCGGTGCTCGAACCCGCGGGTCCGGCGTCCTGTGCCAGTGCGGCCGGTGCGACCAACGCCGACGAGAGGAGCAGCATGCTGGCGAAAATCGACCGTTTGGTCATGGCCCTAAAAACCCCTATAATTCGGATGATAAGCGGGGCGGGGCGCGCCTCTGTGGTGCGCCCCGCCCCAATTCAGGTACGAAGGCGCGTCAGACCGGGATGAGCGTGCACGCGGCGCTCGACGAACCGAAGCTCGCGGTCGCGCTGTTGCAGGTCCAGCCGGTGAAGCGCGTGTCGCTGGCATCGCGCACCGCGCCGACATAGCCCGCGTTCACGAAGAAGGCGTTGATCGGAACCGGGTTGAACGCCGGGCGCGCGGTTTCGGTGGCGCCGTTGATGAACACGTTCGACAGCGTCGGGACATAGGTCGCACTGTTGTTCGTGCCGCCGTTGAAGATCGTCGCGACCTGGTCGTTGGTGACGCCGCTGGTGCCGAGGAAGGCGCTGGCGCCGCCGCACTGCATGTTGACCGAGTCGAACTTCGGCGGCCCGGCTTCGTCGGCACCCGTGGTCTGGATCGTCGTTGCCGAGTTGATGCGGACGCACGAGATGCCGGGCGCCACGATCAGACCGTTCATCAGGCGATAGTCGGCGCCGCCGCGGATCAGCACCGACGCGGTGTTGCCCGCCGCATTGGCGCGGTGGATGAAGGTGAAGTTCGACAGCGCGACATTCTGGCGCGGGGTGGTGTCTTCGTTGCCGTTCGAGTCGATTTCGAGCATCGAGTCGCCGACGGTGCCGCCGGCGCGCTGTACCGCGAGCAGGAACTGGACATTGCCCTTGTAGCCGACGTCGGTATCGAGACCGTCATCCTCGGCGCCCGTGATCGCCAGGTTGCGCATGTTGACGCGGCCGCCGAACACTTCGATGCCGTCGTCCGAGCTGTTGTGGACCTGGATATTCTCGATCGTGGTGCCCGAACCGACGCCCGACGGGGTCAGGCCCTGCAGTTCCTTGTCGGCGCTGAGGATGAAGCCCGAGTAGCGGATCTGGACATAGGACATGCGGCCCGAATTGTCGGCCGGCTGCGCGCCGCCATAAAGCGCGTTCGACGTGCCTTCGGTGTCGCGTTCGCACGCGGCGGTACCCGGCGTCGCGCCCGGTGCGAGGCAGTCGGTGACCGGCGCACGGCCGAGCAGGACGACGCCGCCCCACAGCTGCGAGGTATTGTCGTCGGCCGAACCGACGACGTTGCCGCGACCGGTGAAGATGATCGGCTGCGACGGGGTGCCGACGGCGTCGATGCGGTTACCGCGGTTGACGACGAGATAGGAAACGCCGGTCGCGCCGAAGATGGTGACGCCCGGATCGATCGTCAGCGTGACGTCGGTGTTCGTGCTGGTCGCGCCCTGGTCGGTGCCGACATCGACGCGGCCGGGGAGCGAGTAAATGACGCCGGCGACCTTGGGGATCGCGGTCGAGGCGGTGAAGCGCGCGGGGAAGCCGCAGTTGCGCCAGGTGCCCTGCGGACCGGTGATCGTGCCGAGATCCGACAGCGCGGGGCCGGCGATGCTCGGGCAGGCGGCGGCAGGGGTGACGCCGGTCGGGGTCGGCGTGGGGGTCGGGGTCGGCGTGGGGGTCGGTGTCGGCGCCGGGATCACGATGACGCCTTCACCGGGCGAAGCGACGCCGTCGGCACCACAGGCGGCCAGAATTGAACAGGCCACGCTGCTGAGCATGACCAAACGAACGCGCGCGAAAGCCGCCATGAAATTCTCCGTTATCCGCTGTGCGCCGCCGGATCGGTCGGCGCCCCTGCTGAAAAATCACCGGCCGGTTCGAGAGGAGTGCCCCGCCGCGCCCCCGGTGACGCCGCCACTAGGATGATTCGGTGACGGTCTGACGCCAGAGCGATGACATTTGGGTGACTCTTTGGAGTCGGTTTCGTGACAAGCACCAAAGCGCGTCACGCGACTTGTTCGCAGCTGCGAAAATAAATGCGACACAGCTTGCTTGCATCGCCCGAAAAGCTTTGCTAGGCGCCCGCTCCTACCCGGAGCCGGACCCGTTCGGCCCCATCATGATGTGCGGTCGTGGCGGAACTGGTAGACGCGCAACGTTGAGGTCGTTGTGGCCGAAAGGCCGTGGAAGTTCGAGTCTTCTCGACCGCACCACTCAGTCCTGCGGGAACTGGGAAATAAGGAATGAGAGAGAACGCAGCCGCGACGCGGCGCCGTTCCGGGCGCCTTACCGATCGACTGCCGTTCGAACCGAACGCCTCTCTTGGCCGGCCAGCGTTACCGGTCGCCGCCTACCGATCTGGTCAGCCAGACCCGAACCGGCGCTCTCGGTCATGCCAGTGATGAGGACGCTCGATCGTCGTCAGGCGCTGCGCGTCATGCCCTGAGATTTCCCGCGCCGGCATGATCAACCATCGTCGACAGGCCACGCGACAAGGCCCCGGGGTTCAACGCTCGCTCTGCGCCCATCGCGGCCTTCGCTTTTCTATAAAGGCGACCGCCGCCTCGCGATGGTCGGGATGGGCGCGTGCCAGCAGAAAATTATCGCTTTCGATTTCGATCGCCTCGTCTCTCGAGACCGTGGCGGCGGCCCGAAAATTCATCTTCACCTGCGCAAGCGCCATCGGCGACATCGAGGCGATGTCTTGCGCGAGCGTCAGCCCGGCTTGCTGAAGACCATCATCGGCATGAACCTCGGCAATCAAACCGAGCGCCAGGGCCTCGCTTGCCGAAAGCCGCTTGACCGACAGCGCGAAATAGAGCGCCCTCGAAGGTCCCAATATCCTGTTGAGGCTCCAGCAGGCCGCAAGGTCACCTGCAAGGGCGATCCGGGGATAAGCGAAGGCGAATTTGGCGCTGTGGCTCGCGAGCCGTATGTCGCAGGCGGCGGCCAGCGCCAGCCCGCCCCCTGCCGCGGCGCCATTCACGAGTGCGATCGTCGGCTTGGTGGCGTTCATGAGCGCGAGACAGCCCGAAGCCGACCGCGCGAGAAGCGCGCTGGTTTCCGCGTCGGGCCGCGCCGCGTCGAGCCCGGCAATCAAACCGCCGATGTCGCCGCCAGCCGAAAATGTCTTGCCGCTGCCGGTCAACAGGATCGCGCCGACGGCGTCATCGCTTTCGGCGTCGGCGATGCTGCTGTGAAGGGCCACGCCGAGTTCGGGCGACACGGGATGCCGGCCGCAATCGCTTTCCAGCGTCAGTTTAAGAACGCGGCCGTGGCGCGATTTGGAAAGAGAGGTGGTACTGGTCATGGCCTTCCCCGCCTTTGGATGCGTATCAGATGGAGCCGATCGTCGAGCCCGCCGCCCAGACGCACGCCAAAAAATAGCCGGCGAGCACCGCTCGCCGGCAAGGTTGGATGCTCGCTATATCCATCACCCCGCAAGACGCAGCATATGCTTCAGCACTTTGCCGGTCGCATTGCGGGGCAGTTCCGTCACGATCGTCAGGCGTTCGGGGGTCTTTTGTTTCGCGATGCCCGCCGCGGCGAAATGCGTGCGCAGCCCCTCGAAATCGAGCGTGGCGCCGGGCTTCAGCACGACGCAGGCGCGGACGATCTCACCCATCCGGTCGTCGGGCGCCGCGACCGCCGCGGCATCGGCAATCGCCGGATGCGTCAGCAGCACCGCTTCGACTTCCTTCGACGAGATATTCTCACCCCCCCGGATGATGATGTCCTTCTTGCGGTCGGTGATGTGAAGATAGCCCTCGGCATCGAGGCGGCCGATATCGCCGGTCCGGAACCAGCCCCCCGGCAGGAAGGCCGCGTCGTTCAATACCGGGTCGAGGTAGCCGAGAAACAGGTCCGGGCCGCGGGTGCAGATTTCGCCCTCTTCGCCGGATGCGACGTCGACGCCTGCGTCGTCGACGAAGCGGAGCATCGTACCGGGCGTCGGCCGCCCCTCGGTATGAAGCTGCTTTTCGACCGGATCGTCGACCACGCCCGAGGTGACCGTCGGATGTTCGCTCGACCCGTAACAATGATAGACCGCCAGGCCCTGTGCCCGACACCGTTCGACCAGCGACGCCGGAACCGGCGCCGCGCCGACCAGATATTGTTCGAGCGACGACAGGTCACGGCCCTCGGTCCCCGCCGCGGCGATGGTGCCCGACAGGTGAAAGGGCGTTCCCGACGATGTCGTCACCCGGTGGGTCTCGATGAGGCCGGCCGCAACCGCGGCGTCCCAATGATCCATCAGGACGAGCGGCACCGCGTCGCACAGGAAGCGGTACATCGCCAGCGCGCCCGCGACATGACCCGGCGGCCAGGGCGAGAGCACGACCTCCTGCTTCCCCCGCGCCCGCAGCGCCCGCATCGAAGCGAGTTCGGCCAGCAAGCCAGTGGCCGAGTGCATGACCCCTTTCGGCGCCGCGGTCGTTCCCGAGGTATAGACGAGGAGCGCCATGTCCTGGGGATCGCACGGCACCGCGTCGGCAATCATGCCCTCGGTTTCGAGCCGGTCGAACTCCGGCCCGACCGTCACATGATGCCGCAGCGCCGGAAGATCACCACAGGTGCCGATCAGCGCGGCGAAATCGACACCGCGAAAGCGTTCGGGGGTGAACAGCCATTTCGCACCCGACTGGCGCAGGATGAAACCCAGCTCGGTCGCGCCATAGATGGTGACGATGGGAAGCAGTACCGCGCCCGACTGCGCGGCGGCGACCGCAACAACCAGCCATTCGCGCCAGTTGGGCAGCATCGCGGCGACGACGTCGCCCTTCGCGACCCCGGAATCGGAGAGCCGCGTCCCCATCCGCCGGCCAGCCGCCACGACCTCGGCCAACGTGGTATGGCTCGGCTGCCCGTCCGACGCGACGACGAGCGGCGTGCCCGGCGCGCGGGCCTCGGTTTCCAGGATCGCCCCGATCAGGCTGCCGGGCACCGCCGCCATCTCAGGCGACCCGCCGTGCGAAACCCGCCCAATAGCGTTCGCGAATCTCGCGCTTGTAGAGCTTGCCGGTTTCGTGGCGCGGCAGCTCGGCCTCGAAATCGATGCTGCGCGGGCATTTGACCGCGCTCAACCGCTCGCGGCAATAAGCGATCAGCTCGGCCTCGAGCTCGGGTCCGGCATCGGCCGGGTCGCGCGGCTGGACGACGGCCTTCACCTCTTCGCCCATCTCGGCGCTCGGCACGCCGATGACCGCGACATCGGCGACCTTCGGGTGGACGGTCAGCAGATTCTCGATCTCCTGCGGATAGATGTTCACCCCGCCCGAGATGATCATGAAGTTCTTGCGGTCGGTCAGGAACAGATAGCCGTCGGCGTCGAGATAGCCGATGTCGCCGAGCGCCGACCAGCCCGGCTCGGTCGGGTGCCGCGAATCGCGCGTCTTCTCGGCATCGTTCAGATATTGGAAGTTCCAGCCGCCCTCGAAATAGATCAGGCCCTGCTCACCGGCTGGAAGCTCGCGCCCCTCGTCGTCGCAGATATGGATCACACCCCAATCGGCGCGCCCGACCGATCCCTTCTTGCGGAGCCATTCCTCAGAGGTGATGAAGGTCGAGCCATTGCCTTCCGAACCGCCATAATATTCGTAGATGATCGGTCCGAGCCAGTCGATCATCTGGTCCTTGACCTCGATCGGGCAAGGCGCGGCGGCGTGGATGACGTGGGTCAGCGACGACACGTCGGCTGCGGCCCGCTGCTGTTCGGGCAGCCGCAGCATGCGCAGGAACATCGTCGGTACCATCTGGGTCACTGTGACCCGATAGGTCGCGATCGCCGCGAGCGCGGCTTCGGGGGTGAAGCGCGGCATCAGGACGACGGTCGCACCCAGCCGCTGCGCGGCGGTCGAGATCGCGAGCGGCGCGGTGTGGTACAGCGGCGCCGGTGACAGATAGATGCTGTGCGGGCCCGTCCCATAACGATTGGCCTGCCGCTCGGCGAGCATGTGCGGTTCGGTCGCCGGCCCGCCCGTCAGCGGCAGGCGGATGCCCTTGGGGCGGCCGGTCGTGCCCGACGAATAGACCATGTGAAAGCCCGCACTTTCATCGGCGATCGGATCGGCCGGAAAGTCCGCGATGGCGTCCCAGCCGGGTAACGTTCCGTGCCCCGCACCCAGCGCATAGATATGCCGCAAATCCGGTGCGCTTGCGCTTGCGACGTCGAGGAAGGCGCCCAGTTCGGCGATGTCCCCGCTCGTGACCAGCAACCGCGAGCTCGAATCGCGCAGGATATAGGCGACCTCCTCTACCGTCAGCTTGGTCGAAATCGGGGTGATATAGAGGCCGGCCCGCTGCGCGGCCCAGTAGATCTCGTAATATTCGAGGACATTGGGAAGCCAGATCGCGATGGTATCGCCGGCCTGGATGCCGAGGCTACGCAGGAAATGCGCGCCGCGGTTCGCGCGCTGCTCGAGCGTGCCATAGGTCAGGGTCTCCCCCGTGTCCGACCGGATCGCGGCGGCCTGATCGGGGTTGCGGGCGGCGTGAATTCTGGGATGCATCGACGATCCTCTAGGCAAAGGCGCCGCGCGGCTCGCGCGCGGCGCCTCCATATCAGAAATTATAGCTGGCAGAGATGCCGTAGGTGACCGGCTGCGCCCAGGCGATCGCATCGCGCGCCGACGATTCCGACCGCGAGGTCGCATATTTGGTGTCGGTCAGATTGCGGCCCCAGATCGACAGGCGCAACTGATCGTTGGGCGAATAGGAAATGTAGGCGTCGACCGTGAAGTAGGACGGCTGCGAAATGCGTTCCTGGAAGGAATAATTGATCTTGCTCGACCAATAGGGGCGCACGCCGAAGCTGATCTTGCTGCCGCCCGCGAGTTCGAGGTGATAATTGGCCCCCGCGCTGATGGTGAACTCGGGCGCGCGCAGCAGCTTGTTGCCGCTGGCATCGACGTTGACCTGGGCGTTGCCGCAATTGAGGTCGGGGCACGGCGTGCCGTTCGTCAGCGTTGTCCGCGGGAAGAAGGCGGGGGCACCGGGGAAGCTCTTGAAGCGCGCGTGCGTCCAGGCGAATCCCGCGCGCAGGTCGAAATTGTCGGCGGGACGCCATGTCGCGTCGCTCTCGATCCCGTGGACGCGCGCGCGCGCCGCGTTGAACAGCCGGCTAACCCCAGACGTATAGTCATAGGCGGTCACCTGGATGTCGCGATAATCATAGTGATAGGCGGCGATGTTGAAGTCGATCGCGCGGCTGGCCGATTTGAAGCCCGCTTCATAAGCGGTGATCTTTTCCGGACGCACCGGCGTGGTGCTCGGCGACGACAGATTATAGGTGCCGCTCTTGAAGCCCTGGCTGAACGTCGCATAGACGTTACTGCGCGGCCCGACGTCGACGCGGAGGCCCGCGCGCGGCGTCCAGCTGGTATAGGTGACGTCGGTATCGACGGTATAGGCGCCGCCCGGAAAGCCACGCTGGAACCCGCGCTTTTCCTTGCTGTAGCGCAGCCCGGCGATGAGCGACACCGGACCCAGGTCATAGGTCCCGTCGGCAAAGCCCGAGATGCTGTTGCTGGTGATCCGCGCGCGATAGAAGGGATTGCCGTTGAGGCGCCAATTTTCCGATCCGGCGGCGTTCCAGTAATAATAGAGGCCTGCAACCCACGAGAAATCGCCACCGGATGGCGAGGTCAGGTTGATTTCCTGGCTGAAGCTTTCGTTGAACTGGTCATAGGTCGCGAAGGACGACGGCGCGTAGCTCGAGTCGAGGTCGGCGTCGATGAAGTCCTGTTCGTCGATATAGCCGCTGATCGTGTTGAGCGTCGCAAAGCCGAGGTCGATCTCGCTGCGCAGCGACACCGTGTTGACCTTCGCCTCGATCCGCGTCGCGATTTCCTGCGACGACGTGCCGCGCTCGACGGCGATCGGTCCCGAATTGGGGAAATTCCGCCCGACCGAATTGCCGTTGAGTGTCGTGTAGGTCAGCCCCGACGGATCCTTGGTTTCGGTATGCGACGCCGCGAGGATGAACCGCACCGCGTCGCTCGGCTCGAAAAGCAGCTTGCCGCGAATGTCGAAGCTCGATTGCTCGCCCCGGCGCTCCCCGGTCCGCAGGTCGCGGATGAACCCGTTGGTATGGCGGCGATAGACCGAAATATCGGCGGCGAGGGTGTCGGTGAGGCCGGTCGAGGCATAGGCGCTGAGCTTATATTCATTAAAGCGACCGAAGCTCGCGAACGCCTTGCCGGTCGGCGTGAAGGACGGGGTCAGTGTCGTCAACAGCAAGGCGCCGCCGGTCGCGTTACGGCCGAACAGCGTGCCCTGCGGTCCTTTCAGGACCTGCACCGACTCGAGGTTGACCAGGTCGAACATCGCGCCCGTCTGGCTCGCGAAATAGACCCCGTCGACATAGACGGCGATGTTCGATTCGGCGCCGCCGCCCTGGACGCTCGCGCCGATTCCGCGCACCGTGGGCTGCACATAGGCACCGGTCTTGTTGATCAGCACGCCCGGCGCCTGCCGCGTCAGGTCTTCGATCCCGTTGACTCCGGCCTGGGCCAGCGCCTCGCCGCTGATCGCGACGACCGACGCCGGGACATCGACGAGACGTTCCGAGCGGCGCTGCGCGGTCACGATGATGTCGCCATCGCCCGCTGCGCCTTCGTCCGGCGCCGGGCTGGCGACCGAGGTTTCGTCGTTCATCTGCGCCGCGGCCGGCGCGGCGACCGCGAGCGTGGCGGCCATGCCGGCAATTCCCAGAACCGTCTTCGTCTTCGTCATCGTCTGTCTCCCATCCTGCCGGTCAACCACGCCGGCTTGGCGTGCTTCAAATGCCATACGCTTTAATTGTCAAGCGATTTAGATTTAATCGCTATCGATATGTCATAGTGTTTGTCACATTCGACCGGCGACCTTATGGCTCTGCAATGACCGACCAGGATTTGATCGAAAACGAAGCGAACGGCGGCCACAAGGCGAGCGTCGCCGAACGTGTGGCCGAAGAGCTGCGCGAGGAAATCGCCGCCGGCGAATGGCCGGTCGGCGCGATGCTGCCCGCCGAGCATCAACTGATGCAGCGTTTCGAAGTGTCGCGCCCGTCGTGCCGCGAGGCGCTGCGCATCCTGCAATCCGAAGGACTGGTTCGCGTCGAGCGCGGCAGCCGTGGCGGCGCCCGGGTCCGCGAACCCGACGCGGCGCGCCTCGCTTCCTATTGCACGGTCTTTCTGCAGATGCGCAACGCGACGATTTCCGAAGTCTTCGAAACGCGCATCGTGATCGAAACCGCGGCGGTCGCATCGCTGACGCGCAACGTCACGCCGGCCATTCTGTCCGCACTGGCGCAGAATGCGGCGTCGCAGCGCTACCTTGTCCACGACCGTCCCGAATTCTATGCCCGCGGCCGACTCTTCCGCGAAACGCTGGTCGAAAATTGCGGCAGCGAGACGTTGCGGCTGATGGGCCTGATGATCGGCGGGATCGCCGACCGCCAGTTGTCGCTGCTGTCGGTCCGGCTGCCTCATCATCCGCAACAGGTCGAACGCTATCTTGCGGCGATCGGGGTGAAGGAGGAGATGATCGCCGCGATGGAACGCCGCGACGCGGACACGGCGGCGGACCTGTGGCGGCTCTACCTTCGGCGCTATCTCGAAAACCTTCAGGAAATCACGCCCAACTCGCTCCGGAAACTCAAGCCTTTTCCCTTCGAGTGAGAAATCGCTTTCGCATTTAATCCATATCGCTAACATATAAAAGAAAAGCGCTAGCGAATGGGATGAGAGACAATGCGGTACGACGCGTCGGTTGATGAGGAAGCGGGTCCCCGCGACGACGATGCGGCGGTGCAGGGCTATCCGCCGGCGTCGCGTGCCTGGGCCAGCACCGCCCTGATGACGCTGCTGTTCGCGATGGCCTATCTCGATCGCCAGATCGTATCGTTGATGGTCGAACCGATCAGCACCGAATTCGGCGTCGGCGATTTCGAGATCAGTCTGCTCCAGGGGTTCGCCTTCGCGCTATTGTTCGCGATCTGCGGTTTGCCGCTGGGCCAAGCGGTCGATCGGTACAAGCGCCGCTACATCATCCTCGGCGGCGTCATGATATGGTCGATCGCGGCGATGTCGTGCGGGCTGGCTCAGAATTTTGAGCAATTGCTCTTCGCGCGCATGTTGGTCGGCGCGGGAGAGGCGGCGCTCGCCCCGGCTTGCTATTCGCTGCTGGCCGATCTTTTCCCTCGCCGCAAGCTGACCTTTGCGATCGCCGTTTTCATGCTGGGGGCGCTGCTCGGCGCCGAGCTTTCGCTGGCCATCGGCGGCACCATTCTCGAACTGGCGAAAGATGGCGTCGACCTGCCCCTGCTCGGGCCGACGGCCGGATGGCGGTTCGCCTTCATCGTGACCGGCCTGCCGGGCATCTTCATGGCGTTTCTCGCGCTGTTCATTTATGAACCCGCCCGGCCGAAAATCGCCCAGACGCAGCACCGGGGATGGGGCGAAGTCTATGACTTCATCCGCGCGAAGAAGCTGTTCTTTTTCGTCCAGATCCTTGGGTTCTCGGTGGTCATGGCGCTCGTCTACGCGCGGCTCGCCTGGACCCCGACCTTCATGATGCGCAGCTTCGGCTGGAGCGTCAGCGAGACCAGCTATGCGCTTTCGACCTACGGCTTCGTCGTCGGGGCGTGCTGCCTGCTTCTGGGTGGCCGGGTCGTCGATCATCTGTTCCAGAAGGGCATGCACGACGCGCATTTCCGATATTATGTGGTAGGCGGCGTGGTGCTGGCGCTGCTCGGCAGCGCCGCCTATCTCGCATCGAGCCCGAGCGGTTATTTCCTCGCGATGGCACTCCCCTCCTTCCCTCTCGCCATGGGGGCGATCGGCGCGTCGGCGATCCAGATGGTCACCCCTGCGCCGCTGCGCGGGCGGGTCTCCGCGGTCTATTTGTTCGCGGTCAGCATCATCGGGATGTCGGCGGGCCCAGCGATCGTCGGCTATATGACCGACCATTGGTTCGGCGACCCCGCCGCGATCGGGATGTCGCTCGCCCTTACCTTCGGTGCCTGCGGAACGATCGTCACCATCATCTTCTTGTGCGGACTGCGCGCCATGCGGGCGGCTGTCGGTGAGGCCGAAGCAGCGGGCGCTTCGGCCGGCCATTGACACCGGCAGGCCAGCGCGTCCGGCCTAGGTTATGCGCTAGCGCGCGACGGCGCTCTCGATCAGCTTCAGTCCCAATGTCGTCGCGTTGAGCACCGCTTCCTCGCGGCTCGTCGCGCGCAATTTGCGCATCACATTCTTGAGGTGCCATTTCACCGTCTCGGGCGCGAGCTGCAACGTGCGCGCGATTTCCTTGTTCGACTCGCCGGCATTGAGCGCGCTCAGAATCTCGATCTCGCGCTCGGTGAGGAAGGAAAAGGCCTCGCCCGGCGCAGGCACGTGTGCGCCTTCGAGCGCCGGATCGTGCCGCGCCGGATCGGCGAGCTTGAGCAAGGCAAGGAAACAATCCGAACTATAGGCCTCGCTGCAGAAATTCTGCACCGCGCGCACCCCGGTGACGTCTAGCACGTCGACGATCGTGCGGCGGAAGCCGACGCTCGCGGCGTGGTTGAGAAAACGCACCGTTTCGAGTTCGACCATCTTGTCGCAGCGGCCACTGAGCTGCGGCAGGATGTTGAACAACGTTGCCGAGGCGCGCAATTCGGCATCGTCGGCGTTCGACGCCAGCCGCAGCAGTCGCTCGGCGACCGTCGTCAGCCGCGGCCGGTCGCCCTGCGCGATCGCTTCATAGGCGCGGGCTTCGGACAGCAGGGCAAAGGCGCGGCCCTGCGCCGACAGCGGATCGATCACCGCAGCTTCCTCGTCGGCGATCGCCACCACCGCTTCGGCATCAATCGTCGGCGGCAGCCGCAACCGCGCGCGCTCGACGATGCAAAGCGCCTTGAGCGACAGCCAGCCTCGCTTGAAGGCAAGCAGTTCGGCACGGTCGGTCAGGGCCGCGGCCTCATCGGTCCGCCCCATGCTCGCCGCGACGCGGATCGCGACGAGGAAGGCATGGGTCACGGCATCCTGGAAGGCGCTGTTTTCGAGCAATGGCAGCGCCGCATTGGCCAGCGCGGCAGCGGCCAACGGATCATCGCGCTCGTAACAACAGCGCGCCAGCGCGGCATCGACCAGCGCGGCGGCGAGATTGGCACCGGCAGCGGCCCTTTGCGCATCGCGCAACAGCCGCTCGGCCTCACCGAGCTGCCCCAGCGCCCGCGATGCCGCCGCGCGCGCGCAGACCGCCATCGCCAACGGCAGGTCGAGTGGCTGTCCCGCGCCGCGCAGCATCAGCGGACGAACCGAATCATGGACCAGCCCGAACAGGCCGCGCCGCGATGCCCCATGGGCGCGCATCGCGCGTAGCATTGCGATCGCAAAATCGGACAGATCGTCAGGCGCGGCGAGAAGCCGGTCGCAGGTCTCGGCGACTTCGTCGATCCGGTCGCCGGCATAGGCCCGATTGAACAGGGTGATGGCGGCGGCCTCCGCCTCCTCGCCGTCGGCCGCCAGGATGGCGACGTCCGCATAAGGGCGCGCGGTGAGCACCGAAAGCCAGGCATCGGCGACGCGAAGGCCCACCGTTTCGGCGATATCCTCGGGCGCCAGCCGACCCATCCAGTCGGCCACCCGGCCAATCTCGCCGCGCGCCAGCATCGGCATCGCGATATGCGCCAGCAACCCGGCGGCCAGCGCCGGATCGCCACCGGCAAGCGCCTGATCGACAGCTTCGCCTTTCATCCCCTGCGCGGCATAATGACGTGCGGCGACGCGGTGCAACTGCGCCCGGCTGTCGCGATCGACGCCGCGCAGCAATGCGGCGCGAAAGGCGGGATGAAGTTGGTAGCCGCCACCGCCGTCGGCGACCGGCTCGACGAACAGCCCCTCGGCGGCGAGATCGCGTAGCAGGCCAGCGGCATCGGCATCGCCGCTGAGCAATCGCGCTAGATCGGTATCCAGTTTCGGGGCGACCGCAACACGGCCAAGGAAGCGAAGCTTCGTTTCGGACAATTCGCTCACAAGCGTCGCAAGATGCGCCTCGATCTGGCCGGTCAAGCCGTTCCAGTCGCGATCGCGGGAAAGCGCCTCGCCCTGTTGTGCCGCCAACCGCGCCCCGGTCGGCCAGCCTTCGAGCAGGGCGCTGAGCGACACATGGCCCTGCGCATCGAGCCTCACCCCCGCACCTTGCAGGAAAGCACGCAGCATCTCGCCCGTCAGCGCAAGGTCCGCGCGGCCGATGTGGAGCGCCATGCCGCGCCGTTCGGCCGCCTCGATCGCCACCGCCGGTATCGCGCGGCTCGCGAGCACCAGCCGCAATTGCGCGGGCGGATGGCGAAGCAGCCGGCCCAGCACATCGAGCGCATGGGCGTCGCCCAGCCGGTCGATGTCGTCAAGGACAAGCAGCAGCGGCTGGTTGCCCGCGTCTATCTTTTCGGCGAGCGCATCGGCGAGTTCCGCCGCCGGCGTCGGTTCCGCTCCGTCGTCCGAAACCGCATCGCCGCGCGCCAGCATCACCGCCCGAACCATTCGCTCGACGGCGCCCGCATCATCGCCGTCGGCTTCGAAAGATAGCCAGGCCGCGTCCCAGCCCGCTTCCTGCGCCTCGGCAAACAGCGCCGCGCAAAAGGCGGTCTTGCCATAGCCGGCCGGCGCACGAACGACACACAGTTCGTGGGCCGCCAGCCTGTCGAGCCAAGGCCGCATGGAATCGAGTCCGACGAGATCGGGCGGAAAGCGCGGCGGCACATATTGGCGACGGACGAAACGCGGCCGATCGGCAGGCGGCACCGCGCGCAGCAGCGCCTTCGCTTCGATCCTCGATCCCGATTGGACGGTCATGCGTGTGCCCCTCCCTTATTCCCACTGGCTACGCCGCGCGAGGCCGCCCGGCAAGCGGCGCGCAGCCATCCCCCCCATCGCTCCCCCCGCCGCTTGGCCTGTCGCCGCGACCGCGACCGCCATAGCCTCCCTTTCATCGACGGCCCCGCAAAGAACCGGGTCGCGATCCTTGGGAGAGACGATATGACCAAGAAAGCATTTCTGGCGACCTGCCTGTCCACCACCATGCTGATCGGCTGGCATGGTGCCGCCTTCGCCCAGGACACCGCGGCGCCGCAGACCGAAAGCGGCGGCATCGCCGAAATCGTCGTCACCGCGCAGAAACGCGCGCAGAATTTGCAGGATGTTCCCGTCGCGGTCTCGGCGCTCGCCGGCGACGAACTCGAATCGCGCGGAGTCAGCGAGACCTCCGACCTTCAGGGCTTTGTCCCCAGCCTTCAGATCACGACGCCCTATGGCCGCACCCAGCCGAACTTCTCGCTACGCGGCGTGTCGGTGGCAAACGAGTTTTCTGCCTCCACCGCGTCGCCGGTCGGGGTCTATGTCGACGAAGTCTATCAAAGCTTCCGCGCCAGCCACGGCCAGCAGCTCTACGACCTCGAACGCGTCGAAGTGCTGCGCGGACCGCAGGGCACGCTGTACGGCCGCAACACCACCGGCGGCGCGATCAGCTTCTTCAGCAACAAGCCCCAGCTTGGCGCGAGCAACGGCACGCTGACGGTCGGCTACGCCAATTACGACACCAAGACCGTCGAGGGCGCATTCGAGGCGACGCTGGTCCCCGACAAGCTCGGCATCCGCTTCGCCGGCACCTTCGCCAAGGGCGATGGCTGGCAATATAACCCGGTGCAGGACCGCCATGTCGGCACCACCAACACCGTCGCCGGCCGCGTGTCGCTGCGCTGGAAACCGTCGGATACGGTCGACATCAACCTGAAGGGCTATTTCGCGCGCGACAATCCGCTGGCCCCCAATCCCTATGCGCTGGGACAGCTCGCGGGCGGGCGCGACGTGCTCGGCTATTCGCGCTTCGATCCGGCGCAGAACGGCGGCGCGCCTTTGGGCAAGAACGAGGTCGCCGCCGACACCGGCGGGCGTTATTTCACCTCGTCGCGCGGGGTCGCGCTCAACATCGCGGTCGAGCTCAGCGATACGGTCTCGGTCACCTCGATCACCGGTTATGACGGCGGCAAATATCGCAATTCGCCCTTCGATTGCGACGGATCGCCAAACAGCGTCTGCGCGCTGCGCTACAATTCGGTCAGCCAGAATTTCAACCAAGACCTGCGCTTCAATTACAAGGGCGACCGGCTCAATCTGGTGGCCGGCCTCTATTATGGCGTCGACAAGATCGACACGCGCAACGAGATCGATTTCTTCGGGGTGCTGAAACCGATCCTGCTCGGCGCGGGGGTGCCGACCTCCTTCTTCAACGCCCCGGTGTCGGCACCGCAGGCGGCGGCGATCATCCCCGCCTTCGCGGCCAACCCGGCGCTCGATCCGACCAACCCCGCCAATTGCTCGGCGGTGCCGACGGGCAACCCCAACGGCTTCCTCGACGCACGGTCGCTGATCGCGCTGCTCACCGATATCCAGGTCAATAATTCGGGTGGCGGCGGCTTCGGCGGCGCGATCTCGGCGGCGTGCCGCGCAGCGGGCGCGCCGCCCTTCGGCCCGATCAGCGGCGAGCAGAGCTACACGATCAAACGACCGTCGGCGGCGATCTATTTCGACGGCAGCTATGACCTGACCGACGCGCTGACGGTCAGCGTCGGCCTCCGCTACACGATGGACAAGGTCAAATATCAGAACGGCCGCACGGTACTCTACGACCTCGGCGGCACGATCCGCGCCAGCACCATCCCTTACACCTTCCCCTACAACCCGAACGCTCCGGCGCTCGAGCAGAATGAGAAGGCGAACCGCCTGACCGGCCGCGTCAACATCAGCTATGACTTCGCCGACGATATGATGGGCTATTTGAACTACAGCCGCGGTTACCGCAGCGGCAGCTTCAACGGCCTCGCCTATCAGGGCACCAATCAGGTCTATTATATCCAGCCCGAGCAGATCAACGCCTATGAAGGCGGGCTCAAGATGCGCTTCCTCGACCGCCGCGTGCAACTCAATCTCGCAGGCTTCTATTACGACTATAAGAACCACCAGGTGACGCAGGTCATCGGCGCGACGACCTTCACCCGCAGCGCCAACGGGCGCCTCTATGGCGGCGAGGCCGAACTGACGATCCAGGCCGCCGACTTCCTGCGCTTCGACGCGTCGATGAGCCTGTTGCGCAGCAAATATAAGGGCAATGTGATCGACCCGACCGACCCGTCGAGCCCGACCCGCAACGTCAACGGCAACCCCTTCCCCAACGCCCCGCGCACCACCTTCTCGGCAGGGGTCGACTGGGACGTCATCGACAGCGGCGACAACAAGCTGACGCTGCGCGCCGATGCCGCCTATACCGGAAAATATTATTTCGACCCGTTCGGTGACTATGGCCAGAACCCGTGCGATCGCGCCGGCGCGCCCGGCAACGTCCGCCCCGCCGGTCCCGCGATCACCTGCGGCAACCCCGGATACTGGCTCGTCAACAGCCGCCTGACGTTCGAACATGGCAATTACGCCGCCAGCCTGTGGGTCAAGAATCTGACCAACAAATTCTACTACAGCTACGGCCTGAACATCGACATCTTCGGACTCGATTATCTGAATCGTGGCACCCCGCGCACCTATGGCGTCGAAGTGACGGCGAAGTTCTGATCGCTTACCCCGGGGACCGGCGGGCGCCCCTCCTCCCGCCCGCCGGTCCCACCCCCGACCAGGCAAGGAGCATCCGATGATGCGGTTTACAGGCAAGAGCGTGCTGATCACCGGCGCCGCGCGCGGCATCGGGCTGGCGGCGGCACAGGAATTCGCCCGCGAAGGCGCATCGGTGACGATCACCGATATCGATGGCGATGAGGCGGAGGCTGCCGCCGCCGCAATCCGCGCCGAGGGGCACAAGGCCGAGGCGCGGCGGCAGGACGTCGCCGACGAGGCCGCGTGGGGCGTGCTGATCGCCGATATCGTCGCGCGCGAGGGCGGGCTCGACATCCTCGTCAACAACGCCGGCATGGGGTTCCTGAAATCGGTCGTCGATACCAGCCTCGGCGAATGGCAGCGGCTGATGGCGGTCAACCTCGAAAGCGTTTTCCTCGGCACCCGCGCCGGGATCGCGGCGATGAAGGACAAGGGCGGTGTCATCGTCAACGTCGCCTCGATCGCCGCCAATGTCGCCGAGCCGCTCTTCCCGGCCTATAACGCCAGCAAGGCCGGGGTCGCGATGTTCACCAAGGCCGCGGCGGTCGATTGCGCGCGCAAGGGCTGGCCGGTGCGCATCAACTCGCTCCACCCCGGCTATTGCGAGACCAAGCTGGTCGCCGACGCGGTCGGCAGCCTTGGCGACGCCGCCGGCGATTTTGCGGCGGCGACGGTCGGCGCGATCCCGCTCGGCCGTATGGCAACGACGCGCGAAATCGCCCGTCCGCTGCTGTTCCTCGCCAGCGACGATGCCGCTTACATGTGCGGCAGCGAGCTGATCGTCGACGGCGGCTACACCGCGATCTGATCTCCAACTCTTTCAAACTAGGGAATAATGACATGAGCAAGAAGCCGGTCATCGTCTATGGCGCCTCGGGCTACACCGGTCGCCTCGTCTGCGAATATCTGCGCGAACTCGGCATCCCGTTCATCGCCGCCGGGCGCGACGCCAAGCGTGTGCAAGAGGTGATGGACAAGGTCCCCGGCATCGAGACCGCCGACTATGAAGTCGTCGAGGTCGAGCATGATGTCGCGGCGCTGACCAAGCTGTTCAAGGGCGCGCAGGTCGTGTGCAACATGGTCGGCCCCTTCATCAAATATGGGCCCGAGACGGTCGAAGCTGCACTCGCCGCCGGCTGCCACTATCTCGACACGACCGGCGAACAGGACTGGATGCTGCTCGCGCAGGAAAAATGGGGCGACGCCTTCGCCAAGAAGGGCCTCCTCCTCTCGCCCTGCGTCGCGCAAATGTACACGACCGGCGAAATCGCGGCGAATATCGCGCTGGAAACCATGCCCGGCCTCGACACGCTCGACATGCTGGTGCTGTGGAAAGGCTTCCCGACCTATGCCTCGGTCCAGACGATCTTCACGATCCTCAAGGCCGACTGGTATTATCTCGAGAACAACCAATATGTTCAGTGGCCGACGCTGACGACGACCGAATGTCAGGTGCCCGGCCAGCACGCGACCGCGCTCACCCTGCCCTGGGGCGGCACTTCGCACCCGATCTGGTTCAAGACCGATCCGCGCGTCTCGACGGTCAAGGTCTATGGAGGCGTCTTCGCGCGCGAGGTCATGGACAATGTCGTCGCGATGACCAAGATGATCGACACCGACATCAAGCCGCTACCCTTTGCCGAACAAGAGGCGGCGCTCGCAAAAATGGCGGAATCGGTGCAGGGCGACATGCCGCCGCGCGAGAATCCGCGGCTCAACACCAGCATCGACTCGGTCTATGCCTCGGGCCCGCTCGGCCGCGTCCATGTGCTGATCCACGGCAATTGCAATTACAAGCAGACCGGGCTGATGCAGGCCTGGGCGGCGGCGAATTTGCTGCAACAGGCGCCGCGCCGCACGGGCTTCGCCTCGGCTTGCCAGGCCTTCGGACACCGCGAAATCCTCGGCAGCCTGCGCCAGTTCGGGCTGGTGCTGAAACCGATCGTCACGGTCCATGACTGACCAGAGCGCCTGATGCGGCTGGTCGACTGGCTCGACAAGGGGGCGTCGCTGGGCGCCGATGCCCCCTGCCTGACGATGAACGGGCAGAGCCTGTCCTATGCGGATGTGCAGGCGCTGACCCACCGCGTCGCGCACGGACTGAACGCGTCGGGCATTTTGCCGGGTCAGCATGTCGCGATCCTGTCGGGCAACGATCCCACCGCCTTCGCCTGCGTCTTCGCCATCGCGCGCGCCGCAGCGGTGTGGTGCCCGATCAACCCGCGCAACGAAGCGGCCGAAAACGCCTTCGTTCTCGACAATTTCGACTGCTCGGCGCTGATCTTTCATTCGAAATTCGCCGATCTCGTCGACGAACTGCGCGGGCAATTGCCCAAGCTGAAACTGCTCGTCTGCCTCGACGCCGAACAGCCCTTCGCACCTTCGCTGGCGGAGTGGCTGGCGGGCGCCGACGACAGCCCCTTCACCACCGACCCCGTCAGCGACCTCGCGATGCTCCCCGGCACCGGCGGCACCACCGGCCACCCCAAGGGGGTGATGCTGACCAATCGCAATCTCGAGGCGATGACCGCGCTCACCTTGATGGGCTATCCGTTCGAGGGCCGCCCCGTCTATCTCGCGATGGCGCCGCTCACCCACGCGGCGGGCGTGCTCGCCTTCCCGATTCTCGCGCATGGCGGCGAGGTGGTGATCATGCCCTATCCCGATATCGGCGAATTCCTGTCGGTCGCTTCACAGCACCGCGCGACGCATACATTCCTGCCGCCAACCTTGATCTACATGCTGCTCGACCACCCCGCGCTGCCCGCGACCGACCTCTCGTCGCTGAGATGCTTCTGGTACGGCGCCGCGCCGATTTCCGCCGTCCGGCTGGAGGAGGCGATCGAGAAGATCGGCCCGGTGATGGCGCAGCTCTTCGGCCAGACCGAGGCACCGATGATGATTTCGATGATGGCGCCCCGGGATCATTTCAACCCCGACGGATCGGTCGCGCGCCACCGCCTGTCATCGGCGGGCAGGCCGGGGCCTCTGGTCCGGGTCGCGATCATCGATAGCGATGGCAAGGAGCTACCGCAGGGCGAACGCGGCGAGATCGTCGTCAAAGGCTCGCTGGTCATGGATGGCTATTACAAGAACGCGGCTGCGACCGCCGAGGCGACGGTGAACGGCTGGCACCGCACCGGCGACATCGGCTATCTCGATGCCGACAATTTCCTGTTCATCGTCGACCGCGCCAAGGACATGATCATCACCGGCGGCTTCAACGTCTATTCGGCCGAGGTCGAGGCGGCGCTGCTCGCGCATCCGGCGGTGCAGGACGGCGCGGTGTTCGGCCTGCCCGACGACAAATGGGGTGAGCGCGTCTGCGCGGTGGTGCAATTGCGCGCGGGGCAAAGCGCCGATCCGGCTGACATCATCGCATCGGTCAAGGCGGCGATCGGCAGCGTCAAGGCGCCGAAGACCCTCGAAATCTGGGCCGATCTGCCACGCTCGAAGGTGGGCAAGGTGCTCAAAAAGGATATTCGTGCGCAGAAACTGGCGGCGGGCAACGACGGCTGAGCAACCTCGCGATCACGCGCCCTCCCCGGTTTCCGGCGCCGCTTCCGATAGCTTTCGATAAAATCGGCGAACTCGCTCTAAACTATCGCTCGATCTTGGTCGCGAGAATGACCGAGGTGGTCGTCCGTTCGACACCCTCAAGAAGGCCGACATCGTCGATCAGCTCGTTGAGTTGGACGCCGTCCTCAGCCTCGAGCATTGCGATGATATCATATTCTCCGCTGATCGCGTGGACCGCCTGAACCTGCCGCAGGGCAGCGAGCGCCTGTTCGACCTCACGGTGAAAACGGGGCAGCGTCTTGATCATCATATGCGCTCGGACCCGGCTTGCCGAGAAAGCATGGCCGAGCCGCACGGTGTAGCCCGCGACGACCTTGCCTTCCTCCAGCCGCGCGAGGCGCGAATAGATTTGCCCGCGCGAAATGCCGAGCTCCTTGGCGAGCTGCGCGATCGTCTGGCGGGCGTCGTCGCGGAGCAGGGTCAGCAGGCGTTCGTCGATCTCGTCGAGCGTGACGCCCCCGCTGGCCATCAGTCGGCCAGCTTTTCGTCGGCGAAGATCGCGGTTTGCGGGGTCTGCCCGGCGCTCATCCGCCCGCGATACATGCCGAGGTCGTTGATGGCGAAGGCCGGGTCGCCGTCGGGGCCCATCGCGATCAGCCCGCCGTCACCGCCGATCGCGCCGACCGCCAAGATCGTCGCCTGCGCCGCATCCTTCAGGCTCTCGCCCTTCCATGCGACGCGATCGCAGAGCTGGCGCGCGGCGCTTTCGCGGATGAAATATTCGCCTGACCCGGTCGCCGACACCGCGCATTGGCCGTCCTTGGCATAAGTGCCCGCGCCGATGATCGGCGAATCGCCGATGCGGCCCCAGCGCTTGCCGGTCATGCCGCCGGTCGAGGTCGCAGCGGCGAGATGGCCCTCGGCATCGAGCGCGACCGCACCGACGGTGCCGAACAAATGGGTGGGATCGATCGCCGCCTGCTGCTTCTTGCGCCAGGCCAGCAATTGCTGCCAGCGCTCCTCGGTGCGGAACCAGCTGGGGTCGACCTGTTCCAGCCCCTGCTCGACCGAAAAACGGTCAGCGCCGTCGCGCGCCAGCATGACGTGCGGGCTCCGGTCCATCACCGCGCGCGCGAGGTCGATCGGGTGGCGGGTGCGGGTGACCCCGGCGACCGCGCCGGCCTTTTGCGTCTTGCCGTCCATGATCCCCGCGTCGAGTTCATTCTTGCCCTCGGCGGTGAAGACTGCGCCGCGCCCGGCGTTGAACAGCGGATTGTCCTCGAGCACGCGCACCGCCGCGGCGACCGCGTCGAGCGCGGGGCCGCCCTTGTCGAGCACGGCGCTGCCGGCGCGCAGCGCCTCGTCGAGACCGGCGCGATAGGCGGCCTCCTTTTCGGGCGGCAGCGATCCGCGTTCGATCACCCCGGCGCCGCCATGGATCGCGAGCGACCAGCGCGGCACTTCGGCGATCGCCCCGGCGCGCGCGGCATAGTGGCGCTCGAACACCGGATTGTCGACGCGGCCCGAGGGCAGGTGGATCACCGAGTTCGGGCCCACCCCCGTCACCTTCACACGCGGCGCGTCGAGCGGGCGGCCCGCAGTGACGTCTTTCAGCCCGGCGCCGTCGACGACCCAGGCATAGCCATCGGGCGCGGTCGCATAGATCCGCCCGCGGCCGTCGGGCTCGACCGCCAGCGCGGCGCTTTCATCGACTCCCAGGCCGAGCATCGGGGGCAGCGCGGGGTCGCGCCCGACCTGCGCCTTGGCGACGAAGGCGAAGAGGCGGCCGAGCCGCTCGCGCTCCTTGAAATGGGTGTCGGTGACGACGCCTTTCAAGAGCGCGAGATGGAGGAAATCGCCCTCAATCGTGTTGGCGGGGCCGAGCGGGTCGGCAAGCGCCTCGGGACTCCGGATGCTGCCGTCGTCCATCGCGCCATAAAGTTTTTCGCCCTGCATCGCGAGCCCGGCGCTGGTCCCGGCGAGCGGCTTGCCCGCCGCGACGTGCGCGTCGAGAATCTCGGCGACCGGGGTGCCGCGCCAGTAGCGGACGTAGCGCGCCTGGTCGCCGCCGGCGATGAAGATGCCGTCGGCCTTGCGCAGCCGGGCGAGGATCTTCTTGTCGGTCGATTGCGAGCGCGCGTGGAAGACGAAGATTTCGGCCGACTCGATGCCGCCGATCTCGTCGAAGAATTCCTTGCCCATCTCCTCGCCATAAGAGGCGCTGATGATGACGATATGGCCGCGCCCGGCTTTGCCGAAGAACCATTTCATCGCGTCGATATTGCGGTCGCCGCCGCCCATCAGCAGCAGCCCGCCCGAGACGGGGCCGGGAGTCGGGGTGTCGAGCTTGCCGAAAACATAATGTTCGACGGGCTTTTCCTTCGCCTCCTTCGCGGCGGCCGGGGTCAGGGCGATGCCGAGCATCGCGATCGACAGCAGTCGGATTCCCCTGATGAACGCGCGCAGCATGGCTTTCCTTCCCCCAATGAACGGGCGGATGTTACATAATGTCGACCTGAAAAGACAATATGATTTCCAGATTCGACATATTGATTGAAATTATCGACGGTTTCTGGTGGGATGCGCGAAACATCCGGTGCGCGGGGCGCGTAGGGCATCGAGTCGAGCCGGGCAAACAAGGGGTTGTATGATGACGAATTTCTCGAGGCGTCCGATGCGGGTTCTGCTGGCATTGGGCGTTTGCGTGCCGGCGCTGTCCGCGCCGGCCTTTGCGCAGGAGGCCTCCGCCGAGGCGGGCAGCGAGGAAATCATCGTCACCGGGTCGCGCATTCCCACGATCCGCGACCAGGGGCCGTCGCCGGTCACCACGATCGATTCCGATACGATCCGCGCCAACGGCTATACCAGCGTCCCCGAATTGCTCGCCGCAATGACGCAGAACAGCGGCGAGACGCAGAGCCCGCAATCGGGCAGCAGCGCCGACTTCACCCCCGGCGCGCAGCAGGTCGACCTGCGCGGTCTCGGCCCCAACCATACGCTGGTGCTGATCAACGGGCGCCGCATCGCCGATTTCCCGCTACCCTATATCGGGCGCAGCAATTTCACCGACATTTCGAACATCCCCGTCAGCCTGATCGACAAGGTCGAAATCCTGAGCGGCGCGGGGTCGGCGATCTATGGCTCGGACGCGATCGCCGGTGTCGTCAACTTCAAGATGAAGGAAAAGCTCGACGGCATCACGCTCGACTATCGCCACGGACGCACCGAGCATGGCGGCGGCATGTCGCACCGCGTCACCGCGACGGGCGGCTGGTCGACCGATCGGTTCAACATCGCCGGCGGGATCGAATATATCGACCAGCGGCCGCTGTGGGCGTTCGACCGCAGCATCCAGGACAGCACCGACGACAATCCGGTGAACACGCTGGCGCGGCGTACCTTCCTGCGCATCGACGACAATGTCGACTATATCACGCCGCCGCCGGGTGCCTGCGCCGCGCTGTCGGGACTCAACATGGGCTCGATCCAGCAATATAACCGCCCGCGCTACGGCGATTTCTGCGGCAGCAAGCAATCGATCGCCTATGGGACGATCATTTCGGGGCGCAAGGGCTTCAATAGCTTTGGCACCATGTCCTACGAGCTGTCGGACAATGCCAAGCTGTTCACCGACTTCCAGTTCGGGATCAGCAAGGTGCGGCTGATGTACGACGTCACCGCCTGGGCGTTCGAACAATCGTCTTCGAGCGCCGACAATTATTTCTACAACGGCTTCACCGACCAGCTCGAGGATTGGTCGCGCCAGTTCACGCCGGAAGAAACCGGCGGGTTCGAGCTGCAGCGGATCAAGCAGACGACCTACAGCATCACGCCGGGCATCCGCGGCACGGTTGCCGACAAATGGAATTACGAGCTGTCGTTCAACTACAGCCGCTACCAGTCGACTGTCCGCTGGCCGCAGATCATCAACAGCAAGGCGCAGAAGCTGTTCCTCGGCGACCGGGTCGGCTTCGACGAGGACAGCGGATATCCGATCTATAACGCCGACCCGGCGCGGCTCTACACGCCGCTGACGCGCGCCGAATATGAAAGCATTTCGGCCGACACCGTCTATCGCCCTTACGCCTGGACCAACAATTTGCAGGCGACGCTGACCAACGGCGAGCTGTTCGAGCTGCCCGCCGGTCCGGTCGGCTTCGCGATGGTCGCCGAATATGGCAAGCAGGGCTATAATCTCCGGCCCGATCCGCTGGCGCTCACCGACTATTATTACAGCTGGAAGGACAGCGATGGCGAGGGCAAGCGCAGCCACGCCGCCCTGGGCGGCGAATTGCGCGTGCCGGTGCTCGATTTTGTGACGGTGACCGGGGCCGGACGCTACGATCGCTTCGGTTTTGCGGGCCGCAACGTCGGCAAATTCACCTATAATGGCGGCCTTGAAGTGCGGCCGATGGACAGCCTGTTGTTCCGCGCCGCCTATGGCACTGCGTTCCGCGCGCCCGACCTCCATTATGTGTTCACCGGACCGGGTAATGTGTCGAGCGGCGTCGACGATTATTACCTCTGCGGCATCGAAGAACCCGACGAAGACATCGGCGACTGCAGCTATTCGGGCACCGGCGTCGTCGTGAACCGGACCGGCAACCGCGACCTCAAGGCCGAAACGGGCAAGACGCTGACCGCCGGTATCGTCTTCGCGCCGTCGAGCCGCCTGCACCTGTCGGTCGATTATTTCCGCGTCTCGCTCGACAATCAGGTCGACGACCTCAGCATCGACCAGATCGCGCGCGACGAGGCCGCCTGCCGGCCCGACGCCAATGGCAACACCGAACTCGATCCCGCCTCGCCGACCTGTCAGGACGCGATCGCGCGCGTGTCGCGCTTCACCGGCGGCAGCTTCGCGGGACAGATCGAATCGATCCGCGTCAACCCGATCAATATTGCGCGCGAAAAGACCAGCGGTATCGACATCGCCTTCCGCGGCACCTTGCCCACCAGCTTCGGCGATTTCACCCTGTCGCTCGCGCACAGCCATGTGTTCAAGCACAGCTTCCAGCAATATCCGGGCGATCCGATCGAGAACAAGCTGGCGTTCGACAGCGGATTCTACCTGCCGCGCGACAAGTCGAACGGCAGCATCACCTGGGCCAGCGACGGATTGCAGCTCACTTTCTCGGGCACCCGTCTCGGCAAGCTGCCCAATTATGACGAGGACGCGTTCCTGAAGGCGAGCTATTTGTTCAACGCGACGCTGCAATATGATTTCACCGACCATATGCGCGGGTCGCTGACGATCCGGAACCTGTTCGACACCAACCCGGTGAAAGACCCGACCTGGTCGAGCTATCCCTATTACAACACCAGCTGGTTCGACAGCGTCGGGCGCAGCGTGTTTCTGCAGTTGACCTACAAGCTCGGCGGTTCGGCACTCTGAAGGCTTTCGAACCGATCCTTCGCTAGCGCGGCGGTTATGGGCCGGTTGTGGCGAGCCAGCTTTTTGCTTGGCTCTCCACCCCGGCCTGACCCCGGGCGTTTCGATCGAGAGCGGTCTGCGGAGACCGAGACGATCGCCGCTGTCAGCGGCGCGATGCGCGTCGGCGTGCCCCGCCGCGGCCGAAATCGCGTCGAAGCTGTAAAATGATCGCGACGGCGAGCGAAGTGGTGCACCCGACAGGATTCGAACCTGTGGCCCCCAGATTAGGAATCTGATGCTCTATCCTGCTGAGCTACGGGTGCGCCGCCGTCCGTGTAGCGGCGTGGCCCGCAAAGCGTCAATCGGCAGCGATCAATTCAGCGCATCGGGCGGCACGAAGGGAACGAGCAACGGCATCGCCGCGATGCCGTCGTCGCGTAGCGACTGAGCTTCCTCGGGCGAGGTCTGGCCATGGATCAGGTCCTCGGCGGCGCGGCCTTCGTGCATCGCGCGCGCCGCGTCGGCAAAGTCGCGGCCGACCCAGCGCGACTGCGGCAGCATCTCGGCCTGTTTCGCCGCGATCCCCGCCATCACCTTGCGGACGAGTTCGGGCGAAATTTCACCGGCATGGCCGTGCTGGGCCTCGGTCAGCGCCGGAGCCGACGGCGCGGCAAGCTGGTTCGACTTCGCCCCGATGCGCGGCGCCATCACCGCTTTCCGCACATCGCTGTCGCCGCAGATCGGGCAGGCGATCAGACCGCGCGCCTGCTGACCGGCAAAGCTATCGCTGCTGGCGAACCAGGCCTCGAACCGGTGGTCGCCGGCGGCGCAGCAAAGATCGAAGACGATCAAAGGTCAGGCCGTTCCGAGCAGCGGATCGAGCCCGCCCTTCGCATCGAGCGCGGCAAGATCGTCGCTGCCGCCGATATGGCGGCCGTCGATGAAAATCTGCGGCACCGTGCGGCTGCCGCCGGCGCGTTCGACCATCGCTTCGAACCCCGCGCGATCCATCGTCAGGTCGATTTCCTGATAGTCGGCGCCCTTGCGGTCGAGCAGCGCCTTCGCGCGCGAGCAGTAAGGGCAGAAAAATTTCGTAAAGACTTCGATTTTGGCCATATGGCTATCCTGTCATGATCTGATCGCTGATATCGGAATCCAACGTGGCAAAGTCAAATATGTTGCCGGTCATCAGCGCTTCGGGGACGACCCGCGCCCAGCTGAGCGCCGAAACGCGCACCGCACCGCTGCGCCGGAGCGCCCTGGCGGCGGCGCGCAAGGTCGCCCCGCTGGCATGGACATCGTCGATCAGGATCAGGTGACGTCCCGCGGCTCTCGCCTTGGCATCGGGGGCCAGCGCAAACGCGCCCGCGACGATCTTCTCGCGCTCGCGCCGGGACTTGCCGCGCAGCGACGCGGTCGCCCTGGCGCGCAGCAACAGATGATGATCGTGCGGGGCGCCGGTCAGCCGCGTCAGTTCGTCGGCGACGAGCGCCGCCTGGTTGAACCCGCGCGACCAGAGCCGCCGGCGGTGGAGCGGGATCGGCACGAGCAGCGCCTCTCCCCCGTCCGCCAGGGTCGTCAACGGCCGCGCCATCAGGCGCGCCATCAGCCGGGCATGACCGAGCCGCCGGCCATATTTGAGCCGCAGCGCGACGGTGCGCGCCGCGGGGCCATAAGCGACCGCCGCCGGAGCGCCATCGAAGGGCGGCGGATTCGTGAGACAGGCGCCGCATTGCAAATCGGCGCCCGCCAGCGCCCGCGGCAGGGGGATCGAACAGCGGGCGCAGGCGGGACCATCGAGGAAATCGAGCGATTGCCAGCAGGCCAGGCAGAATTGCCGGTCGCCGGCGACGATGATCCCGCAGGCGGGACAGCGCGGCGGCAAGGCATAGTCGACGATCGCCCGGCCCGCGTCGCGGAGGCCGCGCAGCAGGCTTGCGGCCCGCGCCGGCGTTTCGCTCTCGACCTGCCCCGCCGCGCTAGGGTCAGGATCTGCTAGTTGCACGTTCGAGGCGTCGAAATGGCGAAGATATCGCGTTCGGGCGGGTGCAGGGGTAGCACCGCTACCCGCGAGGCCGCGCGGGCGCGAGATCGAAGCCATTTCGGCGTCCCTTCGGGATTTGACCGATTTTGCCCGCGGCGTCGTCGGAAAGTCTTGAGATATCGACATATCCCAGCGCCTTTCCTCCTAGCCCTGAGCAAAATCGCTTCAAACCTCGATCGCGCAGCTAGCAGATCCTGACCCTTGGCCATGTCCGACTTGTGAAGCATCGCACGAGGCGGCACAAGCGCCGCATGTCGCAGCCCCCCGCCCCGCTTTTTTCCTCCGCGCGCCACCGCGCCCAGCGCGATCGCCTGGCGCACCTGCCCGCCGAGGCCAATTTTCTCGCGCCGATCATCGCCGAAACGCTGCTCGACCGCCTGTCGATGGTGACGCGCCGGTTCCCGCGAACCCTGCTGATCGGTGCCCATGACGGCGCGCTCGCCGACCATCTGCGCGCGATGGGCACCGAATTGACGATATTCGAGGCGGGGCCGGCACTGGCCGCCGCGACGGGGGCGATCGTGGGAGAGGCCGATGCGATCGACCTGCCCTTCGCCAGTTTCGATCTGATCGTCTGGCCCGGCGGACTCGACAGCGTCAACGACGTGCCCGGAGCGCTCGTCCGGTTGCGCGCGCTGCTCGCGCCCGATGGCTTGCTGCTCGGCGCCTTCGTCGGCGACGGCAGCCTGGCGCGACTACGGCGCGCGGTGATGACCGACGGGGTGCGCTCGATCGCCCGCCTGCATCCACAGATCGACCTCGCGGCGATGGGCAATCTGCTCCAGCGCACCGGTTTCACCATGCCGGTGGTCGACGTCGACGCGCTGAGCGTGCGCTATGGCGACTGGTTCGCGCTCGTCCGCGATCTACGCGCCGCAGGCCTGTCGAGCCGGCTATCCCCCGCGCCGCCGCCGTTGACGCGCGAAGAGGCGACGCACATCGCGGTCGCCTTTGCGGCGCAGGCCGACCCCGACGGCCGCGTCGCCGAACATTTCCGACTGATCCATTTCAGCGGCTGGGCACCGCATCCCGATCAGCCCAAACCCGCGCGACGCGGCAGCGGCACCGCGTCGCTCGCCGACGCGCTGAAACCGAAAGACTAGGGTCCTAGAGCAAGGCGTCGAGCAGCCCGATCAGCGGGCGGTCGGCGGGCGGCATGTCGAGGCCGTAAAGCTCGACCGGCCGCACCCAGCGCAGCGCCGTGGCGTGCTGCGCCACCGGCACGCCTTGCCATTTGCGCAGCGCATAAACGAGCAGCAGCAAATGCCGGTCGCCCAGCGGTTCGCTCGCAAAACAGGCGGGGGCCAGGCAGGCATGATCGACCACGATTCCCAGTTCCTCGTCGAGTTCGCGGATCAACGCCGCCTCGGGGGTCTCGCCGGGTTCGATCTTGCCGCCCGGAAACTCCCACAAACCGGCCATCGCCGTGCCTTCGGGACGTTGCTGGACGAGCACCCGCCCGTCGCGATCGACCAGCGCCGCGGCGACCACAATGAGACAGTTTTCGGCGGCTTTTATTGATGGGACAGAGGACAAATTATTAACCCTGATATGCGAAATCCGGAATCCTCGGGAACTCTAGGACCAGAATCCCCGAATTGCACGGCCGAGGTTCGAACGATTCTATCGTCTCGGACCCATGGCGCGATTGCGGCACGGACCAGTGCGGCATCGCGCGCACGTCACGGCCATGGACGGTCGTCCGGCGATTCGGGAATGCTGAGCCTGGAAAAAAGGCAGGGGCAGAATGATGACCAAGATTGCCAAGTTGCTGCGGTCGACCAGCGCCGCGACGGCTGTCGAATATGGGCTGATACTGGCCCTGATCTTTATCGCGGCGATGACCGCGATCACCAATGTCGGCAATTCGACCATCAGCATGTGGAACAATGTATCGACCGCGTCGACGAACGCGATGTGAGATTTCGGCTGTCCGAAAATGGGACTGACGAAAGCGGCCAAGAGCCGGCGGCGCATTAAGAAATTCAAAACCAATTCGCCGTAGAAGTGCAAATGTTGACCCGACCAGACCGTCAACAGGGTAAGTGACTTATCAGGAGACCAGACATGAAGTTTCTCAAGAAATTCGTTCGCGACACCAAGGCCGCGACCGCCATCGAATACGGCCTGATCGCCGCTCTGATCGCCGTCGCCGGCATCACCGCGATGACCTCGGTCGGCAAGAGCGTCAGCGGCACGTTCAACAACGTGAACACCGCGCTCACGACCTAATATTGCGATTTCGCCGACCGGTCCGCCGGCCGGCAATCCAATAGAAAGGGCGGTGGAGCAATCCACCGCCCTTTTTGCTGTCCGGTCGAAAAGTCCGCGCCGGTTCAGCGGCTCGCATACACCACGATCTTGACCTTCTGCCCCGGCGTCAGACGGCTTGTCGCGGTCAGCCGGTTGAGCACCTGAAACCGCTCGGTCTGGTAATTGCTGTACGCCATACGCCGCGCCAGCGTCGCCACGGTGTCGCCGCGGCCGACCGTCACCACATCGATGCGGCGCGGCTTGATCGCGGTGGCTTCCGCCGTGCTGAGGCGGCGCACGCTGTTGTACATCGTATTGAACACGCTGCCGCCGCCCGCCTTGGTCAGCGCAACGAAGTGAAACGCGCTGGTCCGCGAAAATTCATAGGCAAAGACCGTGACGTCGACCTGGCCCGACTGGGTGTTCGCCCGCGCCGTCGAAGTATAAGCGGGGATTCCGTTCACCGTCGTGCGCTGGATGCTGCTGGGTGTCAGCGCGGTGTTGCCCGCCACCGATTTGAACGCCGCGGCGACATAGGCATTCATGTCGCCGTTATAGGCCGCCGTCGTGAACTGCGCCTGCCCGCCGGTGCCGCTGACCGACACCGCGGCCGCGCCATTCTGCATCCCGTAACCGCTCGGCACCGCGAATTTCAGCCGCAGGTCGGGGTGGAGGAATTCATTGCCCTCGACGACGCCCTGCGCCGGATCGTCGCCATAGAGCACGCCGTCGACCGACGCGAGGAAGGCCTCGGCGTTGCGCACGCCGCCGGTCCCCGCACCCGAAGCGAGCGTCTGGGCGTTGCGCACGCGCGAGGCCGGGTCGGGGTGAGTGCTCGCCCATTCGGGCAGCGCGCGCGCATCGCCGCCCGACAGGCGGGCATCGAGATTGGTCTGGTTGGCGAGGCTGGCGAGCACCGTCGACAGCGCCAGCGGATCATAGCCCGCCTTGCGCAGATACTGGACGCCCAGTTGATCCGCCTCCAGTTCCTGACTGCGCGAGAATCCCAAGGTCGCGAGCTGCGCGACCTTCATGGCGTTGTTCTGAAGCAGCCCGCCGAGACCCCCGAGCAACCCGCCATTGTCGCCGATCGCGCCGCCGAGCACCCCGGCGAGGACGCCGAGGATCGAATTGCGCGTCGCCGCCGACTGCCGCTTCTTGCTATGCTGGGCCGCGACATGGCCGACCTCGTGGCCGAGCACGCCCGCGAGTTCGGCTTCGTCGTTCATCAGCGCCATCAGCTGGCGTGTGACGTAAATATAGCCGCCGGGGATCGCGAAGGCGTTGTTCACCGGCGAATTGAGCAGGGTGACGGTGAAGTCGCTACGCGCGTTCGAAAGGCCCGATTGCACCGCGATAGCCTGCCCGACGCGCCCGACATAGGCGGCCTGCGGCCCGGTGTAGGTGCCGCCGAATTCCTGCACCAGTTCGGGATGCGCGTCGCTGCCCTGCTTGCGCTCGCTCGCGGTGATGCTGGTCGCCGTCTTGATCGTCTTGGTTTTCGCATCGGCAATACCGCCGATCGTCACCGCGCTGGCAAGCAGCGCAGCCATCGCCAATTTCGTCCGGGTCATTTTGATCTCCCTTGGTCCTGTCCGCGATACCATAAGCCTATATTCGCGCGCGAAAAGACGCGCCATGAACATCCGGCTCAGGCAATTGACAGGGAAAACGTCGGTCCCGCGATCGGGTTCCGCCGCCTGTGGGTTCTAGGCGCGGCCCATGGCGAGGAATTTCTCCTCGCGCGCCGCAAGAATCTTGTCGCGCGGCAGGCCCGATAGCGCATCGAGTTCCTGCTCGATCGCGTCGCCCAGCGCCTTGATCGCAATTTCTGGCGCACGATGCGCGCCGCCGACGGGTTCGGGAACGATGCGGTCGATGATCTTCAGCGCGAGCAGATCCTCGGGCGTCATTTTCATCGCCGCCGCCGCGTCGGCCGCCTTGTCGGCGGTGCGCCACAGGATCGATGCGCAGCCCTCGGGCGAAATCACCGAATAGACGGCATGTTCGAACATCAGCACCCGGTTCGCCGCGGCGATCGCGATCGCGCCGCCCGATCCACCTTCGCCGACCACTGTCGCGACCATCGGCACGCCGAGCGCCAGGCATTGTTCGGTCGAGCGCGCGATCGCCTCGGCCTGCCCGCGTTCCTCGGCCTGGATCCCCGGGAAGGCGCCCGAGGTGTCGACGAGTGTGATCACCGGCAGCCCGAACCGGTCGGCGAGCTGCATCAACCGGATCGCCTTGCGATAGCCTTCGGGCTTCGCCATGCCGAAATTATGCTTCATCCGCGACGGGATATCGTCGCCCTTTTCATGCCCGATCACCATCACGCGGCGACCGCGAAAACGTGCGAGCCCGCCGAGGATCGCCTGATCGTCGCCAAAATTTCGGTCGCCGGCCAGCGGCATCCAGTCGTCGAACAGCCCCGCGACATAATGTTTGAAATGCGGCCGGTCGGGATGGCGTGCGACCTGCGTCTTTTGCCAGGGCGTCAGCTTCGCATAGATATCGCGCAACATCTTCGAGGATTTGTCCTCGAGCCGCGCGATGTCGCCCTCGATATTGAGCGTCGGATCGTCGCCCATTTCGCGCAATTCGGCAATCTGGCGATCAAGCGCCGCGACCTGTTTTTCGAAGTCCAGAAAGGCTGTCATCTGTGCGCGGTTAGGACGATGGCGCCGCAACGTCAACGTTCGCCGCCACCCCGCCCTTCGCGACATCCATGCGCGCGAGCGGATGGCGGCGATTGACGAGTTCTACAAGGCGCCGACTGTCGACATGGGTGTAGATTTCGGTCGTCGCGATATCGGCGTGGCCGAGCATCAGCTGCAGCGCGCGCAGATCGGCGCCGCCCTCCAGCAGGTGCGTCGCAAAGGCGTGGCGCAGCACATGCGGGCTCACCGCGGTCGGATCGATCCCGGCACGCGCCGCCAGATCGCGCAGCATCTGGAACAGGCGCACCCGCGAAACATGGCTCTTACCCGATGGAAACAGCCAGGACGTCCCGTCGGCGAGCAACGGCAGCCAGCGATCGAGTGCATTGCGCGCACGCTCCGACAGCGGGACCAGCCGCTCCTTGTCGCCCTTGCCGCGCACGATCAGATAGAGCCGCTCGCCCGCGATCGCCCGCCGCGGCAGCGACACCAATTCGCTCGCGCGCAGCCCCGAACCGTAAAGCAGTTCGAGCAGCAGCAACATCCGCACCGCGGCAGCAGGCGGCGCGTCCCCGTCGGCCTCCCCGCCCGCCTGCGCGAACAGGCGCTCGACATCGTCATGGGTCAATATACGCGGCAGCGGTCGCCGTGTCGTCGGCCGCGCAAGCGCCTGCGCCGGGTCATCGGCCCGCTCGCCCTCGTCGCGCAGGAACGCGTAAAATTGCCGCAGTGCCGATAATTTACGCGCCGCGCTGCTCGCCGCAAGTGATTGATAACCAGCCATGATCGTGCGCAGCGCGTCGGTGTCGGCATCCGCCAGCCCGTGCGGCGCCATCGTTGCCGCCTGCTCCAGGTCGCGGCGATAAGCGACGAGCGTGTTGCGCGCCGCGCCGCGTTCGGCGGCCATCATTTCGAGGAAACGGTCGATCAGCGCGGCGTCGCCGTCGCGCATGGTCAGACCCGAACCAGCGCCTCGGCCGCGATCATCCGCGCCTCCGACGCCAGCCCGACTTCGCGCAACGCCTTCACGATATGATAGAGATGATAGGGCGGCATCGTCGACCAGTCGCCCTGCATCCCCGCTGCCGCGAGCAGCGCGACCATGCCCGGTTCGCCGCGCGCTGCGGCGTCCGAAATCGCGCGCGTCCAGCGCGTCTGCTTGCCGAGGTTCACCTCGAGATCGCTCGCCGCCGACGCCGCCTGGCCGCTGTCGATGCGCCCGAGACCGGCCAGCCCCGCCAGCAGCAGCTTGCTACGCTGATAATCGGCGCTGTCGTCGTCGCCCGAAAAATTCGACACCGCGCTCGCGGTCGTGCCGTTGAGCGCGCGCGGCGATCCAACCGCGAGGACCCCCCAGGCGCGGCTGCCGACATTGACCGTCGGCACCCAATCGATCGCGCGATTGTCGTAACCGCCCGCGAGCATCGACCCGATCAACTGCCAGGGATCGCTGCCGACCGCGGTGCCGACCGGCAACGCCGCGGCGGCGCGAGCCGTCGCGACCTGCGCCGCGTAACGATCGACCGGATTGCTGCCTCGGCCCCACAGGCTTTCCATCGCCGCATAGCGATCGGCCGCCGTTTCGCCGCCAAAGGCACTGCGCAACAGATCGGTCTGCGCGGCCAGGCTTTCGGGCGGCTCCTCGTCGCTCGCCGCGGCGCTGAGCAGCGAGACATAGGCTTCGCTCGACAGCACCCCGCGTGCCGCGGCGTCGGGCGCGGCGGCGACGCGGTCGGCCATCTCGCTCATCGGCGCGAGCACGGTCCAGGCGCGCATCGCCGGGGTGGCGGTGCCGCGCAGCGGCGCCGGAATCGGCGTCGCGGTCGCGGTCGCCATGCCGAAGCGCCAGCTCGTCAATTTGTCGATCTTGTCCCACTGGATCGTGATCGAACGCCCGCCCGCGCCGCTCGCGCCGAGCACGCGTTCGGCGAGCAAAATGTCGAAATTCGATACCTTGCCGCTCGATCGCACGCGGCTCATCGCCCAGCCGGCGGGACCCGCCTCGCCCGACAGGCCGGCGCAGATGCCGGCGGCGAGCCGCCACGCCTGTTCGTCGCCATGCGCGAGGCCGGCGGGGACATAGGGGCACATGCCCGCAGGATCGGCGTTGGCGAGGAAAACCTGCTGCGCCGTCGCGACGAGCCGCGGACTCGCGCGGTCGTAATCGACCGACTGGACGATCGTGCGCGCGATATTCGCCTCGCCCATACGCAACAGCAAGCCGGCGCGGTCGGCGGCGAGGTCGGCGCCATTGATCGTGTCGGGGGTGTCGATCGCGGAGGCGAGCGAACGCCGCAGCAGGATCGCGCCCCAGCGCGACGCCAGCGGCCCGCGCGTCGAACGCATGATCGCGGCGGCATATTGGCCGCGCACGCCGAATGCATCGGGGCCAAGGCCGCCGGTTTCCGGCGTCAGCGGGCCGATGCGGGTAAGCAGGCGCCGCGCACCGGGCGGCAGGTCGTATTTCAGCGTGCCGGGTTCGACCTCTTCGCCGTCCTCGACCTCCTCGTCGTCGGTCGCAGTCGCGGTCGTGGCGGTGCCGGGGAGCGTCGCGGTGACGGTCGGGGCGACCGGCCCGGCCTTCGGCGTCGACGAAGGGGTCGGTGTCGCGGTCGGCGCGGGGGTCGGCGACGGGCTCGGCGTCGGGGCCGGATTGCCGAAACCTTCGGGCAGCAGCGATTCCTGCGCGAGCGCGGGCAGGACCAGCGCGGCGGCGAGAGCGGCGCCCGACAGGCCCAGCGTCAGCGATACCAGCCGCGTCTTCATTGCGGGCGGCTTTCGGGCGTCGCGCTGTCGGCAATCTTGTCGGTCACATCCACCTCAATCATTCGCGGTTCGATCGGCCGGCCCAGGAAAATCAGCAGCAGCCAGAAAACCAGCAGCACCAACAGGAACACGACCAATCGACCGACCCAGCGGCCTTTCCCCGATCTGCCCCGCCTGCGCAATATCCAATGCCATCCTTTGCCGACCAGAAGCCCGTTTTGCGCGGCGCAGCAAAACCATTGTCCCGCGCGGTCCAGCCGGTATAGCCGCGCCCAGCATGACGCGAAACCCGAAAAGCCCGGCACCGATTTCCTCGGGGGCCCTGTCCGCGGCGATCCGCGAGCGGCCGATCGTTCTCGTCGGGCTGATGGGATCGGGCAAGTCGACGATCGGCCGCCGTCTCGCCTCACGGCTCGGGATGCGCTTCGCCGACGCCGACGACGAGATAGAGCGCGCGGCGGGCATGACGATCAGCGAGATTTTCGCGCGCTTCGGTGAGGCGCAATTCCGCGACGGCGAGCGCCGCGTCATCGCGCGCCTGCTGACCGGCAAGCCGCTCGTCCTCGCGACCGGCGGCGGCGCCTTCATGAACGAAGAGACGCGCGCGCTGATCAAGCAGGCCAGCCTGTCGATCTGGCTCGACGCCGACATTCCGACCCTCGTCGAACGCGTCGGGCGCCGCAGCCACCGCCCGCTGCTCAAGAATCGCGATCCGGGCGAGGTGCTGCGCGAACTCGCCGTCGTCCGTAACCCGATCTATGCCGAGGCGCATATCCGCGTCAGCTCGGCGTCGAGCCCGCACGACCATACGGTGCGCGCGATTTTGGAGGCCCTTTCGCAATGGAACGCCTGACCGTCGAACTCGGCAGCCGCAGCTATCCGATCCTGATCGGCGACGGCCTGATCCGCGACATCGGCACTCATGTCGCGCCGCTGCTCAAGCGCCCGCGCACGATGATCGTCACCGACGACCATGTCGCGCAGCACTATCTGACGTCAGTCGGCGCCTCGCTCGGCGCCGAAGGCATTTCCTTCTCCTCGCTGGTCCTGCCGGCGGGCGAGGGCAGCAAGAGCTGGGCCGGCCTCGGCCGCCTCACCGAATGGCTGATCGGCGAGGGCGTGGAACGCAGCGACCATGTCATCGCGCTCGGCGGCGGGGTGATCGGCGACCTCGTCGGTTTCGCGTGCAGCATCGTCAAACGCGGCTGTGCCTTCGTACAGGTGCCGACCACGCTGCTGGCGCAGGTCGACAGCAGCGTCGGCGGTAAGACCGCGATCAACGTCGCGGCGGGCAAGAATCTCATCGGCGCCTTCCACCAGCCCGCGCTCGTCCTGATCGATCCGACGACGCTCGCAACGCTGCCGCGCCGCGAACTCGGCGCGGGCTATGCCGAAGTCGTCAAATATGGCCTGATCGACGATCCCACCTTCTTCGCCTGGTGCGAGGCGAACGGCGCCGCGTTACTCGCGGGCGACAGCGCCGCCCGGCACAAAGCGATTGCGCACAGCGTATCGGCCAAGGCGCGCATCGTCGCCGCCGACGAGCGCGAAACGCAGGATATCCGCGCGCTGCTCAACCTCGGCCACAGCTTCGGCCACGCGCTCGAGGCCGAGACCGGCTATTCGGACCGACTGCTCCACGGCGAAGCGGTCGCCGCGGGCATGGTGCTGGCGCATCAGTTTTCGGCCGCGAACGGCCTCTGCCCGCCGGAGGACGCCGCCCGCGTCCGTGACCATCTCGCCAGCGTCGACCTGCCGCACAGCCTCGCGAGCGCCGGCGTCAACAGCGACGGCGCGACGCTCGCGGCGCACATGGCGCACGACAAGAAGGTACGCGGCGGCAAGCTGCCGCTGATCCTGACGCGGGGCATCGGCCAAAGCTTCGTGACCGAAGACTATGGCCTCGACAAGGTCGCGGCGTTTCTGGACGGCGCCGACGCCGCCTAGGCGAACGGCTCACCCTCGGCCTCTTCCTTCGCCAGCTTCGCCGCGCGGCGCGTTTCGCGCAGTTTCTCGAGGATGCTCGTCCCCTCGCGGCTACCCCCGGGCTGGAAACGATGGTCCATGCCCGCCGACAGGTCTCCATCGACCAGCTGCGCATCGAGCCGCACCTCGTCGAGGTGACGCAGCGCCGCTTCGACATCCTCGATCTCGCGCCGGTCGATGTCGAGCTGTTCGAGCGCCATCAACCCCAGCGCGATCGAGCTTTCGAACACCTCGCGCACCGCGCCGCTCGCTCCCGCCCCGTCGATCGCCATCAACTGGCGGCGGTCGAACACGCGCATCAGCACCTTCGCATTGGGGAAGGCCTCGACCACCGGGCGCAGCGCGGCGGCATCGACGCTGCGATCGTCGATGCAATAGACAATCAGCTTGACGTCATCGGCCCCCGCGCGGCGCAGCAGGTCGAGCCGCAGCCCGTCGCCGAAATAGACCTTGGTGTCGAACCGTTCCGACAGCTCGATCTGGCTCGGCTTCTTGTCGATCAGCGTCACCGAACAATCGACCGCATGCAGCATCTGCGAAACGATCTGTCCAAACCGCCCATAACCGATCACCAGCGCCGATCCGCGCGGCGCATCCTCGGGACCGGCGAGCTCCTGGCCATCGCGGTCGGGCGCGAATTCCAGGTTGCGCGCGAACAGCATCAGGAAGGGCGTCGACACCATCGACAGCGTCACCACCGCGCTGAACAGGCTCGCTGCCTCGGGGGCGATCAGCAGCGCGTCCGACGCCTGGGTGAAGAGCAGGAAACCGAACTCGCCGCCCTGGCTGAGCAGCAGACCGAGGCCGAGCGCGGCCTTCCACGACATGCCGTACACGCGCGCGATCCCGGTGAGAACGCCGACCTTGACCGCGACCAGCCCCGCCGCGAGGCCGAGGACGAGCCAGGGCCGCTCCATCACCGCGCCGACATCGAGCACCATGCCCACCGCAAGGAAAAACAGGCCGAGCAGGACGAGGCGGAAGGGCTCGACATCGGCCTCGATCTCGTGCCGGTACGGCGAGTCGGCGAGCATCACACCCGCGATGAAGGCCCCGAGCGCGGTCGACAGATGCAGGCTGTGCATGAAGGCCGCGCTCGCCAGCACCACCAGCAGCCCGACGACGACGAACAGCTCGCGCTCGCCATAGCGCCCGACGAGGCGCAGCAACGGGTTGACGATGAAGCGTCCGACCAGAACCAGCGCGGCGATCGCGCCGACCGTATAAAGCCCCATCTGCCATCCCGGCGGCGCCGACGGGTCGGCGGGCGCGCGCGACAGCGCGGCGACGATGGTGATCATCGGCACGATCGCGAGATCCTGGAACAACAGGATCGAAAAGGCCTTTTCGCCGAAGGGCGAATTGATCGTGCCCGAAGATTTGAGGCTGGGCAGGACCTGCGCGGTCGATGACAGCGCCAGCGGCAGGCCGAGCGCCAGCGCCGCCTGCCAGCTGAACCCCAGCGTCGCGAGGATCAGCGCGGTGAGGATCAGCCCGCTCACCACGACCTGCGCCATGCCCAGCCCAAAGATCGCGCGGCGCAGTTCCCACAGGCGGCGCGGATGGAGTTCGAGCCCGACGAGGAACAGCAGGAAGGCGATGCCGATCTCGGCGAAGGCGAGTTTCGATTCGCCGCCACCGACCAGCCCCAGCCCATGCGGGCCAACGAGCGCGCCCGCGATCAGATAGCCGAGCACCGCACCGAGGCCGAGGCGGCGAAAGATCATGACGAACAGGGTCGCGACGCCGAGCAGGATCGCCCCTTCGAACAACATCGTGTCGGTCGCGACACCATTGCCGGCCGCGATGCCCGACGCGGCGGTCGCGAGCAGCAACAGGCTCATGCGCCCGCGGTCTCCGCCTCATAGGCCGCGATCGCCGCATCGAAGGGCAGCAGGATGGCGCCGTGCCGCGCGGGATAATCCTTCGCCGGCGCCAGCAGGTCGAAGCCGGGCCAGTCGGGCTGGTCGCCGGTGCCGCCAAACCAGCCCGCTATGGCTGTCCGCGCGGCGCGGATATCGTCGAGGCTTCGCCCCTTCGCATGGCGCGCGAGCAGTGCCGCCGACGCCTGTCCGAGCGCGCAGGCCTCGACATGCAGGCCCACGGCGGTCACGCGGCCATCGCCGTCGGTATCGAGATCGAGGATGATCCGGCTGCCGCAGAGCGGCGCGCGCAGCGAGGCGTGATGGCGCGCATCGGGCAGCGGCAGATATTCGGCGGTCGCGACCGCGAGCGACAAAATGTCGCGATTATAGAGCGGCGCGCTCATTTCGCGCCCGCGGCGGACGCGTCCTTGTTGTCCTTGGCGCTGCCGTTTGCCTCGGCCTCGCGCGCTGCGGCGCGGCGCTCGGCGATGACCTTGCTCATCGCCGCGCTCGTGGCATTGAGCGCCGGATAGGTGCGGCTGTCGGTCATCCACGCCGGGCGCTGCGTATTGCCATAACCGATGTCGTACAGCAGCGTGACGAGCAGGAAGCCGATCGAAGCGATCAGCAGCCCCTTCACGGCACCGAAGCCCGCGCCCAGCCCGCGGTCGAACCCGCCGACGAGCGAGGCGCGGCTGCGCTTGCCCATCGCGCGCGATCCCCATTTGGCGAGCGCGAACACCCCGCCGAAAACGAGCACGAAGGCGAGCACCGCCGCGCCGCCCTGGGTCCCGACCCAGCCGCTGACGAGGCCGGTCACCATGCCGTGAAACAGGCGCACGGCGACGATCGCCAGCACCCAGGCGAGGAGGGTCGTCACCTCCTGCACCAGGCCGCGCGTAAAACCGAGCACCGCGCCGCCGCCAACCAGCACGAGCACGACGATATCCAGAGCCGTCAGACTTCCCATTTGCCGGTCGCTAGTCGCGCCCGAGCATCAGGTCAACGAGTTCGCCCAATCGGCCGAAACCGGTGACCGAAATCCCGCCGACGCCCTTCATCCCCTTGGGACCCCAGCCGGTCGAGAAACCGAGCTTCGCCGCCTCGCGCAACCGCAGCCCGTCGTGCGACACCGGGCGCACCTCGCCCGACAGCGACAATTCGCCGAACACGATCGCATCGGCGGGCACCGGCCGCTCGCTGAACGCCGAGATCAGCGCCGCCGCGACCGCGAGGTCGGCCGCGGGATCGGTGAGCCGATAACCGCCCGCGATATTCAGATAGACCTCCGCCCCGCCAAGCTGCAGCCCGCAGCGCGCCTCGAGCACCGCGAGCACCATCGCGAGCCGCCCGCTGTCCCAGCCAACCACCGCGCGGCGCGGCGTTGCTCCGCTCGCCAGCCGCACGGTCAGCGCCTGCACCTCGACCAGCACCGGCCTTGTGCCTTCGAGCGCGGGGAACACCACCGACCCCGGCACGTCGCGGCTGCGGTCGGTCAGGAACAGGCTCGACGGGTTGGCGACTTCGCCCAGCCCGCCCTCGCCCATCGCGAACACCCCGATCTCGTCGGTGCCGCCGAAACGGTTCTTGACCGCGCGCAGGATGCGATATTGATGGCTGCGCTCGCCCTCGAACGCCAGCACCGTGTCGACCATATGTTCGAGCACGCGGGGCCCCGCGATCGTCCCGTCCTTGGTGACATGGCCGACGAGCACCAGCGCCGCGCCGCTGTCCTTGGCATAGCGGATCAGTTCCTGCGCCGAGGCGCGGACCTGGCTCACCGTGCCCGGCGCGCCTTCGATCAGGTCGCTGTGCATCGTCTGGATCGAATCGATGACGATGAAATCGGGATCGCTGCCGCCAAGCGTCGCCAATATGTCGCGCACCGAGGTCGCGCTCGCGAGTTGCACCGGCGCCTTGCCCAGCCCCAGCCGTTGCGCGCGCAGCCGCACCTGCGCCGCCGCTTCCTCGCCGCTGATATAGACGACCGTCTTGCCCGCCAGCGCGAGCCGCCCGGCTGCCTGCAACAACAGCGTCGACTTGCCGATCCCCGGATCGCCGCCGATCAGCGTGGCCGACCCCGCGACGAAGCCGCCGCCGAGCGCGCGGTCGAACTCGGCGATGCCGCACAGCATCCGCTCGGGCATGATGCTGTGCGCGTCGAGCGCCTCGAGCGCAATCGTCCGTCCGCCTTTGCTGAGGTCGTGCTTCGCCGAAAAGGCGGTTTCGCCGGCTTCTTCGACCAGCGTGTTCCACTCGCCGCAATCGGCGCACTGCCCCTGCCAGCGATAGGTGGCCGAGCCGCAATTCTGGCAGACATATTGGCGTTTCGCTTTGGCCATGGGGTTCGCTTAGCGGGAACAAAAATGGAACGCCAGCCCTTTATCCCGTCGCCATTGCGAGCGAAGCGAAGCAATCCAGAGCGTGCGGTAACCGCTCTGGATTGCTTCGCTTCGCTCGCAATGACGGGGAAAGGGTTCTAGGGGAGCGAAGAAACCGAATCGCCTGCCCTCAAGGAAGCCCCCATGAAATTCTTCGCCGACACCGCCGAAATCGCCGACATCCAGGAACTCGCCGCGACCGGCCTGCTCGACGGGGTCACCACCAACCCCTCGCTGATCGCCAAGTCGGGCCGCGATTTCAAGGAAGTGACGCGCGAGATTTGCGCGCTCACCACCGGCCCCGTCTCGGCCGAGGTCGTCGCGCTCGACCATGAAACGATGATGAAGGAGGCCGAAATCCTCCGCAAGATCGCTTCCAACGTCTGCATCAAGGTGCCGCTGACCATCGACGGCCTCAAGACGTGCAAGGCGCTGACCGGCGACGGCACGATGGTCAATGTCACCCTCTGCTTCTCGGCGGCGCAGGCGCTGCTCGCGGCCAAGGCCGGCGCGACCTTCGTCTCGCCCTTCGTCGGCCGCCACGACGACAACGGCTTCGACGGCATGCAGCTGATTTCGGATATCCGGCTGATCTACGACAATTATGGCTATGAGACCGAAATCCTCGTCGCCAGCGTCCGCCACGGCATCCATGTTCTCGAAGCCGCCAAGATCGGCGCCGACGTGATGACCGCGCCGCCGTCGGTCATCAAGGGGCTGTTCAAGCACATCCTGACCGAAAAGGGCATCGAAGGCTTCCTCGCCGACTGGGCGAAGACCGGGCAGTCGATCTGAAGATAGAGATCCTCCCTGCGGCGCAGCCGTGGGGAGGGGGACCGCCGCGAAGCGGTGGTGGAGGGGCCGGCGACGTCGCGCCATGGCCCCTCCNCGCGACAGGGAGGATTCATCCCTTTACAGTTGACGTAAACGTCAACTCACGCCGATACTCCCCTACGACAAAGGGAGAGATTCGATGACCGACACCGCCGCCCCCGCCGTTCTGACGCAGCGTCAGGGCCATATCCTGATCATCACGATCAACCGGCCCGAGGCGCGCAACGCGGTCAATGCCGACGTCCATGTCGGCATCGGCACCGCGCTCGAAGAGGCCGAGAACGACCCCGAGATCCGCGTCGTCGTGATCACCGGCGCGGGCGACAAGAGCTTCTGCGCCGGCGCCGACCTTGTCGCACTGTCGCGCGGCGGCAAGCTCGCACCCGACGATGAGGCGCAGCAGGCGTGGGGCTTCGCGGGCATGGTCGCGCACCCGATCTCGAAACCGATCATCGCGGCGGTCAACGGCTTCGCCTTTGGCGGCGGCTGCGAGATCGCGCTGATGAGCGACATTGTTGTCGCGGCGGAAACCGCCCAATTCGGCCTGCCCGAGGTCAAGGTCGGGCTGTTCGCCGCCGCCGGCGGCGCCTTTCGCATCGCGCGCCAGCTGCCGCAAAAGCTCGCGATGGAGCATCTGCTCACCGGTGACCCCTTCGATGCACAGGCCGCGCATCGCTATGGCTTCGCCAATCGGGTTGTCCCGCTCGCCGACCTGATGCCGACCGCCATCGCGCTCGCCGAAAAGATCGCCGCCAACGCGCCGCTGTCGGTGCAGGTGTCGAAACGCGTCGCGCTCGGCATCCACGAAGGCCGTATCGCGTCGGACGCGGCGGCGTGGGAGGCGAACACCCTCGAACGCAACCGGCTGATGCGCAGCGAGGACGCGCGCGAAGGCCCGCTCGCCTTCGCGCAGAAGCGCAAGCCCGAGTGGAAGGCACGCTAGGATGACAATGACCGATCCCGAACTTATCCCCGTCATCATCGGCGTCGGGCAGGTCAACGACCGCCCCGCCGATCCCGACCAGGGCCTCGATTCGCTTGGCCTGATGGTCGCGGCGCTGAAGGTCGCCGCCGAAGACGCGGGCGTGTCGCTGACCGAAATCGACAGCCTCGCGATCGTCGACCAGATCAGCTTCCACAGCCTCGGCAAGCTTCCCGAACCGCTCGCCGCCGCGATCGGTGCGACCCCTGCGATCAACTACCAGTCGGCGGCGCCGCACGGCGACACCCCGATCCGCCTGCTCAACGAGGCCGCGAACCGCATCGGCGCCGGCGAGATCAAACTCGCCGCGATCGTCGGTGCAGAAGCGCTGCGCACCGCCGCCGGCCGCGCCGCCAAGGCCGCGAAAGGCGAAGACAAAAGCTATAACGCGATCCGCCAGGTCGCGACCCGTCGCGAACCCAATTATTCGCAATTGCACGGACTCTCGGCCCCGGTCGATGTCTATCCGCTCTACGAAAACGCCACCCGCGCCGCCTGGGGCCAGACGCTGACCGAGGCACAGGACGAAAGCGCCGCGATCTGGTCGCGTTTTTCCGAAGTCGCCGCCGCCAACGATGGCGCGTGGATCCGCAAGCCCGCGACGCCGGCCGACATCCTGACCGTCGACGAACGCAACCGCCCGATCGCCTTTCCTTACTCGAAGCTGATGGTCGCCAATTCGTCGGTGAATCAGGGTGCGGGCTTCCTCGTGACCAGCCTCGCCGAAGCGCGGCGCCGCGGCATCGCCGAGGACCGGCTCATTTACGTGGGCATGGGCGCGGCGGCGAAAGAACCCGCCAACATCCTCCACCGCGACCGCTACGACGGCAGCGTCAGCATGGAAACGAGCATCAACCGCACGCTCGCGCTCAACAGCATGACCGTCGAGGATTTCGATTGCGTCGAACTCTACAGCTGCTTCCCCTGCGTGCCCAAGATGGCGCGGCGTACGCTCGGCTGGTCGGTCGACAAGCCCGCGACCGTTTTCGGCGGCCTGACCTTCGGCGGCGGCCCGATCGCCAATTACATGAGCCACGCGGTGGTCTCGATGGTCGAAAAGCTGCGCAAGGAGGGCCGCTACGGCTTCCTGTTCGCCAATGGCGGCTTCGCGACCGACAATCATTGCATCGTCCTCGGCAGCGAACCGATCGCCGCCGCCAGCTTCCCGCAGGATTTCGACTATCAGGCCGAAGCCGAGGAAAAGCGCGGCCCCGTCCCCGAACTGGTCAAGGACTATGCGGGGCCGGCGACGATCGAAAGCTACACGATCTTCTATGGCCGCGACGGCGCGCCGAAAGCCGGCGTGGTGGTGGCGCGCACGCCCGATGGCCAGCGCACGCTGGCGCATGTCGATGTCAGCGATGCCGCGATGCTGGCGTTCCTGACCGACGGCAAGGCCGAGCCGGTCGGCACGGCGGGCGCGGTCGTGGCGCTGGGCGAGGATCGCTTCGGCTGGCGCGCATAAGCCTCTCCCCTCCCGCAAGCGGGAGGGGAACATCGTCCCAAATTCACTCGCGCACGATCGGCTAAGCCGATAGGCTCCACCACATGAAAAGGCTCCTGCTCCCTGCGGCCCTCGCAGCCGCGACGATGTTCGGCTGCACACCGGCGATACCCGCCGAGCCGACGATGCAGGAATTGCTACGCGATCCGGCGGTGTCCGAATTTGCCGCCTGGCAGGCAAAACACAGCCTCCCCGCGATCGAACTCGAGCCTGCGGGTCCGGCCCCCGCCACGGCGGGCGGCACACGCATCGGCGGCCCGGTCTGGCTGGCGGCCGGCGAAGCCTGGCCCGCCGACCCCGAAGGACGGCCGATGTCCTTCCTCGCCCAGGTCGATTTTGCCGAACTGCCGCCGCTGCCCGACTATCCGACCAGCGGCGTGCTGCAATTCTTCCTCGCCCGCGACGACCTGTATGGCGCGAATTTCGAGAAGCCCGAGGCCGGCAAGTTTCGTGTCATCTGGCGCGAAAAGCTGGGTGGCCCCGGCCGGTTGCACAGCGGGCGGCCAGCGGGGGACCGCGGGATCGACGATTATTCCCCGCTCTACGACGCCACCGTCGCGCGAGGCATCGCGCTGAAGCCGAAACGGACCGATCAGGTCCCGTCGGTCGAATCCTGGCTCGCCGAACGCGACCTCGCCACGCTGCTCAACGACCGCGCCAAGAGCGACCGCATCTATGCCTTCGCCGACAAGCAGATCGAACTGGCGACCCAGGGCCACCATGTCGGCGGCCACCCCGGCTTCACCCAGTCCGACTGGCGCGCGGACAAGCGCTATCAGGACGTCGACCGCGTCCTCCTCAACCTGTGGAGCGACGACCACATCATGTGGGGCGACTCCGGGCAGGGCCAGTTCATGATCCGGCGCGAAGACCTGCTCAAGCGCGACTTCAGCAAGATCTTCTACCAATGGGACTGCTATTGAGCACAGCGGCCTAAATGTCGAACGACACACCCTGCGCCAGCGGCAGCGCGTCCGAATAATTCACCGTGTTCGTCGCGCGCCGCATATATTGGCGCCAGCTGTCCGCCCCGCTCTCGCGCCCGCCGCCGGTCTCCTTCTCGCCGCCGAACGCCCCGCCGATCTCGGCGCCGCTGGTACCAAGGTTGACGTTGGCGATCCCGCAGTCGCTGGCGACCAGGAAGCGTTCGGCCTCGCGCATGTCGGTGGTGAAGATCGCCGACGACAGGCCGGCAGCGACGGCATTATGTTCGTCGATCACCGCATCGAGGTCGTCATAGCGCATCACATAAAGGATCGGCGCGAAGGTCTCTTCGAGCACCGGTCCGACCTGCCCCGGCATCTCGACCAGCGCGGGCCGCACATAGAAGCTCGCGCCTTCGCCGACGCGCGCGCCACCATGGATCATGCCTCCGGCCGCCGCCGCAGCGGTCAGGGCGTCCTGCATCATTTCGAACGCAGCGCGGTCGATCAGCGGCCCGACGAGCACCTCGCGCTCCAGCGGATTGCCGACCCCGACGCTCGCATAGGCCGCCTTCAGCTTGGCGACGAAGCCGTCGTAGATGCTGTCGTGCAGGAATAATCGCCGCGTCGTCGTGCAGCGCTGCCCCGCGGTCCCCATCGCCCCGAACGCCACCCCGCGCAGCGCGAGGTCGAGATCGGCCGACGGCGCGACGATCACGCCATTGTTGCCGCCAAGCTCGAGGATCGCGCGCGCGAAGCGCTCGGCCAGCCGCGGCGCGACCGCGCGGCCCATGCGCGTCGACCCCGTCGCCGACAGCAAGGCCACGCGCTTGTCGTCGACCAATGCCTCGCCCGCCTCGCGCCCGCCGATCAGCAGTTGCGACAGGCCCTCCGGCGCGTCGCCGAACCGCGCGACCGCGCGCGCGAAAATCGCCTGCGTGGCGAGCGCGGTCAGCGGCGTCTTTTCCGACGGTTTCCACACCACGCTGTTGCCGCACACCAGCGCCAGCGCCGCATTCCACGTCCACACCGCGACCGGAAAGTTGAACGCCGAAATCACCCCGACGACGCCCAGCGGATGCCACACCTCCATCATCCGGTGCCCCGGCCGCTCGGTCGCGATGGTCAGGCCGTAAAGCTGGCGCGACAGCCCGACCGCGAAGTCGCAGATGTCGATCATCTCCTGCACTTCGCCCGCGCCCTCGGACGGAATCTTGCCCGCCTCAATCGTCACCAGCTTCGCCAGATCGTCCTTGGCCGCGCGCAATTCCTCGCCCCACAGCCGTACCAGTTCGCCGCGCCGCGGTGCCGGAACGTTGCGCCACGCGCGAAAGGCGGCAACCGCCTTGTCCAGCGTCTCGTCGATCACCGCCGCGTCGGTGACGCGCAGCATCGCGACCGGCTCGCCGGTCAGCGGCGTCACCGAAGGCATCGATCCGTCGGTCCACAACGCCCGGTCCACGCCCAGCCCGTCGAGCAGCCGCCCGACCTCTTCGCCGATCCCGGTCATCGATAGTCCTTTCCATTGCGATCTCGTGCCGCCTCTAATCCCCTCCACCCGTTCGTGTCGAGCGAAGTCGAGACACCCCGAAGTCGTATGCGACCGACGCACACCTCGACTTCGCTCGATGCGAACGGATAAGGAGGGACTGACAAGATTCGCGGCCCAAGCGAGGGCCTGAAAGCGGGAGAAGCAACGTGTCCGACCTACCCCCCTCCGAACCCCTGGTCCCCGTCCCCGCCGACGCCGCCGCGAACACCCATTGCA
>NZ_LMGF01000003.1:0-106950 GCF_001427085.1 Sphingopyxis sp. Root1497
CGACGACGTCATCAACGTGTCGGGCCACCGCATGGGCACCGCCGAGGTCGAAAGCGCGCTCGTGCTGCACGAACTCGTCGCCGAAGCCGCGGTCGTCGGCTTCCCGCACGACATCAAGGGCCAGGGCATCTACGCCTATGTCACCCTCAATGCCGGGGTCGAGGCAACCGAAGAGGTCGCCGCCGCGCTCAAGCAGCAGGTCCGCAAGGAAATCGGCCCGATCGCGACCCCCGACCATATCCACCTCACACCCGGACTGCCCAAGACGCGCTCGGGCAAGATCATGCGCCGCATCCTGCGCAAGATCGCCGAGAATGATTTCACCTCGCTCGGCGACACCTCGACCCTCGCCGACCCCAGCCTCGTCGATGGACTCATCGAGGGGCGCAAGAACCGCTAAACTTCACTCGCAGCGCATCGACGGCCGGTACACCTGCATCGCGTTGGTGCCGGTATTGCCGCCCAGCGTGATCGCGCCGCCGGGCAGGAAGATGCGTCCGCCGATCACCGCGCTGCCCTTCAACCCGTGCATCGCGATCGGCAGATCGGGCAGCCGCGTCCAGCGGTCGGCGCGCGGATCATAAGCGTAGGTGGTCGGCGTGAGGCCCAGCACATGCGCCCGCTCGCCCTCGCCGCCGAACACGAACATACATCCGGCATGCGCCGCCCCGGTGACGCCGCCGCGCGGCGCCGGAAGCGGCGCGCCCTTGCTCCAGCGCCGCGTCGCCGGATCGTATATCTCGACGACATCGACCCGCTCGGCCATCGCGCCCGGACCGGTGCGGCCGCCGGCGACGACGATCTTCCCGCCCAGCGCGACCATCGCCAGATGATTGCGCTGCGTCGGCAGGTCGGGCAGCTTTTCCCATGTGTCGGTCGCCGGATCATAGACCTCGAACGCATGGCCGCCCGGCGGGCGCCCGCCGGCGACATAGATTTTGCCGTCGATCACCGCCTTGCCGCCGCCGCTCCGCGCGGTCGGCATCGCCGCGCGCTGGACCCAGCCGCCGACCGCCGGGTCGTGCTCCCAGACATGCGCGACAAAAATCTCGGGCCGCCCGGTACTCGCGCCGTCGATCTCGCCGCCGATCACGTAGAGCTTGCCGCCGACCGCGGCGGCCATCATGTGGTGGATCGGCTGCGGCAACCGCGGCCCGAGCGACCAGCGGCTCGCGACCGGGTCGTAAATCTGGACGAGGTTCGACGGCAGCCGCCCGGGCGGATAGCCGCCGAGCACCCAGATCTTGCCGCCCATTTCGGCCACCGCATGCTCGGAACGCGCCAGCGGCATCGCGAGACCCAGGCTCCACCCGTCGAACTCGGGCGCCGAGCCGACCGGCGCGCCCGCGCTCACCCGCTCGTTCCAGGTTTCGACCAGTTCATTGTCTTGCACCGGCGTCGCCTCCTGCTGCGCCGCCGCGCTCGTCGCGAGCAGCAGAGCCGCGCCCATGACCACCCAATCGCGCATCATCGTCGTCTCCCGGCCTGCCGCCCCGCGCATCGGGGACGTCTTCGCCATCCGCATTCCATCAGACTGACGAGATTGACCGGCGCGTCGATGCCCTGATCGACGAACGACGGTTTCGCTCGACGAGCGTTACTTCGCCAGCGCCTCGCAAAGCCGGTCGGTCGCCAGCGCGATGTGCGATTCCGCCGTCTCGCGATTCGCGGGGCTGTTCTGCACGCCGCGCGTCTCGGTGTTGAACGCGAGCAAGCTCCCGACGCGCTGGTCGGGGAAAAGGCTGAGATAAGCACGAAAGCCGTTCTGGTCGCCATTATGACCGACGAAACGTACCGCCGCACTGCGATCGATAAAGAAGGACAGCCCGCTCTGCGTCGTCGTCGCCATGCGGCCCTGGGTGAAATCCGCGCCCGCCGAGATCTGCGGCACCCACATCTCATCGATCGACGAGCGCTTCAGCACCAGATCATAGTCGGCGGCGCGCGCCGGATCGCCAAGCAGGAAGCCGACATAGTTCGCCATGTCGGGCAGCGGCGCGTTGAGCCCGCCGTTCGACACCGTTACCCCGGTGTCGACATCGAACGGCGCGGCGACACGCTTGCCGTCACGGACATAATAGCTGTGCGACCGGTGCGGCAGCAGGTGCGGCGGCGTGCGGTCGAAAGTGCTGTCGTGCATACCCAGCGGCTTCAGGATATTTTTGTCGACATAGACTTCATAATCTTCGCCCGACAGCCGCTCGATCACCTGCCCCAGATAGACGATGCCGGGGTTCGAATAGCCGAACCGGCTGCCCGGTTCGAACTCGACCTGGGTATAGGGAAGCATCGCGACCAGCTGCGACCAGCGCGCGGGCTCGAACGGCTGCCAGTCATGGTCGCGCCAGGGCCAGGTCCCGCTGCGAAACCCCGCGCTGTGGCTCATCAGCTGGCGCAAGGTGATCGCGCCCGTGTCGCCATAGGGGTTATGCACCGCCGCCAGCTCGGGGACATATTTGACGATCGGGTCGTCGAGCGACAGCAGCCCGCGATCGCGCAGCTGCATGATCGCGATGCCCGTCATCGTCTTGGTCACCGACGCCCAATGATAGATGGTGCGCGCATCGACGGGGACATGCGCGTCCGCGTCCTGCTCGCCCAGATGGTCGGCCGCGACAACCTGCCCGTCGCGCACGACGTAAAAGCTGCTCCCGGCAATATTCGCGCGGCGCGTTTCGGCGCGATGGAGCTGGCGAAAATCACGCAGCGCGGCGTCGAAACCGCCCTCGTCCGCCCCGGCGGACGGGGCTGCGGTCAGGCAAAGGGCGGCGGCAATCCAGCGCGACATGGCAATCCCCCGTCTCTTCATCGAAATATCAGGCCGCGACCGCGTGCCCGCGCTGCATCGCGAGGATGCGCGCCTCGACCTGATCGAGCGCGTCGAGCGCGGTGACGAGGTCGGCGTTGACCGACGCGCCGAGTTCGCGGCTCAGCGCATCGCCGGTCCCAAGCATTTCGGCAAAGGTCGCGCGGTCGAAGGCCAGCAACGTCGCCTGCTCGCTCGTCCGCAGCAGCCGGTCGTGTGCCATGCCCGATAGCATCGGCGACAGACCGACAAGCTGGCCGGGACCGGTGACGGTCAGCTGATAGATACCCTCCCTGTGCGGCAGGCCGCTGCGCACCGCACCGCGCACGACGAGCCACAGCCGGTCCGAAACCGCGCCGGGCGTCGCCAGATCCCTGTCCGCCGGCGCATCGACGCGCGTTCCGGCATCCCAGAAGGCGCGGCGCTGGCCCGGCGTCATCGCCGCGCAACAGGGGAGCTTGGCGAGAAAGGCCTCGGCCGCGAAATCCTCCTCGCTCACCGGCGGCAGCGCCCGCTGCGGGCGCGGCGTGAAGCTATCGGGGGTTTCGGACAGCATCGCGGCAATATCGCGCGTCTTGCCCGCAACGCGCGCCGCGACCAGCCGGCCAAGCGCGGTCTGCAATTGCAGCGAGGCGGGGCGAAGCTGCGACAACGCCGCGCGAAACTGATCGGCGGGCATATACCAGCTGCGCACCGGTCCGCGCGCAATGCCCATCGCCGATCGTTTGATGTCGCGGCCGATCAGCGCCATGTCGCCGATGACCTCGCCCGGACCGACCTGCGCGAGCAAGGCCAGCCCGCCGCCGGGCAGGCGTTTGCCGATATCGACCCGGCCCTCGTCGATCAGGTACAGGCCCTCGGCGCGCTCATTCTGGACGAGCAGCGCCTCGCCATCGGCGAAATGGCGCACCGTGAAGGCGTCGGCGATTTCGGCGCGCGCGGCGTCGTCGAGGTCCGCGAACAGCGGCACGTCCGCCAGCCGGCTGGCGGACAGCGCGCTCAAGCCAGCACCGCCCATGTCGGCGCATGGTCGCTCGCCTTCTCGCGCCCGCGATGGTCCTTGTCGACCCCGGCATCGACCAGCCGGTCGGCGAGCGCAGGGCTCAAAAGCAGATGGTCGATGCGAAAGCCATGGTCGCGCTGCCAACCCCCCGCCTGATAATCCCAGAAGGTCCACACCCCGCCCGCGGGATGGCGGCTGCGGATCGCGTCGGTCCAGCCGTCACCGAGCAGGCGGAACCAGGCGTCGCGCGATTCGGGCTGCATCAGCGCATCGGTCGACATCGCGCGTGGGTCCCACACATCGTCATCGTGCGGGATGACATTATAGTCGCCGGTCAGGATCGTCGGGATCTCGGCGGTGAGCAGCGCCTTCGCGCGCTCGCGCAGCCGCGCCATCCAGCGCAATTTATAATCGAACTTCGGCCCCGGCTGCGGATTGCCGTTGGGCAGGTAGATCGACGCGACGCGCACGCCGTGCACGTCGGCCTCCAGGTAACGCGACTGCTCGTCCTCGGCTTCGCCCGCCAGCCCGCGCTGCACCTCGACCGGCGTCGTGCCTTTGGCGAGGATCGCGACACCGTTGAAGCCCTTTTGCCCGTGATAGAGAAAGCCGTAACCCGCGGCCTCAATCTCCTTGGTTGGCATCGTCTCGTCGCTCGACTTCAGCTCCTGCAGGCAGGCGATATCGGGCTGGGTTTCCTCCAGCCATTCGACGAGACGCGGCAGGCGCGCCTTGATTCCGTTGATGTTGAAGGTCGCGATTTTCATGCCGCACCTATGGCAGCAACGGGGTCGCGACGAAAGGCGTCAGATCGAGAAGCTCGACCCGCAGCCGCAGCCCGAGGCCGCGTTGGGATTTTCGACCTTGAACGACGACCCGCCGAGCGAATCGACAAAATCGACGATACAGCCGCGCACCAGGTCGATGCTGACGGGATCGACGACCAGCTTCACCCCGTCGGTCTCGGTGACGATATCCTCGGCATCGATGCCTTCGGCGAGCCCGAAACGATAGGTAAAGCCAGAACAGCCGCCGCCATCGACCGCGAGGCGCAGTGCAGCCTCTGCTTCACCCTTGCGGTTGGCGATCCAGCGGACGCGCGCCGCGGCGGCGGGGGACAGGGTGATATCGGAAAGCTGCGTGGCCATGGTGCCAAGATAGGGCGTGCGAGCACGAATGGAAGGGGGTGTGGTGACGATGGATCGCGGCGTTTTGTCGGCTTTGGTGTGAGTGGCGACCCTGAAGATCCTCCCCATCGCGAAGCGTTGGGGAGGGGGACCGCCGCGAAGCGGTGGTGGAGGGGTCGGTACGGTGCGTCATGGTGAGAGGTTTGAACCCCTCCGTCAGCCCTGCGGGCTGCCACCTCCCCATCGCTTCGCGTGGGGAGGATCTTGCGTCCAACCGAGGCATACCGCCCAAATGAAAAGGGCGCCCCGGCTTGGACCGGTGGGCGCCCCCTCCTCTCCGACCCTGAAAAGCTTTTTATTCGGGACCGCCCATCGCCAGCTTGTCGCCGGTGATCGCGGCGATCGCCATGCTGTCCTGGCGGCAGAAGGGCATCGGATTGACCGGCGCGCCTTCGATGCGGACTTCATAATGGAGGTGGTTGCCGGTCGAGCGCCCGGTCGAACCGACGTAACCGACGACCTGCCCCTTCTTCACCTGCTGGCCCGGGGCCACGATGTAGGAGGACATATGGCCGTAGCGCGTCTGGATCGCGTTGCCATGCTCGATTTCGACATAATTGCCATAGCCGCCGAGGCGCTGGGCGCGACCGACGATGCCGTCGGCGGTCGCATAGATCGGGGTACCGTGCGGCGCGGGAATATCGACGCCATTGTGGCGCGCGACCTTGCCGGTGATCGGGTGCACGCGCATGCCGTAGGACGACGACAGCGACATATTCTCGATCGGAACCCGCGACGGGATGGCGACGCCGATATTGGCGGTCAGGCCGGTGTCGAGGCGCTTCCACGCCTGGAAAATCGCGCGGGCTTCGGTATCTTCGCTGGTCTGCGGAACGCCGGCCGTGAAGCTGTCGTCATCGGGTTCGTCGGGAACGACGATGCCCGCATCGGCGCTGGTATCGGCAGCCTGAACAGCCGGGGCGGTGAAGCCCATCAGCGCGGTGGCACAAAAAATCAGCCCAAAACGAAACTTTTGCGCCAGAAGAGTGTTTATCACTTAACGACCCCGCATCTGCCATGTCGCCAATGGAAAATTTTCCGTTGGTGCCGGTTTTGTCTGCATTGGATGATTGATCATCCGCCCGCGATGATGTCTGCGGGGTCAATCGTTACGAAGCAATAACAGCGTAGTATTCTTGCGTTAAACCGGCGTCGAGGCGCGCTGAGTCGTTGAACGGCGGCTTCAAAGACCCCCGAAATCGCGATTTTACGAGGCTTTGCCAGGTTAACGTCCGGGCGAATCCCTGTTCATCGCACGCCCGGTTGAACCAGTCTGTGCCCGCGCTCACATGGCGAATCTCGTCGCGGTAAATGCGCCGCAGGATCGCGGCCGATGCGGTATCGCCGACATCCTCGAACCGAGTGATCATCGCCGGCGTCACGTCGAGCCCGCGCGCTTCGAGCACCATCGGCACGATCGCCAGCCGCGCCAGCGCATCGTCGCTCGTCGCCTCGGCCGCCTCCCATAATCCGGTATGCGCGGGCAGCGCGCCATAATGGCTGCCGAGCGCACGCAGCCGCCGGTCGAGCAGCGCGAAATGCATCGCCTCGTCCGCCGCCACCCCGATCCAGTCGTCGACGAAGGCGCGCGGAAATTCTCCCCCGAAGCGTCCGACAAGGTCCACCGCAAGGTCGATCGCGACGAACTCGATATGCGCGAGCGCGTGGAGCATCGCGATGCGTCCGCGCTCGGAACCTCCCTTGCGGCGGCTCGGCATGCGGTTGGGCGGCAGCAGCTGGGGATGTTCGGGCCAGGCCGGCCGATCGGGCATCGCGACGTCGCAGCGATGCGCGAGGTCGCCGCGCCGCCAGGCGCGCGCCAGTTCGCGCGCCGCGCGCCTTTTGGCGTGCGGATCGGCGGTCAGCAGCACCGCCCGCGCAGCTTCGCCCAAGGAGTTCATGGATTCCCTATCCCGTTCGCGTCGAGCGAAGTCGAGACGCCCCTCGGTCCAGCACGGCGTCTCGACTTCGCCCGACGCGAACGGAAAAAGGGGCAGTAATCATCAAAGCGCCTTCGCCGCCTCCAGCACCGCTTCGGCATGGCCCTTCACACGGACCTTGCGCCACTCGCGCGCGAGCTTGCCGTCGGCGCCGAACAGGAAGGTCGAGCGTTCGATCCCCATATAGCTACGGCCGTAATTCTGCTTTTCGACCCAGGTCCCGAACGCTTCGCACACCATGCCCTCTTCGTCCGAAGCAAGGCGGACGGTCAGCCCATATTTGTCGCGGAACTTGCACAGTTTTGCCGGCGCGTCGCGCGACACCGCCAGCACCTGCGCGCCGAGCTTCGCGAAGTCGTCGGCAAGCCGCGTGAAATCCTGCGCTTCGACGGTGCAACCCGGCGTGTCGGCCTTGGGGTAGAAATAGACGACCAGCGGCGCGCCCGTCAGGCCCGCAAGGTCGATCGCCGCGCCATCGGCATCGAGCAGGGGCACCGCGGGAATGGCATCGCCGATTGCGAGGGTCATCGTTCGTCTCCTCAAATAAATAGGGACAGTCCCTATTTAATCCAACTGGCAGCGCCATCGCCGGATCGCTTCGTCGTTAAATAGGGATTGTCCCTATTGGCTGCGATCGCGAATCGAAGCCCACCAGTTTGTAATCTCCTGCCGCGCGGCGTCGTGCGCGGCAAGCAGTTGCGGCCAGCCCGGTTCGCCGCACTGGCTCGCCACCAATTGCCGCGCCGCGGCGGTCGCGGGCTCACCCTCCGGTGCGGTCAGCCGCAGCATCACGAGCATGCGCGCGAGCAGCGCATGCGCCTCGCACACTTCGGGCGGTGCGAGGCCCTTGCCCTTCAGGCAAGCGAGCGCCGCCGCGATATTGGGGTCATGGCATTCGCCGCTGGCGAGCTGGGTCACCTGCATCGCGAATTCGAGGTCGACCAGCCCGCCCGGCCCGCCCTTGATGTCGAGCGCGCCCTTCGGCGGCTTGTGTGCCGCCATCTTGTCGCGCATCTCGGCGGCGTCCTGCGTCAGTTTCGCTGCATCGCGCGGCGCCGCGAGCAGCGTGTCGATGACGCACTGCACCTCGGCCTTCGCACCGTCCGATCCATAGACCGGCCGCGCGCGGAGCAGCGCCATATGCTCCCACGTCCAGGCCTCCTCGCGCTGATAACGTTCAAAGCTGTCGAGCGTGACGACCAGCGGCCCCTGCGCGCCCTGCGGCCGCAGCCTGGTATCGACGTCATAGAGCTTGCCCGCCGCGGTCGGCACCGACATCGCCGCGGTCACCCGCTGCGCGAGGCGGTTGTAATAGGTCGTCGCGCCGAGCGGCCGCCGCCCGTCGGATTCGGCGAGATGATCGCCGGTGAACAGATAGATCAGATCGAGGTCCGACGCGTGCGTCAGCGCCCGTCCACCGAGCCGGCCCAGCGCGAGGACCACCAATTCGCTGTCGGCGATCCGCCCATGCGCCTCGACGAATTCGGCGACCGTCGCATCGGCGAGCACCTGCAGCGCCGCCTCGGCAAGCTCGGCATAGCCGCGCGCAATGACCATCGGGTCGCTCGCGCCCGCGATCAGTTGCACGCCATATGCGAAGCGCCGCTCGCCGACCCGGTCGCGCACGCGGTCGAGCAGGCGTTCGTAATCGAGCCCGGCCAGCCCCGGTGCCCACTCCGCTCGTAATTGCGCCTTGTCGGCGGGCGCATCGAAAGCGCGTTTGTCGATCAGCCCTTCGATCAGTTCGACCCGCACGCCCAGCGCCTCGGCAAGCGTCGGTGCCAGCGTCAGCACGCGCACCGCGACCTTGGCGAGTTCGGGCTGCGCCGCGAGCAGATGGAAAAAATTGATCGCGCTCGGCAACCCCGACACCAGCTTGTCGAAACGGGTCAGCGCCGCTTCGGGATCGGGTGCGGCGCCCAGCGCCTTGACCAGTTCGGGCAGCACCGTCTCGAGCGCGTCCTGCGCCGCGGGGGTGCGCAGCGCGCGCAGCTTGCCCCCTCGCCATTCGGCGATCGCGCGCAATGCCGGCTCGGGCGGCTCGAACCCGGCGGCCATCAGCGCCCCGGCGAGTTCGCCCTCGTCGCGCGGCAGCCCGCTGGTCGCCGCCCGTTCGAGGACGAGCCGGTCGTAACAGGCGGCGACCTCGGCGGTGACGGGCTGGAGCATCGCGAGCAGCGCCGCGCCGTCGGCATGCCCGTCGAGCCGCGCCACCGCATCCAGCGCGTCGGGCTGCAGCGGCAGGCCATGCGTCTGCTGGTCCTCGATCATCTGCAACCGATGCTCGATCCGCCGCAGCACCGCATAATGGCCGGTCAGCCGCTCGGCGATATCGGCGCCGATCCGCCCGGCTTTAGCGAGCGCCGCAAGCGCGTCGACTGTCGCCCGCACACGCAGCGACGGGTCGCGCCCGCCAAAGATCAACTGGTGGACCTGCGCGAAAAACTCGATCTCGCGGATGCCGCCGCGCCCGCGCTTGAGGTCATATCCCGGCCCGAAGGCCTGCCCCTGCGCGAAATGGTCGCGAATGCGGTCGCTCATCGCGCCGATTTCCTTGAGCTGGCGAAAATCGAGGCTGCGGCGCCAGATGAAAGGCTGGATCGCGGAGAGGAACTCGCCGCCAAGCGCACGGTCGCCAGCCGATGCGCGCGACCGGATGAACGCGGCCTGCTCCCACGCCAGCGCTTCGGATTCATAATAGGATATCGCGGCATCGACGGGCAGCACGATCGGCGTCACCTCCGGGTGTGGGCGCAGCCGAAGGTCGACGCGCAGCACATGCCCGTTCGCCGTACGCGCCGACAATATTTCGGTCATCCGCCGCGCGATCCGCACCGCCGCCTCGGTCGGATCGTCGCGTTGGCGACGCGGCATCGTCTCCGGATCGAAGATCAGGATCGGGTCGATGTCCGAAGAGTAATTGAGTTCGTGGCTGCCGAGCTTGCCGAGCGCGATCACCGACAGCCCGCGCGGCTCTTCGCCCGGCATCCGTTCGGCAAAGGCAGCAGCAAGCGCGGCATCGCAGGCGGCGTCGGCAAACGCCGACAGGTGCCGCGTCGTCGTCGCGACATCATGCTCGCCCGACAGGTCGCCGAGCGCAAGCAACAAGGCGATGCGCCCGCGCCACTGGCGCAGGCTCACCATGATATCGTCATCCATCGGCGGCGCGGCGACCGCCGCCAGCGCGGCGTCGGTGCCGTCGGTCAGGAAGCGCGTCACATCATCGGGCTGCAACTCGGCCAGCCGCGCGAGAAAGGGCGCATTGGCAGTCAGGCGATCGAGCGCCGATTGGCGTTGGGAAGTCATCGCCCCGCCCTATCACCTGCTCCGGCCAAGCTCGCAACCCATAGCGCGCAAAAGCGAAGGGATGACCTCAGGCCGGAACCGTGCTCTCGTCGAAGAACAGCACCTGCGAGATCGCGGCGCGCAGCGTCGCGGGCTGGTATGGCTTGGTGAGCAAGAAGGCCGGCTCGGGGCGGTCGCCGGTGAGCAGCCGTTCGGGGAAGGCGGTGATGAAGATGACCGGCACTTTCAGGTCGGCCAGGATTTCCTGCACCGCCTCGATCCCCGAGCTGTTGTCGGCAAGTTGGATGTCGGCGAGCACTAGGCTCGGCGTGTGCGCCTGCGCCTCGGCGACCGCTTCGCGATGCGTCGTCGCGACGGCCACGACCTCATGCCCCAGGTCGCGCACGATCATTTCGATGTCCATCGCGATGATCGGCTCGTCCTCGATAATCAGGATGCGCGCGCGTGTCTGGCGGTCGATCTCGGCCATCGCATCGTCGATCAGGCCGCGCACCGTGGCAGCGTCGCGGCCAATGATACGCCCGGCCTCATCTTCGCTGAAGCCTTCGACCGCCGTCAGCAGCAGGGCCTGGCGCGCGAGCGAGGGAATGCGGCGCAGCCGCGCGTCGGCGATCGCGATGTCGGCGGCGGCGGCGGCGGGTTCGTCCGATTGCCCCTGTTGCTCGCTGGCGAGCCCGAAATTGTCATGCACCATGCGATAGAGTTGGATGCGCAGGTCGGCGCGCGTATCGACCGCCGCCGGGTTTGCGACCAAAGTCTGCAACAAGCCCGCGACCAAAGCATCGCCGCTCCGCTGGCTTCCCGAAATCGCACGGCCGTAGCGGCGCAGATAGGGAAGATGCGGCGCGATCGCCTGACCCAATGACATAGTTTACCTCCTGATACAGGTCCATGCCTGCCTCGAAACCCGCCGGAATCGGACGATGCTCCGCCCGCGCCCGATATTATTGCGCCGACGTGGAACGATCTAACGGCAAATTGGTTTCATGGGGAAGAAGAAACGCGCCATTGCTCTTTGTTGAAGGCGCGGTTAGCTACAGGCCCCATGTCCATTGGATATCATGATAATGCCGTCTGAATCCGGGTCCCCTTCACAGAAGCGAACCGGAAAAGACGGTGACAAGAAAATGACCAGAAAGGCGCAGGACGTGAACATCGCCCTGCGTCGCGCCTATGAGTCTGCGGTCGACGAGACGATCCCCGATTCGATGATGGACCTGCTCAACAAGCTCAACTGAGTCGCGTCACCCGGCCTTGCCACGCTGATACCGACTCTCGAAATCCGACTGGAAAGCCGCGAAGCGCCCCTCGGCGATCGCATCGCGCATCCCCTGCATCAGATCCTGATAGAAATGCAGGTTGTGCTGCGTCATCAACATCGCGCCAAGCATCTCGCCCGCGCGGACGAGATGGTGGAGATAGGCGCGCGTCCAAGTCGAGCATACCGGGCAGCCGCAGGCCTCGTCCAGCGGCGCCTGATCCTCGGCATGCTTTGCATTGCGGATGTTGACCGGACCGCTCCAGGTGAAGGCCTGCCCGTTACGCCCCGAACGCGTCGGCAGCACGCAGTCGAACATGTCCACACCGCGCGCGACCGCACCGACCAGATCGTCCGGCTTGCCGACCCCCATCAGGTAGCGCGGCCGGTCGTCGGGCAGTTGGCTCGGCGCATAGTCGAGCACGCCAAACATCGCCGCCTGACCCTCACCCACCGCAAGCCCGCCGATCGCATAGCCATCGAAGCCGATGTCGGTCAGCGCCGCCGCCGAGCGTGCGCGGAGCGTCTCGTCGAGCGAGCCTTGCTGGATTCCGAACAGCGCCGAACGCGCCGCATGTTCCTCGCCGGCGTCGAAGCCCGCGCGGCTGCGCGCGGCCCAACGCATCGATCGTTCCATGCTCGCCTCGGCGCGCCTGGCATCGACGCCATTCGGCGGGCATTCGTCGAACGCCATCACGATGTCGCTGCCGAGCAGCCGCTGGATCTCCATCGAGCGTTCGGGCGTTAGCATGTGACGCGATCCGTCGAGATGGCTCTGGAACGCCACGCCTTCCTCGCTCTGCTTGGTCAGCGCCGACAGGCTCATCACCTGATAGCCGCCGCTGTCGGTCAGGATCGGCCGGTCCCACCCCATGAATTTGTGCAAGCCACCCAACCGCGCCATGCGCTCGGCGCCGGGGCGCAACATCAAATGATAGGTGTTGCCCAGGATGATGTCGGCGCCGGTCGCGCGAACGTCCGCAGGGCGCATCGCCTTCACCGTCGCGGCGGTGCCGACGGGCATGAAGGCGGGGGTGCGGATGTCGCCGCGCTGCATCGCGATGACGCCGGTTCGCGCTGCGCCATCGGTCGCGGCGACCGAAAAGGTGAATCTTGTGGTCATGGCGCGCGCCTATGGCGGGCGGGCGCGCGAAAGTCGAGCGCCGCGCCTATTCGCGCTCGTCCTCGCTCGATGGCTCATCGGCAGCCGCCTTCGCCTTTTCCTTCGGCTTTTCCTTCGCGAAGATTTCCGCCAGTTCCTTCTTCCGCGCCGCGGTCAGCCCCTCTTCGGCGGCGGGAAACATCTCTTCCTCTTCCTCGTCGATATGGTGGAGATAGCGATGCTTCATCGTCCGGAATCGCGTCAGCCAGCCGGTCGAGGCAAAGTCCATCTCATAGAGTTCGGTGAGCATCTCGTCGATTTCCTTATGCTCGCTCGCACTGTGCTGGGCGTCCTCGCGCAGGTCGGGCTGGCCCATCATCGTCGCATAAAGCGAGAGTTCCTCGGACGCCGCGTGCGCGGTCACCTCGACGCGGAACGCCTCGAACAATTGCTCGCGCTCGGGGCTGTCGCCATGGGTGTCGTCGATCCGGTCGAGCAGATCGCGATGCCGGTCGTGATCGGCCTTGAGTCGCGCGAATATCTTTGCTTCCGCCATGATCGTCTCCGTTCGCTGATCCCTCGAACGGATAACGGCTTATGACGGCAGCGGTTCCGCTGCGGCGAAGTCAGGGTCCCTTGGGGGCTTCGGTCGGCGCCTCGGCAGGCTGCGTCGGCAAAGGCCGCACCGGTTCGACATAATCCGAATAGAGCGCGGTCGCCTTGGCCGCGACGCGGTCGAGCACCTCGGTCTTCTGGTCCGCAAGCATCTGATCGGTGATCGCCCTCCCCGATTCGTCGCCGAGCGCAGCCGCGACCGAGAACCACGCGGCGGCGGTTTCCTTGTCGGCCGCAACGCCCTGCCCTTCGAGATAGAGGATGCCGATGCCGTAAAAGGCGTGCGGCTCGCGCTTTCTTGCCGCCGCCTGATAATAGTCCATCGCCTTGGCGAAATCGACCGGCGTGCCGCGACCATTGGCGTGCATCACGGCCAAGCTGACCTGCGCCGCCAGATTATCCTGCGCCGCCGCCTTCTTCAGCCAGCCGAACGCAGCCTTCGGATCCTCGGTCACACCCTCGCCGGTGTCGTACATAACGCCGAGGCGCCACTGGCACTGGCTAAGCCCCTTGTCGGCGCATTTGCGGTACAGCCCCGCTGCCTTCGCCTTGTCGGCAGTGATATTCTCACCATTGTCATAGAACCAGCCGAGCGCGAACTGCCCCTCCGGGTCACCCTCGCCCGCCTTTTCCTGCGCGAGCGCAAAAGCCTCGATCGGCTTGCCCGCCTCGATCAAGTCGGCGACCTGCTCGCCGGTCGATGCGGCGGTGAGCGCGACCCACGCCAATCCGACGATCGCAACGCGCTTGATATGATGTGCTGTGCTGAACATGGGTGCCTTTTGGCAAAGACGCAGCGTCGGCGCCAGCGCTACCTGCGCGACCGTGTCAGTTGCCCGTCCAGTCCGTCGTCGTGGTAAACGACGGCAGCGCCAGCGAGGTCGCGGTCTGCTGCGTGGCGGCGGCGATGAGATAGGGTGACACACGGTGCCGGGTGCACAGCCCGCCATTGCCGTCACTGACCATCGACTGTTCGAATTCGATGCCCTGCTGGTGCTTCTTGGTCCGGCGGACGGTTGCGGTGGCAAGTTGGCCTTCGCCGAAGTCGATCACGAACTGGGTGCCGATCGGCACGTCCATGATCCCTTCGATAAAGGCGCCGGTCGCCGACAGGTTACGCATCACGACGGTATAGCGGTAATTGTCGTGGATCGCACCGACATTGCGGAACATCTGGAAACGATCGTTGCGCTGACGCGCCGGCCCCGCTGGCTTGATCGTCCAGTTTCCCGATTCGGCATGGCCGAGCAGTTCGTCGTTCGACACCGACTTGCTGTACACATAACCTTGCACATGGCTGACGTTGAGTTTGCGGATCAGGTCGAGCTGGTCGAGCGATTCGATACCCTCGGCGGTCGTTTCCATTTCGAGCGCCTCGGCGAGCGCGACGATTGCCGCGATGATCGCGCCGTTGCGCGAACCCGGTTGGGTCGCACCGCGTACGAAGCTCTGGTCGATCTTGATCTTGTCGAACGGCGCCGACTGCAGATAGCCGAGCGACGAATAGCCGGTGCCGAAATCGTCGAGCGCGAGGCGGACGCCGATCGCCTTCAGCGCCTTGAACATTTGGCTGGTTTCGGCCGAATCGCCGAGAAAGACGCTTTCGGTGATTTCGAGTTCGAGCTGTTCAGGCGGCAGGCCGCTGGCGGCGAGCGCATGGGTGACGATTTTCGGCAGTTCGGCGTTGGCGAACTGGATCGGCGAGACATTGACCGCGACGCGCATCTCGCCCGGCCAGCGCGACGCGTCGTCGCACGCCTTGCGCAGCACCCATTCGCCGAGCGTCCAGATAAGGTTGGCTTCCTCGGCGATCGGGATGAACAGCGCCGGCGAGATCGGTCCGCGCTCGGGATGCGTCCAGCGGATCAGCGCCTCCATGCCGGTGACGGTGTCGGTCTTCGCGTTGACGATCGGCTGGTAAGAAAGCTCCATCTCGCCGCGTGCAAGCGCATCGCGCAAATCTTCCTCAAGCGCGCGGCGGTCTTCCGCCGACTGGTGCAGGTCGCTCGAGTAGAAGCTGAACCGGCCGCGCCCATTGCCCTTGGCCGCATAGAGCGCGAGGTCGGCGTTGCGAACGAGATTGTCGCTGTTGTCGCCGTCGAACGGACTGATCGCAACGCCAATCGAGGCGCCGATGATGCAGCGGCTACCCTCGACCGAATAGGGCTGCGACAGGCTGTTGATGATGTCCGACGCCATGTCGCCCAATTTGCCGCGATCCTCGACATCGGGCAGGATGATCTGGAATTCGTCGCCGCCCAGGCGGCTGACCATTTCCTTGTCACCCACGATCTTGAGCAGCCGTTCGGCGACCTGCTTGAGCAGCGCGTCGCCGGCGGGGTGGCCGAGCGTGTCGTTGACCTGTTTGAAGCGGTCGAGGTCGAGCAGCATGATCGCGCACGACCGCTGTTGCTGGGCGAAGGCGGCGAGCGTCGTATCGAGCTTTTTCGAGATGTTGAAGCGATTGGCGAGCCCGGTCAGCGAATCATACATCGCGAGCCGCGACGCATCCTCGGCCGACCGGCGCTGCTCGGTGATGTCGATGCCGCTGCCGCGATAGCCGGTGAAGCGGCCGCCGCCGTCGAAGTGCGGGCGTCCCGACACCGCCCACCAACGCTGGTCGCCCTCGAACGCGCCGCGCAGCGGCAATTCGTCGAATTTCGATTGTTTGGTGAGCAGGAAGGGCAGAGTGCGCTGCCGCTCGCCATGGCTGTCGACCGGCAGGAACAGGTCGGAAAAAGTGGCGCCGAGCATCGCGGCGGCGGTCCGACCCATCTGCTGCGCGACGTGATGGGTGATATAGGTCAGCCGACCGTCGGCATCGGTCGACCAGAACCAGCCCTGGCCGCTTTCCTCGTAATTCTGAAGGAGGAGCAACGCTTCCTTGGTGTGGATGCTGGGAACGACTTCAGGGCGCGGCGTCGCCGCGCGCGCGCTGAACTTGCCCAAAAAACCTCGCCCACCGCCGTCTGGCACTCTCTATTTCCCCCGGTCGTCCGGGCGCAGCACCGGCTTACCCATGTCGCATCATCGTGCTGGTCCCCACCAATTGAGACCATTTGCCTGAAATCCCTTGCGAATCAGTAAATGACGGGGAGTCAGATCAGGGGAGCAGCAGACTCGCGTCGCCATAGCTGTAGAAGCGATAGTCATACGCGATGGCGTGGGCATAGGCCGCCTGCATCGCGTCGAGCCCCATCAGCGCGCTAACCAGCATGAACAGGGTCGATTTGGGAAGGTGGAAATTGGTCATCAACCCGTCGATGGCGCGGAAGCGATAGCCCGGGGTGATGAAGATCGCGGTGTCGCCCGCAAAGGGCGCGATGATACCATCCTCGCGCGCCGCGCTTTCCAGCAGGCGCAGGCTGGTCGTGCCCACCGCGATGACGCGTCCCCCCGCCGCGCGCACGGCGTTCAGCCGCCCGGCAGTGTCGGCATCGATGCGGCCCCATTCGGCATGCATGACATGATCGTCGGTATCGTCGGCCTTGACCGGCAGGAAGGTTCCCGCTCCCACGTGGAGCGTGAGCGTTTCGCTTTTTACCCCGGCTTCGGCGAGCGATTCCAGCAGTTCAGGCGTAAAATGCAGCGCTGCGGTCGGTGCCGCCACCGCCCCGTCTTCCTTCGCGAACATCGTCTGGTAATCGCTGCGGTCGGCCTCGTCGGTCCCGCGCTTGCCCGCGATATAGGGCGGCAGCGGCATCGTGCCGGCGCGTTCGAGCAGGATTTCGACGGGCTCATCGCCGGCAAAGGCGAGGATGAAGCTGCCGTCGGCGAGCCGGTCCTCGGCAACCGCTGCGACGCCCGAACCGAAATCGACGCGTTCTCCAACACGAAGCCGCTTGCCATTGCGGATGAAGGCCTGCCAGCGGCGGAGGTCGATGCGCTTGTGCAGCGTCGCGCCGATTTTCGCTTCGCCGCGTTTCCCTTCGAGCTGCGCCGGGATGACCCGCGTGTCGTTGAAAACGAGGCAGTCGCCCGCACGAAGCAGCGCCGGCAGGTCGCGCACGCCCCGGTCGGACATTGCCTGTCCCTCGACCACGAGCATCCGCGCCGCGTCGCGCGGACGCGCCGGGCGGAGCGCGATACGCTCGGCAGGGAGGTCGAAATCGAAGGCGTCGACGCGCATCGCGCGCCTCTCCTTACCGGATCGGGGCGTTGAGCTGGTCGGCGGTGATCGGCGCCGCGGCGGGCGCGGGCACCGTATCTGTCAGCATCGACGCCGGCGGCATCGGCTTGTTGTCGGCGGCGACCGACACCTGGACCATTCGCGACATCACTTCGGGCGGTTCGCCTTTGTGGATCGCATCGACATATTGCATGCCCGAAATCACGCGGCCGAAGGCGGTATAGCGGCGATCGAGGCTGAAGCGCGGCTGGAGCATGATGAAGAACTGGCTGTTCGCGCTGTCCTCGCTCTCGGCGCGTGCCATCGACAGCGTCCCGCGCAGATGCGGCGTCGGGTTGAATTCGGCCTTGAGGTCGGGAAGCTGCGAGCCGCCCTGCCCGGTCGCGGTCGGATCGCCCGTCTGCGCCATGAAGCCGTCGATCACGCGGTGGAATTTCACCCCGTCATAGAAGCCCGCACGCGCAAGCTGCTTCACACGTTCGACATGGTTGGGGGCAACGTTCGGATAGAGCTGCGCGACGATCCGCCCACCGGTCGAAAGGTCGATGTTGAGCATATATTCGGGGTTGTTGATATATTGGTCGGGCGTCATCGCCGGCACCGCAGGGGCGACCGTCGTTTCGCCCGTGGCCGGTGCGGTCGCGGGCGCCTCCGCCGGGGGCGTCTCCTGTGCCGCGAGCGGGGCCGCAAGGCCGAGCGCTATCGCCGTCAGGATCAGGGGGCGGAAGGTGAATGTCATGCTGGATCGGCCTTTGTGATGAAATGCTCTATGCGCCCCGTCTGGCGCGGCCCTAGCGGGAAAAAGCTGAACGCTCAATGATCGCGATCAGGCGTCGCCCTGGCGCAGCCCGCGTTCGGCGATGCGCCCCGTCACCGCGTCCTTCACCGCCGGGGTGACGAACTTGTGGATGTCGCCGCCGAAGATCGCGATTTCCTTGACCAGCCGCGACGCGATCGGCTGCAATCCGACGTCGGCCATCAGGAACACCGTCTCGATCCGGTCGTTCAATTGCTGGTTCATGCCCGCCATCTGATATTCATATTCGAAGTCGGCGACGGCGCGCAGCCCGCGCACGATCACGCTCGCGCCCTCGCGTTCGGCAAAGTCCATCAGCAGCGAGTTGAAACCGACCACACGGATATCGCCGCCGATGCTCGTGACCTCGCGGCGGACCATCTCGATCCGCTCCTCGTCGTCGAACAAGGGCGATTTGGTGATGTTGGTCGTCACCCCGATGACCAGCCGGTCGACCAGCTTCGCGCCGCGCCGGATGATGTCCATATGTCCCAGGGTGATCGGATCGAACGTCCCCGGATAAACCCCCACGCGCATCAGCGGTCCCTTTCCACGATATAATGGGCGATGGCGCGCAGCAGCGTCGCCTCTTCGCCAAATCCTGCCAGATGGCCGATCGCCTGGTCGACGAGCGCGACCGCCTGTTCGCGCGCCCGGTCGAGCCCCATCAGCGTCACGAACGTCGCCTTGCCCGCCGCGGCATCCTTGTGCAGCGCCTTGCCGGCGAGTTCCTCGTCGCCCTCGACGTCCATGATGTCGTCGGCGATCTGGAAGGCGAGCCCGATGTCGCGCGCATAGCCGCGCAGCGGCGTGCGTCCCTCGGCCGGGATGCGCGCAAGGATCGCGCCGGCCTCGACCGAGAAAGCGATCAGCGCCCCGGTCTTCAGTTGTTGCAGCCGGGTCACCGTGGGCAGGTCGAACTGCGCGGTCTCGGCGGCGAGGTCCATCATCTGCCCGCCCGCCATACCCGCCGGTCCGGCGGCACGCGCGAGTTCGCGGATCAATTCGCTGCGCACGAAGGGATCGGCGTGGGTCGCGGGATCGACGAGCCATTCGAAGGCGAGCGCGTGAAGCGAATCGCCCGCCAGCACCGCCGTCGCCTCGTCATAGGCCCTGTGCACCGTCGGCTTGCCGCGGCGCAGGTCGTCATCGTCCATGCACGGCAGGTCGTCGTGGATCAGCGAATAGACATGCATCGCCTCGACCGCCGCGCCGACGCGCAGCGAGAGATTGCGGTCGACATGATAAAGATCGCCCGCCGCGCGGACGAGCAGGGGACGCAGCCGTTTGCCGCCGCCGATCGCGGCGTGGCGCATCGCCTGATAGAGACGCTCGCGCGGATCCTCGGGAACTTGCAGCAACTGGTCGAACAGCCGGTCGGTCGCCTCGACCACCTCGGATTGCGCATCCGCGAGCAGGCGGCCGCCGTCGATATCCCCTTCCGCGACCGTCATCCGGTTCAGCCTTCGCCGAAGGGCGTCGTACCCGCCGGTCGGCCGTCGGCGCCGAGGCTGACCTGTTCGATGCGCGCCTGCGCCGCGGCGAGCCGGGCCTCGCAATGGCCGCGCAGCGCATGGCCGCGTTCGTAGAGCGCAACCGATTCCTCGAGGCTGACGTCGCCGCTTTCGAGCCGCCGCACGATCGTTTCGAGTTCGCCCATCGCGGCTTCGAACGAGAGCGCGGCGATGGCGGGGGCGCCAGGGGTTTCCGGGGCGGGTGCGGGGGTGTCCGTCATGGCACCTGCTTTGGCCCTTTCGGCACCCGATGGTCAAGTGCGGTCAAGCTTGACGTCGCCCGGCGGCGCACTAGGCTCGCGCCATGTTCATCGGCCATTTCGCCCCGGCGCTGGTCGCCGCCGCCCGGCCAAAAGCCGCAGGCCTCGGGACGCTCTTCGTCGCCGCACAGCTTGTGGATATCGGCTTCGCAGCGCTGTTGATCCCGGGGATCGAGGCGATGCGCATCGCCCCCGGCATCACCGCGATGAACCCGATGGACCTCTTTCATATGCCCTACACCCACAGCCTGCTCGGCAGCCTGCTCTGGGCTGCGGGATTCGGGGCGCTCGTCTGGTTCGCGACGAAGCGGCGCGCGGCGGCGATCGGCGCTACGCTGGTCGTCGTGTCGCACTGGTTCGTCGACCTGCTCGTCCATATTCCCGACCTGACGCTCTATGGCGCGCCGCCCAGGCTCGGGCTCGGCCTGTGGGATCATCCGGCGATCGCGATGCCGCTGGAGATCGCCTTCATCGGCGCCGCATTGATCTACTACGCCCGCCGCACACAGGCGCCGACGGGCAACCGGCGGCTGTGGATTCTCGCCGGACTGCTCGCCTTCGCGCAGGCCGTCGACTGGTTCGGGCCGAAGGAACCGGTCTATTCGCTCGCGATCCCGGCGACGATGCTTTTCGCTTATGCGCTGCTCGCCGCGACCGCGGCCTGGGCGGGCGCCAACCGCCGTGTCGCGGGGACGATGCCCTGATGCTGCAGGCCGCGGCCGGATACGGCTTCACCGCCCTGATCTTCGGGATTCTCGACGCCTTGTGGCTGACGAAGGTGGGACCGAAACTTTATCGGCCGGAAATCGGCGAACTGCTGATGGACGGCTGGCGCCCCGTCCCCGCGCTCATCTTTTACGCCCTCTATATGCTCGGCATCCAGATTTTCGCGGTCCAGCCCGCGCTCGCAGCGGGAAAATGGCAGGTCGCGGCCACATATGGCGCGCTGTTCGGCTTCTTCTGCTACATGACCTACGACCTTACCAACCATGCGACGATGAAGATCTGGTCGACCAAAATCACCCTCGCCGACATCGCCTGGGGCACCTGCGCGACCGGGCTGTCGGCGGGCGCCGCCGCCTGGCTGGTGCTGACGCTGCTGCCGCGCGGCGCCTGAGCGCCCGCCAGCGCGCGCAATCACGTTTCCGTTTTTTGCAATTGCCGAATGTGGCACGTCGCATCATGCTGCACCGCACAAGAGAGAGGGGCGTAAAGGCAAGTTTTGTTCGCTAAACAAGGACTTGCATCATGAAAAAATTTCTCCTCCCCATCCTGACCCTGTTCGCCGTCCTGCCCGCCGCCGCGCATGCCGAGGAAGCGCGCCGTTTCGAACATGAGGGTCGCATCTACAGCTACACGATCAAGACCGTCGGCGAACGCCGCATCATCGATGGCGTCGACGAGGCGAGCGGCAAGCGCTTCTCGCTTCGCGTCGGCACCCACAAGGTCCGCGGCACCGTCGGTTCGCAGCAGGTCGAATTTTCGCTGAAGGACGTCGAGCCGCTGAAGGCCACGGTCACCGTCCTCGCCGCGCGCTGATCTCCGACGCAGGCCCCATGGTGCGAAATGCACTATGGGGTCTGTTCGTTTTGTCCTCGCGCGGCTAAAGGCGCGCCATGACTCAGACAGCAGCCGCGCCCGCCTCCGTCATCACCCCCGAGATCGTTGCCGAACACGGCCTGTCTCCGGAAGAATATGAGCGCGTCCTGCACGCGCTCGGGCGCGAACCGAACCTTGTCGAACTCGGCATCTTCTCGGTGATGTGGTCCGAACATTGCAGCTACAAAAGCTCGCGCCTCCATTTGAAGAAATTGCCGACCGAAGCCCCCTGGGTGATCTGCGGCCCCGGCGAAAATGCCGGCGTCATCGACATCGGCGAAGGCCCCGACGGCAAAAAGCTCGCCGCGATCTTCAAGATGGAGAGCCACAACCACCCGTCGTACATCGAACCCTATCAGGGTGCAGCGACCGGCGTCGGCGGCATCCTGCGCGACGTCTTTACGATGGGCGCGCGCCCCGTCGCGAACCTCAACGCGCTGCGCTTTGGCCGCCCCGATCATCCGAAGATGAAGCATCTGATCTCGGGCGTCGTCCACGGCATCGGCGGCTACGGCAATTGCGTCGGCGTCCCCACGGTCGGCGGCGAGGTCAATTTCCACAAGGCCTATGACGGCAATATCCTCGTCAACGCGATGACCGTCGGCGTCGCCGAACAGGACAAGATCTTCTATTCGGCCGCCTCGGGCGTCGGCAATCCGATCGTCTATGTCGGTTCGAAAACCGGCCGCGACGGCATTCACGGCGCGACGATGGCGTCAGCCGACTTTGGCGAGGATGCCGAGGAGAAGCGCCCGACGGTGCAGGTCGGCGACCCCTTCACCGAAAAATTGCTGATCGAGGCATGCCTCGAGCTGATGGCGTCGGACGCGATCGTCGCGATCCAGGACATGGGCGCTGCAGGCCTCACCTCGTCATCGGTCGAGATGGCGTCGAAGGGCGGCGTCGGCCTCCATCTCAAGATGGACGATGTGCCGCAGCGCGAAACCGGCATGACGACCTACGAGATGATGCTGTCCGAATCGCAGGAACGCATGCTGATGGTGCTGAAGCCCGGCCGCGAGGATTTCGCCGCCGCGATCTTCCACAAATGGGAACTCGATTTCGCGGTCATCGGCACCGTCACCGACACCGGCCGCATGGTGCTCGAGCATAAGGGCGAGATCGTCTGCGACATTCCGCTCGCCCCGCTCGCCGACGACGCGCCGCTCTACGACCGGCCGCACGTCCCGACGCCGAAGCAGCCCGAACTGACGAGCGTCCCCGAAACGACCGATGTCGCGGCCGACCTCAAGACCTTGATGGGCACCCCCGACATCGCCAGCCGCCGCTGGATCTACGAACAATATGACAGCCAGGTCGGCGGCGACACGCTGCAGATCGGTGGCGACGCCGCGCTTGTTCGTATCCATGGCACCAACCGCGCGCTCGCCATGTCGACCGATTGCACCCCGCGCTATTGCTACGCCGACCCTGTCGAGGGCGGCAAGCAGGCGGTCGCCGAAACCTGGCGCAATATCAGCGCGGTCGGCGCCACGCCCTTGGCGATCACCAACTGCCTCAATTTCGCCAATCCACAGCGCCCCGAAATCATGGGCCAGATCACCGGCTGCCTCGACGGCATGGCGCAGGCGTGCCGCGCGCTCGACTATCCGATCGTCTCGGGCAACGTCAGCCTCTATAACGAGAGCAAGGCGACCGGCGGCGGCAGCGCGATCCTGCCCACCCCCGCGATCGGCGGCGTCGGCGTGATCGAGGATCTGAACCGCGCCGTGGGGATCGGCTTCAAGCGCACCGGCGACATCGTCTTGGCGGTCGGCGAGCGCGCCGGCCATCTCGGCCAGTCGGTCTGGCTGCGCGAAATTTTGGGCCGCGAGGAAGGTCCGCCGCCGCCCGTCGACCTGCGCGCCGAAAAGCGCACCGGCGATTTCATCCGCGGTGCGATCAACGCCGGCTGGATCACCGCCTGCCACGACGTCTCCGACGGCGGTATGGCGGTGACGCTCGCCGAAATGGCGCTCAAGTCGAACATCGGTGTGCTGGTTAGCGAAGAACAGCCCTTCGGCGTCGCCGAAAGCTTCTTCGGCGAGGATCAGGGCCTCTACCTCGTCACCGTCTGCGACACCTGCCTCGCCGATTTCCTCGACGCTGCCGGCCGCGCCGATGTGCCCGTCGATCCGGTCGGGCGCACGATCAAGGACCGCATCGTCTTCGAACTGGAAGGCAGCGACCATAGCGTGACGCTCGCCGAGCTGCGTGACGCGCATGAAGGTTTCTTCCCGACGCTGATGGGGGCCGACGCGGCGCTCGCATAACCAGTCACGAAAGAGAGGGGCCGATGAGCATCCATGTCGGAATCGGGGGCTGGACCTTCGAACCGTGGCGCGGCCCCTTCTACCCCGCCGGCCTCGCACAGAAACGCGAGCTCGAATATGCCGGCCAGCATCTGACCGGCATCGAGATCAACGGCACCTATTATGGCAGCCAGAAGCCCGAGACATTCGCGAGCTGGGCGGCCTCGGTCCCCGACGGCTTCAAGTTCAGCGTCAAGGCCTCGCGCTTCACCACCAACCGCAAGATACTGGCCGAAGGCGCCGGATCGATCGAGAAATTCCTGACGCAGGGGCTGACGCGGCTCGGCGACCGTCTCGGCCCGATCCACTGGCAGTTCATGGCAACCAAGAAGTTCGACCGCGACGATTTCGCCGGCTTCCTCGACCTGCTGCCCGACAGCCAGGACGGCCTCCCCCTCCGTCACGCGATCGAGGTCCGACACGAAAGCTTCCGCGACCCTGCCTTCATCGCCATGCTGCGCGAGCGCAACATGGCGGTCGTCTATGCCGACAGCGACGAATTCCCCTGCATCGACGAGCAGACCGCCGACTTCACCTACGCCCGCCTGCAACGCAGCCAGGAGGATGTCGAAACCGGCTATGACGCGGCGGCGCTAGGCAAATGGGCTGCCCAAGCGAAGGATTGGACCAAGGGCGACCGCGACGTCTTCCTCTTCTTCATCTCGGGCGCGAAGGTCCGCAATCCCGCGGCCGCACAGGCGCTGATCGCGCGGCTATGAGTGCCGGCTATTCGGGCACCCCGCTCGCGAAGAAATTGTCGCTGAAGGACGGGATGACCGCGTGGTTCCACACGATGCCCGCCAGCGTGCGCGAAGAGATCGGCGATGTCGCGCTCGACGAACGCGCCGCGCCCGAGGCGGGCCTGCAGGCCGCGCATATCTTCACCACCGAGCGCACCGAACTTGAGCGCCTGCTCACCGAGCTGCGCACGCTGATCGACCCCACGGGTTTCGTCTGGGTGAGTTGGCCCAAGAAGGCCGCGAAAGTCCCGACCGACATCACCGAGGATGTGATCCGCGAGATTTGCCTGCCGATGGGCTGGGTCGATGTGAAGGTCTGCGCCGTCGATACGGTGTGGTCGGGGCTGAAGCTGATGGTGCGCAAGGAACTGCGCTGATCGACAAAAGCGACGGTCGGGCTAAATAGATCCTCCCCTTCGCGAAGCGTTGGGGAGGGGGACCGCTTGCGAAGCAAGTGGTGGAGGGGCCGGCAACGTTGCGTCATTNCCCATCGCTCCGCGACAGGGAGGATTTTCACGTCACGCCGCCGCGGCCTGCGCCGCGAGGAAATTATAGGGGTCGATGCCGCGGCTGCGGTATGCCCGGTGCGCTTCCTTATAAAGCGTCGGTTCCCCGATCCCCAACCGCGCGCGTGCGGCGTCGAGCGGTTCGGCGAGCAGCGAGCGGATATCCTGCTCGATGATCGCCTTCGACGCCTTGCCGTGACGCTGGCCCTGGCGGATCGCGCCCATCACCGGCGCGTCGCCCTTGACGCTGCGCTTGAGCTCATAACCGCCGGCATAGGCGATGAAGAAATTGCCGTAATTGCCCGTCTGGCCATAGGTGAAGCCGAGCACGCACTGCTCGCCGAGTGCGTCGCGGCCATAGCCGGTCAGGATGTGGAACAGGTCGTGCGTGTCGCGCAGGCGGTTGGCATACCATTGCACCTGGTCGTCGAACTTCGGGCGCCCCATCTTGTCGGCCTCGGCGACCAGGCCGGCCGCCGACAGGCCTTCGCGGCGCATGAAGGTGACATAGGCGTGGCCCACCGTGCCTTCGGGCAGTGCGTCGATCCAGCCATGATCGTCGAGCAGATCGGGCAGATAGGGCTCGCTCGCCATCAGCCGCTGGCCGAAATCGCTTTCGACGAAGGCGCGCGCATCATCCATGAAGCCCTTGCGCGGAAGATTCTCGAATATGTGGAAGACCTGCTCGGTGTCTTCCTTGTCCTTGATCAGCTTGCGAAAGTGCGACAGCGCCTTGAACGGGCGGAACTTAGCGGGCTGGCGGGCGGGATGGGAGAAGATGGTCGGGGTCATGGCGGCTCTCTTTCGGCGGACTCTGGCGAATCATCTGACGCTGTCCAGATAGCATTACTGACATGTATGTCAATAGCGACTCGACGGGCTGGACGGACTGGCCTCCGAACCGTTATACCATCATAATACAGCATCGGCGATGTGCGCGATGATCGAGAAGTTGCGAAGACCTTCGATCGACAGGGGAACGGTATGAACGGGCAAGCGGCAGCAACACGTTACGAAAGCCTCGACGCCATTCGCGGCGTCGCGGTGATGGGCATATTGGCGATGAATATCGTCGCCTTCGCATTGCCGATGAGCGCCTATTTCAATCCCGCCGCCGGCGGAGCGCCAGGCACGAGCGACCTTGCAACCTGGGCGTTCAATTTTGTGTTCGTCGATTCCAAGATGCGCGGGCTGTTTTCAGTGCTGTTCGGCGCCAGCACCCTGCTGGTGATCCAGAGCGCCGAGGCGAGCGGGCGCAGCGCGGTCGGTACGCATTATGCGCGAATGTTCTGGCTCGGGCTGTTCGGCCTCGCCCATTATTACCTCTTCTGGTTCGGCGACATCCTGTCGCTCTATGCCGCGTGCGGGCTGCTGCTTTTCCTGTTTCGGGGCCTGTCGATCCGCGCACTGCTGATCTGGGCGGGTGCGTTCCTGTTCGTCTCGCTGCTGTTCCTGGGGTCGACCTGGCTGTCGATCGCGATGCTCGATACCGGCGGCCTGCCGCCCGAAACCGCCGCCGCCATGGGTCAGCAAATGGCCGAATTCAACGCGATGATGGGACCGAACTCGCCGACCTATGCCGCCGACGTCGCCCATTTCCTCGGCAGCTATCGCGAGATCGCGGGCACCCGCATGGGTCCCGACGCCGCCGAACCGCTGGTGCAGGTCATGCTGTTCCTGTGGGAGAGCATGGCGCTGATGCTGATTGGCATGGCGCTGTTCAAGTCGCGCATGCTGACGGGCGAATGGAGCCCGGAGCGCTACACCAAATGGGCCACCGTCTGCTTCGCGATTGCGGCACCCGTGCTGGCATGGATGGCGTGGCACAGCGCGCAGACCGGCTTCGCGACGATGACGGTGTTCGGAACCGGCCTCGTCTTCTCGACGCCGTTCGACATCCTGATGACCGTCGGCTGGGCGGCGCTGATCATGCTGCTGATCCAGACCCGCGCCAGCGCCGCGGTCCGGGCGCGCCTCGCCGCGACGGGGCGCATGGCCTTCACCAACTATCTGGTGACGACGATCGTGATGACGACGATCTTCTACGGCTATGGACTGGGCCTGTTCGGCAGCGTCGGGCGCGCCGGACTTTACCTGTTCTGCTTCGGCATGTGGGCGGCGATGCTGTTCTGGTCGAAACCCTGGCTCGCCCGCTTCCACTACGGGCCGCTCGAATGGCTGTGGCGCAGCCTGTCGCGCTTCAGCCTGCAACCGATGCGGAAAGGCGCGGCGGTTCAGTAACCGACGGCGCGCCCGAAACCGGGGGCGCGGCGCTGGACGAGCGGATTGGCTTCCTTTTCCAGCGCAGCCAGCGTTTCCTCGAACAGCGGGCGCAGCGTGACGACGCGCGGCAGATATTCTTCGGGGCTGACCTGACTTTCGATGCAATGGCGCGCGAAGGTTTCGATATCTTCGGCAAGGTCCGCGAGTTTTTCGGCCCCGAACTGACGCGATTCGCCCTTCAGCGTGTGCGCGGGCATGACGAGACCGCGTGCGTCGCGGGCGCGCATCGCTTCCTCGATCGCGACGACCGATTTGGTGCCGTCTTCGCGAAAATAGCCCAATATCCGCACGAAAGCAGCGCCGAGCTGCGTGCGCGTCGCGCGGAATTCATCCCAATCGACCAGGATATCGTCCACTCGTTTGTCCCTTGGCATCAAAATTCGGTCTTTGGTCCCAGCCCCGTCATGCCGCGAATCCGGTAAAAAAGCCGTTACGATGGGGAGGTCCGCTTCCGATGCGGCCCGTTTTGGGTCAGGTGCGGCGGACCAGCCAGCGGCCTGCGGCTTCGGTCGTGACGGTCCAGCCATGTTCGCCCGCCAGCGCTGCGACTTCGCGCTCCGCCTGCGGATCGTCGGCGAGCAGGATCACAGCAGGATCGGTACGCATCGCGCGGGCGAGCCGTAGCGCCGGCCATGGGCATTTCATGCCGCGCGCATCGACGATTACCGTATCCAAGTTTTCAGCGGCCGTCATTCGTCATAGGGATTGCGCGAATTGCGGAAATTCAGCCGCACGGGCACGCCCTGAAACCCCAGTTCCTTGCGCATGCCGTTGACCAGATAACGCTCGTAACTGCCGGGCAGCGAGTCGGTGCGCGTGCCGAAAACGACGAAGGTCGGCGGGCGCGTGCGCGCCTGGGTGATATAGCGTAGCTTGATGCGCTTGCCGCCGGGCGCGGGCGGCGGGTTGTTTTCGACCGCGCTTTCGAACCAGCGGTTGAGCCGTGCGGTCGAGACGCGGTTGGTCCAGATCGCGCGCTGTTCGAAGGCGACACGGACAAGCGTGTCGATTCCCCGGCCCGTCGCGCCCGAAATGGTGAGTACCGGGACGCCCTTGACCTGGCTGAGCCCGTCCTCGAGCGCGCCTCGGACGCCGTTGAACAGCGACGACGGGTCCTCGGCTACGTCCCATTTGTTGAGCGCGACGATCAGCGCGCGGCCTTCCTGCAGTACCCGGTCGGCGATGTGCAGATCCTGCGATTCCAGGCCTTTGGTGGCGTCGAGCAGCAGCACCACGACCTCGGCGAAATCGACCGCATGGAGCGCATCCATCACCGACAGTTTCTCGAGCTTGTCCTGCACCTTGGCGCGCTTGCGCATGCCCGCAGTGTCGAACAGCTGGATCTCGTGGACCTCGCCGTCATTTTCCCACCGCCAGTCGACGCGGATCGAATCGCGCGTGATCCCCGCCTCGGGTCCGGTGATCAGCCGGTCCTCGCCGATCATGCGGTTGATCAGCGTCGATTTACCCGCATTGGGGCGGCCGACGATCGCCAGCTTCAGCGGACCGAGCGGCGCATCCTCATCCTCTTCGCCCTCGATGGGCGACGGCAGCGTTTCGGCCGCGGCGGCGTCATAACCCTCGACGATCGGGCGCAGCGCGTCGAACAGGTCGACAATGCCCTCGCCATGTTCGGCGCTGAGCGCGATCGGATTGTCGAAGCCGAGCGAATAGCTTTCGTTGAGGCCGTTTTCGCCCTGTTTGCCCTCGGCCTTGTTGACCACGAGGATGATCGGCGTGTCTTCGCTGCGCAGCCAGCGCGCGATTTCCTCATCGAGCGGAGTCACCCCGGCGCGGCCGTCGATCATGAACAGCGCAGCGTCGGCCTCGCGCACCGCTTTCTCCGTCTGCACACGCATCCGGCCGGGCAGCGTCGCCGCGTCATAATCCTCGAACCCGGCGGTATCGACGATCGTGAATTTCAGTCCCAGCAGTTCGCCGTCGCCTTCGCGCCGGTCGCGCGTCACCCCCGGCTGGTCGTCGACCAGCGCCAGGCGCTTGCCGACGAGCCGGTTGAACAGCGTCGATTTGCCGACATTGGGCCGGCCGACAATGGCGATCGTTGCGGATCGCGCCATTTCATATTCCTTCAATAAATAGGGACTGTCCCTATTTAATTTAGCGCCAGGCGGTGATGCGTCCGTCGTCCGCCAGGATATAGAGGACATTGTTCGCGACGATCGGCGACTGCGACAGCGACGTCTTGAACTCGGTCGTCGCGATCAGCGACCCGTCGGCGGGCGAAAATTCGGAAAGCTGACCCTCGCTGTTCACCGCGATCAGGCGGCCACCGGCGAGGATCGGGCCGGTCCAGCGGATCGGGTCCTTCTTCTTCTTTTCGGTTTCGACGCGGAAACGTGCGAGCTGCTGCAGCCAGCGCACCTTGCCGGTGCCGCGCGCGACGCACAGCAATTTGCCATCGTCGGTCATCGCATAGACCCACTCGCCGACCACATAGGGCGTCGAAATCCCGGCGATCGAAATTTCCCAGCTGCGCTGGCCGGTGACGAGTTCGTAGCTCGCCATGCGGCCGCCCTGGCCGAGCGCGAAGACGCGGCCGCGGTCGATCACCGGGTCGGCATCGACGTCGGACAAGGTCGACACCGACAGCGCCATCGAGGTGCGCGCCAGCGCATCTTCCCAAAGGTCGCGGCCATTCTCGTACCGATAGGCCTGCACCTCACCCGACGAGAAGCCGGCGACGATCGTGCCCTGCCCCGCGGCGGGCGATCCGGCGCCGAAGATGCTGCCGGCTTCGAGCGACGCCGTCGCCTGCCACAGCACCGCGCCGTCAGCGGCGTTGAGCGCGATGATCTGGTTGTCCTGGGTGATGACATAGACGCCGCCGAAAGCGATCGTCGGGGCGCCGCGCAGCGGCCCCGCGGGCTTCACCTTCCACAGCACCGATCCATCGGCCGCGTTCAGCGCGGCAACGTCGCCGACGCCGCTGGTCGCATAGACGACGCTGCCGTCGACCGACGCGCCGCCGCCGAACAGCGAATCCTTGAAATCCTTGCCCGTGCTGCCGATCGACGCGCTCCACAGCGACGCGCCGGTGTCGGCCGAAAAGGCCGAGACGACGGCATCGGTGCCGACCACGAACAGCCGGTTGTCCGAAACGACCGGTGCCGCGGCCAGCCGCTGCTTGTTGTTGCCGCCCGCTATGCTGGCGGTCCAGATCTGGGTGCGCGACGCGGCGAGCGCGGGGTGGCCCATCGATTTCGACGCGTTGCCGCCCGACTGCGCCCAGTTCGCGTTCACGACGGGATCGGGCAGCACGACCGCGACCGACGCCGTGGCGGGATCGACCTTGACGCTGTTATCGTTCGACAGGATCGAGACGCGGTCGCCGACGGTCGGGGTTTTCGGCCCGCCATTGCCCTTGAGCACGCCGCAGCCGGCGAGCGTCAGCGCGATCAGCGCCACGCCGACAAAATTGGCTTTCCGCATTATTTCTTTTCCTCGGCTGGTCCGGCGGCCGCCGGTGCGACGCTGCCCTTCTGTTCCTTCGCGGCGCTCTCGGCCGCGCGATCCTTGACGACGTCGACGCCCAGCATGCCGGCCATCTGGACGGTGCGCGACTGCAGCGACTTGGGGATATTGGGGGTGTCGGCGATCCGGCCGTAAAGCGCGCCCGCCTCTTTATACTGACCGAGCTGGTAATGCGCGGTTGCCGACAGTTCGGCGGCGCTCGGGAACCAGCTCGACGCGGGATCCTTGGCATCGACCATCGGTTTCATTCGCGCGATCACCACTTCGGGCTTCAGCGTGTCATATTCGAAGGCGGTCTGGCGGATCAGCGCCAGATCACGCAGCGACGGGTCGAGCTTGGTGTCGGCGGCGGCCTTGGCCATCAGCGCGGCAGCGGCTTTCAGGTCGCCGCGTTCGGCCTTCATGTTCGCCTGCTGGAACAGCGCGACGGCGCGATAGGCGGGGCCGCCGTCGGCCTCGATCTTGGTCAGCTCGGCGGTCGCCGCGGTCGGCTGCGCCGCCTTCAACTTGTCGAAGGCCGCGAGCAGCTGCTCGGCATTCTCGCCGCGCTTGGTTTCTTGCATATGGCCCCAATAAAGGTAGCCGCCGAACGCGATCAATGCCGCGACGACCCCGACCAAGATCCAGATGCCAAACCGCTGCCAGATGCTGTCGAGCTGGTCCTTGCGGACAGCCTCATCCACTTCCTGCAACAGGGCCGCATTGTTCGTCGGGCTCAACGCCACACATATTCTCCATAGACCGGGCAGGCACGAAGACGCCCGCCGGTGGTTTCCTTAGCGACGGCACCCGAAAAGGCCAAGCTTTTCACTTGGCCCGCACACACCGCCTCGTGCCGGATCAACCGGCGTAGATCTGATCTTCGGTGGGGAATGAACGGGACCTGACTTCGTCGGCATAATCCTTGACCGCGCCGTTCACCACGCCGGCCATATCCTGATAGCGTTTCACGAATTTGGGGACACGATCGAACATACCGAGCATGTCGTCGGTGACCAGCACCTGACCGTCGCATTTGGCCGAGGCCCCGATGCCAATCGTCGGGCAGTCGACCTTCTCGGTGATCTCGATCGCGATCGATTCGAGCACACCTTCGATGACGATCGAAAAAGCGCCCGCCTTTGCGACCGCGATCGCGTCCTCGACGATCGAACGCGCTTCCTCTTCGCTCTTGCCGCGCACGCCATAGCCGCCGAGGATATTCACCGCCTGCGGGGTCAGCCCGACATGGCCCATTACCGGAATGCCGCGCTGGGTCAGGAATTCGATCGTCGGGGCGAGCACCTTGCCGCCCTCGACCTTGACCGCCGCGGCGCCGGTTTCCTTGAGCAGCCGCGCCGCATTGTCGAACGCCTGCTGCGGGCTGCCCTCATAGCTGCCGAAGGGCATGTCGACGATCACCGCCGCATGATAGCTGCCGCGCACCACCGCCGCGCCGTGCAGCGCCATCATGTCCATCGTCACGCCGACGGTGTGCGGCAGGCCATAGATCACCTGCGCCAGCGAATCGCCGACGAGCAGCATGTCGCAATGCGGATCGAGCAGCTGCGCCATGCGGACGGTATAGGCGGTCAGCATGACGATCGGCTCGCCGCCCTTGCGCTGGCGAATCCGCGGCACCGTCAGGCGTTTCATCGGCTGCGGCGTCGGATTGGCGCGGCTGGTCGAGGTGTCGTAGGTGAGCGTTTTTGGGAGCGTGGACATGGGGTCGCCGCTTACCCCCAAATAGAAGGCGGCGAAAGCGCCAAAGCCATGGCATGTTATTTTTTATTGACTCCATGTTAAAAATATTAGACATAGAGTGCATATTTCATGACATGGAGTCGAATCGGATGGCCTTCCGCGAGAAAATTCACTGGGTCACGCTGGTGACGATGATCCTGGCCTTCGGCTGGTACTTCCTCGCCTACCCTTGGCAGATCGCCGACAGTCCGGCGGCTGTGTGGGCGACGGCGGGGATGCTGGTGCCGGTCACCATCGCAATCATCGTCGCGATGACCGTCGCCACCGCCGTCCTTGCGATCCGCAACCGCGGAGAGGTCGATGTCAAAGAGGATGAACGCGACCGCAGCTTTCATATGCACGGCACCCATTATGCCTATTATCCGCTCGTCGTCGGCATCTGGGTCAACATCTTCCTGATCTTCTGGGGCATCGGCCAGGCGCAGCAGCTCAATCTGATGATCGCGACGCTGGTCGTCGCCGAGTTGGTCCGCATCGGGACCCAGTTGTTCCTCTATCGCCGGGGGTACTGAGCCATGTCCCCCGCGACCCTCGAATCCTCGCGGCAGCTTGCCGGCGCCGACACCGGAGACTTGTCGATGAACTTCCGTGAAAAGACCGCCTGGCTGAACGTCATCGCGATGGTCGCCGCCTATACCCTCTATTTCGGGCTTCTCCTGTCCGGGCATCCCGCCGGGCGCGAAATATTCCCCATGCTGTGGCTCTTCGGATCGATCGCCATAGCGCATGCCGCCACCGTCATCGTCGGCACGATCATCCTGTCGGCGCAGGCCCCGAAGTCCGAGCGCGCGCGCGCCGACGAGCGCGACCGCGCGATCCGCCGCCGCGGGGCGACCGCCGCCTATTATGTGCTGCTGGTGGGGATGATGGTCGTCGGCGTCTATATGCCCTTCGTCGACGGCGGGGTGCGGCTGGCGAATTGCGGCCTGTTCGCGATCGTCGCCGCCGAACTGGTAAACAGCGTCGTCGTGCTCATCAGCTACCGGAGGGGCTGGCATGGCTAAGCCCCCTTTCACCAACGACATCCGCACGCTGCGCTTCCTTTCGGGCGAGATGACCCAAGGCGACCTCGGCGACCGGGTAGGGGTCACCCGCCAGACGATCGCGGCAATCGAACAGGGCAAATATTCCCCCTCGCTCGAAGTCGCCTTTCGCATCGCGCGCACGTTCGACAAGCCGCTCGAAGCGGTGTTCCAGTGGGACGAAAGCGCCGATTAAAACAGCGCGGCCGCGCGGGTGCGGCCTCGGCTCTCCCCGGGGCCGGGGCCGCACCTTGATTTGGCAGCGCCTGCGAAAAGGCCTAGGCTGGACCGTCCGAAAGGAGTCGCCGGTGCCCCGCCTTGCATTGCTCTGCTCCGCCCTGCTGGCCGCCGCGCCGCTGTCGGCGGAGTCCCCCGCCCCGCTCCCCGCCGACCTGCACCTGATCCCGGTCGCTCCCGACACGAAACCACGCCCCTGGGCGATATTCTTTCCCCGCGCTGCGGGGGTCGGCACGCTCGCACCCGGCAATCAATATGCCGACCTTGCCCGATATCTGAATGATCGCGGCATCGACGTCGTGATCGTAGACGACGACGCGGCGCTCAAACGACTCGCCCCGAAGGGATCGGCGGGTGAAAAGCGCGCGACGATTGCGATCGACGCGATCGCACGGCTGCGTGAGCAGGGCCGCTTCGACATGCGCTGCCCCGGGGTCGTCGTCGGCTGGTCGCGCGGCGGCGAAGGCGCACTCACGCTGGCATCGAGCAAGCAAGGCACTGACAGCGGCATTCGTGCCGCGATCGTCTATTATCCCTCGGTCAGCGGCCAGCCGTCCCCTTGGCCGCAGCGGATGCCGGTGCTGGCGCTGCAAGGCACCGCCGACGGGACCGCACCGGCCAAAAAGCTCGAAGCCCTCGTCGCCGGGCGTGTGAAGAACGCCGAATATCCGTTCATCGTAAAGCTCTACCCCGGCGCCAAACATCGTTTCGACGTCGCACACCCGGTCGACGATCCGGCAAGCGCGACGACGGAAGAGGATTTCGACGTCAATGCGCACGCCGACGCCCGCGAGACGATCGGCGACTTTCTGTTCGAACGGGGGATCAGCTTCGAAAGCTGCGCGCTCGACTAGGCTCCGGCGGCAGTCAGCGCCGCAAGTTGCTCCGCGGTCAGCGTCAGATTCTCGCTGCCCATGATCTCGTCGAGTTGCGCGACGCTCGTCGCGCTCGCGATGGGCGCTGTGACGCCCGGCTGGGCGGCGACCCAGGCAAGCGCGATCTGCGATAGGGTGGCACCCGTCTCCGCCGCTATGATATCCATCGCCGCCAGCATCGCCGGCCCCTTGCCCTCGACATAGGGCTTCACGCGCGGGCCGCGCGCGCTTTGGCCGATGTCGTCGACGCTGCGATATTTGCCCGACAAATACCCCGAAGCGAGGCTGAAATAGGTGACGACACCCAGCCCCTCGGCAACGCACAAATCCTGCAGCGCGCCCTGATATTGGCCGCGATCGAGCAGGTTGAGTTCGGGCTGCATCACCGTGAAACGCGGCAGGCCGTTGCCGTCGGCCACGCGCAGCGCCTCGGCCAGCCGATCGGCCGAATAGTTGGACGCGCCGATCGCGTCCACGACGCCCGCGTCGACCAGTTCGCCGAACGCGCCGAGCACCTCGTCCAACGGCACGTCCGGATCGTCCTTGTGCGCGAAATACAGGTCGATCCGGTCGGTGCCGAGCCGGTCGAGCGAACCCTGCACCGCCTCGCGGATGCGATCAGGCTTCAGCCCGCCGGGCATCATGCCGACCTTGGTCGCGATCATCACCCGGTCGCGCGCGCCGCCGGCCTTCAGCCATGCACCCATCATGCGCTCGGACTCGCCGCCCTTGTGGCCCGGCACCCAGGCCGAATAGACGTCGGCGGTGTCGATCATGCCCCCGCCCCGTTCGACGAAACGGTCGAGCACGGCAAAGCTCGCGTCGCGGTCCGCGGTCATGCCGAAGACATTGCCGCCGAGCATGAAAGGCCGGATCGACAGGCCGCTCTGGCCCAATGCGCGTTCGGTCATGGCTTGCCTTTCACCGTCGCAACAGCCTCGCGCGGATTGTCGCTGAACAGCCCGTCGATGCCGGTTTTCAGATAGGCGTCGATCTCGGCGCCCAGATCGCCATGGCCGGCGGGATTGATGCCCCCCTTGTCGGCGAGCGGCAGGAAATAATTTTCGCGGCGAAAGGTCCAGGGATGAACCTTGAGTCCTGCCGCATGGGCGTCCGCCACCAGCGTCGTCGGCTCGCCCAGCGTTCCGAGCGCGCCGCGCGGGATGACCATCGCCTTGTTGGGTCCGATACCGTTGGCATAGGCGGCGATGGCTTTCAGCCCGGCAGGCGTCGCCATGGCGGCATAGGTCGTCTTCGCATCGTCGGCAGGACCGCCTTCGCCGTCCATCAACTGGATCAGCGGCAGGTCGCTCCTGGCGCGGATCGCCTTGAGGTTCGCGACCTCAAAGCTCTGAATGAAGACCGGCGCGGTGCGGCCGCGATAGCCATAGCGGTCGAGCATCGCCAGCAGCGTCGCCTCGTGCGGAAGGCCGATCGACGCGAAATAGCCCGGATGCTTGGTTTCCGGATAGACGCCGACCGGGACCCGGCGCCCCTTGTTCGCGGCGGCCAGCAGGTCGAGGATTTCGGCGAAGGTCGGAACCTCATATTTGCCGTCATATTCGGTGCTGCGTAGTTGCGGCAATCGTTCCTTCGCACGCAGCGTCTTGAGTTCGGCAAGGGTGAAGTCCTCGGTGAACCATCCGGTGAACGCGGTTCCATCGATCGTCTTCGTGGTCTTGCGGCCGGCGAATTCGGGATGATCGGCGACGTCGGTGGTCTCCGAAATCTCATTCTCGTGGCGCGCGACGAGCACACCGTCCTTGGTCAGCACGAGGTCGGGTTCGATATAGTCGGCACCGAGGTCGATCGCGAGCTGATAGCCTTCAAGCGTATGTTCGGGGCGCTCGCCCGACGCGCCGCGGTGCGCGATGACGATCGGGGCCTTGCCGTCGAGCGTTGGTTGCTGCGCCGCCATCGGCTCAGCCCCGCACGCCGCGAGCAGCAGCGCCGGCACCACCGCCCAGCGCCGGATCATGCAAAACGCGTCTGCCATTCGGCGGCCGAAAAGCCCGCGCTCACCCCGTCGTCCGCCTCGACCACCGGCCGTTTGATCATCGCCGGCTGGTCGAGCATCAAGGCCTTGGCCTTGCCCGCATCCAGATCCGCCTTGTCCGCGTCGGGCAGCTTGCGAAAGGTCGTCCCGGCCTTGTTGAGCAATTTTTCCCAGCCGATCGCGTCGATCCAGGATTGCAGCGTCGCGGGATCGAGCCCGTCCTTGCGAAAATCGTGGAATCTGTACGGAACGCCCGCCGCATCGAGCCAGGTCCGCGCCTTTTTCACCGTGTCGCAATTGGGAATTCCGTACAAAGTCAGTGCCATATATAGTCCATGTTAGAAGCCGCCGATGACAATAATGCGGCAGACCCTAAGCGATGGGTGGCAGGTCGGCAATGCGGGCGTTGGCGTTCGCCAATTTACCGCGAAGCGCGCGCGCAAAGCCTTCGTGCAGCGTGGCGGCGATGCCCGGATTGGCGGTGAGATAGGCGCGCAGCGAATGCGCCGGGATGAACCACATCCGCGCGTTGCTCGCGAGCAAGACGGTCCCGGTCGCATGGCTGCCGTCGAGCACTGTCGCCTCGCCGATCAGCGTCCCGCCCGCCACGGTGCCGACGTCGATGCCCTCGCGCCGGATCGTCGCAACCCCGTCGGCAAGGTAAAAGAGGCTGGGCGCCGCCTGGTCCTCGCGGATCAAGACCTCGCCGCGCCGCGCCGAAATCCAATGCCCCTGATCGATCAGCCGGCGCGCATTGCTCGGGCTGAGCGCTTCGAAGTGCAGCCGCCGCAATTCCTGTTCCTCCGGCGAAAAAGCCACCTGGGCATCGCCGATCCAGTCCCGCCCCACCTGTCCGAGGTTGACCGCGAGGATCAGCCCGACGAGCAGCGAATAGCCGGCGCCCGGAGCATGGAACAGGGTGAGCGGCAGCGCGATCAGCGCCGCAAGCGCCAGCCCGATGCGGACGTGCGTCAGGGTCAGCGCGAAGCTGGTTCCGAGCACCAGCAAAAGTGCGCCATATCCGAACCAGGCGGGATCGAAACTCGCCATATGAATCTTTTCAACAGGTGGCCCCTTACCTGGGCCACTAAGTGTAGAAGGTTACGGATTGCCGAACGGACGATCGCGATCCCCGCGCGCACGTCCCAAAACCATAGCAAACTATCAGTTTTTCGCGGCAAAGAAAAGCACAGGTGCGCAAAAGCCGCGCCGATGCTAATTTCCTGATCCTTGCCTCCATGGTCCATTCGCGCCATGGCGGCGCGCGATTCGATTTTTGGATTTTGATTATGACACAGCCATGGCAGCCGCACAGCTGGCGCTCGCACGAAGCCCGCCAGCTTCCCACCTATTCGGACGAGGTCGCCCTCGCCGCCGCCGAGCGCGAGTTGTCGAATTATCCGCCACTGGTGTTTGCCGGCGAGGCGCGCGAACTGACCAGCGAACTCGGCCGCGTCGCCGAGGGCAAGGCGTTCCTGCTCCAGGGCGGCGACTGCGCCGAAAGCTTCGCCGAATTCCATCCGAACAACATCCGCGACACCTTCCGCGTGCTGCTCCAGATGGCGGTCGTGCTGACCTTCGCGTCGAAAATGCCGGTGGTGAAGCTCGGCCGCATGGCGGGCCAGTTCGCCAAGCCGCGTTCGGCCGACATGGAAGACATCGATGGCGTCGAGCTGCCGAGCTATCGCGGCGACATCATCAACGACATCGCGTTCGAAGCATCGGGCCGCGCACCCGACCCGCAACGCATGGTCAAGGCGTACAACCAGTCGGCTGCAACGCTGAACCTGCTGCGCGCCTTCGCCGGCGGCGGCTATGCCAATCTGCGCCAGGTCAACGCCTGGACGCACGACTTCATGGACCGCAGCCCCTGGGCGAAGAGATATCAGGAAACCGCCGCGCGGATTTCCGAAGCGCTCGCCTTCATGGAAGCCTGCGGCGTCACCCCCGAAACGGTGCCGCAGATCAAGGGCACCAGCTTTTACACCAGCCATGAAGCGCTGCTGCTTCCCTATGAGCAGGCGCTGACGCGGCAGGACAGCCTGACCGGCGGCTGGTACGACACCTCGGGCCATATGCTGTGGGTCGGCGACCGCACCCGCTTCGAAGGCTCCGCGCATATCGAATACCTCCGCGGCATCGGCAATCCGGTCGGCATGAAGTGCGGACCGAGCCTCGAAGCCGACGTGCTGCTGCGCCTGCTCGACACGCTCAATCCCAATCATGTCGCGGGCCGCATGACGCTGATCACGCGCTATGGCCATGACAAGATCGAGGCGCACCTGCCGCGGCTTGTCCGCGCGGTGAAGGAATCGGGCCACCCCGTCGTCTGGTCGTGCGACCCGATGCACGGCAATGTCATCAAGACGCCCAACGGCTACAAGACGCGCCCGTTCGAGCGCATCCTCGCCGAAGTGCGCGGCTTCTTCGCCGTCCACCGCGCCGAGGGTACGCATGGTGGCGGCATCCATATCGAGATGACCGGCCAGAATGTCACCGAATGCACCGGCGGCGCGATGGACGTGACCCAGATGGACCTCGCCGATCGCTATCACACCCATTGCGACCCGCGTTTGAACGCGGGTCAGTCGCTGGAACTGGCGTTCCTGCTGGCCGAAATGCTCAACCAGGAAATGAGCGAACGGGCGAAGCAGGCGGCCTGATCAGCCTCATCAACTCGTCATTGCGAGGAGCGAAGCGACGCGGCAATCCAGAGCAGGCGTAAACCGCCCTGGATTGCTTCGCTTCGCTCGCAATGACGAACCCTTTTTCCCCGGCCCTATTTCTCCGTTCCCGACCAAGCCTTGGTGTCGGCGAACACCCGGCCGAGCGCGACGTGCAGGTCGGCATCCTCCGCCGCGCCGCCGAGCGGGATCGCGTCGCTGAAATTGTCGGCGGCCTTGTGATAGTCGCTGCCGAGGAATTTCTCGAGCAACGGCATGTCCGAGAAACTTCCCCCGACCATCAGCGACGGCACGCCCTTGGCGCCGAGTGCCCAGCCGTCCTGCCGCTGGACAAAGGCGTCGGCCTCGCCATCCTCGTCGAGCTTGCGGCCGAGGTCGGTGGAAACCTTGCGCACCACCGCGTCATAGGCGGGACGCCCGCGCCCGATTGTCGCGACCGGCGTGCCGCGCGGCGAGATGGCGATGGTGTCGATGTTGAGCGCGACGGTGATGTCGCCCAGCGGCACCACCGGATGGTCGGCAAAATAAGTGGCGCCGAGCAGGCCCTTTTCCTCGGCGGTCGTCGCCATAAAATAGATGTCCCGGTCGGGACGCGGGCCACTGGCGAGCCGCTTGGCGACCTCGGTCAGCACCGCGATGCCGCTCGCATTGTCGACCGCGCCGTTGCAGATGCGATCGGCATCGCCCTCGTCGCCGCAGATCCCCAGATGGTCCCAATGACCGAGGAACAGCACCGCCTTGCCGTCGGGTTTCGCGCCCGGCAGTTTGGCGATGATATTGTGGCTGGCATAGGGACGCACTTCGGTCTCGGCGCTGAGGTTCGCGGTGACGGCGAGGTCGGTGCCGCGATAATCGGGCGATTTGGCGGCTTCGAGCGCCGCGACCGCCGCCTTGCCGACCTTGGTCAGCAAGGCCTGCAGGGCGGGCGCCGCGATGAAGCCCGTCGCCGCCGCGCCGGGCTTGGCGCCGGCAAGCTTGGTGGTCTGCGATCCGAACGATCCCTGCACCGCCGCCCAGGGCAGCGCATCGCTCGCGACGACGAGCACGGCGGTCGCGCCCGCTTCGGCGAGCATCTGGCGCCGGTCGCGATAGCGCGGCATCTTCTCGCCGAACGGCACCGCGTCGGAGAGCAGGATCGCGACCTTGCCCTTCACATCGGCGGCGACCTTGCCCGATGCATCGACACCATAGCCGACGAAGATCACCGGCACGTCCGCCAGCGCCAGCGAGGCGTCGCGTCCGGTCAGGACGACGCTGTCGTCCGACAGCGGAAAGGCGCGGCCGCGTACCTTGAACTGGACGCTGCCCGCGATCGCGGCGCTTTCGACCAGCGGCACCGGTTGCAGCCAGGGGGTTTCGCTGCCCGGCACGGGCTGGAGCCCCATCCTGGCCCATTCGCCGACGACATAGGCGATGGTGCGGTCCTCGCCCTCGGTCCCCGGCGCGCGCCCCTCGAACGCGTCGCTCGCCAGCACGCGCATATGCGCGGCGAGGTCGGCTTCGGTAATCGGGGGATCGACCGGCCTGGCCTGAACGGCGGAAACGGAGACGGCGATCAGAGCGACGGCCGCGATCGCGGCGCGAAATTTTATTGCGTGCATGGCGGCGCGGCATGGCATGTCCGCGAACGACCGGCAAGACGGTTCGTCGAAGCGGGTCGGGCGTTTATCGCCCCGCCCGCTCCAGCAGCGCGCGGGCCGCGGCGACATGCATATCTTCGATCATCCGCCCCGCATGTCGCTGCGCCCCGCCGGTCGCTGCGGCAACCAGCGCTTCGGCCTCGGCGATCTCGCGCGTGGACGGCGCAAAGGCGGCATTGCACGGCTCGACCTGCGACGGGTGGATCAGCGTCTTGCCGTCGAACCCCAGCCGCCGCCCCTCGGCGGCTTCCGTCGCGAAACCTTCGGCGTCGTCGATCGCGTTATAAACCCCATCGAAGCCAAATTTCCCGCCCGCGCGCGCCGCGAGCACGATCGCCTGAATCGCGTGGCTCATCGCGCCGCGGTCCATGCCGTCGGGCAGCTTCAGTTCGTAGGCAAGGTCGTTCAGCCCCGCGATCAGCCCTGCCACCGCCGGATCGCCCGCAATCTCGCGCGCGGCATAGATGGCGGTCGGGGTCTCGATCATCGCAAGCAGCGGTAGGCCGAGTCCGCGCGCGGGTTCGAGGTCGGCGATGGCATCGACCTTCGGCAGCACCACGGCATCGAGCGGCAGCCCGGCGACCGCGTTGATGTCGGCCGCCTGATGCTCGCTCCCGGTGCCGTTTATCCGCACCGCGATCCGCTTGCCCGGGAACCCAGCGACCACCGCCGCGCGCATCGCGGCACGCGCCTCTTCCTTGCGGTCGGCGGGCACCGCATCCTCAAGGTCGACGATCAGCATGTCGGCCGCAAGCCCCTGCGCCTTTTCCAGTGCGCGGGCGTTGGAACCGGGAACATAGAGCAGCGAGCGGGGCGCAAAATCGATCATGCGCTTTTCTGTGGCGCAAGCCGGGCAATGTCGCAATAAGTTAGCGCCAGAGGTTTGCGACCAAGCAGAGGGGATTTGTCATGGGTTTTGGGTTTGCCATCGCGATCGTGGTGCTCGCCTTGTTCTTCCTGATCTGGGCGATGACGCCGGTCCGGCAGGGCTTCAGCTATACGATCGAACGGTTCGGACGCTACACACACACCGCGCAGCCGGGGCTCAACTTCATCACCCCCTTCTTCGATCGTGTCGGCCGCAAGGTGAACATGATGGAACAGGTGCTCGATATCCCGGGCCAGGAAATCATCACCAAGGACAATGCGATGGTCGCGGTCGACGGCGTCGTCTTCTTCCAGGTGCTCGACGCCGCGAAGGCCGCTTACGAAGTCAGCGACCTCTATCTCGCAATCATGAACCTGACGACGACCAACCTGCGCACCGTGATGGGTTCGATGGACCTCGACGAAACACTGTCGAAGCGCGACGAGATCAACGCGCGCCTGCTGCACGTCGTCGACGATGCGACGACGCCGTGGGGCGTCAAGATCACCCGTGTCGAGATCAAGGACATCCGCCCGCCCGCCGACATTTCGAACGCGATGGCGCGGCAGATGAAGGCCGAGCGCGAAAAGCGCGCCAACATCCTCGAAGCCGAAGGAATGCGCGCGTCGGAGATCCTGCGCGCCGAGGGTGAGAAGCAGGGCCAGATCCTGCAGGCCGAAGGCCGCCGCGAGGCCGCCTTCCGCGACGCCGAGGCCCGTGAACGCGAAGCCGAGGCCGAAGCCAAGGCGACCCAGATGGTCTCCGACGCGATCGCGAACGGCAATGCGCAGGCGATCAACTACTTCATCGCGCAGAAATATGTCGAGGCAGTGGGCCAGTTCGCGACCAGCCCCAATGCCAAGACGATCCTGTTCCCGGTCGAGGCGACGCAGTTGATCGGTACGCTCGGCGGCATCGGCGAACTCGCCAAGGATGCGCTGGCCAGCCGCGAAGGGAGCCGCTGACATGCCCGACTGGATTGCGAACATGGAGCCGCATTGGGCCTGGCTGTCGATCGGCGTGCTGCTCGCGGCGGCCGAGATCGTCGCGCCGGGCTTCTTCCTCGTCTGGCTCGGCGCCGCCGCGATCGTCACCGGCATCGTCGCGTGGATCGTCCCGATCGGTGTCCCGCTGCAGCTCGCCATCTTTGCCATATTGTCGATCGTCGCGCTTTACGCGGGGCGCAAATATCTGCGCGACAATCCGATCACCACCACCGACCCGCTGCTCAACCAGCGCGGCGGGCGGCTGGTCGGTGAAGTGCTGACGGTGACCAAGGCGATCGAAGACGGCCGCGGCCGCGCCAAGGTCGGCGACGGCGAATGGCCGGTGCGCGGCCCGGATACCGCCGAAGGCACCAAGGTCCGCGTCGTCAGCGCCGAGGGCGGGTTGCTGGTGGTGGAACTGGCTTAGGCTAAACCACATCTCGTCATTGCGAGGAGCCGAAGGCGACGCGGCAATCTCCAGCTATTGGCCTTTCGCAAGGTCGATAGCCGGAGATTGCTTCGCTCCGCTCGCAATGACGAATATCTCTATCCGCCGCGCGGTCGCACGTAGATATTAACGATCTCGGGTAGCACTTCGCTCGATCCGGTCAGGCCGAACCCCAGCTTCGCCGCGACGCGCTCCGATGCGCCATGTCCCGGTTCGATGATGCAACGGATGTCCGCCGCGTCGAGGTTCGCGTCGGCCCAGGCGAGCGCCGCGCCCATCGCCTCGGTCGCGAGGCCGCCGCCCCAATGGTCGGCGTCGAACGCCCAACCCGCCTCGGGCTGTCCTTCGAGTTCGGGGATGCCGCGACCGAAATAGCTTAAGCCCCCCATGCCGATCAGCCTGTCGGTGACCTTGTCGGCGAACACCCAATAGCCATAGCCCATCACCGGCCACAGCCCGGCCGCCGACAGGAACTTGCCCCAGCTGACGTCGGGGGCGCGCGGCTCGCCGCCGATGAAGCGCGTCACGCGCGCGTCGGCCCACATCGCGATATGGTCGGCCTTGTCCGACAGGCGATGCTCGCGCAGGCGCAGGCGGTCGGTTTCGATGATCGGGGGCGTCGTGAACATGGCGCCGGGCTATCAGCGCACACGACGCGCCGCAAGCCGCTGATCCCGCAAAGGCGAAGCCCCGAAAATGGGGAGAGAGAGCCCTTTGGAGGCTCCGCCTTTGCGAGCCGGTCAGGCGGCCGCGGCCGCCAATTCCTCGTGCCGGGCCGGCGCTGCCGAGCTGTGCTGCGGCATCACCGCGTCGGCATAATCGCTTTCATATTTGCCGATCAGCGCGCGGTCGTCGTGATTCCACGGGTGGAAGCCGGGCAGGAAATAGCTGAGCCAGGGCAGGAAGCTCTTGCGCAGCACCCCCGGCTTGCCGAGCAGATACCACCAGATGCGCGCCGTGACGCGCCAGCCGGTCAGGCCGTCCTGCTTCAGCAGCGCCTTCATCCCCTTGACGCGCTTCGGCCAGAAGCGGGTGGTGACGAGCAGCATCATGATCGACTTGGCGCGCCAGCGCTTGAATCGGCTCCAGTCCTTAGTGGCGTGCAGCCAGGTGTCATAGGCGACGCCCTTATGCTCGATCTCCTCGATCGCGTGCCATTTCCACAGCGCCGCCCATTCGGGTTCGGCGCCGGCATACATGCTGTCGTCGCGCAGCATCACCGCTGCCATCATCGCGGTATAATGTTCGAGCGCGATCGTAGCCATCAGGTTGACGATCTGCGGCCGTGCCTTGATCAGGTCGAGGACGTGGTTCACATCGTCTTCGAGCTCGCTGAGGTCGTAACCCGCTTCCGCCGCCTTCTTGTTGAACACCACATGCTCGCGGCTGTGGATCACTTCCTGCTGGGTGAAGGCGCGGATTTCGCGCGCCAATTTGTCGGGCACGCCATCGCGGTGCGCTTTCACCGCCTCGATGAACATCGCCTCGCCGCGCGGGAAGGTCACCGACAGCGCGGTGTGAAAAGCCGAGGCGATCGGGTCGCCGTTCAGCCACCAGCGGCCCTGCCGGTCGTCGCGGCCGAAGCGCATGTCGCGCGGCGTGATCGCAAGGTCGGCGGGGGTCGGGTTGTGGGAAAAGCTGGACATATGGTCTGCACCGTCGAAAAGGAGAGGAAGGGCGTGGGGACGTCCTATGGGGCATATGTTAAAGGTTACTTACAGTGGTGTCAATAGTAGCGAAGAAGCGCCTGAGTCCCGAAGAGAGCCGGTCGGCGGCGCTCGAGGCGGCGCGGACGATCCTGATCGAGATGGGGCCGGCGGCGGTGACGCTGAAAGCCGTGGCGGCGCGCATCGACCGCACCCACGCCAATCTGCTGCATCATTTCGGCAGCGCGGCGGGACTGCAAAAGGCACTCGCCGCCTATCAGGCCGAAACCGTCTGCGCGACGATCGGCCGGAAGATGGCGGAATCGCCACCGGGCGAACGCAATGTGCGCGAGATCGTCGACCTCGCCTTCGACGCCTTCAACGAGGGCGGCGCGGGCGCGCTCGCGACCTGGATGGCCGCGACGGGCAACGAGGATGCGCTCGACCCGATCGTCGAGGCGATCCACCGGCTGATCGACAACATCGCGCCCGACGCGCATGAAAAGCGCCTGATGCACGAAGATACGCTGGCACTGGTGCTGATGGCGCTGGGCGATGCACAGCTCGGCGGCCCGATGGCCGAGGCGCTCGACCTGCCGCGCGACACGTCGCGGGTGCTGGCGACCGAATTGATCACCGGCAGGATCGCGAAATTCTGGGCTGAGCACGGCGGCAAGCCTGCTGCCTGAAGGCTAGCAATTTTGTTGCGCGCGCGCTAAGGGGCCGCATCCCGTCATTCCGTTCGCATCGAGCGAAGTCGAGACTCCCTTCGGTCGTGTGCCCCGATGGGTGTCTCGACTTCGCTCGACACGAACGGGATTTGATGTGTAGTTTTCCCGTCTCCCGCGCCCAAAGGCCCCGCCATGCATTTCCTCGATCAAGCCAAGATATTCGTGAAGTCCGGTGACGGCGGCCCCGGCGCCGTCAGTTTCCGGCGCGAGAAATATGTCGAATATGGCGGTCCCGACGGCGGCAACGGCGGCAAGGGCGGCGACATCATCTTCGAAGCGGTCGCCGGGCTCAACACGCTGATCGACTTTCGCTACACCCAGCATTTCAAGGCCAAGCGCGGCACCCCCGGTGCCGGCCGCGACCGCACCGGCGCCGGCGGCCCCGACCTCTTGATCAAGGTGCCGATCGGCACCCAGATCCTCGACGACGACGAAGACCGCAGCCTGCTCGCCGACCTGACCAAGGAGGGCGAACAGGTCACCTTCCTGCGCGGCGGCGACGGCGGGCGCGGCAATGCGAGCTACAAGACCAGCACCAACCGCGCCCCGCGCCAGCACGGCCCCGGTTGGCCCGGCGAGGAGATGTGGGTGTGGCTGCGGTTGAAGCTGCTCGCCGACGCGGGGCTGGTCGGGTTGCCCAATGCCGGCAAATCGACCTTCATCAATGCGGTGAGCAATGCGCAGGCCAAGGTCGGCGCCTACGCCTTCACCACGCTGCGCCCGCAGCTCGGCGTCGTCAGCCACAAGGGCAATGAATTCGTCGTCGCTGACATCCCCGGGCTGATCGAGGGCGCCGCCGACGGCGCCGGGGTCGGCGACCGTTTCCTCGGCCATATCGAACGTTGCCGCGTGCTGCTCCACCTCGTCGACGCGAACGACGAGGATGTCGCGACGAGCTATCGCATCGTCCGCGACGAGCTCGAAGCCTATGGCGCCGACCTGGTCGATAAGCCGGTCGTCGTCGCGCTCAACAAGGTCGACACGCTCGACGACGAGCTGATCGCGGCGTTGTCGGCCGAACTCGCCAAGGAAAGCGGCCATCCCGTGATGGCGCTGTCAGGCGCGAGCGGCGCGGGCATCGAAGCCGTGCTCGACAAGCTGCTCGAAGCCGTCGCGGGCGACGTCGCGGGCGAAGACCCCGACAGCGATGCCGACGCCTCATGGTCTCCCGTCTAGGAACCAAGCGCCGAGGCGGGACTTGGGTGAGGGAACAGCAGGAGTTCCCGATGCCCCCTCGTCGCCTGATCCCTTATAGCCTCGCCGCCTCGTCCTTGCTTGCGTTGACGGCGCCTGTCTTCGCGCAAGAGGCCGAAACGCCCGCCCCCAAACGCACGCGCATCATCGCCGGACCACAGCTTTCGCCAGCCTGGCCGGGCGCGAAAGACCTGTCGATCGGCCCCTATCTCGATCTCTCGCGCGAGCATGAAGGCACCGAATTCACCTTCGAAGCCGCCGACGAAAGCTTCGGCGCGCCGCTCCTCCAGGCCGGCGACTTCGCCTTCGGCCCGGCCTTCGGCTTCGTCGGCAAACGCACCGCCGCCGATGTCGGCGCCAACCTGCCCAAGGTCGGCTTGACGATCGAGGCGGGCGGCTTCGCGCAGGTGTCGCTGACCCCGAACTTTCGCCTGCGGGCGGAGGCCCGGCGGGGCCTCGGCGGCCATGACGGCTTCGTCGGTGAGGTCAGCGCCGATTATGTCGTGCGCGACGGCGACGACTGGCTCTTCTCGATCGGCCCGCGCGTGACGCTGGGCGACGGCAAATATCAGCGCGCCTATTTCGGGGTGAGCCCGGCCGCGGCGGCCGCCTCGGGCCTTCCCGCCTTCGATATCGAGGGCGGGGTTCACGCGGTCGGGCTGACCGCCGGCTATCTCCGCCAGCTCAGTCCGAACTGGGGTTTCGCGGCCTATGCCCGCTACGACCGCCTCGTCGGCGACGCCGCGCGCTCGCCTGTCGTCCGCCAACTGGGGTCGCGCGACCAGCCGTCGGTCGGCGTCGCGCTCAGCTACACCTTCGGCGGAGATCGCTGAGCAAAGCCATTGGCGTGCGGCGCCGCGCGCGCTATCGGCGGCGCCATGAGCCTGTTTCCGCCCCCCGCCTGCCCCCGCCTGATCGTCAAGATCGGCTCGGCGCTGCTCGTCGATCCGGACGGCGCGGTGCGGCGTGACTGGCTGACCGGCATCGCCGCCGACATCGCCGCACGCGCCAGGGCCGGCCAGCAGGTCGCGGTCGTCTCGTCGGGTGCGATCGCGCTCGGCGCGCGGCGGCTGGGGCTGGCCAAGGGCGGACGCGCCAGCCTCGAGGATGCGCAGGCGGCCGCCGCGACGGGGCAAATCGCGCTGTCGCAGGTGTGGGCCGAGGTACTTGGCGCCGAGGGGCTGACCGCGGCGCAGATGCTCGTCACGCTCGACGATCTCGAACATCGTCGCCGCTACCTCAACGCTGCCGCGACGCTCGACCGCCTGCTCAGCCTCGGCGTCGTGCCGATCATCAACGAGAATGACAGCGTCGCGACCGAGGAAATCCGCTTCGGCGACAACGACCGGCTCGCCGCGCGCGTCGCGCAGGCGGCGGGCGCCGACGGCGTGATCCTGCTCAGCGACATCGACGGGCTGTACGACCGCAACCCCGCGCAGGATGGCGCCGTCCATATCGCGCGCATCGAGCGTATCGACGCCGCCATCGAGGCGATGGCCGACACCGGGTCGGCCTCGGGCATGGGATCGGGCGGCATGGTGTCGAAGATCGCCGCGGCGCGGATCGCCAACGCCGCGGGCGCGCATCTCGCCATCGCGTCGGGGCGCATCGACCACCCGCTCTCGACCGAAGCGCGGCACAGCCTGTTCGTCGCCGAAAAGGGCGCGAGCGCACGCAAGGCCTGGCTCGCCGGCGGGCTGACCGCGAAGGGCCGGCTGGGTATCGACGCCGGCGCGGTCAAGGCGCTGCGCGGCGGCGCCAGCCTACTCGCCGCCGGGGTCGCGACGGTGGCCGGAAATTTCGCGCGCGGCGACATTCTCGACATCGCCGGCCCCGATGGCCGCGTCGTCGCGCGCGGCCTTGCCGAATATACCGCCGCCGACGCGGCCACGATCCTCGGCCTCGGCCGCGACGCGCAAGAGGCGGCGCTCGGCTATGCGCCGCGCAGCGCGGTCGTCCACCGCGACCATATGGTGCTGCTGTGACCGCGCCGGTGCTGGCGATGACCGGCGCGACCGGCTTCGTCGGCGGCGCGACGATGCGGCGCGCGGTCGAACAGGGCTGGCACGTCCGCGCCCTCACCCGCCGCCCGCAACGCGAACGCGAAGGCATCATCTGGGTCGAGGGCGCGCTCGACAAGCCCGAGGCGCTGGCCGAACTTGCGGCGGGCAGCGATGTGGTCCTGCACATCGCGGGTGTCGTCAATGTGCCGACACGGGCTGCGTTCGAGGCCGGCAACGCCACCGCCACCGGCAACGTCATCGATGCCGCGCGCCACGCCGGGGTTACCCGCTTCGTCCATGTCTCATCGCTCGCCGCTCGCGAGCCGGACCTCTCCAACTACGGCTGGTCGAAGGCGCGCGCCGAAACGATCGTCAAGGCGAGCGGGCTCGACTGGACGATCGTTCGCCCGCCCGCGGTGTTCGGACCCGGCGATACCGAGATGCTCGACATTTTCCGCATGGCGCGGCGCGGCATCGCGCTGTTGCCGCCTGCCGGGCGGATGTCGGCAATCTACGTCGATGAACTCGCGCGCCTGCTCGTTACGCTCACCGCCGACCGCGACACCAGCATCGGCGCCATTTACGAACCCGACGACGGCAAGCCCGGCGGCTGGTCGCACCGCAGCTTTGCCCGCGCGGTCGGCCGCGCCGTCGGCCGCAGCCATGTCTCGACCCTCACTATTCCGGCGACCTTGCTCAAGGCCGGCGGACGGATCGACAAGCTGGTGCGCCGCAGCCGCGCCAAGCTGACCCCCGACCGCGCGCGCTATATCGCGCATCCCGACTGGGTCGCTACCGACGGCGCCGGCCCGCCGCCGGACCTCTGGCGCCCCGAACTCGACACCGGCGATGCGCTGGCCGAAACCGTCCGCTGGTACCGCCGCGAAAATTGGCTCTGACGCCGCCGGTGGGGCGTCGTCGCCCGCCGGTCGAAGCGTGCATTGCCAAGGACGGGGCGCATCCCTAGGTTTGCACACATGACCGACAGCACCGCGAACACGCCCAACGATCCCGCCGGCCCCTGGGCCATTCCCGTTCGCCGCCCGCTGCCCGGCGAGGACAAGCCGAAAGGCACCACCAGTTTCCCCCGCAAGGTCTGGAACCTGCTCGTCGCGATCAAGGACGGGTTGGCGCTCATCTTCCTGCTCCTCTTCTTTGTCGTACTCTTCGGCCTGTTCGCGGGGCGCCCCAATCCATCGCTGCCGGTCAGCGAGGGCGCGTTGCTGCTCCAGCTCGACGGTGTCGTCACCGAACAGCCTGCCGAGATCGATCCGTTCGCGGCCTTGTCGGGCGGCAACAATCTCAAGGAAATCCGCGTCCGCGACGTCGTTCACGCGCTCGAAACCGCAGCCGATGACAAGCGTATCACGTCGGTCGTACTCGACCTCGACCGCTTCCTCGGCGGCGGCCAGGTCTCGCTCGCCGAAATCGGTGACGCGCTCGACAAGGTCCGCGCACAGAAAAAGCCCGTCCTCGCCTTCGCCACCGCCTACACGACCGACAGCTATCAGCTCGCCTCGCACGCCAGCGAGATATGGGCCGACCCGATCGGCGGCGTCGCGATCGCCGGACCCGGCGGTTCGCGGCTCTATTACAAGGGGCTGATGGACAAGCTCGGCGTCACCGCGAACATCTATCGCGTCGGCACCTTCAAGAGCGCGGTCGAACCCTATTTGCGCGCCGACCAGTCGCCCGAGGCGAAACAGGCCGACCTCGCCTATGCCGGCGCCCTGTGGGAAAATTGGCTGGCCGACGTCAAAAAGGCCCGCCCGAAGGCGAAGATCGATCCCTTCATCGCCGACACCGCGGGTGCGGTGCGCGCCGCGGGCAACGACCTGTCGAAGGCGTCGCTCGACGCCGGGCTGATCGACACGCTCGGCAGCCGGATGGCGTTCAGCAGCCGCGTCGCCGAAATCAGCGGCGCATTCGACGACAGCCAGCCGTGGAACTATAATGCGATCCCGCTCGACAACTGGGTCGCCGCCAATCCGCCGAAGCAGCCCGGCAGCGCGATCGCGGTGGTGCCCGTGATCGGCGAGATCGTCGATGGCGAGGCTCCGAACGGCAGCGCCGGTGGCCAGACGATCGCCCAGCACATCCTCGACGCCGCGGCCGACGACAGCATCAAGGCGATCGTCCTGCGCGTCGATTCGCCCGGTGGGTCGGTGCTCGCGTCGGAGGAAATCCGCCAGGCGCTGCTCGCCGCAAAGGCGAAGAAACTGCCCGTCGTCGTGTCGATGGCCAATGTCGCGGCGTCGGGCGGCTACTGGATTGCAACGCCCGCCGACCGCATCTTCGCCGAACCCGACACGATCACCGGGTCGATCGGCGTCTTCGGCATCCTGCCAAGCTTCGAACAAACGCTCGCCAAGGCCGGCGTGACCACCGACGGCATCAAGACGACGCCCTTGTCGGGCCAGCCCGACATCCTCGGCGGGGTGAACGACGAGTTCAACCAGTTGGCGCAGGCCAGCGTCGAGGATATCTACGGGCGCTTCACCGGCCTCGTTGCCAAAAGCCGCAAGCAGCCGATCGAGAAGATCCGCGAGATCGCCGAAGGGCGTGTCTGGGCCGGCGGCACCGCGCGCCAGATCGGGCTGGTCGACCAGTTCGGCGGGCTGCCCGACGCGATTGCCGCCGCGGCTAAACTGGCCAAGGTCGATGGCGACGTCCACGCCAAATATTTCGAGAATGAGCCGAGCGAGTTTTCGAAGATGCTCGCCAGCTGGACCGGCGCCGAACAGGAACCGACCGCGGCGTTGCCGCGCGGCTGGTTCGGCATCGCGGCGATGAACCGCCAGATGATCGAACGCCGCGTCGTGCAGGACCTGTCGCTGCTGACCGAGGCCGGGTCGGTGCAGGCATCGTGCCTCGACTGCCGCGCCTATCTGCCCGCCGTGCCGCGGCCGGGCCAGGCGGAGACCCGGGGTTTCCTCGCCACGCTGGCGTTGTTGCTGCGCTGATACTCCCCTCCCGCTTGCGGGAGGGGTCGGGGGAGGGCCTGTTGCCTTCCCGCCTTTACGACATGCCCTCNGGACTGTTTGCGCCGCCGCCGCTGGCGCACGAACAGCATCACGAACCCCAGCACAACCGTCACCAGGCTGACCGCCGTGAAGCCGATCAGCAGCGGGTGGTGCGTATCCTCGCGGGTCTGCAGATCCATGATGTGCAGCCCCCAGAAAAAATCATAGCCGCGCCAATATCCGGTCCGAAGTGCCAGCAACTCGCCGGTATCGGCATCGACATAGGCATGAAGCCCGCCGTCATAAACGATCCGCCACGCCGGGCGATCGCGCCGCAGTTCGATCGGATTGGCGTCGGCGGCGAAGCGGCGTACCGATAGCAGCTTGCCCGGCGCCTTGAGCGCGCCATCGGCGATCACCCGCGCCTCGGCGGCGGTGACGGGCGGCAAGAGCGCGCCGGTCGTCGCATCGGCGGCGCGGCTGTCGTCGCCGGTATAGCGCACCAGCCACACCGGTTTCGCCCCGCGCATCGCCAGCTCCAGCTTTTGCACCGGGCGGCCGTTCAGCTGCGGCGGCACCGCCGCCAAGGTCGCGGGGATCGCAACCGGCTCGCTACGCAAATCGCTGCCGCGCACTTCGTCGATCGGCTTGATCACCATGACCAACCCCGACAGTGTCCACAGGATCAGCGGCACGCCGACCAGCCAGCCAAGCCAGATATGAATGCGGAGCAGCTGCGCGCGCAGCCGCGTCTGCAGCGCGCTCATGCCGCCGCCGCCAGCTCCCGCGCATGACTCGCAATGGCATCGGCGAGCGTATCGACGAGCGCGAGCGGCAGGTCATGCCCCATGCCCGGGATCGTCATCAAGCGCGCGCCGGGGATGCTCGCCGCGGTGTCCTTGCCGCCCGCGAGCGGGACGAGCGGATCGGCCTCGCCATGAATGACCAACGTCGGCGCGGTGATTGTCTTCAGCATCGCGCGGCGGTCGCCGTCGGCGACGATCGCCGCCATCTGCCGCGCGACGCCCTGCGGGTACCAGCCGCGTTCGAAATCGCCGCGCACCCGGCGCTGCAGCCGCTCCTCCGCGGCGGGATAGGCGGGGCTGCCGATCACCCGCGCGGCGCGCACCGAATAGGCGATCATCGCCTCGGGATCGCCGCTCATCGGCCGGTTGGCGAGCACCGCCATCGCGTCCTTGTTGGCGCGCGGCAATCTGGGGTTGCCAGTCGTCGACATGATCGAGGTCAGCGACAGGGTACGGTCGGGATAGCGCGCCGCGATATGCTGCGAAATCATGCCGCCCATCGACGCGCCGACGATATGCGCCTGCGCGACGCCGAGATGGTCGAGCAGCGCCACCCCGTCGGCCGCCATGTCAGCGAGCGTGTAAGCGGGACGCACCGGCAGGCGCAACGCCGCCTTGACGAACATCCATTTCAGGTTGGGCACCCCCGCCGCCTCGAAGCGCGTCGACAGGCCGACGTCGCGATTGTCGTAGCGGATAGTGCGGAAACCATGGGCATTCAACGCATCAACGAACTCGTCGGGCCACAGAGTCAATTGCCCGCCCAGTCCCATCACCAGCAGAATGACCGGCGCATCGCGCGGCCCCTTGTCCTCATAGGTGATGTCGATGCCATTTGCGGTCGTCTGCATTGTCGTCATGGAAAGCCCCTGCAAGGGTCAGGCCCTTCGCGCGGCGATGGTGCTGACATCCGTGTTCACCGGCGAACCTGCCACAGCCAGCGTATTTGGCAAGCCCACCGCGCAGGAGCCGCGCGCGGCACGCAAGCGGCCGAACCGTTCACCCCATCCCGCACACATCGCGAACAGCCGGTCGCGCAGCATCACCGCGGCGAGGATCGGCGGCGCGGCCAATAGCATGACCCCCGCCGTCATCGCCGCATCGCAATCGACCGCGCAGTCGGCCGACGCGACGCCGGCGCCAAAACTGATCAACAAGACTTCCAAGGCCCCCACGCGCCCCTTTCGTGCGATGCGGGCTAGGCGTGGCGGGTTAATCGATTCTGACAGCCCGGCTGCCGTTCGGGTCATTCCGTCCCGAACCGGGACCCGTTCAGCGGGTCGGTTCGCGATAGGCGGGCAGCGCAAGCGACCAGTAGATCGCGGCACCGCGCAGGACGAAGCCCGCGACCGCACCGCTCAGCGCCGCGACCGGCGTCCCCGTGCCCAGCCAGAGCAGCGCCAGGAACAGCCCCGAGGCGAGCGCCGCCGCGGTGACATAGATTTCAGGCCTGACGATGATCGATGGCACCCCGGCGAGGATATCGCGGATGGTGCCGCCGACGCAGCCGGTGATCACCCCCATCAGCAGCGCGGGCACCGGCGGCACGCCCCACGCCAGCGCCTTGGCGGTGCCGAAGACCGCATAGGCCGCGAGCCCAACGGCATCGGCCCATTCGAGCAACTGCCCCTGCCACCAGCGTTCGGGGGTCACCCAGACGACCAGCGCGATCGCGATGCACACCGCCGCGATCGCCCCGTCCTGCACCCAGAACACCGGGGCGCCGATCAGCAGGTCGCGCACGCTGCCGCCGCCGACCCCGGTCACCAGCGCGAAAAACATCGCGGTGACCAGCGTCTGGCGCAGGCGCACCGCCATCAGCGCGCCCGACAAGGCGAACACACCGATCCCGGCAAGATCGAGCAGCCGGATCAGCAGGTCATTGTCGGGGACGGGCATCGCGCGTCGCTATTTCGCGGCAGGGCGAACACCGCCGATGATCGAGAGCATGATCGCGGTCACCGCATTGCGAATCGCGGGCTCGGCGCGGGGCGCAAAGAAGGGCGAGTGATTGGTCGGCGCGGGTTCACCCTTCGCCTTCAGGTCGGCGAGCACCGCGGGATCATAACCACCGATGCCGAAAAACAGCGACGGCACGCCCGCATCGACGAATTCCGAATAATCCTCGCTGCCCGACATCGGCGCCGCGCTCGCGGGGGCGAAGACGAGGCCCTTGCCGAACACCGGGGTCAGCGCCGCGACCGCGGCCTTGGCCATCGTCTCGTCGTTGGTGAGAATGCCGGTGCCGCTCAGGTAGCGGATCGTCGGTTCGGGCGCATTGCCCATCGCCGCCGCCGATCTCGCGACGCGCGCGGTGCCGTCCTGGAGCAGCTTGCGCACCTCGGGCGACTGCGAACGCAGATTGACCTTCACCTCGGCGCTGTCGGGGATGATGTTGGGCGCGCTGCCGGCGTTGATCGCGCCGATCGTCAGCACGCCAAAGGCGGCGGGATCCTTCTCGCGGCTGATCACCACCTGCGTATCGGTGACGAAGCGCGCGGCGATCGGAATGGGATCGATCGTCGCCGCGGGCATCGATCCGTGCCCGCCGCGGCCGTGGAAGGTGATCGAATAGCTGTCGGAGGCCGACGACCCCGCGCCCGCCTTGATCGCGACGACGCCCGCCGGCAGGTTCGAGACATGCGCCGCAAAGCCGAAATCGGGCTTGGGGAAACGCGTCAGAAGCCCGTCATCCAGCATCGCGCGCGCGCCCTTGAGCGGTTCCTCGGCCGGCTGGCCGATCAGGACCGCCGTCCCCGACCAGCTGTCGCGCATCGCGCTCAGCGCCTGCGCGACGCCGATCAGATAGGCGACGTGGGTGTCATGGCCGCAGGCGTGCATCACGGGGACATCCCTGCCCTCATAGGTCGCGCGCGCCTTGCTCGACCAGGCCAGCCCGGTCTTTTCCTCCATCGGCAGCGCGTCCATGTCGGCACGCACGAGGAAGGTCGGCCCGTCGCCGTTCTTCAGCACCGCGACGACGCCGGTCCCGCCGACCTTCTCGGTCACGGTGAAGCCCGCCTTGCGGAGATGCTGGGCGAGGATCGCGGCGGTCCGCACCTCCTGCATCCCCAGTTCGGGATTGGCGTGCAAATCCTTGTAGACCGCCTCGAGCGCCGGATAATTTTTGTCGAGAATCGCGGTCAGCCGCGCGTTCGCCGCAGCCATGTCAGGCGCCGCCTGAGCGCCCGCCGGGACCAGAAAGAGGGCGAGCGAAGCCGCTGCCCAGAGCCCATGCTTCGCCATCACTCTCTCCCCCAAATGCCTGTCAGATGTGGATCGGCTTGCCGGTCACCGCCATCGCCGCTTCCTTCACCGCTTCGCTGTGCGTCGGGTGGGCGTGGCAGGTGTAGGCGATGTCTTCCGACGTGGCGCCGAATTCCATCGCCTGCGCGGCCTGCGCGATCATCGTGCCCGCGACGCTGGCGATGATCCAGACGCCGAGCACGCGGTCGCTGTTCGCATCGGCGATCACCTTCACGAAACCGTCGGGTTCGTGGTTGGTCTTGGCGCGGCTGTTGCCCGCCATCGGGAACTTGCCGACCTTGACCTCGCCGCGCTCCTTCGCCTGCTCTTCGGTCAGGCCGACGCCGGCGATTTCGGGCATGGTATAGACGACCGAGGGGATGACGTCGTGGTTCACGATGCCGGTCAGCCCCGCGATATTCTCGGCGACCGCAATGCCTTCGTCCTCGGCCTTATGCGCGAGCATCGGGCCGGGGATGACGTCGCCGATCGCCCAGATGCCGGGGACCTGGGTACCGAAATCATGGTCGGTTTCGATCTGGCCGCGCGCGTTGACCGCGAGGCCCGCCTTGTCGAGGCCCAGCCCTTCGGTGTTCGGGCGGCGCCCGATCGATACCAGCACGACATCGGCCTCGAGCGTCTCGGCGTCACCACCAGCGGCGGGTTCGAGCGTCAGCACCGCCTTCTTGCCCTTGACCTCGGCCTTGGTGACCTTGGTCTTGAGCTTGAATTCGATGCCCTGCTTCTTGAAGATGCGGTTCGCGTCCTTGCGCACATCGGCGTCCATGCCGGGCAGGATCTGGTCGAGGAACTCGACGCAGGTGACTTTCGCGCCAAGCCGGCGCCACACGCTGCCGAGTTCGAGTCCGATCACACCGCCGCCGATCACGACCATATGCTCGGGAACCTTCGCGAGTTCGAGCGCGCCGGTCGAATCGACGATGATCTGCTTTTCGTTATCGACCGCGACGCCGGGCAGCGGGGTGACCGACGATCCGGTGGCGATGACGATATTCTTGGCGCGGACCGTCTTGCCCGCGACCTCGACACTGTCCTTGCCGGTGAACTGCGCATAGCCCTTCAGCCAGTCGACCTTGTTCTTCTTGAACAGGAATTCGATGCCGCCGGTCAGGCCCTTGACCGCGTCGATGCGCTGGCCGTGCATCGCGGGCAGGTTGAGCTTGGGGGTCACATCGATCCCCATCTTCGCCATCGCGCCATTGGCGGCGGCGTCATAATATTCGGACGCGTGGAGCATCGCCTTCGACGGGATACAGCCGACATTGAGGCAGGTGCCGCCCAGCGTCTCGCGCCCTTCGGCACAGGCGGTCTTGAGGCCGAGCTGCGCCGCACGGATCGCCGCGACATAGCCGCCGGGGCCGGCACCAATGACAAGGACGTCGTAATCGTAATCAGCCATCATATACTCCATTGCAGGCCCGGTGCGGCGACATAGACCCAGGCGCTCTCGCCCGATTCCAGTGCGACGCGCTGCCGCTGATAGTCTTCGGCCTCATAGACATCGGCCGCTTCGAGTTCTTGTCTTGTAATCCAATATAGGGTGCCCGCGATCCGCTGCGAGCCTTCGCTGTCGGGTGCGAGCACCGGATAGTGATTTTCGCCACTTTTGCAGGCCACCTCGGGGTCGGCGATCGCGATCCGTCCGAGCCGATACCCGGTCAGCGCGTCCGCCGTGCCGCTGAGCAACCGGCCGAACTGTTCGCGCTGCACGTCCGGATATTGGAGCGTGCCATAGGCGAACAAGGCTTCGGTGGCGTCGCGCATGCGGCGTTCCCTATTACAGGTCGATCAGCAGCCGCGTCGGATCCTCGATCGCTTCCTTGATCGTCTTGAGGAAGGTCACCGCCTCGCGTCCGTCGATCAGGCGGTGGTCATAGCTCAGCGCCAGATACATCATCGGGCGCGCCACGATCTCGCCATTACGCACGACCGGGCGCTCTTCGATGCGGTGGAGGCCGAGCACCGCCGACTGCGGCGGGTTGATGATCGGGGTCGACATCAGGCCGCCGAACACGCCGCCGTTCGAGATGGTGAAGGTGCCGCCGGTCATATCGTCCATCGTCAGCGTGCCCTCCTTGGCGCGCTTGCCGAGGTCGGCGATCGCCTTTTCGATCTCGGCGAAGCTCAGGCTGTCGGCGTTGCGCACGACAGGCACGACGAGGCCGTTGGGCGCGCTGACCGCGACCGAGACGTCGAGGTAATCGAAATAGACGATCTCATCGCCGTCGATCCGCGCGTTGACCGCCGGAATGTCGTGCGCCGCGAGCGCGACCGCCTTGGTGAAAAAGCTCATGAAGCCGAGGCGGACGCCATGCTTCTTTTCGAAGCTTTCGCGATATTTGTCGCGCGTCGCCATCACCGCCGACATGTCGACGTCGTTGAACGTCGTCAGCATCGCCGCGGTTTCCTGCGCCGACTTCAGCCGCTTGGCGATCGTCTGGCGCATACGGGTCATCTTGACGCGCTCTTCGCGGCGGCCGGGAGCACCCGACGCGGCCGGGGCGGCAGCGACGGGAGCGGGCGCAGCGGCGGCGGGCACCTCGGGGGCATTGTTGGCGGCGGCGAGCACATCTTCCTTGGTCAACCGGCCGTCCTTGCCGCTGCCTTTGATCTTGCTCGGGTCGACGCCATGCTCGAGCACCAGGCGACGCACCGCGGGCGACAGGGTGGTGACGCCGTCGCCGGTCTCTTCGCTCGCCGTCGCGGCGGGCGCGGGCACTGCGGCTTCGGCCTTCGCGGCGGGAGCGGGAGCGGGAGCCGAAGCCGGCGCTGCGGGCGCCGCTGCCTTGCCGCTGCCCGCCTCGATCGTCGCGATCACCGCGCCGACGGCGACGGTGTCGCCCGCGGCCACCACCTGCTGGCCCATCACGCCCGCGACGGGCGAGGGAACCTCGACCGCGACCTTGTCGGTCTCGAGGCTCGCGATCGGCTCGTCGAGCGCGACCGCGTCACCCGGCTGCTTCAACCATTCGCCGACCGTCGCTTCGGTGACGCTTTCGCCCAAGGTGGGGACTTTGACTTCGGTGCTCATCTTGCTTTCCTTTGGGGCGCTTATTTATTCTTGGTACGGCGGATTTCGGCGCGGACGCTCAGGCCCAGCGCATCGGCGACCAGCGCCGACTGCTCGGTCTGGTGGCGACTCATCAGCCCGGTGGCGGGCGACGCAGCCGCGGCGCGGCCGGCATAGCGCGGACGCATTCCCTTGTGCCCGGCGCTGGTCAGCGCCTCCTCGATGAACGACTCGACGAAGGACCAGCTGCCATTGTTGCGCGGCTCTTCCTGCGCCCACACCACTTCCTCGAGCTTCGGCAGGCGCTTCAGGCGCACGGCGAGCGGTTCGCCCGGGAAGGGGTAGAGCTGTTCGATGCGAATCACCGTCGTGTCGGTCTGGCCCGCGGCATCGCGCGCTTCGATCAGGTCGTAACCGACCTTGCCCGAACAGAGGATGACGCGTTTCACATCGCCATCGGCGGGCGGGGTGCGATCCGACATGATACGGCGGAAATGCGCGTCGCCGATGAAGTCCGAGCGCTGCGACACCGCCAGCTTGTGGCGGAGCAGCGACTTGGGCGTCATGATGATCAGCGGCTTGCGGAACGGGCGCAGCATCTGGCGACGCAGGACGTGGAAATAGTTCGACGGGGTCGAAATATTGCACACCTGGATATTGTCGCCCGCGCACAGCTGCAGGAAGCGTTCGAGGCGCGCCGAGCTATGCTCGGGACCCTGGCCTTCATAGCCATGCGGCAACAGCAGCACGAGTCCGTTGGCGCGCAGCCATTTGGCTTCGCCCGACGCGATGAACTGGTCGATCATGATCTGCGCGCCATTGGCGAAGTCGCCGAACTGCGCTTCCCAGAGCACGAGGCTCTTCGGATCCGCCATCGCATAGCCATATTCGAACCCGAGCACGCCATATTCGGAGAGCGGGCTGTCGAGCACCTCGAACCGGCCGTGCGGCACGGTGGTCAGCGGGACATATTTATTCTCGGTCTGCTGGTCGACCCAGACCGCGTGACGCTGGCTGAAGGTGCCGCGCCCCGAATCCTGCCCCGACAGGCGGACCTGATAGCCCTCGCTGAGCAGGGTGCCGAACGCGAGTTGCTCGGCGGTCGCCCAGTCGAACACTTCCTTGTCGCTCTTGTCGGCGAACATCGCGCCGCGCGCATCGATGACGCGACGCAGCGTCTTGTGGACATCGAGGTCGGCGGGGATCGTCGTCATGATCCGGCCGATCGAGTCGAACAATTTGTCGCTGACCCCGGTTGAGATGTTGCGGCGGGCGTTTTCGGGATCGGCGGGGGCGTGCAGCCCCGACCAGCGACCCGCGAACCAGTCGGCCTTGTTCGGCTTGTAGCTTTTCGCCGATTCGAAATCATCCTCGAGCCGCGCGACGAACTCAGCGCGGCGCGCGTCGGCCCAGCCGGCATCGATCACGCCCTCGCCCTCGAGCTTCGCGGCGCAAAGCTGCGACACCGGCGGATGCTGGCGGATGACGGCATACATCAGCGGCTGGGTGAACGAAGGCTCGTCGCCCTCGTTGTGGCCGAAGCGGCGATAGCACCACATGTCGATCACGACATCGCGCTTGAACTGCTGGCGGAAGTCGATCGCCAGCTTGCAGGCAAAGGTCACCGCCTCGGGATCGTCGCCGTTGACGTGCAGGATCGGCGCCATCACGCCCTTCGCGACATCCGACGGATAGGGCGACGAGCGCGCATATTGCGGGCTGGTCGTGAAGCCGATCTGGTTGTTGACGATGAAGTGGATGCAGCCACCGGTGTTGTAGCCGCGGATGCCCGAGAAGCCGAGGCATTCCCAGACGATCCCCTGCCCCGCGAACGCCGCGTCGCCGTGGATCAGCACGGGCAGGACCTGCTCATGCTTGCCAAGGTCGTCGCGCACGACCTGCTGCGCGCGCACCTTGCCGAGCACGACCGGATCGGCGGCTTCGAGGTGCGACGGGTTGGGAACCAGCGACATATGCACCGACGCGCCGCCGAATTCGCGGTCGGTCGAGGTGCCGAGGTGATATTTGACGTCGCCCGAACCGCCGACATCGTCGGGGTTGGCGCTGCCGCCCGAAAATTCGTGGAAGATCACCTTGTACGGCTTGGCCATGACGTTCGCGAGCATGTTGAGGCGCCCACGGTGCGCCATGCCGTAGACGATTTCCTTCACGCCATATTGGCCGCCATATTTGATGATGGCTTCCATCGCGGGGATCATCGATTCGCCGCCGTCGAGGCCGAAGCGCTTGGTGCCGACATATTTGCGCGCGAGGAATTTCTCCCATTCCTCGGCCTGGATCACCTTGTTCAGGATGGCGCGCTTGCCCTCGACCGAAAATTCGATGATCTTGTCGGCGCCTTCCATGCGTTCCTGCAGAAAGGCGCGTTCCTCGATGTCGGCGATGTGCATATATTCGAGACCGACATTGCCGCAATAATTGGCGCGCAGGATCGCCACAATCTCACGGATCGTCGCTTTTTCAAGGCCGAGCGCACCGCCGACGAAGATCGGCCGGTCCTGATCGGCGCCGACGAAACCATGATATTCGGGTGTCAGATCGGCGGGCAGCTCGCGCGTGCTGAGCCCCAACGGATCGAGGTTCGCGGCGAGATGCCCGCGCACGCGATAGGTGCGGATCAGCATCATCGCGCGGATCGAATCATTCGCCGCGCGTTCGACTTCGGCATTCGACAGGGGCGCACCGGCCTTGGCAGCGGCGGCCTTCACTGCGACCTGCATCTGCTGCGGATCGAGCGCGGCGGTCAGGTCGTCGCTGTCGATCGGCGGCCAGTTCTTCGGCGCCCAGCTGGGGCCCGCCTGCGGCTCGTCGATGTCAAAGCTCTGTCGTTCGAGGTTCATGATCTTTTCCATTCCCTTGCGAGAAATGGCTCCGGGGAGAAGGGTTGGTAAGGGGACGCCCGCCGGAACCGGTTCGTTCCGGCGGGCGCGCTACTCAGACGCGTTCTTTCAGCACTTCGACGAGCGTCGTGCCGAGTTCGGACGGGCTCGCCGAAACCGTAATCCCGGCGGCTTCCATCGCCGCGATCTTGCTTTCGGCGTCGCCCTTGCCGCCCGACACGATCGCACCGGCATGGCCCATGCGGCGGCCCGGAGGCGCGGTGCGGCCCGCGATGAAGCCCGCCATCGGCTTTTTGCGGCCGCGCTTGGCTTCGTCGATCAGGAACTGCGCCGCCTGCTCCTCGGCGTCGCCGCCGATTTCGCCGATCATGATGATCGACTTGGTCGCTTCGTCGGCGAGGAAGAGTTCGAGCACGTCGATGAAGTTGGTGCCGTTGACCGGATCGCCGCCGATGCCGACCGCGGTCGTCTGGCCAAGGCCGGCGTTGGTGGTCTGGAACACCGCTTCATAAGTCAGCGTGCCCGAGCGCGAGACGACGCCGACACTGCCCTTGGAAAAGATGCTGCCCGGCATGATGCCGATCTTGCATTCGCCCGGGGTCAGCACGCCGGGGCAGTTGGGGCCGATCAGGCGCGACTTCGAACCGCTGAGGGCGCGCTTTACCTTGACCATGTCGAGCACCGGAATGCCCTCGGTGATGCAGACGATCAGTTCCATCTCTGCGTCAATCGCCTCGAGGATCGAGTCGGCGGCGAACGGCGGCGGCACGTAAATGCAGCTCGCGGTGGCGCCGGTCGCGGCCTTGGCTTCCTCGACGGTGTTGAAGTTCGGCAGGCCGATGTGGGTCGTGCCGCCCTTGCCCGGCGTGACGCCGCCGACCATCTGGGTGCCGTACGTCAGCGCCTGTTCGGTGTGGAAAGTCCCCGTGGCACCGGTCATGCCTTGCGTGATGACCTTGGTATTCTTGTCGATGAGAATGGACATTGTTCAATTAACTCCGTGGGTTTGGCCACAGGGACGGCCAAGGGTGGTCAGGACGCCTTCTTTCTTTCGAGAAGGGCCAGGTGAATGCGATGCTCACTGCCACGCGACAGCGAACGGGCGAAAAGGATGCGCTCATGGGTCGGCGCCGACGCCGGGAGCAGCCAATACGGCTTGACCGTGTCGTTGGGCTTGCCGTCAGCGCCGAACATTTCGGCAGAATTGGCGGGTTTGCCGTACCGCGCTGTCAGCACCGGAAACAGCTCGACCGCCGGATAATGGGTCGCGGTCGATACGGTCAAAACGCACTGCGGATTGGGCGAAAAAAATACATCCTTCGCGACCCCGAGCGAATGATCCTCACCCTGCCAGCCGCCCAGATCGACCTCGCCCGACGTCATCGCCATCATGCTGGGCATATAGGCGTCGCCCCAGCCCGAACCGGCGATCACCGGATTGACCTTCAGCTTGTCGAAATCGGTCTTCGCGCACAGCGCGTCGAACCCGTCGACGATCTGCTGCGGGGTGCGGGCGCCGGGTTTCAGCGGCACGACAGGGGCGCCGTCGACCGCGAGGCCCGACAGGCCGCCGCCGGGATTGACCCACATGATATCGGGTGCGGCATGAACCGAAACCGACACACAAAGCCCGGCCGCCGCGGCCACGGCCGCGAGGGTTCGGATGACAGACATGTTCATATCCACTCCTTTCCTTCGCGACCCTCAGAAGTTGGCGCGCCCCTGCCGAGGCAGGGGAACAAGATCACGCCAGTGACGGATCCAGCGCCTTGCACGCGTCGAGCAGTTCCTTGACCGCATCGACCGAGACCTGCAGCCCCGCCTTGTCGTCGGCATCGAGTTCGATCTCGATGATCTTCTCGACGCCGCCGGCACCGATCTGCACCGGCACGCCGACATACAGGCCGTCGAGGCCGTACTGGCCGTCGACATAAGCGGCCGAAGGCAGGATGCGCTTCTGGTCGCCCAGATAGGCTTCGGCCATCGCGATGCCGCTCGCGGCCGGGGCGTAGAAGGCCGAACCGGTGCCGAGCAGCGCGACGATTTCGCCGCCGCCGCCGCGGGTGCGCTTGACGATCGCGTCAATCTTGTCCTGGCTCGACAGGCCCATCTTGACCAGATCGGGGACGGGGATGCCGTTGACCGTCGAATAGCGGACGACGGGGACCATCGTGTCGCCGTGGCCGCCGAGGACGAAGGTGTTCACATCCTTCACCGACACATCGAACTCGTCAGCGATGAAGTGGCTGAACCGCGCCGAATCGAGCACGCCGGCCATGCCGACGACCTTGTTGTGCGGCAGACCCGAAAATTCGCGCAGCGCCCACACCATCGCGTCGAGCGGGTTGGTGATGCAGATGACGAAAGCGTCGGGGGCGTTGGCCTTGATGCCCTCGCCGACGGCCTTCATGACCTTCAGGTTGATGCCGAGCAGGTCGTCGCGGCTCATGCCGGGCTTGCGGGCGACACCGGCGGTGACGATGATGACGTCGGCGCCGGCGATGTCGGCATAATCGTTCGTGCCGGTGATCTTCGCGTCAAAGCCCGCGATCGGGCCGACCTGCGACAGGTCGAGCGCCTTGCCCTGCGGCACGCCTTCGACGACGTCGAACAGGACGACGTCACCGAGTTCCTTCTGCGCCGCCAGCAACGCCAGCGTTCCGCCGATATTCCCGGCTCCGATCAAAGCGATTTTCTTGCGTCCCATGGCGCGCGGCACTCCCTTCGTGGCAAGCCCGGCAATGAAGCACAAAACCGGCTGGCACACGGGCCAAATCGCCGCGCCGGTCCCTAGACGGCGCCGCCCTACGCCGATTCCCTTAAGGAAACAACCGCGAAAAGCATGAAAATCAAAGATTAATTGCTAATAGTTCGCAATAGTGATAGAGGCCCATTCGCACCGGCCTCCGGCATCGATCGCCAACGCCAAGGCTACCACAGATTGATCTTGGCTTTGATCATCAGCCGACCCAGTGCGGGGTCGTCGTTGACGAAATCCTTGAGGAAATTATGCTCGACGCCGATCGAGCCCAAGGCGTCGATGCGATAGTTCAGCCCATAACCCGCCGACAGGCCCGCGCCGAATTTATCTGCGCCGGGGTTCATGTCGCCGAATGTCCCCATGCCCTCAGCATAGAGCGACGGCAGCCAGACGCGCTGGGGATCGAGCGACACCCCGACCCCGGCCCCGGCGATCTTGATCGGCCCGCCCAATTCGGTCTGGCCGACGCCATAGAGCCGCAATTTATGCCCCAGCATCGAATAAAATTGATGGCGATAGGATAGTTCGAACCCGAACGAGCCGACGCCCGCCACCTTCGGCGCCGTGGTCGCGGCGGTGGCGCTCGTCCCGATTTCCAGCGCATGGAGACGCATCCAGGCATCGAGCCCGTTGGGGCTTTCCCAGATCAGCCCAAAGCCGCCCCACGATCCCTGCCCCGCGGCGTCGAGCGTCTTGCGGACGAATTCGGTGCAGTTGAACTGGAACAGATTATATTTCGGCTTGGCCGCGCATATCCCCGAGGCGTAGCTTTTCGCCGCGGCGAACTGAGCCGCGGTGAGCTCATAGCTTTGCGACGCGGTGATATGGTCGTCGTGCGCGGTGTCGGGATGATGAACGCAGCCTTCGACGTCGGCAAAGGGCTGGCTGGCATCGAAACCGGTCTGCGGCCAGAACCCATAGGTCCAGTAATTGCCGGTGTCGTCCTGCAGCCGCAACCAGGCGTGCCCGACGTTGGAGGTGAAGGGGATCAGCAGGAACGGCCCCTCCTTGTCCGCCATGATCGTCAGCGTATATTTGCCGGTCTTGGTCGCGATGCCATCTTCCATCGTGCAGTCCGACGCGCATTGATCGGCGGTGACGCGGCGCACGACGCGGCGCGCCTCGCCGCCGCCTTGCAGGACATGCGCCAGTTCGTGCGCCATCAGCCGCCGCCCATCGCCGGTCCCCGGCCGATATTCGCCGCGGGCAAAGGCGACGTCGCTGCCCAGCGTGAAGGCGCGCGCCTGGATCGATTGCGATGCAGTGTCGGCGGCGGCCCCGTCATGGACGCGCACGCCCGACAGGTCGGCGCCGAAGCGCGGCTCGAAAAACGCCCGCTCCGATGCCGGGAGCGGCGCCCCCGACCCGAGCGAGGCGATCGCCGATTGCGCGGCCGGGGTCGCGGGCGCCGACCCCGTGGCCGAGCCGCCACTGGCCTCGCGCCGCACGACCGGCGCCGACGCCTCGCCGCGCGCCGGCGTCACCGCACGCATCACATGATCGGCGGCGGCATCGGCCTGTTGTTCGGCGGGGTCGTTCGCAGCGCCGATCGTCAGCGGTGCGTGCGACGGCACCCCCATAAGCGAAGCAAGCGGCGAGCGCGCGCCGCGCACCGGCGCCTGTTGCGGCGCGCCGGTGGCGGGCAGAACGCGGTTTTTGCGGCGGATCGCGCGTCGGTACATGGCAGTTCGCCTTCCAACCCCCCGGTCGGCGGCTTGTATCGGAATTCCCCCTTTTCGTCACCCCGATACAAGCCGGCCCGGCGAGAACCTAACCGCGTTACCGGCGCACCAATTGGACCAATCCGCCAAAAGCGGCATATCGGAGCCGCAATTTTGGCCGCGGCCAATTCTGCGCTATGCATCGGTGCCATAACGGCACGAGGCGAGCGACATGATACGATCTGGACTGACCATCACCGGCGCCGCGATCGCGCTGGCATGCGCGGCACCCGCCAACGCCAGCGAAAAGGGCTGGGACGATGCCGGGACCGTCGCGAAGAACGCGCTCGTCGTCGCGGCCTTTGGCGTCCCGGCGGTGCAGGGCGACTGGGAGGGCGTGCTGGAAGCGGGTGGCAGCATCGGCGGCACGATCCTGATCACCCAAGGGTTGAAGGAGGCCTTTCCGTCGCGCCGCCCCGACGGCAGCGACAACAAGAGCTTCCCCTCGGGCCACACCTCGACGAGCTTCGCCGCCGCGGCGACGCTGCACAACCGCTACGGCTGGGAAGCCGGCCTGCCCGCCTATCTGGTTGCGTCCTTCGTCGGCCTCAGCCGCGTCGAAGCAAAGAAGCACCGCGTCGGCGACGTGCTCGTCGGCGCCGCGATCGGCACCGCGACCGGGCATCTGATCACCACCAAGGCGAACGACAACATCCACATCTTCCCCTGGGCCGATACCAAGAGCGCCGGGGTCGATGTGACGCTGCGCTTCTGAGGTCCGCCGCAACCCCCGGTTAACCCTCCCTTATCCCACTGCCTGTTAGGCTCGCGGGGATGACGCGGGCTATCATCAGCTTCGACACCGAATTGTCGGCGGGCCTCTATCAACGGGGCGCGGATGCGCGTGCCAATTTCGAAAGCTCGATCCTCGGTCGTTGCCGCGACGGCGATTATGGCGTGCATTTCCAGATGGACATGCTCGAACGCCATGGCCTGACCGGGGTCTATTTCGTCGATCCGATGCCGGCGCTCGTCTATGGACCCGAAATTATCGACAGGATCGTCCAGCCGATCGTCGCGCGCGGGCACGAGGTTCAGCTTCACATCCACACCGAATGGCTCGAATTCGCGCGCTTCAACCCTATCGGGCGGCTCACCGGACGCAACATCGGCGACTTTCCTCTCGGCGCGCAGAAAAAGCTGATCGGCCTGGCTCGCGACATTCTCGTCGGCGCCGGCGCGCCCAAACCCACCGCCTTTCGCGCCGGCAATTTCGGCGCCAACGACGACACGCTGCGCGCCCTCGCGTCGCTCGGTTTCCGTTTCGACAGCAGCTTCAACGGGGCGTATCGCGATCATGGCTGCGCCATTTCGCTCGACCCAGGCAACCTCGCGGTCCGCGCGCATGAAGGCATATGCGAAGTCCCGGTCAGCGGGTTGATGGACCGCGTGGGCCGTTTCCGCCCCGCCCAACTTTGCGCGATGTCCGAGGAGGAAATGCGCGATGCGCTGGAGCATAGCGCGGCGAGCGGCGCGATCCAGTTCTCGGCCTTCAGCCACAGTTTCGAACTGCTGAGCCGCGACCGCGCGGTCCCCAACGGCCTCGCCATCGCGCGCATGGAGGCGCTGTGCCATGCCGTCGCCGAGGACAAGCGCGTCACCAGCGGCGGCTTCGCGACGCTGCCCGCGCCGCCCGCGCGGCCGCGGCCGATCGGCGTGCCGGCGGCCAAGCCGCTACGCACCCTGCGCCGTATCATCGAACAGGGCGTCGGCCATGTCGTCCACGAGGTCCGCTATGTCCGCGACCTGATTGCGGTGACAGTCAACTCCTCGCGCTGGGGCAAGGTGCTAGGCGGCGTCTTCCTGGCCGTGGCCTAAGGCCAGATAGTCGTCGGATTGCATTTCCGACAACCGGCTCGCGGTGCGTTCGAACTCGAACGCCCCGTCGCCCGACAGATAGAGCGCATCGGGCATCGCCGCCGCGCTCGCGAGCAATTTGACCTTATATTCGTAGAGCGCGTCGATCAGCGTCACGAAGCGCGCCGCCTCGTTGCGATTCTCCGGTCCCATGCGCGGGATGCCGACGATGATCACGGTGTGGAAATGCCGCGCCACCGCCAGATAGTCGGACGCGCCGCGCGCTTCGCTGCACAGGCGCTTGAACGAAAAGACCGCGACGCCCTTCAGTGCCTTGGGCACGTGCAGGATGCGCCCGCCGCCGAGGTCGAGGTCGAGCGTCGGCACATGCGCGCGATCCTCAGGCGGATAGTCGGTCAAACGGAAAAAGGCCGCCGACAGTGCCGCGCTCGCCGCCGCGTCGGCGGGCACGAACCAGCGCGCCCCGTCGCCGAGCCGGTCACGGCGGTAATCGGTCGGGCCGTTCAATCCCATCACGTCGAGTTTCTCGCCGACGAGCGCGATAAAGGGCAGGAAATGCTCGCGGTTGAGCCCGTCCTTGTAGAGATCGGTCGGCGGCCGGTTCGAGGTCGCGACCACCGTCACCCCGCGGTCGATCAAGGCGGTGAACAGGCGCGACAATATCATCGCATCGGCGCTGTTGTTCACCACCATCTCGTCGAAGGCGAGGCAGCGAACGTCGGCGACGAGCGCGTCGGCGACGAGCGGGATCGGATCGCCCGCCTCGCTTTTGCGCACCTCGCGCATCCGCGCATGGACGTCGATCATGAAGGCGTGGAAATGGACGCGCCGTTTACGCTGGATATTCAGCTGGTCGTAGAACAGGTCCATCAGCATCGACTTGCCGCGCCCGACCGCGCCCCACAGATAGACGCCGCGCGGCGCCTCGGGCTTGCGACCGGTGAGGCGCCAGAGCAGGCTGCCGCGCGGCGGCACCGCCTCGAGTTCGCTTTGCAGGCGGTCGAGCCGTTCGGCCCCGGCGCGCTGCTCGGGGTCGGGCCGCAACTCGCCGCCCGCGACCAGCGCATCATAGGCCGCGAGCACCCCCGTCGTCATTTGCTCGCCTTGCGGATCGTCCCCGCAAAGGTCAGCACGATGTGACTGTCGCCCTCGCCCTGGACCACGAGTCCGCGCAGGAAGATCAGCCGCCCGGTTTCGCGCACCAGTTCGACCACGGCGTCGAGCGGCTCGCCGAGCCGACCGGCGCCGACGAACTGCGTCGACAGGTCGAGCGTCACCGAATGGCCGGCGTTGAGCGACCCGAACTGGTGCGATGCCGCGAACAGCGCGATATCGACGAGCGCGAGCGTGACCGCACCATGGACATTGTCGCCGAGGTTGCTGTGCTTGCGCTCCGGGATCATCCGCACCCGCGCCTGCGGACGGCCGTCGGGCGTGTCCGGCTCGACACGCACCGATAGCGGTTCGATGAAGCTGTTGAAGCGGCTCGCGTCCTTGAGGTTCCAGCTCAGCCAGCCATCGCCCTCGTCCTCGGCGCTAAAGCTATAGCGGCGAGGTTCCTCTATCCCGTCGTTCACACCTGCCGCTCGGCCTCGAGCTTCTTGATCTCGGCGATCGCGCGTGCCGGGCTCAACCCCTTGGGGCAGGCGTTCGAGCAGTTCATGATCGTGTGGCAGCGATAGAGGCGGAAGGGATCTTCCAGCTCGTCGAGGCGCTCGCCGGTCATTTCGTCACGGCTGTCGGCGAGCCAGCGATACGCCTGGAGCAGGATCGCGGGGCCGAGGAACTTGTCGCTGTTCCACCAATAGCTCGGGCAGCTCGTCGAGCAGCAGGCGCACAGGATGCATTCGTACAGCCCGTCGAGCTTCTCGCGCTCGGCGGGCGACTGCAGCCGCTCCTTGCCGCTCGGCGTCGTCGTCTTGGTCTTCAGCCAGGGCTCGATCGAATTATATTGCGCATAGAAATGGGTGAAGTCGGGGACGAGGTCCTTGATCACTTCCATATGCGGCAGCGGGGTGATCTTGATATCGCCCTTCAGATCCTCGATCGCGGTGGTGCAGGCGAGGCCGTTCTTGCCGTTCATGTTCATCGAACAGCTGCCGCAAATGCCTTCGCGGCACGAACGGCGGAAGGTCAGCGTCGAGTCCTGCTCGCTCTTCATCTTGATCAGCGCGTCGAGCACCATCGGGCCGCACTTGTCGAGATCGATCTCGAAATTGTCGAAATGCGGGTTCTCGCCCTTGTCGGGGTCGTAGCGATAGACCTTGAATTTCCGGACTTTGGCCGCGCCTTCGGCTTTGTGGGTCTGGCCGCCCTTCTGGATGCGGCTGTTCTTCGGAAGGCGAAATTCGGCCATGTCGCTGGCTCCCCTGATGCAGTCGGGGTCGGACTAGACCCGATTAATCGCGACGACAAGGGGTGACGGACGCAAAAGCGAAACCCGCTGGCGGGGCCGCGCGCGAGCGGCTACTGGCGCCACGATGAGCGACGACACGCCCGCCCCCGCCGTTACCAGCCGCAGCGTCGCGAAGGGGCTCGGCACCACCGTGCTCGCGCGCCTCGGCGCGGTGGTCGAGATCGTCGCGCAGCCTCTTTATGTGCTGATGTTCGGGCTCGCGGGTTACGGCCTCTATGCGGTGCTGTGGGCGACGATCAACCTGCTCGAAAATCTCTTCGACCTCGGCATGACCAGCGCGATGCAGCGCACCGTACCGCAATCGGCGAGCGATGCCGACGCCGCCGCGGCCTTGCGTACCGCGATGCTGTTCGGGGTCGGGCCGTGCCTGATCGTCGCGGCACTGATCGCCGTCTTCGCCGCCGACCTCGCGCCCTTCCTCAACGTCGCGGCGAAGGACCGGCCGCTGGTCGTGCCCGCGATCCAGCTCTTCATCTGGGCGCTGCCGCTCTGGGCCTTCGTCGAGATCGCGACCAGCGCGATGCGCGCACGCATGGTATTCGGCGCCGAGATCCGGCTGCGCATCGTGTGGGAACAGATCATGCGACTGGTGTTCGCGGGCGCCTTCTTCGCCGGTGGCCTCGGCCTGAAAGGCCTGTTCATCGCGCATCTCTGCTCGCTTGGCATCACCGCGATCCTCTGCGTCCGCCTGCTGCGGCGCTATTACAACTTCGGCGAATTGCTGCACGGCGGACGCGGCGGCGAGACCGCGAAGAACACCTTCTGGGCCGGGCTTTCGATCCTGCCGTCGAACGTCATAGCGCGGCTGTTCGGCGACGCCCCGGCGCTGGTGCTCAACCTGATCCTGCCCGGCGCGGCGGGCGCCGCGGCCGCCGCGCTGTTCACCATCGCGCGCAAGCTGTCGAGCGTCGTCCAACTCGTCCGCATCGCCTTCGTTTATGTGATGGCGCCGCTGGCAGCCAGCGCCGAGCGCGAGGACCGCGCGCAGGTGACCGACATCTATGCCTATGCGACGCGGCTGATCATGGCGATCGCGCTCCCGCTCGCCGCCATCCTCGCCGCGGGCAGCGCGCCCCTGCTCAGCCTGTTCGGGCATGAGGCAAAGGTCGCGCAGGCCGCGCTGGTCATCCTGCTCTTCGCGCGCGCCGCCGAGGCGGTGCTCGGTATCTCGCTGCCGGTGCTCCAGGTCGTCGCAGCGTTCCGCCACCAACTCACCGCGGCCATCGTCGGGGTGATCGTCGCCGTCGGCGCGGGCTGGCTGATCGTCGGGCATATGGATGCGCTGACCGGCGTGACGCTCGCCATGTCGATCGGCCTCGTCGTGATGGGCGGCATCCCGATGCTCCAGCTCGCGATCAACGAAAAGCTCCATCCGTTCGACCACCAGTTCGCCGGCGTCGCGCTGCGCGGCATCGCGATCACCCTCGTCGCGGGCGCCGCCGCTTGGCTCGCCGGGCGCCTGCCCGACGCGATCGCGCTGCCGCTGATCGTGCTGCTCGCGGTCGCAGCGATCTGGCTGTCGCTGCGCTTCGCCCTGCCCCACGCCGACCGCGCCTCGCTCGGCAAGACGGCACGCAAGCTGCGCCTCGTCTGAAATATTCGGTCTTATTTTAGCCGCAAAAATCGCTAGAGGGGTGCCACCTTATTCTGACGCCGCGCGTGTGCGGCCAACAGGCGGATCCAAATGTACCAGCAAGAACTCGCCCGCAGCGGCAAGCGCCTCTTTTTCATTCGCGGCACCTATATCTACATCACCATCGCGATCTCGGTGCTGATCGCCTGGTGCAGCAAGGATTGGGGTCCGTTCCAGTCCGCGTTCGGCGACTGTGCCTGGTTCTGGCTGTCGCTCGGTATCGCCAGCGCCGGCGCGATCGTCCGCATCTTCACCAGCGGCTGGGCCGCGCTCGGCACCTCGGGCCGCGCCAAGGTCGCCGCCGAAGCCAGCGAACTCAACACCACCGGCCCCTACAGCCTCGTGCGCAACCCGCTCTATGTCGGCCGCATCCTCAATTTCACCGGCATCGCGATGCTGTCGGGAAGCTGGGTGTTCGGCGCGATCGTCTTCCTGCTTGGCATCCTGATCTACGAGCGCATCTCGATCTACGAAGAAGAATATCTGCGCGAGAAGTTCGGCGCCGCGCATGCCGAATGGGCGAAGGACGTCCCCGCGCTGCTCCCGCGCTTTCACGGCTGGATAAAGCCCAAATATCCCTTCTGGTGGAAGCGGATGATCTGGCGCGAACAGAATAAATTGTTCCTGCTCGCGACGACGGTCTTCCTGACCTGGTTCGCGCGCCTCGACTTCAACTTCGACGTGCTGACCGCTCAGCAGTGGACCTGGGTCTATGCCTTCGGCGCGCTCGTCGTCGTCCGCTTCATCATCGGCGGGCTCAAGATGATCGGCTTCTTCAAGGAACTGAGCTGATCAAATGGGGGGCGATCTCGCTCCCCTGATCGCAGTCGTCGGCAGCGACGGATCGGGCAAGTCGACCCTGTCGGCGGATTTGCTCGCGCATATCCAAAAGACGCGCGCGGCGGAGTCGGGCTATCTCGGGCTAGGCTCGGGCGAGCAGGGCCGCCGCATCGGGCGCTGGCCGATCATCGGCCCGCCGCTGCACCGCTTCCTCGACGGCATCGCCGACCGCTTGCGCGAACCCGGCGAACCGATCCCCGGCGCGCTCGCCGCGCGCTATGCGCTGAACAAGTCGAAGAAGCGCCGCGCCAAATTCGACGCGCTGCTCGACCAGCGCCGCGCGGGCAAGGTGATCGTCACCGACCGCTATCCGCAGCTTGAAGTCCCCGGCCTCCACGACGGCCCGATCCTCGCCGGCCGCGCCACCACGCCGCGCCTCGCCGCGATGCAGGCCGAGGAGCGCGCGCTTTATGCCGAGATGGCGGCGTACAAGCCGACCCTCGTCGTCCGCCTGCACGTCGATGTCGACACGGTGATGCTGCGCAAGCCCGACCACGACCGCGCGCTGATCACGCGCAAGGTCGAAACGGTGCCGCTGCTGACGTTCAATGGCGCGCCGATCGTCGATATCGACGCGACGATTCCTTATGACGAGGAACTGGCGGTTGCCATTGCGGCGGTGGATAGAGCTTTGGCCGAGGGCTGAAACTCCCCCATCGTCATTGCGAGGAGCGAAGCGACGCGGCAATCCAGAGTCCGCGTAAACCGCCCTAGATTGCTTCGCTTCGCTCGCAATGACGAGATGTTGGAACGTCAGGTCGTTTACACTCGCCCCGCCATGATCTTCTCGATCAGCTCGATATCGACCGGCTTGTCGGCATCGATGCACGCCTCGGGGTCGCTCATCGGCACCACCGTCGCCTTCAGCCCGAAGCGCAGCCCCGCACGCGCCACCCCCTGCTGGATCGTGAACAGCCGCAGCAGCGCGCCGATCAGCAACCACGGCCCGAACGCCGCGATGATCTTCAGCCCCTTTTTCCGGTCGCGCTCGATCCGTCCCCAGAAGTCGAGCAAGGGCAAGACCCGCCGCCCGCGCAGCCGGAACATGTTTGCCCCCGACCACCAGCCGCCGCGAAATTTCAGCCAGGTCCGCTGCGACTGCGGATAGCGCGCGAGCAGCACATCGCGCTCGACCATCGCCACCGCGACGTCGCTGCCCTCGGCGCCGCCTAAGAATTCGGCGACCATCGCGGGCGTCAGCAGCACATTGTCGGCAGTGGTCACCAGCAACGGATCGTCGCCCGGCGGCAGCGCGGCGGCGAGCGAACTGCTGATCCCCTGCCCCGAGTCCGAAAAATTGAGGTCGGCCAGCCCCGCCAGCCCCGGCTCGGCGGCGAGTTCGGCGCTGTTCTGCGCCAGGATGGTGATCGGCCCGACCAGCGGCGACGCGCGCAGCGCCCGCACGACATGCACCAGCATCGCCTGCCCCGCGATCGGCAGCAATGCCTTGGTCGACACGCCGGTGCCGCTGAGCAGCGGGTCGGGGCCGGGCCGGCTGCCCGCCATCACGATCGCCGGAATCTTGATGGTCATTGCGCCGCCGTCACCCGCCGCGCGGTCGCGCCGCGCAGGAAATCGGTCGCCTCGGCCAGGATCGGCCCCTTGTACGACAGCGGCCCGGTGAGCGCCATGACGAGGTCGTTGTGGCTGAGTCCGTCATAGGTCCGAAGCTCCACCGATCCGCCGACCTTCTCCATCGCCGCCGCCAGATGCTGGCTGTTGCGCACGCGCACGACGGTATCGGCAGTGCCATGGCCGAGCCACAGCGGCGGCGCATCGGCGCGCGCGAAGGCGATCGGCTGGGTGCGCTCGGCGGGACGGATGTCGCCCATCGCGACATCGGCGCGGCCACCCTCCTCGAAGGGGAGGAAGTCATAGGGTCCGGCGAGCGCCGCGACGCCGCGAATATGCGACGCGTCGCTGCCCGCCGCCTTCATCCATTGCGGGTCGAGCGCCAGCATCACCGCATTATAGGCGCCCGCCGAATGCCCCGACAGCGCGATCCGGCCCGCGTCGCCGCCATAATCGCCGATATGCTTCTCGGTCCACGCCACCGCCGCCGCACTGTCCTGCAGGAAGTCGGGCCAATGCCCCTCCGGCACGATCCGGTAATCGGGAATGACGACGATGAAGCCCTGCTTCGCGAACGCCCGCCCGGCAAAGCCATAATCGTCGCGCTGGCCGCTGTACCAGCCGCCGCCATAGAGCCAGACGATCACCGGCAGCCGGTCGCTCTTCTTCGTTCCCGTCGGCACCCAGATGTTGAGCTTGTTGCGCTCACCGCTGCCATAGGGCTGGCCCGCGACCTGCAAGGTCGCGCCATCACCGTCGCCGAGCAGCCGGTCGCCGAGGTTGAGCGACTTGGCGCCGCCGCCAACGATCAGCCGCGTGCCGCCGCCGAACAGCAGGATCAGCAGGCCCACCACTATCAGAATCTTGATCAAACGCCGCTGTCCCTTGACTGGCTCACCCGACATAGGCCCGCTCTCCACCAAGCCGCACGTCGGGCCGTCCCGCGCCCTACAAGGGCGGGCGTCGCCGAACAAGCGCCCAACGCCGCCGCGACCTTTTGCGCGTTCGTGCGTAGGATGGCCGATGACCACAGCCTTCACCCGCCCCGCCCTCGTCTGCAACACCCGGAGCGGCAGCCACGACGAAACAATGCGCGCCGCGATCGAAGAGGCCTGCCGCGCCGCCGGCGCGCCGCTCGCCGCGACCTTCGCGCTGCCCGATGCCTCGCTGCCCGATGCGCAGATGCTGCGCGCGCAAGATATCGACCTGCTGCTCGTGTGGACCGGCGACGGCACGATCAACGCCGCCGCAGCACAGGTCGAGGGATGGCGCGGCGCGATCCTGCCGCTACCCGGCGGCACGCTGAACCTGCTCTCGAAGCAATTGCACGGCGACCGCCCCGCACCCGACATCCTGACCGACGCGCTCGGCGGGAAAGGGCGCCGGCGACCGATCCCGATCATCCGCTCGGCGACCAAGCAAGCTTTCATTACCGTCGTCGCGGGACCCGCGACGCGCTGGGCCACGGTGCGCGAAACGATGCGGCAGGACGGCGTGATCGAGGCCAGCCGCGCCGCGCCCGAAGCGCTCGACACGATGCTTAACGCCCCCGGGGTCGGCGTCGTGGGGCACACCAAGACCTATCCGGCCGTCATTCTGACCCCGACCGAAAAGGGCATCGCCGCCGACGGCATCTTAACCGAGGGCACCGGCGACGTGCTGCGTCACGGACTCGCCTGGCTCGGCGGCGATTTCCGCGACGGCCCTAGCGAGCCGATCGCGACCGCCGAGACGATCCTGCTCGAAAGCGCAGCTCCGATCAGCCTCGAATATGACGGTGAGCTCAGCGAAATACCCTCCCCCGCGCGCTTCGCGCTCGGGATGAGCGCGGTCGACTTCCTCACCACAGCATGACCCGCTTGTTTCACATCAGCGACCTGCATTTCGGACTGGAGGATCGCGCCGCGCTCGTCTGGTTCGCCGATTGCGTGAAATCGGAACGGCCCGATGCGGTGCTGGTCACCGGCGATCTGACGATGCGCGCACGGTCCCGCGAATTCGCCGCCGCCTGCGACTGGATCGAACGGCTCGACGTGCCGGTGACCGTCGAAGTCGGCAATCACGACCTGCCCTATTTCAATCCCTTCGCGCGCTTCTTCTGGCCCTATGCCCGCATCCGCCGCATCGAACGGCTGGTCGAGCGCGAACTCGACCTCGCGGGCGTCGCGGTCGTGCCGCTCAAGACCACCGCGCGCGCGCAATGGCGGCTCGACTGGTCGAAGGGCTGGGTGACCCGCAGCGCGCTCGACAAGACGATGGCGGCGATCGACGCGCTGCCGCGCGGCACGACGGTCTTCATCACCGCGCACCATCCGCTGGTCGAGGCGGGCACCCGCGGTCGCGCGCTGACCCGTGGCGGCGAGACCGCACTCCGTGCACTCGCCTCGCGCGGCGTCGCGGCGGTGCTCACCGGCCATGTCCACGACGCCTTCGACCTGGTGCGCGAGACCCCCGACGGCCCGATCCGCATGATCGGCGCCGGAACGCTGTCGCAGCGCATCCGCTCGACCCCGCCGAGCTTCAACGAGCTGACCATCGCGGACGGGACCATCGGCGTGCGCGTGCGCAACCTCGAAAAAATACCCACCCCCGACATGCAGATCGACGACGTCCCGCCCGACGCCCTGCCACCGCGCGACCCGGCCGAACCGGTCGCCCCCGTCGGCGCGGTGCCGCCGGTCGATCCCCCGGTGCATTGAAGAGCGACCCCGACTGTCGGCATTGGGGTGGGGAGCGGACGTTGCTTAAATCCTCCCTGTCGCGCAGCGATGGGGAGGTGGCAGCGGCGAAGCCGCTGACGGAGGGGCCGACNNNNTGGGGATGTCCGCTTCCCGCCCGAAACCCGCCATCGCCCGATACCGCAAAAACCGCTTTCCTAAAAAACATCGCCATGATCTATTCTTCTGGATGGCCATGTCGCTCGCCTCGTCGAATGCAAGTTTCAAGCCCGGCCCATATTACCGGCTTAAAGCGACAAAGGAGACAGTTCGGACGCGTCCGCCCGTGTCCTTTGTGCCCTTAAGACCCAAACCAGCCCCTTCCCATCCCGCAGGCGCCGCGATAGGTTGCAACAAAAAACGGGATGAGGATGAAACATGCTGACCAAAGGCGATGATTTTCCGCTGCACCAGACATGCGAGCCGGTGGCTTTCGCGGGCACCGACCGCAATTTCTACGACCGCTATTTCTTCAACGGCTACAGCCCCGACGGATCGGTCTTTTTCGCCGCCGCCATGGGTTTCTATCCGCAGCTCGGCATCGTCGATGCGGCCTTTTGCGTCGTCGTTGACGGCGTCCAGCACAACCTCCGCGCCAGCCGGCGGTCGTCCGGCGAGCGGCTCGATCTTTCGGTCGGACCGATCGCGATTTCGATCGACGCACCGCTCGAACGCGTCACGCTGAGCATCGCACCCAATGACGGCCCGCTCGCCGCCGAAATGACCTTCACCGGCCGCCATTTCCCGATCGAGGAACCGCGCTTCATCCGCCGCAACGGCACCCGCCTGTTCATGGATTATACGCGCATGACGCAGAACGGCCGCTGGGCGGGCTGGCTGTCGGTGGGCGACCAGCGCGTCTCCGTCGGCGACGGCTGGACCGGCACCCGCGACCGCAGCTGGGGCATCCGCCCGGTCGGCGCCGCCGAGCCACAACCGCCGCCGCAGGGCAATTTCAACCAGTTCTTCTGGCTGTGGACCCCCTGCAATTTCGATCATGCGTCGCTCTTCTTCCACAGCAATGACGATGGCGGAGGCAACCCATGGAACCGCCGCGCGGTGATCGTCGGCGACAATGGCGGCGAGACCCATTTCGACGCCGCCGCCTTCGCGCTCGACTGGCAGCCGGGCAGCCGCCGGGTTGCCGTCCAGCGCACCGAGCTCGGCGGCGGGCGGTCGCTGACGCTGTCGCCGACCGGCCCGGTCTTCGCGATGAGCGGCCTCGGCTACACCCATCCCGTCTGGGGTCATGGGTTCGACCACGGCCCCGATCTTGCCGTCGCGCACGACAGCATGGCGGAGGGCGAGCGCGGCTGGGGCAATCCGCTCGCGATGCATATCCAGGCGCTCGTCACCGCCGAACTCGTCGACGGCAGCACCGCGCATCGCGGGGTCGGTGTCCTCGAACAGCTCTTTGTCGGCCCGCACGCCCCGACCGGCCTCGCCGGGCTGATGGATCCCGCCGCATGAGCTTCCCGACTTCGCCGGAGGCGATGTCGCCCGCATGGATCGCGGAGAAATTGGGGCAGGCCCCGCGGGCGCTGCGCGGCTTTACCGCGAGCAAGGTCGGCACCGGGCAGATGTGCGACAGCTTTCGCCTGACGCTCGACTGGGCCGACGGCGTCGACGCGCCGGCAACGATCATCGCCAAATGCCCGAGCCATGACGAGGCGAGCCGCAACATCGCCAAGCTGACCGGCACCTATATCAAGGAGGTGAGTTGGTACCGCGACCTCGCCGCGACCAGCGGCGTGCCGGCGCCCGCCTGCTATTTCCACGCGATCGAGGATGACGAGGTCGAATTCGTCCTGCTCCTCTCCGACCTCGCCCCCGCAGCGCAGGGCGACCAGCTCGCCGGCCGCGACCTCGCGGGGCTGGTGCCCTGCATCGACGCGGTGGCAAAGCTCCATGCCCATCTGTGGAACGATCCAAGCCTGGCCGACATGTCCTGGCTCGCGCGCGACAATAGTGGCCTGATTCGCGCGATGTTCCCGCAGCTCTACCTCGGTTTCCGCGAACGCTATGCCGAACGCTTGGCGCCCGAGGTGCTCGACCTCGGTGCGGGGATCGTCGACCGGCTCGACGCCTATCTCGGCCGCGAGCCCGCGGCGCGCAGCCTCGCCCATGGCGACCTCCGGATCGACAACATCCTTTTCAGTCCGGACGGGAACGCATGCTGGCTCGTCGACTGGCAGACGCTGGGGCGCGGCAGCGGCGCCACCGACCTCGCCTACCTCGTCGGCACCAGCATCGCCGACCCGTTCGAGCGCGCCGCCGCCGACCGCCCGGCGTTCGACCATTGGATCGCGGCGTTGAAAGCCGAAGGCGTCGATCCCGACGCGGATGCACTATGGACCGACTATCGTCTCGGCGCGCTCAGCGGTTATTTCATGGCAGTCTTCGCGTCGATGAGCGTCGAGCGCACGACGCGCGGCGACGAAATGTTCGCGGTGATGGCCGAACGCCCGGCACGGCAGGCGCTGGCGCTCGGCAGTCTCGATCTGCTTTGACGCGAAAAGTCCCCGTTAGGTCGCCATTTACCATCCCCGCCTAAGACGGAGGCAATGGGCGAACAACCGGACATCGCAGCGACCCTGTCGTCATGGGCGCCCCACGCACTGACGCTTGCGGCGGCCCTGCTCGCGCTCGCGCTGATGCTCCGTTTCGCGATCCCGCGCGGCCGGTCACGCCCGGTGCGCACGAAGGTCCTGTTGCGCGCGCTCCTGCCCGCACGGATCGTGCGCAGCCCATCGGGCCGCGCCGACATTGCCTGGTTCCTCTTCGGCGTGCTGTTCTCGGCAAGTGCACTGGGTTGGGCGCTCTGGTCCGGCGAATGGTTCGCGGGCCATATGCTACGCGGCCTCCATATGCTGTTCGGATCGCCCGCGCCGATCGCCGCGCCGGCGTGGGTCGCCGGCACCGTCATGACCCTGATGCTCTTCACGGCCTATGAATTCGCATATTGGCTCAACCACAGCCTCAGCCACCGCGTTGGCTGGATGTGGGAATTCCACAAGGTGCATCACACCGCCGAATCGCTGACGCCGCTTACCAATTTCCGGGTCCATCCGGTCGACACGATCCTGTTCTTCAACATGGCCGCCGCATCCGCAGGCATCGCCATGGCGCTCGTTCATTTCGCCTTCGGGCGCGTCGGCGGCGGATTCCTCATCCACGGCGCCAATGCCCTCACCTTCCTCGCCACCATAATCTTCACCTATCTTCAGCATTCACACCTGTGGATCAGCCTGCCCGGTGGCGCGGGCCGCTGGCTGCTCAGCCCGGCGCACCACCAGATCCACCATTCGGTCGAGGAACGGCATCACGACCGCAATTTCGGATCGACGCTTGCGATCTTCGACCGGATCTTCGGGACGCTCCACCTGCCCGCCGCGAAGCGCGAAAGGCTGCGCTTCGGCGTCGATGGCATCGCCTATGATCCGCACGGCCCCACCGGCGCGGTACTGATGCCTTTCGCCGATGCCGCGCGACGGATCGCCACGAGCATCGAGACCAAGAAAGAAGGCGGCGCGTCGCCAGACCACCCGCTTCAGTCGCTGCGCGAGAACGCTAACTGACCGCCGCGATCCCGGCGAACGCCGCCAATCCGACGGCCGAAGCGACCATGGCGCCGCGCCGCATGTTCGGCACCTTGAGCGCCACGATCAGCCCCGAGGTCACGAGGAAGAACAGCCCGAGCGCCAGGATCGCGGCATAGATCTTGAACGGCGTCCCGCCCTTCGCCTTGTGCAACTGAACGAAGAAGCGGTGCCAGTTCGTTTCCTTGACGATCAGCTTGGCCGTGGTCGTGGTTTCGCCGGGCTCGAGCGTCACGTCACGCCGCGAGCCGGTCCAGTCGAGCTGGAAACTGTCGCCGACCGGCTTGACCGTCGCCCCGCCGGTCGGAGGCGCAACATCCTGCTTGGCGAGTTCCCTCACGACGATCGCCTGCAGCGCCGCCTTGTCGTCGGTCAGCGGTGCCGACAGCGTCACCACATGGTCGCTCGTCACATAGTCGCCCTTTGCGCCCCAGGTGTAGAGCGCTCCCGTCAGCAGGTAGAGGAGAATGGCGGGAAAGAGGAAAGCGGCGACCAGCATGTGCCAGCGGACCAAAAGACGGTGCATGAAAATTCTCCCGATGGAAGCGCCCGATCGGACAGGATTATATCGCATAGTCAAGCCGATGCCGGCGCATGCAACAATATTTTACAGCCGGGCGCGCAGGCGGCACGCCGATCTCAACCGATCCGCGGTTGGATCGTCGGGTTCCCCCGCACCCAAAGAAAAAGGGCGGCCCGTTGCCGGACCGCCCTTCCCTTCTCCGTCCGTCGACGGAAAATTCGTTAGCGCTTCGAGAACTGGAAGCTGCGGCGGGCCTTGGCCTTGCCGTACTTCTTGCGCTCGACCGTGCGGCTGTCGCGGGTCAGGAAGCCAGCGGACTTCACGATGCCGCGCAGCGCGGGTTCGAAACGGGTCAGCGCCTGCGAGATGCCGTGCAACACAGCGCCCGCCTGGCCCGACAGGCCGCCACCCTTGACGGTAGCGACGATATCATAGCTGCCGATGCGATCGGCGAGGCCGAACGGCTGGTTGATGACGAGGCGCAGCGTCGGACGTGCGAAATACACTTCCTGGTCGCGGCCGTTGATCGTGATCTTGCCAGTGCCGGGCTTCAGCCACACGCGGGCGACAGCGTCCTTGCGGCGGCCGGTCGCGTAGGAACGGCCCTGCTTGTCGACCTGCTTTTCGCGCAGCGGCGCATTGCTGGTCGGGGCGGCAACGGTGCCTTCAACGGCGCCGCCGAGATCCTTGAGATCGGTCATGGTCTGTTCGTCGGCCATTATGCACCCACCTTGTTCTTGCGGTTCATCGAAGCGACGTCGATCACTTCGGGGTTCTGCCCGGCATGCGGATGGTCGGTGCCGGCGAAGACGCGCAGGTTGCGCATCTGCTGGCGGCCGAGCGGGCCGCGCGGGATCATGCGTTCGATCGCCTTTTCGAGCACGCGCTCGGGAAAACGGCCTTCCAGGATCTTGGCGGGGCTGGTTTCCTTGATGCCGCCGGCATAGCCGGTGTGCTTGTAATAGCGCTTGTCTTGCAACTTCTTGCCGGTGAACTTCACCTTCTCGGCGTTGATGACGATGACATTGTCACCGCAATCGACGTGCGGGGTAAAGCTCGGCTTGTGCTTGCCGCGCAGAATATTGGCGATGATCGATGCGACGCGGCCCACAACCAGGCCGTCGGCGTCGATCAGCACCCATTTCTTTTCGACCGTTGCGGCGTTCGCCGATACGGTCGTCTTGGTCAGCGCCTTCATCATGGCGACCTCCTTAAGACATGGACGAGGGCGAGAGGACCCGCCCGAAACAAACCGCGCCGCACGTCCCGAGCGGGACATCGCGGCGCTTCGGAGCGGGCCAATGGCGATAACGGCGCCGAAAGTCAAGCAAGGAGCGGCTTTGCTGACGGGTAAAATAATACCTTCTAAGTCAGTACTACCCCGGATCGCCCGGCGTCAGCGCGCGAATCCGCTCTTCGACGAGAGTCCGCGCGGCGCTTCCAGGCTCGCCCACCCAGCTCTGCCGCTGTTCGCGCAGGATGAGTCCGGTGTCCGTATCGACCGTCCATAATGTGTCGATGTCGAGCGGCGCGGCGCCAGCCGTCACCTCGCCCTTTTCGACCTTGGCGACAATAAGCCGCGCGTCGTCTTGCTGGATCGATACCGACGCATCGCCATTATCAGTGGTCGGGATCGCTGCATTGGCGGGTGCGATCAGCGCGCGGACGTCGGCGGTGACCAGCTTCTCACGCTCGGTTTCGGGCAGCGAGGCAAGCAGGGCCGCCACCTGCTGCGCCTCGGGTGCCTCGGCGCCCGCCGCCAGTCCCTGCGTCCGCCCGGCAACGCGCGCCCACAAACTATCGGGATCGGCGAGCGCGACCTTGCGCCCATCGGCATCGACCAGATAGGTCAGCGTCTCGCCGACCAGCGGCTCGACCAGCCCGGTCAGCGCCCGCACGAGTTCGGGCCGCGCGTCGGATTCGATCCGCCGCAGCACCGCGTCGAGCCGGTAGCCGCGCCCCGCGCTTTGCCATTCGAGCGCATAAACGAGCGAAAAGCTGATCAGGGTGCCGTTGCGGCTGATCCGCCGCGTCGTGACGCGATACGCCATCGGCCGTCCGACCGGGGGAGCGAAGCGCTGTTCGCGCACCACCATCGACGCGGGCTGCTCCACGGTTGCGACTGCAGTCTCGGGCGCGGCGAGCAGCAGCAACGCCCCCGCCCAGACGCCCGCGCCAATCATGCGGCGCTGCGGCCCAACCGGTGCAGCCCCGCCGCCGCCGTCGCGACCAGGATCGCGCCGGTCACCTGGTGCAGCACCGCGATCCACAGCGACACGCCGGTCAGCACGGTCAGGATGCCGAGCATCATCTGCGCGGCGACCACCGCGACCAGCATCGTCGCCACGCCCGTCGCGCCGCGCCGTGCGAGCGTGCGGGCGAGCCAGAGCAGCGCCAGCGCCGCGACCCATGACCACCAGCGATGGAGGAAATGGAGCAGAAAGGGATCGTTGGTCAGCGCCATCCAAGCGCCGTCCGACCAGTCGATGCCCTCGGGCACAAAATGATCGTTCATCGCCGGCCAGGTGTTCGCCACCTGCCCGGCGTTGAGCCCGGCAACCCAGGCGCCAAGCAGCAACTGGACGAAAAGGATCGCGATCACCGCGATCGCCGCCCCGGTCAGGCGGGCCGGCCGGGCGGACGGATCACGCGCCAGCGCCGTCAAATCGCGCGCGGTCCATACCAGACCCGCCAGCAGGAACAGCGCGGTGAGCAAATGGGTCGCGAGGCGGAAATGGCTGACGTCGGTGCGATATTCGAGGCCCGAAGCAACCATCCACCACCCGATCGCACCTTGCAGCCCGACCAGCGAGGTCAAGGCGAACAGGCGCCAGCCGTAGCCGGCCGGGATCGCGCGCCGCGCCGCGAACCAGATCAGCGGCACGAGCATCGCGCCGCCGACGAGCCGACCGAGGACGCGGTGCAGCCATTCCCAGAAGAAGATCGCCTTGAACGCCGCGAGCGACATACCGACATTGATCTCCTTATATTCGGGGATCTGCTGATATTTGTGGAACTCTTCCTGCCAGCCCGCTTCGTTCAGCGGCGGCAGCACGCCCGACACCGGCTTCCATTCGGTGATCGACAGGCCCGATTCGGTCAGGCGGGTAATACCGCCGACGGCCACGACTAGGATGACCAGCAGTGCCACGCTCCAGAGCCAACGCGCGAGCGCGGCGGGCCGGGGGCCGGGGGCGGCGGTCGAAACAGGATTATTCGCCATCGCCGCCCTATCGTCGCTCGCCCCGACTTAGGCAAGGGGGCGACGAAAATCATGGCCGGCGGGCCAACCGGTCGGTATCAGACGGCGATGCGCTCCCCCGCCCTGTCCCTGCTCGCCGCCGCGGCGATGCTCGCGCCCGGCGCGGCGCGCGGCGCGTCGACGGATTCCGCCGCGCTCGCCGCGCAGGAAGCGCGACTGGCGGCGATCGCCTATCGGCTGACCACGGGCAGCGCGCACTGGTGCCCCGACACCGTGCCGCAGCCGGGCTGGTTGCTCAGCGACGCGCGGCGGTTCGACCAGCGCGACCGGGCGTCCGCCGCGGCCACCTATGGCACGACCGGCGACGGCCCGTTCATCGCCGCGCTCGCGCCGGATACGCCCGCCGCCCGCGCCGGACTTGCACGCGGCGCGACGATCGCCGCGATCAACGGCCAGCCGGTACCGACACTCGGCGCCGGGCCGACGATGCGGATCGATGCGATCGTCGTGATGCTCGACGCGCTCGAGTCCACCGCCGCGCTGACCGTCACCGATGGCGCCGGGGTCGTGCATCCGATCGCCCCCGCCCCCGGCTGCGCGAGCAGTTTCCGGATCGAGCGGTCCGGGCCGCAGGCCGCCGCAAACGGCAGGCTCGTCCGCCTGACGCTCGGCCTCGCGCGCTCGATCGCCGACGATCAGGAAATGGCGGCAGTGGTCGCGCACGAACTGGCGCATAATATCCTGCGCCACCGCGAGCGGCTGGCGGACGACCGGTCGATCGACCGCGTACGCCAGACCGAACTGGAAGCCGACCGGCTGTCGGTGTGGCTGATGGCGGATGCGGGCTATGACCCCGCCGCCGCGATCCGTTTCTGGAACCGGCACAAAAAGCCGCTCGTCCGCGCCGCCAGCCACCCGCCGCGCAAGGAACGGATCGCCGCGATCGACGCCGAAATTGCTGCCATGCGAACCGCGCGCGCCGCCGATCCCGGGGCGCGGCCCTTGGAATTGCGCGGCGCATTCCTATTTTGAGGCCATCCCCGCTCCCGACAAGGATTACCGCCATGACCCAGGAAACCGCGATTTTTGCCGGAGGCTGCTTCTGGTGTACCGAAGCGGTGTTTCAGGGTCTTGCGGGCGTCGACAAGGTCGAAAGCGGCTATATCGGCGGCCATGTCGTCGATCCCACCTACAAGCAGGTGTGTGGTGGCGACACCGGCCATGCCGAAGCGATCCGCATCACCTTCGACCCCGCGGTCATCTCCTATGGCGACCTGCTCGACGTCCATTTTGCGACGCACGATCCGACGACGCTCAACCGCCAGGGCAACGACATCGGCACCCAATATCGCAGCGCGCTGTTCCCGCTCGACGCGGCGCAGGGCGATTCCGCGCGCGCCGCGATCGACCGCGCCCAAAGCGACCAGACGGCGCCGATCGTGACCACGATCGAACCGCCCGCGACCTGGTACCCGGCCGAGGACTATCACCAGAATTACTGGGACAGCGAAGGCCAGCGCAATCCCTATTGCATGGCGGTGATCCCGCCCAAGCTCGCCAAGCTGCGTAAGGGCTTCGCCGACCGGCTGCGCACTGACTAGGCAGAATAGCCGGTGCGGCGGGTGTTGCATAATGGCCGCATGACGTGACTTGTCATTGACTTGCCTGCCGTTTCGGCTAGCGGACGCGGCCACATTCGGGCAGGTTGGCTCGTGCGCGTTGGGGGTCGCAAAAAAGCGTGCTGGCATCATTGTTCCTGATCGGCGCGATCTGGTCGACGCCGCAGATGTCGGTTCAGGCCGCCAGCCAGACGATCGTCGAAGACGGCATCGACGGAATGACCAATGCGGTCAACCGGATGACCGGTGGCATCATCACCTATGCGCGCTGGCCGGGACCGGCCGAGAGCCACCGCACGCTCTGCCTCGTCGGCACCCCGCAACTGACAGCCCGGGTCGCCCCTGACCTGCCCGGCAACGGCCCGCGGATCACGGTCCGCCGCACCACCCCCGGCGCGGTGATCAGCAACGGCGATTGCGACATTCTGTTCCTCGGACGATTGCCGATCGCCGACCGCCAGCGCCTGATCGGCTGGGTGCGCGGCCGCCCGGTGCTGACGATCAGCGACGACGACCCCGCCTGCCTCTATGGTGCGATGTTCTGCCTCGCCGAAAAACCGGCGGGACTGAGCTTCTCGGTCAATCTCGATTCGATCGGCCGCGGCCCCCTGCGCGTCGATCCGCGCGTGCTCAAGATCGGCCACGCCGACGGAGGCACGCCATGACGCGCCGTCCGCTCGTTCGTACCAGCTTGCAGAAGCTGCTGTCGCGCTTTCATTTCGGCGTCACCCTGTTCGCGGTCGCGCTGTCGGGGCTGACGATCCTGCTGTCGGGCATCACTGCGATGCGCGGCTATGCCGATCGCAATATCGAACTCGCGGCGCAACTCGGCGCCTATGGCGTCGAACCCGCGCTGGTGTTCAATGACGCCGCGGCGGCGCGCGAAGGGCTCGCGCCCCTGATGCAAATTCCCGGCATCGCCAGGCTGCGGGTGCTCGACGACCGCGGTCGGCCACTCACCGAATGGGTGTCGCCGTCGGAGGACCCGGCGCCGCTGCTGACCCGCGTCTTCTTCCCCGAACCCTTTGCCGTGACGATCCGCCGGAACGGCTCGGCCATCGGCACAATCCAGGTGTGGGGCGATTCATCGACGCTGATCGACTATGTCCGCATCGGGCTGCTCGCCGGGCTCGCCTGCCTGATCGTCACCGCGCTCGGCACGATCGCCATGGCGCGGCGCTTCGAGTATGAACTGGTCAAGCCGCTGAACGAAATCGCGACGGTCGCCCACGACGTGCGCCTCCATCGCCGGTTCGACAAACGCGTTCAGTCGCTCGGCATCACCGAACTCGACCGGCTGGGCGGCGACATCAACGCGCTGCTCGACGAACTGCAGGGCTGGCAGGGCAGCATGGAAAGCGAACGCGCGATGCTTGCACACCGCGCCTCGCACGACGCGCTGACCGAACTGCCCAATCGCGCCGCCTTCGACGAACAACTGGCGCAGCGCATCGGGAAGGCGCAGCAACAAGGCAGCCGCCTTGCCCTGCTCTTCATCGACGCCGACAATTTCAAGGCCGCCAACGACCGCTTCGGCCACGCGGCGGGCGACGCCGTGCTCGTCGCGCTGTCGAACCGGATCGGCGCGACATTGCGCGACGGCGACTTCGCGGCGCGGATCGGCGGCGACGAATTTGTCGTCCTCGTCGACCCGCTCGATGCCGCGATAGAGCCATCAGCGCTCGCCGAGCGGATTCGCGCCAGTATCTCGCAGCCGGTGACGCTGCCGGGCAACGCCCTTTATCGCCCGACGGCGAGCGTCGGCGTCGCGGTCTTTCCCGACGAAGCAACCGACGCCGCCGCGCTCCTCACCGTCGCCGACGCCGCGATGTACGCCGACAAACTATCCAACCGAACCCGCCCTTGACCCCCCAATGAAGCGAGTTGATGCCGTGATCCATGCCCTTCGCCGCCCCTTACGCATGCTGTCATTCCTGTTCATCGCGGCGGCACTCGCCGCCTGTCAGAGCGTCCCGCAGCCCACCGGCTTCAACGACGCGCAGGTCGCCGCACTGAAAGCCGAAGGTTTCGTCGAGACCGATGCCGGCTGGACGCTCACCCTGCCCGAGCGGCTGTTGTTCGCGACCGACGAAAGCAATCTGAAGCCCGATCAGATCGAAACCATTTCAAAGATCGCCGCACGCCTCTCGGCGGTGGGGATCACCTCCGCACGCGTCGAGGGCCACACCGATTCGGTCGGCAGCAGCGCTTATAATCTCAAGCTGTCGCAGGCCCGCGCACAGGCGGTGGCCGCGCCGATGCAGGCGAATGGCATGTCGCTGGCTCCCGACCAGGTCATCGGCCGCGGCGAGGCGCTGCCCCTGTCGAGCAATGCCACCGCCGAAGGCCGCCAGGACAATCGCCGCGTCGTCGTGATCGTCTGGCCGCAATAGGCCCCGCTTTCCTTGGTCAAGCTTCGCCGCTAAGCCCGCGTCCATGAAACCGATCCGCAAAGCCGTCTTCCCCGTCGCCGGCCTCGGCACCCGCTTCCTGCCGGCGACCAAGGCGATCCCCAAGGAGATGCTTCCGGTCGTCGACCGCCCGTTGATCCAATATGCGGTCGACGAGGCGCGGGAGGCGGGAATCGAGCAGATGATTTTCGTCACCGGACGCGGCAAAAGCGCGATCGAGGATCATTTCGACATCGCCTTCGAACTCGAAAAGACGATGTCCGAACGCGGCAAGGACCTGTCGGTGCTCGAACCGACGCGCCTCGGCCCCGGCAATTGCGCTTATGTCCGCCAACAGGAACCGCTGGGCCTCGGCCATGCGATCTGGTGCGCGCGCGACATCGTCGGCGACGAACCTTTCGCGATCTTCCTGCCCGACGAATTCATGCACGGCACGCCGGGCTGCATGAAGCAGATGGTCGACGCCTACCACCGCGTCGGCGGCAACCTGCTCTCGGTGCTCGAAGTGCCGCACGAACAGGTGTCGAGCTATGGCGTGATCGCGCCGGGGACGCAGGACGGCGCGATGACCGAAGTGCTGGGTCTCGTCGAAAAGCCCGCGATCGCCGACGCACCGTCGAACCTGATCATCTCGGGCCGCTACATCCTCCAGCCCGAAGTGATGAAAGTCCTCGCGGCGCAGGAAAAGGGCGCGGGCGGCGAAATCCAGCTCACCGATGCAATGGCGACGATGATCGGCAAACAGCCGTTCCACGCCGTGACCTTCGACGGCGCGCGCTACGACTGCGGGTCGAAGGCCGGCTACATCCAGGCGAATCTCGCGGTCGCGCTCGAACGGCCCGACATCGCCGACGAGGTCCGCGCCTTTGCGATCGACCTTTTGAAATAGAACCGGCGGCAGCGAAACGCCGCCGCCGGCCCGATCCTCAATTGCCTTCGATATTCGGCTTCGGGAAGCTGTCGGCACCGATGGTGCTATAAAGCCATCCGCCGAGCGCGCCGCCGATCAGCGGCGCGACCCAGAACAGCCACAGTTGCTGCAGCGCGAGGCCGCCGACGACCAGCGCCGGCCCGGTGCTCCGCGCCGGATTGACCGACGTGTTGGTCACCGGGATCGAAATCAGATGGATCAGCGTCAGCCCCAGCCCGATCGCGAGCGGCGCGAACCCCGCGGGCGCGCGCCCGTCCGTCGACCCCATGATGATCCACAGGAAAAAGGCCGTGAGCAGGATCTCGATGATCAAAGCCGAGGTACGATCAAAGCCACCGGGCGATCCGGCGTCATAGCCATTCGCCGCGAGCCCCTTGGTCGCAAGGTCGAAGGCCGGATTGCCCTCCGCGACATGCCAGAGCAGAAACGCCGCGACGATCGCGCCGAGCACCTGCGCCACCACATAGAGCGGAATGTCGCGCGCCGCGAACCGACCGCCCGCCCACAGGCCGACGGTCACCGCAGGGTTGAGATGACAGCCCGAAATATGGCCGATCGCATAAGCCATGGTGACCACGGTCAGGCCGAACGCCAGCGAGACGCCGAGCAGCCCGATGCCGACGTCGGGAAATGCAGCAGCGAGCACGGCGCTCCCGCACCCGCCGAATACAAGCCAGAAGGTGCCGATAAATTCGGCCAAGCCCTTTTGCATGTTACTCATATGACCCTCCCCTCAGCGCCGACGGCGATGAGCGCGGCTGGCGCAAGAGCCAGCCTAGCATCGCAATCGGAGGCGACAAGCCCCTCGGCCGGCGCGGATCATGCGGCGGCGACCGCCTCGACGAAATGCCGCGCCCGCTGGTGCAGCGACTGCGCCGCCTGCGTCAGCCCCGCCGACAATTTGCCGAGCGACTGCGCGCCGTCGCCGACCGCGGTCGCGCCGCGGCCGATATGCTGGACGCGCGTATCGATCTCGCGCCCCGCCGCGACCGCCTGCTCGACATAGCTCGCGATCATCAGCGTCGTCGCGCTCTGCCCGTCGACCGCCTTGTCGACCGCGTCGGAAAAGCCGTTGTTCGCGACGATCGCCTTTTCGACCTCGTCGAACCCCTCGGTGACCTGGCCGACGATGTCGCGGATGCGGTCGACATAGTGGGTGATGTCGCCCGCCGCGCTGCGCGTCTGTTTCGCCAACGTCTTCACCTCCGATGCGACCACCGCAAAACCGCGCCCGGCATCTCCGGCGTGCGCCGCCTCGATCCCGGCGTTGAGCGCCAGCATGTTGGTACGGCTCGCCATGTCGATGATCAGCGCGAGCATCTGTTCGATCGACTGGCTCGCCGCCTTGAGCGCCGCAGCGCGGTCGCTCGCCGCCCTGACCTTGCGGTGCGCGTCGCTGCGAACGGTGCGGGCGTGGGTGCCGTCGTCGACGATTCGCCGCATCGAGGCGGCGAGCGCGTGGCCGCGGTCGCCGAGTTCGCCGAGCCCGGTCAGCGTCTGCGCGGTCGCACCCGCGACCGACACCGCATCGCGGCCGGTCTGTTGCGCGCGTTCGGCAAGGTCGCGTGCCACCTCCTCAACCTGGCGCGCGGTGTGCGACAGCGCGGCGGTGAGCGCGGCGATATCCTCGTGGAAGCGGTCCCCCGCCGCATCGACCCGCGCGGCGCGCGCGCTGCGTTCCTGCGCCAGTTCGACCTCGCGCAACATCGCCAGTTTGGCAAGCTGGCCGCTGTCGAGCGTTTCGACGAAACGGCCGTCGCGCACCAGCACCAGCCCCTCGGCGCCGGCCGCGCGCGAGACGATGGCGAGCAGGGTCGCGGTCGATTCGGCAACGTCGGCGGTCAGGCAGGGTTCGGTCATCGTCGCGATCGACCCGCCGATCGTCGGATTCTGCATCAGCGAGAACCAGTAGGGACAGAACAGCAGTTCGCGCACCCGCTGCTCGCGGATGATCCCGACCGGGTGGCCGCGCGCATCGAGCACCGCGAGGACGCGCAGTTGCGGCTCGTGCCGGAACAGGTCGATCACCTCGGACAAATGGGCGTCGGTGCGGATCGCGGCCGAATGGCCGGGGGTGGGGGCAAGCGCGAGATCGACGGGGTTCATGGATGGACTTTACGCTGGAGGAGGAGGCCCGGCAGACCTAACCCGCGATAGTAAAGACAGTTTTAACCATTTGTTTCAATGATATGACAGCGGCACCTGGCGGGTGCTCCTTCCGCCGCAATCCCCTGTTCAGTCGCGGCGCGATATGCGATTGCTGCCGCTCGTTCGAAAGGATGCCGATATGCGTGCGATGTTCCTCCTCCTGCTGGCCGCCCCGCTGCTCGGCGGCTGCGTCAGTACGGCCAAAACGATCGTCACCGCCCCGTTCAAGGCGGTCGGCCAGGTCGCCGACTGGTCGACCACCAGCCAAGACGAAGCCGACCGCAACCGTGGCCGCGAGTTGCGCAAACGCGAGGAACGGCTTGGCAGCCTGACCCGCCAGCGCGACAAGGCCGCCGAGAAATGCCGCGACGGCAAGGAAGAGCAATGCCAGCGCGCCGAGGTGCTCGAACATGAGATCGAAGCCGAAATGGCCGCGCCGAACTGACACGCCCCTCGCTGCGAGCAAGGGGGACCTAACGCACCCGCCGCCCGGTCCATACCACCCGGCCGACCAGTTGCACCGCCGCCATCGGCAGGTCATCCCAGCTGCGATACTGGACATTGTCGCTGATCACCGAAATCCGCCCCGGCCCCGGTGCGCGTGCGATGCGCTTGACCATCAGCACATCGTCCATGCGCAGCACATAGATGCCGTCGCGCAGCCGCGCAGCCGCGTCGCCGCCGTCGACCAATATATCGTCGCCGTCGTTTAGCGTCGGCGCCATCGAATCGCCCTCCACGCGGATGATGCTGAGCGCGCGCGGATCGGCCCCCAGGTCGCGCAGCCATTTGGGATCGAAGGCGACCTCGCCCTCGACGGGCTCGCCGTCGATGCTCGCCCCCGCCCCCGCCGAAGCGCCGATCGCCAACTTGGGCACCAGCACCATATCGGCCCCGCGCACCCGTGCCGCCGCCGCGACGCGATGCACCGGTCCACCCAGCATCGCTTCGGGCACCCCCAGAAAGGCGGCGATGCGCGCCCGGTCCTCTTCGGCGAGCCGCCGCGGTGAACCGCGCTTGATATATTGTTGGATATAGGCAGGATTGCGTCCGATCTTTTCCGACAGCCGCGCATAGTCGACGCCCCGTTCCCGCAACAGCCGGTCGAGCGCGGCGCGCGGATCATCCCCGAAATTGGCCATGAGCGGTTCCTTCCTATTTCGTATCTACCAATAGGATTTATCCTAGACAAGTAGGAAAATACCGATCAGATAGGAATTATCCTATCGGGTGAGTCGCCCGACGGTTGGAGCGATCAGGGAGGATTTATGGCGCGAAACCTGTTGCAGCGGATCGAGGCGTTTCTCGCGGAATCGGCGATGCCGCCGAGCGTCTTCGGTCGCGAGGCGGTGCGCGACCCGCGCCTCGTCGCCGATCTGCGCGAAGGCCGTATCGCCGGACTTCGCATAATTTGCCGTGTGGAACATTTCATGAACAAATGGCGGGCCGACCATCGCGCCGGGCGCGTCGCGCCGTGCGGGGACCTGCGCCTCTACGCGGTGCGTCATCCGGGAGAAACGCCATGATGCGCTGGTCGCCCGCACGGCCACCGCGCCCCGGATGCCCGCACCGCCGCCTTCGCCGCCTTCTCGAGCGCGAACTGCCGCACGGGCTTTCGCTCGGCGCCTCGACGCTGCGCCCCTGGGCGAGCGCCAATTTCGTCGGCGCGCGGCACCTGTTCCCGTGCCTGATCGGCGATGAGGACGCCGCGGTGCTGCGCCCGCTACTGCAGGCCCGGCTCGAAACGATCGAATGGCGCCTACCGGGACATATCGTCGCCGATCTGGTCGTCGAGATGGCCGACGACGGAGCGAATCTGCGGATCGAAGTGCTGACGGTGGAGGATTAGCCGACCGCGCGGCGGGTCATGCGCTGCAGCGTGCTGAGCGCCGCTTCGAGCGCGAAGTCGGGTTGCTCGACATCCTCGTTGGCGGCGGACGCCGGCGCTACCGGCGTCGCCGCGGCCGCTTTTCGACGCTGCGCGAGCCCCGCCTCGAACCGTGCGACCATCGCGCCGAGGCTGTTGTCGCTGGTTTCTGGCATCGGCGGACGCGTCATTTCGGCGGGTTGCAGCCAGGGTGCATCGGCGTCGTCGGCGTCATAATCGACCGGCGCGAGGTCGGCGAGCACCAGTTCGTCCTCGGCCTCCGCGACATCGGTCAGCATCAGGTCGAAATCGTCGTCGCCATCATCGGCCGCAGGCGCGACCAGCGGCCCCAGCCCACCCACGGGCAGGTCGCGGCCGGCACGAATCGGCGGGCGCGGCGCATCGTCGGGGTGCATGTCGGCACGGCGGCGCGGCAGCGCCGCTTCGGCCTCGGCCTTCGCCTGCCGTTTCGCGCGCGCCGAGACGCGGCGATTGAGCAGGTCGTTGCCGCGCACCGAGGGCTTGGCGATCAGAAGTGCGACCAGTCCCGCGAACAACGCGGCGATCGTCGCCATGCCGACCGCCAGCGCAAGGCGTCCGGCGTTGCCGACGGGCGGCAGGAAGAAATCCGACAGGCGATCGAGATAAAGGTTCCAGCTGATCCCGGCGACCCAGGCGAGCGGCATGACCGCCGCGAACAAAAAGGTCAGCGCCCCGGCGCCGATCACCGCCGGCACAGCCGGGCGCACACCGCGCCACAGCGCCGTGAGCGTTTCGTGTCCGGACTTTTCCTGTTCGTCGTCCATATCGTCCCAACCTGTCCGCGTCAGGCCGCAAGCGATGCGGAATCGCGTCGCAGCAGTCGCTGGTAAACGGGTTCGTAACGTAAAATGTTTGACGACCAGTTACGATGCTTTTCGACGAAGACGCGCGCGACGCGGCGCTGCTCGGCCCAGCTCTCCCGCGATGCGAGCAATCCGGCCAGCGCCGATGCGATCGCCGCCGGGTCGTCGGGCGCGAACAGCGTTCCGGTTACCCCGTCCTCGATCAGCTCGCGGTGCCCGCCGACATCCGACGCCGCGACCAGCTTGCCCTGCGCCATAGCCTCGAGCGGCTTCAGCGGGGTGACGAGGTCGGTCAGCCGCATCTTCTTGCGCGGATAGGCGAGGATATCGATCAGCGAATAATAACGCTCGACCTGGTCGTGCGGCACCCGGCCGACGAAGTGGATCCGGCTCGCGACGGGCGAGGCCGCCGCCTGTTCCTTCAGCGCCGTCTCCATCGGACCACCGCCGACGAGCAGCAATTGCGCGCCCGGTTGCGCCGCGACCAGCGCCGGCATCGCGGCGATCAGGTCGTCGATGCCTTCATAATCATAGAAACTGCCGATGAAACCGATCACCGCATCGCCGTCGCCCAGCCCCAGCGTGGCGGCCAGCGCCGCATCGCGCGGCGGCGGGTCGCCGAACAGCTCGAGGTCGACGCCATTGGGCGACACGACGATCTTGCCGGCATCGACTCCGCGCGCAATCAGATCGCCGCGCAGCCCGTCGCAGATCACCGCGACCGCATCGGCCGATTTCACCGCATGCGTCTCAAGCTGGCGGGTCAGGAAATATTTGGCGCTGCCCTCGCGCCCGGTGCCGTTGCCGACCGCCGCATCCTCCCAGAAGGCGCGGATCTCGTACAACACCGGAATGCCGCGCCTTTTGCCGACACGCAGCGCCGCCATCGCGTCGAGCACCGGCGAATGGGCGTGGAGCAGATCGGGCCGCCATTCGTCGACCAGCGCCTCGATCCGCGCCGCGAGCGCCCCGATCTCGCGCCATTCGCGGATCGGCGAGCGCGCCGGCGCGATCGGGGCGGTGCGATAGAAGGTCAGGCCATCGACGGTCTCGCCGTCCGGCCCGGGTTCGGGATGGCGCACCCCGGTCACTCCGGCGACCTCCCACCCCTTCGCCACCTGCGCCTTCATCAGCGCGCGGGTGCGGAAGGTATAGCCGCTGTGCGCGGGCAGGCTGTGGTCGAGGACGTGGAGGATACGGGTCATGACCCGCGTTCAATGGCATACAAGCCTTAACGCGCCGTCAACCCAGATCGCGTAGGCGTGCGCCCATGGTCGACAATTTCTCCATCGGTCTGACGCACGTCCTGCTGGGAATCGCGCTGTGGCGACTGCTGTACCGCGACGACCTCGACCGCGAGGTCAGCCCGCGCATGCTGTGGCAGCGCCGCAAGGACGCGGAAGAGCGCGGCGATGCGTGACATCGCTTTCGTCGCCTTTCTGTTCGCCTTCATCGGACTCGGCTTTCGCAAGCCGTTCCTGTTCGTGCTGTGCTTCTGCTACATCGATATCGTCGCGCCGCAGCGTCTCAGCTATTTCCTGATCAACTCGATCCCGATCTCGCTGATCGTCTTCGGGCTCGCAATCGTCGGCTGGCTCGCGGTCGACGACAAGCGCGATACCAGGTGGTCGGGGCGACAATTCCTGCTGCTAGCGCTGCTCCTCTATTGCTGGATGACGACGATCCAGGCCGATTTCCCGGTCGAGGCGCAGGAAAAATGGAGCTGGGTGTGGAAGGCACTCGTCTGGGCGATCTTCCTACCGCTCACGCTGCGCACCAAGCTGCGGATCGAAGCGCTGACCCTCGTCATGCTGCTCTCGGCGGCGGCGATCGCGATCGCCGGCGGCATCAAGACCGCGGCGGGCGGCGGCGGCTATGGCACGCTCCAACTGCTGCTCAACGAAAATTACGGCCTCTACGAAGGCTCGATCATGTCGGCGGTCGGCATTTCGATCATTCCGCTGATCCTGTGGTACCGCAGGCATGGCACGATTTTCCCGCCCGACTGGCGCGTCAATCTCTTCTGTTTCGCGCTCGTCTTCGCGTGCGTGCTGCTGCCGATCGGGACTCAGGCGCGCACCGGACTCGTCTGCCTCGTCATCCTCGCGGGCCTGTCGCTGCGCGCGGTCAAGCACCGCTTCCTCTATGTCGCGGGCGCCGGGCTGCTCGCGCTCGCCGCCATTCCCTTCCTGCCGCAAAGCTTCACCGAGCGGATGGAAACGATCCAGAACCACAAGTCCGATCAGTCGGCCTCGACCCGCGTCGCGGTGTGGGCATGGACATGGGAATATGCCAAGGACAATCCCTTCGGCGGCGGGTTCGAGGCCTATATGCAGAACCATGTGCGCGTCGAAAAGGCCGCGAGCGCCTATGACCCCAACAAGCCGCAGGAAGCCGAGCCGACGGTCTATGAGGAAAAGGGCCGCGCCTATCATTCGAGCTATTTCGAAATGCTCGGCGAACAGGGCTATCCGGGCTTGACCCTCTGGCTCCTCCTCCACCTTACCGGCCTGATCCAGATGGAACGGCTGCGGCGGCGCTATCTCAAGACGCGCCGCGGCGAGGAGCAATGGATCGCGCCGCTCGCCACCGCGCTCCAGCACGGCCATATCACCTATCTGATCGGCTCGCTGTTCGTCGGCATCGCCTTCCAGCCCTTCATCTACATGATGCTCGCGCTGCAGATGGGCCTGTCGACCTATGTGCGCCGCCGCGAACGCGAGGCCGGCTGGCGCCCGCTGACCGCCCGCCCGGCACAGGTCCCGACCCGGCATCCGGTGGCGCAAGCAAACTAGGCGCCTCACTTATATCGTCATTCCGGCGAAGGCCGGGATGACGGGCATGGGAACCATCGCGCGTGCCAACGCGCTATCCCCCCATGTCCGCGCGCCTGATCCATGTCGACGACAGCCTGCCCGGCATCGGCCGCGAACGCCTCGCCGACGGCTGGCGCTACCGCGACGCCAGAGGCAGGATCATCCGCAACGCCGCCGAAATCAAACGGCTGAACGCCATCGCGCTCCCTCCCGCCTATGAGGATGCGTGGTTCTGTCCCGCCGCCAACGGCCATATCCTCGCGACCGGCTATGATGCGCGCGGGCGCAAGCAATATCGCTACCATCCTGATTTCCGCCGCGCGCAGGACGCCGACAAATATGACCGCTGCGCCGCCTTCGGCCATGCCCTGCCGCTGCTCCGTGCGCGGCTCGAGCAGGATCTGGCGCGCCGCACCCTGTGCCCCGAGCGCGTCGTCGGCGCCGTCGTCCGCCTGCTCGACCTCGCCGCGCTGCGCGTCGGCAACGAACAATATGCCGCCGCCAACAACAGCTTCGGCGCCACCACGCTGCGCCAGCGCCACGCAAAACTGACCGGCAAGACCCTTCGCCTCCGCTACCGCGCCAAGGGCGGCGCAAAGCGCGACGTCGTCGTCAGCGACCGCAGCCTGACGACGCTGGTCCGCCGGCTGCAGGACCTGCCGGGGCAGCATCTCTTTCAATATGAGGATGACGGCGACCTTTGCGCGGTCGCCTCCGAAGACGTCAACGCCTATATCCAGGATGTGATGGGCGATGCCTTCAGCGCCAAGCATTTCCGCACCTGGTCGGCGAGCGTCGAGGCCTTCGCCTATCTCCATGCCGCCGCCGAACCCCCGACGCTCAAACAGCTTTTGCAGCATGTCGCCGACCATCTCGGCAACACCCCCGCCGTCGCGCGCAAGGCCTATGTCCACCCGGCGATGCTCGCCGCGGCGCTGGAACGCGCCGACTTCGCCGCGGCGGTCGGCCCCCTCCCCCGCGCGACCCGATATCTTTCGCGTGTCGAACGCGGCTTTTTGACCTATCTGGAGCGCGCACCCGATGCGGCGGCGCTGCTCCGCTCCGCCTGACCACCGACCAAGAGGACCCCAACGGCCCGCCATGACCTTCTCCATTCTTGCCGCCGCGACGACGGCAGCCGCGAAACCCGCCGCGCCTGCCAACAACCCGCTCGACGATCTGCGTTACTGGTGGGACGCCAGCATCGCGTGGGTGAACAGCCATTGGCTGCAAATCGGCATCGCGATCGGCGTCGGGCTCGTCATCTATTTCCTGCTGTCGATGATCCGCACCTTCGCGCTGAAGCGCGCCCAGTCGGCGCCGGGCGAATTCACCCTGACCGACATCGTCGGGCGGGTGATCCACAAGACCAAATCGATCGTGCTCGCGATCATCGCGGTCCGCATGGTCGCGGGCTACGCCCAGCCGCCGGCGCTGATCCTCGGCACCATCCAGACAGTCTTCACCATCGCCGTGGTACTGCAGGCGGCGATCTGGGGGCGCGAAATCATACTCGGCCTCATCCAGCGCCGCGCCGCCGAAGGGCATAACGAAACGCTGTCGAATGCGATGGGCATCATCCGCCTGCTGATCAGCATCGCGCTCTTCGCCATCGCCGCGATCGTCATCCTCGACAATATGGGGGTCAATGTCACCGGCCTGATCGCCGGCCTGGGTATCGGCGGCATCGCGATCGGCCTCGCCGCGCAGGGGATCTTTTCCGACCTCTTCGCCTCGCTCTCGATCATCTTCGACCGCCCGTTCCGCGTCGGCGAAACGATCAGATATGACACCAGCACCGCGACGGTCGAACGCATCGGGCTGAAAAGCACCCGGCTGCGCTCGGTCAACGGCGAACTGCTCGTCATCTCCAACACCAACCTCCTCGGCAAGGAGATCACGAATTTCGCGCACCTCCACCGGCGCCGCGTGACCTTCACGATCAGCGTCATCTACCAGACGACCCCGGCGATGCTGCGCGACCTGCCCGCACTGCTCGAGGAACAGGTCAAGGCGGCGGGCCATGAGTTCATCCGATCGAGCTTCCTGACGTTCGGCCCTTCGAGCCTCGATTTCGAATTGCTGTTCGACGTCTTCACCGAACAGTTCGAGGAAGTGGTCGCGGCAAGGACCGATGTCGGCATCCGCCTGTTCGAAGCGCTCGCCGCCGCGGGCTATGAATTCGCCTATCCGACGCAAACGACCTTCACGGCCGCCCCTGACGGAACGATGATCCTGCCCTATGTCGAGTCTCCGAAACCGAGGGCAGGGGCAGCCAAGGCGGCCAAACCGGGCTGACGCTACGGCGGCGCGGACGTGGGGCTTGGCCCTTGTGCAATGCCGCATGACAGGCCTAGAACGCGCCCCGAACCAGCAATAGAGGGGATGGCATATGGCCACGATCACGCCGCAGGAATTGCAGACCAGGGTCGGTGAGACCATCGGGACGTCCGAATGGGTGCTCGTCGATCAGGACATGATCAACAAGTTCGCCGACGCCACCGGCGACCATCAGTTCATCCATATCGACGAGGAAAAGGCGAAGCTGACGCCCTTCGGCGGTACGATCGCGCACGGCTTCCTCACGCTCTCGCTGATCCCGATGCTCGGCGCGAAAACCGACTCGCCCAAGATCGACGGCATCAAGATGGGCGTCAATTACGGCGGCAACAAAGTCCGCTTCCTCGCCCCCGTCCGTTCGGGCAAGCGCGTGCGCAGCCATGTGAAGCTGCTCGAACTCGACGAAAAGCGCCCCGGCCAGTGGCAGCAGACCAACGAGATCACGGTCGAGATCGAGGGTGAAGACAAGCCCGCCTTGATCGCCGAATGGATCACGCAGTTTTTCGTGTGACCCGCACCCAGGTTTGACCCGGCCGACCTCCCCCGAAAAGACAACCGGAACCTAGCAGAAGGACCCCTATCATGCGTGACGCCGTCATCGTTTCCACCGCCCGCACCCCGCTGACCAAGGCGGGACGCGGCTCGTTCAACAACACCCTCGCCCCGACGCTGGGCGCTTATTCGGTCAAGGCCGCGATCGAACGCGCCGGACTCGAAGGCGGCGAGATCGACGACGTCGTCTTCGGCGCCGCGATGCAGCAGGGATCGCAGACGATGAACGTCGCGCGCCTGATCGCGCTGCGCTCGGGCCTGCCCGTCACCGTCCCAGGCATGTCGATCGACCGCCAGTGCTCGTCGGGCCTGATGACGATCGCGACCGCCGCGAAGCAGATCATCGTCGATCGCCAGGACATCGCGGTCGCCGGCGGCCTCGAGAGCATCTCGAAGGTCAGCGGCAGCGGCAAGGCGTTCATCGAGGTCGATCCCGAACTGATCGCGATGCACAAGGACACCTATATGCCGATGATCGGCACCGCCGAGGTCGTCGCGAAGCGCTACAACATCAGCCGCGAAGTGCAGGACGAATATTCGCTCCAGTCGCAGCAGCGCACCGCCGCCGCACAGGCCGCAGGCAAATATGACGACGAGATCGTCGCCTGCAACGCGACCATGGCGGTGGTGAACAAGGAAACCAAGGAAGTCACCTTCCAGGACGTCGTCGCGAGCAAGGACGAGTGCAACCGCGCCGACACCACGCTCGAAGGACTCGCCAGCCTCAAGCCGGTGATGGGCGAAGGCCACACGATTACTGCGGGCAACGCCAGCCAGCTCGCCGACGGCTCGTCGGCCTGCGTCGTGATGGAAGCCAAGGTTGCAGAAAAACGGGGCTTGCAGCCCCTAGGGCGCTATGTCGGCATGGCGGTCGCCGGCACCGAGCCCGACGAAATGGGCATCGGTCCGGTTTTCGCGATCCCCAAGCTGCTCGAACGCTTCGAACTCAAGATGGACGACATCGGCCTGTGGGAACTCAACGAAGCCTTTGCCGTGCAGGTCCTCTATTGCCGCGACAAGCTCGGCATCCCGAACGAGCTGCTCAACGTTAACGGCGGCTCGATCTCGATCGGCCACCCCTTCGGCATGACCGGCGCGCGCTGCGTCGGCCACGCGCTGATCGAAGGCAAGCGCCGCGGCGTGAAATATGCCGTCGTCACCATGTGCATCGGCGGCGGCCAGGGCGCGGCGGGCCTGTTCGAGGTTTTCTGATTTGCGTCTGAATGCTCCGCGCATCGAGCCGGTCGATCTCGACCGGCTCGATGCCGACCAGCGCGCCGCGCTCGAACCCTTTTTCGCCACCGAAGGCGGCCGGGTGGGCGGCGGGCGCATCCTCAATATCTTCCGCACCCTCGCGCATGCGCCCAAGGCGATGACCGCCTTCCTCGGCTGGGGCAATTATATCCTGTCGAAGCGCAGCGCGCTGACCCCGCGGAATCGCGAACTCGTCATCCTGCGCACCGGTTACAACTGCCGCTCGGGCTATGAGTGGACGCAGCACAAGCGGATCGGCCTCGACTGCGGGCTGACCGAGGACGAGATCGAACGCATCAAGGCGGGTCCCGGCGCCGAAGGCTGGAGCGACCTCGACCGCGCGATGCTCCGCGCAACCGACGAGCTTACCGGCAATCATTGCGTTTCCGACGCCAGCTGGGCCGCGCTCGCACCGCTTGGCGACAAGGGCCGTATGGACCTTGTGATGACCGTCGGCCAATATACCCAGGTATCGATGATGCTGAACAGCTTCGGCATCCAGGTCGAAGAAGGCTGGACGGTCGACCCCGACCTCAAGGCCTGAACAGAGGAGAGAGATATGAGTGAAATCGGCGTCGTCGCGATCCTGCGCGTCCTGCCCGGCAAGGAAGAAGAGTTCGAGGGCGTCTTCGCCGAACTCGCCCCCGCGGTCGCCGCGAACGAGCCCGGCAACAGCTATTACAAGCTGTTCCGCACCGAAGAGGCGGGCGTCTACAAGGTGCTCGAATGCTATGACGACGCCGCGGCGGTCGAAGCGCACCGCGCGTCGGACCATTTCCGCACCCTCGGCGCCAGGCTCGGCCCCTGCCTCGCCGGTGCGCCCGAGATCGAACGGCTCGCGGCGGTCTGACCCGGTGCACGGCGCAGTCCTCCTGATCCCGCTCGCCTTCGCGGGCGCGGCGGCGGTGACCGTGCCGGGGCCGCAGGCGGGAAAATGGACGCATGTGACCCAACTGGTCAGCGCCGACATTCCCGGCGTGCCCGAAACGCTGGTCCGCGCCGCCGACAAGCGCGAGCCGCGCACCACCTGCCTGACCGCGCAGCAGGCCGCCGCCACGCCGCAGGTCCTGCTCCATGCACCGGGCGCGACCTGTTCGTCGCGCAGCTACACACTGGCCGCGGGCAAAATCCGCGGCCAGTCGGTGTGCCGGGTCAAGGAACTGGACACCCCGGTGCGCACGATCACCACCGGCACCTACAGCGAAAAGGGCTATGTCACGCGCAGCGTGACCACTGGCACGCGGGCGGGCCGGCCGCTGAAAGTTGTCACCGCGACCAGTGGCAAATGGCTCGGCGCCTGCCGCTGACTTCGGTCAGCGCTCGGCAATCTCGCCCGACCGGTCCCCGAGCAGGTATCGCGGCCCTGCGCCGCGCTGCGCCGCCTTGTCCTCGCGATTATACAGCCCGCATTTCTTGAGGCTCAGACAGCCGCAACCGATGCACGCGCCGAGCAATTCCTGCGTCCGCTCTAGCGCCGCGATCTGCTCGGCGATCCGCGCCTGAAGACCCTTGCTGATCCGCGCCCAGTCGGCGGCATTCGGCGTGCGCTCGGCGGGCAGCCGCGCCAGCTCGGCGGCAATCTCCTCGAGACTCAGCCCCAGTTGCTGCGCGATCAGGATGAACGACACGCGGCGGATGTCGGCGCGCAGGAAACGCCGCTGCCCGCCGCGCGTCCGCAACGCCGCGACCAGCCCCTTCGCCTCGTAAAAGCGGATCGCCGACACCGCGACCCCGGTACGCGCTGCCAGGTCGCCGATCGCGATCAAGTCTGTCCGGTGCATCCCAACCTCCGTCATTGCGAGGACCCCGGACTTGATCCGGGGGACGCGGCAATCCAGAGTGTGCGTAAACCGCTCTGGATTGCTTCGCTCCGCTCGCAATGACGAGCCACAAGCCGGCACCGCATTTCCTCTTGATCTAAACCTCACTTGAGCTTTCATAACCTGCTGCGTCAACCCGAATCACGAAAGACGAACCATGACGCACCCCTTCATCGAACATGTGAACCTGACCGTCAGCGACCCCGACCGCAGCGCCGGCATTCTCTCGGCGATCTTCGGCTGGCACGAACGCTGGCGCGGGCCCGCACGCGACGGCGGCCGCACCATCCACCTCGGCACCGACAGCGCCTATGTCGCGCTCTACACCGGCCCCGACGGCGAGCATGCCGATGCGCGCTATGCCAAGGGTGAACCGCTCAACCATCTCGGCGTCCAGGTCGACGACCTCGACACCATCGAGATGCGCGTGAAGGCGGTCGGCCTCACCCCCTTCAACCACGGCGATTACGAACCCGGCCGCCGCTTCTATTTCCTCGACCCCGACGGCATCGAATATGAAGTCGTCAGCTACAACGAGCCACGCCCGCGCTGAACCGGGCAACATCCCGGCCCTTGCCGCGTTGTCGCTGTATCGAGGGGGGAAAAAGGAGTTTCCCCATGAGCGAGGATATCAAGAAGACCTTCTGGAAGGCTCTCGACGCCAGTCCCTATGTGATGGTCGGGCTGGCCGGCGAGCGCGATCATCATATCCCGATGAACGCGCAGCTCGACAAGGGCGCCAGCAGCGCCTTCTGGTTCTTCACCGCGACCGACAACCGCCTGTCGGCTGGCGGCCCGGCGATGGCGCAATTCGCGTCGAAGGGCCACGACCTGTTCGCCTGCATCTCGGGAACGCTGCGCCCCGAAACCGACCGCACGGTGCTCGACAAGCTGTGGAACAACAGCATCGAGGCCTGGTACGAAGGCGGCAAGAGCGACCCCAAGCTCGTCCTCTTGCGCTTCGATCTCGACAATGCCGAAATCTGGACCGCCGACGCGAGCATCAAGGGACTGTTCAAGATGGCGACCGGCATGACGATGAAGGAAGGCGAACTCGGCCAGCACGCCGAAGTGGCGCTCTAAACCTGTCCTTCTCCGTTCGTGTCGAGCGAAGTCGAGACACCCCGCGAGGTGGCGCTGTCTTTCGGCGTGTCTCAACTTCGCTCGACACGAACGGAATTTGAAGTTCGCAGGGCTGTGGTCCCCACAAGCAGTCTTTGATCTCGCCAACGCAGGGTCGGTAATTTCCCCAAGGCGCTTTTCGCTTGGACGACCAAACCAACCGGCTAAGGTCGGTCGCAATGACCGGCAAATCCCTTTCCGAACGCATCGGCGACCTCGGCCACCGTCTCGCGGTCGAGGCGCATACCGCTTGGCTCGCCGCGCGCGACAGCCGCGTGCCCTGGCCCGCACGCATCCTCGCGGTCGCGGTCGCCGCCTATGCGCTGTCGCCGATCGACCTGATCCCCGATTTCATACCCGTGCTCGGCTGGCTCGACGACCTGCTCATCGTGCCGCTCGGCTTGTGGCTGGTCCGCCGCCTGATCCCCGACCCACTATGGGCCGAACTCCACGCCGCCGCCGAAGCCGCCGCCGAAGCCGCCGCCGACCGCCCGTCGAGCCGTGCGGGCATGGCCTTCATCCTGCTGCTGTGGGCGGGATTGCTCTACATCGTCTATTGGAGCGTGCGGACCTCGCCCTGGCATTGAAGAATTTGGAAGCGTTCATCCCTCCGGCTTCCTCCTTTCCCGTTTGTGTCGAGCGAAGTCGAGACACCCTGAAGTCATGCGCTTCTGATGGGTGTCTCGACTTCGCTCGACACGAACGGGGTTGGAGAATGGTCAGCTAAGGGGCCGCGGCATCACCCCCCGTTGCTGCGGATCCACGCCTCGACCACCGGCGCGATATCCTCGCGCCATTTGCGGCCATTGAAAATGCCGTAATGGCCGACGGTCTTGGCCATCAGATATTTCTTCTTCTCCGCGGGCAGCGCCTTGGTCAGCGTCAGCGCCGCCTTGGTCTGGCCGATCCCCGAAATATCGTCGCGCTCGCCCTCGATCGCCAGGATCGCGATATCCTCGATCGCATTCAGGTCGACCACCTGCCCGCGATGCAGCATCTCGCCCTTGGGCAGGGCATGGCGCTGGAACACCAGGTCGACGGTCTGCAGATAGAATTCGGCGGTCATGTCGCACACCGACCGATATTCGTCGTAAAATTCCTTGGTCTTGTCGGCTTCCTCGCCGTCGCCGTCGACCAGATGTTTGAACATCGACCAATGGCTCATCATGTGGTTGCCAAGGTTCATCGACATGAAGCCCGCGAGCTGCAGGAAGCCCGGATAGACGCGGCGCCCGGCGCCCGGATACCAGGCGGGAACGGTGACGATGACATTTTCCTGGAACCAGGCGTGCGGGCGCGTCATCGCATGCTGGTTGACCGCGGTCGGCGCCTTGCGCGTGTCGATCGGCCCGCCCATCATCGTCAGCGTCGCGGGGCGGCACTTGTGCTTGTTCGCCGCCATGATCGCCGCGGCGGCGAGGCTCGGCACCGACGGCTGGCACACCGCCAGCACATGCGCGCCGGGACCGATATGCTCGAGCCACGAAATCAGATAGTCGATGTAATCGTCGAGATCGAACTTGCCCGCCGACAGCGGTGCATTGCGCGCGTCGCGCCAGTCGGTGATCCACACATCATGGCCGGGCAGCATGCGCTCGACCGTGCCGCGCAACAGCGTCGCATAATGGCCCGACATCGGCGCGACGATCAACAGCTTGGGGGCGCCCTCCGACCCCTTGTGGGTGAAATGCTTGAGCTGGCCGAACGGCTTGCGCGCCTCGACCTTCTCGCTCACCCGCACCGTTTCGCCGTCGACGACCGTCTCATACAGTTCGAACCCCGGCTTGCCGCGCGGTGCCGCGGCGTGCGCGAACACCTCCAGCGCCGATGCGAACTGCGGGCTGCCACCGAAATAGCCGAGCGGGTTCGCGGGGTGCTGCATCACCTGCGCCCCCGCGGTCGCGAGCGCGCTCGCGCCAGCGAGCCAGCTCTTCTGCATTTCAAAGGCGTGATACAACATATTCGATTTCCTTGCGTGGCCCCGGGCACTCTGTCGGCGCCTCATCGTTGCTTCGCAGTCTAGGCGTTCCGTCCTATTGTGCAATGCATCATAACCGTTGCGGACGCGGATATTTGTCCATATCCTGCACCCACGGCGCAGGATCGCGTCGGTGGAGCGACTATGACCGAGATTGCGGGCAACCGCTAACATCCTGGCGAAACAGGATGAATGGCACGTGCCGACCCTGGCGTCGGCGCGCTTTTGTTGTTGCCAATCTCGGACACTATCTCATGAATATCTCGAAATCGGGACAGCGCGTGCTCCACGTGCTGGCGCAGGGCGGCATGATTCGCCATCGGCGCGATGAAAACGGCCGTCTGGTCGAGGCGATCTGCTTCACCCGCGACGGCCATGTGCTGGCCAGCGCGGGTTTGGCGCTGTTCAGGCGGCTGCGCCATCGCGGCTTCATCGGCTCGCTGGGCGGCGCGCCGTACCGCATCACGCCAGCGGGGCTGCGCGCGGTCAGGGCGCAGCTGGATAACCGTTAAAGCAAACAGTAGATTGATAAGCGGCTGTTGACCCTCACCCTTCCGGCGCTTCGCGCCTCCCTTCCCTCTCCCGCCGGGAGAGGGAAGGGGCCCGCCGGCAAAGCC
>NZ_LMGF01000003.1:106958-114243 GCF_001427085.1 Sphingopyxis sp. Root1497
CCGGTTCCGCCCCCTCTCCGCGATCGCCGGTAGTAAGCATCCTCCACCCCCACTTCACAACCCATGAAGCCCCGCACCATTCTGCGGCGTTGAGCGGCGGCATCGCCGCTGCTAGGGCCGGGCCATGGCGACAAGATCAGACGAACCGGCCTCTCCCTCCCCCGCTCTCGAATCGTCCGGCGTGCCGGACAAGCGTCCACGCAAACTCGACAGCTTGCGGATGATCTGGCAACACGCCAGCCGCTACCCGCTGCAACTGCTGATCGCCGCGGTCGCGCTCGGCGTCGCGGCGCTCGCGACGCTTGCCATCCCCTGGCAGTTCAAGGAAATGATCGACAGCGGCTTCGTCGCCGGCGGCGGCGACGTTGCGCCGCATTTCCGCCTGTTCTACGTTATCGTGCTGCTGCTCGCGGTCGCGACCGCGCTGCGCTTCTATTTCGTCAGCTGGCTCGGCGAGCGCACCGTCGCCGACATCCGCCAGGCGGTGCAGAAGAATCTGCTCCGCCTCGCCCCCGGCTTTTTCGAAGAAAACCGCCCGTCGGAAATCGCCTCGCGGATGACGTCGGACACCACCGTCATCGAACAGGTCGTCGGCACCACCGTCTCGGTCGCGCTCCGCAACACCGTGATGGGCATCGGCGGTATCATCTATCTCTTCTCGCTCTCGCCAAAGCTCACCGGCGGCATATTGCTCGGTATCCCGGTGATCATCATGCCGATCGTGCTGCTCGGCCGCCGCCTGCAGAATGTCTCGCGTTCGAGCCAGGACCGCGTCGCCGACATCGGCGCGACCACCGCCGAACAATTGGGCGCGATGAAGATCGTCCAGGCCTTCGGGCAAGAAAGCCGCGAGGCCGACCGCTTCACGCTGGCGGTCGAGAATAATTTCGCCACCGCGAAGCGCCGCATTCGCCTTCGCGCGATCATGACCGCGATCGTCATCGGCCTGCTCTTCGGCGCGATCACCACTCTGCTCTGGTACGGCGCCGCGGGTGTCGCCGCGGGGACGATCACCGGCGGCACGATCGCCGCCTTCGTGCTCACCGGAGGACTCGTCGCGGGCGCCTTCGGCGCCCTCACCGAAGTCTATGGCGACCTGTTGCGCGCCGCCGGCGCCGCCGAACGCCTCTCCGAGCTGCTCAACGCCGAACCCAGCATCGCGCCGCCCGCCAACGCGCGCCGCTTCCCCGACCCGCCGCTCGGCACGCTAGAGTTCCGCAATGTCGAATTCCGCTACCCGACCCGCCCCGACGCCCCCGCGCTCCATGACTTCAGCCTCGCGATCGCCCCGCGCGAGACCGTCGCGATCGTCGGCCCTTCGGGCGCCGGCAAGTCGACCCTCTTCCAGCTCGCCGAGCGTTTCTACGATCCGCAGGGCGGCAGCATATTGCTCGACGGCATTCCGCTGATCGACGCCGACCCCGCCGACATCCGCGCGCGCATCGCGATGGTGCCGCAGGAAACGGTGATCTTCGCCGCCTCGGCGCGCGACAATCTGCGCTACGGCAATTGGGACGCCACCGACGAGCAATTGTGGGATGCGGCGCGCGCCGCCAATGCCGAGGAGTTTCTCGCCAAGCTGCCGCAGGGGCTCGACACCTTCATGGGTGAGGGCGGCGCCCGCCTCTCGGGCGGCCAGCGCCAGCGCGTCGCCATCGCCCGCGCGCTGCTCCGCCGCGCCCCTTTGCTGCTGCTCGACGAAGCGACCTCGGCGCTCGACGCCGAATCCGAAAAGCTGGTGCAGGACGCGCTCGAGGCGCTGATGCACGACCGCACGACGATCGTCATCGCGCACCGCCTCGCCACCGTGCGCGCCGCCGACCGCATCATCGTGATGGACGACGGCCGCATCGTCGAGGAGGGCAAGCATGACGCGCTCGTCGCCGCCGACGGCCTCTACGCCCGCCTCGCGCGGCTCCAGTTCCAGGACAAACACGCCGCCTGACCTCCCCCGTTTCCCCTTCGAAGGACAAGACGATGCTCTACGACTTCACGGTACCCGCCTATCGCAACGGCCTCCGCGCGCTGTCGGCGCAGCTCGACAAGGCGCTCGGCTGGGGTGCTGAAAACGGCGTCGGCGAGCTGCAGTTCATCGCCGCGCGGCTCGCCCCCGACATGTTCCCGCTCGCGTCGCAGGTGCGCTTCTCGTGCCAGCAGGCGATCCAGGCGCTCACCCGCCTCGGCGCCGCCGGTGCCCCGCAATTCGCAGAGGACGCCGCCGACTTCGCCGGCCTCCAGGCGCAGCTCGCCGCGACGCTGGCCTGGCTCGACAGCGTTGACGCCGCGACCATCGACAGCGATCCCGGCCGCCCCGTGGGCTTCGACCTGCCCAACGGCATGGCCTTCGACATGACCGCGTCGACTTACGTCCGCGACTGGGCGCAGCCGCAATATTATTTCCACCTCGTCGCCGCCTATGCCGTGCTCCGCCACATGGGCGTGCCGCTCGGCAAGGTCGATTATGTCAACTATATGCTGACCTATCTGCGGCCCGGGACGGCCCCCGCCGCCTGACCGGCAGCAGGCACCGCGCCGCTCAGATCAACCCGCCATATTGGTGTATTCCGGGAAAGGCGAGCTTGCTGCCGCCGTTGCGGCGGATCGCGCCGATCGCCTGGTCGACCCGCAAATAGCGCGCCCGCGCCTCGGGTTCGAACATCAGCGTCGCGGGCTCGGCACGATCTGACGCGAGCTTCACCAGCTTGCCCAGTTGCGCGAGGTCGACCGCCTCGCCGTTCCAGCGGATCGTGTCCGCCGTATCGACGGTGATGCGGTTCTCGTCCCGCACGTCGGTCGGTCCGTCGATTTCGCCCGGCAACGTGATGTCGACCATGTGCGTCGGCGACGGGATGGTGATGATGAACATCACCAGCATCACCAGCATCACGTCGATCAGCGGGGTGGTGTTGATCACCGGACTGGCATTAGGATCGCTCCGGAAAATGCTGCGACGTCGGCGCATCGTCTCTCTCCCTGTCGAAGCGTGGCGCCGGCACGACATTGTCGATCGTCGCAGCCGGGTCCCGCTATCGATCGGCCCCCTTGCGCCGCTCGCAAGCGGTCACCGATCTTTTGTTATGGTATAACATTATAGAGACGGCGCAAACAAAAAGCGCGCCGGACCGGACAACGCCCGACCCGCCGCGCGCATAAAGAAAGGGCGGCACCTTTCGGTACCGCCCCTCTTTTGGTTCCAACCCAACCGGGCGGGAAATCTTAGTTGCCCGAACCCGGGCCGTACTTGATTTCCACGCGGCGGTTCTGGTCGTTGCGGACGCCGTCGGCGGTTGCAACGGCCGGGCGGCTTTCGCCGAACGCTTCTGCGCTGATCGAGCCATCCGAGATACCGCGAGCGGTGAGATAGCTCCGAACCGCGGTGTTGCGGCGTTCCGACAGACCGACGTTGTACTTGGCCGAACCCGAACGGTCAGCGTGACCGGCGAGCCAAACCTGCGTACCCGAGCAGCCACGGTTGTAAGCGCTGATGGCGTTGTCCAGCGTCGACGCCGCTTCGGGCGTGATGTTCGACTGATCCCAGTCGAAGTAGACGATGTACGGGCCAGGCTCGCAAACCGGCGGAGGCGGCGGCGGGGGCGGGGGCGGCGGAGGCGGGGGCGGCGGAGGCGGCGGGGGCGGCGGAGGTGCCGTCGGTGCCACCGGTTCCGCACCACCGAAGTTGAACGTCAGCGTGCCGAGGATCGAGTGCGAACGGAAGCGCGTCGAAACGTCGCGGCCGCGCTGATCGACCAGGTCGAGGTTGCTGGCGTTGAAGAAGCGATACTTCAGGCCGACATCGATGTTGCGGGTCAGCGGAGCGCGAACGCCCGCAATGGCCTGCCATGCGAAGCCGGTGTCCGAATCGTCGAGGAACGGACCGGCGAAGACCGGAGCGACATCGACGCGAGCCACACCGGCGCCGCCGCCGACGAAGCCCTGAAGGCCGTCATCGTCGCCGAAGTCGAGCATGCCGTTGACCATGAAGCTCAGCGCGTTCGAATCGCCATTCATGGCATAGCTGCCGGTAACCAGGTTACCCGTGCCATTGGCCGAACCCGGGATGCCGGGGGTGTTGAAACGGCCGGCCTTGATGTCGGCTTCGCGGTAGCCGACTTCGACTTCCGCGCGGAAACCGCCGAAATCATAGCCGACGACGCCTTCGAAGTCGTAACCCTTCTTGTGGTCGAGCGTACCTGCATTGTTGAAGGTGCCGATGTCGAGATCGAGATCTTCGACGATCATGACACCACCCCCAACTCCTACGTACCAGGAGTCGTCGCGCGCCAGAGCAGGCGTCGCAAGGGCGGTGGAGGCCAACGCCACGGCGGCGGCAAGCTTCCTCATAGTAGATTCCCCTTTCAATTGAGATTTACGTCTCGCAGACGTCCTACCCCCGCCTTTGGTTCCGCGCAAGCGAACAAATTGCCAATCTGTTGCCAAAAAGCCGCACTTGCCGGGCGATAATAGGTAAATTCAGCCTTAAATCAGAAGACCATGGCCGACAAGAGCCAGAATCAGCGCGGCGATCGCCGCACGCGCTTCGGAGTCGACCGTCGCTCCCCCCGCCGGACTCGCGATCGGGCCGGGTTCAACCCATGCCACACCGTCGAAGCGCAGCCAGCTTCCGTCGCTTAGCCGGTGTGTCCGCATGCCCGGCCGCGGTGCGACGAAGCGCCATCCGCCGCTGGTCCACAAGGCCAGCCCGCCATCCTTGCCGGCCCACGCCCCGCTGGCCCCCGCACCGACGATCCAGCCCTGCCCGGCGACCGGTGCGGAGGGCGGGACGGTCTGCGGCCCGTCCTCGACCACCGGCTGTACCAGCGCATCGAGCAGGGTCAGCGCCTCATTGTGCGTTACCTCCTTCTGCGCCTGCGCCATCGCCAACAGGGGCAGCGCGAAACGCGCCGTGCTCGACAGGTCGGTCATCACCTAATCCTTTCAATCGAGGGGAAGAATGAGCGGCAGCGACAGGGCAAAATCGCCGACCTGGCAGATCGCGAGACTTGTACCGGGCGGCAGCGCCGCGACCTCCGCCGCGCCGAGGTGCAGCGATGCGGCGGGGCATTCCCACGGACCGCTGCCCGCCACCGGAGGCTCTGCCATCACCCGCCAGGCCTCGCGTCCTTCGCCGAGCGGCAGGTCGATCCCGTCGCGCCAGCCGGTATTGGTCCGGCTCCGCCGCACCCATGCGACCAGCATCCCGCCCGCGCCATCGTCGGCGACGGCGCCATGCACCGGCGCCAGCGGGCGCAGCGCCGCCGCCGTATCGGGCACCGCCACCTCGGTCAGTTCGGCGCCGCCGCGCGCCGCCCATTGCAGTGACGCCATGCCGCCATCCGCCCAACCCGCCAGCGCATCGGGAAGCAGAAACGGCGCCGCATCGTCGAGCAGGACAAAGGGCGTATCGGCGGCATGCGCCGCGCCCCGCTCGGTCCCCGCCCGCCCGCGAAGCAGGCGCGACAGCCGCCAGGTCGTTTCGCCCAGCGCTTCGGCGACACCGAACTGGATCAACTCGTCGCCGATCATGGCGCGATTCGCGCCGCCGAGCAGCGCCGCATCGTCGACCGACATCAGAACCATCGACGGATTCATCAGCGAAACCAATATTTTATGTTCCATGTCGAACAGCGTCGCGTCGCCGGGACCCAGCGCCGCCGCCAGCGCTCCCAGCGCCGCGGCGGGGCGGATCGTCCCGACCGGGATCGGCTCGGCGCCCGGCGCCGGAACCAGCCATGTCTCGGCCCCGCGCCACCCGTCATTGCCTCCTGCCGCCGCGACCAGGATCTGCGGCGCGGTCGCGCTGCCGCCGCCGAGGTTCGGCAGGTCGAACAGCCGTACCACGCCTTCGCTGTCGGGCCAGTTGGGCGCGGACACCGATACCCCCGGATCGACCTCCCCGTCCGCGATCGTCACCGGCTGGTGACGCAGCAGCTCGATCCTGACCTCGCCATCCTTGACCGTCCGCGACGCCACGCGCCACGCGCTCGCATCGTTCAACGTCACCACCCCGCCGACCGGCAGCGCCAACGCGGCCAGGTCGCCGCGCCACACCCGTGTTTCGCGGCCGTCGGCCGCCGCCGCGGCGATCTGCCGCGCCAGGGCCCGGGCACCGCCCGCCGGCAGCACCGCCGGCAGGTCGATCCGGTCTTCGCGCCGCCCGCCGCCGGCGACCAGCGCGCTCTGCTGGCCGAGTTGATAGTCGCGCTCGGGTTCGTAATGCCGCAGCCGGATCGCCCCGGGCAGCGCCGACAGCGGCGCCCGGCACACTTCGGTCCCGTCGCGCGCCGATGATATCCGCCGCGCCTCGCTGAAATCGCCCAGCGCCACCGGATCGCCGGCCAGTCCCGTCGGCGCCAGCGTCCAACCGTCCGCCGCCCCGACCAGCCGCACCCCGTCGGCCTCGAACAGCGGCGCCAGCGCCTCGCGCACCCGGTCGCCCGACGCCGCATAGCCCGAAAAGGCGGTGCGTCCCGTGCAGCGCCCCGCCTCGCCGAGCAGCGCATCGCCGACCAGCCCCGCATCGATCGGACCCGCATCGGCCTCGACCTCGAAATTCAGCGCCGGAATGCGGTTGCCGAAACTCGCCAGCTCCAGGTCCTCGAACACCGCATAGCTCAGCCCGCGAAACGCGCTCGCCGACCCGATGCCGACCGCAGAGGCGATCAGTGGATCGACCGGCTGGTCCTCGCTCCCGTCGTACCAGCGAAAGGCGCAGCGCTCGCGGAACGTCCCGCTCGTCCCGCGCAGCAGGTCGCCGTCGGCCCAGATGCGCCGGATCGCACGCACCGGCCGCGACGACAGCGCCACCGCGAGCGACACCGCATAGCTATACTCGGTCGTCGACGGCCGCCCCTTGCCGCCGCCATGCTTCTCACGCCGCTCGATCAAATCGGTCGCCCAGATCACGCTGCCGGCGACGCGCATCGTCCCGAACAATTGCGGGATGGGCTGGCCATAGGTCGACGCCTGCACCTTCAGATCGGCCAGCCGCGGCCCTTCGCGCCCCTTTGGCTTGAAGATTTCGGCGTCGATCTGCTGCCCGATGAACGCGCCGATCGCCGACCCGATCGGCCCGCCGATCACCTGACCGACGACCGACAGCACCAAGGTTGCCATGACTATGCTCCTCGAAAAAGGGGGGGTGCGGGACGCCGCGCGATGGCCGATTTCGCGCGGTAGCGGGCATATAAATCCTCCCTGTGGCCATAGGCCATGGGGAGGGGGACCGCGCCCGAAGAGCGTGGTGGAGGGGCCGAAAGCTTGCACGACGCCTGACGGCGTCGGCCCC
>NZ_LMGF01000003.1:114249-120900 GCF_001427085.1 Sphingopyxis sp. Root1497
CTATGCCGCTGCCACCTCCCCATCGCTTCGCGACAGGGAGGATTTTCATGTCCGCTCCCGACCTTGAGCCGCCACCGCTCCGCCTCCCAAAGCTCATCACCCAAAGGCGTCTCGACGACCCGCCGCAGCCCGGCATGCCCATGCACCAGGCTCGCGGGTCCGATCAGCCCCAGATGAAACTGCCCCGCCGCCAACGCGAACAACGCGACATCGCCGACGCGCCCATCCGCCACCGGCCCGAACCCGGCATCAGCGAGCCCAGCCTCGACCCGCCCCCGCGCCCACCCGCGCAGCGGATAATCGCCCGGCCGCACCAGCCGTTTCCCCGCCACGGCATAGGCCGCCCACACCAGCCCCACGCAGTCTAGCCCCGTCGCCGGATCGCTTCCCTGCAACCGGAACCCCACCCCGACCATCGCCCGCGCCGCCGCAAAGGCACGGCAACCAAGCTCATCCACCCGGATAGCGCGTCAGCAGGTCATTGCCCGGCAGATGCGCCTCGCCGCGAAAATTCACCGAATTGGCAAAGCGTGCGCCGCACGTCGCCAATTGCCGGTCGCACCCCTCGGTCAGCCGCACCCGCGCTGGCAATACGGGCAGAACCCCCGGAACATCGGCCAGCACCAGCACCGCCCCGTCGTCGGCGATCACCGGCGATGCCAGCCCGCACGCCGCGCCCTCGATCCACAGCAATTCGCCGAACGCCATCGTCCCCGCCGCGACCGGCGCGTCGAGCGTCACCGCGCGCCCGTCGACCGCGACCACCCGTCGCATATGCGTCAGGGGCGCCAGGTCGACCCGGCACGCCCGGTCGCCCAACGCCGCGCGGCACGACGGCGACGTCGCCGGGCAGGCAGGCCCGTCGAGCGACCGCATCACGCCCTGCAATTCCACGGCGAAGGCCGATCCCCGTCGCTCGACCGCGCCCAGTTCGCCGCGCGCCACGACCACCGGCGCCGCGTCGGGCGCGCTCCAGTCGGCCACCATCAGCGCCAGCTGCGCGCCGTCCCAGCGTCCCGCGTCGAGGTCGGCGGCGGCGATCGCCGCGCTCGACACCGCGCCCTCCAGGTCCATCGTCTCGACATCTAGGCTGTCGCTCGTCTCGAGCGCCGACGGCTTCATCCCCGGCGCCGCGCGATACAGTGTGCCGCCCAGCATCAGGTCGCGGTCGTGCGAGGTCAGCCCCACCACCACCCCGTCGCGCCGTGCCAGCCGCCAGCACCAGGCGAGCGTCACCAACTCCTCACGCAGCCAGTCGGGCGCCGCCGGCATCACCCCGAAATCCCTTGGGGCGCCCGCACCTCGACCAGCGGCACAGTCGCCATCTCGCCCGCCAGAAAGGTCGCGCGGCTCACCTCCAGCCGATCCTCGGCGAAACGCACCGGCACATCGAAACGAAACCCTGCGCGCACCGCGCCCCCGATGGCAGGCGCGACATCGAGCAGCACCTCGCCATCGCCGGTGACCACGAACGCCGCCGTCTCGATCCCGTCGACCGACACCCTGACGCTGCCCGCGACCGGCAGGCGGATCGCCCGCTCCTGCACCGCCTCGCCCGCGCCATAACGCTTCACCAAGGCAAACTGCCGTCGGCTCCCGTCGCCGGTCCCCAGCCATTGGTCGGACGCGGCCGGCAACCCGCCATCCGCCGCCGACCCATGGTCGAACGGATCGCGAAACCGGAACGCCCGCGCCGCACCGCGCCGCGCGCGGAAGAAGTCGGCCAGCGCCCGCACGTCACCCTCCGACCGCACCCCCGGCCCCGCATCGTAGCGCATCCGCGCCTCGGCCCATTCGCTCGCGCGCTGCTCGTGCCCCGACGGCGAGCTCACGATCTGGGTCGAAAATTCGGTCACGCTGAGCGCCTCGCGCCCGATCGCCAGCGGGAAATCCACCGCATCAAATGCCTGCACGTCATCCTCCCCGTCGAACCAGACGAACCCGTCGCGCGCGACCTGCGGCAGCGCCCAGACGAACGTGCGCGCCACCCCCGTGCGCACGCTCGCCCCGGCCGCCTCGGCGATCGCCGCCCATTGGTCGCGATCCTCCGCCCGCAGCACGAACCCCGAAAAATAATGTTGTTCGTCAATCGGATAGCCCAGCCGCGCCACCATCGCGCTCCGCGCCGGTCCGGTCTCGGCCCCACGCCCGCCGGTCACCCAGTCATAATCTTCGAGCTGGAGCACATCGAAAGCCGGCGCCGCCCATCCGACCGGAACATTCGCCCGCCGCACCTCGCGCGCCGCGGGGTCGAACACCGTCGGCAGGAACACCAGCAAATGGCTCACCAGCCCGGCGGCCCCCGCCTCGTCGCGCGCCGCCGCGACCAGCGCCGCGGTCGAGACCGCGAGCAACGCCCCCAACGCATCGAGCATCGCTCGCTGTCCGCCGTCGAGCGCCGCGCGCAGGTCGGGGATTGCGACGCTCGTCCCGCCGAGCGCCGCCGTCGTCGCGGCATCGTAACCGCAAATCTTACCGCCCGGATTGACCCACCACCAGGGTTCGCCGACCTGGAATTTCACCGGCAGCCCCGCCGCCACCGCCACCCCGACGAACGCCCGCGCCACCAGCTGCAGATAGCCCATCGCCACCGCATTGGCGGGCGACAACAGGGTCGACGGCGGCACCCATCCGGTCAGCGCCGGCGCGCCCTCGGCATCACGCTGCTTCCAGTCGTTCCAGCAATATTCGTCGAAATATTCATAGGACAGCGACCAGATCACCCCCAACCCCGCGTCCTTGCAGGCGTCGGCGAACCTCGCATGCCACGCTGCGCACGGCGCATTGATCGTCCCGCCGGCCAGGCTCGCGTAAAAGCCCTCTCCCGACGCCTCGAGCCGCATATAGTGGCTCATCCCGACATAATGGACGACGTCACCGCGATAGCCGAGCGCGACGATCTGCCGCACCACCCGCGCCGGGGTCAGGTGATAAGCATCGTCATAGCCGTTCGTCATCCCCAGCCCATGTTCGGGCAGCATCGCATCGCCGATCGCCAGCACCGATCCCGACCCCGAACAGGCGATCTCGCTCATCTCGGCCCAGCCCGCGACGGGCGCCGTCAGCACCCCGTCGCTGCCGTCATAGCCCGGCGGCACCAGCGACACGAACATCCGGTCGATGTCGCCCGCCCACACCCGATCGGCCTCGCCGGGCAGCAGATAGCCGCCGTCGAGCGCATCGAAATTCAGGCTGACGAGCGCATCATCGCCGGTCCCCTCGGCATAGTTCCACAGCCGCACATACCAGGCACGCGCCTCCCCTTCCGCATCGCGCCCCTCGATCGTCAGCGTCGGCCCGTGCAGCGCATCGAGCGGCTTGACCCCGCCCGACCGCCAGCGAAAGCTCAGCTGGCAATGCCGGAAATCGCGGCTAGTTTCATAAGCGAGCAACGAATGATCCCAGCGATCCTCGGCCGCCCAGATCAGCCCCGCCAGATCCTGCTTTTGATAAAAGACCGTCTCCACCCGCAGCGCCGCCGGCGCCGTCGTCACGACGCTCGCCATCATCGGCCGCGCAAAATCAACCGTCCAGAACCGCGGATCGAAGCGCTTGATCCACCCCTTCCTGTGATGCGGCTCGGCCGCCACCAATGCCCAGCCCATCAGTCCGCCTCCACCGCGCGCCGCACCGCGCGCGCCAGTTGCCGTCCGGTCTGCGCCAGCCGCGCCGGCTCGCTACCGCCCTCGCCGCGCACATTGACCGTGATCGCGATGTTGCGCACCGCCCCGCCCGTCGCCGGCTCGATCCGCCCGCTCGCGGTCGGCACGAACAGCTCGGGTCCGCGCTCGCCGACGCGGTACGCGCGCCCCGCGCTCACCGGCCCGCCCGTCGCGCGCCCCGGCGCGCCAAGCAGCGCCTGCACGATCGACGTCGCCAGCGCCAACAGGCCGCCACTGCCCCCGCCGCCCTGCGGCCCGCCCCCCAGCGCGTTCGAAATCGATGCGCGCGCGATGTCGGCCATCACCGACAGCGCGACGCGCTTCAGATCCTCGAACCCCAGCTTGCCGGTCAGGATCGCCCGGCTCAGCGCGCGCTCGATGCCGCGCCCCGCGGCATCGGCGCCCGCGATCAGCGGCCCCTCCAGCGCCGCGCGCATCGCCGCGACGTCGCGCTGGAAGACGCTCGTGTCGGCGCGCACCGTCACCAGCATCTCGTCGATCTCGTTACCCATCGGGAAAAGCCTCCATCATCGCGCCCAGCACATCGCGCGCCATCGGCATCGCCGCGCCATCCTCGTCGGCCCACGCCGCCAGCACCGCCGCCGCATCGGCGGGGGTCGCCGCCCAGAACTGGCCGGGCAGCCATCCCGCGACGCGCGCCATCACCCCCGCCAGCCGCACCGCGCCCGGCCCGAACGCGTCGCTCATCGTCCCTGCAATATCTGGCCGAGCAGCACGCGCAGCGCCGGCGTCACCGCGGCCAGCCCCTGCGCCACCACCGCCTCGCCCACCGCTTCGCGCGTCAGCGCCGCGGGCCGTCCCTCGACGCAATGCCAGAACAGCGCCGCGAGTTCGCCCAGCCCCAGCCGGCCATCCGCCGCGCGCTCGACGAGCGCGAACAGCGGCCCCAACTCGTCCTCCGCCGCGACCAATGCTGCAAAGCTCGGCCGCAGCACGAACGCCGTTTCGCCGACCCGCAGCTCGGCCTCGCCGCGCAGCCTGTTCGCCGCCACCCCGGTCACAGGCTCACCACCGGACCGCTGCTCTCGAGGTTCAGCGTGTATTGCCGCTCGCCATTATAATCGCCGGCATAGTCGAGCCGCGTCACCAGGAACCGCCCCTGCATCCGCTCGCCGCTCTCGAACGCCAGTTCATAGGCGTCGATCGCCCCCGACAAGGCATGGCCGCGCACCCGCACCTCGGCGTCCGACCCGGTAAAGATCCCCGCCGCGCTCACCGAAACCGAGCGCACCCCGGCGCCCGACAACAGCTCGCGCCACCCGCCGCTGTCCTTGGTCGTGACGTTGACCGCCTCGCCGTTCACCGACATTTGCGTCGTCCGCAAACCCGCGACCGTCTGGTACGCCGGCGGTACCTCGCCATCGCCGATCTTGAGCAAAAAGGCGCTCCCATTTTCGATTGCCATCGTCTAATCTCCTCAACATAAAATCATGCGTAAACGGGGAGTCGCAGGATGCTGATTGCAACGATACTTCTGGCCACCATGGCGCCGGCGTCGACCGCCAGCGTCGACACGACGCGTGCCGCCTTCACCAAATGCCTGCGCGACGACATGAAGAAGTCGCTCGAGGCCAAGATGGGCGAGGCCGAATATGAAATGGCGCTGAAATCGACCTGCTCGTCCGAGCGCGACGCCTTCCGCGCCGCGGTGATCGCCTTCGGCCGCGCCGCCGGCGACAGCGAGAAAAACGCCACCGACGACGCCGACATGCAGATCGAGGATTATCACGCGAACTTCACCGACAAGTTCAAGGATTACAGCTCGACCAACACCCTGCCCGGCGGCGAATAAGCGCCGCGGCGAGGCCGCAGCATAAGGTGCAGCAAAACTACCGTCGCCCCCGCGAAGGCGGGGGCGACGTATCGCCTCACCCCACCAGACACCGGCACCGCACGACGATCTCGTGCCGCCACCCCCCATCCTTCGCAAAGCCGAACCGCGTCCGGACCACCCGCGCGCCGACGACCCTCCAGCCATCGCCTTCACCGCGCAGCCCCGGCACCAGCGCCTCGATCCGCCCCGCCGCGCCATCGCCCGCCGCCGCGCCGACCCCGACCAGTGCCAGCGTCAGCCGCACCTCGCGTCCCGCGACATCCTTGGTCCCCCAATCGCTCCCCTCGGCCGCGCCGACGCTGACATAGGGGGCGCTCGCCCGTGCCGGCACCCCGTCGAACACCCCGTGGACCAGCCCCGCCAGCGCCGCGTCGTCCGCCAGCAGCGCCAGCGCCCGCGCGCGCACCGCCTGTTCGGCGCTCATCGCCACGCGCCTGCTCTCAGGCCAAACGGACGCCACGGCTGCCACAGCGCCGCGATGATCGCCGGCACCTCGCGCGCGCCATCGTCGCGCGCCTCGTGCAGATGCTGGATCATCCGGATCAGCCCCTGGCGGATCGCCTCGGGCACGCCGTTCGCATCGGCCGCCAGCCCGGCGCGATAGGTCACGCGCGCCCGCGTCGCGTCGCCCGGCGCATCGATCGCCAGCCGCGCGCCGCCATCGCGGTCGATGTCGGCGCGCCAGTCGTCGTCCGCCAGCACGATCTCCGCCTCGCCGACCAGCCCCGTCACCGCGTCGATTGCGACCACCGGCCGCTTGGCGAGCCGCGTCCAGCCGTGCGTCACCACCATCTCTTCGCGCACCGTCCGCACGATCAGCATCTGCCCGGTAAACGCCTCGCACAGGTCGGCGGCGCTGCGGATCAGCCCCGCGACCACCGCATCGTCCTGTCCCGCGCCCAGCCGCAGCCACGCCTTCGCCTCGGCGACGCCCACCGGCGCCGCGCCTTTCTCGATCTGCGATATCATCAGCGTTCCTCCACCCGCAGCGTCAGCGATCGCTCGTCGATCTGCCCGTCGCTCAGCGTTACCCGGTTGGTCACCCGATAGACGCCCCCCGCCTCGCCGCCGTCCAACGTCGCCGCGCAGCGCAGCAAATCATGGCTCGCCCCCGACACCGCGACGCCGCCCGCC
>NZ_LMGF01000003.1:120925-121144 GCF_001427085.1 Sphingopyxis sp. Root1497
CTCGCCGCGACGATCACCTGTCCGTCGACATAGGCATCGCCCCAATCAAACGCATAATCGACCCGCGCCCCCGGGTCCTTGATCATCAAACCCATGTCATTTCCCCTCGATCATGTTGCGCCGCCAATCCTCCCTGTCGCGAAGCGATGGGGAGGGGGACCGCCGCCGCAGGCGGTGGTGGAGGGGCCGAAAGCTTGCACGACGCCTGACGGCGTCGGC
>NZ_LMGF01000003.1:121157-228233 GCF_001427085.1 Sphingopyxis sp. Root1497
CATGACCTGCGGTCACAGGGAGGATCGGCAAGCCTCACACCAGCCGCCCGTCCCGCCGCACCCGCACCACCCGCTCCCTCGCCTGCGACCCCGCCGTCCGCCCGCGCGCGTCGCCGCGCGCCGCGCCGACCCGCGGCCCCGGATATTCGCTCGCCAGGTCGCGCAAACCCGCATCGGCGATCGCGCCAGCGCCCAGCGCCCGCGCCCCGATCATGCCGCGATCTCGCTCGCCAGCCCGGCGATCAGGAACAGCGCCAGCTGGTCGCCGCGCACCCCGAACCGGTCGTGCCAGATGCCCGCGCCATCCTCCCACCGGTCGAAACACAGAAAGGCATAGGGGGTCCGCCCCGGCCGCCCGTCGTCGCCGACCGGATCGACCAGCCCCTCGTCGGCCATGATGTCCCACACCGCCTGCGCCCGCACCCCGAAGTGCCGCCGCGCCGCATCGGCGCCCTTGGCGTCGATCGCGTCGGTCCACTGGAAAAAACCCAGCTCACCCCATATCCGCCGCGCCGCGCGTATCTCCGCCGCGCTCGCCGCGCCCTGCCAATGCTTGTCGCGCGCATCGGACGTGTTGATCGTCCCCGTCGCCGCATAGACCGTCGACCAGCGCTGGCTCGCGCCGCCGAGCTGCTGGCTATTGTCGGTGCCGGGCCGGAACCGTCCCGAACTTTCGAGCACCACCGCGCGGTCGAGCAAGGTCACCCCCGACGCGCTCAGCTTCAGGTCGGTCTGCCCGCCATGCGCCACCGGCATCGTCGCCGCGATCTGCGCGCGCACCCCGGCGCCCGTCACCGACCCGTCGGCGCTGCGAAAATTGAGCGCGGCAAAGACCGCGTTCGCAGTCCAGCCTGCGGCTCCCGCCTGCGTATCGGCAATCTCCGCCACCACCGGCGCGCTGCCGTCGACCGCCGAACTGCCCTTGACCACCAGCCGCTGCCCCGGCGCGTCGTCGCCGACCCCCAGATTGCCCGCGCAGACGAAGCCACCACCGCTGCGCTGATGGACCAGCGCCGTCGCCGGTACATTCACCCAGCCGCTGCCGCGCCGCACCGTGACACTGTCCGCCGCCTCGACAGAGGTCGCCGCCGCATGGCCGGTCGAGATCGGCTGCTTGCCCGCAAGCACACCGTCATGCGCGGCAATCGCCGCCTGCACCGCGCCGATCGCCGCGCCGTGCGCCGCGATCGTCACCCCCGCCGCCGTCAGCGCCGCGCCGTTGGTGGCAACCCCGGCGGTCGCTGCCGCCAGCGCGCCATCGGTCGCCGTCAGCCACCCCGCGCCGACGGTCAGCGCGACCGTCTTGATCCCCGCCGAAAACACCACCGGCGCCCCACCGTTCGACGACGCCGCGACGGCATCGCGCCGCAGCCGTCCTTCGGCATCGAGCCCGCCGGTCCCGACCTCCCACTCGCCTTCGTGCCGCACCCCGGCAATGCTGTAGTGAAAGCTCGCGCCGCCGGGCACGGCATCGGCAAACCGCCGATGCCCCGCCACCGCGCCGCTCAGGGCAAAGGGTCCCGTGCCCGTCGCGCCGCTCGTCTCGCGCACCAGGTCGGCAAAAAATATCGTCGGCATGGTCATGCCATCCTTTCCATTCAAAATGAGCAGCCGCTTGACGGCGGATGCGCAGAAGCACAGGGCTGCCAGCCATGCGAAAACGGATGATCGGGCTGTTGATATTTGGCATCGGAGCGGCGCCCCAGCCGTTGCTCGCCCAAAACATGTACAGCGAACCATTCAGCGGACCGCTGAAGGAGATCATCGATCAGGGCATAGGCGATCGAAATATTGCCCCGGACGAACGCACTGACCTGAGCAAGTGCAACGGCGCTGACGAAAAAGGCGTGGTTCAGGCCATTGAAAGCTGCTGGCCGGTTCTCGAAACCTACCGCCTTCTGGCCGAACTCTCGTCGGCGATGCGAGAATGGAAAGCTCTGCCATCCGAGAAGCAGATGCTCGTCACACCTCAAAGCACATTGGCTGGAACTCTCTCTGACGACATTCTAAGGCGCGCTGCCAGCCGCAAGTATCCGGCAGAAGACATTGCGCGGGTGATCGCTTTTTTCAGTCGAGCCCAAGTCGCAATGGGACGTGACGATCCCAACGATGTCTATCGAAATATGGTTGGAGCGGACATTGTCATAAGCATGACCCGCATCGACGCGTTGCGGAACAGCAAGCTTGCCGCATTTATCAGAGGGGTTGCTCGGCCCGATTGAGCGCGTGCAAATCTGTGGCGAATCTCGGCAGACGAACACAATGGTAAGCGCCCGGCCCCTACCGAAAGGGAAAGGACCGGGGCCGGGCGCCGCATCGCGCGCCAGATCAGCTGGCGGCGAATTTCATCAGCTTGATCGCTTCCGAATTGATGATCGCGCCGCCCACCCGCTTGGTTGCATAAAAATGCACGAAGGGCTTGTTGCTGAACGGGTCGCGCAAAATGCGCGTCTCGCCGCGGTCCGCGATCAAATACCCGGCGCGGAAATTGCCGAAGGCGATCGACAGGCTGTTCGCCCCCACCGCCGGCATATCCTCGGCCTCGACCACCGGATAACCGAGCAGCGTCGCCGCCTGCCCCTCGACCAGCCCCGGCTGCCACAGGAAGGCGCCGTCGCTCGTCTTGAACTTGCGGATTCGCGCCAGCGTATCGCTGTTCATCACCCACACCGCGCCTTGCCGGTACGGGGCGCGCAGCGCATGGACCAGCTCGACCAGCTTGTCCTGCGGGTTCGACGCCGCAAAGGCGCCCGCCGCGCCCGACGCCAGATATTGCAGTGTCCCGAACGCGCGCACCCCGTCACCCTCGTTGGTCGTCGCCGCGTCGAGGAAGCCCTTGGGCCGGTTCGTCCCGTTGCCGCTCACAAACGCCGCGCCTTCCGCCACCGCGAATTCGCGCGCGATCTCGTCGGCCAGCCAGCTTTCGACATCGAACATCGCATCGTCGAGCATCGCCTGGCTCGCCGCCGGATTGGCGTAAAGCTCGCCCGATGGCGGCGCGATCTCGGCAAAGCTGCGCGTTCCGGTCTCGGGCCGCGCCGCGGTCTCGCCGACCCAGCCCGCCCCGGTCGCCCCGGTCGCGACCAGCTTGCGATAGCCGCTCGTCCCAGTCTGCACGACGGTCGCGATGCTGCGGATCGGCGACAACGATTTCAGTGTCGCGGCGATCGTCCCGTCGATCTCGCGCGGCACCGCATAACCGCCCTCGGCGCCGCTCGCCCCTGACAGGCTCTTCATCTCGACGCCGGCATCGATGCCCCTGCGCAGGTACCGCTCGACGAACGCATCGCGCGCCGGATCGGCCGCCTTCGCCCCGTCGAGCGGCAGCCGCGCCGCCGCGACCGCCTGCGCATCGACCTGCGCCTTCAACGCCGCGACCGAGGCCTTCAGATCATCGACCGCCTCCGCCGCCAGCACCGCATCGAACGCCCCATCGAGCGCATCGGCCTTCACTTCCATATCCAACTCCATGCCCGTCACTCCTTCACCAAAAGACTCCCCTCCCGCAGGCGGGAGGGGTTGGGGGAGGGCCTGTCGCCCGCCGCCAATGTTTCGATTGCAATCACCCGCGCCAGCGCCTGCATCGGCGCCGCCACCAAACTCACTTCGGCGAGGTCGAGCCCCAGCAATTCGCGCGGATTGCTCCCGCGCGCCGCGGTCACCCGATATCCGAACGACAAGCCCGTCAGCGCCCCGCGCGCGACCAGCGCCGCCGCGGTCGGATGCGTCACCCGCGCCACCACGCGCAGCCCGCGCGCATCCTCGGCCAAGCCCTCGATCGTCCCGATCACCGCCCCCGGCCGGTGCTGCCACAACAGCGGCACCGCCCCGCCCGCCGCCAGGCTGCGCGCAAAAGCGCCGCTGCGCACCACATCCCCGCCGCGATCGACGCGGTCGAACACCGACGCATAGCCCGCGAACCTGATCCTCCCTCCCGCTCGCGGGAGGGGTTGGGGGAGGGCCTGTTCCACCACCGCCCCCCTCACCGCAGCAACCCCGGCAGCCCCAGCTTCACTGCCAGCCCGACGACCAGCAGCGCCAGCATCCCGCGCACCGCCCAGTCGACCGCCGCCTTCCACGCGCTCGTCTTCGCGTCGCGCCACGCCCCCAGCAGCTGCCGCAAATCGCTCATGTCGCCGCGCGCCGCCTCGTCCGAGAGCCCCAGCCGCGCCAAAGCCCGCCGCGCCCCCAGCTCGCTCGCCTCCTCGATCAGCGCGCGCAGCACCGCCGCGTCGGCCACACCCGTCCCCGCCAGCGCCACCAGCCGCGCCAGCGCTTCTTCCTCATCCATGTCGAGATCCTTCCTTCCCCTCTCCCATCTAGGGAGAGGGTTGCGCAGCCTTGGCAGCTTGCTGCCTAGGCGAAGCTGGGTGAGGGGATCGCCCTCGCGTCCTGCATCACCCTACCCCCAGCAACGCCCGTTTCTCCTCACCCGTCAGCCAGTCCGCCGCCGACACCTCGTGCCACAGCATCATCCGTTCCTCGGTCAGCGCGGGCACCTTGTTCAGGTCGACCCGCAGCGCGGCATCGGGAAACCACCCGCGCAGCCCCTGCGCGATGCCGCCCAAGATCTTCCCCGCCAGCGGCAGCACCGTCAGCCGCCACAGCGCCCGGTTCGCCTCCTTGTAATTCGCGTAAGTGGCATCGCCCGGCAGCCCGAGCAGCATCGGCGGCACCCCGAACGCCATCGCGATCTCGCGCGCTGCGCTATGCTTCAGCTCCAGGAAATCCATGTCGGCGGGCGACAGCGACAGCGCCTGCCACCTAAGCCCGCCCTCCAGCAGCAACGGTCGCCCCGCATTCGCCCCGCCGGCAAACCCCTCGGCCAGCTCCTCACGCAATCTTTCGACCTGCTCGGCCGACAGCGGCACGCCCTTGTCGCCCGGATCATGCACCAGCGCCCCAGACGGCCGCGCCGCATTCTCCAGCAGGCTGCGGTTCCACCCCGTCGCGGCATTATGCGCCGCGATCGCCGCCGCCGCCGCGCCGAGGCACCCCGCGCCATAATGATCGTCGAGCGGATGCGGCGCCTTCAGGTGGACGACCGCGGTCCGCCCCGCGCCATCCTCGGCCGCCAGCACCGCCGCGCTACCCCCCGCCTTGTAGCGATAAGCGATCGGCCAGCCGCGCGCATCGGCCTCGACCGTCACCCGCTCGGGGCGCAGCGCGAACAGCTCCGCCGGCGCCCCCGTGCCGTCGCCCAAAATCTGCACATAACCATTGCCGTGCAGCAACAACTGCGCCGCCAGCGTCTCGAGCAACCCCTGCCCGCCCGACGTGCCCGCCACCAGCGCGCCGAGCGCCGGGTCGCCCGCCTCCAGCGGCGCCCCGCCGACCGCCTCGGCGACCAGCTGCACGCTGCGCCGCACGATCGGATTCTCCAGATATCCGCTGCGCACCTGCGCCTCGAACGACAAGGGCGCGGGCGCGCTCCACGAGCCATACACCCGCGACAAAGCGGGCCGCGTCGCCGTCGACGCGGCCTTGCGGCCAAACCAGTTCATGATGTTCTCCTGACCCGTCGCGCCCGAAAGCGGCGCTATAATTTTTGCACCCCCGGCCCCGCCGTTCCCATCCCGCGCAGCAACTCCGCCAGCGCCCACACGCACGCATCGGCGCGATCGGGCGAGCGTCCCGGCCCCGCATAGCCGCCGCCGACCTGGAACCCGCAAAGCTGGTCCTCCAGTTCGCCGAACACCCCCGCATGGACCACCTGCCCGCGCTCATAGGCAAGCGCGACCGGCTCGGCACGCCGCGCCTTGCCGACGCTCGCGTGCACCGGCACCACCGGCAGCGTGCAATCGGCCTGGCGCAGCGTGCCCAGCACCATCTCGCCGCCCATATTGCTCTCGGCGACCACCCGGTCGGCGCCCCGGCGCGCCGCCGCCGCGGCGACCGCCTGCGCCCACACGCCAGGCGACGCCTTTTCGACGCTCGCATCCTCCAGCACCGCCAGCCGCCCGTCGCGCAGCAGCGCCGCGACGACGATCCCGCACGCATCGCCTTCGCTGGTCGCCGGCGGATCGACCCCGATCACCACGCGCACCGGCTTGCCGACGCTCGCCGCATCGACCCGGCACGCCTCGACCAGCGCGCGGCTCCACAGCGCGCCCTCGACATCCTCCAGCATCTCGCCGCCCAGCTCCTGCCGCCCCAGCCGCGTCCCGCCATAGCTCGCCAGCATCGCCTCGACGAAGCTTTCGGGCAGGTGCGGATTCTCGCCCGTCCGCCCATAGGTCGGCACCATGCCCGGCGCCGCCAGCACGCGCCGCATCGCCGCATTGGTCCGCGGCGTCGTCGTCACCAGCACCCGCGGCCGCTCGCCCAGCCGCATCCCCAGCATCAGATTGTCCCACGCCGCCGTCCCGCGCCGCCATTTCGCCAGCTCGTCGCACCACGCCGCATGATGTTCGGGCCCGCGCAATTCCTCCCCGGCCTCGGCCGAATAGAGCATCGCCACCGCGCCGCTGTCGAACAGCAGCTCGCGCCGCCCCGCGACCCAGCGCGGCGTCTCGTGCGACCGCGCCACGGTCAGCAGCCCGCTCGGCCCCTCGATCATCACCCGCTGCCCGTCGGCGATCGTCGCCGCGACCAGCGCGATCCGCGCCCCCGGCCGATCGCGCGCCACCTCGCTCACCCATTCGGCGCCCGCCCGCGTCTTGCCGAACCCGCGCCCCGCCTGGATCAGCCAGATCCGCCAGTCCCCCGGCGGGGTACGCTGCCCGTCATTTTGGAACCCGTACCAGCGCCGGACCAGCTCGGCCTTCTGCCCCTCGGTCAGCCCGCGCAGCACATCGCGCAATTCCCTCGGTGTCAGGCTGCGCAGCCACGCGATCAGGTCGTCCGACCGCCACTGCCGCGTGACCGCGTCGGTCGCGTCGGGGTCGGCGTCGGTCAACCACATACCGGCTCCGGCGCGTCCGGACCGGCGCCGTCCTTCGGCGGCGGCGGCGAAGACGAAGACGGCGGCGGCAACGCCCCGCGCGCCGCGCGCTGGCGCAGCACCATGCCGATCCGCTTGATCAGCGCCGCGTCGGTCTCCTCCTGCGTCGCGACATGCCGCTCGGGCTGCCGGCGTTTCGACGCATGCCCCTGCTGCACGCTGCGGCGATGCAGGTTGAGCAGGTTCATCGCCTGCTCCACCGTCATTTTCTCGACCGGTTCCGCGCCCTCATCAAGATCGATCCCTTCGACCACCTGTAACGCACGGCGGACCAGCGCCATTTCCAGCCGTTCGTAACCGATCTCCAGCGCCGCCTGCCACTGCCGCGCAAATTCGGGATCGCGCGCGCGGAGCAGATAGGCGCTGCGCGTCGCGACCCCCGCCGCCTTGTTCGCGCGGCTGACGTTACAGCTCTGCGCCAGCTCGGCCAGGAACGCCGCGCGCTTCGCCGCCGTCCACCCGTTCTTCCGCACCGCCCGAACCTGCAACTGCCCCTTCTGGTTCGGAATGATTTCCTCGTCCATATCGCCCGCCTCCAAAGCAAAAGGGCCGGAAAGCCCCTCCCATCGGAAGAGGCCCCGGCCCGACTCGCAATTCTGCATGATGAGAGTTATGTGCCATATCAGCGTGACGATGTCAAGGAAAATAACCTATATGGTTATGATTTCAGTTTGAAATGGCGGAAACAGCGAATTCCATTTCAAGCCCCATGGAAATATCCTCATTTCCTGTTAAATTGGTCTAGTGGATACGATCTCGCAGATCCTAGTGCCTGAGCGCAGCTGCGTACGCAGCGCATTAGGAGTGCTCGGTGTTCAATACCCTGACGGACTTGATTGGCTCGAACGGCGGTTAGACGATATCGAAAGTGGGCGCGCGCAGCTCTGGCAGGCGGGTCTAGGGAAGTTTACTTCCGGTTGGGCCATCGTGACGCCCAAAGGAAATCACGACGTCAAGCTTTCCACCATGTACGTCGCACCTGGTGCTCGGGGCCAAGGCGTAGGCCGCAGAATGATAGAGGCGATTTCTGCGGAGTGGCACTATCGCAACATATTCAGCGCGCGGGTGACCTTTGACGAAGACGACAGAGTGACGCGCGGTTTTTTCGAAGCCGTTGGTTTCAAACCAATCCCCGACAGTCGTCGCCAATATGGCGCGCGATTCGATCGCGCCTACTTGCTGGATCTGAGTTCGCCAGATTTATTGCCCGTCGCGACCAACAAGCGGCGTGTCCCATGTGAGTTCGCGCTTCATCGCTTCAAGCGCTTCATATAGCGGCTGAACTAGGCCCGTCGACCAAAGCGGCTCCCAGATCTTATCATGGGCGATTTTGTCCGCCGTCAGCCGCCCGTTCGGATCCTCCTGGACCTCACATTCCAAATCCGAGACAGCCTTCCCTGGCATCAGGAGATTTTCGCCATGCGCTTCCAGAAAAATAATGCCCAAAGGATCAACGTTCTCGTCCGGCGGGATCGGTAATGCCATCAGCGAACTGGCGCTCCCGCCCTGCTTATAAGCTTCGCCACGGGTCAACCCCCAGAGACGCACCAGTCGATTGCGCGTTCCGTCGACTTTCCAATTGTAGAGGACGATGCGCTGACGAAAGGTGCGTCCAATGATCCCATAGCGAACGGAAAATCGGCGGCCAACGACAGGCCTATCGGGGTTTATTGTTGGCCGCGGCAGATAATTCGTTGCCTGCACGAGCTGTTCGTCGGTCATTCCAGGGACATACAGCGTTGCCCGATGCGAAATTTTATTGAGATCGACATTGAATTCGCTGAGAAATTGCTTGTCTATTTCAAGCTTAAGCCGTGCGAACAACGCGTCGAGATCGAATTGTTTGCTTTTTTGCTGATAGGTCGAGCTAACAGCTGCATCGATCGCCTCGAGCGATTGACGAATGCTGCTCTTGACCATGGCGACGTCACGCGCGACGGAAATTGGACCGATGGCAAACTCCTTCACTTGCGCGAGCCACGCCGGCGTCGCGGGTACCAGAAGCAGTACCGACACAATAAAAATCGCCAAAAGGATTACAGGTCCAGTCCATTTGAAGAAACGACGCAGCTGATCGTAGATCGTGGCAGGCAGGTCGCTCGACGCTTCGCCCTGACGATTCAGATCCTCGCGCACTTTCGCGACGCCTTCGTGTGCCTTCCAAAGCTTTGACTGGAAGTTGGCATTCTGGTCGGCAAGTTTTTCCATGATGATATCGACGTCCACCGCAATTTCGGCGCCCTTGCCTTTCGGAAGTTTAGCGATTTGCACGCGCAGTTTGCGCATGTCTTCGGTGATGCTGCGGGGATCCTGCAGCCCATCCAGCAGCGCCCGGTCGATCTGATCCGCTTGGGCGAGGACACTCTTGGCAGGCTTGCTGAGAAGCATGGGTTGGGAGATGCTAGCGCCCAGATATAGGCCAAACATGCTCGACATCAGCACCGCCAACAGGATCAACCAAAATTGCTTCACTTGAGCTCCCCCCGTACGTTAGGTTATGCCCTCATCCCATTCCCGGTGCCAGCAGAGAAATGGGTTGAGATAGGACGATCGCCGCCATGCTTCCATTACGCTTTCGGGACGCAGTCCTTGGAGCCGATACGCGAGCCTATCGCACCGGGATCGCCGAGCCCGCCCTTCTTCTTGAGGCCGAAGGCGACCTAACTATCGACTATGCGCCTTTCGATCACGTCGAAGAAAAGGCCGAACTCGTTCTGGTCGGCCTAACCCCGGGTCGTATTCAAGCTGCCAATGCAATTGAGGCTTTGGCGGCTGCGCTTCGAGCCGGCACGACGCTTAAGCAAGCCTTGGGAATAGCGAAGCGCAGCGCAAGTTTCAGTGGCCCTATGCGGGCCAATCTCCTCGCTATGCTTGATGCGATCGGGGTTCCGGCACTGTTCGGTCGGACCAGTGCCGCCGAGTTCTTTGATGATAATGCAAATGTGCATTTCACCTCTGCGCTCCGTTATCCAGTTTATATCAATGGTCGCAACTATTCAGGCATCCCGAACCCACTGCGCCATCCCCTGCTTGTCGCGATGATTGAACGGTATCTCGCCGAAGAAGCCGAAAAAATTGAAGGTGCCCTATGGGTGCCCTTAGGAAGTCATGCGGAGGCAGCGCTTCTCCACCTTTCTGTGCAAGGCCATATCAACGGGTCCCGTATCCTCGCCGGATTGCCACACCCAAGCGGCGCCAATGCCGAACGCATCGCCTATTTCCTCGGCCGCAAATCGCGCGAAACTCTATCGGCGAAGACAAATGCGGATGCCCTTGATGCGACGCGTGCCCATTTGGAAACTCAAATCGCCGAGTTCAGACCCAACCGCTAATGGATTAAGTTGACGCCCTAGGCGTATCACATTGTGTTGAATATCCGCTCTCTTTGTTCGATCCTCAAAAGTCGACGATCTCAGGACGGCCACGTGCTCTCGCCCGTCGGTACGCATAGGAATTAATGAGCTTCTCCGCGTCCGGGCAGCGTCCAACACCGATGGCATGCCCCCCACCATTGCCACCCCGCTCCCGCCCCGTTAGTGGCAAGCCATCGTGGACAGCAGCATCACCATCGGAACCGACGCCGCGCAGAATGCGGTCCGCATCGACGTGCAGGAACTGCTCGCGACGCGCCTGCTCGTGCAGGGCAATTCGGGGTCGGGCAAGTCGCACCTGCTGCGCCGCATCCTCGAGGAAAGCGCCGGCCTCGTCCAGCAGGTGGTGATCGATCCCGAGGGCGATTTCGTCACCCTCGCCGACCGCTACAACCATGTCGTGATCAACGCCGGCGACTATAGCGAGCGCGAGATCGCGGCGATGGGCGCCCGCATCCGCGAGCATCGCGCCTCGGTGATCGTCGCGCTCGACACCCTCGACATCGAGGCGCAGATGAGCTGCGCCGCCGCCTTCCTCAACGCGCTCTTCGACGCCCCGCGCGAACATTGGTTTCCCGCGCTCGTCGTCGTCGACGAGGCGCAGATGTTCGCCCCCAGCGCCTCGGGCGACGTCTCCGACACCGTCCGCCGCGCCAGCCTGTCGGCGATGACCAACCTCATGTGTCGCGGCCGCAAGCGCGGACTCGCCGGCGCGATCGCGACCCAGCGCCTCGCCAAGCTTGCGAAGAATGTCGCGGCCGAGGCGAGCAATTTCCTGATGGGGCGCACCTTCCTCGACATCGACATGGCGCGCGCCGCCGACCTGCTCGGCATGGAACGCCGACAGGCCGAGGCGATCCGCGACCTCGACCGCGGCCATTTCCTCGGGCTCGGCCCCGCGATCTCGCGCCGCCCGGTGTCGATCCGCATCGGCGCGACCCATACCGCGACCCGCGCCGGAACGCACAGCCTGCTGCCGCTGCCCGATGCCGAGCCGCACGACATGCGCACCATGCTCTTCGCCGAGCTGGAGACGATGCCGCCCCCCCCTCCCCCACCGCCGAAACCCGTCCCCGCGCACGACCTGATGCGGCAATTCGCGGCGCACGACGACGACCTTGCGCTCGCCGAAACCGAACCCGATCCCGCGCTCAGCCCCGAAGAGGTCGAGGCGGCACAGGCCGCCGCGACCGCCGCCGCCGAGGATATCGAGGCCGGCATCGTCGCCGCGCTGCACGACATGCTCGCCGACCCCGACGGCGCCTTCCATCCCGAGGCATTCCTTTACCAGGATTTCTCGGTGCGCTGCCGCATGGCGCGGCTCGCGCGCGTGCCGCTCGATCTCGCGCAGTTCCGCCGCCGCTTCGCGCTGGCGAAGGGCGGCATCTTCGACCCCGCCGACGCGCGCTGGGCCGATCTGCTCGACGCCGCATCGCGCCTGCCCGACGACATGCTCGCCCCCTTCGTCCAGATCGGCCGCGCCGCGATGGAGGGGCTGCCCTGCCCCGACGACGACGCGCTCGGCCGCGCTTACGGCACCCGCTCGCCGGGCCGCATCCGCCGCCTCGTCGACTATATGGAAAAACATGGCGCGGTCGTCGTCCGCTCGGACTTCGGCGGCCGCCGCTCGATCGGCATCCCCGCGCTGGGGCTCAGCACCGAGGCCGAATAACGCCCCGATTCCGGCGATTGACCTCTCCCTGTCTTGCCCTACACCGAGGACAGGGGGACATCATATGGCGGGACTCGACCGGGACGATTGGCAGGCCATCCAGGCGCTGTTCGATGAACTGGTCGACCTGCCCCCCGATACCCAGACCCGGCGGCTGACCCGATCGGCGCTCGCCCCCGACATCATCACCGCGGTGCGCGGGCTGCTCACCGCGTCGCGCGGCGAGGGCATCCTCGATGGGACGCCGCCGCCGCTCGGCACCGAAGCCGCGCCCGCCGCCTACACCTCGCTCGCGTCGGGGCAGGATGTCGGCGGCTTCACGATCGACCGGTTGATCGGGCGCGGCGGGCTCGGCGAGGTCTATCTGGCGCGCCGTGCGGGCGCCGATTTCGACCAGAAGGTCGCGCTCAAGCTGCTGCGCGTCGATGCCGCCGAGCGCGCCGAAAGCTTCGCGCGCGAACGCCGCCTGCTCGCGCGGCTCGACCATCCGGGGATCGCGCGGCTGATCGATGCCGGGGTCGCCCCCGACGGCCGGCCCTATATCGTCATGGACTATGTCGACGGGCAGCCGATCGACGCCTGGTGCCGCAGCCACGCCGCCGACCTCGACACAAGGCTCAAGCTGTTCCGCGAGACGTGCGATGCGGTCGCCTTCGCCCACGCCAACCTCGTCGTCCACCGCGACATCAAGCCGTCGAACATATTGATCGACCCTGCGGGCAAGCCGCGCCTCGTCGATTTCGGCATCGGCAAATTGCTCGACGACAGCGCCGCCTTGCCCGCGACGACGCAGGCGATGCTCACCCCCGACTATGCCGCCCCCGAACAGCTCGGCGGCGACGAGGCGACGGTGGCGACCGACGTCTATGCGCTCGGCGTCGTCCTCTACGAACTGGTCAGCGGCCAAAGCCCCTGGCGCACCGAAAAATCATCGGTCCCCGCGATGATCCGCCGCGTGCTCTATGAAGACGCGGCACTGCCCAGCCGCGCCGCCGCGAATGGTGGTCCGGTCCCCGCGGGCAAGATCGGCGGCGACCTCGACGCGATCGTGATGAAGGCGATGCGCCGCACCCCGACCGAACGCTATCTCAGCGTCTCTGCGCTGTCCGAGGACGTCGCGCGCCACCAGCAGTTCCTCCCCGTCCACGCGCGCGACGGGTCGACCCGCTATATGGCGGGGCGTTTCCTGCGCCGGTACCGCTGGGGCGTCGCCGCGACCGCCGCGGTGCTTGCCGCCTTGCTCGTCGGAGCGGGCGGCATCGCCTGGCAGGCGCGCGCGACCGCGATCGAACGCGACGCCGCGCTCGCCGAGGCCAAACGGTCAGAGGCGATCAACCGCCTGCTCACCGTGATGCTGCGCGACACCGCCGCGACCGACGAGGGCGAGACCGCGACGGTCAAGCAGATGCTCGACCAGACCGCCGAGAAGCTCGCCAATTCGCTCGACCATAGCGAGGAATCGGCGGTCCTCGTCGCCACCCTCTTCAACCTTTACGTAAACCTCGAAGACAACCTAGGCTCCTACACCCTCGTCAGCCGCGCGCTCGAACGCGGCGTGGGCAGCGACAGCGCCGCCGCGACCGCCGACCTGAAGGTAAAAAAGGCGGCCGGCGCCGCCGCGATCGACAATACCGAAGAAATGCCCGCGCTGCTCGCCGACGCCGAGCGCGTCTTTGCGACGGATCCGATGCGCTACCGCCTGCAGATCGTCGAACTCAAACAGGCGAAGGCCCAATATCTGCGCCGTACGGGCAAGACCCAGGAGGCGATCGAGCTCCTCGTCTCGACCCTCCCCGACGCCGAAGCGGTGTGGAAGGAAAACCATCGCGACCTGCTGTCGGTCTATAACAATATCCTCGTCTACATGATCGAAACCAACCAGCTCGACGCGATGACGCCGATCATCGCGCGTGCCGAGGCGGTGATCGCCCGCTCGGGCGATGAGAACAGCGGATCGGACCTCAACATCCGCCAATTGAAGGCGCTGCGCCTCATCCGGCTCGGCAAGCCCGCCGAGGCCGAACCGCTGTTGATCGCCCTCGTCGCCCAGCGCCGCGCGACGCTCGGTGAATCGGCGGGCCTCGCGGTCGACCTGGTGCAATTGAGCCGCGCTCAGATGCCGCTTGGCAAATATGCAGCGGCGCGCAAAGCGTTGGAGGAAGCCTATCCGATGGCGGCCGACAATCTTTCGCCCAAGGCGCTGCCGACGATCATCATCGGTGCCGCACTCGCCGAGGCGCGCGCCGAAACCGGCGACGTTGCGGGTGCACAGGCGCTGATCGATCAGCTCCAGCCGCTTTTCGACGCCATGCCCCCCGGTCTCCCCGCCGCCGTCCTCGGCCGCGCCCGCGCGATCCTGCGCCTGAAGCAGCGCCGCCTCGCCGAAGCGCGCCGGGAAGTCGACGACGCCGACGCGATCTTCCGCAAGGCTGGGCCGAGCGGCATCCCCTATCTGCAATCGGTCGCGGCGCTGCGCAAACGCATCGCCGCAGCGGGCTAGGCCGGGACCGCGCCGGCGACCATTGGGCTCATGGCAGCAGGCCTTAAGCCGCGGCCATTTCCTGATGGATCCACGCCCGCGCCTGTACCCACCAACGGCGCACCGTTCGGTCGGTTACCCCCAGCACGTCGGCAGTCTCGCGCTCGTCCATCCCGGCGAAGAAACGGCAATCGACGACCTGCGCCAGATTGGCGTCCTGCCGCTTCAACGCCTCGAGCGCGTCGCCGAGTTTCAGCACCTGTTCGTCCTCGGGCACTGCGGCGGCGAGCGAATCGAGGCTCTGGGTAAAGCTGTAATCCCCCGCCCCGCGCTTCGACGCCAGCCGCGCCCGCGCCGCGTCGATCAATATGTGGCGCATCGCGGTCGCCGCGCAGGCGAGGAAATGCGACTGGCTTTCCCACCCGTCGGCGCGGCGCAATTTGACATAGGCCTCGTTGATCAGCGCCGTCGTCTGCAAGGTCTGGGGGCCGCCGGCGCGATAATGCTCGCGCCGCGCGATCGTCCGCAGTTCGGCATAAAGATCCGCCACCAGCGCGTCGGCGGGACCGGGCAGGTCGTCCTCAGGGGGCGTATCCGGATCGATCGACTTTCCCCCGCAACGCGGCCCGCCAGCAAGTCTGACCAAATGATTTTATGCGGCCAGACCAGCAGTTTGGCAAGCGGGCTTCGCTCGCGTCACCCCGCGTCGTGGAAGATCAGGCCGAGGGTGCGGCGCTGACCGGTTCGTAGGGCACTTACCCCGTGGCGCATCGCTACCCGATAATCGCCGCGGGCGCCCCGCACCGGCCGGGTGTTGACCGCGAAGACCACCGCATCGCCCTTGCCCAGCGGCACGACCGCGGCGCGCGACTGCATGCGCGGGCGCTGCTCGGTGAGCAGGAACTCGCCACCCGTAAAATCGTCCCCCGGTGCCGACAGCAGCACCGCGAGCTGCAGTGGAAAGACATGCTCGCCATATAGATCCTGATGCAGGCAGTTATAATCGCCCGGCCCATAGGACAGCAGCAGCGGTGTCGGCCGCGCCTGCCCCGCCGCGTGGCAGCGCGCCAGAAACGCGGCATGGGCGTCGGGAAAGCGCACATCCATCCCCATCCGTGCGTGCCAGCGGTTGGCGATCGGCGCCAGCCGCGCATAGAGTGCCGTGCGCAGATCCGCGACCGGCGCCGGCAGCGGATAGGCGAAATAGCGATATTCCCCGCGCCCGAACCCGTGCCGCGCCATATGGACATGGCTACGAAACCCTTGCGGCGCGTCGTAACACGCCGCCAGCGCATCGCATTCGGCATCGCCGAACAGCCCTGGCACCACCGCCCAGCCCTCGGCATCGAGCGCCACCGAGAGGGCCGGCCAATCGATCGCGGCGATCCGCGCCTCGATCGGGTGGGTGGCGGAGCGGGCGGGCGGGGCGATACCAGTCGTCATCCCGCCGCCATGGCTTCGCGCCGCGCGCGCGGCGCCCCGTTTCTTGCGGTCAAATGCCGGCGAACATCGAGTGCCGCCGCTCAGAACCCGAAATCGGCGCCCGACAGCAGCGACATGTTGAAATTCTGGATCACCAGGAAACGATCGGCCGCATATTGGACCACCGCGTCGGCGCCCTGCTGATAGATATGCGGCTGCAGCGCAGCAAAATCCGAATACCCGTCGACCTTGATCGTATCGAGGCCGTCTTCGAAATCGAGGATATAGTCGATCGAAGGAAGGCTCGACGCTTGCACGAAAAACAGGTCCCCTGCCGCGCCGCCGACCATGACGTCGTTGCCGTCGCCGCCATCGATATAGTCGCGGCCGGCGCCACCAACGAGGACGTCATTGCCGCCATAACCGTACAGCTCGTCGTTGCCATCCTCGCCATAGATGCCGTTGGCAACGTCATTGCCCAAGATCAGGTCATGGCCGCCACCACCCAGCAAGGCGACGTTGAGTTCGCTAGCCGGTCGACCGCGCTGGTCGCGCGCCGAAATGAGATTGCTCAGCTCGTTGCCGACCCCAAAGGTCGTGTTGCCCCAGACGTACAGATTCTCGACATTGGCGTAGAGGTAATAGCCCGCCCCTTCGATGAGGGCATAGACACTGTCGCTTCCGCCGCCCGCAGCTTCGAAGGTCAGATCGGCGGGGGTATCGACACGATAGCTATCGTTGCCGGCACCACCGTCCATCAGGTCATAGTCACCAAGTCCGCCCGCGCCGTCCAGAACATCTCTGCCGGCACCGCCGACGAGGATGTCGGTGGCGAAATCCTCACCCCCTTGCAGTTCGTCGTCGCCGTCCTCGCCATAGAGGGCATCCGAACCGTCACCACCATAAAGCAGATCGTGACCATTGCCGCCGACCAGATAATCATTCCCGTACAGCCCGAACAGCCAATCGTTGCCGTCTTCGCCGAAAATGCTGTCGTTGCCACCGAACGGCTCGCCTTCGCCGCCGCCCGCAATCGAGTCGTTCCCGGCGCCGCCGAGCAACAACTCGTCACCCAGCCCGCCTTCGATCCGGTTGTCGCGGGAATTGCCGACCAGAAAGGTCAGCGTGTCCGACTCGACGATAATCGTCTCGATATTTTCATTGGCGTACCAGCCGCCATTCTGAATGCGGACAAAGGCCGTATCCCGGCCATAAAGAGAGAGGCCTGGCGGGTTGGCATCTTCGAACACGATATCGCCCGGATGGTCGATACCATATAGGTCATCGCCCTTACCGCCATAGAGCAGATCGGCCGACGGCGCTTCGGACGGATCGAAACGGATATCGAGCGAGTCGTTTCCGAACCCGCCAACCAGCGTATCAGTCCCCCTGCCGCCGTTCAGCGATGCGCCATAGAGAATGTCGTCACCGTCCCCGCCATCTATCTCGTCATAGCCGGCACCGCCGACCACCAGGTCGTTCCCCGCACCGGCCCGGATGATGTCATCCCCGTCGGTCCCGGTGATCTTGTCGTCCGCGGCAGTACCGACGATTTCCTTATGCGCCATCTTCTTCAACACGATCTTCCTCGTTCTGCGTCCCAGCCTCCTCGCCGCCTAAACATCCGATATTCAGCGGCACCAGTTCGCACAACGGCAATGTGGGTGCGGCTAAAATCCGAAATCGGCGCCGGTCAGCGTCGTCGCGACGACATTTTCCAGCACCAGGAACCGCCCGCTGCTATATTCGATCACCGTGTTGGCGCCCTGTTGCGAAAAATGCGACTGCAGCGACGCGAAGTCGAGATAGCTGGCGCTGAGCTGGATCCGGTCGATCCCGCGTTCGAAGTCCCTGATATAGTCGATATCGTTGCCATGGGTGCCGATGAAGAAACGGTCCGCCCCCGCGCCGCCGACTAGGACGTCGCCCCCCGCGCCGCCGTCGAGGAAATCATTGCCGGCGCCGCCGATCAGCACGTCATTGCCGCCGCCGCCGTAAAGTTCGTCGTCGCCGTCCTCGCCGTAAAGCCCGTTCGCGCCGTTATTGCCATATAATTTGTCGTTGCCCCGCCCGCCGAGCAACGTCACCGCGGTGTTGCCTTCGGCGGAGATCAGATTGTCGAGCTCGTTACCGACGCCAAAGCTCGTGTTGCCCGAGAGGTACAGATTCTCGACATTGGCGTAGAGATAGTAGCCGGCGCCGTTGATGTGGGCATAGACCGTATCGTTGCCGCCACCCACCGCCTCGAAGGTCAGGTCGTCGGGGGTGTCTACATAATATTTGTCGTCGCCGGCGCCGCCGTCCATCAGGTCATAGTCGCCCAGCGAGGCGTTGCGATCGCCGGTGCCGCCGTCCAGACTGTCGTTGCCTGCGCCCCCGACCAATATGTCGGTGAAGAAGCCGGTGCCGCCGAACAGGAAATCGTCGCCATCCTCGCCGTAAAGCGCATCGGCCTCCCCGGCCCCGTTGAGCGAGTCATTGCCGGTCCCGCCGGCGAGATAATCGATCCCGCCGCCGCCAAACAGAAAGTCGTTGCCGGCTTCGCCGAACAGGCTGTCATTGCCCAGACCGCCGTTGATGCTGTCGTTGCCGCCACCGCCGAGCAGCAATTCGCTCGCCTCGCCGCCGCGAATGTCATTGTCCTGCGCATTGCCCACCAGAAAGGTCAGGGTGTTCGAACTCGACCAGATATTTTCGATATGGGCATGCGCGTACCAGCCGCCGTTCGCGATGCGGACGAGCGCGGTGTCGGTGCCTTCACCGGCATTTTCGAACGCGATGTCCCCGGCATGATCGATGCCATAGGTGTCGTTGCCGGTCCCGCCATACAGCGCGTCGGCGAATGTCGGATCGCTCGCGAAAAAGGAGGTGTCGAGCGAATCATTGCCCTCGCCGCCGATCAGCACATCGACCCCCGTGCCGCCGCTCAGGGAGTCGTCGCCCGCCTCGCCGTACAACACATCGTTGCCGGCATCGGAAAAGACCGAGTCATTACCCGCCCCGGCCAGGATCGTCATGTTGCCCGTCGGTGTCTTCACCCCGCCCAGCTCGGCCGAGGTCTCGATATAATTGTCGAGGTTATTGCCGACGATCGTCGCCGACTCGCGAACCCCGTTCACTGTGCGCGTGCCCAGCACTCCGCGCAGCCATTCGACATTGGCGGGCATGTAAAACACGTTCCCGCTTCCCGGCGTCTCGCGATAGAGCAGGATGATCGTGTCGCGGGTGCCCTCGCCGGGATTTTCGAAGATATAGTTCTGGTCGGCGAAGCGCACATAATAGGTGTCGTCACCAGTGCCGCCGTACATATAGGTCGTGCGGGTGCCCGTCTGAGCGGTCCCGAAGGTGGCCTCGGCGATCAGCGTGTCATTGCCCGCCTCACCGTACAGATAGCTGGTCTGGCGCCCGTTCGCAGGCAACCCCAGACTGGCGAAATCGGCGTTTGCGAAGGCTTCGAGGCTGCCCTCCAGCGTATCATTGCCTTCGCCGCCATACAGCCTGTCGTTGCCGACCGTCGCGTAAAGCCGGTCGTTGCCGCCCTCGCCATATAAAATGTCGTCGCCGATGCCGCCATCGACCACGTCGTCGCCGCCGCCGGCATGGACGATATCGTTGCCCTTGCCGGTGGCGATCTCGTCGGCGTCGGCGGTGCCGACAATGTCATCGACGCCATCGGTGCCGGGAATCACTTTTCTTGCAACGGTCGCCACAGGATTCTCCCCACGGAAATGCACCAAAAGACAGACAGATGCGTCGCCCCCCACACCTGCCTAGATTCGACCCGGCGCGCCGCCCATCCCAATAAATTTCGGGTGGGATGCCGCATGGGTCGTTGACGGGGCGCCCGATCGCGGCAGCTTGTGGGGTGGCCCCGGAGAACATCCCCGCTGCTTTGGCGCCGCGAATGTGCCATGGACGGAAAAACGCACTCTGACGGGTCGGGACCTTCGAACCCACCCTTTCCAGCCGGGACTATACCTTATCATGTCGATGCGCCTCACCGCCGCCCTTCTCCTCGCTCTCGCCGCCCCCGCCGCCGCACAAACCGGCACGGCGCCCGCCCCGACGATCTCCGCCGACAACCTCACCGAAACGGTGCGAACCCTCGCCTCGGACCAGTTTCAGGGCCGCGCGCCCGGCACGGTCGGCGAGGAGCGCACGATCGGCTATCTCATCGGGCGGATGCAGGCCTTGGGGCTCGAACCCGGCGGAACCGACGGCGGCTGGACCCAGCCGGTGCCCCTGCTCCACACCGCGCTCGCCGCGCCGACCAGGCTGCAGTTCGCACGGAACGGCAATGTCCAACCGCTCGTCCAGGGCACTGACATCTATGTCTCGACGCTCCAGCCCGTCGATGTCGCAACCGTCGCCGCGGCGCCGCTGGTCTTCGTCGGTTACGGGGTCAGCGCCCCCGAACGCAGCTGGGACGATTTCAAGGGACAGGATCTCAAGGGCAAGGTCGCGGTCTTCCTGATCAACGACCCCGATTTCTCCGCCGCCGCGGGCGAACCCGTCGCGGGCAAGTTCGGCGGCAAGACGATGACCTATTACGGCCGCTGGACCTACAAGTTCGAGGAAGCCTCGCGCCGCGGCGCGATCGCCGCGCTGATCGTCCACGACACCGACGGCGTCGGCTATGGCTGGAACGTCGTCAAAAGCGGCGGCGGCGAAAATTATGGCCTCGTCGTGCCCGCCGAAAAGCGCACCAGCCTGCAACTGCAGGGCTGGATCGCCCACGACGTCGCCGACAAGCTCTTTGCCGACGCCAAGCTCGACCTGAACCAGCTCCGCATCGCCGCGCGCCGCGCCGATTTCCGCCCCGTTCCGATGTCCGGCGTCACCCTCGACGCCGCAATCCCGGTCCGCCAAGAGGTCGTGCAGAGCCAGAATGTCCTCGCCAAAATCCCCGGCGCCAAACGCCCCGACGAGGTGGTGATGTATGGCGCCCACTGGGACGCCTATGGCGAGGGCAAGCCCGATGCGCAGGGCCGCATCTACCGCGCCGGCGCCAATGACGACGCGCTCGGCGTCGCCGGGCTGTTCGAGATCGCCCGCGCCTTCAAGGCGGCGCCCGCCCCCGACCGCAGCCTCGTCTTCGCCTTCTGGACCGCCGAGGAACGCGGCCTCCTCGGCTCCGAAGCCTATGCCCAGAACCCGATCTATCTGCCCGAAAAGACCGTCGCCAACCTCGGCCTCGACATCCTTCAGACCGCAGGCAAGGCGAAGGACGTCATCCTCGTCGGCAAGGGGCAGGGCAGCCTCGAGGACGATCTCGCCCGCGTCGCCGCGACGCAGGGCCGCACGGTCTCGGTCGAGAGCCTGCCCGAACGCGGCCTCTTTTACCGCGCCGACCATTTTTCGATGGCCAAGCGCGGCGTCCCCGTCCTGCTGATGATGGGCATCGCCGGGGCGTCCGACCTCGTCGTCGGCGGCAGGGCGGCGGGCCAGAAGTGGGTCGATGACTATACCGGCAATTGCTATCATCAGGCCTGCGACGCGTGGGACGACAGCTGGAACCTCGACGGGGCGGTGCAGGATATCGAGCTGTTCCGCACGATCGGCGACGAGCTCGCGCGCTCGGCCAAATGGCCGTCGTGGAAGGACGGCAGCGAGTTCAAGGCGATCCGCGACGCGAGCGCCGCGGCGAGGCAGTAAACCTCGGCACCCTCACCCTTCCCACCGGCCTTGCCGGCGGGCCCCTTCCCTCTCCCGCCGGGAGAGGGAGGGAGGCGCGAAGCGCCGGAAGGGTGAGGGCCGAAGGACTCGCCCGCATCCCTCGTTCCACCGCCAAAACTCCCCCTCTCGTCGCGCAAAGCGCACCGCTGATCGCGCGCCCGACGCCCCCGTGCAACATTGGCCACCACGCCGCGTAGCTTTTTCGCACGCGCGTCGGGGGGAATCCCCACCCTGCGCCATTTCCAAGGAGCGACCCATGCGTTTCACCCCCCTCATCGTCACCGGGGCCGCCGCCCTGCTACTGTCAGCCTGCGCCGCCAAGGAAGAGGTCGCCATGGCCCCGCCGCCACCGCCGGGCGCGGTCGCGGGCAGCGTCGCCGCCGACCGCGACGGCGATGGCATCATCGACGGCTATTACACCGCCGACGGCATCTATCACCCGAACCAGCCGGCTTACACCCCGCCGCCCCCGCCGCCGCCGACCCGTATCGGCGAAAAGGGCTGATCGCCCTTTGGACCAGATGACATGCCGGGGAATGCGGCGGAGCTGCATTCCCCTTTTCCTCGCGCTGATGGCGACCGCCGCGCCGGTCGTCGCCTCGGCCGCGCCTGCAAAGGCCCCCGCGACGGCCAGCGCCGCCACCGGTTTGGACAGCGCGCTGCGCGAACAGGCGGGCGGCGACATCAAACGCTTCTACGCCGAGCGCGGCTACAAACCGCTCTGGGTCCGCGCGGGCCGGATCGGCCCGCAGGCCGACACCCTGCTCGGCTACCTCGCCTCGGCCGATCTCGACGGCCTCAAACCCTATCGCGTCGACAAGCTGCGCGCGCTGATCCGCGACGCGCAGGGCGGCAACCCCGAGGCGGTCGTCCGCGCCGAACTCGCGCTGTCTGACGCCTTCGCCTCCTATGTCCGCGACCAGCGCAAACCCGGCAAGGACCGCACCGTCTATGCCGACAAGTCGCTCAAACCCAAGCGCCCCGAAGCAATCACCGTGCTGCGTGCCGCCGCCTTCCCCAAGGATTTCGGCGCGTACATGACCGGCATGGACTGGATGAGCGAGGATTATGTCCGCCTCCGCACCCTCGCCGGGCAAGCCGCGAAACGCGGCGCCTCGCGCGACCAGATGGCGCGCCTCCGCCTCAACCTCGACCGCGCGCGCATCCTGCCGGGGCCGTGGGTCCATCATGTCGTCGTCGACGCGTCGTCGGGCCAGCTCAGCTATTATAGCGCGGGCAAGCGCGTCGGCACGATGAAGGTCGTCGTCGGCGCCCCCGCCACCCCCACGCCGCTGCTCGCGGGCAAGCTGCAATGGGCGATCCTCAACCCCTATTGGAACGTCCCCGACTATCTCGCGCAGAACAGCATCGCGCCGAAGGTGCTCGCGGGCCGCAGCCTCGCCTCGCTGCGCATGGAGGCGCTGTCGGACTGGAGCCCCGGCGCGCGCAAGCTCGACCCGTCCGAAATCGACTGGCCCGCGGTCGCCTCGGGCCAGCAGGTATTGCGCCTGCGCGAACTGCCCGGCGGTGCCAATTCGATGGGGCGCGTCAAATATCTCTTCCCGAACAAGCTCGGCATCTACCTTCACGACACCCCCGACCGCGCCCTGCTCAAGAAGGACGACCGTCACTTCAGCAACGGCTGCATCCGGCTGGAGAACGCCGCCGAACTCGGCCAGTGGCTGCTCCAGCGCTCGATCAAATCGAAATCGGGCGCCCCCGAACAGGCCGTCGCGCTGCCGCACGAAGTCCCGGTCTACCTCACCTACCTCACGCCTGTTGCGACCAAACAGGGCGTGGCGTTTCGCGAGGATGTGTATGGGAGGGACAGCTAGAAGCGGGCGTGTCCAACGCAGTCGATGTCAGTAGGAACGTCCATCTCCTTCAGCATCTTTTTGACGCCGTCATAGTCGAAGTCCCAAACCTCGCTTCGGTCACCGTTCGGGCCATAGGTATATGGCGTCACCCTGATATCGCCGCAGCAGTAGCAGACGGCCAGTTCGCCAATTTGCCGCCCGTCCTTGTCGTAATAGCGAAAGAAGTGATGCGGGATGAAGCAAGCTGGCATGTCGTATTTGCCCATTTCCGAAGGCTTCGCCCGGTATCGGTGGACCGATCGATCGAGAATGGCCCTTTGACCGGCCGTCAGCAATATTCCGTCCGGATTGTTGATCAGCTGATTGACGCGGGCTGTCGTGCGATGGGGAACGCCCTCGACAAACAGGCGAACCTCGACCGCATCGGGCGCGGGCACCACCCGGATGCGCTCGCCGACCCGAAGCGCGCTCGATTCCTCGATGGGCTCTTTGACTGGTACTGGCTTGGCGGGCGACGACGTCAAACCATAGACGAGCGCCCCGATAGCCGAGATCAGCAATGCAAACAGAAGGAACGGCCAATATCTCATTCCCGGCCTCATAGGCCTATCGCATGAAGAAATGGTGCCCGGCTACCTCACCTCGCGCTCGACCAGCAACGCGGTCGCCGGCTTACGCCGGATCGCCACGATCAACACCCCGACCATCGCCAACCCGCCGCCGATCGCCATCCGCAGGTCGAAATGATCGTGGGTGATCCACACCCCGAACCCGATCGTCGCCAGCGGCGTCATCAACGTCAGCGGCGCGAGCAGATTGGCCTCATAACGGTCGATCAGATGATAATAGACCGAATGCGCGCCGACCGAGACGATCAGCGCGGTGAACAGCACCGCGGCGAGGAAGGGCCAGCCGACCGCCAGTGCCGCCGCCAGCTGCCCCTGCTCGAAAGTCGCCGACGCGAAGCCCAGCGCGGTCACCGATACCAGCCCCACCCACGCCTGGAAGCGAAAGGGCGCGACATCGTCGACCTGCTTCATCAGCACCGCCCCCGCAGCCCCCGAAAAGGCCGAGGCGGCGATCAGCCACAGCCCCGTCGACAGCGCGAAGCCGGGGCGCCAGGTGACGATCAGCACGCCGACCAGCGTCAGCGCGATCCCCAGCCCGCGCCGCCAATGGATGCGCTCGCCCAGGATCAGCACCGACAACAGCATCGTGAACGGCACCCCCATCTGCAGCACGATCGCCGCCGAGGACGGCGAGGTCGTTTGCAGTCCGACGAACAAAAGCGCAAAACTGCCGCCGCCCAGGCACAAAGCGATGGCGACGATCCGCCAGGCCGGGCGCGGCATCGGCAGCAACCATGGCAGCATCACCGCCGCGACCACGGCGAAGCGCAGCGCCGCATAGAAAAGCGGCGGAATCGCCCAGCTGTCGACGATGATCTTGCTCAGCACATTGTTGAAGGCCCAGATCAGGCACACCGCAACAAGGAGGAGGAAATCGCGGACGCGCACCGTTTCACCCGAATGGCGGAAAGCCGGACGTCCGCACTCGCGGGCCGCGTTAGCAGATAGGGCGCATCATGGAACCCGCAGAACCGGGTAATCGCTATGCGGCTTTACCCGCACCCAATTCCATCTCAAGCACCGTCAGCCCGCGCGCCAGCACCGCGCGCGTCACCGCGCCGCCCAGCGACACGCGCAGCGCCGCCTCGCCGCCCTCGCCCGCCGCAAAGGCATCGGCGGCGATCGCGGTCACCCCCGCACCGCGCAGCGCCTCGGCGATCCGCCCCTGATCAGCCCCGGCGGGCAAGGGCACCCACAGATGATAGCCGCTGGCATGCGCCGCATAGCTGCCCGCGGGCAATATCTCCGCCGCAAGCCCTTGCCGCGCCGCCGCCTCGGCGCGCGTCTCGGCGACCAGCCGGTCATAGCTGCCGTCCTCCAGCCAGCGCGTCACCAGCGCGGCATCGAGCGGCGGCGCCATCACGCAGCTCTTGTGCACCTCGGCGGCCAGCGCCAGCGCCTCGCGCACCGACGGCGCGCGCACATGCGCGACGCGCAGCGCGGGCGACAGGATCTTCGAACAACTCGCCACATAAGTTCCCAGCTCGGGCGCGAAGCTGGTCAACGGCGCGATCGCGCGCTCGGGAAGCTGGCCATAGGCGTCATCCTCGATGATCCGCACCCCGTGCCGCCGCGCCACCTCGGCCAGCGCCCGCCGCTCGCCGGCGTCCAGCGTGCGCGTGGTCGGATTGTCGTTGGTCGGCACCACATAGAGCGCGGCGACCTTGGTGGTCCGGCACAGCGCCTCCAGCGCGTCGGCGTCCATCGCCGCCAGCGGCGCGAGCCTCAGCCCCGCCTTGCGCGCCAGTTGCAGGAACACTGAATAGATATGCGTCCCGCAGGCGACGACGTCGCCCGGCTGCAACGTCGCCGCGACGATCGCGTGCAGCGCATTTTGCGCGCCCGCGGTGACGATCACCTCGTCGGCCGAACAGGCCAGCCCCAGCCGCGCGAAAATCGCCGCGCCCGCCGCGCGGTCGGTCGCGCGCCCACCCGCCGGCGTGTAATGCAGTCGCCCGCCCGCGCCTGGCGCGCGCAGCAATGCGCTCGCGGTGCGTTCCCACGCCGCGAGCAACGACCCGCCCGCGACCTCGGGCGGCATGTTCATGCCGGTGTCGAGCGGCGGCGGTCCCGCCGCGATGGCATCCTGCGGCAGGATGAAGCTTCCCGCCCGTCCGCGCGCGCCGATCAGCCCGCGCTGCCGCGCCTGGTCATAACCCTTGGTGACGGTGGTCAGGTCGATCCCCAGCCGTGCCGCGAGGTCGCGTTGCGGCGGCAGGCGGTCACCCGCACGCAGCCGCCCGTTCTCGACCGCCGCCGCGATGCTGTCGGCGATCGCCAGATATTTGGCGCCCGGCGTTTCGTTCAGGTCGGGAATCCATGCCTCAGCCATCGCCGTCGCTCGTCGCCTCCCGTTTCGCCCGCGCGTTCAGCTCGGCCCACAGTGCGCCGGTCCCCGCTTCCTGCGCCTTGTTCACATATTGCGACGCGACGAGCCAGCCCTTGATCGGGTGCAGCATCAGCAGGCAAGGCACGATCATCAGCGGCACCGACGTCACCAGATGCACCCACCACGCCGGGTTCAACGCAACCTCGAACCACACGACGAGGAACAGCAAGGGAAAGGCGACAAAGCACAGCGAGAAGAACGCCGGGCCGTCGTCGGGCGTCGCGAAATCATAATCGAGCCCGCACGTGTCGCAATGGTCGGCGACTTTCAGCCAGCGCCGGAACATCTTTCCCTCGCCGCACCGCGGGCACAGCCCATGCAGCCCCGCCCGATATATCCACCGCCATTTGTCGCGACCCTCAAGCTCGCCGGTCATCGTCTTCATCCTGCATGTTACCGTGCATATATCCATACACAATGCCATACATAATATCGAGACGTTGCGGAGTCAATATTTGCGAAACGTTCAGCAGGCGGGAACGGGCGCCGCCGCCGTCGCTGCGGGCCAGCGCAGTTCATAGGTAACGAGAAAGCCGTCATGATCCGACAATCGCGGGCTGTCCGGACGGCCGTCGAACATCGCCTCGGCGCGCAGCGGCCGGATCGTCAGCCGCTCGCCGTTCGCGAAAAACTGCAGGTCCTGCGTGTCCATCCACGGCGCGTCGCCGTCCCACGACAGCGCGACCGTGCATCCCGCGGCGGGGTCGATGCAGACCTCGTGCACGAGAGTCAGCGGGTGATGCGCGGAGAACCCCTCCCACCGCGCCTCCGAATGGCGCATGTTGAAATCGCCGCCAAAGATCAGCGCGCTCTCGGGCGCCTGCGTCCGCGCGATGAAGTCCGACGCCGCGAGCGCCTGCCGCGCATGCGCTTCCAGATTGCGCGTTTCGGCGACCCCCGACGCCTCGCGCGAATTCATATGGGTGTTATAGATGTCGATCGGTCCCGGCACCCCGGGCAGATGGACGCGCGCGAGCATCACCCCCTTGTTCGCGAGGCAATCGAGCCCCGCACAGGCGCGCCGTCCAAAAGCGTCGGTTTCGGTCGCGACGATCGGGTAGCGCGACGCGATGGCGAGCCCGCCGCCGAGCAGGCGAAGCCCGACCTCACCCTTCAGCGGCTTCGCCGTCCCCGGCATCCGCCCGTTCGCGGCGGCGGGCGAATCGGTGCGCCGCGGGCCGGGCACGATCGCGGGATAGCCGCTCGCGGCGACCGCACGCTTCGCGGCGGGGCTGAACATCTCCTGGAACAGCACGACGTCGGGCACGGTGCCCGCCGCGTGCATCGCCGCCAGCCGCGACCCGATCTTGGCCAGTTCGCGCGCGCGTCCCTTGCGCGCCGGCCAGCCCAGCCCTTCCAGATTATAGGTCAGCACCGACAGCGTCGCGGTCCGGCTTTCGCCCTCGGTCCGGACCGGCATCGCGGGGGCCGCCGCGCAGGACATCATACGCAGCGGCGGCTTGGGGCCGCAGGCGGCGAGCAGCGATGCGCTGCACGCCATCAGGATCATCTGGGCATATCGGGGGGTCATCGCACCAGCCCATATCGCCGCATCGCCGATCCGTCACCGGTTCCGAGACGGATTGGCGGCGCGGCGTGGCGGGGCTATGCCACGACCATGACCACCGACAAGATTTTCCTCAGCGCCAACGACCTCCTCGCCGATTCGCTCCGGCTCGGCATGCAGGTCATCGACAGCGGCTTCCGCCCGACACATCTCGTCGGCATCTGGCGCGGCGGGGCGCCGGTAGGCATCGCGGTGCAGGAACTGCTCGATTATCATGGCCAGCATTGCGACCATATCGCGATCCGCACCTCCTCCTACCACGGCATCGACAAACAGGACGCCGAGGTCAAAGTCTTCGCGCTCGGCTATCTCATCGACACCCTCGACCCCGAGGACCGGCTGCTCATCATCGACGACGTCTTCGACAGCGGGCGCAGCATCCGCGCCTTCATCGCCGAACTAAGGGCGCGCTGCCGCCACAACATGCCGCGCGACATCCGCATCGCCACCGTCTATTATAAACCGCGCCGCAACGTCACCGATCTCCGCCCCGATTTCTTCGTCCACGAAACCGACCAGTGGCTGATCTTCCCGCACGAGATCGACGGGCTGACGATCGAGGAAATCCGCCGCCACAAGCCCGAGGCGGCGATCATCCTGCGCGAGGAGGGAAGCAGCAATGCCTGACGGTTTCACGTCCAGCGACCGCGCCGCCTTCATCGCCGGCCTGCCCAAGGCCGAACTCCACCTCCATATCGAGGGTAGCCTCGAGCCCGAACTGATGTTCACCCTCGCGCAGCGCAACGGCATCGCGATCCCCTTCGCCAGCGTCGACGAGGTCAGGGCGGCTTATGCCTTCTCGAACCTCCAGGATTTCCTCGACATCTATTATCAGGGCATGGGCGTGCTCATCGCCGAGCAGGATTTTTACGACCTCACCGCCGCCTATCTGGCGCGCGCCCACGCCGACAATGTCCGCCACGTCGAAATCTTCTTCGACCCGCAGGGCCATACCGAACGCGGTGTCGCCTTCGAAACCGTCGTCGCCGGCATCACCCGCGCCCTCGACGATGCCCACGCGCGGCACGGCATCACCTCGAAACTCATCCTGTGCTTCCTCCGCCATCTCAGCGAAGCCGACGCCGAGGCGACCCTCGACGAAGCGCTGCCCTGGCTGGGCCGCATCGACGGTGTCGGCCTCGACAGCTCCGAAGTCGGCCACCCGCCCTCGAAGTTCGCGCGCGTCTTCGCCCGCGCCCGCGGCCTCGGCCTGAAAATCGTCGCCCACGCCGGCGAGGAGGGACCGCCCGAATATGTCCTTGAAGCGCTCGACATCCTCCAGGTCGACCGCATCGACCACGGCAACCGCAGCCTCGAAGACCCCGCGCTGGTCGCCCGTCTCGCCGCCGAAGGCATCTGCCTCACCGTCTGCCCGCTCTCGAACCTCAAGCTCTGCGTCGTCGACGACCTCAGCGCCCACCCGCTCAGGGCGATGCTCGATGCGGGACTCGTCGCAACGGTGAACAGCGACGACCCCAGCTATTTCGGCGGCTATGTCGGCGCCAATTATCAGGCGGTCGCCGACGCGCTCGACCTGTCGAAGTCCGAACTGGTCACCCTTGCGCGCAACAGCTTCACCGGCTCATTCCTGGAAGAGGCCGACAAAGCGAAGTACCTCGCCGCGATCGACGCCTGGGCCTAAGCGGCGGGCACCAGAAACTTCAATCCCTGCAGCCGGACGACCTCGCCGCCCTCGCACACCGGCGCCGCGATCAGCCGCATCCAGCGCCGCGCGCCGGTCGCGGGCGCGATCTCGGCGTCGAGGGTGAAGCCGCGCCGGTGCTGGATCGCATAGGCGCGCAGCGTTTCCATCGCCGCGCGCGATCCTTCGCAATAGAGCGCGACCGTCTCGGCGCGCGATACGCGCGCGCCGTCGGGCAGGCCAAAGATCGTATAGACCTCGCTCGACCAGCTCAGCCGGTTGTCAGCCAGTTCGCAGCTCCATTCGCCGGGTCTGGACATCCCCGCGGGCAAGCTTCGCCCGGCATCGGCGAAAACCAGTCCCGCGTCATAGTCGTGCAACTGCCCCAGCTCGAAGTGCCGCGCACGCTCGTAAAGCGGCCAGCTATGATGGATCGGCAGGGGATGGGTTTGTTGCACGTGCGCTCCTGAGGTTCGCTCCTTAACGCTAATCGCCAACGACTAACAACAGGTGACCGACCTGCGCCCCTATGGGATCACCCCGCGATCAGCACCCCATGGTAAGCGGGGTCCTCGAACGCCATTCCCGCTCCGGTCGCCACACAGGTCAGCGCGTCCTTGGCGACCTTGACGTCGAGCCCGGTCGCCTGCGCGATCGCCTCGTCCATCCGGCCGAGCAAGGCGCCGCCGCCGGTCAGGGTGATGCCTTCGTCGATGATGTCGGCCGACAATTCGGGCGGGGTCTGTTCCAGCGCGGCGCGCACCGCGCTGACGATCTGGCCGACCGGCTCGGCGAGCGCCTCGGCGATCTCGACCTCCGACACGCGGATTTCGGCGGGACGGCCGTTGACGAGATCGCGGCCCTTGACGCTGATCACCGTGCCGTCGCCGTCGGGCGGGGTGGCGCAGCCGATCGCCAGCTTGACGCGCTCGGCGGTCATCTCGCCGATCATCAGATTATGTTTGCGGCGGATGTAGGAGGAGATCATCTCGTCCATCTTGTCGCCGCCGACGCGCGCCGAATTGCTGTACGCGATGCCGCTGAGCGACAGCACCGCGACCTCAGTCGTTCCGCCGCCGATGTCGACGACCATCGCCCCGCGTGGTTCGGCGACCTGCAGCCCGGCGCCGATCGCGGCGGCCAGTGCCTCCTCGATCAGTTGCACCGACACCGCGCCGGCGTTGCTCGCCGCATCGCGGATCGCGCGGCGCTCGACCATCGTCGACCCCGACGGGACGCAGATCACGACATGGCTGCGGCGGCGCAGCCGGCTCGGGCCGCCGAGCACCTTGTCGATGAAATATTTGATCATCTGCTCGGCGACGTCGATGTCGGCGATCACACCGTCGCGCAGCGGCCGGATCGTCTCAATATTGCCGGGGGTCTTGCCCATCATCAGCTTGGCGTCGTTGCCGACGACCTTGACCCGCCGCACGCCATCGCGCGTTTCAAGCGCGACCACCGAAGGTTCGTTGAGCACGATGCCCTGGCCGCGGGCATAAACGACGGTGTTCACGGTACCGAGGTCGATGGCCATGTCGTGCGCGGAACTGCCGAAACCTTGGCCGAAACGATGGAAAAAACTCATGGGGGGTGCGGACCCTTTTTTTGGCGGCGTTGGGGGAGGCGGGGTCCGGCCGGCCACCCGCGCCCGAACCCTCTGTCAGGCTCGCTTGTGGCGCGCGGCGGGGCGCGTCAACCGGAACGGTAGCCGGAACGGTGGTTAATCAGGGCCGAACGATATTACCGCGCCGGGCCGTGCCCCGATCGCGTCAGTGCGAGGCGCCCATCGACACCTGCTTGGGCAGCGGCGCGCACCAAACCGCAATCGCGGCGATGACGAACACCACCCCGGCGGCGAGAAACAGGTGCAGCACGCCGATCGTGCCCGCCTGCACATCGACCATCCGCTCGATCGCCGCGCGCGCCTGTTCGAGGCTCAGCCCGGCGCGCTGCAACTGGTCCATCGCGCCGCCGGTGTCGTTCATATGGCTCACCAGTTCGGACCGCGCGACGCGGTTCTGGCTGTCCCACGCCGACGTCGCGATCGCCGTCCCCATCGCGCCCGACAAGGTACGCAGGAAACTCATCAGCCCGGCCGCCGACGTCTGCTTGTCGGGCGGCACGCTCGACAGCGCGAGCGCGGTCAGCCCGACGAAGAAAAAGGGCATGCCCATCCCCTGCAACAGATGCGGCATAGCGAGCGTCCAATAATCGACATCGGCGTTCCAGCTCGCGCGCAGGATCGACACGAACGCCATCCACATGATGCCGGCGCTGATCGAAATGCGAATGTCGATCTTGCCGATCAGCCCCGCCGCCACCGGCGACAGCAAGACCGCGAACACCCCGATCCACGCGACGACATAGCCGGTCTCGGTCGCGGTATAGCCCGCCACCTGCTGCAGCCACAGCGGGGTCAGCACGACCTGCGAGAAAAAGGCGCCAAAGCCCAGCGAGATCGCGATCGTGGCGAAACTGAACCCCCGGAACCGAAAGACGCGCAGATCGACGACCGGATTTTCGTCGGTCAGTTCCCAGATCACGAACGCGACAAAAGCGATCGCGGCGACGATCGCCAGCGTCACGATCCATGCCGATCCGAACCAGTCATGCTCGCGCCCCGTGTCGAGCATCAGCTGGAAGGCGCCGACCGACAGCACCAGCAGGATCAGCCCGACCGTGTCGATCCGCGCCTTGGCTTTTTTGGTTTCGAACGGCCGCAACAGGCTCCCGACCCCGAAGAAACAGAGCGCGACCACCGGCAGGTTGATGAAAAAGATCCACGGCCAGCTCCAATTGTCGCTGATCAGCCCGCCGAGGATCGGCCCCAGGATCGGCGCCGTCGTCGTCGTCATCGCCCAGATCGCGAGGCCGATCCCTGCCTTCTCCTTGGGAAAGATACGCAGCAGCAAGATCTGCGACAGCGGCATCAGCGGACCGCCCGACAGCCCCTGCAGAATGCGGAAGACGATCAGTCCGTCGAGGGTCTGCGATATGCCGCAAAGGAAGGAGAAAATGCCGAAGCCGACGATCGAATAGAGGAACCAGCGCACCGTGCCGAAACGCATCGCGAGCCAGCCGGTCAGCGGCACACTGATCGCGTCGGCCACCGCATAGCTGGTGATGACCCACGTCCCCTGCGTCGGCGACACTGCCAGCCCGCCCGCGATATGCGGCACCGACACATTGGCGATGGTGGTGTCGAGCACGACGACGAAATTGGCGAGCGCCAATGCGAACGCCGCCGCGAACAGCCGCACGCCCGTCAGCGGCGCGGGTTCGTCGGACAGGATGGCGGTGGCAGCGCTGGCCATGGTTCAGCTCATTTCCCGCGCGTGTCGATCGTCGCTTCCATCGACAATCCGACGCGCAACGGATGCGCCTTCAGCTCTTTGGGGTCGAGCGCGATGCGTACCGGCAGGCGCTGCACCACCTTCACCCAATTGCCCGTCGCATTCTGCGCCGGGATCAGCGAAAAGGCGGCGCCGGTGCCGCCCGCGATGCCGACGACCTTGCCGTGGAACACCACGTCGTCGCCATAATAGTCCGACACCAGTTCGACCGGCTGACCCATGCGGATATCCTTGAACTGGCTTTCCTTGTAGTTGGCGTCGACATAGGCGGTGGCGATCGGCACAATCGTCATGATCGGCGCGCCCGCGGCGATCCGCTGCCCGACCTGCACCTGCTTGTTCGTCACGATGCCGTCGACCGGCGCGCGGATCACCGTGCGCGCCAGGTCGAGCTCGGCCTTTTCGAGCCGCGCCTGCGCCGCCGCGACGTCGGGCGCGCTGTCGATCGTCGTCCCGCGCGTCAGCGCCTCGGCCGCGCCGAGGTCCCCCGTTGCCGAACCCTGCGTCGCCTGTGCCGAAGCGATTCCGGCCGATGCCAGGTCGCGCGCCGCCGTCGCCGACTGCAACGCGGCGCGTGCCGAGGTGATTTCCTCGCCCGATACCGCGCCGGTGCCCGACAGGCTTTCACGCCGCGCCAGTTCGGCGCGCGCCTTCTCGACCATCGCATTGGCATCGCGCAGTCGCGCCCGCGACTGGTTCACATCGGCGCCGCGTGCGACGACGCGCGCCCGCGCCGCATCGGCATTGGCACCCGCTTGGCCATAGCGTTGCCGTGCCAGCCGCAGCGCCGCCTGTGCGTCGGCGACCGCAAGCTTGGCATCGCTATCGTCGAGGATGACGAGGATGTCGCCCTTCTTCACCGCCTGCGTGCCCGCGACGCGGACCTCCCGCACCGGCCCTGCGACGAGCGCGGTGACGACGGCGGAATCGGCACCGACATAGGCATTGTCGGTATGCACCCGCCCCGCCTGCGTCAGGAAATACCACACCGCCCAGAGCAGTGCGACGCTGACCACGACGATCAGCAGGATGCGCAGGAATTTCCTGCGTTTCGCGCCATTCGCCTCGGCGGTGGGGGAGGTTTCGGCGGGGATCGCAGCCGTATCGTCGGCCATCATCTGTCTCCTGTGGAAGTCTTGGCCCGATAACCGCCGCCCAGCGCGCGGATCAGGCTGATGTCGAGCGACAGCTGCCGCGCCTCGAGGTCGGCGACGCCGCGCGCCAGCGCCACGGCGCTGTCCTCGGCGGTCAGCGCGACGATCTGGTTCGACAGCCCGGCGCGATAGCGCAGCCCGGCGAGCTTCGACGCCTCTTCGGCCGCCGCCAGCGCCGCGCGCCGCTCGGTCAGTTGCCGCGCATTGGCCTCGCGGCTGCGCACGACGTCGGCGACGTCGCGCAGCGCCGCGATCAGGCTCTTGTCATAATTGGCGACCACGACGTCATAATCGGCGCGCGCGCCGCGATACCGGCCCTGCAACCGCCCGCTGTCGAAGATCGGCAGGCTCAGCGCGACGCCGCCATTGCCATATTCGGATCCCTTGTCGAACAGGTTCGACAGCCCGAGCGACTGCAGCCCGACGAGCGCCGACAGGCTGATATTCGGATAGAAATCGGCGCGTGCGACATCGATGCGTTTCGCCGCCGCCTCGCCGCGCAGCCGCGCCGCGACGATGTCGGGGCGCCGGCCGATCAACGCGATTCCCGCGTCGGCCGGCAATCCCGCCGCCGGAAGCGTCAGCACCGGCCTGGCGATCGCCAGCCCGCGATCGGGACCCGCGCCGACCAGTGCCGCGATGCGGTTGCGCGTCAGCGCTATCGCCTCCTCGAGCGCGACGACATCGCCGCGCGCCGCCGCGGTGCGGCTCTCGGCCTGTCGCTGTCCCGCCAGATTTTCCAGTCCCGCCCGCGCGCGCTCCGCCGACAGCCCGGCGCTCGTCCCGCGCACCCGCACCGCCGCGTTGGCGACGTCGAGCGCGGCGAACTGCCCCGCGAGGTCGGCATAGGCGCTTGCGATCCCGGTGGTCAGCATCAGCCGCGCCTGCGCCGCATCGACCCGCGCCGCCTCGGCCTCCGAGGTCGCCGCCGCCAGCGCCGCGCGGTTTTTGCCCCACAAGTCGAGGTCGAAACCGAAAGTCGCGGCGATATGCCCTGTATCCTGGATGCCGCCGGGCACGAATTGCGGCGGAATGCCCAGATTCTTGCTCTGCTGGGTGCCGCCCGCGCTGCCCTCGACGCCAATGCGCGGGCCGAGCGCCGCGCCCGCCTGCTGCGCCAGCGCATCGGCGGCGCGCACCCGCGCCGCAGCGATCGCGACGTCGGGCGATCCGGCCAGTCCTTCGTCGACCAGCGCCGTCAGCTGTGCATCGCCGAACCCCTGCCACCAGCCCTCGACCGGCCACGCGCCCGCCGCATCGGCGAACGAGGCGCTCGACGCCAGCGACTCGGGCGCGACGGGAACCGGCTTCGGCCCGACGTCGGGGGTCGCAACGCAGCCCGCGAGCAGGCCGAAAACAGCGGTGACAAGAAATATTCTGCGGGGCATGGCATCCAACGATACTAGCTGGTATCATGCGCCATTGAACTGCGGGCGATAAGTTGTCAATCGAAATGATACCAGACAGTACGACTACTTTGGACGATGCCGCTGCGGCGCGACGCAAGGCCTTTGTCGACGCCGCGCGCGCGCTGTTTTTGGCGAACGGCTATAGCGGCACCACCATGTCGTCGATCGCCGCCAAGGTCGGTGGGTCGAAGACGACGCTCTGGACCTATTTCCCGTCGAAGGAGGACCTGTTCGCGGCGGTGGTCGACGAAATCGTCGGCGAATATGGCACCGCGCTGCACGTCGACCTGCCGGTCGACCAGCCGGTGGTCGAGGTGCTGACGCGCTTCGGCAATGTGCTGATGGCGGCGCTGGTCACCACCCCGCTGCTGTCGCTGTTCCGCCTCGTCGTCGGCGAGGCCGAGCGCTTTCCGCATCTCGCCGAGACCTTTTACGATCGCGGCCCACGCCGCGGCAAGGCGCGCGCCGCCATCTGGGTCGCCGCCAAGATGGCGCGCGGCGAATTGCGCACGGGCGACCCGATGCAGGCGGTTCGCCATTTCGCCGGGCTGTGCCAGTCGGGCATTTACCAACACGCGGTTCTCGGCCTTCCCGAAGGCCGAGAAACCGACCGGATCGCCGCCGAAGTCGATGCGGCGGTCGACACCTTTTACCGTGCTTGGGGGCCTGCGGCGCGCTGAGCACCTCAGCGCGCGTGCAGCTTCGCCAGCGCGATCCCCGCCAGGTTTTGCGCCCGCCCGACATGGCGCACCCGCGGCCTGGGGCCGTCGCCCACCAAGGCATGAAATGCCGCCAGATGGACCGCCGCACCGCCGCGCGCCCTTACCGCCCCGTTCGCCTGAGCCACCACAGCGGCGGCATCGCCGAGCAACAGGAAATCCTCGAACCCCCGCGCCCGCGCCAGCCGCAGCCCCGCGATCAGCGCCAGCCATTCGGCGTCGAGGCTGCCGCCCCGCCCCGCATCGCGCTCGATATGCGCGACCCCGCCGCACACGACGGCGATCTCGATCGTCCCCGGATTCGGCCGCGCCCCGCCGTCGAAATAGATTTTGATACGGGTCTTGGTCATAGCGCTCACTTACCGCAAAGCGGCGCCATCGAGAACCGATCCTCCCTGTGCCGAAGGCATGGGGAGGGGGACCGCTCGCGAAGCGAGTGGTGGAGGGGCCAGCGACGTCGCGCCAACGCCCCTCCGTCAGCGCTTCGCGCTGCCACCTCCCCATCGCTGCGCGACAGGGAGGATNTTCCTCAGAACTTCCCGCGCACCGAGAAAGCGAAGACCGGCCCGATCAGCCGATCGCGCTTCTCGACAAAGGCGATCGGGCTTTCGCCGCGCACCCCGGTATAGACGGTGCGGTCGCGCTTCGATCGCGCATTGGCAGCATTGGCAAGCTGCGCCCGTACCGTCAGCCCCATCACATTCTTATGCTCGATATAGGCCGCGGCGAACCACGGGCCTTCCCACGTCTTGTCGACCTGGTTGCGGCGATAGTTCGGCTGGTAATGCCCATAGTTGGCGCTCGCGCCCAAGGCGATATCGCTGCCCGGGATGTCGTACCGCGTGCCCAGTTCGATCACGGTGTCAGTGAACCCGCTCCACTGACGCTTCTCCCCCGTGAACGGATCGCGCAGCGAGCTTTTCTGGACCAGCACCCGTGTCTCGAACTTCATGCCCTTGATGCCGGCGGGGTCCATGTTGATCGTCGCGGTCCAGTCGATCGCGCCGGCCTTGGCCTTGGCGATATTGCCGACCGCCTCGCCATCGACCCCGATCGGCACGACATCGACGCGGTCCTCGACGTCGCGATAGATCAGGATGACCTTGGTCGATCCCCAGGCGCCGAATTTCTTGTTGATCTCGGCCTCGTAACTCCAGTCCTGCTGGGGCCGCAGGTCGTTGTTGCTCTCATTCTGGTTGCCATCGTTGAGGAAGGCGCGCGCAAGAAAATCGTAAAAGGACAATTGTAGCACCCGCCGCCGGATCTTGAGCGACGCGTCGAAATCGGCGGTCGGCGTCCAGGCGAGCGACAGCGACCCCTTCGGCCGGGAAAAGGTGCGCGTCAGGCCGTTGACCCCGGTCTGGGTGATCGTCGAATGCTCGGCGCCCGCGACGATCTGGAACGACAATTTGTTCGTCAGCTTGCGCCCGAAGCTCAGCAGCCCTTCGTAGCGGTCCTCGCTGACTCCGCCGGTGCCGCCCGGAAAGGGTATGTTGACGAACACGCCATCCTCGAGCTCCGCGATCGACGCCACATTGTCGAGCGTGTTGAACGCCGCTTCCCCCGACAATTGCCAGTCGCCGCCGAACATCTTCCACTGATATTCGCCGCGTGCGATCGTCTCGCCCAAATCGCCGGTCTGCGCGAAGCGGTCGCCCTCGTCCGGCCTGCCGTCGGCAAAGGTCGTGACGATTTCCTGTGAATAGGGCTCGTGGCTGAACCGCCGCAGCCCGATCAGCTTGAGTTTGCCCGGTCCGACCCCGAACTGATAATCGCCGCTGACCTCGTAGTTCCAGCTGTCGGCATTTTCACGCACGGTGCGCAGCCGGTCGACAAGCCCGGGACCGGTGCGCACGCCATCCTCATAATAACGGTCATATTTGCGCTGATAATGGCCGCCGAGGTTCGCGACGCTGTCGCCCGCGGGGTCCCAGGTGATCCGCCCCGACAATTTGGGCGTGTCATAATGGGTGTTCCAGATATCCTTGCGCCGCTCGATGAGGTTGCCCGCGCCGTCGGTGATCAGCGTCGGGCCGCCGGCACCGCTGCGCGCCGAATCGTCGTTGTTGAGCGCCGCCTCATATTCCAGATCGCCCGACCGCCCGCGCACCGACACGTCGCCGCGAGTGAATAGCGGATCGGTGTAATGCGCCCGAAACTCGGGCTTCCACGAAAATTGGCCCGAGAAGCTGTCGGCGCGATAGACAATGTTCGCGACCTGCCCCGACAATCCGGGGATATCGAGCGTCGCCCCGTCGACGATCTCGATCCGCTCGACATTGCCCGCGGGGATCCGCGACAGCTGGGTGTACATGTCGTCGCCCTTGTTCGACGGCCTTTCGCCGTTGAACAGTACATTGCCCGTCGCCTGCCCCAGCCCGCGCAGATTCTCGTTGTCGCGAATCGAAAAGCCGGGGACCTGATTGAGCATGTCATAGGCGTTCTTCGGCGCGTAGCGCGCGAAGTCGGCGGGGGTATAGACCTGCCGCGCGGCGCTGCTCGCACCGCCCGCGGGCACCTCGGTCGCCGCGGGCGGCGGCGTATCGCCGGTCGGTGCATCCTGCGCCGCGACGGGAAGGGCGACCAGCACCGCTGCGATCGCCGAAAGACTGGCTGCGATCCTCACTGGCCGCCCCCCGTCGCCCGGTTCATCGCCCTGGCATAATCGCCGGTCACGCCCATCGCCTTCATGCCGACCACATCCTCGACGTCGAGCGTGTCATATCCCGCCGCGACCAGCTCGCGGACATAGGCGCCGGTCACGCCCAGCGCCTTGCACGCGATCGCATCCTCGACCTCGGTCAGCTTCAGCGGCGCCTGCTTGAGGTCGCGGACATAGTCGGGGGTCACCCCCAGCGCCGCGGCGGCGATCAAATCATTGCTGTCCTTCGGCTTCACGCCTTCGCGCGTCAGGCCGTCGGCGAGCGTCAGCGTCGCATCGACCATCAGCATCGCGAGCAGGTCGCCGCGCTTCTCGGGCGCCAGCCCGCGGGCGGCCAGGTCGCGCTCGAAGCCCGCATCGGGGGTGAAATCGCACCGCCCCTGCCCCTTGTGCGCGGCGGTCAGCGTGCCCGTGCATGCGAGCGATCCCGCCGCATGCCGCACGGCGAAGCGGACCGGCCCGGTCCCGCCTAGCGCGCTGCGCGCCGCGCCGAATTCGGGGCGTGCGCCGTCGAGCGCGATGTCGCTGTTCGAATTCTTCTGGCGCAGGCGCAGCACCGGCTGGTCGCCGGCGCCGTCGGCCGGCTTCACGTCCCAGGCGATCGCGCCCGTTTCCTGCGCGGCGGCGGTCGCGGGCTCGCCCGGTCCGGCGCAGGCCAGCACCGACATCAGGGCCAGGCTCGACGCGACAATCATGCTCTTCATGGCTACACTCCTCCCTCGTGCGCCGGACGAGCGTCATCGCTCGCCGCCGCAGCGACGTTTCAACACAGACTTTCGATCAGTGGCCGCCAGGGTCGGACGAATGTCCGGGCGTCAGCGGCCGGTTGGGCCGGACCGGAGTCCGGGGATCAATCTTCGGGTGGTTCCGGCGGCTGCGGCGCTTCGGGGATTTCGATCCGCGCGACCCGCCCGTCGGCCGACCGCGCCTCGATCACCCCGCCGGGGCCGACCCGCACCGTCGCCGCCTTGTCGCCTTTGCCGCCCTTCGGCCCCTTCGCGACAAAGGGTCGCCGCGGCGCCGACACCGCGCGCAACGCGATCGCATCGTCGGGGGTGCGCAGCACCACACCGGCCTTGCGCATCTCGCGGATATAGGCGCCGTCGACCCCCATCGCGCGCATCCCGGTCAGGTCGTCGAGGCCGACGCCGGGGAAATAGGACTGGATTTCGCGGGCATAGGCGGCATCGACCCCGACCGACGCGGCGCCAATCATGTCGCCGACGTCGGATCCGGGGAACAACCGGCGCATCTGGCCGATATAGGCGGCGTCGACCCCGCTCGCCTTCGCAGCGATCACATCGTCGGCATCGACCGACCAGCGTTCGTCCTGCATCTGGCGGACGTCCTCGGGGGTCACGCCGACCGCACGCATGCTGATCAGCTGCTCGGGGGTCAGCGGCTTGCCGGCCGCGGCGGCCTCGGCCTTCTTCTCGGCGACGGCCTGGGCAGCAACGGCCGTCCGTGCCGATGCCCGGGCGGTTTCGCGCGATGCGACCGCGACGGCGCGAGCCTCTTCCGCCGCCTGCCGCGCTTCGGGTGCGGTCGCCGAAAAGGCGGCGAGCGGCACCGTCAGCCCGACCAGCAGCATCAGGCTGCCGAACATCCAGCCGCCACTCGCCGGACCGCGCTTCAGGCTGCCGTCGAGCACGCGGGTGATCCGCCGCTTCAGGCTGCTCTTGGCGGGTGCGACGCCATGCGCCGCCAACAACACCGCCTTATTGTCGTGGCGCGCCGCGCCGACCAGCAGCGTCGCATAATCGGGGCCGTCGATGTCGGCCATCAGCACCGCATCGTCGGCAGCTTCCTCGCGGAGCTGGTGGCTCTCGCGCGCCAGCATCCATACAAAGGGGTTGAACCAGAACACCGCACAGGCGACCCGCGCGCCGAGCAGTTTCGCCCAGTCGAGCCGTGCAACATGCGCCAGTTCATGCGCGATGATCGCCTCGGCCTCGCCCGTCGCCGCGACCGCCTTCGGGCTCAGCACGATCGTCGGGCGCAGCACGCCCCAGCTGATCGGCGAGCGCAATTCCTCGCTCACCAGCAGCGCGGTGCCATGTTTGAAGCCCATGCGGCGCTGCGCCTCGGCGAGCGCCGACAGCCACGACGGCTGTACCAGCACCTCGGCGCGGCCGCGCATCGCGAACAGGCGGACGACCGCGAGCAGCATCACTCCAAACAGCAGGACGAGCGGGACCGCATAGAGAAAGGGGGCAATATCCCCCAGCGACGGCAATACGACCGGCGGCGACCCGGCCGCCTCCGCCGCGACAGGGACTGAGGTCGCGACGGGGACGGCCAGATCGGCCACCGGTCCCCCCGTTGTAGAAAGATCGCCCGCGGCCAGCGCCACCGGGGCCGCGTTTGCGAACCATGCGGCGGGCAGCGGCGCCCATTGCGGCATCAACAGGATCGCGGCGGGCAGCGCGAGCAGTGCGAACAGCCCGCTGTGCGCGATCATCGACCGTTCGCCCGACGAGCGCGACCGCGCGAGGCGCAGCAGCAACAGCGTGGCGCCGGCGATCGCGGCGGATTTCCAGGCAAAGCCCAGCAGCATGTTGGCATCGAGCATCATTTCGCCCTCCCTTCGCGCGCCTGCGCGATCAGTTTTTCCAGTTCGTCGAGTTCGGATCCGCTCATCTCGTCCTGCATGCCGAGCAGCGCCGCGGCAGCGCTCGTCGCCGATCCGTTGAAAAAGACGCGCACCACCTGCCCCAGCGCCGACTTGCTCGCCGCCTTTTCGGGCACGCTCGGCGCATAGAGGAAGCCACGCTCCGAATGTTCGCGCGCGACGAAGCCCTTGGCCTCGAGCCGCTTCAGCATCGCGCGGATCGCCGAGCCCGACAGTTCATCGGGCATCGCGTCGCCGATCTCGGTCACCGTCGAGGCACCGCGCTCGTACAGAATATCGACAATCTCGCGTTCCCGCGGGGGCAAACTGGACAGCATTCGAATCACCTCATGCGCTACATTTGTAGCGTGCTACATTTGTAGCGCCGCGTTGGCAAGGGGTTTTATTCACATAATACACGTCGCCGCTCGGGCACCCGGTTGACCACCCGCCGCTTAAGGTTCAGACCCGCGCCATCCAGTCGAACAAGGGGCATGATATCTATGCGTAAACTCGCGATCCTCGGGGCGAGCCTCCTCGTCCTCGCCGCCCAGACCGCCGCCGCGCAGAATGCCCCGGCCGCCACAGAAACCCCCGCCGCGCAGGCGCCGATGTCGGCCTCGGCCACCGGCAGCGCGCGCACCGGGGCGCAGCATCGCTTCACCGGCGAGGATCTGTTCGACCTCGCGATCGCCTCCGATCCGCAGATCAGCCCCGACGGCCGGCGCATCGCCTATGTCCGGCGCGCGAACGACATCATGTCGGACAAGGCGGCCAGCGCGATCTGGCTGATCGACACGACGACCGGTGAGGAAGTCGCGATTGCCGGCCAGAATGGCGGCGCCTTTTCGCCGCGCTGGTCGCCCGACGGCAAGCGGCTGGCCTATGCCTCGGCCGAGGGTGGCAGCGCGCAGCTCTGGGTCCGCTGGATGGACGGCGGCGAAGCGGTACGGCTGACCGGTCTGCCGACCAGCCCGTCGAGCCTCGCCTGGTCGCCCGACGGCAAGGCGATCGCCTACACGATGCTGGTCAAGGACGACGGGCCGAAATTCGGCAAGGCCCCCGCGAACAAGCCCGAGGGCGCGAAATGGGCCGAGCCGCTCGAGGTCCGCGACCTGCTCACCTACCGCGCCGACGGCGAGGGGTATATCGAGCCGGGGTTCGAGAAGATCTTCACCGTTCCCGCCACCGGCGGCGCCCCGCGCCAGCTGACCTTCGGCCCCTATCACGACGGCGGCCCGCTGAGCTGGTCGCGCGACGGCCGCACCCTCTATTTCGGCGCCAACCGCAAGCCCGATTGGGAAAATGACCCGGTCGATGGCGAAATCTACGCGCTCGACGTCGCGAGCGGCGGCGTCACCGCGCTGACCGACCGCAACGGCCCCGACGGCAACCCCGTCGTATCGCCCGACGGCGGCAAGATCGCCTGGCTCGGGTTCGACGACAATCTGCGCGCCTATGAAAATACCCAGGTCTATGTGATGAACCGCGACGGCTCGGGCCGCCGCAGCCTGACCGCCAATTGGGATTATGGCGCCGACGCGATCCTCTGGGATGCCGACAGCGGCGGCGTCTATGTCCAATATGACGACCATGGCGAAACCCATGTCGCGCGCATCGGCCTCGACGGATCGGTGCGCACCGTCGCCTCCGGCCTGTCAGGCGGCGGCCTCGACCGGCCGTACAGCGGCGGCAGCTTTTCGGTCTCGAACGGCGACGCGATCGCCTTCACCGGCGGCACCGCCACCCGCCCCGCCGAAGTCCAGCTGGCGGCCGCCGGCAAGACCCGCATCCTCACCGACCTCAACCGCAGCTTGCGCGAGGTCAAGGCGTTCGGCGAGGTCCGCAAGATCACCACCCCGTCGAGCCACGACGGCAAGGCCATCGAAGGCTGGCTGACCTTGCCCCCCGGCTATGTCGCGGGCACCAGGGTGCCGCTGATCCTCGAAATCCACGGCGGACCTTTCGCGGCCTATGGTCCGCATTTCTCGACCGACAACCAGCTCTATGCCGCCGCCGGCTATGCCGTACTCTCGGCCAACCCGCGCGGGTCGACCAGCTATGGCGCCGCCTTCGCGAACGAGATCGACAAGGCCTATCCGGGCAATGATTATTTCGACCTCATCAGCATCGTCGATCGCGCCATCGCGCTCGGCATCGCCGATCCCGACGCGCTGTTCGTCACCGGCGGCTCGGGCGGCGGGGTGCTCACCAGCTGGATCGTCGGCAAGACCAACCGCTTCAAGGCCGCGGTGACCCAGAAACCGGTGATCAACTGGACGACGCAGGCGCTGACCGCCGACGGCCCCGCCTTCTTCGGCCGCTACTGGCTCGGCGCGATGCCGTGGGAAAAGCCCGAGCTGTTCTGGGCGCGCTCGCCGCTGTCGCTCGTCGGCCATGTCGAGACCCCGACGATGGTCGTCGTCGGTGCCGAGGATTATCGCACCCCGGTCAGCGAGTCCGAACAATATTATACGGCGCTGCGCCTGCGCGGCGTGCCCACCGCGCTGGTCAAGGTCCCCGGTGCCAGCCATGGCGGCATCGCCGCGCGCCCGTCGCAATCGGCGGCCAAGGCCGCGGCGATCCTCGCCTGGTTCGAGAAATATAAGAAGGGATGGACCCGGCCGGCGGGCGAGTGAGCATGAAACGCCTCGCCACCACCGCCGCGCTGCTGCTCGCGGTGCTGGCGATTCCGGGCGCGGCCGAGGAACCCGCGCCCGATATCCTGACCTTCGTCGATCCGATGATCGGCACCGGACCCGAGGGCCACACCTTCCCCGGCGCCACCGCCCCCTTCGGCATGGTCCAGCTGTCGCCCGACACCGACGCGACGTGTCAGATTCGCGACTGCTACGCCCATGCCGCGGGCTACAGCTACCACGACCCGACGATCCAGGGCTTCAGCCACACCCATTTTTCGGGCGCCGGCCATTCGGACCTCGGCGATTTTCTCGTCATGCCGCAGGTCGGCGAGGTCAAACTCGACCCCGGCGACCCCAAACAGCCCGGCTCGGGCTATCGCCAGCGCTTCGACCATGCCACCGAAACCGCCAGCCCCGGCTATTACGCCGTCACCCTCGCCGACAGCGGGATCCGCGCCGAACTCACCGCGGGCACCCGCGTCGGCATCCACCGCTACAGCTTCCCCGCGGGGCAGCAGGCGCATCTCCTCCTCGACCTCCGCTCGTCGCTCTATGATTATCCGGGCAAGATCCTCTGGTCGGGACTCCGCCGCCATGCCGACGGCACAATCACCGGTTTCCGCGAAACGCGCGGCTGGGCGCCGGGGCGCAAGCTCTATTTCGCGATGCGTTTCTCGCACCCGCTGTTCGGCCACGCCTTCGTCGATCGCGACGACAAGATTCCGTACAAGGGTTTCCAGGGTCCCGGCCGCGGCAGCGACGCGCTCGCCGAAAAACTCGGCAAGGCGCTCGAGGCGCGCTTCGACTTCGGCGAATTGCGCGGCCCGCTCGAAGTCCGCGTCGCGCTCTCGGGGGTCGACGAGGCCGGCGCGATCGCCAATCTCGACGCGGAAGGCGGAGCCTTCGACGCCGTCCGCGCCCGCACCGAGGGTGCATGGCGCAAAGCGCTCGGCGCGCTCACCATCGAAGCCCCAGCGCCGATGCGCACCAACCTCACCACCGCGCTCTACCACAGCCTGCTCGCCCCGAGCGTGTGGAGCGATGTCGACGGCCGCTATCGCGGTCCCGACGATGCGGTCCATGTCGCGAAAGACTTCACCTTCCGCTCGACCTTTTCGCTGTGGGACACCTTCCGCGCCCAGCACCCGCTGCTCACTCTCGTCCAGCCCGAGCAAACGACGACCGACGTCGTCCAGTCCCTGCTCGCCAGCCAGCGGCACAGCCCGCACGGCATCTTGCCCGTCTGGCAATTCCACGGGCGCGAGACCTGGACGATGATCGGCTATCACGCCGTCCCCGTCATCGCCGACGCCTATATGAAAGACCTCGGCTATTTCGGCGCCGACGACGCGCTCGACGCGATGGTCGCGAGCGCGGACTACGCCCCCTATGGCGGCCTCGGCGAGTATATGACGCGCGGCTACGTCGCGATCGACCGCGAACCCGAAGCGGCGTCGAAGACGGTCGAATATGCCTATGACGACTGGACGATCGCCCGCATGGCCGAGAAAATGGGCCGCACCGACGTCGCCGACCGCTTCTACAAACGCGCCGGTTCTTGGCGGAACAGCTTCGACGCCAAGACCGGCTGGCTGCGCGCGCGCAAGGCCGACGGCAGCTTCCGCACCCCCTTCGATCCGACCGCGATCAACTATGGGTCGGATTATACCGAGGGCAATGCTTGGCAATATTCATGGTTCGTCCCTCAGGACCAGGCTGCGCTCTTCGCCATCCTCGGCGGCGACGCGAAGGCGATCGCCAAGCTCGACACGATGTTCGATTACGACAACAGCAAACTCGACTACAGCCATGCCGAGGATATCGCCGGCCTCATCGGCCAATACATCCATGGCAACGAACCGAGCCACCATGTCGCCTATCTCTACACTTACGCCGGGGCGCCCTGGCGCACGCAGGAACGGCTCAAGCAGATCGTCGACAGCCAGTATAAGCCGACCCCCGACGGACTGTCGGGCAATGACGACCTCGGCCAGATGTCGGCCTGGCTCATCTTCACCGGCCTCGGCTTCTACCCCGTCGCGCCGGGGTCGAACCAATATATCATCGGCCGGCCGTTCGTCGACCGCGCGGTGCTGACGCTACCGGGCGGCAAAAGCTTCACCGTCGAAACGATCGGCCTCGCGGACGCCAACCCCTATGTCGGCAAGGTCGAATTGAACGGCAAAGTGCTGACCCGCAGCTGGATCGCCGACGCGGAAATCCGCCAGGGCGGCACGCTGCGCTTCACGATGCAGGCAAAACCCAACGCGGCGTGGGGAAAGGCGGCGAGCGCGCGGCCTTATTCCATGTCGCGCACGAAATAGGATCGCTCAGCCGAAGCAAGCGGCCAGCCCGATCGCGACCAGCACCGCTCCCGCCAGCGCCTCGCCGATGAGGACCAACGCCATCGCCCCCGGTGCCGACCGTCCCGTCGGCGCCATCGCCGCTTCGCCGTTCAACCCCCGCCACGCCGCCGTCATCGCCGTAAAGGCCGACCGCTCGCGCAGCAGCAACCGCTGGGCGACGAACGCCCCCGCCACCGGCACCCACCCGATCACCGCGAGCGCTTCCACGACCAGAAACAGCGCCCACAAGGCCAGCGTCAGCAGAACCGAAAAAGCGATCACCGCAAAATAGAGCCGGCTGAAATGCAGCCTTGTATCGCTCATCACCCGGTAACGGACCAGCAATGCATCCCTGTCCATCATATCCCCTCGCGCTTCCCTAATCGGCTGATATACCGGTCAAACCCGATGGAGTGAACGGTCGATGCGCATTGCCCTGGTCAACGTCCCGCATCCCGCGATCGGCAGCCGTATTCCGGACGAACAGCTTCCCCCGCTCGGGCTGCTCTGCGTCGGCGGGCCGCTGATCGACGACGGGCATGAGGTGCGCCTGTTCGATGGCGAATTCGGTCCCGTGCCGCTCGCAACCCTCGCCTCCGACATCGCCGCCTTCGCCCCCGATGCCGTGCTCTTCGGCCATTCGGGCTCCTCTTCGGCACAGCCGATCATCACCGCGATCGCTGCGACGATCCGCACCGCATTGCCGCACGCAACGATCGTCTATGGCGGGGTCCACCCGACCTATCACTGGCGCGACATCCTCGCCGCCGACCCCCATGTCGATATCATCGTGCGTGGCGAGGGCGAGGCGACCGCCGCCGCGCTTTTCGCTGCGCTGCGTGCGCAGGCGCCGATCGATAGCATCCGCGGCCTCGCCTTTCGCGACACCGACGGCCGCGCCATCGCCACGCCCCCCGCCGCCGCGATTGCCGATCTCGACGCCCACCGCATCGGCTGGGAGCTGATCGACCACAGCCGTTACTCCTATTGGGGCGGCAAGCGCGCGGTCGTGATCCAGTTCTCGCGCGGCTGTCCGCACCTGTGCAACTATTGCGGCCAGCGCGGCTTCTGGACCCGCTGGCGCCACCGTGACCCACGGAAACTCGCCGCCGAAATCGCGCATCTCCATCGCAGCCATGGCGTCGAGGTCTTCAACTTCGCCGACGAAAACCCCAGCGCCGGGCGCAAGCCTTGGAAGGCGTTTCTCGAAGCGCTGATCGCCGAAAATATCTCGGTCACCCTTGTCGGCTCGACCCGCGCCGACGACATCGTCCGCGACGCCGACATCCTCCATCTCTACAAGAAAGCGGGCTTCGAACGCTTTTTGATGGGCATGGAAAATACCGACGAGGCGACGCTCAAGCTGATCCGCAAGGGCGGCACCGTCGCCGCCGACCGCGAAGCGATCCGCCTCCTCCGCCAGCATAATATCCTCTCGATGGCGACATGGGTCGCGGGCTTTTCGGACCAGAGCGACCGCGACCTCTGGCACGGCCTCAGACAACTGATCGACTACGACCCCGATCAGATTCAGGCGCTCTACGTCACCCCGCATCGCTGGACCCCCTTCTTCTCGCTCGCTCGCGACCGCCGCGTCGTGCAGGACGACCGCACCAAATGGGATTACAAGCATCAGGTGCTCGGCATGGACCGCATGCCGCCCTGGCGGCTGTTCCTGTGGGTCAAGGCGATCGAGGCGGCGGCGCAGCTTCGCCCGCAGTCGCTGCGCCGTTGGGCGTGGAACCCCGACCCGAAGATCCGCCACGCGATCCGCTGGTACTACCGCATGGGCCGCCGCGTCTGGTTCCACGAAATCATCGGCTTCCTCTTCCGCGACCGCACCCGCGACCAGGGCATGACGCTCGCCCAGTTTGCGGGTGAAACGCTCGAAGCCGAGGAGGAATCGATGGTCGTCGAGCGCCGCGCCCGCGCCGCCTGACGCACCCCCTTCCCTTCATCGCGCAGCGGCCTATGGAGGGCGCAGTTTCGCAAGAAAGTCCCGCCGATGCCGATCATGGCCGCCCGCCACTATAACAAAGGCCTGCTCGTCCGCGAACTCGGCCCCGACGACATCATCCCCGAGGATTGCGACGACGGCGATTTCTACTGGCTCGGCCTTTTCGAGCCAACGCCCGAGGAACTCGCGGGCATCGCCAAACGCTTCGGCCTCCACCCGCTTGCCGTGGAAGACGCGCTGAAGGCGAAGCAATTGCCCAAGGTCGAGGTCTATGGCGACCAGCTGTTCGTCATCGCCGCGACCGGCAACCGCGAGGGCGATACGATCCAGTCGGGCGAGACCGCGATCTTCGTCGGCCGCCATTTCATCGTCACCGTCCGTCACGGCTCGGCGCGCGCCCATACCGACGTGCGGGCGCGACTCGAAACGCTGCCGGCGAAGCTCGCGCACGGACCCGATTACGTCCTCTATGCGATCCTCGATTTCATCGTCGACGGCTATTTCCCGGTGATCGACGCGATCGAGGACCGGCTGCTGCTCGTCGAGGAAAGCGTGATGGACACCCCGCTCGACGCCGCCGAAATCCGCCACCTCTACGCCCAACGGCACGAGGTCATCCGTTTCCAGCGCATCGTCGGGCTGATGAAGGACGTCGCCTGGCGCCTCGCGGGCGACGACGAGCTGCCCGGCATCGACGATGCGGTGCGCCCCTTTTTCCGCGACATCTGGGACCATGTTCAGCGCGCCGAATTCCGCCTCACCGGGCTGCGCGACGTCACCGCATCAGTGATCGAGACCAATTCGATGCTCGAACAGCAGCGCCAGGGCGTCATCACCCGCCAGCTCGCCGCCTGGGCCGCGATCCTCGCGGTGCCGACCGCAATCGCCGGCATCTACGGCATGAATTTCGAATTCATGCCCGAACTCGACTGGCAGCTCGGCTATCCCTTCGCGCTCGGGCTGATCTTCGGCGGCTCGGCGCTCGTCTTCTGGCGCTTCAAGCATATCGGCTGGCTCTGACGCGGCTGGAATGTCGGTTTTGGGGTGGAAAGCGGACCTTGCCGCTTCCTTGCTTTGTCCTTCCCGCGAAAGCGGGAACCCAGGGATGAACCAGCCAACGGACGCTCTGGGTCCCCGCTTTCGTGGGGATGACAAAGAGAGATGAGGCAGATTTCGCCCGAATCCCGCCACCCCTGACCGCTCACCCCGCCACCTTCGGCATCCACTTGCCCTTGGTCCGGCTCGTCAGGTGGAACTGCCGGCACCGCTCGCAGCGATAGGGCCGCAACACCAGCCCGGCTTCGCGCGCCGCCGCCATCGCCGCTTCCGCCGATGCATAACGCCGCTTGCGTGCACAGATGCTCGCCCGCGTGCGCACCATGTCAGCGGCGCAGCTTGGCGGTCCAGTCGACCGGTCCGGTGACGAACCGTGTGCGCAAATTTTCCAGCGTCTCTCCATTCCCGCTTTCGAAAAAGCCGACCAGCACGCGGCCGCCCTCGCTGTCCGGATAGCCGCGCGAGGTCAGCCGAACACGGGTCTGCCGGCCCGCCGGTTCGATCTCGAACACGCTCGTCACCTTTTGATACGCGTCCCAGTGCGGAAAACCCGCGGGCGCCTTGACCGTCCGGAATCCCAGCCGCCGGCCGGGAATCCGTTCACCGAACCGCTGCTGGATCGTGTCGGCACCGCCCGGTTTCGACGCCGGGTCATAGGCCGCCTCGATCAGGTCGGGGTCGTCCTTCGTCATCCACGCGATCGGCACCGCCCAAGTCATCCAACCTTCGGCGGTCGAGATCGCGGTCCACACCTCGGCGGGCGTCGCATCGACCAGTATCTCGTGCACCATCGTCGTCGTGGCGTCGGCCTCGACCTGCCTGGTCACCCGTACCTCTCCGGCGAGCGCCGTCGACACCGTCAGCAGCAACGCCGCGGCCAGCCCGGTCGCCCATGCGCGCATCAGGCGAGCACCTTCGCCATCATCCGTTCTTCCTTCGCCACCCACAGCGCCATGCTCGGCCGCGACAGGATCGCTTCGCTCCATGCCGCGATCTTCGGGTGCGTCGCCGCATCGACGACCGCGCCGCAATGGCGAAAATTCATCAGCGGCGACGCCACCGCGAGGTCGGCGAGCGTCAGCCGGTCGCCGACGAGGAAACCCGACGCGGGGATCGCGCTTTCCAGATAATCGAGCAGCTTCGGCAATTCCTCGCTCTCGGCCTGCGCCGCGGCGGCGAGGTCGCCCTCGCGGCCCAGGAATTTCGGCGCGACGATGCGGTTGAAGAACATCTTGCCGCTGCACGCCGCGAACACCGTGTCGCCGAACTCCTCCCACCAGATCACCCGCCCGCGCGCCTGCGGGTCGGCGGGGATCAGTTCGGGTGAGGGATGCTTCGCCTCCAGATACTGGATGATCGCGCTCGAATCGGCGAGCATGAAGCCGTCGTCGTCCATCGCGGGCATCTTGCCGAGCGGCGAGGCGGCTCGGAACCCCGGATCGGGATCGCCGATCCCCACCCCTTTCAGTTCGAAGTCGATCCCCTTCTCGCCGAGATAGGCAAGCAATTTGCGCACGAAAGGCGACACCAACGAACCGTAAATGATCATCCGACCGCTCCCCTGTTCTTCTCCATCGCGCCCGTCTTACGCCAAAGGGCATAAACCGCAACCATCGCCGCGGCGGGTGCATAAGCGCGACATTGCGCTTGCTAAGCGCCCGTCCGCGTGGGAATATTGCGGTCACAGGGGCGCCGGGCTCAGCGATAAACCACGGGAAAATAACAAGAGCATGCGCTCGGTTTGGGCAGATCGGCTGATAGGGCTGCTGGTCCGTTTCGTCGGGCTGGTGATCCTTGTCGCCACCCTGATCGCCGCCGCCGCCAGCTTCCTCTACAACCAGTCGCAGGAGGCCGACCAGGCCAGCCGCGTCGCAACGCAGGTCAATATGCGGCTGCGCGACCATATCGCGGTGCTCGAAGGCGTCCGCGCGCTGTATCAGTCGGACACCGCCGCCAGCGGTCCCGGCATCCGCGCCTATCTCGCCGCGCTGCAGCCGCAGGTGCAGGCGCCGGGCATGGAGGGGGTCGGCATCGCCGCCGCGGTCCGCCGCGACGACCTGGCCCCTGCGGTGGCGCAATTGCGCCTCAACTACGGCCGCGATATCGCGATCTGGCCCGCCACCAGCCCCCGCAAGATCGGCTTCGCGGTCGTCCTCGTCGAACCCTATACGCCGCGCCGCAACGCCGCGCTCGGCTTCGATATGTACAGCGAAGCGACCCGGCGCGAGGCGATGCGCCGCGCCTGGCAGACCGGACGCCCCGCCGCCAGCGGCATCGTCCACCTCGCGCAGGAACGCGTGTCAAAGGTCAAACAGCCGGGCTTCCTCGTCTACGTCCCCGTCTATGCGCGGCAACGCACGGCGCTCGAACCCGCCGACTCCGGCGATGTCCCCGTTCCCTCCACCACCGCCATCATCGCGACGATGGGTGACGCGCGGCCGGTCGAGGCGTTCGTCTACGCCCCCTTCCGCACCGAGGACATGATGAAGGCGGTGCTCGGCGAACAGCTCAAGGGCGTCGATGGCATCGAGGTCCGCGCCGGCGAGGGTCCGTCGGCGCCGCTCGTCTTCAGCCACGGCACGATCGGCTGGGACGCGCACGAACAGAAATTGCACGTCGCCGACCGGCAATGGATCATCCGCATTTCCTATGGCCGCTTCATCGACCGGCTCGGGCGGCCGCTCGGCATCTTCCTGTTCGGCCTCGCGCTCGCGGTGCTCGCGACCCAGCTCCACCGCGTCCAGCGCCGCCGGATCGACGCCGCCCAGGCGCTCGCCGCGGAAAAGGCGCGCCATGCCGAGGATCGCGAACTGATGATCGGCGAAATGGCGCACCGGATGAAAAACGCCTTCGCGCGGATCGGGGCGCTCGCGCGGATCACGCTGCGCGAATCGACCGACCTTCAGGATTTCGAGGCCAAGTTCGACGGCCGCATGCGCGCGCTATCCGATGCGAAACAGATGCTCGTCACCGGCGCCGTCGACACCGTCGACCTCGGCCAGATCATCCGCCGCGAACTCGAAACCACCGGCCGGGCGTCCGACGACGTCACCGGCCCCGACGTCCGCCTCGACGACGAAGCGGCGCAGGCGATCTCGCTCGCGGTGCATGAAATCGTCACCAACAGCATCAAATATGGCGCGCTCGCCGGCAAGGGCGAGCTCACCGTCGGCTGGCGCCGTGCGGCCGAGGATATCGAACTCAACTGGGTCGAAAGCGGCCTTCCCGAAACCCCGCAGATCGACACCGAAAGCTTCGGCACCCAGTTCATCCGAACCCTGATCGAACGCCAGCTCAAGGGCAGCTGGAACCGCAGCGCCGCCGACCACAGCCTCTCGATCACCATCCGCTGGCCCGACCGTGACATCGCGGACTGACGCCGACTGGCAGGTCTGGATCGATCGCGGCGGCACCTTTACCGATGTCGTCGCGCGGTCGCCGGACGGCGCGGTCGTCACCGCCAAATATCTGAGCGAGGATCCCGCGCGCCCGGGCGACGCCGCGGTCAATGCGATCCGCGACCTGACCGGTGCCGGCACGGGCGCGCTGCCGCCGCTCGCGATCCGCATGGGCTCGACCGTCGCGACCAACGCGCTGCTCGAACGCAAGGGCGAACCGACATTGCTCGCGATCACCCGCGGTTTCGGCGACGCGCTGACCATCGGTTACCAGGACCGCCCCGACCTCTTCGCGCGGCGGCTCGACCGCATCCCGCCCCCACACGCAGCGGTGGCGGAGATCGCCGAACGCACCGGCCCCGACGGGACCATCCTGACCCCGCTCAACGAGGATGCCGCGCGCGCATCGCTGCGGGCCGCCCGCGACGCCGGCCTCGCCAGCATCGCGATCGTCCTGATCCACGGCTATCGCTATCCCGCGCACGAGCTGCGCCTCGCCGAAATCGCACGCGAACTCGGCTTCGCGCAAATCTCGACCAGCCACGACGTCAGCGCGCTGATCAAGCTGATCGGCCGCGGCGACACGACCCTCGCCGACGCCTATCTCTCGCCCGTCCTGCGCCACTATGTCGATCAATTCTGCGCCCAACTCGGTGACGACGTCGAACCACAATTCATGAAAAGCTCGGGCGGCCTCGCCTCGGGCAGCGCCTTCCACGGCCGCGATGCGATCCTCTCTGGCCCCGCCGGCGGGATCGTCGGCATGGTCGGCAGCGCCGCCCCCTTGGGCAAGACCCGCCTCATCGGTTTCGACATGGGCGGCACCTCGACCGACGTCAGCCATTATGCCGGCCGCCTCGAGCGCGACAACGAAACGATCGTCGCGGGTACCCGCATCCGCGCCCCGATGCTGCGCATCCACACCGTGGCTGCAGGCGGCGGCTCGATCTGCCGCTGGGACGGCGCGCGCCTGCTCGTCGGCCCCGAAAGTGCCGGTGCCAACCCGGGTCCCGCCGCCTATGGTCGCGGCGGGCCGCTCACCGTCACCGACTGCAATGTGCTGCTCGGCAAGATCCAGCCCGATCATTTCCCGAAACTCTTCGGCCCCGCAGGCGACCAGCCGCTCGACCGCGACGTGGTCGCCCGAAAATTCGCCGCCATGGCGAAAGACGTCGGCCTCGCGCCCGAAGCTCTCGCCGAAGGCCTGCTCGCGATCGCGGTCCAGCAGATGGCGAACGCGATCAAGCGCATCACCATCGCGCGCGGCCATGACGTGACCCAAGGCTATAGTCTTGTCGGCTTCGGCGGCGCCGCGGGCCAGCATGTCTGCCTGGTCGCCGACGCGCTCGGCGTCGACGAAATCCTGCTCCATCCGCTCGCGGGGGTGCTCTCGGCCTATGGCATGGGCCTCGCCCGGCCCTCGGCGATCCGCGAGCGCACGCTGGGGTCGACGCTCGACGCCCAATGCGCCGAGATGCTCGCCGAGGTCGAAACCGAGCTAGCGCAGCAAGCTCGCGCCGACCTCGCCCCCCACGCCCAAACGACCCAGGAAACCCTGCTCTTCGTCCGCCTCGCCGACAGCGACAATGCGATAGAACTCCCGCTCGCGCCGCCCGCCGACGTGGCGCAGGCCTTCGCCGCCGCCTTCCGCCAACGCTTCGGTTACGCCCCGCACGCCAATCTCGTCGTCGACCGCATCCGCGTCGAACTGACCGAGGCGGGTGATACCCCCGCCGCGCTTCCGCCGCCCGCCGCAACCAAGGAAACGCCGCCCGAAACTGTCGCCGCCTGGCTCGCCGGAGCCCGCCACTACGTCCCGCTCCACCAGCGCGACGCCCTCGCCCCCGGCAGCACCGTCACCGGTCCCGCGATCATCATCGACGCACTCGCGACGACGGTGGTCGAGCCGGGGTGGAATGCGACGGTAGAGGCAGAAGGAACGCTCAGGCTCTCTAGTGCTCCCCGGCGAAAGTCGGGGGCCAGCGCAACCGAAAACGCGCGCGGCAGCGCGTCGTCTGGGGCCCGGCTTTCGCCGGGGAGCACTGACCCCGCAACCCCCGACCCCATCCGCCTCGAAATCTTCAACAGCCTGTTCATGGCGATCGCCGAGGAAATGGGCGGCGCGCTCCAGCACAGCGCCTCGTCGATCAACATCCGCGAGCGGCTCGACTTCTCCTGCGCGATCTTCGACGGCGAAGGCCGCCTCGTCGCCAACGCCCCACACATGCCGGTGCATCTCGGCTCGATGGGCGAAAGCGTCCGCACCATATTGCGCCAACGGACCAAAGACGGCCGCGGCCTGCGTCGCGGCGATGCCTATGCCCTCAACGCGCCATATGACGGCGGCACGCACTTGCCCGACATCACCGTCATCATGCCGGTGTTCGTCGCCAAAGAAGAGGGGGACGCCGACGCCCCCGCCTTCTTCGTCGCCGCGCGCGGGCATCACGCCGACCTCGGCGGCATCGCGCCGGGATCGATGCCCCCCGACAGCCGCAGCATCGAAGACGAGGGTATTCTCTTCGACAACATACTCATCGTCGACGACGGCAATTTCCTCGACGCGGAGGTCGCCGCCCATCTGGTCGACGGCGCCTTCCCCACGCGCAACCCCGCGCTCAACATCGCGGACCTGAAGGCGCAGGTCGCCGCGTGCCAGCGCGGCGCCAGCGCGCTTGCCGACCTTTCCACCGCGCACGGCACCGCCACCGTTGCCGCCTATATGGCGCACGGCCAGGCGCAGGCCGAAGCGGCGGTCCGCCAGCTCATCGCCCGCCTCGACGACGGCGCCTTCCGCTACGCGATGGACAATGGCGCCGAGGTGGTCGTCGCGGTCAAGGTCGACCGCACCGCGCGCCACGTCACCATCGACTTTACCGGCTCGTCGGCGACCCTGCCCGACAATTTCAACGCGCCGCTCCCGGTCGTCCGCGCCGCGGTTCTTTATGTGCTGCGCACGATGCTCGACGACCCGATCCCGATGAACGAGGGCTGCCTCGCCCCCGTCACCCTGATCGTGCCAGCGGATTCGATGCTCAGCCCCAGCTATCCCGCCGCGGTCGTCGCCGGCAATGTCGAGACCAGCCAGGTCATCACCGACGCGCTGTTCGCCGCCTTCAACGCGATGGCGCCCGCGCAGGGCACGATGAACAATTTCACCTTCGGCAACGACGCCTACCAATATTATGAAACGATCGCCGGCGGTTCGGGCGCGGGCCCCGGCTTCGACGGCACGTCGGTGATCCAGACGCATATGACCAACAGCCGCATGACCGACCCCGAAGTCATGGAAATGCGCTTCCCCGTCATCGTCGAGGAATTCTCGATCCGCAAAGGCTCGGGCGGCGCGGGCCAGTGGCGGGGCGGCGACGGCGCCACCCGTCGCATCCGCTTTCGCGAAGCGATGACCGCGAACATCCTCGCGAACCGCCGCAGGATCGCGCCCAGTGGCCTCGCGGGCGGCGACGATGCCGCACCGGGACAAAACTGGATCGAGCGCGCCGACGGGTCGGTCGAGATGCTCGCCGCGACGGGTAGCGCCGATCTCGGAGCGGGCGACGCGTTCGTGATCGAAACGCCGGGCGGCGGCGGCTATGGGAAAACAGGGGAGAGATAGGTTGACGACAGCGCGGTCTACCCCACGCGGGGATGACGGGATGACAGGAGACCGATCATGCTCGTCCTGATCGGCATCCTGATCATCATCGCGGGCTTCCTGCTCCGCTTCAATCCGTTGCTCGTCATCATGGCCTCGGCGCTCGCGACCGGTCTTGCCGCAGGGCTCGACGTCACCGCGATCATCGCCGCCTTCGGCAAGGCGTTCAACGACACGCGCTATGTCTCGATCATCTGGATCGTCCTGCCCGTCATCGGCCTGCTCGAAGCCTATGGTCTGCAACAACATGCCCGCACGCTGATCGCGCGGATGAGGGGCGCGACGCTGGGGCGCCTTCTGACCGGCTATCTGCTGCTGCGTCAGGCGATGTCGGCGGCCGGGCTCACTTCGGTCGCGGGGCATGCGCAGACCGTGCGCCCGCTTGTCGCCCCGATGGCCGAGGCCGCCGCCGACGCGCAGAATCCCGCGCTCAGCGATGACCAGCGCGAGGAGGTCAAGGCCTATTCGGCCGCCACCGACAATGTCGGCCTGTTCTTCGGCGAGGACATCTTCCTCGCGATCGGCTCGATCCTGCTGATGAAGGGCGTGCTCGAAGGCTATGGCTACGTCATCGAGCCGCTGCACTTCTCGCTTTGGGCGATCCCGACCGCGATCGCCGCCTTCCTCATCCACGGCTTCCGGCTTCGCCGTCTCGAACGGCGCATGGCCGCACCGGCGGAGCGCGGCGCATGATCACGCTAGGCCATGTCTATATCCTCGCCGGCCTCGCCTTCGCGCTCTTCGCCGCGCTCGGTGCCCTTGATCGCAGCAACCCCAAGCGTTTCGGCAATGCCGCCTTCTGGGGCTTGCTCGCGCTGTCGATGCTCGCGGGCGACCGGCTCGGCGACTTCTACAACGGGCTGCTCGTCCTCGCGCTCGTCGCCATCGCCGGCGCCGGCCAGATCGGCCGCGCGCCCGGCGGCGAAGTTCCTGCCGAGGTGCAGGCCGAACGCGCCGCGAAATACAGCAATTTCCTCCTCCTCGTCGCATTGATCATCCCGGTGGTCGCGCTCGTCGGGACTTTTCTGTTCAGGGAAATTCCCGGCCTCGCCGATCCCAAGCAGGCGACACTCATCTCGCTCGCATTCGGCGTCCTTATCGCGCTCGCGGTCGGCATGGCGCGTCTTAAACCGCCTGCACTGCTCCCATTGCAACAGGGCCGCCGCCTGCTCGATTCGGTCGGCTGGGCGGCGATCCTGCCGCAGATGCTCGCCAGCCTCGGCGCGGTCTTCGCATTGGCCGGGGTCGGCGATGTCGTCGGCGGCCTGATCGGCACCGCCATCCCGCAGGGCAGCCTGTTCGGCGCGGTGCTCGCCTTCGGGCTCGGCATGGCGCTGTTCACGATGGTGATGGGCAACGCCTTCGCCGCCTTCCCGGTGATGCTTGCGGCGGTCGGCATGCCTTTGCTCATCAAGCAGTACGGCGGCGACCCCGCGGTGGTCGCGGCGATCGGCATGCTTGCGGGCTTCTGCGGCACGCTGATGACTCCGATGGCGGCGAACTTCAACCTCGTCCCCGCTGCCTTGCTCGAACTCAAAAACCCCTATGGGGTGATCAGGGCGCAGATCGGCACCGCGCTGCCGCTGCTGGCGGTCAACATCCTCTTCATCTACCTCTTCGCTTTTTGATCGTCATTGCGAGGAGCGAAGCGACGCGGCAATCCAGAGTGGCGTAATCCGCTCTGGATTGCTTCGCTGCGCTCGCAATGACGACTATGGGATTGCCATGAACCTCACCCCCGACCACGCCGCCCGCTTCGCGACCGCCACCCTCTCGCACCTCGGCCGCGAATATCCGTACAAGATGGACCATGTCCTCGCCGGCCCCGAGGATGCCCGGCACCCGCGCGATTTCCACCCGATCTTCCACGGCAGCTTCGACTGGCACAGCTGCGTCCATGGCTGGTGGCAGATCCTCCGCCTCGCGCGCCGCTTCCCCGATCTCCCGATCGCCGCCGACATCCGCGCCCGCGCCGATGCGATGCTCGTGCCCGACAAGGTCGCGGGTGAACTCGCTTACCTGTCGCGCCCCACGTCCTCCGGCTTCGAACGCCCTTATGGCTGGGCTTGGCTGCTCGCGCTCCATGCCGAGGCCGAGTGCCATAACGCCCCCTGGGCCGCCGCGCTCGCACCGCTCGCGCTCGCCTTCGCGCAGCGCTTCCACGCCTTCCTGCCCAAGCTCACCTATCCGCTGCGCGTCGGCACCCATTTCAACATCAGCTTTGCACTGACGCTGACGCATCATTGGGCGATGCACCGCGATGGTGACTTGCTGCTCCTCATCGAACAGAAGGCGCTCGACTGGTTCGAACTCGATCGAAATTGTCAGGCTTGGGAACCGGGTGGCGACGAGTTCCTTTCCCCTGCTCTGTGCGAAGCCATGTTGATGAGCCATGTTCTGGGGCGAAACGACTTCATCGACTGGTTCGGCAATTTCCTTCCGGAAGCCGATTGCGCGCGTCCAGGCCAGCTATTTGAACCGGCGTTCGTATCGGACCGCAGCGATGGCAAGATCGCCCATCTCGACGGCCTCAATCTCAGCCGCGCATGGTGCTGGCGGCGGATCGCCGACAGGCTTGGGCCAAATCCGATGACACCGCTTCTGGACGCCACGATAAATCGCCACCTCGACGCCGCCCTCCCGCACGTCACCGGCGACTATATGGGCGAACATTGGCTCGCGAGCTTCGCGCTGCTCGCGCTCGACGGGCTCTAGCCGCCCGTACCCAGCCAGCGCCGCATCGCGCGCATGTCGGCGACCTCGGCGTCCATCGCGTCGCCGCCGCGCTGGACCAGCCAGCGCCAGCCATGATCGGCCATACGCACCGGATAAGCGGGCCACACACGCCAGCTGTCGACCGGCACGCCCGCATAGTGCGCGACGATATGCCGCGGCGGAAAGGCGCGGCCCCAGGCAAAGGCCGCCTTGCCGCGCTTGCCCCCCGCCTCGGCGATCTGCGTCGCGAAACCGCGCTCGGCGCGCGCGCCCATGTCCTGCAGCATCAGCGCCTCGGCCGCCGCGACCAGCCGCTCGGGCAGCGGCGCCGGATCGGGATCATCGACCACCCGCGCCCCCATATATTTCGCCATCAGCGCGAACAGCAACCGCGCGCCACCCGTCCGTCCCTGCGCCGCCGCATCGGCCCAGAAGCGCGGCCAGTCGATCGCCGCCGTGTCGATCGCGGCGGCGAGGTCGCACAGCACCTGCGGCCCGGTGTCGAACGGCTGGCGGCCATAGGCCGCATGGACGACCAGATGCAGCAGGGTGTCGGTCGGATCGAGATAGGCGATCTCGACCGGCCCGGCTTTCGCCCGCACCCCCCGCGCCAGCAGCCCCGCCGTCGTCGCCGCGACCGCGTCGCGATCCTCACCGGGGACCGGGTTGGTCAGCCGCCAGTGCAGTTCGAACGCCACCTTTTGCGGCCCCCAGTGCAGTGGCGGCAGATGCTTGTGATGCGCGCGCGCATAGTCAATCGGCGTATGCGAAACCGGCCCCGGCACCGCCCCGGCCGCGATCATCGCCGCGTACAGGCGCACCGCATCCGCCTCGCCGAGCAGCAGGTCAATGTCGCGCATCGGGCGCAGCGCCGGCTGCGGATAGGCCTGCCAGGCAAGCCAGGCGCCCTTCAGCGCCGCATAGTCCAGCCCCTCGCGCCCGGCCAGCGCGCCCACCTCGCCCAGCGCCTGCTGCATCGCCAGCGCCCGCGCCGCCGCCGCCAGCCATCCGCGCGCCCAGCGCGCCTTCAGCGTCTCGGGCACCGGCCAGTCGCTCCCGCGCCCCGCCATCTGGCGGTGGAGCAGCGACGCCAGCCGGTGCTGCTTCGCCATGTCGCCGATCACCTCCCAGTCGGCGTCGGACAGCGCCGCGAGCGCCGCGCGGTCGGCGCCGCGCACATCGGCGAGCATGTCGAGCAACAGCCGTGCCAGCCCCGCGCGCGCCATCATTCGGCCGCCTCCGCCCGGGGTACGATCCGCCCGTCCTCGATCCGCACCAACTGGTCGGCCAGGTCGAGCATGGCCTGCCGGTGCCCGATGATCACCAGCGTCACCGCGCCGTGCAGTCCGGCGATCGCCTTGCGGATCGCCGCCTCGTTCGCGGGGTCGAGCGCGCTCGTCGGCTCGTCGAGCACCAGCAGTTCGGGCGACAGCAGCAGCGCCCGCGCCAGCGCGATCCGCTGGCGCTCACCGCCCGACAATGTTTGCCCGCGATCGCCGACCAGCGTGTCGATCCCCCGCGGCAGCGCAAAGACGAAATCGGCCGACGCTTTCGCCAGCGCCGCGCGCAACGCCGCCTCGTCGGCTTCCGGCGCCGCCCACAACAGATTGTCGCGGATGCTGCCGCCGAGCAGGAAGGGCTGCTGCTGGACATAGGCGACCGAACGCCGCCACAATTGCCGCGTCGGTCCCGCGATGACGACATCGTCGACGCGCATTTCGCCCGTGTCGGGCGACAGCAGCCCCATCAGGATGTCGGCCAGGCTGCTCTTGCCCGCGCCCGAAGGCCCGACGATCGCCGTCGTCGTGCGCGCCGGCAGCACTAGATCGATCTCGTGCAACGCGGCACCTTCGCGCCCGGCATAGGTGAAACCCGCGCCGCGCAGCGTCACCGCGCGCGCCAGCGCCAGCGGCGGCGCATCGGCGGGCGCGCTGGCTTCCGCCACCGACGCCGTCTCGCGGCGCAGCGCCTCGGTCTCGGCCATCGCCGCCGCGGCGTGCAGCCAGCTGTGCCAGCTTTGCTGAATCACCCCCAGCATCGGCACCAGCCGCGCAAAGACCAGCAGGATCGGCAGCATCGCCGCCAGCGGCAGTTTCAAGACCGCCAACCCGACATAGACGAGCGCCGCCAGCAACGCCCCGCCGCCCAGTTGCAGCGCGGTACGCCCGTGGCTCGCGCTTGCCGCATAATCGATCTGCTGCCCGCGCAGCGTCCTGAGCACTGAGGCAAAGCGCGCGCGCTGGCGCGCCTCGCCGCCCAGCATCTTGGTGATCCGCACCCCGTCGAACCCTTCGACGATCTCGGCCTGCAACCCCTTGTTCGCACCGCCGAGCAAGCGCCCGAGTTGCACCGCGCGGCGCCGGTGCCCGGCAAAGCCGAACAGGATCAGCGCCCCGCCCAGCGTCGCCACCAGCGCCACCTGCCAGGAAAGCAGATAGGCCGCCGCCAGATAGGCGATCGCGGTCACCAGCGTCGCCGCCAGCGTCATCAACTGCTGGAACGCCGCCCCGATCCGCCCGATGTCGGTGATCAACAGGCTGGCATGGTCCGATGCGCGCCGCGTCGCCAGCCAGCGCCACTCGGCCGACACCAGCCCCGCGAACAGGCTCTCGCGCATCCGGTCGACCAGCATGTGCTGCAGCTCGAGCGCCTTCATCGTCTGCGCATGTTTGACATAAGCGCGCAGCAACAGCAGCGCGAGGAAGACCAGCACCACCTGCCCCAGCGACACCGTGCCGACCAGGCCGTGCAGCAGCTCGCCGACCCGCCCCGGCGCGCGCATGCCGCCGGCGTCGACCAGCGCCAGCATCGGCACCAGCATCATGATGCCGACCCCCTCGGTCAGCGCTGCGGCGATCATCAAGGCCATCACCACGACCAGCTGGCGCCGGTCGGCGCTCGCCAGCATCGCGCCGAGCAGCGCGCGGGGCCGGATCGGAGCCACGGGTTCAGACAAAGGCCGCCACCTCGATCAGCGCCGGATCGACCGGATAACCGGCGATCCTTTGCCCCGACGCGTCGAGCCAGGCATGGGCGGGCGGCGTATCGGGATCGATCTTCACCGCCTCGCGGTGGTCGCGCCACACCCCCAGGTGCAGCGTCGCGGCGATCCCCCGGCGCTTCAGCATCGCGCGCGCCGCGATCGCCTGCGGCAGGCACACCGCCTCGACGGGCAGGCGCCCGGCGGCAAAGCGCACTGCCCAGCTCACCATCGTCGCGGCATCGTCGGGGCGTTCGCGCGGCGCCGGCGGTATCAGCGCGCCCGGCGAAACCGGCGTACCGAGCCAGCGCGCGACGCGGCGAAAGGGCAGCGTCGCAACCGCGATCCGCGCGCCGAGCAGCAATACACTCGCCTCGGCGACCAGCAACCCGCGCCGCCCGCCCAGCCGCCACGCGCTCGCCAGCTTGCGCCGCGCAAGGGCGATCCGCCCGGTCATGCGCCGAGGTCGACGAACAAATATCCCGCCGCATTGAGCCGGATCAGCAATTGCTCGAGTTCGCGGCGCGCGGCGTCGTCCAGCCCGGCGGCGAGCGCGTCGAAGGCAACATCGCCGTCGCTCGACAGCCGCCCGAGCACCGCACCGACCGCCACGCTGCACGGAAAGAAGTGCTCGCCGATCTCGATCCCATGGTCGCCGCTCACCGCATCGCGAACCGCCGCGAAGGCGCGCCGGCTCGCGGGGCGCAGCCGGCTGTCGCCGCCGATCCGCGCCATCTTGCCCGCCGCGAACTGCGGCAGGGTGAAGACCGGGCGCGCCACCGGCGCCGCGCGCTGCTCGGCCAGAAAGGCTTCGGGCGGATGCGCGGCGTGCAGCGCCTGCATCGCTTCGCCCAGGTCCCGCCAATAGGCGGCGGTCGCCTCGGCGCCGCGCGCCGTGGGCCAATCAGCGCGGAACAGCGGCGATCCGGTCGCCTTGCCGACCAGCCAGCGCAGATAATCCTGCCCCGTCGGTGGCGACAGCGCGATCGTCAGATGCAGGCTCGGCTCGTCGACCGGGGTCGCGACATGCCACCAGCCGCGCGGGATATAGAGGATCGCGCCCTCTTCCAATATCGCGTCATGGACCGGATCATCGCCCTCCGCGGGCGGCACCACGGTCTCGCCGCGCGCCGGGTGGTCGCGCGTCGGCCGCTGGACCCGCCAATGCTTGCGTCCCGCGACCTGCAGGATGATGACGTCGTGATGGTCCCAATGCAGGTCGAACCCATGGTCGGCGCGCCACCCCGCATACAGGTTGACGTTGCAACGCACGCCGAGTTCGTCCACCATCCGGTCGGCGAGCGCACCGATCCGCGCCACCATCTCGTCGACGAAGCTCAACACCAACGTCGCGCCCTGCGCCAACTGCGCGGTGACCGCGCCGGCATCGAGGCGGCGGTTCGGCCCTACCATATCGACGAATTTTTCGGCCGGCACGTTTTTCCCGGTTTTGACCAGTTGCAGGCGCGGCGGCTCCAGCCGCTGCGTCGCCAGGATATGGTTGATCTCGTCCCAGCCGATCAGCGCCGCGAAGCGCCCCGCCTGCCCCGGCCAGGCGCGAAACGCGCGGTTCCAATATTCCTCGAGGAATTCGCCGACGCTCAACGGGGCGACCAGCGCCGCCAGCGATGACGGCGTGGCATCGACGTCGCCGGATGGCGACAGAGCGCCAACCTCGACGGACGGCGACACGGCACCGGCGTCGCGGGTCATTTGCCCCTGATCCTGATCCGCCATCGAAACACTCCCCCGGGTCCGGCCGTGTCCCCACCGGCACCGCCACGATCTTAGCTAGCGCGCGCCAAAGGTTCAATGCGGCCCTGCGGCGCGAAGCATCTGTGTCCCAAAGCGAAATCGGGGTGACTTTACCCTTGTCGCGGGGCGCAACGCGCGCCAGAACGACCCGGCAATTGCGGGGGCAATTTTCATCCCATGGCCGTCATCGTCACAAAGCCTGCCAATGTCCGCGACCTCGGCCCGGTCGACGCGACCGCGCTCGCTGCACGTGTCGCCGCGATTTCGGAACGCGTCTGGGCCGGCGAGGACGCGCGCAAGGAAAATGACTTCGAGGTCTTCCACCACACGCGCCACATCATCTTCCGTTTCACCCCGGGCAATCGCGAACCCGAAGACCATTATGACAATCCGGCATGGATGGTCTGGCGGCCGCTGCTCCAGCCGGTGATGGACGCCGCGATCCGGCCCTATGGTTTCGCCGATCCCGCCTTTCCAAAGGCGATGCTCGCGCGCCTCCAGGCCGGGCAGAAAATCGACCTCCACCGTGACGGCGCCGGGTCGAACCTGCGCACCCACAAGATCCATGTGCCGCTCATCACCAATCCGGGGGCCTTTTTTCTCAGCGGCCCGAACCGCCACCATCTCGGCCTCGGCCATGCGTGGGAGGTCAACAATATCGCGTCGCACGGCGGGGTGAACGAAGGCGACGCCGACCGTATCCACTTCATCTTCGAAGTGTTCGACCGCGCCGCGCCGGCGCCATCGGGGGCCGGGGCCGAAGCCGCGACGACCGCATGACCCAGGGTCATTTTTACCGCCACTACGGCTTCACGCTGCGCTCGGACCTCGCGCTGCCACACCTGCTGCCCGGCGATGTCGTCGCCCCGGTCGACATCGAGATCCGCCTCGGTCCGATCGCCGATGACCGGCTGGCCGAGGCGATGCATTTTCGCAACTGGCGCGCCGAACCGGGCGAAATCCTGTTTCACGCCTTCGGCATCGGCCGGTTGCTGATCGCCGGCGGCACGTCGATCACCGTCGACCGCGAAGCCGGGGCGACCGATGCGGCGCTTGTCTCGATCATCCTCGGCACCGGCATTTCGGCGCTCCTGATGCAGCGCCGCATCCTGCCGATGCACGCCTGCTCGATCGCCAGCGACAGCGGTGCGATCCTCGTCATCGGACGCTCGGGCGCGGGCAAGTCGACGCTGCTCGGCGGGCTGATGGCGGCGGGCTGCACGATGCTGGCGGACGATGTCACCGGGGTCACCGTCGACGATGCCGGCGCGACTGCGATCCCCGCCTTTCCCGCGATGCGGCTGTGGACCGACAGCCTGTCGCTGCTCGACCGTGACGACGACGACAAGATCCAGGTTCGCGAGGATATCGAAAAATATTATGTCGCGGTCGACCGCTTTCGCAAAGACCCGATGCCGGTGCGCGCGGTGGTGCTGCTTCAATCGCACAGCGGAACCGGCGTCCTGACGCGCCCCGTGCTGATGGGCAACCGGGTCGAAGCGCTCGCCCGCTATGTCCATCGCAAGAAATTCCTGCGCGGCCTCGGTCTCCAGCCCTGGGGTTTCCACGCGGTGGTAAAGCTCGCCGGGTCGATCGACATGGTCGCGATCGGTCGCCCCGCGACCGGCGCGACCCCGGCGGGCATGGCCGATGCGGTGATCGAATATTTCGGCCTCTCCCCCGCGCTTCAGCCGACGCCATAGCGCGTCATGCCCGGCTCGATCGTCTGGCTCGCTTCCTATCCCAAATCGGGCAACACTTGGCTGCGCGCGATGCTCACCCACCTGCTCGCCGCGCCGGGCGATGATGTCTCCGTCAATGCGCTCGCCGGGGCGCCCGAGGGCGGCGACCGCCACGCGCTCGACGACGCCTGCGCCATTTCCTCGGCGGAGATGAAACCCGCCGAACTCTTGCCCTATCGCGCGCTGCTCCACCGCCAGATGGCGGCGGAGAATGCCGCGCCCTTCTTCGTTAAGACGCACGACCAATATGCGCTGGGGCCGGGCGACACCGCGCTCTTCCCCGCCGACGCCAGCCGCGCCGCGATCTACATCGTTCGCAATCCGCTCGACGTCGCCCTCTCCTTCGCACACCATAACCAGCAGGATGTCGACACGACGATCGCGCGGATGGCCGACGCCGATTCGACACTCAACCGGTGGCCCGACCGGATCAGCGATTTCCTGCCCGTCCATCTCGGCCGGTGGAGCGACCATGTCGCGGGCTGGACACAGCAGGATGCGATCCCGCTCTGCCTGCTGCGTTACGAGGATATGCTGACCGACCCCGCAGCCGCGCTTGCGCGCGCCGCCGCCGCCGCGGGCCTCGATGCTGCGCCCGCCGCGATTGCCGCCGCGGTCGCCGCGAGTCGTTTCGACCGGCTGCGCGATCGTGAGGCGATCGAGGGCTTTTCCGAAAAGCCCGCCAACATGCCCAACTTCTTTCGCGCCGGGCGCGCCGGCGAATGGCGCTCGGCGCTGACCGCCGCCCAGGTCACGCATATCGTCGCCGATCATCGCGGCCAGATGGCGGCGCTCGATTATCTTCCCGCGTCAATGGCTTGACGCGTGGCGGCGGCGCTCGCTATCGCATCTGCGGGGATTTTGGGGGGCAGGACATGACGGTCGCACTAACCGGCAACACCTTGATCACGCGCAATCCGTCGATACTCTTCAACGACTTCGACGACGGGCTGATGATGATGGACATCGACAGCGGCAATTATTTCGACGTCGACTCGGTCGGCGGACGGATCTGGGCCTTGCTCGATTCGCCGGCGACGCTCGACACCATCTGCGATTCGCTGGTCGCCGAATATGAAGTCGAACCCGGGACTTGTCGTACCGAAACCATTGGATTCGTCCAAGAACTTGCCGGCAAGGGGCTGGTCACGCTGCGTCCCTCCTAAACCATTGGTAGACGGGCCGTTTACCTTGACTGGTCAGCATTTTTGTCTCATCATGGCCAAGTAAATCGCCAGTCAGTGAAAAGCATCTGCGGGCGAACGGTGGGACCGATATCAAATAGGGGGGATTCTGATGACCAAGACCGTGGAAAAGCATGTGCCGCGCAAGGATTGGCAAAAGCCGGAACTGCGCTCGGTCGTGCCGGCGGCGCGTACGCGTGGCGGTGGCGGCGGCCCCAGCCCCGATCCGGACGATACCTTCTACGACGCGTCCTGATTCGCGCCACTCCAGTTCAGAGATGGAAATAGTGGTTTGGCCCTGCATCGCGGGGCCAAACTGCTTGCGCGTTAACTTGTCTGTGCGCTTGACGCTTTCGTGCGACGGCGGCACGATCGGCGCCGGCGCCCCCGCGTCCTGACGGGATCGACTATCGGCCGTGCATCGCTTCTGTGGCATCATCGATCGTTCGGCGTCCGCCGCACCCTCCATCGCCGATAGCGCCGTGGTTCGGGCCGCGCTCGGGGCGACCAGTGTCGCCAACAGCCTCGCTACGGCAAGCTTCGCCGCGCTCGCGACCGCGAAACGGGCGCGATCCATCGAAGCACTGCATATCGCCGACGACCTCATCGTCGTCGCCGACGCGCGGATCGACGGCCAGGCTGACCTGCGTGCAGCGCTCGCCGATCTCGCGCCGCCCGCCGATGCTCCCGCCGCCGCGCTGATCGCTGCCGCCTGGCGCCGCTGGGGCGCCGACTGCCCGTTGTTCCTCTATGGCGATTACGCCTTCGTGCTGCACGATCGGGACAGCGGCACCAGCTTCGCCGCGCGCGACCATGTCGGCGCCCGCCCCTTTTTCTATGCGCTAACCGGCGACCGCCTCGCTTTTGCCAGCGACCCCGCGGCGCTGCTCGCGCTCCCCGGCGTGCCCGACGACCTCGACGAGGATTTCATCGCCTCGATCCTCATCCATCGCAAATTCCAGCCGATGGGTCGCAGCTTCCAGCGCGCGGTCCGCCGCCTCGAACCCGGCCACCGCCTGTTTCTGGTGGGCGGCGACGCGCGCCTTGACCGTTGGTGGAACCCCGAAAAGATCGCCGTCGACGACCGCGCCGACGACGCCGCGACCATCGCGCGCTATCGCCAGTTCGTCGAGCAGGCGGTGACCGATCGCCTCGCGGGCGCCACCCGGTTCGCGGTGCATCTCAGCGGCGGGCTCGATAGTTCGCTCATCGCCGCGGTCGCGACACCCGAACTGCGCGCCCGCGGCCTCGCCGATCCGCCGGGGTACAGCTGGCATATCGTCGATCCCGACGCCGACCCCGACAGCGAACCCGGCTGGAGCGAAGCGATCCGCGCCCGCCTCGGCCTTCAGCTGTATGCCCCCACCCTCTCGACCGACGAGATGGCGGCGCTGTTCACGCAGGACTGGACCCGCGGCCCCGACATCCGCAACCTGCTCCACGAGGCAGCGATCCAGCGCGACGCCGCGGCGCGCGATGTCGAGGTCATCCTGTCGGGCTGGGGCGGCGACGAAGCCGCCTCGTACAATGGCCGCGGCTATCATCCCTGGCTCTTTGCCACCGGCCGCTGGGTGACGCTCTATCGCGACGCCGGGCGGCCCGGGGTCAGGGCGGGGCTGCGCACCATCTATCACGCCGCGCGCCGCACCGTGCGGACCTTTCGCCCGCAGCTGCCGCTGCGCTGGCGCCCGTTCGCGGGGCACAGCCTGGCCGATCCCGCCTTCGTCCGCCGCGCCCGCCTGCTCCCCATGAAGGTGACGCGCGAGTTCGGCGTCCGCCGCACCCAGCATACGCTGCTCCGCTACAGCGCGACGACGGGGCGGCTCGAGGACTGGGCGATCAGCGGCGCGACACGCGGTATCGACTATCGTTTCCCGCTGCTCGACCGCCGCCTGCTCGAGTTCATCTACAGCCTGCCGCCGCGCATGTTCCGTCGCGGCGCAATGCGGCGCTGGCTGATCAAGGAGGCCAGCGACGGCCTGCTCCCCGACGTCGTGCGCCTCAACAACAGCAAGACCGAGCCGCTGCGCGTCGCCTGGATCGACAAGGCGCTCGGCGAAACCATGGTGCTGATCGGCGACCGCATCCTTGCGAGCGACACCCCGCCCGCCCGCGCGCGCTACATCGACATGGACCGGCTGCGCAAACGCGTCGAACACGCGCGCCGGACCCACTCGGGCCGCGACCCGGCGCTGCGCCTCGCGCTCCAGTTCCTCGACACCCCATGATCCTGTCGTTCAGCCGCCGCTTCGCCTTCGTCGCGATCCCGAAGACCGCCGGCCATGCACTGCGCACCGCGCTGCGCCCGCTGCTCGCGGCGAACGACTGGGAACAATGCACCCTGTTCGACAGGCGCTATTTCCCCGTCGCGCCGCTCGCCGCGATCGGCCACGGTCACCTCGGCTATCGCGACGTCGCGCCCTTCCTGCTCCCCGGCCAGTGGGACGGCCTCACCAGCTTCGCCGTCGTCCGCTCGCCCTTCGACCGCTTCCTTTCCTATGCCCGCTTCGCCGGGCGGAACGGCGACGCGATGGTCCGCGACCCGCTCGGCACGATGAAGGCGGCGCTTACCGATCCCGCGCGCCGCGCGCATATCCTGCTCCGCCCGCAGCAGGAGTTCGTCTGCGACGACGAAGGCCGTGTCCGCACCACGCTGCTCCTCCGCCACGAAGACCTGGCGGCCGAGATGGCAAGGCTGTCGGCCGCCCTCGGCGCCCCGCTTCCGCCGCTCGAGGCGGTCAATGTCTCGCCCGATCGGGCGGGCGCCGCGCTCGACGCCGAACTCGCCGATCTCATCCGCCACTATTATGCCCGCGACTTCGCGCTCTTCGGTTACGATCCGGCCGCCGCGCCATGACCGCAACGACGCTCGTCACCGTCTCCTCGCCCGATTTCCGCATCGGCACCGAAGTGATGCTCGCGAGCTTCCTCGCGCATAATCGCTGGTTCACGGGCGACATCCTTGTCCTTCACAGCCGCCTGACCGGCGCCGACCAGGCCGCGCTCGCCGCGTCTTTCCCGCGCCTCCTCTGCCGCACGGCGAGCCCGCCCCTCGCCGACGCGATCGATACGCTCACCGTCGCGCACCCGCATCTCGCAGCGCGCCGCGACCGTTTCCTCAGCCTCGAAACCCTGCTCCTGCCGGCGACCGGCAGGCTGCTCTTCGCCGACAGCGACCTGCTGTTCCGCGGCGATATCGCGCCGCTGCTGGACAGCGACGCCGCACTCGTCGCCTGCCCCGATGCCGCGATGCTGCGCGGCAATGTCCGCGACGCTGAGTCTCTGGCCGAGGTCGCCGCCGGCGAAACCGCGCCCGCCAGCTTCAACGCCGGGCTGCTCGTCTACGACCCCGTCGCCGCCGGCCCCGGCGTCGCCGCCGCGCTCTGGCCGCTGCTCGATCCCACCGGCTGGGCGCGCATCGCCTCGCAGCACACCGACCAGGCGGTGTGGAACCTGCTGCTGCGCGATCGTGTCGCACTCGCCGGCACCGCGTTCAACCTGATGATCGGCCACCGCGCCGCCAGCTTCGCGCACGAACCGGTGCCGCTCGCCGACGCCCGCGTCCTCCACTTCAACGGCGGCGCCAAGCCCTGGCGCCCCGACCGCCACGCCGACGCGATCGCGCGCGACCCCGAATATGCCGCCGCCGTCCGCCTGTGGGCTGCGGCGCGCGCCGCCTGGCTGCGGGCGCGGCCATGATCGGCGGCGGCGAAGGCGCGATAAGGCGCCACCTCTTCCTGCTCGCCCCCAACAACAGCGGCTCGACCTTCCTCGCCGCCGCGCTTGGCCAATGCGCCCGCGCCTGGTCGCTGCCGCGCGAGGGCCAGCATGTGACGGGGTTCCATGGCCCCAGTTCGCGCGGCACCGGCACCCGCCTGCTGTGGGCGGCCACGCCGGCGGCGATCGCGACCTTCCGCGACCCCGCCGCTTACGACTGGGGCCGCACCCGCCGCGCCTGGCATTTTCACGCCCGCGCGCGCCATGCCGACGCCGAAACGCTGGTCGTCGCCGCGCCGCCCTTCCTGCTCATCGCCGACCGGCTCGCGGCGGCGTTTCCCGACGCCGCTTTCCTGATCATGGTCCGCAACCCCTATGCCGTCGCCGAAGGCATCATCCGCCGCGGCGCCGAAGCCGGTCCGGTGGCGCCGGGCGACAGCCTCGCAACCACCGCCGCGCGCCACATCGCCGCCGCGCTTGCCGCACAGGCGGCCAACCGCACCGCACTCGGCGACCGCGCGACCGTCTTCACCTATGAGGAGATGTGCCGGACCCCCGCCGCCGTCGCGACCCGCATTGCCGGCCTCGTCCCGGCCTTCGCCGACCTCGAACTCGACCGCTCGCTTCCGGTGAAGGGCCGCTACCACGAACCTCTGCGCGATATGAACGCCGATCAGATCGCCCGGCTCACCCCGGCGCAACTGGCTGATCTCAATCGGGTCTTCGACGATCACCGCAGCTTGCTCGGCGGCTTCGGCTACGACAGGATCGGGGCATGACCGACACTCCGCGCCGCCCGCTGTGGATATTCCTTCACGTCCCCAAATGCGGCGGCACGACGCTGAAGGCGCATCTCGAACGCCATTTCGCCATGGACGAGCAGCTGGTCGAATTTTCCAACTGGGGCCGCCGCTATCGTAAGGAACAGGGCCGGCCCGAATTCGCCGACCGCCCGGCCGAGGAGCGTACCCGCGCCGAAATCCTCGCGGGGCACCAGCTCGATTACGGCATCCACCGCCTCGTCCCCGGGCTGCGCGAGCCGCGCTATGTCACCGTCGTCCGCGACCCTGCCGAACGCTGCGTCTCGCTCTATAATTTCCGCTGGAGCCGCGGCCACGCCCCCGACGATTTCGACGATTGGTATATGAACTGGTACCGCCCCGAACAGTCGGACTATATGGTGCGCTTCTTCGCGCAGCGCCTCTATGGCGCCGACCTTCCCGCCGATCCCGAACAGCAGCTTGCGATGGCACAGCGGCTGCTGGAGCTGTGCTGGTTCGCCACCACCACCGATCGCTGGAACGAGGGGCTCGACTTCCTGTCGGCCGCGATGGGCATCCCCGCCGACTGGGACCATTATCGCGCCGCCGGACGTTCGATCGAGCTCCCCGCCTCGCACCCGTCGCAGGGCGAAGTCGTCGCGCGCCGCGTCACCCTCGACGATGCGCTGCGCGCACATATCCATGCCGACTCGCCCGGCGACGTCCGCCTCGTCGACTGGGTCCGCGCCCGACGGTGGCCGCTCGCCGATTGACAGCGCCCGTCGCCCGCGCAACAGACGCGATCAAGGGGAGAATGGGATCGTGACCGCGAAAATGCTGCGCCCGACATCGTTCGACGTCGCCGAGCGCGCGGGCGTGTCGCAATCGACCGTCTCGCGCGCGCTGCGCGGCAGCCCCGGGGTCAATGCCGAAACCCGCGCCCGCGTCTCGGCGGCTGCACGCGAACTCGGCTATGTCGTCGACCGCCACGCCTCCAGCCTGCGCCTGAAAAGCAGCGAGACGATCGCGCTCGTCACCATCTGCCGCCCCGGCGAAGACCGCAGCGCGATCAACCCTTTCTATTTCGCGCTGCTTGGCAGCATTGCCGAGGCGACGTCGGCACGGCGCTTCAACCTGCTCGTCAGCTTCCAGGAAAGCCCCGCCAATTTCCGCGCCGATTTCGTCGCCTCGGGGCTCGCCGATGCGATGATCGTCATCGGCACCACCAGCAACGACGCGGCGTGGGATTATTTCGGCGCCGCGCAGGCCTCGGGACTCGACTTCGTCTGCTGGGGCAGCCCGGGCGATCCCTTCCACTGGATGCGCAGCGACAATGACGCCGGCGGGCGCCTTGCCGCCGAACATCTGATCGCGACCGGCCGCCGCCGCGCCGCTTTCATCGGCCCCGCCGATTCGGCACAGCGCCAGTTCGACGAACGGCGCGAAGGCTTTTCCGCCGCACTCGCCGCGCATGGTATCGACCCGGTCGTCTGGGCGGCCGCGCCCGCCGCCGACCGCCATGCCCAAGGCGTCGCCGCCGCACATGCCTTGCTCGCCGCGCATCCCGACACCGACGCGATCTTCGCCGCCAGCGACATGCTCGCGCTCGGCGTGCTCCAGGGCCTCAAGGAAATCGGGCGCCGCGTGCCCGAGGATGTCGCGCTGATCGGCTTCGACGGCATCCGCGCCGGCACCCTCGCCGATCCCGCGCTCACCACGCTCGAACCCGATCTCGAGGCCGCCGGCGAGGCGCTCGTCGCGATGGCGCTCGAGGATGACGAGCATGTCCGCGACGGCACGCGCGTCCCGGTCCGCCTCGCGGTGCGCGGCAGCGCCTGACGGTGTCAACGGTTCACCGCTTCGTCACTTTCCCACTGCCCTCGTAACGGCTTATTATCCCTGATCTTGTTACGCTGCGTGCGAGAGGCAGTAAGCGTTTGTCGGGTCAGTTTTTCATTTCCCTGCTCAATCCGGGCATCGGCCTGTTGCTGGCGGGCGCCTTCCTGCTGCTCTGGCTCTACCGCCGCGAATATCGCTACCTCCTCGCCGCCGCCGCCGGCCATGCGATCACCGCCGCCGCCTTCCTGATCCAGGATCTTGGCCCGGTGCTGCCGATGGAGTTGCAGCGGCTTCCCGCCAATTTCGGCTATCTCCTCGCCGGTTGCCTGCTCGTCGGCGCGATCATCGCCCATTATCGCGTCGCCGTGCCGCGCCGCACGATGGCGGTCATCTGCACGGTGTCGATGACCATCTTCCTCTGGTTCCTGCTCGTCGATCCCAGCATCGTCGGGCGCATCTATGCGATCAGCTTCGCGCTCGGACTGATCGCGCTGATGATCCCCGTCTGCCTGCGCCGCTTGCCCAAACGGCACATCGTCGACCATATCTTCTTCTGGCTCGGCATCGTCTGGGCGCTCAACTACACGCTGCGACCGTTGCTCGTCCTCGGGGTCACCGGCGACATCGCCAATTATGTCGGCTTCCAGCAGTCGGTCTATTGGACCACCGTCCAGTTCACCCAGGCGATCTGCTCGGTGCTGTCGGCGATCACGCTGATGGTCGCGGTGGCGATCGACCTGATGGCCGAGCTGCGCGAACAGGCCGACGGCGACCAGCTTTCGGGCCTGCTCAACCGGCGCGGGTTCGAGGCGGAGGCGGGCGCCGCGGTGCGCGCCTGCGCCGACCAGGGGCGGCCCGCCGCGCTGCTCATCGCCGACATCGACCATTTCAAGGCGGTCAACGACAATCACGGTCATGCCGCTGGCGATGCGATCATCGCCGCCTTCGGCGCCCATCTTCGCGCGGCCGGCCCTGCCGGGACGATCGCCGGTCGCATCGGCGGCGAGGAATTCGCCCTCTTGCTGCCCGGCAGCGGGATCGAGACGGCACGCGCGCTGGCCGAGGCGGTTCGCACCGGCATGACTATCGCGTGCCAGCCTTGCCTCCCCGGCGCGACGCCGCCGACGACAAGCATCGGGCTGGCGGTCGCCGTGCCCGGCGCCGGCCTGTCGCAGCTGATGCGCGACGCCGACCAGGCGCTCTACGAAGCCAAGCGTGCCGGACGCAATCGCGTCCGCGCCTTTACCCCGGCACCGGTTCGTATCGCCACCGCGTCCTGACACGGCGGGCATCCGCTCGGGTTTCACACCATATGGCACCGGCGGCGGCAAAGCCGCGCTTTCGCGGCGGGCAGTTTTTTGTGCGTTGCACACTAAACTAGCATATACTAATATGACTTAGTATATAGTCGAAAGGTCATTCCCATGCGTATGTTCGTCACCATTGCGCTTCTCGCCGTCGCCACGCCCGCCCTCGCCTTCGAAACCGTCACGCCGCCGGCCGAAGCGACCACCGCGCTCGAGCGCGCGCCGAAGGAAGGCGAAGTCCTGCGCGACACCAGCGCGCGCATCGTCGGCAAGGTCTACAAGGTGCAGGCGTCGGGCAACCTCCTCGCGATCGTCAACCGCGAGACCGTCCGCATCCCGGCGAGCACGCTCAGCATCGTCAACGGCAAGCTGGTCACGACGCTCAGCAAGTCGGAAGCGCTCAAGCAGAAATAATCCGGACCTGCGTCGCCGGAGGGCTCTCCCCTCTCAACGTCGCTCCGGCTTGCAGGTCACGGCTTCGACCGCATCGCCGCCCAAATTGGCGGTGATGCGGTCGAGCATCGCGTGGAGCAGCGCCTGCTCTTGCGCGTCGAAGCCTGCCAGCGCCGCGGCTTCCTCCGCAGCGCCGATCCGCGTCAGCTCGCCGATCAACGGCTCGATCGCGGGGGTCAGCCAGATGCGGTGCGCGCGCCGGTCGGCTGGATCGGAGCGCCGCTCGACCAGTCCCGCCTCGACCAGCTTGTCGATCGATCGGCCGACGGTCACCTCGCCGACCTCCAGCAGTTCGGCGACCTGCCGCTGCGTCGCGCCGGGGCGCCGCCGCACGCAGGCGATCGTCTGCCACTGCGCGCGCGTCAGCCCCAACGGCTGGACACGCCGGTCGAAGCGCAGCCGCAGCATGCGCGACAGCTTCATCACCTTCATTCCCAGCGCCTTGTCGTCGTCGACCGCCTGCACGCGCGCTCCTTCCCCCGATCGCGCGACTGTCGCCGACAAGGCGGCGAAGCGCAAGCGCTGAAGGCAGGAGGGGGCGCCCGTCGCGCGCGGGCAGGATGCCGCCCCGTCGCACCGATTCGCGGGGCCCCTCAGTATTGAATCATTTATTTCTCAACGGGTTTCAGTATCTTCTCCAATAATAATCCAATCTTTACGCCTGTCTGGTCTGATGAGCGCGGGGACCAGGGGGAATTTTATGTTCAGCGTCCTCGAATGCGTGGTGTATCAGCATGACCTGTGGCTGGTCCTTGTCGCCGCGCTCGTCTGCGTCCTCGGCAACATCTGCCTCTTCGTCGTCCTCAACCGCTCGACCTTCTGCATCGAGACGCGCCGCCGCCACTGGCTCGTCGTCGCCGCGGTCGCGCAGGGGGTCGGGGTCTGGGCCACCCATTTCGTCGCGATGCTCGCCTATCGCGGGGCGATGCCGATCCGCTTCGACGTCTCGCTCACCCTGCTCTCGGTCGCGATCGCGATCGCCTTCTTCTGGGTCAGCTTCCGCTGGCTCGGCAAGGCGCCGACCACCGCGCGCTGCGCCGTCGCCGCCGCGGGCGCTGCGGTCGGGGTCGCGGCGATGCATTTCACCGGCATGGCGTCGATCATCGCCCCGGCGCACGTCTCCTATGCCGTCGCTCCCATCCTCGTCTCGCTCGCCGTCTCGTGGCTCTGCTTCTGGGCGTCGTTCGTCGCCTTCGCACGCAGCAGCGGGTGGCGCCGCATCGCCCTGCCCACCAGCCTCGCGGTGCTGGCGATCGTCGCGCTGCATTTCACCGCGATGTCGGCGACCACGCTCGTCCCCGATCCGACGCGCGGCGACGCGCTCGGCGACGCGGTCACCCGCGACTGGCTCGTCCCCGCGATCGTGTTCGCCAACCTCGCGCTCGTCGCGCTCGCGCTCACCGGCTCGCTGATCGACCGCTGGCTCACCGATGCCCACGGCCTCGCCGAAGCGACGCTCGAGGCGCTCGCGATCACCCACGACGGCCGCATCGTCGAGGTCAACCACCAGCTCGGCGATCTGCTCGGGGTCAGCGCCGGCGCGATCCTCGGCAGCGCGCCGGGCGACTGGTTCGTCCGCCTCGACGGGTCGCCCTTCGCCGCCCCCGACGGTCCGTCGGTCGAGGCGCGGCTGCGCGGCAGCGCCGACGAGGACCAGATCTTCGAGATCGGCACCCGCACGATCGAATATCGCGGCCGCAGCTGCCAGGTGCTCGCGATCCGCGACCTCTCCGATCGCAAACGGGCGCAGCGAGCGATCGAGCATCTCGCCTCACACGACGCGCTCACCGACCTCGCCAACCGCACGCAGTTCGCCGTCGCGCTCGACGATGCGATCGCCGCCGACGCCCCCTTCGCGCTGCTCGCGCTCGACCTCGACCGCTTCAAGGCGGTGAACGACATCTTCGGCCACGCCGCGGGCGACGCGGTGCTGCGCCGCGTCGCCGATATCCTGCGCGCCGCGGTGCGCGGCGACGACATCGTCGCCCGCGTCGGCGGCGACGAATTCCTGATCATCCAGCGCGCGGTCTCCGCCCCCGACGACGCGCGCCGGCTGGCGACCCGCATCCTCGAAGCCCTCGCCGAGGAAATGGATGTCGCACGCGATCCGATGGCGGTCGGGGTCAGCATCGGCGTCGCGCTCTTCCCCGCCGACGGCGCCGACGCCGAGACGCTGCAGCGCAACGCCGACACCGCGCTCTACCGCGCCAAGAACAACGGCCGCGGCACCGCCGCCTTCTTTGACCAGGAGATGGACGAGGTCGCCCGCGAACGCCGCGCGCTCGAACACGACCTGCGCCACGCGATCACCCGCGGCGAACTGCGCCTCGTCTTCCAGCCGCTCGTCGCCACCGCCTTCGGCTCGGTCGTCGGGTACGAGGCGCTGCTGCGCTGGGACCATCCCGAGCGCGGCGAGGTGCCCCCCGACGATTTCATCCCGATCGCCGAGGAGATCGGCGCGATCGTCCAGATCGGCGAATGGGTGCTGCGCCAGGCGTGCGATACCGCCGCCACCTGGCCCGACAATATATCGATCGCGGTCAATGTCTCGACGATCCAGTTCCAGGTCCCCAACCTGCCCGGACTGGTCCGCGAGGCGCTGCGCGAATCGGGGCTCGACCCGCACCGGCTCGAGCTTGAGATCACCGAGACCGCCTTCCTGCGCAACCGCCAGAGCGCACTCAAGGCGCTCCACGCGATCCGTGACATGGGGGTGCGCGTCGCGATGGACGATTTCGGCACCGGCTATTCGTCGCTCTCGAACCTCAAGGCCTTTCCCTTCGACAAGATCAAGATCGACAAGAGCTTCGTCTCGGCGATCGACGATGACGATGCGGCGCGCTCGATCGTCCGCGCGATCATCGGGCTGGGGCGCAGCTTCAACATGCCGATCGTCGCCGAGGGGGTCGAGACCGCGGCCCAGCGCCAGATGCTGCTCGACGAGGGCTGCCCGCAGGCGCAGGGCTATTATTTCGGCCGCCCCGCCGAAAACCCCTATGCCGAGGGCACCGCGCCGCGCGAAGCGCAATCGGACGGCTGATCCGCCCGCGCACCCGCCTGCCACACCGCGTAGCTTCACGCCCGTTAGCCCCGTCCTCGAACAGATTGTTCTGACGTAACACTCCAGATTGCCCGGCATCGCCGGGGGCCGATCCTGTACGGGAAATTCACCATGCGGAAAATTCGGCTGATCGACGGCAAAAGGGCCGCGACCGCCATCGAATATGGACTGATCGCGGCACCGATCGCGGTCGCCTGCATCATTGCCTTTCAGATGCTCGGGCTCAGCCTCGCCAATATCTTCACGACGATCGACGATGCCTGGAACGGACGATAACGAGGCATACTCCTCTGCCACCCCCTTGCATTTCCCCGCCCCCGGCGTAAGGCCACGCCAACAATAACCGCGCGCGCGACTCCCTTCGGCCCCGCTCTCCCGCTCGGTCCGTCGGACGGTCTTCCCCCGCCGCGCCTACAGGGGACTGCTGCACCATGACGACCACCGGCAACGACACGCTTGGAACTCGCTCGACGCTCGACGTCGGCGGCAAAAGCTACGCTTATTATTCGCTCGACAAGGCCGCGGCGAAGCTCGGCGACGTGTCGCGCCTGCCCTTCTCGATGAAGGTGCTGCTCGAAAACCTGCTGCGTTTCGAGGATGGCGGCTTCACCGTGTCGACCGATGATGTGAAAGCGCTGGTCGACTGGCAGAAGGACCCGCATTCGAACCAGGAAATCCAGTATCGCCCGGCGCGCGTGCTGCTCCAGGATTTCACCGGCGTTCCCTGCGTCGTCGACCTCGCCGCGATGCGCGACGCGATCGCCAAGCTTGGCGGCGACACGACCAAGATCAACCCTCTCGTCCCCGTCCACCTCGTCATCGACCACTCGGTGATGGTCGACGAATTCGGCACCCCCAAGGCGTTCGAGCAGAATGTCGAGATCGAATATTATCGCAACGGCGAGCGTTACGACTTCCTGAAATGGGGATCGAAGAGCCTCGACAATTTCAAGGCGGTCCCCCCGGGCACCGGCATCTGCCACCAGGTCAACCTCGAGCATATCGCGCAGGCGGTGTGGTCGAGCGCCGATGCGACAGGTGAAACCGTCGCCTATCCCGACACCTGCGTCGGCACCGACAGCCACACGACGATGATCAACGGCCTCGGCGTGCTCGGCTGGGGCGTCGGCGGGATCGAAGCCGAAGCGGCCATGCTCGGCCAGCCGGTGTCGATGCTCATCCCCGAAGTCGTCGGTTTCAAGTTCACCGGCAAGCTCAAGGAAGGCGTCACCGCGACCGACCTCGTGCTCACCGCGACCCAGATGCTGCGCGCCAAGGGCGTCGTCGGCCGCTTCGTCGAATATTTCGGCCCCGGCCTCGCCTCGTTGAGCCTCGCCGACCGTGCGACGCTCGCCAATATGGCGCCCGAATATGGCGCGACCTGCGGCTTCTTCGGCGTCGACGACAAGACGCTCGACTATATGCGCCTGACCGGCCGCAGCGACGAAAATATCGCGCTGGTCGAGGCCTATGCCAAGGCGCAGGGGCTGTGGATCGTCGAGGGCGCGGCGGACCCGGTGTTCACCGACACGCTCGAACTCGACCTCGGCACCGTCGTGCCGTCGCTCGCGGGGCCGAAGCGTCCGCAGGACCGCGTCTCGCTCCCCGACGTCGACGATGTGTTCAACGCCGACATGGCGAGCGTCTATAACAAGAAACAGACGCGCGTTCCGGTCGAGGGCAAGGATTTCGACATCGGCGACGGCGACGTCACCATCGCCGCGATCACCAGTTGCACCAACACCTCGAACCCCGGAGTGCTCGTCGCCGCCGGGCTCGTCGCGAAGAAAGCCGATGCGCTGGGGCTGAAGCCCAAGCCGTGGGTCAAGACCAGCCTCGCCCCGGGGTCGCAGGTCGTCACCGACTATCTGGTCAAGGCCGGGCTGCAGCAGCATCTCGACAATATCGGCTTCAACCTCGTGGGCTATGGCTGCACGACCTGCATCGGCAACTCGGGCCCGCTCGCCGAGCCGATTTCGAAGGCGATCAACGAAAATGGCCTCGTCGCCGCGGCGGTGATCTCGGGCAACCGCAACTTCGAAGGCCGCGTGTCGCCCGACGTGCGCGCGAACTTCCTCGCCTCGCCGCCGCTCGTCGTCGCCTATGCGCTGAAGGGCACGGTGATCGAGGATTTCACCACCACCCCGATCGGGCAGGACCAGCAGGGCAAGGACGTGTTCCTCGCCGACATCTGGCCGACCAATCTCGAGGTCGCCGAGGCCGTCGCCGGCGCGGTCGACCGCGACATGTTCGTCGCGCGCTACGCCCATGTCTACAAGGGCGACGAGCATTGGCAGAAGATCGAGGTTGAAGGCAGCGACACCTATCAGTGGCGTGCCGGGTCGACCTATGTCGCCAATCCGCCGTACTTCGAGGGCATGACGATGACCCCGGCGCCGGTGAAGGACATCATCGACGCCAAGCCGCTCGCGATCCTCGGTGACAGCATCACCACCGACCACATCTCTCCGGCGGGCAGCATCAAGGCGGACTCGCCGGCCGGAAAATGGCTGATGGAACATCAGGTTAACAAGGCCGACTTCAACAGCTACGGCGCCCGCCGCGGCCACCACGACGTCATGATGCGCGGCACCTTCGCCAACATCCGCATCAAGAACGAAATGGTCCCCGGCATCGAGGGCGGCATGTCGCGCTATGGCAGCGAGGTCATGCCGATCTACGACGCCGCGATGCGCCACAAGGCCGACGGCACCCCGCTCGTCGTCATCGCGGGCAAGGAATATGGCACCGGCTCGTCGCGCGACTGGGCGGCGAAGGGCACCAACCTCCTCGGCGTCCGCGCGGTGATCGTCGAAAGTTTCGAACGTATCCACCGCTCGAACCTCGTCGGCATGGGCGTGCTGCCGCTGCAATTCCAGGACGGCGACACGCGCGAAACGCTGGGGCTGACCGGCGACGACATCTTCACCATTACCGGCGTCGCGGACCTCAAGCCGCGCCAGACGGTCACGGTGAACGTCACCCGCCCCGACGGCTCGACCTTCGCCTTCGACACGCTCTGCCGCATCGATACCGCGAACGAGGTCGAATATTATATGAACGGCGGCATCCTGCACTATGTGCTGCGCAAGCTGGCCGCTTAAGGACTAGGCGAGGACGATGGGCGCCTTGATCCCCTTCGTCCTCGGACTGCTGCTCGGGGTCGCGCTGACGCTCTTCCTGATCCGCAAGGGTCAGGGCGACCAGCGCGACCTGACGGCGCCACCACGTCCTGCACCGCGCCCCATGGTCCACGTCGGCGACGAACGGATCAGCGATGACGAAATCCTCGACCTCATCTGCCAGAACCGCAAGATCGAGGCGATCAAATTGATGCGCGAAAAGACCGGGTTGGGGCTTGCCGAAGCCAAGGATGCGGTCGAAGCACTCGAACGGGGCATGCGCTGAACGGCCGTCCCCGAAACAGGCGGCGCAAACGGCCGCGAAGGGACGGGATATGGGCGCATTCAACATCGGCATCGAGATCATCGGCTGGACCGCCGCCGCGATCATTCTCGCCAGCTATATCCTGCTCTCGCTCGGCAAGCTCGAGCCGCGCGGCTATCTCTACCAGTGGATGAACGTTGTCGGCGCCGGCGGCTTCGTCATCAACTCGGGCTATAATGGCGCACTGCCATCGGCGGGACTCAATATCATCTGGGCGGCGATGGGGCTGTTCACTTTGTGGAGCGTCTGGCGTGCGCGCACTGCGGCGCGCGCGACGGTCCACTAGGGCTTCGCGGCGGCATTCCAGGCCGCCACCTTCGCGCGGGTATCGGCGAGCATCCGGTCGAGCGCGGCTCGGTCATGGACGATCCCGCGCATCACCACCGTATCGATCGCGCGCGTCGCGGCGATGTCTTCCAGCGGATTGCGGTCGAGCAGCACGAGGTCCGCCGCCATGCCGGGCTTGATCGCGCCATAACGATCGAGCCGGCCGAACCACGCCGGCCCCGCGCGCGTCGCCGACGCGAGCGCCTGCGCCGGGGTCAGCCCCTTTTCGACGAACAGCGCGATCTCGTCGTGCAGCCCGAAGCCCGGATAATTATAGCTGTTGAGGAAGCCCGCGTCGGTCCCCGCGATGATCGGCACCCCCGCCTCGGCGAGCATCGGCAGGATCGTCCCGACATCCTCGATCTGCTTGTGCCGCGCCGCGATCGCCGCGGCATCGGCCTTCGCCGCGCGCTCGACGCGCCAGTCATAGGTCTTGCGCAGCTTCGGCCCGATATAGGCGAGCCCCGCGTCCTTGCTGTGATCGTCGCGATCGAGATAGGCGATGATCCGGCTGCCGTTCAGCGTCGGGGTGACCGATACGCCCTGCTGCGCGAAACGCCGATAGGCGGCCATCGCGGTGTCACGGTCGAACCCGCTATCGAGGCGGCGGTTGGCCTCGGCGCGGTCGATGCGGCCCGCGGCAAAGTCGGCGGCGATCGCCGCCTCATCCTTCGCCCCGGCATTATAGGCATAATCGAGATGCTCGATCGAACTGATCCCGGCATCGACCGCCTGCCCGGTGGTCAGCGCCATCGGGATATGGCCCGAGGTTTTGATGCCCAACGCCTTCGCCTGTTTCAGCGCGTAGAGGAACAATTCGGGTTTCAGCGTGCTGTCGGTGATCTTGACGAAATCGACCATGTCGCGGTTCTTCAGCCGGTCCAGCGCCGCATCGACATCGGCCTCGCTGCCGACCTCGATCGTCCCCTTCCACAGCGGCGCGATCCCTTCGATCTTCGCGCCCGAGGTGAGCAGGCGCGGGCCGAAGAGCTTGCCCTCCGCAATCGCGCCGCGCCACGCGAGCACCTGATCGACGAGATCGCCCGAACAGTCGCGGATCGTCGTGATGCCGTTGGCGACATAGAGCGGGAAGAGCGCTTCATTTTCCGCGATCAGGTCGGGGCCGCCGCCGAAATGGACATGCATGTCCCACAGGCCGGGGATCAGATATTTGCCCTGGCCCTCGACCCGCTGCTTCGCACGCCACCCTTGCGCGATCGCGGCATCGGGACCGACCGCGACGATATCGTCGCCGTGCAACACAACCGCCTGGTCCTCCACCGCCTTCGCCGCCTCGACATCGATCAGCGTGACATGGCGAATGATGACATCGCCCTGCCGCGGCGCCGCCAGCGCGGGGGTCGCGAAGGCGAGCAGGGCCGAGGTGAGAGTGGCGATCAGGAATTTCATGGGGACGACCTTTTTGCGAAGTTGAAATCCCTTACCGCCGCCATGCCGGATAGAACAAGGATGAAGGACCGTCCCGCCTCCCGCGCGGTCATTCGCGAGACGCGCGCTCGCGAATGTCGTCACCCGGATGACGCCCCCTAAAGGAGCATTCCGTGCCCGGTCGCGACGGAACGCGCCAACCGAGCGACGCTTTGCCGCCTGAAAGCGAAACTAGGCTTGACCATTTCAACTCTACCAATCAAGTTGAATTACCGGCCTGATCCCGACCGGCATCGATTTTCGGGATTCGCGGCTTTTGACCGGGAAGCAGCTTGCTCCGCGTTACCAACAGCTAAAGCGCGCGATGCTCAGGCGACAGCGCCAGGTATCGTGTTCCCCTCATTCGATGAGGTGATACGATGCAATATTCTCCGCCGCGATAGCGACCACATATCCAAAACGGTGCGCCACCTCTAGCCCAGAGCGCGCGCCCATCTCATCAGCGGCGAGCTTACCGCTTCATACGGAATCGCCGCTGCGCGATCGCCGACCTATTTGCGCGCCATTCTGGCGCCCGCCTCCCATTCGACACAAGGAACTTCGACATGACCGTCCAGACGCTCGAGCATGAGACCGCAACCGCGCTCTTCGATGTCACACCGCTCCAGCCGAGCCTCGGCGCGTTGATCACCGGCATCGATCTCGCCAAGCCGATCGACCGGCACAGCTATGACGCGCTCCGCGCCGCGCTCCTCAAATATCGCGTGCTCTTTTTCCGTGACCAGAATCTGACGCGCGAACAGCATATCGCGTTCGGCGCCGCGTTCGGCGACCTGGAGGAGCATCCGGTCTTTTCGCTACCCGACTATCCGCAGATCCTGCCGCTGATTTCGGAGGAGCTGAAAGGCAAATATCGCCAGTCGACCGACAGCAACTGGCACGCCGATACGACCTTTCGCGCCGAGCCGTCGGCGGCATCGATCCTGATCCAGCGCGTTTCGCCCTCGCTCGGCGGCGATACGGTCTTCGCCAACGCCGTCGCCGCTTATGACACGCTCGACGAGGAGACGAAGGCGCGGATCGACGGCCTCACCGCGATCCACGATCCGAGCATCTTCATCCAGTTCCTCGACAGCGAGGAGAAGAAAGAGGCGCTCCGCGCCAGCTTCCCGCCGGTCGAACATCCGGTGGTGCGCATCCATCCCGAGACGGGCGAGAAGGTGCTTTTCGTGAATTCGGTCTTCACCCGCCATATCGTCGGCCTGCCCGAGGACAAGAGCAAGGCGCTGCTCGCGCGGCTCTTCGACCAGGTGAAGCGCCCCGAATTCCATGTGCGCTGGAGCTGGCAGCCGGGATCGATCGCCTTCTGGGACAATCGCGCGACCCAGCATTACGCCGTCCCCGACTATAGCGAGGCGCGCCACATGGAGCGCGTGACGATCGTCGGCGACCGCCCCGTCGGCCCGACCGCCGCCTGACCCAGAACAAACAAAGGCGGTCACCATGAAAACCTCCCTCACCCCACTTCGCGCGCTTGTTGCCGGCGCATTTCTGTCACTCGCCGCGTGCGGCGGCACGGCAGAAAGCGGCACGACGCTGAAGGTCGCCGACCAGCTTCACGCGCTCAAATCCTCGCTCGACGTCGCGGGCGAGGGTCAGCCGACCGACTACAAGATCGAATGGGCGAACTTCATCGGCGGCCCGCCGATCATCGCCGCGCAGACCGGCGGATCGATCGACGTCGGCTGGATGGCCGAAACCCCGCTGATCTTCGCGCAGGCCGCGGGCAGCCGGGTGAAGGTCGTCGCGGTCAGCCAGTCGGCGAAGGCGGGCGGATCGGCCTATGCGCTCGTCGTCAAACCCAATTCGCCGATCCGCACCGCCGCCGATCTGAAAGGCAAGTCGGTAACCTTCATGAAGGGCACCGTGCTGCACTATTTCATCGCGAACCTGCTCGAAAAGCAGGGCCTGTCGCTCAAGGACATCAAGCAGGTGCAAGCGACCGGTTTCGGCACCGGCCTGCTCGACAAGGACGCCGCCGATGCGATCATCCTGACCGAACCCTTCCTGACCGAACTCGAACAGGCGGGCAAGATCCGGATCATCGCCAATGGCGCCGACTTCACGCCCGGCTTCAACTATCTGGTCGCGTCGGACGCGGCGCTTGCGGACCCTGCCAAAGCCAAGGCGATCGGCGACCTTGCGGCGCGCGCCGCGCGGGCGCAGCGCTGGCAGCGCGAACATGTGAAGAAGGCCGCGCCTGCGCTCGCGAAGCAATATAATGTCGACATCGCCATCGCCGAGAAGATCATCGAGCGATCGCCGTCGAAATACACCCCGATCGACAACAGCATCATCGCGGCGCATCAGGCCGAAGCCGATCTGTTCCTCAAGGAAGGGCTGATCCGCAAGAAGCTCGACGCGTCACAAATCTTCGACAAGCGCTACGACAGCATCGTCGCCGCGCAGGAGGCGGCGAAGTGAACGCCCCGACGCCGATCGCCGCGTCGGGGCCGACCGCCTCGGGCGATCCCGGCCGGCTCGTCCAGCCGGTCGTCCGCCAGGCCGGCAACCACTCCGAAAAGCTGTCCTTTGCCCGCCGCGCCATCGGGCCGCTGATCGTCGTCGCGCTGTGGGCGATTTCGACGAGCGCGGGCTGGATCGACCCGTCGATCCTCCCCTCGCCCGCCGGGCTGGCCGCGGGATGGCAACAGCTGTGGACCGAGCAGGCCCTCGCCACGCAGATCGCAACCTCGCTCACCCGCGCGCTCGTTGGCGGCGCGGTGGGGATCGTCTTCGGGCTGGTATTGGGCACGATCGCGGGCCTGTCGAAGCTCGGCGAGGAATTGTTCGACGCGCTGCTCCAGATGCTGCGCACCATCCCCTTCCTCGCACTCGTCCCGCTGTTCATCGTCTGGTTCGGGATCGGCGAGGCGCCCAAGCTTCTCCTCATCGCGCTCGCGACGATGTTCCCGATGTACCTCAACACCTATGCCGGGGTGCGCAATGTCGACCGCAAGGTGATCGAGGCGATGCGCAGCTTCGGGCTCGGCGGTCGCCGCCTGATCCTCGAAGTCGTCCTGCCGCTGGCGCTACCGCAGATTTTCACCGGGCTGCGCTTCGCGCTGGGGGTCTCGGTGCTCGTGCTGATCGCCGCCGAGCAGATCAACGCCTCGGCGGGGCTCGGCTACCTCCTCAACAGCGCGCAAATGTATCAGCAGGTCGATGTCATCCTGATCTGCATCGCGATCTACGCCGTCCTCGGCCTCAGCGCCGACCTGATCGTCCGCTCGCTCGAACGGCTGTTCATGCCGTGGCGCGCGGGCATTGCCGTCCGATAGGAGATTTTCGATGAGTGCGGTCCTTTCGATCGATTTCGCCGCCGCCGAGCGCGTCGCCGAGCCCAGTTTCCTGCATCACCCGGTCGCGGTCGAGGCCAGCGAAGTGAGCCGCAGCTTTGCGGGCAATAGGGTCCTCGACAGCCTCGACCTCACGATCCACAGCGGCGAATTCGTCGCGCTGCTCGGCGCGTCGGGCAGCGGCAAGACGACGCTGCTGCGCATCCTCGCCGGCCTCGATGCCCCCGATGGCGGCGAGGCCTGGGTTCCCGAAGCGCGCACCGTCGTGTTTCAGGAGCCGCGCCTGGTCCAGTCGAAAAAGGTCTGGAAGAATGTCGTGATCGGCCTGAGCGGCAAGCAGGCGTCGCGCGAACGCGCCGAGGCCGCGCTCGCCGAGGTCGGCCTCGACCATCGTACCGACGCGTGGCCCGCAACGCTATCGGGCGGCGAAGCCCAACGCGCCGCGCTAGCCCGCGCGCTGGTGCGCGAACCGCGGCTGCTGTTGCTCGACGAGCCCTTCGCGGCGCTCGACGCGCTGACCCGGCTCAAGATGCAGCGGCTGATCGGCGAGCTGTGCCAGGCGCACGGCCCCGCGACGCTGCTCGTGACGCACGACGTCGAGGAAGCGATCCTGCTCGCCGATCGCATCCTCGTGCTCAAGGAGGGCCGGATCGGATACGACACCCGCGTCCGCCTGCCGCACCCGCGCCGCGCCGGCGGCAAGGAATTCGACGCGCTACGCGACACGCTGCTCGCCGAACTGGGCGTGCCGCAGACCCACTGATCGCCCCACCCCATCCATGACGGACCGACCCTCCTGCCAGTCGACAGCGACAGCAGCCCCCTCGCTATCAGGAGAATGACATGAACGCCGTTACCAGCATAATCACCGCCGAACGTCCCGTTTCCGACCGTTTCGAAGTCGTCCGCGTCGAGGCCAATCTGGGCGCCGAAATCCGCGGTCTCGACCTCACCGGCCCGATTACCCCGGCACTCGCCGACCTGATCCGGGGCCTGCTCTGGCAGCATCAGGTGCTGTTTTTCCGCGACACCGGCATCGACGACGCCAAACAGGCCGAAATCGGGCGTATCTTCGGTCCGCCGGTCGCCGATTCGATCCTGAAGCGCCGCGGGGTCAAGGACGAGGACATCATCCCTTTCAACTCGGGCCCCTATTCGAACAGCTATTACGGCACCCCCTGGCACGCCGATGCGACCTATCTCGAAACGCCGTATCAGGTGTCGATCCTGCGCAGCGTCATCGTACCCGAACTCGGCGGCGACACGGCCTTTTCGAGCGGTATTTCGGCCTATGAATCGCTGCCCAAGGACATCAAGGACAAGATCGACGGGCTGAGCGCGATCCATCGCCCGACCGGCAAGGCGTATAACCTGATCGAGGACAAGGCCGACCTCGACGACTATCTCGCCGAATATAGCGGCGTCGCGCACCCGGTGGTGATCACCCACCCGTTCAACGGCAAGCCCGTGTTGTACGTCAACGAGGGGTTCACCAAGGAAATCGTCGGGCTACCCGAGCAGGAGAGCAAGGAGTTGCTCACCTTCCTGACCCGCCAATTCTATCGCCCCGAGAATATCGCGCGGTTCAAATGGCAACCGGGCTCGCTGGCGATCTGGGACAACCGCGCGGTCCAGCATTATGGCGTCGCCGATTACGGCAATGTCCCGCGCCAGCTCGTCCGCATCGTCGCAGCGGGCGACCGTCCGGCTCGATAGCCTGCCCGGACGGGCGACGGCCCCAGCTCTCCCATATTCCAAGGAATCCTTATGACCGACACCCGTCCCAACGTCCTGCTCATCGTCGTCGACGATATGGGCTTTTCCGATCTCGGCACCTTCGGCAGCGAGATCGACACCCCGCACCTCGATGCGATCGCCGCCGAAGGCGTGCGGCTCACCGATTTCCACTCGGCGCCCGCCTGTTCGCCGACGCGCGCGATGCTGCTGTCGGGGGTCGATCATCATATCGCCGGGATCGGTTCGATGATCGAGACCGTGCGTCCCGATTTCCAGGGCGCACCGGGTTACGAGGGCTATCTCAACGACAGCGTCGCGGCGCTTCCCGAGCTGCTCCGCGACGCGGGCTATCGCACGATCCTGTCCGGCAAATGGCATCTCGGCCACACCCTCGACCGCGCGCCGCACGCACGCGGGTTCGAACGCAGCTTTGCGCTGCTTCCCGGCGGCGCCGACCATTTCGGCGGCGGCCCGATCGACCGCATCGCGGCGCGCGGGCCGATCTACGCCGAGGACGGCGAATGGGTCACCGACCTGCCGACGCCCTTCTATTCGACCGACTATTTCACGACCCGGTTGATCGAATTTTTCGAGGAGGCAGACACCGCCGGCGACCATCGGCCCTTCTTCGCCTACCTCCCGTTCTCGGCTCCGCACTGGCCGCTGCAAGCGCTCGACGCCGACATCCAGAAATACCGCGGCGTCTATGACGACGGCCCCGATGCGCTGCGCGCGCGCCGGCTCGACCGGCTGAAGGCGCTCGGCCTTGTCGCGCCCGATACGACGATCGCGCCGGTCGTTGCCGAGGGCGAGGCCGAATGGGCCGACCAGACCGCCGAGCAGCGCGCGCATTCGGCGCGCACGATGGAAATCTATGCCGCGATGGTCGACCGCATCGACCAGAATGTCGGACGGGTGATCGGCCATCTCAAGCGCACCGGCCAATATGACAATACGCTGGTCATCTTCCTCTCCGACAATGGCGCCGAGGGGGCGATCGTCGAGGCGATGCCGATCATGGGGCCGGTGTTCGCCAAGCTGATCGCCGAGCATTGCGACAACAGCCTCGACAATCTCGGCCGCCCCGGCTCCTATGCCTGGTACGGCCCGCGCTGGGCGCAGGCGGCGACCGCGCCATCGCGGCTGGTCAAGACCTACACGACCGAGGGCGGCATCCGCGTGCCGACGATCATCCGCGCGCCGGGCGGCCAGCGTGCGGGCGAGATTTCGGAGGTGTTCGGGACGGTCAAGGATGTGACGCCGACCTTGCTCGAACTCGCCGGCATCCGCCATCCGGGAGCCAGCTACAAAGGCCGCGCGATCGCCGAGCCCTCGGGGCGCAGCTTCGCCGCCTGGCTTGATGGCGCCGAGGCGATCCATCCCGCAGGCACGACAACCGGCTGGGAATTGTTCGGCCGCCGCGCGCTGCGCAAGGACGACTGGAAGGCGGTCTATGTTCCCGGCGCCGACGGCATTTCGCAATGGCAACTCTACAACCTGTCGAAGGACCGCGGCGAGGTCCACGACCTCGCCGAAACCCACCCCGACAAGCTCGCCGAACTGCTCGCCCACTGGCGCGACTATGTGCGCGACAATGGCGTCATCGAGGAAGCGATCAGCTTCTTCGACAGCGACCCGGCGGCGTTCGAGGCCGGCTGGATTTCGGATCCGCGCGAGCGGGAGACCGCCTGACCGGGCATAGCGCCGCGTGGGGCCGTCTACCCGCCGCTTATGCTGTTCTGCTCACGCGCCTGGATGACACGGCTCTTCGGCGGGACGTCATGCGTCAGCCACACATTGCCGCCGATTTCGGATCCCGCGCCGATCGTGACACGGCCGAGGATCGTCGCGCCGGCATAGATCACGACATCGTCCTCGACGATCGGGTGGCGCGGAATGTTGCGCACCATCACCTCCGCCTCGTCGGCGGCGAAGCTGCGCGCGCCGAGCGTCACGCCCTGATACAGTCGGACGTTGCGCCCGAGGATCGCGGTTTCGCCGATCACCACCCCCGTGCCATGATCGATGAAGAAGCTGTCGCCGATCTGAGCGCCGGGGTGGATGTCGATCCCCGTCTTGTCGTGCGCCACCTCCGCGATGATCCGGGCGACCAGCCTTGCGCCATCGACATGCAATTGATGCGCGAGCCGGTGATGAATAATCGCCAGCATCGAGGGATAGCAGATCAGCACCTCGTCGACGCTGCGCGCGGCGGGATCGCCGCGCCACGCCGCCTCGACGTCGGTATCGAGCAGGCGGCGGAGCGCCGGTAGCCGCTCGGTGAAGGTCCGCACGATCGCGGCCGCGCGCGCATCGACGGCATGGGTCGTTTCGTCGGCCATCGCGTAGATGAGTTCGAGCCGCACCTGCCCGTAAAGCCGCGCAAGCGTCGTCTGCAGCGTCTGTTCGACGAACACATGCTCGTTGTGCGGCCGCACGAAATCAGGACCGAGCCGCAGCGGATAGAGCGCGCCGCACAACGCCCCGACGATCTTCAGCAAATCGCCGCGCGACGGGAAGCCCTCACTGCCATATTCCGCATTGTGACCATAGGCGTCGCGCCATTCGCGGCGAATCTCGGCAAGTTCGGATGCGATCGCCGCGACACCGTCGGTCAGTTCGGGCCGATCGGCGTCGGCTGTCCCGATCACAGGCCGAGCCGCTGCCAGAATTCCTGCGCGCTCACGCGCCGCCTGTCCGCCGGATACGGCAGCCAGGACGGATGCGGGAGGGGCTGCGACAGGGTCGATTGACGGCGACGGGGACCTTCTTGGCGCCGGACTCTCATATTCGTATCTCCTTTACAGAAGCACGAATCCGACGTGTCGCCAGGTCTTCGTGCGCTTTAGCCGTTGGTGACGCGGAGCAAGCTGACAGCTATCAAAAGCCGCGAGATCCGGAGATCTGCAATTTATCTACTTATTTGATTGAGATATGTCGCGCGAAGCTTTCTTGGCCGCGCGAAAGCAAAAGTTTCGCCTCAGCGAAGCCCCGCGCCATCGGCCCCTTCGGCCGTCAGCCCGTCACGAAAGCGCGCGAGCCGCTCCACCGCCTCGTCGAGGATGGCGGCGTCCTTTGCGAAGCACAGCCGCACGATATGGCGCGGCCCTTCGCCCTCGAACAAGGCGGAGACCGGAATCGACGCCACGCCCGCCTCGCGGACCGCGCGCTCGCTAAAGCTCCGGTCGTCGATCGCGATCCCCGACGCCGCGAGGTCGATGCAAAGGAACCAGGTTGCCGCGCTCGGCAGCACCGCAAAGCCGGCATCGGTCAAACCCCTGGCAAGCCGTTCGCGCGACGCCGCCCAGGCCGCGCGTTGCGGTGCGAACCAGCTGTCGGCCCGATCCAGCCCCTCGGCGACCGCCCACTGCAAGGCCGGCGGCGTGGTGAAGGTCAGAAACTGATGCGCGCGGCCGATGGTCCGGGCGAGGTCGGGTGACGCGCAGAGCCAGCCCGTCTTCCATCCCGTCAGCCCGAATATTTTTCCTGCCGAGCCGATCTTCACCGTCCGCTCTTCCATGCCGGGCATCGACCAGAGCGAGCGATGCGGCACGCCGTCGAACCGGACATCTTCCCAGACCTCGTCACAGATCGCGACGAGGTCGTTGCGCCGACATGCTGCGGCGATGAGGGCGAGTTCAGTCCCGGAAGCGACCTTGCCCGCCGGATTGAGGGGATCATTCAACAGGATCAGGCGGGTGCGAGGCGTCATCGCGCGATCGAGGGCAGCGGCATCATAGCCCCAATCGGGTGGGCTGAGGTGGACCGAAACCGGCATCCCGCCCGCTCGCCGGATCATTGGCGCATAGCTGTCATAGGCGGGCTGGAACAGGATCACCTCGTCGCCGGGCCTGACGAGAGCCAGGATCGAAGCCGCGAGCGCCTCGGTCGCGCCCGACGTTACGACCACCTGGTCGCGGGCGATACGCAGCCCCTGCCGGCGCTTATAGAAACGACCGATCGCGTCGCGCAGCTCCGGCAGGCCGAAAGCAGGCGGATATTGGTTCGATTTCTCACGCAGGGCCCGCGCCGCGGCCTCGATCATGTCCGGCGACTGGGCCTCGTCCGGAAAGCCTTGCCCGAGGTTTATCGCATCATGCGCAATGGCGAGGCCCGACATATATTCGAATATCGTCGGTTCCATCGCTTCGTAAATGGGATTCAGGCGGGTCACGACACACTCCGGCAGCGCATTGGGCACGGATTGTCGCGCATCGGAGCCATCGCTGTAAAGGCGGATGCTAGTCCTCGGCGGCGTCCAGCGCCTGATCGACGAGCCGCGCGACATCGGCGAAACTGGGTTGCGCGCAGGCCGCCAGATATTCGGCGCGCAGGCGGAGCACAAGATCGCCGATAGCCGGAACGTCACCGATCAGGTCGATGCCCTGACCCGCCGACCACAGATTTTTCCAGGGTTTCACGCCTTCGGGCAAATGATCGTGGCTCATGCCGGGACCGGTGGGTGCGGGCAGATTTTTGGGGTCGAGGCCCAGCCTTTCCATCGAAGGCCGCAGCCAGTTCGCCGCCACGCCGCCGATCTTGGGCGTGAACATCAAATCCTCCGAATGGCATTCGACCAGCATGCGGGCATATTCGGGATCGACGCCGGCCTCCTGCGTCGCGATGAATCGGGTCCCCATATAGGCGAGGTCGGCGCCGAGTATCTCGGCCGCGCGGATTGCCGCTCCCGTCGAGATCGACCCCGCCATCAACAGGGTGCCATCGAAAATCTTACGAATTCGCGGGATCAGCACGAGGTGACCGACGCTGCCCGAATGGCCGCCGCCGCCCGCGCCGACGCAGGTCAGCCCGTCGACGCCCGCCGCGATCGCCTTTTCCGCGTAGCGGAACGACACCACGTCGTGGAATATCTTCAACCCCGCATCATGGACCCGGCGCGTCAGTTCGGCGGGGTTGCCGAGGGCGCTGATGATGATGTCGGCGCCATAGCGTTTGGCGACTTCGAGATGCCGCTCCGCCTCTGCGGGGTCCATCCGCGAGGCGAGGTTCACCGCCAGCGGACCGACCCGCGCACCGGGATGGGTCTCAGCATGGCGATCGAGGTCTTCGCGAATATCCTTCAGCCAGGATTCGAACATTTCGAAGCTGCGCGCATTCTGACGCGGGAGGGCGCCCATGATCCCCGCCTTGCACGCTTCGCGGACCATCGCGGGGTTGCTGACCAGAAACATCGGGGCGCAGACCGCCGGAAGGACCATCCGGTCGCGCAGTGCAGGTTCAAGCGCCATAAGAAATCCTCCCGTCCTGTCGCCTCCGCGACATTTACAGTTTAATTATATATATGTTTTTAGAACCGCAAGCGCGAGCGCTTGTCAAGCGCCCTCTGGCCGCGCCGCGCGATGCGCGCGGCGATAGGCGGCAGGCGACATGCCGACCGCCGCGAAGAAAACGCGGCGAAAGGACGGGATGTCTGTGTAGCCGACCAGCTGCGCGATTTCGGTCACCGAACGGCGGGTTTCGGTGAGCATGATCATCGCCGAATCGACCCGGGTGCGTTGAACGAATTCGCGCGGCGTCGCCGACCCGACGGCCCGAAAGCGGCGGATCAGCGACTGGTGGCTGACGCCGAGGTCGCGCGCCAGGTCGCCGATCCGGAACCGGCGGGTGAAGCGGTCACGGATCCACAATTGCGCGCGGGCGACGAAGGGGTCGGCGGCGGACGCGAGTGCCGCAGCCAGCGGACCCGGCGGTTCGCGCGCCGCGATGCCGCGCCCCACTGCAATCGAATAGGATTCGGCGAACAGGCGCGCCACCAGCGCGGCGCTGTCGGCGTCGCGGCTGCAGGTCCAGATGTTGCCTGCGTGGGTGATAACATTGTCGGGATCGACCGACACACGCGGAAACAGCCGCCGCATCGCCGGCACCAGCCGGGCGCCCACGGCGCCGGCGCGGCCGTCGAGAAGCCCCGCCGCGGCGAGATGGAACACGCTCGCCCCGCAGGCGCCGATATCGACGCCTTTGGCATTCTGCTCGCGGAGCCACGCATGCAGGGGTGCGAAGCCCGACGGCAGCCCCGCCATCGCATCGGGATCGACCAGCTGGAACGAGGGCAGGAAGATGAAGCGCGGGTCGTCGGTTTCCGCGAGGGTCGCGTCGGCGGCGAAACGCCGCCCGCCGACCAGCGCGATCGGACCGGGTTCGGCCGCGAGAAGCCGCAGCTCGGTCTGCATCCGGGCATAATCGCCGAGCGCCGGATTGGTCGCAAAAACCTCCCCGAGCCGCGCATGCGCGTCGATGATCGCGCCGAGGGTGGCGATATAGCTGGGGGAGGTGACGACCGCGGCGATGTAAGACATGCTCGGCTTTCGGAAAAATGCCCTCCTATTATGGCAAAAAGGCCCCTTGTTGTCGAGACGGGCTTTCGCTCAAATCATCGGCGATGCTGGAGAGCCGGTCGATACCGGTCGCGGCGGAGAGGATCAGAAAGGAAGCTCATGGCCGTGCAATCCATCTCGATGCCCGATGCGAAGGATCTCGATGTCCTGAGCGTCAAGCCGGTGCAGGAACTGCAATCCTGCAACCATCTGCTCGACGATCATGCCGCGCTGATCCGCTTCCATGACGAGGAGGGTTATATCCTGCTGCGCGGCGTCCTCGACGCCGCTTCGGTCGAAGAGGCACGCCAGGCGATGTTCGCGGTGATGGAGAAGCACGGCCTGATCGAAGCCGGCGCGACCGAACCGGTATGGACCGGGACGCCATCGCCGGGCGGGATGGAAGAGAGCCCCGAATTTTCAGGCATCGCGCGCAAGCTGATCGAGCATCCGACCAATATGCGGCTGATGGAACAGATCCTAGGCGAACCCGCGTGCATCATCCCGATCGTGCAATATCGCGCCTATCCGCCGGGCGGATCGGTCACCGGCGTCCATCAGGACGGATTTTTCAGCCCCGGAATCAAGAATTACAAGCCGGTGTGGACCCCGCTGACCAATTGCGAACGCGAGGTCGGCGGGCTGATGCTGGCGGTGCGCCAGTGCAACCGGGGATTTTTCCACAATATCGCCAAGACGCCGAGTTCGATCCCCGAAGGTGTGATCCCCGACGACAGCTGGGCGACGACCGATTATTTCCCCGGCGACGTGCTGATCCTCAATCCCTGCACCCCGCACGCCAGCATGCCTAATGTTTCGAACCGCTGCCGCGTGACGATCGACACGCGGGTCCAGTCGGCGGCCGACCCGCGCGTACTGATGGCCGATATCGTCGAAGCGACCCCCGATTCGATCCGCGTGCGCACCTTGGACGGCAAGGAACGCGGTTTCGCGGTCGACGACCAGACCTTCATCCGCATCGAAAACCCCGGGGTGCGCCAGAAGCGGTCCGACTATGTGCCGAGCGCGGCGCCCGGCAAGCGGATCGTCGTGGTGTTCGACGGCGACCATGCCGAAACGCTGCGCCGCGCGTCCGAAAACTGACGCGGTCGGTGCGCTGGCTAGGGCGATCGCCGGCTGAGGCCGTCGGCCGCATTGGACCCCAGGGTGCACAAGGGCGCGGCATGGCCGCCAGCGGCGTTGGTGCTGACCTCAAGGTTCGACATGCCGCGCCGTCCATCCAGCGTCGCGGTGCCGATCGTCTCGACCGCGGTATAGCCGCGCACCTGCATCAAGATGGCGTCGGCGCGGTCGCACGCGACGCGCAACACCTCGCCGGTCGCCAGATGCAGCACCGCTTCGCCATGCCGCGGCGTCAGCGCGTCCGATTCGAGCCCGACCACCAGGTCGCTGTCGACGATCGGGATCGTCGTCCCGTCGCGCCAGACATAGCCGACCTTCATCACCCGTCCCGCGTGAACGAGATGGATGATGTGGGTCGTGAGGTTGGGACCGAAGACGCAGGGCCACCAGCGGGTGCCGCGGCTCTGCGACCAGTCGCGCCGCCCCCACGAGCGGTCGCGATAGCCGAGCGCGTCGATCGCGATCTCGCGGTCGCCGATGCGGACCGTCCCGGTCATCCGCCCCGACACCTCGAAATGATGCGCCGCACCGGTCAGTTGGCGCCCCGGCATGGCGACCGCATGATAGTCGAAACGCGGGTGGAAGTCGGTGAAACGCAGCGCCGCTTCGCAGTCGGCGAAATCGGCGACGATCGCCGCGTCGCCGTCGAACGATACGCGAAGATGCGGACCCCAGCCCATATGCGCCTCGCCCCGGTCGGCAGGATCGAGCGCCGTGCCGGTGACATTCGATCGAAAGCGCAGTCCGTCATGGGTGAAGAGGCCGAAACAGCTGTTGACCGCGCCCGCGACGGGTTCCTGGCCCAGGCGCCAGAAGCCGCCGACGCCGGCATCGAGGTCGTGCCAGACGAACAGGCTGCTTTCCTGCCACAGCGGATCGTCATCGGGCCGGTGGGGGCGGTCGTCGGCTTCGGAAAAGATATGCATGGCGCTATCCTTGTTGGCGTCGTGACGAGCGCGAAAGGGCCACGCGATGCCGCACGCTGAGCGCAGCCCGGACGACCTGCGCCGGCGCCTCGGCGACTGGGCGAAGCGCCGACTGGCCCGATTGGGAGGCGTCGAAATCGGGGCGATCATCGCGGCGCAGGGCGGGGCGTCGAGCGAAACCTGGCTGATCGACGCCTTGGTCGGCCCCGATCATCGGCCGGCCCATTGGGTCCTGCGGATCGAGCCGCGAGGCCATCAGGTCTATCAGGACCCGTCGGTCGCGCGCCAATATCGGGTGATCGAGGTGCTGGCGGGCGAATCCGGCCTGTCGATCCCGACGCCGATCGCGCAAGAGGACGACCCCGACATTCTCGGCGCGCCCTTTTTCCTGATGGCGCGCGCGCCGGGGGTGGCGCCGCCGAACGACTATCATCGCGAGGGACTGCTGGCGACCGCCACGCGCGCCGAGCGCGAGGCGATGTGGGCGCAGGGCATTGCGTTGATGGCGCGGCTCCACCGCCTCGATCCCGCGCCGTTCGCCTTTCTCGCCCCGCCGGGAATCGCGCCGGGTGTCGACGGCGTGGCGCAGGAACTGGTGCGGTGGGACCGCTATCGCGGCTGGGCTGCCATCCCCCACCTGCCGCTCTATGACCATGCGCGGCGGTGGCTGGAGGATCATCGCCCCGCGCCGCGCCCGCCGGGCTTTGCGTGGGGCGATGCGCGGCCACCCAATTTGCTGTTCGCCGATGGCCGCTGCACCGCGCCGCTCGATTGGGAAACCGCCTCGCTCGGCGGCGCCGAGACCGACCTTGGCTGGTGGCTGTTTTACGACCGGATGATCTGCGAAGCCGCCGGCGTGCCGCGGCTCGACGGGATCGGCGACGCCGAACGGACCGTGGCGCTGTGGGAAGCCGAGGCCGGGCGCAAGGCGCAGGCGATGGAATGGCACATCGTCTTCGCCGGCTATCGCTTCGCGCTGGTCAGCGAGCGCGCCCGCGCGCTGGCGATCGCCGCCGGACGCCTGCCGCCCGAAGCCTGCGGCGCGGCCAATCCGGCGGTGCAACTGCTCGGCGAACTGATCCCCGGCTAGGCGCACGACGCCCGTCTTGCCCTCCAGGGAAAACATCGCGCGCTCCTTCGGTTTCAGGTTCCCGCCGCGCCGTCGACCAAAACGACCGACCCGTTGACGAAGCTCGCCGCGTCGCTCGCCAGAAAGGCGATCATCGCGGCGATTTCGTCGGGCCGGGCGATGCGGCCCTGCGGGATCATCGCGACGATCTGATCGAGATGCGCCTTGGGCAGGCCGTCGAGGATCGCGGTGTCGGTGACCCCCGGCGCGACCGCGTTGCAGCGGATGCCGTCGGCGGCATATTCCTTGGCGGTCTGCTTGGTCAGCATGATCACCCCCGCCTTGGAGATGCTGTAGGGGCCGACGCGCGGCACCGCGTGCATGCCGGCGGGCGACGCCAGATTGACGATCGCGCCGCCACCCTGCGCGATCATCAGCGGCAGCGCTGCGCGCGTCAGCGCCAGCGGCGCGCGCAGGTTCGCGGCCATGACCGCGTCATATTCAGAAAGGTCGAGCTCGTGCAGCCGCTTGGTGCGCGGGCCGCCGATGCCGGCGTTGTTCACCAATATGTCGATCCGCCCAAAGGCCGCGTCCAACGCGGCGAACAGGCTTTCGACGCCCTCGGGCGACGTGATGTCCGCAGCGTGGACCCGCGCGCCCGATATGTCCGCCGCCAGTCGTTCGAGCCCCGGCCCATCGACGTCGGTCCCGAGCACGCGCGCGCCGTCGGCGACGAGGCGGCGGACGACCGCGCCGCCGATACCCCCGGCCGCCCCGGTAACCAGCGCGACCTTGCTGTCCAGCGCACCGCTCACAGGCGCGCGGCCATCGCATAGCTCGACATGTCGGGCAGCATATGGCCGCCATCGACGACCAGCGCCTGCCCGGTCACGAATTGCGAGGTCGGCGAACAGAAGAACATCACCGCATTGGCGATATCGCTGGGCAGGCCGGCGCGTTGCAGCGGGATGTTCGGCACGATCTTGTCGCGCGTGACATCGTCCATCTTGGGGCTGCGATCGTCGATGACGAGGCCCGGTTCGATGACGTTCACCGTCGCGCCATGCTCCGCGAATTCGAGCGCGAGGTTGCGCGCGAGGCCGTTCATGCCGCCCTTCGATGCGGCATAGCTGTCGAGCCCGGCGAGCCAGGCGTGGTTTCCGATCAGCGAGGAAATGCCGACGATGCGGCCGTTGCCGCATGCCTTCACATAAGGCAGCGCGGCGCGGCTCAGCCACATGAAGCTGTAGAGATTGGTCTTGAGGACGCTGTCGAACTCCTCGTCGGTGACCTGTTCGAACGGGGTGAACGGAAAGATCGCGCTGTTGTGGACGACGATATCGAGCCCGCCAAAGGCATCGACCGCCGCCTGCACCGCCGCATCGCATGCCGCGCGCGTCGAAAGGTCGAGCGCGACCAGTTCGACCTCGCCGCCCGTCACGCGCAGCTCGTCTGTGACCTCCTGCCCGCTGGCTTGCGTGCGGGTGGCGATCATCACGCGCGCGCCGTTCTGGACGAGCTGCGTCGCGATGACGCGGCCGATGCCGCGCCCGCCGCCGGTGACCAGTGCGACTTTTCCGGCAAGATCGATCTTCATGTCCGTCCCTTTCCCTTGGTGGCCGCGATCGCGTTTTCGGTCCAGGCCCAGAGCCGTTCGGCGGCATCCGGATCGCGCGCCCAGGCTTTGACCCCGTCGCGCCGGCCTTCCCGATTGGGCAGCGCTTCGTTGCAATCTTCGAGATAGAGCCCGCCGCTGCCGTCGAGTTCGCGACCGAGCGCCGCCCAGACCGTCGTCGCGCTGCCCTGTTCGACCGTCTTCCACCTATATTGGCTCGCGCTCGCCGGATCGACGCCGAGCCGTTGGCGAATCTCGTCGGTCATATGCCGCCCAAGCGAGGTGTGAATCCCGCCGGGCATCAGCGAAAAGGCGCGAATGCCATCGCCCTGATAGCGGCGATCGAGTTCGAGCGCGAACAGCGCGTTGGCGGTCTTCGACCGGCCATAGGCGGCGAGCGGATCATAGTCGGTGCGTTCAAAATTGGGGTCGTCGAAATCGAAGCCGCTCCACAAATGCCCGCTCGACGCCACCGCGACGACACGCGCGCCGTTCGCGGCCTTGAGCGCCGGGAGCAGCAGGCTGGTCAGGTGGAAATGGCCGATATGATTGACCCCGAGCTGCATTTCGAACCCCTGCGCGGTGCGCATCAAAGGGCAGGCCATGATCCCGGCATTGTTGATCAGCAGGTGCAGCGGCGCCCCGCTGTCGGCGACGGCAAAGGCCTCGACCGAGCGAAGGTCGGCGAGATCGAGCGCGGCGGCGCTGGCCTTGCCGCCTGCGGCCTCGATCTCGGCGACCAGCGGCGCGGCGGCAGCGGTGTCCCGGACCGCGAGCACGACCTCGGCGCCGCGGCTGGCCAGCACGCGCGCGGTTTCGACGCCGAGTCCGGCGGTCGCCCCGGTGATGATCGCGCGCTTGCCCGACAAATCATGGCCGGCGGCGACTTCGGCGGCGGTCGATTCCCAGCCGAAGGGGGAGGTTATGCGGCTCATTCACTTTTCCTTTTGTCCAGGAACAGGGTCTGGTGGGCGTGGCCCAGTTCGCCCTGTTCGTCGGCGAGTGTGGAATGGACGATCGCGATGCCATTGCCCGCGCTTCCGGTTTCGGCGGCGATCCGCACCCATTCGCCCTGCGGCATGCGGGTCAGGTGTAGGCTGATGTCGACATTGGCGAAGCTCCATTCGCGCCAGTCGACAAAACTCGACGTGCCGCTGCCAAAATCGGCCGCCATCGCGAGTTGGACGAAGGGTGAGATCGGCACGCCGGGAAGGATCTCGCCGGTCATCCGCGCCCACACGACCCCCGGCCCCGGGACTTCGAGCCCGCCCGATTCGAGCCGCGTCTCGTTGATATGCTGAAGCGGCGAGCGGCCGCCGTTGAGGCTCGGCAGGTCGGCGGGCGGCAGCGGGTGGCGCGGCGCATCGGTGGCCGGGGATTCTCCCGCCCGGATTCGCAGGGCCGAGGCGCGCGCGGTGGTGGCGCCGTCCTGTATCAGTTCGACGTCGAGCAATTGCAGCCGCTTGCCCTCGCGCAGCACCGAGACCCGCGTCTCGACCGGCGCCATCAGCGTCGGCTTCATCATGTCGAGCAGCAGGCGGCTGGTGACCATCGGCACCGGGCTGGGCGCCTGTTCGATCAGATGCGCGATCAGCGCGTTGAGCACGACCCCGCTCTGCAGGCGGCGGTCCCACGGCCCGGTCGCAAGCGCGGTCGGCGCATAGGCACCGTCGACCAGATCATAGATATGGCGCACCAGCGGGCGCGAAACCTCCGCGTTCATCAGCCGGCTTTCCGAAGGGCGTCGGGCCACGCCAGCTCCGAAATCTCAGCCACATGGGTCCGAAAGCCGCCCATCTCGCCGACCAGCCAGCGCAGGCGAAAGGTCCACAGGTGCAGCGCATGCTCGAGCGTCATACCGAGCGCGCCGTTGAACTGGTGGACGTCGTAATTGACCTGCGTGATCGCGCGCTGCGCGTGCAGCGCCGCCAGCGCCGCGTCGAGCGGCTGGCCGCTCCACGCCGCCTTCATTGCGAGCCAATAGCTGCCCCGGCATTTTTCGGCGTCGGCGGCCAAGCGGTGCTGCACCGCCTGGAACGAGCCGACGGGCCGGCCGAACACATGGCGCTGTTTCACATAGTCGGTGGTGAAGTCGGTCGCCGCCTGCATCGCCGCGGCGATTTCGAGCGCCAGCGCGAGCCGCCATAACCGCCGCAGTTCGGCCGCCTTGCCGGCGCCGAGCCGCCGCGCGGCGGTAAGATCGGGCGGCGCGGCGAGCTTGCCGAGCGGATAGGCATAAACACCGTCGAGTTCGGTAACCGCCAGCCCGGCCATGTCGACCACCGCGACATCCTCGCCAAGATCGATCAGCAAGGTCCGCGCGTCGCCGAGGAAACGGACGCCTCGGGTCAGATCGGCCAGCCGGGCGATCGCGACCGGGCGCGGCAGCGCTTCGCCGGTCAGCAGCGGCGCAACCAGCGCCGAGGCGCCGACCTCGAGCACCAGCGGCGACAGCGCGCATTCATAGACGAGCGCCGCCGCATCGACGGCGCCGCAGCCGGGTTCGAGCGCAACATCGAAAAAGCCGCCGGTCGCGAGCGACACTTCGAGTGCAGCGGCACGATGCAAGGTCTTTGGCTCGACGACATTGCCGGTGCGCGGCAGGTCGCGGTTGTCGGCAACCATCCGCATGATCGTTTCGCGCAGCACCCGCTGGTCGGCGGAAAAATCGAAATCCATCGCTCAGGCTCCCCGCGGCAGACCGAGATAGCGGCCCGAAATCATGTTGAGCTGAACCTCTGCCGCCCCCGCCGCGATGCCGGCGGTGATCGCCGAGTTGAATTGCGCGCGCAGATGACCGTCGGCGCCATCGACGAGCAGGTCGGGCAAATAGGTCGAGGTGAGGTTGGCGACCGCATGGTCGGCCTGGATCATCGCATAGCGCGCGAGATAGGTTTCCGCGCCGGGGTCGCTGTCCTTCGCGCGGCCGTCGATGACCAGATAGGTCTGCAGGCGCGCAGCCTCGACCGCGGCGAGCGCGATCGCGCAATCGGCGCGCACCACCGCATCGTCGAAATCGCCGCGCGCTTTCAGCACATCGACGATATGCGCGAGGCCGCGCGCTGCCTTCTCATAGCGCCCGGCACCAATCCGCTCATAATGGATGATCGCCTGGACGATCTTCCAGCCATGGCCTTCGTCGCCGAGCAGCGCATCCGCCGGCACGCGCGCGTCGGTGAAGAAGATTTCGTGAAAATCGTGGCGCGAATGGACGCCGGGGATCGGACGGATTTCGATGCCCGGGGTGTCCATCGGCACGATGAAGCAGCTCACCCCGCCCTTGCCCTTGCCGCCGACGCGCGCGAGCAGGAACATGATGTCGGCGCGCGCCGCGTAGGAGGTCCAGATCTTCGACCCGTTGATGACATAGTCGCCGCCATCGGGTTCGGCGCGCGTCTGCATATTGCCGAGGTCGGTCCCCGCTTCGGGCTCGGAAAAGCCCTGGCACCACAGAAGTTCGCCCGCCGCGACCGCCTGCAGATAGCGTTGCTTCTGGGTCTCGGTACCGAATTTCATGATCGCCGGACCGGCCCAGTTGGTCCCGAGGTAGAGCGACGAGCGCGGTTCGCCGATCGACCACATTTCCTCGCTGATGATGATTTGTTGCCACGCACTGGCATCGGAGCCGCCATAGTCTTTTGGCCAGTGCCGGACGATCAGGTCGCGTTCGGCGAGCCGTGCATTGAAGGCACGGGCATGCTCCATCAGCTTGGGGCTGGACGGCCCGTGCGGCGCATAATTCTCCCACCAGTCATCGGGCAGGGTCGCCAGCACCTCATGGAGTTCGGCCCGATACGCCGCCTCCGAATCGCTCCAGGCAAATTCCACATCGCTCTCCTCGCTTAACTGGTATACTTATTCCGCGCATCGTTCGCTTGTCAAACGAGAGGAAAATCACGAAGTGTCGGAAGGCGAGAGGGGACGTACCGTCCCGGGGGGCAGATCGAAGATGGTGGGCGCGAGCAAGCGCAGACGAAAATTGGGGGAGATTGTCGCCGAACGCATCATCGGCGAGATCATCCGGCGCGGCTGGAAAGAGGGCGAGGTGCTGGGCACCGAGGCCGATTTCATGGAGATGTTCCGCGTCTCACGCGCGACCTTCCGCGAAGCGGTGCGCCAACTCGAATGGCACGGCGCGGCGGGGATGCGGCGCGGCGTCTATGGCGGCCTCGTCGTCAAGGCGCCGCCGCGCCACGCGATCGTCTTTGCCGCCAAAACCTATTTCGAGCTGACGAAGGTCGAACGCCCACTGCTCGACGACACGGCCGCGATCCTGCGCGCCGCGCCGCGGCTGCACGCCGACGCGGACAACCTGGCGATCGAACTTTTCCTCGAGGCGGTCGACCGGCGGACGATCACCGATCTCGCCAACGAGCGCATGGTCGCCGGCTCGGTGCCCAAGCTGAGCGAGACGATCGCGCTGCGGCTGGTCCAGGATATCGAAAATGCCGGGGCGAAGCGCGGCACCAACCTGGGCAACGAAGGCGAACTCCAGCGGCGCTATGGCACGAGCCGCGCGGTGATGCGCGAGGCGCTCCGGCCGCTCGAACTTCACGATATCGTGCGGGTCAAGACCGGCGCGCAAGGCGGCGTCATCATCCGCGAATGCGACCCGGCCTATACGATCGAACTGACCTCGATCTTCCTCACCTACTCGCGCATCCCGCTGTCGCATCTGTGGGAGGCGCAAAGCTGTCTCGAGATCGCGGCGGTCGAGAAATTCGTCCGCCGCGCCGACGCCGAATCGCTTGGCGCGCTGCGCAAGGCGCTGGTGCGGCTCGACCAGGCGTCGGCAGGTCATTATCTCGCCTCGGCGTGCGAGTTTCACCAGATCATCGCCGATCACAGCGGCAACCGCGCGCTCGCGCTGTTTGTCGGGGTGGCGCTCCGATACGGCCTGACGGTGATGCCGATGCCCGACGAGAATTTCCTGCCCGAGCTCAAGATGCAGCACGGCCACATGGTCGATGCCATCGGGGCCGGCGATTGCGATGGCGCGATGGCGTCGATGCGGGCGATGTTCGATCATGCCCGCCGCTGGATCGCGCGAATCGAACGCAAGCAGGAACGCCGGGCCGCCGAATTGTCAGACTGAGCCAAGGCAAATGCCGTCCACCGCGAAGGGCGCAGCGGCGACGCCGGACCGGTCGAGCGTCGGCGACAAGACCATGCGTTCGGTCCCGGCCCGCGCCGCGAGTTCGGCGAGCGCGGCATCGGCCTCGCCCGCCGCGACTTCATAGATCGCCAGATAGCGATAGGGATAGGGGCGCAGCGCCGGATGATCGACCAGCCGAAAATGCTGGGCGGCTACGAAGCCCGGCACCGCGAGGACGTCGGGCAGATGGGTGTGATTGTACCAGTGGTTGAAGACGTCGTCGTCGCCGGGCGTGGCGTTGGTGAGGACGATATAGAGCAATCGGTCCTTGCCCCCGGCGTCGGGCGTGACGGTCGACCGCCGGCGTTCGGTCAACGCCTCGGCGATCGCCATCATCATCGATTCGCCGTCGAGCGTGTCGCTCATCGTCCAGTCGCCGCTGCCGGCGCGGGCGAATATTTCCATCAGGATCGCCGCCGGGTCGCCGTCCAGCCAATAGGCCGCGGCGTTCGACCATCGCGGGCTTTCCTCACCCTCGGCAACGCGGGAAAATTCGCCGCGCAGCACCCCGGACACGCCGCAGACATCGGGAAGATGATGCGCCAGATACCAGTCGCGGTGGGCCGTTTCCCGGCCTGATTTCGGGTTCTGCAACACGAGCATCATCGCCTTGGCTTCGGTCATATTCGCTCTCCGTCACGCGCCATGTCGAAATGGGGCTTGCCGCGAACCGTGGTTCGATGCAAGTAATATGGTATACCAGTTAGGAGGATTGAGGGTGCCAGCGCGATATGCGAATTATTCGGCCATCAAGGTCGGGCAGGACGGCCATGTCCTGACGATCACACTCGACAACCCGCCGCTCAACGGCATGACGCCCGAGGCGCATGAGGAGTTGACGCGCATCTGGGCCGACGCCGGGGCCGACCCCGGCGTGCGTGTCATCATCTTCACCGGTGCGGGCGAACGCGGCTTTTGCGCTGGCGGCGATCCCAAAAGGATGATCGACAATTGGGGCAATCGCGAGCGCTGGCATGTCGGAATTTTCGAAGCGCGCGCGATCATCGTCGGCATGCTCGAATGCCCGAAGCCGGTCATCGCCCGGATCAACGGTCATGCGATGGGCATGGGCGCCAGCCTCGCGCTCGCGGCCGACATCACCATCGCGGTCGAAGACGCGCTGATCGGCGACCCGCACGTCAGCGTCGGTCTCGCGGCGGGCGACGGCGGTTCGCTGCTGTGGCCCAATCTGGTCGGACTGGTCGAGGCGCGCCGCCATTTGCTGAGCGGGGATCCGCTGCGCGGCAAGGACGCCGCCGCCAAGGGACTGATCACCGAATCGGTGACCCGCGACGATCTGGATGCGGCGGTCGCCAAATGGGTCGCCACCTTCCTCTCCAAATCGCCGAGCGCGCTGCAGACGACCAAGCAGGCGCTGAACCTCGACATCCTCGACAAGGCGCGGCGCCACATGGGGGAGATGCTGCGGCTCGAAACCCGGTCATGGGAATCACCCAATCACCGCGAGGCGGTGCAGGCGATGATCGACAAACGCCCGCCCGATTTCATCGACGAGTGAACAGAAAGCCCACGCACCATGTCCGATGACATCGACCTCGGCGTCCTCGCCGAAAGCTTTGCCGAAATGCTCGGCGCCGAATGGCCGCGCGAGCGCGCCGTCGCCTGGTCGCGGGCGCCGGCGCTGATGGCCGACAGCTTATGGGAACAGATGGCGGCGCTCGGCTGGACCGCGCTGACCATACCCGAAGCGCATGGCGGGCTGGGACTCGGCACCGAGGCCGCGGCGGCGCTGCATTCGGCGCTCGGCGCCGCAGCAGCCCCCGTCCCCATGCTCGGAACGACGCTCGCCGCGGCGCTGGTCGCGGCTGCAGGCAGCGACGCGCAGCAGGCCGCGCTGTTGCCGCGGCTCGCCGACGGATCGCTGCGCGCCGCCGTGGCACAGCCTGGCGATGCCACCGTGGCGATAGACGGAAATACCGCGAGCGGCACGGTGGCGGACATGGTCGACGCGCCGTCGGCGAACCTCCTTTTCCTTCGCGGCGACCAGGCGGGCCGGGCCTGCTGGCTCGCGATCCCAAGCGACGCGGCGGGGGTATCGGTCGCCCGCGATGCGCTGACCGACGCGACCCGCACGCTGGGCACCGTCACGCTCGACGGCGTGGCGCTTGGCGATGATGCCATCATCCTGCCCGGCGATCCCGGCGCGCTCGACGATCTGTTGCTGCGCACGGCGGCGGTGGCGATCGCCGCCGACGCGATCGGTGGCGGCGAAGTCGCGCTGGCCGGGACGATCGACTATATGAAGATACGCGAGCAATTCGGCGTCGTCATCGGGTCGTTCCAGGCGCTGAAGCACCGGGTCGCCGATCATCAGGCGGCGCTGGTCGCGGCGCGCGGACTGGTCGAGCATGCGGCGGGACTGGCGGCGGACGACCCCAACGCGCTGCTCGACGCGCTGTCGGCGAAACAGCATGTGACGCGGATCGTCGCGGAGATCGCGCGCGATTGCATCCAGCTTCACGGCGGGG
>NZ_LMGF01000003.1:228258-326231 GCF_001427085.1 Sphingopyxis sp. Root1497
GTTCGGCACCCGGGTGGTCCTGCTCGACCGCATTGCCGACATGCTGGAGGCCGCGTGATGGGCCGGACATTCGACATCGTCTCCAAGGTCGGCGACGAGGCGGCGTTCCGGCAGGAAATCCGCGACTGGCTGGCCGCCACCGTGCCCGCCGACTGGCGCCGGCGATGGCAGGCTGTACGCGAATCCGAACTGAAAGCGATCGTTGTCGAATGGCTCGATGAACGCCGCAAGGTCGGGCTGGCGACGCCGCATTGGCCGCGCGAGTGGGGCGGCCCCGGTATTCCCTTCGCGTATCAGATCATCGTCTATGAAGAATTCGCGCGCGCCGACGCGCCCGAACTCGACATGTTCACCATCTCGCTGTTCCATACCCCGGCGACGCTGTTCGAACATGGCACACAGCAACAGAAGGATCGCTATATCGGCGGGGTCGCGCAGGGCGCCGACATCTGGTGCCAGGGATTTTCGGAACCCGGCGCGGGGTCCGACCTCGCCTCGCTGCGCACCGCGGCGCGGCGCGAGGGCGATCATTATGTCGTGAACGGGCAGAAGATCTGGTCGTCGGCGGCGATGCACGCCGACTATTGCCTGCTCCTCGCGCGCACCGACCCGCACGGCAAGCGCAAACATGACGGCATCTCCTATTTCATCATGGACATGACATCGCCGGGGGTCGAGGTTCGCCCGATCCTGCAGATCACCGGCGAATCCGAGTTCGCCGAAATCTTCCTCGACGATGTGAAAATCCCCGCCGAAAATCTGATCGGCGCCGAGGGCAATGGCTGGAACATCGCCCAATCCACCCTGTCGACCGAGCGCGGCCTGCTGATCTTCGGCGCGGTCGAGCGGCTCGCGCGGTCGTTCGAGCTCGACGCCGAGGAGGCGAGGGACGGCTGGATGAAGGACGTCCAGTTGCGCCGCGAATATGCCGCCTTCCATGCCGAGCTTCAGTCGTTGCGGTTGATGATCCGCAAGCTGTTGATCGAACTCGAGGCGAATCCCGACAAGGCGTCGCCGACGCTGCCGACCTATATCAAGCTGATCTGGGGCCCGTTCCTGCAACGCTACACCGAATTCCTGCTGCGCGCCGATGGCATCGCGGCGCTGAAGTGGCAGCCGTCGATCCCCGGCACCGGGCACAGCAGCCGGCTGCGCATGAATGATTTCCTGAAAAGCTATGGCTGGACGATCGCGGGCGGATCGAACGAGGTCATGCGCAATATCGTATCGGAACGCATCCTCGGCATGCCGCGCGGCTGATCCGAAGACAGAATGATCGTGCGGGAGAGAGAATAGAGTGACCGAAGCATTGCCCGCCCGATCGGAGGCTTCGGCCTTTTACCGGCTCATCATTCCGCTGATGATCGCCGAGGTCGTCGCGGCGCTCGAACTGACGATGATCTATGCCGCGATGCGCAGCCTTGTCGCCGACTTCGGCGGCACGTCGTCGGCGGGCTGGCTGGTCACATCCTTCATGCTGTCGTCGGCGGCGGGCGCGGCGCTGTTCGGCCGGCTCGGCGATCTTCTGGGGCGGCGGCGCATCCTGCTCTGGGTCGTCGCGCTGTCGACGGTCGGATCGCTCATCAGCAGCGTTACGAGCGACCTCGGCTGGCTGATCACCGGGCGCGCAATGCAGGGCCTGGCCGGCGCGATCATCCCGCTGTGTTTCGGCCTGATCCGCGAACGGGTCGCGGCGGACCGCGTGCCGCTGGGGATCAGCCTCATCGCGTCGTCGGCCAGCATCGCGGCGGCATCGGGGCTCGTGATCGGCGGGCTGATCGTCGATTATGCCGACTGGTCGATGATCTTCAAGGTTTCGGCGGCGATGGGCGCCATCGCCTTCGTCGCGGTGCTGATCCATGTCGCCCCCGACAAGCGATCCAACCTGGGCGGCGTGCGCGACGATCTGGTCGGCGGCCTGCTGTTCATCCCGGCGGCAGTGGGCCTGTTGCTCGCCATCGATAACGGCGGCCACGCCGGCTTCACCGATCCGATGACGATGGTCTATGCGGCGGTCGCCATACTGTCGCTGATCGCCTGGATCTGGCGCGAACTCAGCGTCGAAAATCCGCTGATCGACGTCCGCCTGCTGGCGAAGCCGCAGATCGCATGGGCCAATATATTGTTCGTGACGATCGCGCTCGGCGTGTTCCAGGGCGGGCAGATCATGGCGCTGTTCGGCCAGCAATCGCCCGCGACCGGCGCCGGACTGGGGCTCAGCGCGACGCTCGCCGGCTTTCTGTTGCTGCCCGCGAACATTCTCACCGGGCTGATCTATCCGCTGGTGGCGCGCGCGAACCAGAATTTCGGTCCGCGCCGCGTCGCGACGACGGGGTGCCTGATGGTGGTGGCGTCCTTTCTCGCGCTGGTCGCCTGGCACGAGGATATCATGACCGTGATGCTGCTGCTCGTCGTGCAGGCGGTGGGCCTCGGCATCGTGTACGTCACCATCCCGATCGTCATCGTCGGCGCGGCGCCGATGGACCGGGTCAGCGAAGCCACCGGGATGATGGCGGTGATCCGGTCGACCGCGATGGCGATCGGCGCGCAGACTGTCGCGACGATGCTGTCGAGGGGGGGCGGTCATCACGGGGCATCCACCGGCGTCTTCCCGACCGAGGCGGCCTATGAAAATGTCTTTCTGTTCGTGGCCGTCACCGCGCTGATCGGTGCCCTTGTGGCGCAGAGACTCCCGCGCAGCCTTGCGGCCCCGTCACAATGACCCAGGCGAAAGAACACCCCATGGACGAGCGGATCGCTCCCCTCTTCTCTCCCTTCGCACTGCACTCGCTGCGCCTCGCGAACCGCATCGTCATGGCGCCGATGACGCGGGGCTTTTCGCCGCAGGGCGTTCCCGGCGCCGATGTCGCCGACTATTATAGCCGCCGCGCCGACACCGGGCTGATCATCACCGAAGGCGTCGGCGTCGATCATCCCGCCGCGCTGGGCGGCAGCGGCGTCGATGGCGACAACGCCCCGCACATGTACGGCAAGGCGGCGCTGAGCGGCTGGCGCGCGGTGATCGATGCCGTCCACGCCGCCGGCGGCGTGATCATGCCGCAATTATGGCATCAGGGGGTGATGCGCGAAATGGGCACCGGCCCGCATCCCGACACCGAATCGGTACGACCCTCGGGCGTCTGGGGACCACTCGACCGGACCGCGATGGTCTCGCCCGACTATATCGAACGGGTCGCAGCCAAACCCGGCCGGGCGATGACCGACAGCGAGGTCGGCGACGTGATCGAGGGCTTTGCCCGCAGTGCGCGCTGGGCGATGGAGGCGGGGTTCGATGGGATCGCGATCCACGGCGCCCATGGCTATATGGTCGATAATTTCCTGTGGGAGGGTACCAACGGCCGCACCGACCGCTGGGGCGGCGACCATAAGGGCCGGACCGCCTTCGCCGCCGCGCTGGTCCGGGCCGTGCGCCGCGAGATCGGCCCCGATCCGGTGATCAACTTCCGCTTCTCGCAATGGAAACAGCAGGACGTCCGCGCCCGTCTCGCCGATACGCCGCGGCAGCTGGAAGAGGTACTCGGTCCGATCGCCGATGCCGGGGTCGATATCTTCGACGGCAGCCAGCGCTACTTCGACAAGCCCGAATTCGAAGGCTCGCCGCTCAACCTGGCGGGCTGGGCCAAAAAGCTGACCGGCAAGGCGTCGCAGACCGTCGGCGGCGTCGGCCTGTCGTCGGGGGTCTATGATTCGAAAAAGACCGGCGGGTCCGACGCGGCGCGCGACAATGTCCACAGAGTGGCCGAACGCCTCGCGCGCGGCGAGTTCGACCTCGTCGGGGTCGGCCGCGCGATCATGCACGATCCACACTGGACGCGCCGCATCCGCGAGGGCGAGGACCTGTTGCCGTTCGACGAAAATTCACGGCTGGTCCTGACCTGACGCGGCGAGCGAGGAGAGCAAGCATGGCGGGATCGTTGGACGGCCGCACCGCGATCGTCACCGGCGCCGGGCGCGGGATCGGACGCGGCATCGCGGTCGAACTGGCGCGCGAAGGCGCGAATGTCGTCGTCGCCTCGCGATCGCAGGGCAGCATCGACGATACCCTCGCCGAAATTGCTGCAGCGGGCGGCACAGGCGTCGGGATGGTCTGCGATGTCGGCGATGCGGCGCAGATCGCCGCGACCGTCGCCGGCGCGGTCGAGCGCTTTGGCGCGCTCGATATCCTCGTCAACAACGCGCAAAGTTTCGGCACCGCCGAGCAGCCGGCGCCGACACCGGTGATCACGCCGCTGGAGGATTTCAACGACGGCGAGTGGGACCGCACCTTTGCGACGGGTCCGACTGCAACCTATTATTTCATGAAGGCGGCCTTCCCCCATCTGAAGGCTTCGGGCGCCGGACGGATCATCAACTTCGGCTCCTATTGGGGGCAGATCGGCTATGAGGGATCGGCGGCGTATAACGCGGCCAAAGAGGCAATTCGCGGGCTGACGCGAACCGCGGCGCGCGAATGGGGCAAATATGGCATCACCGCCAATGTGATCAATCCGGCGATCGCCTCGGACGCGTTGCAGAGCTTCGTTCGCAACCAGCCCGACCATGCCCGAAAGGCGGTCGAGACGATCCCGCTCCGCCGCTATGGCGACATCTATGCCGACGGCGGCCGCCTCGCGGTGTTCCTCGCGGGCGACGACGCCTCCTTCCTGACCGGCATGACCTTCCAGGCCGATGGCGGCCTTTTCATGTCGCCTTAGGCGAGCGAGGAGGATGTCATGACCCAGGGGTTCGCAGGCCATGTCGCGCTCGTCACCGGCGGTGCATCGGGGATCGGCGAAGCGATCGTGCGGCGCCTGGTCGCCGATGGCGCGCAGGTGCTGTTCACCGATATCGACGAAGCCGCCGGTGAGCGCATGGCGGGCGAAATGCCGGGCGCCGTCACCTTCTTCCGCGCCGATGCGACCGTCGAGGCGGATGCCGAACAGAGTGTCGCGGCGGCGCTCGCCGCCTTTGGCCGCCTCGATATCGCGATCAACAATGTCGGCAATTTCGGCGTCGGCGATGCCGCTGGAATCGGGCTGGAAGACGTCGCGCTGGATGCTTGGGACAATACGCTGCGCCAATGCCTGACGAGTTGCGTGCTGGGCATGAAATATGCGCTGCCGCCGATGCTCGCCGCCGGGTCGGGCAGCATCGTCAACGTCGCATCGCTCGCGGGCATTCGCGTGACGCGCTTCGCCTCCTATGCCTATCATGCCGCGAAGGCCGGGGTCGTGCACCTCAGCGAAGCGGCGGCGGTGCTCTATGCTGATCGCGGCATTCGCGTGAATGTCGTCGCGCCGGGGCTGACGCTGACCCCCAATATCGCGCGGGCGATGAGCGAAGAGGCGCGCACCGCGCTCGTCGGCGAATTTCACCCGTCGCGGCAAATGGTGTCGCCCGAACAGATTGCCGATGCGGTGGCTTGGGCCGCCGCGCCCGCCGGCGCGCGTGCGACGGGGCTGATGATCCCGATCGATGGCGGCTGGTCGGCGCGCTGAGGCCGCTCAGGGCAGGCTGGTCACCTCCGCCCGCTCATCGGGATGCCCATCCCAATACTGGCCCCAGCTCTCGTCCGATTGCGGCAATTCGCAGCGGAAGCGGTCCTCGCGCCCCGGCCATTGGTTGAAATCGATCGTGCGCGGCGCGGTGCGCGGGTCGCCGACGAACAGGAAACGCGGCCGCCGCCCGAGAAAATACCAGCGCCCGTCGACGCGGCAATAGCGGTCGAAATAGACCATCAGGTTGACGATCCAATGGTCGCCATCCTCATGCTCGGCGCGGCAATAGACGGTGCCGCGCGCGCTGTCGGCGGCGATATCGGTGATGACATGGCCGGCGACTTGGTGAAAGCTGCGGTAAAAGCCGGCGAGCACGCGGCCATAAAAGGCGCGCGCGCCGGTCGCCCCCAGCCCGTCGTCGCCGAAGCGCGTCTGCGGCGCGAACAACGCACCGAGATCGTCCAGGTTTCGGCTGTCGACCGCGCGCGCATAGCGCGCGGCAAGTTGCTGGATCGCGAGCTGCGCCTCGACCTTCTCCAGCCGCTGCACCCAGTCTTCCGTGGCGCCGTCGGCCATCGACTCCCCCCTTGTCACCTGATTATATCAGTATACTATTTAAAAGACGTCAGACGAACAAGGGGAGAGTGAGATATGCTGCAAACCGCTACGATCGCTGTAACCGATTATACCGGCCCGACGGAGCCCGAGCGTATGAAAACCACCAGCGCGACAGCCGGAAACGGCGCGCAGCCGCTGGACGTCGCGCCGCTTTTCACGCCGCTGACGATCGGCCGGCTGACGCTGCAAAACCGCTTCGTCATGGCACCGATGGGGCGCGGTTCGGCGAGCGACGGGGTTTTGTCGCCGGGCTATGCCCCCTATTATGGCCGCCGCGCCGAAGGCGGAGCGGGACTGGTCATCGGCGAAGCGACCGCGATCGATCATCCGACCGCGATGCATATGCGGACCAGTTCGACGATATATGGTGCGGGCGCCGAGGCCTGGGCGAAGGTCGCGAATGCCGTGCATGCCAAGGGCGGCGCGTTCATGCCGCAGATCTGGCACGCTGCGCTGATGCGTTCGCCGTATCCTGCCGACGACCCGAAGCTGGAAATGGCCAACCGCGATATGAAGTCGATGGGGCCGTCGGGGCTTTATATGCCAGGGCTGATCGATCCGTCGCTGACCCCGCCCGAGCCGGTGCAGGTCGAAGAGCCGATGACGGTCGCCGAGATCGACGAGTGCATCGCATCCTATGCCCGCGCCGCGGCGACCGCGATGGCGATCGGGTGTGACGGGATCAACATCCACGGCGCGCACGGCTATCTGATCGACGAATTCCTGTGGTCGCGCTTCAACCGTCGCACCGACGCCTATGGCGGCAGCCTGGTCAATCGCGTCCGCTTCGCCGCCGAAGTGGTCGCCGCCTGCCGCGCCGCGACTGCGCCCGACTTTCCGATCATGCTGCGCCTGTCGCAGTGGAAACAGCAGGACTATCGCGCACGGATCGCCGAGTCCGCCGACGAGCTGGCCGAAATCGTCGAGCCGCTGGCGGCTGCCGGCGCCGACCTGTTCGACTGTTCGACCCGGCGGTTCTGGGAAGCCGAATTCGCCGGATCGGACCTCAGCCTGTCGGGCTGGATCAAAAGGCTGACGCGAAAGCCGACGATGATGGTCGGCTCGCTGGGGATCGCCAAGGAGGTGCTGGAAAAGGACGCGATGGCCGCGCTGCGCGCCGTCGCGGCCGGCGGCAAGGCAGCGGCGCCGACCGACATCGCGACGATCGACGGCCCGCCGCATATGCTCGAAGAGGCGCTGCGGCGCTTTGCGCGGGGCGATTTCGATCTGCTGGGGGTCGGGCGGATGATGATCGCCAATCCCGATTTCGCGAACCGCGTCCGCGACGGCGACTACGCCGCGCTGCAGGTTTACCGGACCGAACATCTGATGAAGCTCGAATGATTTAGCTTTCGCTTATGGGCGGCGCGAAGGTCGCGGTGACGGGCGCGAAGCGCGCCGGCCGCCCTTCGCGTTTCGCCGCCAGCGCCTCACCGAAATCAGCGCCATGAAGGGTTTCGCGCGTCAGCCTTGCCGCATTCGCGCGCGCCGTTTCGAAATCCTCGCCGCTTGCATCGCCAAGCTGGCGCTTGATCAGCGCAAAACTCGACGGCGCGCCTTGCGCCAGTTCGACCGCATAGGCCAGGGCTGCATCGTGAAAACCCGCGAGCGGGAACAGGCGCGAGACAAGCCCCTTGGCATGGGCTTCGTCGGCGGCAATCCCGCGCGCCGAGAGCAGCATTTCGGCGGCATTGCCGGAGCCCATCAATCGCGACAGCAGCCACGCCAGCCCTCCCTCGGCACACAGTCCAAGCTTGGCGAACGGGGCGACGAAGATCGCATCGTCGGCGGCGACGCGAATGTCGGCCGAACAGGCGAGCGCGAGGCCAATCCCCGCGCACGGACCATGGATGGCGGCGATGACCGGCTTTGGCATCGACATCAGTCCGTCATAGCGCAGGCCGCCCGAACCCGAATTCTGCGCCGCCGGATCATCGGAAAGTTCGTCGAGGACCTGCAGGTCGGCGCCAGCGCAAAACGCCCGCCCCGCCCCCGTCAGCAGCACGACCCGCACTTCGGGATCGGCGGCGGCACGGGTGAAAGCGGCGGTCAGGCCGCGCGACAATAAGCCGTTGGACGCGTTCAGCCGGTCGGGACGGTTGAGCGCGATCCGCGCAACGCCCCGCTCAACCGCATAGAGAACGACATCCTGCCCTTGGTCCATCTACCAGCCCGCCAGATCCGCCGCGCGAAGCCGGTGGCGGCTGGGCGATCCCAGCCAGGCCCAGTCGAGCATGGCGCGCTTCATATAGATGTGCGTGTCATGCTCCCAAGTAAAGCCGATGCCGCCATGCGCCTCGACCGTGTCGCGCGTCACCTGGAGATAGGTGTCGGTCAGATGCGCCTTTGCCTGCGCCGCAGCATGTGCGGCTTTCTCGGGCAAAGCGTCCCACGCATGCGCGGCGTACCAGTACAGCCCACGGGCGGGTTCGGTCGCCAGCGCCATTTCGACGAGCTGATAGCGCAGCCCCTGAAAGCCCGCGACCGGCTGGCCATATTGTTCGCGCACCCGGGCATAGTCGACCGACATCGTCACGCACCGCTCGGCACCGCCAAAGGCATCGGCGGCGATCAGGACTGCGGCCGCGTCGATCAGACGGTCGCGCACCGCCAGCCCGTCCGTAAGCAACTCGGCCTCCGCGCCATCGAAAACCACCGTGTCGACCGGACGCGTGCGGTCGCCGCTGTCGATCCGCTGCGTGCTATAAGCCGCGCCCTTCTCGACCAGCGCCAGCCCTTCGGCGACGCCGACGACGATGAGATCGGCTTCCGCGGCGTTGGGGACCAGCACCTTGGTGCCGGCAAGACCGCCAGTTGCCGTCAATTGCCATTCCTCGGGGAGCCAGGCGCCCTTGCCTTCGCCGAAAGCGACGGTGGCCAAAATCTCGCCCGCCGCGAGCCGTGGCAGCCACTTGGCCTTTTGCGCATCGCTGCCGCCCAAAGCGATCGCGACAATCGCCAGCGCATGGCCGAGCCAGGGCACCGGCGCGGCATAGGCGCCGAGCAGTTCGGCGACGACCGCGAGATCGACCATGCCCAGCCCGAGGCCGCCCTGCTCCTCGGGTACGAAAATCGCCGGCAGGCCCATATCGACGAGCGCGGCCCATAGCTCGGCATCATATTGCGCCTCGCCCTCGACGTCGAAAATCTTGTGGACGCGGAGCGAATCGCAGCGGTCGCGCAGCAGATCCTCGATCGAGGTGAGCAGCGCGAGTTGATCGTCGGAGAGCAGGAAGTTCATGCGCCCGCCCCCTGCGACCGGTCGCGCGGCAGGCCGAGCCCCCGTTCGGCGATGATGTTGCGCTGGATGTTCGATGTGCCGCCGGCGATCGACATCGACAGCGAGATCATGAAACGCTCGATCCATTTCAGCCGCGCGCCGCCCATGTCGGTGAAATCATCCTCGATGATATCGCGCGCGAGCTTGGAAATCCGCCCGGCGAGCTCGGTCATATAGAGCTTCGGCATCGTCTGGAACGATCCGATATCGCGGTCGTGCATGTCGTGCGATGTCGCGCGATAGGTCGAGTAAGTGAGCGACATCAACTGGCCCTCGATCGCGGCGAGTTCCTCGCGAATGCGGGGATCCTTGATCGCGGGCGCACCGTCGCGCTCGACCTCCTTCGCCATCTTCACCAGGTCGCGGAACATCGACAGGCTCCACGTCATCGACGAAATGCCCGACCGTTCGTGCTTCAGCGTCGAGCGGGTGACGTTCCAGCCGCGACCGCGCTCGCCGACCAGCATGTCGGCGGGGGTCTCGGCATTGTCGAAGAACACTTCGTTGAATTCCTTCTGGCGCGTCATCTGGACCAGCGGCCGCACGGTCACTCCAGGCTGCCGGATATCGATGAGCAGATAGGAAATGCCGGCATGCTTCGGCGCATCGGGTTCGGTACGCACGAGGCAGAACATGTGCGTCGCCTTGTGCGCGTGGGTGGTCCAGATTTTCTGACCATTGATGATCCATTTGTCGCCAACGAGTTCGGCCTTGGTGCGCAGCGATGCGAGGTCCGACCCGGCATTGGGTTCGGAAAAGCCCTGCGCCCAGACGATGTCACCGCGCAGCGTCGGCGCGATGAAGCGGTCCCTCTGGTCCTCGGTGCCCCATTCGAGCAGCGTCGGGACGACCAGCCCATTGCCCGGAATACGACCCGCCGGCGCGCGCGCCTTGGTCAGTTCCTCGCGAATGATCTCGGCCTTGCCGATGTCGGCTGCCTGTTCGCTGCCGCCGAAACGCCTGGGGATCGCACGGTGCAGATATCCACGCTCGGTCGCCGCGATCACGAACGCCCGCTCGTTCTCGCGCGATTTCAGATTGCCGTCGGCGGGCGGCCAATGCTGGCCGATGAAGTCCCGCACCTCCTGACGAAAGGCGTCATACTCCGCCCCGAAGCCCAGTTCCATCCTCAATCCTCTATATGATTAGCGCTTACCCTCCTTCAAATGCTGCGGCCGTCAAGAGTCAATCGAAAACGTAATAATCAGATAACTAAGTCACTTGATTATGCAGCAGCCGAGGCGCAGGTTTGTTGGCGCCGGATTCGGGGCAAGCCAGACAGGCCGCCCTTGACCTTTCGGCAACCGATGGCCACCCGGAAGCGGCCAGAAACGAATTGACAAATTATGTCCAAGTGTCAGAGCCGTGGGTGACCCGCCTCTTTGGGCGCATGAAAACTTCAAGAAACGACGGTCTCCAGGACCGGACGATGGGATGAGGAGAGCGAGCGATGCCGCAGACAGTCGCGGTCCCCGACAATGTGCCACCCGAACTGGTGGTCGATTTCGATTTCTACACGCTCGCCGGCAAGGCCGAGGATATCCAGCTCGCCTGGGCCGAGCTCCACAAGGGCCCCGACATCGTGTGGACCCCGCATTATGGCGGCTATTGGATCGCGACGCGCGCCGCCGACATCCAGGTGATGCAGGTCGATCACGAACATTTCAGCCACAATGAATTCGACATCCCGCTCAACCCCGGCCGGATGAAATCGATCCCGCTGTCGCTCGATCCGCCTGACCACACCCCCTATCGCAAGCTGTTGATGACCGGCTTCACGCCGCAGAAGGTCCGCCAATATTCCGAAGTCGCGCGCGAGACCGCGCAGGAACTCGTAGCGACGCTCAAGCCGCGCGGCGAATGCGAATTCATCGACGATTTTGCCAAGGTGCTGCCGATCAACGTGTTCCTGACGATGATGGGCCTGCCGCTGAGCGATCGCGACTTCCTGTTGCCGCGCGCCGAAATCGCGGTCCGCAGCAACGACATCGAGCTAAAGGCCCAGACCCAGGGCGAACTCGCCGGCTATCTGATGGGGCATATCGAGGACCGCAAGGCGAACCCGCGCGAAGACCTGCTCGGCATGATCGTCAACGGCGAGGTCAGCGAACGGGCGCTGACCCCACACGAGATCATGGCGATGTCGCTGCTGGTGCTCGTCGGCGGACTCGATACGGTCGCGTCGCAGATCGGTTTCGTCGCGCATTTCCTCGCAAAGAACCCCGGGCATCGCCGTGAACTGGTCGAAAATCCGAAGCTTGCGCAGGTCGCCTGCGAGGAATTCCTGCGCCGCTACGGCCTGCCGAACACCGCGCGGCAGCTGACCGAAGATTATGACTATAAGGGCCTGAAGTTCAAAAAGGGCGACATGATCCAGATGCCCAAATGCCTCTATGGCCTGGACGACCGGATCAATGACCGACCGGAGGTCGTCGATTTCCACCGCAAGCCGTCGGAGATCAAGCATGCCGCGTTCGGTGCGGGGCCGCATGTCTGCCCCGGCAATGTGCTGGCGCGGCGCGAGCTGATCATCTTCCTTGAGGAATGGCTGCCCGCGATCCCTGATTTCGAGATCGACCCCGACCGCCCCCCCGTCTTTGCCGCCGGCAGCGTCAACGGCGTCGACAAACTCTATCTGAAGTGGGCGGTGTGATGGCCATCGACGACAGCGGCGTCCGCGCCGCGATCCGCGCTGCGATCGATGCGGGGCATGAAGAGGCGGTGCATGTCGTCGCCTATCACAAGGGCGCCAAGGTGCTGGACCTGTGGGATGGCCTCGCCGACCCCGCGTCGGGGCGCAAGGCCGACGCCGACACCTTGTACAATGTCTATTCGGTAACGAAGGCGGTCGCCGCGACCGCGCTGCATATCCAGGCCGAGCACGGCCATGTCGATTATGACGCGCCGATCGCCGATTACTGGCCTGAATTCGCGCAGAACGGCAAGTCCGCAGCGACGGTGCGCCACGCTCTCACCCACCGCGCCGGCGTCCCGCTGATGCCCGAAGGCGTGACCCCCGAGGCGATGTGCGACTGGGAGTATATGACCGGCGCGATCGCCGCGATGGAGCCGCTCGCGCCGCCGGGCGAGAAGACGCTTTATCAATCGATGACCTTCGGCTGGATCATCGGCGAGATCGTCCGTCGCAGCGACGCGAAGGGCCGCGACTTCCGCCAGTTCGTGCTCGACGAGATCAATGCGCCGCTCAGCCTTTCTGACCTGTGGATCGGCATCCCCGATACGGTCGCCGATCGCGTCGCCGTCATGTCGAACCGCAACGAGAATGACCCCCCGCCGCCCGCCGCGACGCTTTATGCCCGCTCGATGCCCGCCTCGGTCGACCTGGTGCCGCCGGTGTTCGCGCGGCCCGAGGTGCAGCGGGCGTGCATCGCCGGGGTCGGCGGCATCTTCAACGCCCGCGACGAAGCACGCTTCTGGGCGATGCTGGCGGGCGGCGGCGCACTGGACGGGGTGCGCCTGCTGTCCGCCGACCGCGTCGCGGGCTTCTCCACGATCCGTGACAATGGCGACGAACCCGACCCGGTGATGTTCGGCATTCCGATCCCGATCAGCACCGGCGGATATTGGCTCGGCGGCCACCGCGTCAGCGGCCCGCGCGCGATCTGGCATCCCGGCGCCGGCGGCTCGATCGGCTGGGCCGACCCCGACCAGCACCTCGCCGTGGCGATCTGCCACAACCGCATGTTCAACGCGCGCGACCCGCAGGACGACCCGATCCTGCCGATTTCCAAGGCCGTGGTCGCGGCGCTCGGCCTGGAGTGGAAATCATGACCGCGATGCCCCGCCTCGAAGATCTCGAGGACAAGAGTTTCGACCCGTTCCTGGTCGAGAAATTGTCGACGGGCAACTGCCCCGATCCCTACCCGCGCATCCACGAGCTGATGGCGCAGGGCGCGGTGGTCGAGGGCAGCTATCGCATGCAGTTCACCGACGTGCCCGACGCGCAGATGGGGCATCTGCCGCAGGTGATGGTGCTTGGGTACGACGCGGTGATGAAGGTGCTGACCCAGCCCGAAATCTTCACCAACAAGGAAGCGTTCCGGCGCAACCTCGGCCGCTCGTTCGGCAACACGGTGACGGTGATGGATGCGCCCGAACACACGCATTACCGCAAGATATTCCAGAAGGCGTTCCTGCCGCAGATCGTCACCCAATGGGGCGAGACGGTGGTCGATCCGGTGGTCAACCGGCTGATGGGCGAGTTCGTCGGGCGCGGCGAAGCCGATTTGATCGAGGAATTCACCCACCATTATCCGTTCCAGGTCATCTATGCGCAGGTCGAGCTGGAACCCGATCAGGCGCCGGTGTTCCACAAGCTGGCGATCGCGCAGATCCTGTCGTCGATCGGCCTGCCGCAAGGTCCCGAGGCGAGCACGAAACTCGGCACCTTCTTTGGCGCCCTGCTGGCGCGCAAGCGCGAGAATCCCGGCACCGACCTGATCAGCCACCTCGCCACGGTCGAGGTCGGCGGCGAGCGGCTGCCCGACGATGTGCTGATCTCCTTCCTTCGCCAGCTGATGAACGCCGGCGGCGACACCACCTATCGCGGCACCAGCGTGTTGTTGACCGGCCTGCTAACGCATCCCGAGCAGCTCGCCGCGGTCGCCGCCGACCGCAGCCTGATCCCGCAGGCGATCGACGAAGCGCTGCGCTGGGAAGGGCCGGTGACCTCGACCTTCCGCTATGCGGCGCAGGATAGCGAGATCGACGGCATAACGATCAAGGCGGGGACCTTCATCAATCTGGTCCTCGCCTCGGCCAACCGCGATCCGCGCAAGTTCGAAAATCCCGACAGCTTCGACATCTTCCGCAACCGCAGCACGCGCCACATCGCCTTTGCGAGCGGCCCGCATCTGTGCATCGGGCAGCATCTGGCGCGGGTCGAAATGACGCGCGCGCTCAATGCGATCTTCGACAGGCTGCCGGGCCTCCGGCTCGATCCCGACAAGCCCGGCCCCGATATCCGGGGACATTTGCTGCGGGTGCCCGAGCATCTGTGGGTCAGGTTCGACAGCTGACGGAGACGGCCCATGAAGAAGTGGATGTGCATGAACTGCGGCTGGATTTATGAGCAGGAACTCGGCGACCCGGCGGGCGACATCGAACCCGGCACGGCGTGGGAGGATATTCCCGACGACTGGAAATGCCCCGATTGCGGCGCGGTGAAGGCCGAATTCGACATGGTCGAGATCTGAAATGGGACCGTTCGACTATATCATCGTCGGCGCCGGATCATCGGGCTGCGTGCTCGCCGAACGGCTCAGTCGCAGCGGCCGCCACAAGATTTTGGTGATCGAAAGCGGCCCGGTCGATTCCAGCCCGCTGATCGACATGCCGCGCGGCTTCGGCAGGACGCTGATGGATCCGAAGCTGACCCATGCCTATGTCGCGAAGAAGACCGGCGGCCATAACGAACCCGAATATTGGGTGCGCGGCAAGGCGCTCGGCGGGTCGGGTTCGCTGAATGGCATGGTCTATGTCCGCGGCCAGCCGAGCGACTATGACGAATGGGATTGCGAAGGGTGGCGCTGGGCCGACCTCAAGCCGCATTTCAAGGCGCTCGAGAACCATGAACTGGGCGCATCCGACATGCGCGGCACCGGCGGTCCGCTGAACATCACCGTCCACCCGACGAAATTGCCGGTGCTCGAGGCGATGATCGCCGCCGCCGCCGAAATGGGGGTGCCGACGGTCGACGACCTCAATTCGCTCGACAGCGCCGGCTTCGGCTACCAGCCGCGCAACATCTGGAAGGGCAAGCGCCAGAGCGCGGCAAAGGTCTTTCTGCGCCCCGCGATGCAGCGGCCCAATGTCACGGTCGTGACCGACACCGATGTGCTGCGGCTGGTGCATGAGGGCAGCCGGATCACCGGTGTGCGCATCCGCGACGCTTCGGGCGAACAAGAGATTGCCGCGCGCGAAGTGATATTGAGCGCCGGCGCGCTCAATTCGCCGACGCTGCTCCAGCGGTCGGGCATCGGCCCCGCCGCCCATCTGAAAAGCGTCGGCATGGAGGTGCTCCACAACGCGCCGGGGGTCGGCCACAATATGCGCGAGCACCGCCTGCTCCGTGCGCAATACCGGCTGCGCGGCGGCAGCGAGAATTTCGCCTTTCAGGGTCTCGGCCTCTATCTCAGCGCGCTGCGCTATTTCCTGTTCAAATCGGGGCCGTTGACCTCGGCGGCGTTCGAGGTCGGCGGCTTCATCCGCACCGAGCCCGGCAGCGGGCGCCCCGACGCCCAGCTCGGCATGGGACCGATGTCGATCGACAGCCGCACCCCCGGCCTGTCGCTTCACGATTTCCATGGCGCGATGTGCGGCGGTTATGTGATGCGCCCCGAAAGTCAGGGAAGCATTTTGATCGCCGGGCCGGACATTGCGACGCCGGCGATCATCGATCCCAATTATCTGGCAACCGATTACGACCGGCGCGTGTCGGTCGCGCTGTTCCGCGCGATCCGCAACCTCTTCGCCCAGCCGGCGCTCGCGCCGTTCGTCGTCGCCGAGGTCGATCCGAGCGCCGGCATCGAAACCGACGACGAGATCGTCGACGCCTATCACCGGATCGGCGGCAGCGGCTATCACGCGGCGGGCACCTGCCGGATGGGCACCGACGCCGCATCGGTCGTTGACACCGGCCTGCGCGTTCGCGGTGTGTCGGGGCTGCGCGTCGTCGATATCTCGGTGATGCCGTCGCTGGTGTCGGGCAACACCAATGCGCCCGCGATGGCGATGGCGTCGCGCGCCGGCGAACTCATCCTCGCCGACGCCGGCTAGGCTCGATGCGGGTTCCGGATAGTCTTGCTGAGGTGACGCCCGCCTGGCTGAGCGAGGTGCTCGCCCCGCGCTTTCCCGGCGTGCGGATCGACCGCGCCGAGCCGGTGGATGTGATCCATGGCGCCTGTACCAAGATACGGCTGGCGGTGGCGGGCGATCACCCCGACCTGCCCCCGACGATGATGATGAAGGTCGGTTTCGAGGCGCACAGCCCGGCCATGCGCAAGATGCATGCGAACGAATATCACGCCTATCACGACCTGATGCCGACGACCGGACTCAACGTCCCCGATTGTCTGGCCGCGGTCATCGACGACGAAGGCAAGGCGCTCGTCATCCTCGAGGATCTGTGCCTCCGCGACGTGCGCTTCCTGTCGTTGCAGCAGCCGATCGGTTTTGAACGCGCGAAGGCGTTTCTCTCCGGCCTCGCAAAGCTGCACGCCCCATGGTGGAATGCCCCCGAACTCGCGACGCGTTTCGCGTGGGTGCCGGACACCAGCGAAGAGTCGATGGCGCATTATTTTGGCCTGTTGCTGACGCCCGACCAGTTTCAATCCTACGCCACCGCGCCGCGTGGAGCAGCGATGCCGCGCTTCCTGCTCGATCCGCCGCGCATCCGCGCCGCGCACCGGGCGATGCGCGCGGCGCACGAAACGCAGGCGCGGGTCATCAACCATGGCGATATGCACCTCGGCAATCTCTACGTCGATGCCGACGGCACCCCCGGTTTCCTCGATTCACAGCCGCGTCTCGGCGCCTGGTCGATCGACGTCAGCTATTTCCTGATCGCCGGGCTCGACCTCGTCGACCGGCGACGCTGGGAAGCCGCGCTGCTCGACCATTATCTGGGCTGCCTGAAGGATCATGGCGTCGCTCCGCCGTCGTTCGACGACGCCTGGGCCGCCTATCGTCGCGACGTCGTGTGGGGCTTGCTGATCTGGATGCTCAACGGATCGCATTTCCAGACCGAGGCGAACAACACCGCCGCCGCGACCCGCTTCGCGATGGCGATGGTCGATCTCGACAGCTTCGGCGCGCTCGGTGTTTAGGGCACAGCGGAATATTCTGGTGACCGGTTCGGCGCGCGGCATCGGCGCGGCCGCCGTCCAACGGCTGCGCGAGGAAGGGCACCACCCGATCGGGCTCGATCTCGACGATGCCGACATCATCGCCGATCTCGCGACACTCGGCGGCCGGGCGGCGGCGCTGAAGGCGCTGGGCGAGCGGAGCGAGGGGACGTTGCACGGCGTCATCGCCTGCGCGGGACTGGCCGGTGCCAACACCGCGGCGATGGTCGGGGTCAATTATTTCGGCACGATCGCCTTGCTTGAAGGCGTGCGCGAACTGCTCGCGACGGCCGAAGACCCGCGCGCGGTTGCGGTCTCCTCGTCCTCGATCATCCTCGGCCATGATGAAGAACTGGTGGAAGCCTGCCTTGCGGGCGACGAGGCCGCCGCCCTGCGTCTGGCGGCGAAAGAACCGCGGCTGGTCTATGCCTCGACGAAGGTCGCGTTGAGCCGCTGGGTCCGGCGTCACGCGATCCGGCCCGAATGGGCGGGCGCGGGCATCCTGCTCAACGCGGTGGCGCCCGGTACGGTGCTGACGCGGATCACCCGCCCGATCCTCGCCACCGAAGAGGGGCGCGCGATGCTCGCCGAAGCGACGCCGATCGCGGTCGATCGCTATGCCGAAGCCGAAGACGTCGCGCCGCTGCTCAGCTTCCTTTCCGGTCCCGACAATCGCTATATCGTCGGGCAGACGATCTTCGCCGACGGCGGCAAGGACGCCATCCGGCGCGGCGACCGATTGCCGTGACCGGCGAGGCGCAACGCACGGGTCATCGCCGCATCGTGACCGGGCTCGATCCGACGGGGCGGTCGTGCATCCTGTTCGATGGCCCCGGGGGCTTCGTCACCGCAGCGGCAGGTGTCCGCGTCACATCGCTGTGGCAGAGCGACCGGTCGCCGGCGGACAACAGCGACGACACCGACGGAGCCGACGCCGCCTATTCTTTCGCCTTTGCTCGGGGCGGCACCAAGTTCCTGATCGTCGAATTCGATCCGGGCGACGGACTGCTCGGACCCGGCATGCACGCGACCGACACGCTCGACTATGGCGTCATGCTGGCGGGCCGGATCACCCTGGTCACCCAGACCGGCGAAGTCGATCTGGTGCCCGGCGACCTGATCGTCGATCGCGGCGTCCCGCACGCCTGGCGCAATCGCGGGCCGGAGATCGCAAAGATGATTTTCGTCAATATCGACGCGGTGCCGGTCGGTGCCGGCGCAACGGTGGAGTAAGCAATGGAAGACAGGACAGCGCTGGCGCAGGCGTATAGCGACGTGGTCAACGGGCGGCGCAGCATTCGCGGTTACAAGCCCGATCCGGTGCCGAAATCGCTGATTGTCGAGATATTGGAGCTGGCGATGCGCTCGCCTTCGTCGCTCAACACCCAGCCGTGGAATTTCTATGTCGTGACGGGCGAGCCGCTGACGCGGATCCGCGCCGGGAACACCCAGCGCAACCTGGAGCGCATTCCGCACACCCGCGAATTCCGCAGCATGGAGAATTACGACGGCGTCCACCGCGAACGCCAGGTCGGCGTGGCCAAGCAATTGTTCGGTGCGATGGGGATCGAACGCGACGACAAGCCGAAGCGCAAGGATTGGGTGCTGCGCGGCTTCCGGCAATTCGATGCACCGGCCTGTATCGTCGTCACCTATGACCGGGTGCTGGTGGGGAGCGACATCGCACCCTTCGATTGCGGCGCGGTCGCGACGGCGATCGTCAACGCCTCCTGGTCGCGCGGGCTCGGCTGCGTGATCAACAGCCAGGGCATCATGCATTCGGCGGTGGTGCGCGCCGAAGCCGGAATCGCCGACGACCAGACGATCATGATCTGCATCGCGATCGGCTGGCCCGACGAGAGCTTCCCCGCAAACGCCGTGGTGTCGACGCGCAAAGCCGTCGAGGAGGCGGCGACCTTCGTCGGGTTCGACGACTGAGCGCCGCCCCCCGCTAACCGATCTCGGCGATCAGATCGCCGACCTCATAGGTTTCGCCAACTTCGCCGATGATCTTGATCTTGCCGCTCGCGGGACTCTCGACCTCGTTCGTCGATTTGTCGGCCTCCAACGCGTAGAGCGGCTGGCCCTCGGTCACGTCAGCGCCGTCCTCCACCATCCATTCGGCGAGAATGCCTTCGTTCATCGAAAAGCCGATTTTCGGTATGGTCACTTGCACAGCCACTTGGGCCTCCTTAGCTGATAATGTCTTTGATGGCGGCGAGGATCGTGTCGGTATCCGGCGCATAAGCGGTTTCGAGCGGCCGCGAATAAGGCACCGCGCTGAACGCGCCGCCGAGCCTTTTGACGGGTTTCTTGAGCGCGCCGAACAGTTCCTCGTTGATCACCGAGGCGATTTCGGCGCCGGCGCCATGCTGCTTGACCGCTTCATGGACGACGATCACCCGACCGGTCTTGCGCGCCGATGCCAGCACCGTCTCGCGGTCCCACGGCGCGATGGTGCGCAGATCGACCACCTCGACCGAAATCCCCTGTTCGGCCGCCTGATCGGCGGCGGCGCGAGCCAGCACCGCCATGCGCGCATAGGTGACGATCGTCACGTCACTGCCCTCGCGCTGCACCGCGGCCTTGCCCAGCGGGACGCGGTGGCTGCTGTCGGGCAGTTCGAACGCCATCGGGGTCCGGTATGTCGGCAGGTTCTCGATGAAGATCACCGGATCGGGATCGTCGATCGCCGCGCGGAGCAGACCATAGGCGTCCGCCGGCGTCGACGGCGCGCAGACCTTGATCCCCGGGGTGTGCGCGAACCAGGCCTCCAGATAATCGCAATGCTGGCCGCCCGAACCGAAGCCCAGCCCGGTCATCGTCCGGATGACGATCGGCACGCTCGTCTGCCCGCCCGACATGAAGCGCAGCTTCGCGGCATGGTTGACGATCATGTCCATCGCAACGGTGGTGAAGTTCATCAGCATGATTTCGGCGATCGGCTTGTAACCGCCCAGGCTCGCGCCGATCGCGGCGCCCATGATCGCCTGTTCCGAAATCGGCGTCGAACGGACGCGGTCGTCGCCGAACGTCGTGGACAGCCCCTTGGTAATCTTGGCGATGCCGCCGCCCTCGGGATCGGCGAGATCTTCGCCCAGCGTGATTACCGTCGGATCGTCGGCAAAGGCATCCTGATAGGCTTTCGAAATCGCCTCGATGATGGTGACTTTCGGCTTCGCCGCCTTCTCCGCCGCGCTCATGCCGCGATCTCCTGCGCGAATACGTCGAAGCGCAAGGAGTCCCGTTCGGGCCAGGGCGAGGCGAGCGCATATTCGATCGCATCGTCGATCTGTTTTTCGATGTCCGCCTCGATCGCCGCCAGCTGATCCTCGCTCGCGATTCCGTCGGCGAGCAGGCGTGCGCGGAGGCGGGGAACGGGATCGGCCTCGATCGCCTCGGCTTTCTGTCCTTTGGGCATGTAGCTGTCATCGTCGCCGAAGGTATGGCCATGAAAGCGGAAGGTCATGCATTCGAGCAAGGTCGGACCTTCGCCGGCGCGCGCGCGCGCAACGGCTTCGGCAAAGGCCGAATACATCGCCTCGGGATCATTGCCGTCGACGCGGACGCCCGGAATGCCATAGCCCTCGGCGCGGCCGGCGATATTGCCGCCGGCGGTCATCTTTTCGAAGGTGGTATGCTCGGCGAACAGATTGTTCTGGCAGACGAAGATCGTCGGCAGTTTCCAGACCGCCGCCAGGTTGAGCGCCTCATGGACCGCGCCGATATTCGACGCGCCATCGCCGAAGGTGCAGACCGAAACCCGGTCGCTCTTGTCGAGTTGCGCCGCCCAGGCGAGACCGTTGGCGATCGGCGCCGACGATCCGACGATGCCGGTGGTGACCATGATCCCCTTCGGCGGATAGGTCAGGTGCATCGGCCCGCCCTTGCCCTTGCACGAACCGGTGGTCCGACCGGCGAGTTCGGCCCAGAGTTCGCGCAAGGGAAAGCCCTTGCCGAGCATGTCGTGGATGCCGCGATAGATGGTGCACAGCTTGTCGTCGTCGCGCAGCACCTGCCCCATCACCGAGGGAATGATTTCCTGCCCGCGATAGGAATAATAGACCATCGCGATCTGACCCGAGAGAATCACCTTCCGTGCACGCTCGTCGTTCGCTTTCAGCAACGCGGCGCGTTGATAAATCTCCAGCAATACCGCTGGATTCGCCACAAACTGCTTGCTGGCCATCGATCACACTCCCTGAGACAGTCGTTTATCAGTGCAATCAGTTATATAATTACACTGCTTCTGTCGAGAGTGATATGCGAGGAATTTCAGTCGATCAGATCGACCACCGAATTGGGGCCGACCTGCGCCAGCCACACTTTGCCCGCCGCGACCATATGCGCCTTCCAATGTTCTTCGGCGCCGGCGCCATCCTTGGCTTCGATCAGATCGACAAGCTTGGTATGCGATTTCAGGCCGAACCGGAGCTGTTTCAGCGAAATTTCCGGGTCGACCGAATTGCGCCGCTGCGCCAGGTTCAGATGTTCATTCACCAGACCGCTGAGCGCGTGCGAGAACATGATCAGCGTCTTGTTGCCGGCGAGGTCGATCATCGCCCGGTGAAATTCGGCGATCATCGACGTGATCGCGAACCGGTCCTTGATATGGCTCATTTCGCCTTCGATCATCGCGCGCAGGATCGGCACCGCTTTTTCGCTGTTGCGCTCGGCCACCAGCCGCGCCGCGGGCGGTTCGATCAGGGTGCGCATCTCGTAAAGGTCGCCGATGGTGACGCCCGTCGCCTGCAGGGTGATCCCGGCGGCGCGTTCGATCATCACATAATTGGGCGAACTGACGCGCGCGCCGCCCCGCGCGCCGCGCGCGACGGTCACCAGTCCCTCCGATTCGAGAATACGCACCGCCTCGCGGATCGTCGGGCGCGACACTTCGAATTCGGCAATCAGATGCGATTCGGCGGGAAGCGTATCGCCATCGACGAGTTCGCCGCGAATGATGGCGTTGCGGATTTGTTTCGCGACCAGTTCGGCGGTCTTGGGAACGCGAACGGCCGCCGCATTGCTTCGATTGCCGACGGGTATTGCGACAAAAGCGTTAGACAAGTTTAATTCCTTTATGGGGTTGGGCGCCTTTTGCCCCGAAACCGCGCGCCGCGCAAGCTTAGCCGGATCGACTCGCCTCTTGCAAACAGTCATATTACCTAGTTAGATGATAAGGTGCACGTCGGCGCGCGATCGGCATTGCGGAACGCGAGCCTATTCAGTACACTGAATGGGCATGAGGAGAGGAATTTCGATGAACGTTCAGACCAAGGACGGACTGCTGCAGGATGGCGCGGGCTATGTCGTCGCCGCCGATCATTATATTTCGCCCGAATTCGCGAAAATCGAGGCAGAAAAGCTGTGGTATCGCGTCTGGCAGATGGCCTGCCGCGAGGAAGAAATTCCCAATGTTGGCGATTTCTATACCTATGACATCGTCGACCAGTCGATCATCGTCATCCGCGTCGCGACCGACGAGATCAAAGCCTATTACAACGTCTGCCCGCACCGCGGCCGCACGATCACCGAAGGCTGCGGCCATGCCGCGCGCCTGTTCTGCAAATTCCATGGCTGGTCGTGGAAACTCGACGGGACGATCGCCAAGGTCGTCGATCGCCATGAATGGCCCGAAGAATCGCTGACCGACGACGACCTCAACCTGGTGCCGGTCAAGGTCGGACGCTGGAGCGGCTGGGTCTATATCAACATGGACCCCGACAGCATCAGCCTGGAGGAGCATCTGGCGCCGGCAAAAGCCTATCTCGACCCCTATGATATCGGCGGGATGAATTACCACTGGCGCAAATCGACGATCTTCGACTGCAACTGGAAGGTCGCGCTCGAAGCCTTCAACGAAGGCTATCATGTCCAGACGACGCACAACCAGATGCTGCGCTACATGGACGACTGGACGCAAAGCTATGCGCGCGGGCGCCATTCGCACTTCGGCTATTGGGAATCGATGCCGATGGGTTCGCGTTCGGCCCGGCTGACCGACGGCAAGCCGACCGAGGATATCCGCCCCGGCATCCGCGACTACATGGAAGATATGGCGGCAACGCTGAATGCGGGTTCGTCGGTGCAGACCGTCTTTGCCGCGCGGCGTGTCGAACAGGAGGTGCCGCCGGGAACCCCACCGATGGAGGTGCTCGCCAAATTCGGCCAGTATATATACGAAAACGCCGCCTCGCAGGGCCTGCAATGGCCGAGCATCACGCCCGAGCAAATGTATGCCGCGGGCGTCGACTGGCACTTGTTCCCGAACCAGATCATGCTGATGGGTCCCACCGGCCTGCTCGGCTATCGCGCGCGTCCGTTCGGGAACGACCCCGACAAATGCGTCTGGGATGTCTATTCGCTTCAGCGCTACCCCGAAGGGCAGGTGCCGAAGGTCGAGCATGAATGGAGCCAGGATCATGGCGACGTCGATTTCTGGGGCCTGATCCTGACGCAGGACTATCAGAATATGGGCCAGGTTCAGAAGGGCATGAAGTCGAAGGGCTTCAAGGGCGCCAAGCCCAATCCGCGCCAGGAGATCGCGGTCATCAACTTCCACCGCAGCCTCGACGACTTCGTCGAGAATGGATACGCCCAATGAGCGGGTGGGACGAGAGTGCCGATTTCATCGTCGTCGGCAGCGGGGGCGGCTCGATGCTCGCCGCGATCGCCGCGGTCGATGCCGGAAAGAAGCCGCTGATCCTGGAGAAGACCGACCGGGTCGGCGGATCGACCGCGCTGTCGGGCGGGGTTTTCTGGATTCCGAACCACCCCTTACAGGCCCGCGAAGGCGTCGACGACAATGCCGACAAGGCGCGCACCTACCTCGATTCGGCGGTCGGCGACGTCGGCCCGTCGACGTCGCGCGAGCGCAAGGACATGTTCCTGAAAATGGGTCCGCGAATGGTCGACTATCTCGAATCCAAGGGCATGCCCTTCGTCCGCTACGGCGGCTGGTCGGACTATCATGACGATCTGCCCGGCGGCTTGGCCGAGGGCCGCTCGCTCGGCGTCGAAATCTTCAACATCAAGACGCTCGGCAAGGAATGGTATCCGAAGCTTCGCCGCGGCGAATTCGGCATTCCCGCCAAGCGCACCGAAACCAAGCATCTGACGCTGATGAAGGTGACCTGGGCCGGCAAGCTCGCGATGGTGAAGATCGGCCTGCGCCTGATACGCAACAAGATCCTCGGCATCCACCAGGTCGGCTCGGGCGCCGCGATCCAGGGGCGGATGCTGAAAATGGCGCTCGGCCATGGCGTCGATATCCGCACCGATTCGGGGGTCAGCGATCTGGTCGAACAGGACGGCCGCATCGTCGGCGTCGTGACCGAAAAGGATGGCAAGCCCTGGCGGATCGAGGCGCGCGACGGCGTGCTGATCAACGCGGGCGGCTTTGCCCACAACGCCGAACTCCGCAAGAAATATGGCCCGCAGCCCTCATCGACCGCCTGGACCAACGCCAATCCCGGCGACACCGGCGAAATGATCGAGATCGCCCGCGCGCATGGCGCAGCGCTCGACCTGACCGATCAGGCGGTGTGGATTCCGACCTCGGTCCCGCCCGACGGCGCGCCGTTGATGAATGTCCCCGACCTGCCCAAGCCGCATTGCATCCTGGTCGACAAGCTGGGCAAACGCTTCCTCGACGAAGCGCAATCCTATATGGCGAACGGGCAGGACTTTTACGCGCATGGCGCGGTGCCCGCTTATGCGATCATGGATGCGTCCTATTTCAAGAAATACAGCTGGGGCTTTCGCATGGGCGCGATTCCGCAGATCTGGTACGACAGCGGCTTCCTCAAACAGGCGGCGAGCCTGCGCGAACTTGCGGCGCTGCGCGGGATCGATCCCGACGGCCTCGAAGCGACGGTCGAGCGCTTCAATGGCTTCGCCCGTGTCGGCAAGGATCCCGATTTCGGTCGCGGCGACAAGGCTTATGACCTCGTCTATGCCGACCGCACCCACAAGCCGAGCCCGACGCTGGGCGTCATCGAACGGGCGCCCTTTTATTCGATCGAGGTGTTCCCCGGCGATGTCGGCACCTTCGGCGGCATATTGACCGACGAATATGCGCGCGCGCTGCGCGACGACGGCAGCGTGATCCCCGGCCTCTATGCGACCGGAAACTCGACCGCCTCGGTGATGGGCAAGACCTATCCGGGTGCGGGCGCGAGCATCTCGCCGTCGTTCATCTTCGGCTGGGTGGCGGCGCAGCACGCGCTGCACCGCCTGCCGAACTGAGAGCCCGGATATGGAACCCTCCGTCGAAGCGATGGTGCGCGAACTGTACGACAAGCAGAAGATCCGCGAGGTCGTCGCCCGCTATTGCCGCGGGGTCGACCGGATGGACCGCGACCTGTTCCTGTCCGCCTATCACCCCGACGCGATCGACGACCATGGCTTCGTCGTCGCGGGGCCGGAGGAATTCTGGGCCTGGGTGAACCATTATCACACCACCGCCCAGGCGACCCATCAGCACATCATCACCAACCACAGCTGCGAGCTCGACGGCGACACGGCGCATTGCGAAACCTATTGGATGTTCGCCGCGCTCGATCCGAACGGGCAGAATCTGACGATCGGCGGCGGGCGTTATATCGACCGCATGGAAAAACGCGGCGGCGAATGGCGCATCGCGGCGCGCAAATGCGTCCCCGACTGGGGCGGCCAGCCGGTGGCGACCCAAATCAGTCCGGCGGCGCGCGCGATGCTGGCCGAGAGCGGCACGACCGCGCGCGATGCCAGCGACTGCTCGTACGAGCGGCCGCTGACGATCCCGCCCGAACGCGTCGGGATCAACGTCGATATTCTCGCCGGCGCCTGACGCAGCGGCCGGGTCCCAGCGATGAAAGTCTATCGCCTCCGCGATCACGGGTCGCTCGACAATCTGGCGATCGAGGACGCGCCGGTTCCCGAGATCGGGTCCCACGATGTGCTTGTCCGCATCCGCGCCGTCGCGCTCAACGCGCGCGACCTGATGATGGTCTTCGGCCCCTCGCCCTATGGCCCGAAACCGGGGCTGATCCCCCTGTCCGACGGCGCGGGCGAGGTCATCGCCTGCGGATCGGCGGTGACCGACATCGCGCCGGGAATGCGCGTCGTCATTCCGTTCCGCCCCGGCTGGATCGACGGTCCCTTCGATCCCACGGCGATCGCGACCGACCTCGGCGGCGCGGTCGACGGTGTCCTCGCCGAGCAGGTCGCGGTGGCGGCGCGCGCCGTGGTTCCGATCCCCGCTTCGATGTCGTTCGAACAGGCCGCGACGCTGCCGTGCGCCGGCGTCACCGCCTGGGCCGCGCTCGATCGCGGCGCGCCGGTCGGCCCCGGTCACAGCGTCCTCGTCATGGGCAGCGGCGGGGTTTCGCTGTTCGCGCTGCAGATCGCGCGCGCCAAGGGATCCCGGGTGGTCGCCACCACATCGAGCGAGGCCAAAGCCGAGCGCCTGCTCGGCATGGGCGCGAGCGACGTCATCAATTATCGCGAATACCCCGCATGGGACCGGCGGGTTCTGGAACTCACCGACGGGCGCGGGGTCGATCGTGTGGTCGAGGTCGGCGGCGCGGGCACCCTGCCCCGCTCGATGGCGGCGCTGGCGCCCGAGGGCGAGATTGCGCTGGTCGGCCTGCTCGACGATCCGATGAGCGCGATCAGCCCGCTGCCGCTGATGCGGACGACGGGCACCATCCGCGGCATCTCGGTCGGATCGCGCGCCGATCTCGTCCACCTCGTCGATTGTGCGGCGCAAAATTTCGCGCCGGTGATCGACCGCGTCTTCGATTTCGATCAGGCCCGCGCGGCGCTGGCTCATCTCGCATCGCGAACCCATTTCGGAAAAGTGGTGATCCGGGCCTGAGCGACGCGGATCACCTTTTCCTTCTTATTTCCCGGTAAATCGGTTGCGGATGTCCCACGTCAGCGCGCGCGTGGTTCCCTCGTTGCACAGGCCCTCGAAGGTCCAGCCGTCGACCGCGAACTGGCTGCGTACATATTCGGGTTCCTGCACCAGCGCGACATGGCCGCCGTTGATGAAGAGTTCGCGTCCGTTGAGGTTTTCCGACAGGTCGGAACAGAGCCAGGCCGCGACCGCGGCGACATTCCACGGGCGGCCGTCGGGGCCGCTGTTGCCGATCCAGTGGTTCGACAGCGGCGGAATCTTGAGCGTGTTCATCGCATAGCCGAGCGTCTCGTACACCTCGGGGATATTCATGTTGCTCGGCCCCGAAATCGGGCGGATGACGTTGGTGCGCACCCCATATTCGGCCAATTCGCGCGCGACGGTGCGCGACATGCCGACGACACCCTCTTTCGCGGCGCTGTAATTGGCCATGCCATAATGGCCAAAGCCCGAGGGGGAAGCGAAGTTGACGATCGCGCCGCCCTGTTTCTTCAGATGCTCGGCACCGGCGCGGATCGTCGCGAAATAGCCCTTGAGGTTGACCGCGATGACGATGTCGAAATCCTCCTCGCTCATCTCGGTGATCCGGCGGGGGCGAATGATGCCAGCGTTGTTGATCAGATAATCGAGCCGCCCGAAATGGTCGATCGCGCAATCGACGACCGCCTGGCCGCCCGCCATCGACGCGACGCTCGAGGTGTCGGCGACCGCCTCTCCCCCTGCGGCCTTGATCTCGTCGACGACCTGCTGCGCGAAACTCGCATCGCCGCCGCCGCCCTGCGGCCCGCCGCCCAGATCGTTGACGACGATCTTTGTCCCCTCGCGCGCCATCAGCAGCGCGGTTTCGCGCCCGATCCCGCGCCCGGCGCCGGTGATCACGGCCACCCGGCCATCGAATTGTCCCATATCCTGCTCCCTACTTGTGTTCTGTGTCGATTCCCGATTAAAGGTATATAGGTTTTATACGATTGTGAGCATGATTCAACCGAACTCACGATCGCCGGACGGCCTCATATGACAGGGGCTGCCGATGGGAGAGATGCATGCTGAGCGCGTTCGACGATTACCCCTATCACCAGATCGCCGACCATTTCGACTGTGCCGGCAGCAGCGACCATCGTTTTTTCGACCGCTATTGGTGGGTCGCCTATGATCCCGAGAATCGCGCGCAGGTGAACTCGGGCCTCGGCGTCTACAAGAATATGAATGTGCTCGACGGCTTCGGGACGATCCTGCTCGACGGGCAGCAGCATAATCTGCGGACGTCGCGCGCCTGGCGCCCGAATGTCGGCCGGATCGGCGCGGGGCCGCTCGACTATATCGTCAAGGAAGGGCTCAAGAGCTTTCGCCTGCTGCTCGAGCCGAATGATTTCGGCGTGTCTTTCGACATGCATTGGGAAGCGACGCTGCCGGCGTTCGACGAGCCGCATCACCGCCGCCATATCAACGGGGTGCTGCACGAGGACTATCGGCGCTATTATCAGTTCGGACGGGTCAACGGCTGGGCGGAGGCGCAGGGGACGCGGATCGAGATCGTCGACTGGTTCGGCTTTCGCGACCGATCCTTCGGCGTCCGCCCCTCGGTCGGCGGTCCGCCGCCGCCGACCCCGCCCGCGCCGGTCGCGGGCGGCCGCGTGACGTCGGTGATTTCGGGCATGGCCTTCGCCTGCGACGACGGAACCCATGGCAGCGTCCAGATCCAGGAGGACGATAGCGGCCGCACCGTCTATTCGGGCGGCAAGCTGGTGCGGCGCGACGGCGACGGATGGCGCGAGATGACCATCGACGGCGCGACGGTCGATATCGGCCTCGTACCCGGCACGCTGAAACCGACGGCGCTGAATTTCGATTTCACCGCCGGCGGCGACCGGTATGAACTGCGCGGCACGCCGCTCTCGGACGGTTTCGTCTATCAGGGCTATGGCTATTATAACGGCTATTGGGACCAGCGCGGGCTCGGCGCGTGGCGCGGCGACGGCATCGTCGAAGGCGAGACCTATGATGTCAGCGATCCGTCGCGCGTGCGCGACCTCAGCGGTCGTGTGACCTTTCCGGCCGTCCTGCCGCACGAATATCCGCTGGCGATCACCCTCAACGGCGCCGCCGGCATGGCCGATTCGATGGTCGGCTTTACCGGCCCCCACCCGCGCTACCGGCCGCAGGGATAAATCGATGCCCCTCTATCAACCGCTCAACGAACCGCAGATGACGGCCTATTTCCAACAGCTTTTCCCGGATCGGCCCAAGGCGCGCCTCGAAACGGTCAAGCGCTCCTATCCCGGCATGTCGCGCGAAACCTGGTGGGTCACGCTCGCCTGGGACGCCGACGGCGAAGAGGGCCGCGAGAAATTCGTCGTCCGCCTCGATCCGCCCGGCGGCTGCATGTCCGACAGTCCGCTCCGCGACGAAAGCGAAGTGTATCGCCTGCTCCATGGCACCGCGGTGCCCGTGCCGCGCCTGGTGGTGCACGAGGACCGTCCCCAATGGCTGCTTGAGGGACGCGAATTCACGATCCGCGAATGGATCGATGGCGAGATCGAGCCGGCCTGTCTTCGCGAGACCGGCGACGAAGCCGAAGCGGCGAAGATCGGCATCGTCAAGGAACAGATGGACAAATTGGCCGCGCTCCACGCACTCGACTGGGACGCGATGGGCTTCGGCCAGCTGCTGCCCATTCCGTCCGACCCCGAAAATTGCGGTAAGGACGATGTCGTCCGGCATCTCGAGATGCTCGACCGCCACGCCCAGGAGCCGCTTCCGGGCCTGCGCGAAATCGGTCGCTGGCTGCTCGACAACCCGCCCCCCGCCCCGGCGCGTATCGTCCTGCGCAAGGAGAACAACGGCATCGGCGAAGAGATTTGGCAGGACGGCAGGATCGTTGGCATGTGCGACTGGGAGGGCGCGAGCCTGGGCGATCCGGCGCTCGACCTGGCCGTCGCGATGGGGACGACCGCCAAATATTGGGACGAGGATGCCGCGCTCGCCTATTACAACAGCGTCGCGCCGCACCCGGTGACGCAGGAGGCCGTCGGCTGGTACCGGCGCTTCTGGGGCTACAAGGGCGCGTGCGCGTTGCACTCGGCCTTGCGCAACTACAACGACGGCCGCGACCGCCGCGTCCAACTTCTTACGCTCGGTTGCCTCTATCCGGTGATGGTCCAGGCGAACCTGTCCGCCGCCGCACAGTTCGGGAAGGGTTGAGGCGATGAATCCTTCAGCACAGGACATTCTTCGCGGTTGCGTCGAGAATCTCGAAGAGCTGGTCGCACCCGAAATCAGCAGTCCGCATGCGAAAAGCGCGATGATGTGCGCGCGCATGCTGATCAACCATGTCATCCTGCGCCTCGATCAGGAGGGCGCCGCACTGGTCGAGGATTGCCGCGAGAAGCGCCGCCTGCTGGCCACGCTGGCCGAAGCGGGAGAATTTCCGCCGGCGCTCGCCGCCGAGGTTCGCACCCTCGCCGCCGACGCCGAACCCGGTCATATCGCGATGGCCGATCTCACCGCGCGCAACGACGCGTGGAAACGCCTGTTCGAACGGGCGCTCGCCGAGCCGCTCGCCCCCGCGGTCCGCACCAGCCTGCGCGCGCAACTGGCGGCGCAGATCGGCCGCGAAGCCGCCTATTGCGTTCCCGCGCTCGACGGACCGATGTTTTAAGGAGCCCCTATGACCGACACCATCTTTGACTCCGCTGCCCTTGCGCCCTTCACCCTGACCGGAAAGGTCGCGCTGATAACCGGCGCCGCGTCGGGGCTCGGCAAGGCGACCGCCGGGCTTTTCCTCGACGTCGGCGCCAGCGTCGTGATCGCCGACCTGAATGCCGAGGGCGCCGCCGCGGTTGCCGCCGAACTCGCGGCCAAGGGGCCGACGCTCGGCATCGGCATGGACGTGTCCGACGAGGCCGCGGTGCAGGCGGGTTTTGCCACCGCGGCCGAGCGGTTCGGCGGCGTCGATGTGCTGGTCAACAACGCCGCCTATCGCGGCAAGGCGAACACAATGGACATGTCGGTCGCCGAATGGGACATCATGCACGCCGTGTGTACGCGCGGCAGTTTCCTGTGCCTGCGCGAAGCGGTCAAGCAGATGCGACTGCGCGGCGGCGGGTCGGTGGTCAATGTCTCGTCGATGAGCGCGCAGCATCCGACGATCTTTCCCAACATGCATTATGACTCGGCAAAGGCCGGGGTCGATGCGATCACCCGGCTGGCGGCGGTCGAGTTCGGCAAGGACGGGATTCGCGTCAATTCGGTGCTGCCCGGCGGGATGGCGACCCCCGGACCCGACAAGATGCGCGCGGCGCAGGCGGCGGGCGGCGCGGTCATCGCGGGGCCGGCGACGATCCCGGGGCGCAATCCGATGGGGCGCATCGCCGATCCCATCGAAATGGCGCGCGCGATCCTGTTCCTCGCCAGCGACGCGGCGAGCTATATCACCGGCGCCGAACTGCTCGTCGACGCCGGCTTCACCAAGGGTTGATGGCATGACCGACCTGCTCTCCGACAGCCGTCCCCTGATCGGCGATACGCGCCCTGCGACGACCGGCCTCGGCGCCCGCGATCATGTCAATCCCGCCACCGGACAGGTTCAGGCACGCGTGTTGATCGGCGGCGGCAGCGAGATCGATGCCGCGGCGCGCGCTGCCGTTCTCGGCCAACGGGCGTGGCAGGCGCTCGGCCCCGAAAAGCGGCGCGATAGCCTGCTGCGCCTCGCCGACCTGATCGAAGCCGACGCGGCCAAGCTCCTGCGGATGGCGGCGCTCGAATGCGGCACCCCGCTGTCGAGCAATTCGAGCGGCCTCGCGCTGTCGTGGATCCGCTACTATGCCGGCTGGGCCGACAAGATCGAGGGCAGCTACAGCGAACCCTTCGGCATCGCCGGACTAGCTTATTCGCGGCACGAGCCGATCGGGGTGATCGGCGTCATCATCCCGTGGAATTCGCCGCTGGTGGCGATCGCGATGACCGCGATCCTGGCGATGGCGGCGGGCAATGCCGTCATCCTCAAGCCGCCGACGCAGACCCCGTTCGTCGCGTTGCGTTTTGGCGAACTGGCGCTCGAGGCGGGGATTCCGGCAGGGGTGCTGAACATCGTTCCCGGCGATGCCGAAGCGGGCGAGGCACTGATCGCGCATCCGGCGGTAGGCAAGATCAGCTTCACCGGCGGCGACATCGTCGCCAAGGCGGTGATGCGGACCGCCGCCGAGCATCTGAAACCCGTCGCGCTGGAACTCGGCGGCAAGTCGGCGAACCTGATCTTCGCCGATGCCGATCTCGATGTCGCGGCGGCGATGGCCGCCGGTTGCAGCCTCGTCCCGCTGGCGGGGCAAGGCTGCGTCCTGCCAACGCGCGTCTATGCGCATAGCGCGATCTTCGACGAGTTCGTCGACCGGGTGCGCGCGCATGCTGAAAGCTACACGCTTGGCGATCCGCTCGACCCTGCCACCATCATCGGACCCGTCATCAACGAGGCCGCCGCGCAGCGGATCATCGGGGTGATCGACCGCGCCAAGGCCGAAAGCGGTGGCCGGCTGGTCACCGGGGGTCGCCGCGGACAAGGCGACCTCGCCGCCGGCAGCTTCGTCGAGCCGACGGTGTTCGCCGGCGTCGCGCACGACAGCCACCTCGCCCGCGAGGAAGTCTTCGGCCCGGTGCTGTCGATCGTACGGTTCGACGATGACGCCGACGCGGTGGCGATGGCCAATGATTCGCGCTTCGGCCTCGGCGCCTATCTCCACACCCGCGACCTGTCGCGCGCGCACAAGGTCGCCGCCGCGCTCGAGGCCGGATGCGTCGCGGTCAACGGCATGTTGCCGATGGCCCCCAACCAGCCCTTCGGCGGCGTCAAGCAAAGCGGCTTCGGACGCGAGGGCGGCCGTGCTGGGCTCGAGGAATTCATGCAGATCAAGCAGGTGCTGATGCACCTGCGCTGAGGGGATGAGGCGTGGACGACGAGGCGGACTTTGTCATTGTGGGCGGGGGCAGCGCGGGCTGCGTCCTGGCCGCGCGGCTGAGCGAAAATCCCGGGCATCGGGTGATCCTGCTCGAGGCCGGCGGCGAAGGCCGCGATTTCCTCGTCCGGATGCCCGCCGGCACCGCGAAACTGATGGGGCACAAAAAGTTCGACTGGTGCCTGCCGACCGAACCCGACCCATCAATCAACGACCGCACGATGCAATGGGCGGCGGGCAAGGCGCTGGGCGGCAGTTCGGCGATCAACGGCCAGGTCTATATGCGCGGCGAACGGTCGGACTATGACCATTGGGCCGCCGCCGGCTGCACCGGCTGGGGCTATGACGATGTCTTCCCCTATTTCCTGAAGGCCGAGGAATTCCACGGGCCGCCGATGCAATCGCATGGCCGGCACGGCCCGCTCAGCGTCTCGCCGATCCAGGATCCGCAACCGATCGGCCAATATGTCATCGACGCCTTCACCCAGGCCGGGATTCCGCTGAACGACGATTATTGCAACGGCAACCAGAGCGGCGTCTATCGGATCTTCGCGACGCAAAAAGACGGCCAGCGCTGTTCGGCGGCGCGCGCCTATCTCGATCCGGTGCGCGGCCGCGCGAACCTGACCGTCGTCACCCAGGCGCATGTCGACCGGATCGTCATCGAGGGCGGCCGGGCGACCGGGGTGGAGGTGCGCGTGGCCGGCGAGCGCCGCGTCATCCGGGCGCGCGGCGAAGTGCTGCTGTGCGCCGGCACCTTGTTGTCGCCCACCCTATTGATGCGGTCGGGTCTCGGTCCGGCGGCGGGGCTGGCCGCGCACGGTATTGCGGTGCAGCGCGACCTGCCCGGCGTCGGGCGGAATTTGCGCGAGCACAACAGCGTCAGCCTGGCGAAGCTGGTCAACATCCCGACGATGAGCGCCGAGCTCGGCCCGTTCAAGCTCGCACGCCACATGCTGAATTACATGTTCTTCCATCGCGGGCTGCTGACGACCCCGGCGGTGCAGGTCATGGCGGCATTCCGCACCGATCCCGACCTCGCCGACCCCGACATCATCCTGTCGATGCTGCCCGTCGCGGTCTCGTTCAACGACAAGGGCGATGCGGTGGTGGAGAAGCGTCCGTCCTTCTCGTTCGGATTCCATGTCGCGCGCCCGCAGAGTCGCGGCGAAATCCGGCTGCGCAGTGCCGATCCCGATACCAAGCCGGTGATCGACCATCGGCTGCAAAGCGCGCAGAGCGACGTCGACAAGCTGGTCGCGGGGCTGAAGATCGTCGAAAGTCTGTGCCGCACGCCGGCCTTGGCCGCGATCATCACCGGGACGCTGCGGCCCGATCCCCTTCCGCAAAACGACGACCAGTGGGAAGCCTATGTCCGCCAATGGGGCGGCATCGGATATCATGCGGTCGGCACCTGCCGCATGGGCGCTGATGGCGACCCTATGGCGGTGCTTGATCCGCATTTGCGGGTCCGGGGGATCGCGGGACTGCGGGTGGTCGATGCGTCGGTGATGCCCGAACCGGTGTCGGCGAACACCAATGCGCCGACGATCATGATCGCCGAACGCGCCGCCGAATGGATCGGGAGAGGGATATGACGCTCGAACGCATTTTTGGAGTGACCGACCGCAAGATACTGGTCATCGGCGCCACCCCGATCGGCGAGGCCACCGCCGCGCTGTTCAACGAACTGGGGGCCACTGCCGAAATCGCCGACGTCGCGCCCGACGAGCAGGTGATCGCCGACGCGGTTGCCGACTTTGTCGCACGCCATGGCCGGATCGACGTGATGGTCTATGCGGTCACGCGCATCGGGACCTATGCGCTGCCGACGATGTCGCTCGACCAGTGGGATCAGGTGCAGGACGCCAATCTGCGCGGCGCCTTTCTGGCCATGCGCGCGGTGATCCCCGCCATGCAGCAACAGGGCGGCGGCGCGATCGTCGCGGTGTCGACGATGGGATCGGTCCATCCGGTGCTGAAGGGCAACGGCGCCTATGGCGCGTCGAAGGCGGGGCTCAACGGCCTCGTGCGCGCGGCGGCGCTCGACCATGCCGACGACGGCATTCGCGTCAACGCGGTGTTGCCCGGCGCCGTGCCCGTGGGCGACCCGCCAGCCGATATGGAGCGGCTCGGCGGACCAGCCACCCAGCCCGGCCGGTTGATGCTGGGAATGGGGCGTGCCGAGGATGTCGCCAGCGCCATCGTCTATCTCGCCTCCCCGGCGGCGCGTTTCGTCACCGGACAGATGCTGGCGCTCGACGGCGGCTTCCTGATTTCATGAGGAATGGCTTGCAAAGCGAGGGCATATACATATAAATCAGATAGACATTAATTTCCACCGCTCGCAAGGATTACGGCAGCATGCCCACGCTCAATTCGATCGTCCGCAACGTCATGGCGATCGACCCTGCCGCCCCGGCGCTCGAATATCAGGGGCAGTGGCACAGCTGGGGGGACCTCAGCGGGGTGATCGATGCGGTCGAGGCGCTGTTGCAGCGACATCGAATCGGTTCGGGAACCCGCATCGGCGGCATATTGCGCAACACCCCGCCCATGGCGGCGGTGATCATCGGCACGATCACCTCCGACCGCTGCGTCGTCACCCTCAACCCCGCGCTGCCCGACGAAAAGCTGGCGAACGATATCATCGCGCTGAAGACTCCCGTCATCATCGCCCAGACCGAGGACTGGCAGCGCGCGCCGGTGCGCGACGCGGTCGCGCAAAGCGGCGCATTGGGGATCGAGATTACCGGCGACAAGGATCAGCCCGCGCGTCTGATCATGGAAAGCACCGGGACCGATTTCCACAGCGATGCCGCGGGGATCGGGATCGAGATGCTGACCAGCGGCACCACCGGCGCGCCCAAGCGGGTACCGCTGAAAGCCGCCAATTTCTCGAAGATGGTACTCGACGCGGCGGTGTTCGAAAAGCGCGACATCGATGCCCCGCCGACCTTGTCGCGGGCGGTGAGCATTTCCAACACCCCCTTCTCGCACATCGGCGGCATATTCAGCCTGTTCGTCACGCTGTCGGCCGGCCGGAAATCCTGCATGCTCGACCGCTTCCGGGTCGATGAATTTGTCGATGCGGTACAGCGGCACCGGCCCAAGGTCGCGGGCGCACCGCCGTCGGCGCTGCGGATGATCCTCGATGCCGGGGTACCCAAAGAGGCGCTGTCGAGCCTCGTCGCCTTTCGCACCTCGACGGCGCCGCTCGATCCCGCGCTGGCAGACCAGTTCTACGAGCATTTCGGCATCCCGGTCCTGCAAAATTATGGCGCGACCGAATTCGCCGGCGGGGTCGCGGGGTGGACGCTCCCCGATTTCCTGAAATCGGGCGCCCAGCGGCGCGGCAGCGTCGGCAAGATGAACCCCGGCGTCGACGGCCGCATCGTCGATCCCGAAAGCGGCGAGCCGCTGGCCTATGGCGAAAAGGGACTGCTCGAACTGCGCGCCAAACATCTTGGCGACGGCCGGAACTGGGTCCGAACGACCGACCTCGCGCGCATGGACGAAGAGCAATTCCTGTGGATCCTCGGCCGCGCCGACAATGCGATCATCCGCGGCGGGTTCAAGATCATCCCCGACGACGTCGTCAAGGCGATGGAGACCCATCCCGCCGTCCTCGAAGCCTGTGTCGTCGCGCTGTCCGATCCGCGACTGGGGCAGGTTCCCGCGGCAGGATATCGCGTGAAAGCGGGACAGTCGGTCGCCGCAGACGAACTGCGGGCGTATCTGCGCGAACGGCTGACCGCCTATCAGCTGCCGACCAAGCTGCTCGAAGTGCAGGATTTCCCACGGACGCCATCGATGAAACCCAGCCAGCCCGAACTCAAGAAGCTGCTCGAAGCGGCTTGATCGGGCCGGTCGGCTGAAGCATGGCCCGACGGTGGATTATGCGCCTTTGCCTTTCGAACCGCATCGCTGCCGCTTCGAGGGTCGTGACGACGGCTCGACGCTGATCACGCCGGGCTATCGCCTGCCCGATCTGTGGCCGTCGATCCCGCGCCTGTTCATCGACCGCGCCGAGCGTTTTCCGGATCGCCCGCTGGTCGCGCGCCGCGAATTGCTGCCCGACGGCGGCCGCGGCGAATGGCGGCGGCTATCGTTCGGCGACGCCTTGCAGCAGGTGCGCGGGCTGGCGCAGGCGCTGATCGATCGGGGGATCGGTCCCGACGCGTCGGTCATGGTCCTGTCTGGGGGCAGTCCCGAGCATCTGGTCGTCAACCTCGCCGCCCAGATGGCGCGCGCGCCTTATACGCCGGTGTCGGTCAATTATTCGCTCGCCGGCGGCGATTTCGCGCGGCTGCGGCACTGCTTCGCGATATGCCGGCCGCGGCTGATCTACGCCGACGACTGGCGCATCTTCCTGCCCGCGATGCGCGCACTCAACGAACGGGGCGACCTGATCCTCGTCACCGACGAGGCCGCTCCCGATGGCGAAACGCTGGCGCTGGGCGATCTGATATCGGCCGTGCCGACCGATGCGGTCGATGCGTCGCTCGCCGCGATCACCCCCGACACCCACGCCAAGACGATCTTCACCTCGGGTTCGACCGGCAAGCCCAAAGGCGTGATCCAGACCCAGCGTATCCTGACCGGCATCGTCGCGCAGCATCAGGCGATGTATGCGCATGAAGAGGAAGAAAGCGCGGCCAAGGCCTTTCTGTCGTGGGTGCCGTGGAGCCATGTCGGCGGCAACAACACCCTGCCCGCCGACATCTTCAACGAAGCCGCCTGCTTTTACATCGACGACGGGCGCCCCCTGCCCGGCCAGTTCGCCGAGTCGATCCGCAACCTGCGCGAGATATGCCTGACCGAATATAATTCGACCCCGATCTTCTTTTCGGAACTGGTCACCGCGATGGAGGCCGACGACGGGCTGCGCGACCATTTTTTCCGCGACCTGCGCTTCCTCAGCTACGGGTCGGCGGGATTGTCGGAGGATGTGTTCCGCCGCCTGCAGGCGCTGGCGGTCGCGGCCACCGGGCGCCGGATTCCGATCATCACCAAATATGGGACGACCGAGACGCAGGGGACGACGATCGTCGGCTGGCCGCTCGAAACCACCGGCCCGATCGGGCTGCCCTTTGCCGGCAATGTGGTGAAGCTGGCGCCCGCCGGCGGGCGGCTCGAGATCCGCGTCAAGGGACTGACCGTCACCCCCGGCTATCTCAGCGATCGCAACGCCACCGCCGCCGCCTTCGATGACGAGGGTTTTTATCGCACCGGCGACGCCGCCCGCTTCGTCGATCCCGAACGCCCCGAGCTCGGCCTTGTCTTCGACGGTCGGGTCACCGAGAATTTCAAGCTGTCGTCGGGCACCTGGGTCCATGTCGGGGCGCTCCGCATGGCGCTGCTCGATGCGCTCGATCCGCTGTTGCAGGATGTCGTGATCGCGGGCGAAGGACGCGGCGAGGTGCGCGCGCTCGGCTGGATGCGGCTTACCGATGCGCGCAAGCTGGTCGGGGACGATCTCGACGCCGCAGCACTGGCCGGTCATCCGGCGATCGCAGCGCATGTCGCGGCACGGCTCGCGCACCACAATGCCGCGGCGGGCGGCCAGTCGCGCCGCGTCGCCGCGCTGCGCCTGCTGATCGCGCCGCCCGCCGGCGACGAGATCGCCGACAAGGGCTATGTCAACCAGCGCGAAGTGCAGCGCCAGCGCGTCGCCGATGTCGAGGCGCTCTATCGCGGCGAGGCTATCGCCGCCGGCTGACGCGCGGCTCTCAGTCCCAGCGAAGATAAAGCTCGTCGAAGCCGGGCACCGATCCGCAATGTTCGACATTCTTGCGGTCCGGATCGAGCCGGAATTCGGGCAGGCGGCCGACGAACTCCTCGAGGAATATCTCGATCTCGGCGCGCGCCAGCCCCTGACCGACGCATTTGTGCGGGCCATTGCCGAAGGTGTTGTGCGCGGGCGCGTTGCGATCGAAATCGACGTCCATCGGACAAGCATATTCGCGATCGTCGATCCCCGACAAATTGTTCGGGACCATGATCATCTCGTCCTTCTTGAACAACACACCCTTATATTCGAAATCGCGGGTCAGGATGCGGCCGGTGTTCGACAGGCCGAAACGGCGCAGAAACTCCTCGCAGGCGGCGGGAATGATCTCGGGCTCTTCGCGCAGGCGCCGCTGCTGTTCGGGATGCTGGGCAAGATAATGGGCGATATAGGCTATTTCCGACGCCACCGTGTCGAGTCCGCCAAAGAAAAGCAGGCTCGCCATCGACAGCACCTCCTCTTCCGACTGGAAACGCGGGTTGCGGCGCCACGCCGCGACGCGGGTCAACAGATCGTCGCCGTCGCCATTGTCGCGCTCGTCGAGCACGGTCTTCAGATAGTCGCGGACGCGGATCTGCGCGGCAAGGCGCTCCGCAGGATCATAGGAGGACATCAGCGCGATACCCCATTCGACAAATTCCTCGCGCCGGTCGAGCGGCAGGTCGACGATACGCAGGAACATCGTCACCGGCATTACCCGCGCAAAATCGCCGAGCAGTTCGCAGTGCCCTTGCGGCAGCAGCTTTTCGACAAGTTCGATCGTCAACTCGCGGGCATCGTCGCGCATTTTGGCGACCTTGCCGGGCATGAAGCCGGGGTTGATAACCGCGCGATAGCGCGCGTGATTGGGGGGATCGACCGCGAGCGGCAGCGGTTTGAGCGGCATCAGCGTGCGCGGGATCATGAATTCCTCATGGCTGAAAATCTCGTAGTTCAGCTGGACGAATTTGACGTCCTCGGCGCGCGTCACCATCCAGTGCCCGCCATGGCGCGGCGACCAGATGATGTCGGGACCGTCGTGCAGGCGCTTCACCGCCTTATACACCCCCATGTCTTCCAGGCCGTCGGGACGGATATAATCATAATCCACCACCAGCTCGGCCGGGACATGGTCCGGCTTCGGAGTGAGAAGGGGGACGGGGTTGTTCATATCCTGCTCCTGATAGGCTTTTGTTGTATATATCATCTATCTGTTTATACCGATGATGCAAGCGATGGCGCGCGGATGCGCGACATGGGAAAAGAGGCTTGCCGGGGAGAGCGGCGTGGAAATAAAGGTCCGGATCGGTCAGATCATCAGCGATGATTTCGGTCAGCGGGAATTCCGCCTGCCATGAGCGCCACGATCCCCCAGCCCGATTTCCAGCCCACGATCCCCGGCCTGATCCGCAATTTTTCGGCGCGCTATGGCGAGGCCCATGCGTTGGTGCGCGATGGCCGACGGGTGACTTTCGGTGACCTCGACCGGCAATCGGCCGCGGTCGCCAAGGCGCTGCTGGCGCTGGGGGTCGGCAAGGGCGCGCGGATCGGCATCATGGCCCCGCCCTGCCCCGAATTCGTCGTCGCGGTCCTCGCCGCCGGACGGATCGGCGCGATCGTCGGCCCGCTCAGCACCTTGTACCAGGCGCCCGAATTGCGCTGGGTGCTCGGCCATGCCGAATTCGACCATCTGATCATTGCCGATACGTTCCTGCGGCACGACTATCTCGCCCGGCTCGAAGAGGCGCTGCCCGATCTCGCCGATCAGGCCGCCGGCGCGCTCCAGCTCGAGGCGGCGCCGCGACTGCGGCATATCCATGTCATAGGCGGCGGATCGCGGCCTTGGTCGCGCCCGTACGATGCCCTGCTCGACGGCAGCGACGCGATCGGCGACGCGATGCTCGAACAGGTCGAAACGCTGGTGACCCCCGCCGACCCGGCGTGCATCATCCACACCTCGGGCAGCACCGCGACGCCCAAGGGTGTCGTCCACGGTCACGGCCCGCTCATCCGCCACAGCTGGCAGATGGGCATGGACTTCACCCCCTTCGGCCATGGCGACCGGGTGGTCACGACGCGCGCGATGTTCTGGGTCGCCGGCTTTGTCGCGACCCTGTTCTACAGCCTCAACAATGGCGCCTGCCTGATCACCACCAGCGACGGGTCGCCGGCGAATATAGTGACGCTGATCGAAACCGAACGCGCCAACGCGCTCGCCGGCGATTCGGGCTGGTTCGAGGTGTTGCGCGACTCCGCCGAATTCAAGGCGGCAGGTTATGACGTCGTGCGGCTCAATATGGACAGCGCCGGGCTGGCGCGCGGCGGGCGCTTTGTCAGCGATCATCTGTCCGAACGGTTCGGCGCGCCGGTTTCCCATCCCAACGGTCGCTTCGCCCGCACCTTTGGCATGACCGAGGCGCTGGGCGGGCATACGTCGGCGCGCTACGACGAACTGCTACCCGAAAACCGGCCGTTCTGGCAGGGCCGCGCCGTTCCCGGGGTCGAATTGAAGATCGTCGATCCCGAAACGCGTATCCCGTTGCCGCCGGGCGAGGTCGGCGAACTGCTGGTGCGCGGCTATTGCCTGATGCTCGGATTGAACGGACGCGAACGGCATGAGACCTTCGACGCCGAGGGCTATTATGCGACCGGCGACCTCTGCCTGCTCGACGCCGATGGCTATCTGAAATTCGAGGCGCGGCTGGGCGAGATGATCAAGGTCCATGGCGCCAATGTCGCGCCGATGGAGGTCGAACTCGCGCTCGCCGGCCTGATGGGAATCGAAAAGGCGGGCGTCGTCGGCGTCCCCGGCGCCGGTGACACCTTGCTCGTCGCGGCGGTGCTGATGGCGCCGGACCGCGTCCTCGACGAAGCCGCGGTCATCGCCGACCTCAGGGGCAAGCTCTCCTCGTTCAAGGTCCCGAAGCATATCGTCGCGCTCGACGAAGCGACGCTGCCGGCGACCGGATCGGGCAAGATCAAGAAAGCCGAACTCGCCGCGCTGATGACCAGATTGGTCGGCGACGGATCATTATAATCATATAACGAATTTACTTGATTCGACTTGCCGACATCTGCATGGATTTGGGGACAGACAATAGAGGCGGAGCGAGAGGCAAATGGCGGAAACCCAGAAAAAGGACGTGCCGGATAACTATGGCATCCTGACCGACGAAGGCATCGACAAGCTGCGTCAGCGGGTCGGCATCCAGGTCAACAAGCCGACCCCGCCGCACAATTATGAAGTGACATGGGACGGCACCCGCCACTTCGCGGTGGGTTATGGCGACGACAATCCGCTGTGGTGCGACAAGCATTATGGCGACAAGACCCGCTGGGGCGGCCTGATCGCGCCGCCGAACTTCCTCTACACGATGGGCGTCTCGGACGCGCCGCCGATCACCCCCGAGGTGAAGGCGATGATGAAGGGCGATCCGCTCGCCGGGCTCGGTTCGTATCAGGCGCAGATGGAATTCGAATGGTGGCGCCCGCTGCGGCTGGGCGACCAGCTCAAGCAGCGTTTCGCGCTGATCGGCGTCCAGGTGAACGACAAGAGCGGCTTTGCGGGCCGCACCGTGTCCGAAGTCAACGGCTATATCTATCGCAACCAGGACGACGAGTTGCATGCGATCCAGCGTGGCACCTGGATCCGCGCCGAGCGCCATGCGTCGAAGGAAAAGAAGAAGGAATACGACCTTCCGACCCCCTACACCAAGGAACAGCTCGACGAGATCGACGCTTGCTACGCCGCCGAAAAACTGCGCGGCGCCGAGACGCGCTATTGGGAAGATGTGATCGAGGGCGAGGACATGCAGACGATCGTCCGCGGTCCGCTGCGCACCAGCGACCTCGTCGTCTGGCACGTCGGCTGGGGCATGCAGCTGACCCCGCCGGGCGCCTTTCGCCAGAGCTGGAAAATCCGCGCCAAGGTGCCGGGACTCTATACCCCGAACGAACTCAATGTCCCCGACACGGTCCAGCGCCTGCACTGGGAAAAGGCATGGGCCAATGAACTCGGCATCCCCATTCCCTATGATTATGGCGGGCTGCGCGAGACCTTCCTGACCAACACCGTCACCAACTGGATGGGCGACGACGGCTGGCTGTGGAAGCTGTCGTGCCAGCACCGCAAGTTCGTCTACACCGGCGACACCTATTGGATCAAAGGCAAGGTCCGCAAGAAGGTGCAGGAAGAGGGCCGCAACGAGGTGCACCTCGACATCTGGGTCGAGAATCAGCACGGCACCGTCGTGTCGCCGGGCAATGCCGTCGTCCTCCTGCCGACCCGCGACGCGCCGGTCGAGCTGCCGAAACCGGCGAAGGAGAATATCGACGAGATGTACGCTTATGAAGTCGAGCGGCTGAAGCAATAATCTTGGCTTTGACCGCGGCGCCGGCGTGCGCCGCGGTCCAGACATGGACCGCAGGATGACATACGACCATATCCGGTACGAAAAGCGTGGGGCCGTCGCGGTCATCACCTATGACAAGCAGGAGCGGCGCAACGCGTGGAGCCCGCCGCTCTATCGCGAAACCGAGCGCGCGATAGAGACCGCCAACGCCGACGATGCGATCGGCGCGATCGTGCTCACCCACGAAGGGCCGATCTTCTGCGCCGGGACCGATTTCAAGGCGGGGCCGGAGGTCGATCCCGACACCGGCAAGAAGCTCAACATCGCGCAGATCTGCATGATGCAGGACACCGGCTGGATCCACCTGCTCGCGCGCTCGAAGCCGATGATCGGCGCGGTGCATGGTGCGGCGATCGGGCTGGGCGTCACCCAGTTGCTGCCGATGGACATCCGGATCGGCGGCGCAAGTTCGACCTGGAGCTTTCCTTTCCTATCGCTCGGCTACATGCCCGAACTCGGCTGTACGGCGCTGTTGCCGCGGCTGGTCGGCTATGGTCGCGCGCTCGACATCTGCCTGACGTCGCAAAAGCTGACCGCGCAGGAGGCGAAGGATATCGGCCTGATCACGCGCGTCGTTCCCGACGAACAGCTTCTGGACGAAGCCATCAAGGTCGGCGAAACGCTCGCCGCGGCGCCACGCCTTCAGATGCGGCTGACACGCGAATTGTTCCAGAAGAACGCGCTCGAGCCCGACACCAACGCCTATCTCCGGCGCGAGACCGACGCCTTCATCGAGATGCTGCGCGCCATCAAGAAAGCGCGCGACGCGGACACCGCCAAAGGCTGAACCGTTCCGCCGTCAGCGGAGCAGGACGGTCACATCCTGAAGCCCCGCGTTGAAACGGAACGGGACGCGGTAATCCTCGGCAACCGGCGTGCCGGTATCGACCCCGACATCGAAGGTTTCCGACAAGGGCAGCAGGAGGCGCATCGTCGAAGCGATGCGGACCGACCGCGACGGAGCTCCATCGACCGACAGGCGCGCGACGCCGCCCTTGCCGATGCCGCCGCCATCATAGTCGAAATCGAGCCGGATCTGGTGCCGACCGGCGGCAAGCGGACGATCCCAGTCCAGCACCGTTCGCTCGATCCCCAGCTTGTTATAGACAAAGTGCGGCACGCCATCGCGGACGAACAGGGCGTAACCCCCAAACCGCCCGCCCTGCGTCACCAGCATGCCATCGCCCCCACCCGCCGCGACATCGACCGTCGCAACCAGCGAAAAGGACCGGTTGCGAATGTCGGGCGCGATCGCGCTCGGAATACGTTTCACACCGGCCGGATAGGAAAAGCTGGTGCGGCCCTTGTTGAGGTCGGGTGCGGGCAGGCCGCGCGGCGACCGCGCAATGGGCAACGCATTGTTCCGCTTCGCCTCGCGGAAGAACAGCCTTTGCATCGCCGCCAGCTTTGCGGGGTTTTGCGCAGCGAGGTCCGCCGACTGGCTGAAATCGGAGGCGAGGTCGTATAACTCCCAGCTTCGCTCGCCAAAGGGCACTGTCTTGATGCCCGTGAACTGCCACGGCATCGCGACCGGCTTGGTGTTGGCAAGCCAGCCGTCGGCATAAATGGCGGCGTCGCTGGACAGTTCGAAAAACTGAATCTTGCGCGCCGACGGCGCCCCTGCATCGCGCGCGGCGTAAAGCATGCTGACGCCATCGAATGCCATCTGGGTCACGCCGTCGACCCTTGCCGGCGCCTTGATTAGGGCGGCCTCGAGAATCGTCGGGACGATATCGACGAGATGGTGGAATTGCGTCCGCACCTCGCCATGCGCGTCGGGTGCGCCGCGCGGCCAGGACAGAACCATCGCGTTGCGCGTCGATCCGAGATGCGAGGCGACGCGTTTGAAATAGGGAAAGGGCGTCGACATCGCATGCGCCCAACCGACCGGGAAATGGCCATAGGTCATCGGACCGCCGAGCCGGTCGATATTCGCCAACGCGACCGGCAAGTCCTCCGCGCCTTGCTCGTTCAGCCCGGCCAGTTCGTTGAACAGGCCGTTCTCGCCGCCCTCGGCGCTCGATCCATTGTCACCCTGGACAAAGATGACCAGCGTGTTGTCGAGTTCTCCGCTGCGTTCGATCTCGTCGAGGACGCGGCCGATCTGGTTGTCGGCAAAAGCGAGTGCCCCTGCATAGGCCTCCATCATCCGCGCATAGAGGCGCCGCTTTTCCGGGGTCAGCGTTTCCCACGCCGCGATCTCCTTGGGGCGCGGCGTCAGGCGGGTGCCCGCCGGGACCGTCCGCATGGCGATTTGCCGCTCCAGAATCTGCCCGCGCAACGCGTCCCAGCCCATGTCGAACTGGCCGTGAAAGCGGTCGATCCAGTCGCGCGGCGCCTGATGCGGCGAATGTGCGGTGCCCGGAGCATAATAGAGGAAGAAGGGCTTGCCGGGCTGCACCGCATTCTGTTCGCGCAGCCAGTGCACGCCCCGGTCGGCCAGATCCTTGTCGAGAATATAGCCGGGATCGTCGTCCGGCGGCTCGATCGCTTCGGTGCCGCGGTAAAGCTGCGGCGCGAACTGATCGGTGTCGCCGTCGAGGAAACCATAGAAATATTCGAAACCCAGGCCGGTCGGCCAGCGGTCGAACGGCCCGTTGGGACCTGTTTCCCATTTCGGCGTGATATGGGCCTTGCCGATCATCGCGGTGCTATAGCCATTGTCGCGGAGCAGCCGCGCGATCGTCGCGGCGCTGCGCGGCAGGATGCCGGTATAGGCGGGGTGCGAGCTGGCGCTGTTGGTGACGCCGCTCATGCCGACCCGCGATGGGTTGCGACCGGTCAGCAAGGCGGCGCGGCTCGCCGAACAGATCGCCGAGGTGTGAAAGCGATTGAAGCGCAAACCGCGCGCCGCAAGGCGGTCGAGGGTCGGGGTCGGGATCGGCCCGCCAAAGGTCGACGACGCCGCGAACCCCACATCGTCGGTCAGGATCACCAGGATATTGGGCGCCTGTTTGGCGGCAACGGGCATTTGCGGCCAGGCCGGCAGATCAGCGGCCGCCTGCGCGCCGGCCATCGCGGGGACGCAGAGGAGCGCACAAGCCGTCAATAGAAGCATGGATGGAGAAGGCAGGATCATCACAACGCCTTTTTTCCGAGACCAGAAGGATTGGACGCATCGGCCGTCGAAACCACGGCGGCCAGACGGCAAAGCCGCCTGGCCGCAATCATGTCCCTTGGCTCGGGCGCCGCATGGCCGCGGCGCCGCGCCGGTCAATCGGCGTCGGCGCCGAACCGGTATTTCATCGACAGGCCCCACATCCGCGGCGCGGCATAGATGTTGCCGAGGATGCCGAGCGACGAATTCTGCATCAGATTGTTCGTGCCGATGCGATAAACCTCCTTGGTCACATTGGTGACGAACAGGCCGAGGTCGATCGGCTGGCCACCGACATTCTTCCAGTTCAGGTTGAGGTCGAGGGTCGTGAACGGTTTTTCGATCGATTGCGGGTTCAACACGCTGGTGTCCGAATAGGACACGCTCGACTGATGATAGAGGACGGCGCCGAAGCTGACCTGCCCCAGCTTGTCATCGAGCGGCAGCGTATAATCGAGCGTCAGCGAATATTGCGTCTTCGGCACCGAGTTGAAGCGGTTGTCCGAACAGAAGCCGACCGTCGTCGTCTGCGTCGGATCGCAGGGATTGCCGACGACGATCGGTGCCAGCTTGTCGAATTTCGCATCGGTATAGGCAAAGGTGCCACCGAGGGTCAGCCCCTGGACGGGGATCAGGGTGATTTCCGCCTCGATGCCCTTGATCCGTGCGTCATTGACGTTCTGGACCGACGACACGGGTACCGGACCGGGAAGCACGACGTTCTTCTGAATGTCCTTGTACCGGTCGGTATAGGCCGCAAGATTGGTCCGCAGGAACACATCGTTGAATCGGAAATCCGCTTTGACGCCGACTTCGAACGATATGTCCGTCTCGGGCTGATAGGCGGGATCGACCCCCGGAGGGGCGGTCCCGTTCACGCCGCCGGGACGATAGCCCTTGCTGACCTTGCCATAGAACATCTGGCCGCCATCGGTCTTGTAGGTCGCGCCCGCCGACCAGGTCGTCGCGTTGAACTTGCCATCGCGCACGATGCAGTTGCCGGGGCCGCTGGCATAGAGCACCGATCCGGCGCCATAGCTGACGCACTGGCCGTGCGGGATCGGCGCGAAGGTCGCGGCGACCACCTGGTTCGCGATGGCGGGGGGGAGGTTGCCGCCAAAGGGGCCGGTCAGGAAATTGAACAGCGCCGCCTGCCCGCCGTCCATCGGGCTGAGATAGGTGTTCTGTTCCGAGTGGATCGTGTCGCGCGTGTAGCGGAGGCCGCCGTTGACGCTGAAATTGTCGGTGATGTCATATTCCAGCGACCCATAGACCGCGCGCGACTTGGTCGTGATGTTGTTGACGCCCACGCGGTTCAGGATCGCGACGTTGATCGTCGCATTTTCCGCCGGGCCGGCCGGTCGCTGCTCGTCGAAATAGGCGCCGAGCGAGAAGTTCAGGCGATTGTCGAAGGCCTGTCCCGAAATCCTCAGTTCCTCGCTATACTGTTCCTGGTTGGTGAACAGCAAGCCGCCGGGACAGGCCGAATGACAGGTCAGCACCGCCGCGCCGTTGCTCGCCGCGAAGTTCGATGCCTCATCCTCGCGTTCGCGGACATAGCCAAACACATTCTTGATCTGGATATTGTCGGACAGATCGGCGGTCGTGGTGTTGACGATGTAGAGGTTCTTGCGCTCGCTATAGGTCGGGTCGACCTGCGAAATCTGCCGGATGCCGCGCGCATTTTGCGCCGCGAGCTGCGATTGCAGCGAGGCGATATAGGCCGGCGCGCTGAGCGGCGTGAGGCCGGCGCGGAACGGCACGACGCTGCCGTTGGGGTCGATCCCATAGGCGCCCGAGAACAGGAAGGAGAATTGCCCGATCGCGGGGGCGAGACCCGACGCCGCCGGATTGAACCCCGCGAAAACCACCGCCGTGCCATTGTCGTGGGTGCGCTGGTACGACACGATCGTGGTGTTTTCCAACCCCTCGACCGGACGCAGGGTTAAACCGCCGCGAAAGGATTCATATTTGACATCGTCGAGCTTCTGGCCGTTCGCGATATTGGTCGTGAAGCCGGACCGGCGCGCGGTTTCGAACGCGACACGCGCCAGCACCTTGTCCTCGACGATTGGCACGTTGATCGCGCCGTTGAAGGTGCGCAGGCCGTAGTTGCCGAGCTTTCCGGTGAGATATCCGCCAAAATCCTCCTTCGGCGTCTGCGGGGTCACCATGACGTTGCCGCCATCGGTGACGCGCCCGAAGTTGACGCCCTGCGGCCCGCGCAGCACCTGGACGTTCTGGAGATCGAAAAACTGCCCCTGGGTCAGGCGGGCAATGGGGACTTCGTTGAAATAGGTGATGACCGCCGGGAACACGGTGCCGAACGAGAAGCCCTGGCCGCGGATCGTGTAGGTCAGGTTGTTGCGGTCGGATACCGATGCGGTGACGTTCAGGCCCGGCGTGACCTGGACAAGATCGACGGGATTGAACGTCCCCTTGGCTTCCAGGGTTTCGGGCGTCAGCACGGTCACGGCGACCGGGACATCCTGAAGACGCTCTTCCTGCCGGCGCGCGGTGACGACGATGTCGTTCAGCCCGATATTGTCGGTCGCTTCCGCCGCCGCGGGAGCCTCACCCTGATAGGCGAAGGCCGGCTGGACAAGCATCACGCTGGCGGTGCCGGCGAACAGAATCGATTTCCAGTTTTGCATGGGGTTGACCCCTCCCGTTGCGGGCTCTGCGGCCCATCCTCATTGAGTCTCCTGTTTCGGAGCTTCCGGGAAACCTAGCGCCCGCCGATGCCATGTCAATATCGTATATATAATTCGGTGAATTGATATGAATATTTCACCGAAACGGCGAATTATCGTCCCCGATGACGCGCGCAACCCCCGAAAATATCGCAGCTTCGCCACCGGCCCTCGGATTCTCCGGCCGCCGGATCGCCGCGTCTACGATGTTTCGCGTTCGAGTTCCGGCGGGCGGCCCAGCGATATCACCAGCGCCACGGCAAGCGCCACGCCCGCGATGAGCGCGATCAGCACGCCATCATAACTTCCCGCCGCATCGAACGCCTTGCCGGCGCCCCAGGACGATGTGCCGACCGCAAAGCCATAGGTGCTGATCAGGATCGCAAAGACGAGGCCATAGCGGCGCAGGCCGAAATAGCGGCTCGACATATAGGCAACGACATCGACCTCGCTGCCCATCGCGACGCCGATCAACAGCGCGAGCGCGACCGCGCTGCCATAGTCGAGCGGAATGGCGAGAAGCCAGAGGCAGGCAAAGGCCGGCAGGCTGAACGCGCAGGCCGCCACCAGCCGCGTCGGCAGGATATCGAACAACAGGCCGGTGCCGAGGCGCCCGGCAATCATCGCCGGACCGATGAACAGCGCCACTGTCGCCGCCTCGTCGCGGCTGAGTCCGGCGTCGGCCAGCATCGGCTGAAGATGGACGATGAACGTGCCGACACAGGAGGCGACGAAGAGGAAGGCGAAGAGCAGGCGCCAGAGGATCGTCGAGCCGACGACTTCGCGCCAGTCGGCCTTTTGCCTGGACGGCACGGCGGACATCGGCGGCGTCGCCGCCGACCCGCTGCGCGGCAGGAACAGCCAGCAGGGGATGAACATCAGGACGAAGGCACAGGCTGCGATCGCCGGATAGACGCCGGCAATTCCGAAATGGCGTTCGAGCGCAAGAACGATCGTCGGGATGATGCTGACGAGGATGCCGGCCCCCGCCAGCGAGGTTGCCAGCGCCAGCCCGCGCCTTTTGGTGAAATTTTCGACGATCAACTTGGTGAAGACGATCGAGCTCGCTGCAAAGCCGAGCAGGCTGAACAGGACATAGCCCGCGTACCAGGTCCAGATCGGCCCGCCCACGAACCCGAGCAGCGCCGTGCCGACCGCCCAGCCGGCGATGCCGGGCAAGGCGATGCTGCGCGCGCTGTAGCGGTCGACGAGCATGCCGAGAAAGATGTTGGTGAAAGGGTGGACGACGCTGGAAATCGTCAGCGCAAAGGCGATGTCGCCGCGGCTCCAGCCATAGGCGTCGCCCAGCGGCTTGACCATCGCGCCGACCACATGAAAATGCACGCCGACGATGGCGATCGCCATCGTCGCGGCGAACAATATGCCCAGGCTGCGGAACGACCCGGAGTCGCGCGATGCCATCAAATCTTCTCCATTTCACCATAAAGCCGGTCGAGGGCGGCGCGGACGATATCGCCTTCGTCGAGGCCGCTTTGCGGCTCGTGCCAGGTCGCCGTATCGGCGATCGCGGCGGCATGGGCGGCGATATCGTCGGCGCTGGCGCAATCGCCGCGGGCGCCGGCCCACCCCTCCCCGCGCCCGCTGAACACCCGCGCATAATGGCCGCGCAGCACCGAATAGGTCTGGCCGGTCACGTCGCACGCGTCGCTCGCCAGCCATGTCACCAGCGCCGCAACATGGTCTGGCGCGCTTCGACCGGCATAGGCGTTGCCGCGCGCGAGGATCGCGGCGATGAAATCCTTGTCGACCCGCTCTTCGCCCGGCGCTCCCATGCGGCTGCCGCTGGCGTTGGGCATGACGCAGTTGATGCGGATCGCCGGCGGCGCTTCCTGCACGAGCACCCGCATCAGGCCGATCACGCCAGCCTTTGCGGCGCCATAATTGGCGCGATAGGGATTGCCGAACACGCCCGATTGCGACGAGGTGAAGATGATCCGGCCAAAGCCCTGCCGCTTCATCAGCCGATAAGCGGGCTGAGTGACGTAGAAACTGCCTTTCAGATGGACGGCGAGCACCGCCTCGATATCCTCTTCGGTCAGGTCTTCGAACAGCGCGTTGCGCTGGTTTCCGGCATTGTTGATGACGATGTCGATCCGGCCGAAATGATCGAGCGCCGCCTGGGTGATCGCCGCGCCGCCGGCCTGGGTCGCGACGGTGTCGGCATTGGCGACGGCACGCCCGCCTCGCGCCCGGATATCCGCCGCGACATCTTCGGCCAGCGCGGCGGCCGGGTTCTCGCCCCGCGTGTCGCCGCCCAGGTCGTTGACGACGACCGCCGCGCCGCGTTCGGCCAGCGCACGGGCATAGGCCCGGCCAAGCCCCCCGCCGGCACCGGTGACGATCGCCACCCGGCCGCCAAGGTCGATCCTTTCGCCGCTCATCCCGGCAACGGCGCGGGAGGCAGCGGACGAACCGCCGCCTCCCGGCTTATGAGGGGATGCGCCATCGACGCCATTACCCTTCGTCCGCGATCATTCTCCGCCGAACTTGTAGGTCAGCCGCACGCCATAGGTGCGCGGCATGCCGGGCGAATAGCCGGTGACGCCGAGGCTGTTCTCGATCGCGAGCAGGCGCGCGAAATATTTCTTCTGCGTGAGGTTCTGGCCATAGATCGCCACTTCGAGCTTCGGATTTTCGAACCGGTACGCGATCTGGCCGTTCAGCAGGCCATAGGCCGGGATTTTGGCCGTGTCCTTGAACTGCTCCTGATAGCCGGGGCCGATCAGCGGGCCGGTCGTATATTGCTTGCTGCGCCAGCTGTAGTCGGCGCGCAGATTCAACTCGCCCGCGCTCATCGGCACGGTGTAGTCGGCATAGACCGAATAGGAGCTCTTCGGCGCGAAGGAATAGGGCGTGTCGGTGACGTCCTGGAACACCGTCAGCGACAGCGGGATCGTGAAATCCTTGAACTTCGGATCGAGGAAGGTCGCCGACACGCCGAGTTGCAGGTCGTCGACCGGCTGCACGGTCAATTCCGCCTCCAGCCCGCGAATCCGCGCCGTCGCCGCATTGACGATCGAGTTCGAGAGCACGCCGTTGACGATCGCCGGAACCGTCCGCTGGATGTCGTCATAATTGGTCTGGAAGATCGCGGTGTTCAACCGCAAGCGGCGGTCGAGCAGATCGAGCTTGAAGCCGAATTCATAGTCGACGACCGTTTCGGGATTGAACACCAGCGGCGTCGTCCCGGTCGCGCGCGGGTTGAACCCGCCGGCGCGGCTGGCCTTGCTGGTCTTGAGGTAGAGGAACACATTCTCGTTTGGACGCCAGTCGAAACCGGCGGTGTAGGACCAATAGTCGAAGGTCGCTTTGGTGAACTTCTCGCACGGCGCGCCGGGATCGACGATGAGGCTGCACACGAAGGTGCCGTTGGGGATGCCGGTCACCGGGTCGGTATTTTCGGCGCGATTGCGGCTCAGGATCGACCGCTTGTCCTCGGTATAGCGCAGCCCGCCGGTGAAGCGCAGTTCGGGGGTGATGTTGAAGTTGAACTGGCCGAAACCGGCGTAGCTTTTGTTGGCGATGTCGCCGTCGTTATAGCCCAGACGGCGCGTCCCCAGCGGGAAAGCCGAGAAGCTTTTCGACAGGTCGGTGCCCCGCTCGGTGAAATAGAAGGCGCCGAGGATCAGTTGCAGGCGATCGTCGAACGCCTGCGTCGACAACTGCAACTCCTGCGAGAATTGCGACTGGTCGATGATATTGCCGTCGCCGGGGCGCAGCCCGCCGGTCAGCACATAGGGCGTCCCGTCATTGTCGGAGAGCGATTCGGTGTCGACCCCGCGCCACGCGGTGATCGATTTCAGCGCGGTCGAACTGCTGATCTCATATTCGGTGGTCACCCCGACGCCCCAGGATGTGGCCTTGCTGAACGGGATCATGCTGAGCGCGACGTCGTAGAAATTTTCCTTGCCCTGAACGCTGACCGCATAATTTCCATAGGAATCGCCGGCGACCGGTCCTTTGACCGGGCAAAGCGGGTTCGGGGTGGCGCCCGAGCAGGCGGCGAGAACCGCCTGCGCCGTGCCGTTCTGGTTCGCGCCGGTCGTCGGGTTGCGGTTGTAGCTCTTGAGGCCGGTGATCTGGCCCTGGCCGTTGCGGTTGGTATAGTCGCCGACCACGGTCACCGTCAGCCCGGTGCCTTCGGGCGCGATCAGCAGGGTGCCGCGCAGAAAGTCTACATTGTCGCCGCCGAGCGGCGTGTCGAAGCTGAGGTTGCGGCCATAGCCGTCGCTCTGGACATGCTGGCCGACCAGCCGCACCGCGATCTCGTCGCCCTGGATCGGCAGGTTCAGGACGCCAGTGGTTTCCCAGGTGTCGTAATTGCCATAGCGCACGCGCACGCTGCCGCCGAAATCGCCGGTGGGCTTGTTCGAAATGATGCTGACCGCGCCGCCCGTGGTGTTGCGACCGAACAAGGTCCCCTGCGCGCCGCGCAGCACTTCGACCCGCTCGACATCGACGAAGTTGAACAGCGCGCCCGACGAACGGGCGATATAGACGCCGTCGAAATATTGGCCGACCGCCTGGTCGAGCGCGAGCAGCGCGTCGGAGGACGACTGGCCGCGGATGCCGATGAAGGCCGACGCCGGCTGGCCGGTCGACGGCTGCACGACGATGCCGGGCACCAGGTTCGGCAGCGATTCGATGCCGTTGACCTGCGCCTTGTCGAGCGTGTCGCCGGTCGGAACGGTGACCGCAACCGGGGTCGATTGCAGGCTTTCCGAGGTCTTTCGCGCGGTGACGACGATATCCTCGATACCGACGCTGTCGTTCGCGGAACGATCGTTTTCGGCCTGTGCGAACGCCGGCGCGGATGCCAGCACCGTGGCGCCCAACATGACCCCCGACAACAGCGACTGCTTGAAATTCCTCATCGTCTTCCTCCCACTATCCTGATTTTTTGTGATATTTCTGACACCGCGCCGCTCGCCGCGGCCCCGATGACGCGTGCGCCCGGCAAATGGGGCCACCCGTCCGGCTACCCCGTCCCTTTATCCGGTATGAAATCGCGCCGAACGACCCTTTCCCTCTCCGCAAAGCGGCCTTCTGCCGTCTTAGTTGTATATATGATTATATTAATGAACCTGATTAGCGAGTCAACACACTTCGCGCAAATCCGGTGCGGCGACAGCGCCGGCGGCCCCGACGCCTCCAACGAATAATCATATACCTAAGTTATTTGATACTTGCATCCGCCATCGATCCCAGCCAACCTTTTTCCCGGAAGAGGAGATAGAGGATGAACCGCATTCCCCCGGTCGCGGTCGACGACCTGACGCCGCAGCAGCGCGATACCTATGACAACAAACCCGGCGGCAAGTTGAACCTCAGCCGCGTGCTAGCCCACGCCGTGACGATCCAGCCCGGAATCGGGCTCGCCGTCCAGGGGATGATGACGGGCATCGAGGTGCCGCCGCTCGAGCGCCAGATTTGTGTGCTCGCGGTCCTCCACCTCGACCGCGGCGCCTATGAATGGGCACAGCATCTCGAGGTATCGAAGACGATGGGCATCGCCGACGCCAAGGTCGCGGCGATCGCCGACGACCGTTTTGGCGACCCGATATTCGACGATCGCGAGAAAGCGCTGCTCGCCTTCACGCGCCAGGTGGTCAAGACGGTGCGCGTCGACGATTTCGTGTTCGACGCCGTCGCGGCCTTTTATTCGCCGCGCCAGATCGTCGAACTGATCCATGTGATCGGCATCTATATGCTGTTCGTCCGCGTGTCCGAGGTCGCGGAGCTCGAGATCGACGGGATCGTCGGCGGCGAATTCTGGCGCAAGGCGAACCAGCAGGCGGGACTCGTCGAATGACCGCGGCGCAAGCAAATGAGACGATCGACTACCCCTTTGTCCGGCTGTCGTTCGAAGGACCTCTCGCGATCGTCACGCTCAACGATCCCGATCGCCTGAACGCGATGGGCGACGACATGGCGCAATCGCTGGCGGCCGCGCTGGCCGAAATCGCCAAGCCGCGGCGGCGCTGCCGCGCCGTCCTGCTGACGGGCGAAGGCCGCGCCTTTTGCGCCGGTTACAATCTGATGGTCAACCGCAAGGCGCTCGCCGAGGGCAAGGCCATGATCATGCCGCTCGGCGGCGCCGAAACGCTCTATCATCCGATGCTGCGCCGGCTGCACGCGCTGCCGGTCCCGCTCATTGCCGGGGTCAACGGGCTGGCGATCGGGATCGGTCTGGGATTGGCGATGGCCGCCGATTATGTGGTGATGGCCGACGATGCCTGGGTCCAGACGCCGTTCAAGAATCTGGCGTCGGCGCCGGATTCGGGCCTCACCTGGCTGCTGCCGCGCGCGATCGGCGTGCCGCGCGCGAAGCGCATGCTGATGAACGCCGAACGGGTCGATGCCGCCACCGCCCGCGAATGGGGACTGGTCGCGGAAACCGTCGAGACCGCGCAGCTCCGCGCCCGCGCGCTCGAAATCGCGCGGGGGTTCGCCGATGACGCCACCGTCGCACTCGGCGAGATCAAGACGCTGATCGGCGAAGGCCTGCGACAGGACATCCACAGCAGCTTCGAAGGCGAGGCGAAGGCGGTCGGGCGCACGGCCAGAACCAAGGACAATCTGGCCGCGGTCAAGGTCTTTGCTTCCGGCGAGAAACCCGTCTTCACGGGCGAATAGCCGGCGCATTCGCCATCGGAGCAACCGCCATCACCGCGATGACATTTTGACGAAAAGCGTCATTGCGTTAGTGTCACATTGACTCTAGCCCAAGCCCCATAGGGCCGAAAAAGGGGGCAGGATGGCATTGGAGGCAAAGATCGATCGGACGGTGGTCGCCGCCGCCGAACTGTTCATGCGGCACGGTTTCGCGCGGACGACGATGGGCGATATCGCCCGCGCCGCCGACATGTCGCGCCCCGCGCTCTACCTGCTGTTTCCGGGCAAGGAAGAGGTTTTCGAGGCGGCCGTCGTCCACCTCAACCGGCTGCGACTGGCCGAGATCGATGAGCGGCTGGGCGACGCCGCGACGCTGGGCGATCGCCTCTTCACCGCCTGCGACCTGTGGCTGGTTCAGGTCTTCGACCTGCAGCGCACGACGCCCGACGCCCGCGACATGGACGATCTTTCGATTCCGGTGGTGCGCCGTGTCTACGCCGAGCTGGAGGCGCTGATCGCGCGCCTGATCGCCGGGAGCGCGGCGGAAATGCCGCCCGCCGACAGCGCCGAACTGGCGCGCGGACTGGTCTTTTCGGTGCGCGGGCTGGGCGCCGTCGCGGCGGATGTCGACGATCTGCGCACGATGACCCGGCGGCAGGTCGACCTCCTGTGCCGCGCGATCGGGCAGGAACGCTGATCGACGGCGGTCGGCTCAGGGTTCGAGCAACCGATCCCTGAGCGCGGCCAACGCCGCTTCGTCCAGACCCTGTTCGGCGCGCAGATAAGCCTCGGGCGACCCGTATTTCTCGGCGAGCGCGGCGAAGGTCGCGTCGATATAGTCGGGGGCCGAACGCATCATCGTCCGCCATACCTCTGGATCGACCGCGAGCAGATAAGCGAAGGGACCGTCGGGGTCGACATGGAACAAGGGGCTGCCGGGGTCCTGAAACGTCTCGGTCAGCGCATAGTCGGCACGCACGCTCTCGATCGGCACACCGAGCGCGATAAGCAGGATGGCGCAAACGACGCCCGTGCGATCCTTGCCGGCGGTGCAATTGATCAGCAACGGGGTCCGCTGGTCCCGCAGCAGGTCGAACATCGCCCCGATGCCGCCCCGCTGTTCGTCAGCGATCAGGCGGTAACTTTGCAGCATCCGCAACCGGATGTCTTCGGGTCCGGTCGCCGGATCGCGCAGCATCGCGACCAGATCGCCCCGGCTGAGATCATAATCGCGCGTCCAGTAGCGCAGGCCGTCGACCAGTTCGGCCGGCCAGGGATGGCCGGCGCGTTCCTCGGTCGTGCGCAGGTCGATGATCGCACCCAGCCCCAGCGCCGCGACCTGCGCGATTCCCTTTTCGGTCAGTCCCGCCGGATGGCCGCCGCGCAGCAGCATGCCGCGGCGCACGGTGCGCCCATCGGCGACGCGATAGCCGCCGAGGTCGCGCAGGTTGCGCGATCCCGCGATGTCGAGCAACCGGACCGCTGCCTCGCCCATCGGCGTCAGACGCCGAGCGCGCCGAAGGTGTCGAGATCGGCGACGGCGGCGCCGAAGCAATCGCCCTCCGCCGTGACGATTTCGATCGGCTGCATTTCCAGCGGCGTGAACGGCCACATGAAGCCGTGCATCGCATGGCGGCGATAGGCCTCCCACGCGTCCTCGCGGCTCGGCGGCGTCGCCACGCCGTGCGTTTTCAGCGCTTCGAGATAGCCGGCGAGCAAGTCCTTTTCCGCCGACCGGCGGTCCGCGACCGTCAGATTGCCGATGATCGAATAAGCGACGTCGTGCATATACGGCCCCTCCTGCCACGCCTGCCAGTCGAGAAAGCCCGGCCGCCCGTCGGTTTCGAAGAACATGTTTCCGAGATGCGCGTCGCCGTGCGAGAAGCATTGCGGGATTTCGACCGACCGCTTCCACTGCATCCGCAGCCCCGCCTTGATCCGGTCGCGGTCGCGATAGGGCCCGACATAGGCGGCGCAGCGGCGGTGGTTCATGCACGCGTCGAAATATTCGGGCTCGAGCATCATCATCACCACCCGATCGGCCGCCTGCCAGACGGTCGAGAAGTTGCGCAACGTCTTGAGTTCGGGCGACTGCCACCAGCGCGCGTGCATCCGCGCCAGCAGTTCGAGCGTCTGCGCCTGCTGGTCGATCGTGATCAGCCGCCGCGCGTCGCCGAAGCTCACGTTGCGCGCCGACAGATCCTCCATCAGCACCAGCCCTTGAACCTCGTCGTGCCAGCCCGACCAATAGGCGCGGGGAATGTGGATATTCATCTCGGGCGCCCAACTCGCGAAGAATTTCGCCTCGTTCACGAAGGAATCGTCGAAGGTGTAGGCGTGGCGGATAAACCCGCCCTTCAGCCACATCGTCGGCGGCAGGCGGTGCGCATGGCCGGCGGCATTGTAGGACAGCAGCAAGCGGACCTTGGTCGCGGTGCCGGCGATCACGGTGCCGATATGGGCCTCGGTCACGATCGTGCCGGGGAAGCGCTCGGTCAGGATCGACGTGAGCCATTCGGCGGTGATGTCCTCGATCCGCAGCGGCAGGTGGCTGGTGGGGACTTCGGTCATGCACGTTCCTCTCTCGGTCGAATCCATCGAAAGCTTATTTAGTATACTGTTTTGCGCTTTGGCAAGCCTTCTCGCTTTGTCGGGTCAGCCGCGCAGCCGCATCGTCTGCGCGGCGACCGCAAGCAGGATGCCCTCCTCGGAAAAGAGCCGTGTCGCGACATGCGCGATGCCATTTTCACCCCCGTCGACATGCATCGCCGCGAGCACCCATTCGCCGACCGGCGGCGCGACGAAGCGGATGGCATTGTCGAGGCTGCTGCCTCTCGTCGTCGGTCCGAGCGCGTCATCGAGGGCCAGAAAGGCACAGTCGGCCACGACCGCCAGCAATCTGCGGTCGAGCGGTGCGCCGCAGCGCGCGCGAATCCAGCAGGCGAGGTCGACGCCGCCGGGGCCGCTCCAATCGGCCCGATCGGGGATGGCGCCGCTTGCCAGCCGGAATTCGAGCAAGGCGTTGAGGTTTGTCGACAAGCGCCGCGCCATCGACCGGCCCGGACACGCGTCCGGCGGCGGTACGACGGGCATCGCTGCGTCGCGACGCGCGATGGCGGCATCCTGTCCGCCGCATGCGCCCTGGACGTGAAGAAAGGCGAGCTGACCGCATCGTCCCGTCACCCGGCACTGGCGCACCACCCTCCCGTCGGCGACGATTTCGGCATCGAAAGAAAGCGTATCGCCCGGCCGCGCCCAGGTCAGGAACTGCGCCGAGGCGAAGAGCGCGGGCCGCCCCGTTCGCCGCTCCATCGCCTCGATCGCCGCCGCGAGCGCTATTCCGCCAAACAGGAACTGATGCGCGGGTGGCCCCACGCACAGCGGTTCGGGAACCTGGGCGAGGAAAATGCCGTCATCATCCGCACCCGCGGCGAGCGCGAGCAGGGCCGCAGGCTTATCGGTCATGGCCTCAACTGATCCGCCGGCCATAGGCGGCAAGCCGCGCCGCCAGTTGCGCCGCGCGCTCGCCCTGATCGACCCAGCGGGTGTCGGCGGGCAGGTCGCCCTTCAGCCGGTCGATCGTCGTCCGGTGCAGGCTGGAAAAGAGCGGCGGACCGTCGGCGGGCATATGCTGCCACCGGAGGATCGAAAAAACCTGCGACTGGCCGCCGGTATCGAGCCAGTTGTGGACCCCGGGATCGCGCCGCGCGATGACGAGGCGGATACGCCCGTCGCCATCGACCGCCGACTGCGCGGCGGTCAGGCTCGACTGGATGCGGTGATAGTCGAGCGAGCGATAGAGCCATTCGGTCAATTGCACCGCGGCATAGGATGCCCCCGCCGGATCATATTCGAGGATCGCGGCGTCGTCGGGACCGAGCTCATAGCTGCCGTTCGAAATGCCCTGCGTCACCAGCCCGCCGCCGGCGCCGCGAAACGTCTGCGCCGGGGTGATACTGTTGGGCGTCAGGCCGCTCCACACATTCTGGAACCAGAAATAGAGATAGAGGTCGTTCAGCGCGTTCGCCGTCGCGCGTGCGACCATGTCATCGATCGAAATCGGATCGGCCCGCGCGTCGCCCAATCGCTCGATCGCGAGGTCGAGCGGCGTCTCGTGCGCCCAGTCCATCATCGAATCGCGGACGAACAGGAATTTGACGCCGGGGCGGGTGGCCAGGTGATTGCCCCTCCCCTCGCCCGCGCCATCGTCGATCAGCAATTCGAAACGTCCGTCGGCATCGAAGTGCATGTCATGGTCTTCGACCGTCTGCACCGTCTGCGACGTGCCGTAATTGGCGGTCAGCGTGAACGATATATTGGCCGCCTTGCGGTCGAGGATGCGCCCGGTCACCCGGTAGCTTGTGCCATGTTCGATCCCCGCGAGCCGATAACAATTGTCGGGATTGTCGCCGCCGGTGCGCGCGCCGGGCACATCATGGCCGTGCCACGAATAGGCCGGCATGAAGTCGCGCACGAACCGCGGATGCTGGGCGTCCGACGCCGCCGCCTTGAACAGCCAATTGTTCAGATATTCCCTGGCGAAATCCCCGAGCAGCGGCCGCGCTTCGGCAGGGATGCGGTCGCCATAGCCGCGCCCGAACAGCGCCTCGATCTGCGCCAGCGTCGCGGCGATCCGCGGATCGCCCAGCATCGCCCGCACATCGGCTTCGGCCGCGAACTGGCCCGGATTGGCGATGGGATTGGTCATTGCCTTCTCTCCCGCTGGATGGCGAAGCGTTCGATATAGGGCGCGAAGGCCCCCTCGATCGCCGCTTCGTCGAGGCCGTAATCGGCCAGCCCATATTTGCGACCGGGCGCCGAACCATGATGATCGGTCTCGAGATGCCGGGCCATCGCGCCGCGCGCCGCGGTGGTGAGCGGAATGTCGAGGTCGTCATAGACGCGCGCGACGGTTTCGAGCGGGTCGGTGACGAGATCGGTGAACAGCACGTCGCTGACCCGCGCCTCGGCTCCCTCGCACGCGCGCCAGGCGGCATAGTCATCGACCGCGAACTGCCAGGCGGCGAGCTGCTGCGCGCCGATCGCCAGCGGATCGACCGCCGCGTCGGAAAAAAGCGAGCGCAGCTTGCAGAACAGGCTGGCGATCGACGGGATGACCTTGCCCGGATCGCGGTGGTTCACATAAAGGCGCGCATCGGGAAAGGCGATCAGCAGTTCGCGCCAGTTGAAGAGGTGGCCCGGTCCCTTCAGCGCCCAGCGCCGGCGCGGACGATCGATCTGCAGATATTGCATCATCGCCGTCTGCCAGGCGAAGGCCCCCGGCAGCTTGTCGGCGATCGCCGCCTGATAGGCGGGGACATTCCAGTAGACGCCATAAAGGCTGCCGAGATTGCCTTCCTGCAGGAAGATGCATTCCTCGGGCAAGGCCGCGCCGAACGGATGGATCGCGGTCACATCGGGCGCCGTCATCCCCTGAAACGCCAGGATTTGCGTATAAAGCGCCTCCCGGTCCGCCGCGTCGGCGAGCGGCGACGGGATCGCCGCTTCCCACGCCGCGACACCGCGATTGCCGGGGTCCTGCGCCATCAGCCCGTGCAGGAAGGTCGTGCCGGCGCGCGGCATTCCCGACCCGATCAGCGGCGCGACGATCCGCTCGGCATCGGCGCCGGTCGCCGCCTTGCGCGCGTCGAGATAGCGGAGCCGCGAGACGAGCATGGTGATCAGCCGGCTGTGGGTGCGGTCGCGCCCGGTCGCGGTGAGCGTCGCCCCGGCTTCGATCGCGTCGCACAAGATTGCGAGATCGTGGCGGAAACGCGCCTCGTCCCAGCGCTTGCCGCCCCAGTCGGACAGCCCGGTTCGCTGTTCGGCCTCGGTGAGCAGCGTCTCGGCGGCGACCGGTCCCGTATAGGGCACGAGCGCCGACGCGAAGGCTGCGCTCATAGCCCGGTCACCCGCTCATAGGCCGCCAGCGGCCCCGTCTGCGTCACCCCGCCGTCGACCGGCAGGGTGACGCCGGTGACGAACCGGCTTTCGGGTCCGGCCAGGAACAGCGCCGCCTGCGCGATGTCCCAGGCGTCGCCCTCGACGCCGAGCGGCGCGATCGCGCTGCGCACCCGGCGGCGCTCGCCCACCAGATGCGCCTCGACCATCGGGGTGACGATATGCCCCGGCGCCACGCAATTGGCGCGGACGCCGTCGCGGCCGTACATCACCGCGAGTTCGGCGGTCAGCTGGATCACCGCCGCCTTGCTGGGTCCATAGGCGGCATTGCCATGCGCACGGATGCCGGCGACCGACGAGATATTGACGATGGCCTTGCCCCGCCCTTCCAGCAGCGCGGGAATCGCGTGGCGGCACATGTTGAAGATCGTGCCGAGATTGACCGACATGACGCGGTCGATATCGGCAACCGCGACCTCGTGAAGCGGTCCCGAGCCGGCGCCGACCCCTATATTGTTCACCAGAATGTCGAGACCGCCGAGCCAGGCGAGGCTTTCGGCGGTCATCTGCGTCGCCTCGGCCGGATCGGCGACATTGCCCGCGACCACGATGCCGTCGCCGCCAAGGTCGCGGACCAGATCGAGCGTCGCCTGCGCGCGCTCGGCCTCGAGGTCGAGCAGCGCGACGCGTGCGCCCTCGGCCGCGAACAGCGCCGCGATCGCCTTCCCGGTGCCGACCCCCTCCCCTTGCGTCCCGGCGCCGGTGACGATCGCGCGCCAGCCGTCCAGCCGGTTGTGAAATTGGGTGGGCCGGGGCATCGGATTTCCTTTCTGTCGAGCGCCGCCGGGGCGCAGCGCAGCGTCAATCGGCGACGACGATCTCGCGCAATTTGGGTTTCACCACCTTGCCCATCGCATTGCGCGGGAACTGGTCGAGAAAGCGCCATTGGTCGGGCACTTTGTAGCGGGTCAGCTTGTCGCGGCAGAGCGCGACCAGTTCGGCCTCCAGCGCCGCCATGTCGGTATCGGGCCGCGCCGCCACGATGCAGGCGACGGTCAGCATCCCCATCCTAAGGTCGGGTTTGCCGACCACCGCGCAGTCGGCAACGCCATCATGGGTGTGGAGGATACGTTCGACCTCGGCGGGATAGACGTTCGATCCGCCGCGCAGGATCAGTTCCGAACTGCGGTCGGCGATGCTCAGCCAGCCGTCGGAGTCGAGGCTGCCATGATCGCCCGAATGGACGACCCCGCCGCGCAGCAGCGCCGCGGTCTTTTCGGGCTCGCGCCAATAGCCGAGCGGCGGTGTATAGACATTCGCCCAGGGGCCGGTGCGGACCGGTCCGAAACACACCTCGCCCACCGTGCCGGTCGGCAGCAGTTCGCCCTCGGCATCGCGGATCGTGATCTCGAAATGCGGCAGTGCGCGCCCGCTCGCTCCCTCGGGCGCGACGGCGTCGAACGACTGGGCGACGACGGTCGGCGCTTCGGTCAGGCCATATGAGGTCGAGACATCATAGCCATGGCGGCGAAAGAAGGATTCGCGGATCGCCTGCGGCAGCGGCGCGCCGCCAGATGACATGCGGAAGCCGTCGGGAAGGTCGAGATCGGTCTGCAGCAGGTCATAGATCATCGTCGGGACGAAGGCGATCTGCCCGATCCGCTGTTCGCCGATCCACGCGATCAGGGGTTCGATCTTGATCGACGGCGCAAAGAGGAAGGGTTGGCAGGCGAGGAAGGCCGATACCGGGCCGAGGATCATGACGTTGGTGATCGTCAGCGGCAGCGCCGATCCGCGCCGCGCCTCGGGTGACATCAGCCCGTGCGCGAACCCTGCGGCAGGGACGATGATCATATTGTGCTGGCTGTGGACGACGCCCTTGGGCACCCCGGTCGTGCCGCTGGTGTACATGATCGCGGCGGGCGCGAAGGGGTCGATCTCGGGTTGCGGCGCGGTCGCCCGGGCCGCGTCGGCCAGCGCGCTGTGCCATCCGCCATCGCGGTCCTCGGCATCGAGGATCCAGACGTGGGCAAGTTCGGGCAGGTCTGGGCGCAGCGCGTCGACCTGCGCCGCGATACTGCTGTCGGCGAGCAGCAGCGTCGTCCCGCTATGTGCCAGAATATAGCGCTTGTCGTCCGCCGGCAGGATGCGGTTGATCCCGACCCAGACGGCGCCGAGCCGCATCGCGGCGAAGAAGGCGATGACGAGCGCATTCTCGTTGCCGAGCGACGCCGCGACACGGTCGCCGGCGCGGATTCCGGCGGCGTCGAACAGCGCGGCGGCGGCCGTGACCGCCTGCCCCAGCGTGCGAAAATCATAGGCGCGCTGGCTGTCGACCAGTGCCTCGTCGTCGGGGCATTGCGCCGCCGCGCGTTCGATCAGGCCGGCGACGTCACGCGGCGCGCCGGGGGGATCGATTCGAACCGGGGGCGCCTGAAGCCCGAGCGCCGCATATTCCTCTTCCGTCATAATCCTCGCCATCGCAGCGTATCTCTCTTGCTTTAAGGTCTATATGATTATGATATATATATGCAAGGCCTGAGTCCGCTTCCGCGCGTCGCGGATGGATTCGGAGTCCCCGTCACGCCGTGATGCCAGCGAGAGGAAAAGAATGACACCGACTTCGCCCGAGGACCAACATGCCGCGTTCGGCGCCGTCGAAACGGTGCCGATGAGCGGTTTCCAGAAAGTGGTGGCGCGCCGCCTGACCCAGAGCTGGACCCAGATTCCGCATGTCACGCATCACGACGATATCGACGTGACCGCGCTCGACGCGCATCGCAAGGCCCTGGGACCCGACGTCCGGATTTCACCGCTGATCTTCCTCGCCAAGGCGCTGGCGCGCGCGCTGGCGGCCTTTCCCAATTTCAACGCGTCGCTTTCGGACGACGGCAAGACGCTCGTCCTCAAGCGATATTTCCACATCGGGATCGCGGTCGACGGCCCGCTCGGCCTGCTCGTGCCGGTGCTGCGCGACATCGATGGCAAGGATGTCGCGACGCTCGCCGCCGAGCTTGCGGCGCTCAGCGCGCAGGCACGCGACAAGGGCCTGCCGATGAGCGCCATGTCGGGGGGCTGCATGACGATCACCTCGCTCGGCGGGATCGGCGGCACGGGTTTCACCCCGATCATCAACCAGCCCGAGGTCGCAATTCTGGCGGTCACGCCGTCGCGGATGCAGCCCGTCTGGGACGGCGCCGCCTTTCAGCCGCGCCTGATGATGCCGCTGTCGCTGAGCTACGACCACCGCGTCATCAACGGCGCCGACGCCGCCCGCTTCGTTCGCGCGATCGGGCAATCCCTGGCCGAACCGGAGGCTTTGACATGACGAACGAGACAGCGGCCGACACTCTGGTGCTGCGCGAAGACTCCGACGGCGTCGCGACGCTGACCCTCAATCGGCCCGAAAAAAAGAATGCGATCAATCGCGAATTGTTCAAGACACTGCGCGCGCATCTGCTCGCGCTGCAACAGGACGCCGACATCGGCCTGATCGTGCTGCGCGCCGCCGGCGCCGATTTCTGCGCCGGGCACGACCTGTCGGAAAAGCCCCACGCCGACGCGCTCGGCTGGCTGCGGCGCGAGGTTCAGACGCTCGAACTTCTGACTAGCCTGCGCCAGCCGGTGATCGCCGCGGTGCAAGGCACCTGCTTCACCGGCGGGCTCGAAATGGCGCTGTCGGCCGATTTCATCGTCTGCGACGACAGCGCGCGCTTCGCCGATACGCATGGCAAATGGGGGCTCGTCCCCGGCTGGGGCATGTCTCAGCGGCTGCCGCGGCGCGTCGGTCCTGCCAAGGCGCTGGAAATGATGCTGACCTGTCGCCCCTATGGTGCCGACGAGGCGGTGGCGATGGGGCTGGTCAACCATTGCGTCGCCGCGGGGCAGTTGGCGGGCGCGGTCGCCGAACTGGCGCGGACCATCCTCGCCAACAGCTGGCACAGCAATGCCGAGAACAAGCGGCTGATCTATAACACCGACGGCATGCGGCTGGCTGAAGGCTTGGACCATGAAATCATGCGCAACGCCGGCTTCGACCGCGACGCCGCGGCGCGGCGCGCAAGCTTTCACAACCGATCGCGGGACGGGGCGTAAATAGGGCGACTATATCTTTTGCAAACCCACGGAACGAATGTCGGCTTTGGGGTGGGGAGCGGACAGTCCGGCAAAACCCGTTCCCCGGCGACGGTCGGGGAACGCCAACTCCGCCCATTTCTCTTACGTCATCCCGGACTTGATCCGGGATCCCGCTTTTTTGAGGCATCGGCAGGCTTCGACTTCAAGCGGGCCCCCGGATCAAGTCCGGGGCGACGATGAAGAATAGGGCAGGAGCCGGTCGAAACCGGTCCCGCTCAGGTCAGCGACTTGTACAGGCCGAAGGCGCTTGTTGCGATCAGCACGATGCCGACCATCACCAGCATCACCTTGGGCGAGAAGCGTTTCGCCATCATCGCGCCCAGCGGCGCGGCGGCGACGCCGCCGATGATCAGGCCCAGCGTCGGGCCCAGGATTTGCTCGAAGCCGAGTTGATAGATGAAGGCGGCCGATACGGTGAGCGCGAGGAAAAATTCGACGCTGTTGACGGTGCCGACGACCTTGCGCGGCTCGCCGCCCTGGACGAGCAGGTTCGAGGTCACGACCGGACCCCAGCCGCCGCCGCCCGCGGCGTCGAGAAAGCCGCCGACGACGGCAAGCGGCGCGACGATCTTGGGCTTTTCGAACTTGGGCGGATAGAGCAGGCCGCGGATCAGCAGCCACACGCCGATCAGCACCAGATAGCCGAGCACGAAGGGTTTCACGACATCGGCGTGGAGCGACGACAGCACATAGGCGCCGAGCACCCCGCCGATCATGCCGGGGATCAACAGCCGCCAGAAGAGCGGCCATTCGATGTTGCGATGGAACAAATGGCTGAGCCCCGAGGCGCCGGTGGTGAAGATTTCGACGACATGGATGCGGGCCGAGGCGGTCGCGGGCGGCACGCCGAGCACCGCGACGAGCAGGGTGTTGCAGATCACGCCGAACGCCATGCCGAGCGCGCCATCGACGAGCTGCGCCGCGAACCCGATCAGGATGAAGGGAAGCAAGGCCGAGAAGTCGATGGCCGCGAAATCGATCATAATCTTATTCCAACCCTTTTAGTTGACAACCTGCTGCCGCGATTCTCGTCCTTGCGCCAGAGCAATTTTTCTCCCCCCGGTGAAGGGAATAGTTTCTACGCCATGCCGAAGCCCTGCTTTGCCGGGGTTCAGCGGCCGATGTCGTCGGGAAGATATTCGCGCGCATAGTCGATGAAGGCGCGCAGTTTCGGCATCACCTGTTTGCGGCTGGGGTAATAGAGGAACAGCCCCGCGGTCGACACCGCACGTTCGGGCAGCACGAGTTCGACCTCGCCGCGCGCGACCAGTTCCTCGAGCACGGGTTCGGCGGTCATGCCCAGCGCGATGCCGCTGCGCACCGCCATGATGATCGCGCTCTGGTCGTTGACGATCACCGGGCCGGTGACCCCGATTTCGATCTCGCGATTGCCGTCCATGAACGACCAGGGGAGCAGCCCGCCGCTGGACAGGCGCAGCCGCACGCAGCGATGATGGCGCAGGTCGGCGGGCTCCTGCGGCCGGCCATGGCGTTCGAAATAGGCGGGCGCGCCAAAGGCGGCGAAGCGGAACGGCCCGGTCAGGCGGACCGCGATGACATCGGCGTCGAGCGATTCGCCCATCCGCACCCCGGCGTCGAAGCCCCCGGCGCTGAGATCGGCGAGCGCATCCTCGGCGTAGATTTCGAGCTCGATGTCGGGATAGGTTTCGCAAAAGCCCGCGATGATCGGTTCGAACAAGGGCTGGATCGCGCCGCGCATCAGGTTGATGCGCAACCGTCCGGCGGGCCGGTTGCCGAGGTTGCGCGCCGCTTCATAGGCGTCGGCAAGCCCGGCATAGGCGGGGGCAGCGCGTTCGAGGAACATCTCGCCCGCCTGGGTCAGCCCGACGCTGCGCGTCGTGCGCATGAACAAGGGCGCGCCGACGCGGGCCTCGAGGCCCTTGATCGTCTGGCTGATCGCCGAGGGGGAAACGCCAAGATCGGAGGCCGCGGCGGAAAAGCTCCGCCTGACCGCGACACGCAGGAAAGCTTCGATCCCGTCGAGCACCCCATGGGGGATTGTTAAATCCTGCTTCAAGGCACTTGCAGATTATAGAGGATTATCTATGCGCGCAAGCGCAGCTAAAAAGGTTGCACAACGAAACGAAAGGAACCTCTCCCATGGCCATTCAGCTCTCCACCTTCCGCAGCTTCCCGACCGCCTTCACGATCGTCGCGGCTTCGGCTCTCGCCTTCACCGGCCTCGTCGCCTCCACCACGCCCGCTTACGCCCAGTCGGCCAGCGACTATCGCTGCGCCGGTCTCGCCGATCAGGCCGCGACCGCCGCCGGCGGTGCCGAAGCCGGCAAGCAGGTCAATGCCAAGCGCTTCGTGTCGACCGGCAAGAAGCTTTGCGAAGCGGGCAACGAACGCGCCGCCGCCAAGCAGTTCCGCGCCGCGCTCAAGCTCGCCGGCGTCGCCGAACTCGAAACCGACAGCAAGATGGCGTCGGCCAACTAAGCCTAAGCCACCACGACACCAATCTCCGATCCGTCCTCTCCCTCTCCCCGACGGATCCACCAACTGGGGCGGCACCTGACACAGGGCCGCCCCGATTTGTTGGTGCGGGGGATTGCGCGGCGGCACCGGGCGGTTATGCCGCGAACTCCAACCGGGAGTTTTCGTCCATGACCCTATCGTGCCGCCTCTTCCTTCTCGCCGCCATGCCGCTGCTGGCGCTGGCCGTCCCCGCCGCCGCGCAGGATGCCCCGACGCAGCAGGTGAGCACCGCCTGGCTCAACCGCCAGTCGGCGGCGCTCGCCGAACGCAATGCCGGCAACGGCTGGAACGTGATGGCGAGCGGGCTGCGCTGGCGCCGCGTCGCGGGCACCGGCGCCGGGCCGCGTCCGGGACCGAGTGACTCGGTCACCGTCCATTATGTCGGCAGCTTCGTCGACGGCAGCATCTTCGACAGCTCGGTCGCGCGCGGCGAGCCCGCGACCTTTCCGCTCAACCGCGTGATCGACGGCTGGACCGAGGGCGTCACCTATATGGCGGTGGGCGACAAGGTCGAATTCGCGATTCCCTATTATCTCGCCTATGGCGCCGGCGGCAGAGGCCCGATCCCCGGCGGCGCGACCCTGTTCTTCACCGTCGAACTGCTCGGTATCGGGGGCTGACCATGGATTTTTCGCGCCTTCAGGCGAGCAGCAAGATCGGTGACGCCTGGGTCTATCCCGCCGCCGCTCCGCTCGGCAGCGGCCTGCTCGACGTCGACGGCGACGCCGGCCACCGCCTGTACTGGGAGGAGTATGGCAATCCCGACGGCGAACCGGTGATGTTCCTCCACGGCGGTCCCGGCGGCGCCTGCGCCCCCGACATGGCGCGGTTCTTCGACCCCGCGCGCTACCGTGTGATCCTGTTCGACCAGCGTGGCTGCGGCAAGAGCGAGCCGACGGTCGCCTCGGCGGGCCCCGCGGTGGCGCTGCGTCACAACACCACCGCCGACCTGATCGGCGATATCGTCAAGCTCCGCGACGCGCTGGGTATCACGGGCAAGATGCATGTCTTTGGCGGCAGCTGGGGCAGCACCCTCGCCATGGCCTATGCGATCGCGCACCCCGGCCATTGCGCCAGCCTGATCCTGCGCGGCATCTTCCTCGGCGCGGCCGAGGATCTCGACTATCTCTATCAGGGCAATGCCGCGAGCTTTCACGAAGCGCCCTATGCGCTGACCGCGCCCGGCGCCTATATCCATTATCCCGACGAATGGGCCGAGCTGCTGTCGGTGCTGACCCCCGAGGAGCGGCGCGACGTCATGGCGTCGTACAAGCGCATTTTCGACATGGTCCCCGCGACCGACGCCGAGCGCGAGAAGCAGCTTCACGCCGCGGTCACCTGGTCGCTCTGGGAAGGGGTGATCTCGAACATGATCCCCGAATCGGCGGCGACGGGCAAGTTCGGCGACGCCGATTTCGCGCTCTGCTTCGCGCAGATCGAGGCGCATTATTTCGCCAACAACCTGTTCATCGAACCCGGCCACCTGCTCGGCAGCGCCGATATCCTCGCGAAAATCCCGGTGCATATCGTCCATGGCCGTTTCGACCAGGTTTGCCCGCTGACGCAGGCGTCGCGCCTCGTCGCGGCGCTGCGCGGGGCGGGGGCTGAACCCGCCACCTATGTGATCACCAACGCCGGGCACAGCGCGATGGAGCGCGAAAATGCGCTGGCGCTGACCGCGATCATGGACGGGCTGCCGAAGCTGGCAGGCTGATGGCGGTTCGCTATCATCGCGTCGGCATGGCCGGATCGGGGCGCGTGGCGCGGGCCCTGGCGCTGGCGCTGGCGCCGTTCTCGGCCGAGCCGGTGCTGCTGTGGGGACGCTCGCCCGAGCGCGTGCGGGATGCAGCGGAAGTGGCCGGCGCCAGCGCGGCGGAAGCGATCGAATGGCTGACGGAGCGTTGCGACGCGATCGTCCTTGCGGTCGCCGACGATGCCTTGGCGGCGGTCGCGGCCAGCCTGGCCGCGGCGCTGGCGCCGGGCCGCGACCCGTTCGTCTGCCATGTCAGCGGCGGCAGCGGTGCGGCGGTGCTCGGTGCGCTGGCCGCGCGCGGCGCGCTGACCGCGGCGGTCCATCCGGCGATGACCTTCACCGGCGACCCGGTGCAGGAGGTCGAGCGCATGGCGGGTGCGCGCTTCGCGATCACCGCGCCCGATGGCGAGGCGCTGGCCGAGGCGCGGACGCTCGTCGGCCTGCTCGGCGGCGTGGCGGTCGCAATCACCGAGGATCGCCGCGCGCTCTATCACGCCGCGCTGTCGCACGCCGCGAACCATCTGGTGACCCTGCTCGGCGGGGCATCGCACGCGTTGCGCGTCGCGGGTGCCGACGAGCCGGAGGCCTTGCTCGCGCCGCTGGTGCGGGCGGCGCTGGAGAACAGCTTGGCCAAAGGCTTCGGGGCGCTGTCGGGGCCGCTGCTGCGCGGCGATGGCGAGACGATCGCCGCGCACATCGACGCGATCATGCGCGATTGCCCGGACCTGTTGCCCGCTTATCGCGCAATGGCGCTGGCGACGCTCGATGAACTCGACCGTTCGGGCGCCGTATCCGCCCCCGAACTCCGCGCGATCGTCGCCGGGTAGCGAAGGTCAGCGCCGCCGGTAGCGGAAATACCAGACCTCATGGCCCTGCGCGCGGGCCTTCGCCTCGTAGCGTGTTTCGGGCCAGCCGGCGGGGCGGGTCAGGAAATCCTTCGCGTCCTTCGCCAGCCATTCATACTGGTGACGATGGCGGCGCATCACCATCAGCGCATGTTCCAGATACACCGGATGGTCGGTGCCGAAGCGGAACTCGCCGCCGGGTTTCAGCTTGGCCGCGATCAGGTCGAGCGGGCCGTCGTTCATCATCCGGCGCTTGGCGTGACGCGCCTTGGGCCAGGGGTCGGGGTGGAGCAGATAGGCGAAGCTGAGCGCGCCGTCGGGAATGCGGCGCAGCACTTCGAGCGCGTCGCCATGATGGATGCGGACATTGCCGAGCGGCAGGCCGGCGCCATGGTCGCCCGCGACATGGACCAGCGCCTGCGCGACGCCGTTGATAAAGGGTTCGGCGCCGATGAAACCATGGTCGGGCAACATGTCGGCGCGCCCCGCCATATGCTCGCCGCCGCCGAAGCCGATCTCGAAATGCAGCGGGCGGTCATAGCCGAACAGCGCTTCGGCGGTGACCTCGCCTTCGAGCGGCACCGCGATCTGCGGCAGCAGCGTGTCGATCAGGTCCTGCTGGCCCGCGCGCAGCGGTTTGCCTTTCGAGCGGCCATAGAGGCGGTTGATCGTCGTCGGATCGCCGGGCTTGTAAGCAGTCATGGCGCGCGCGTTAGCGCGCCGCGGCGCCGGGCGGAAGCTATTTGATGCCGCTGCTGTTGATCTCGACGGTGCGTTCCTTGCCCCAGGTCGTCACCGTACTGGCGCGGCGATTCGCCTTGAGGATCTCGCCCGCGCGTTCGGGCGACGGCAGGCGGTCCTGCGCGATGAAATTCACGTCCTGCGCCGCGGTGTGCAGCGTCACGCTGTAATTGGGAGTCGCCTTCTTGCCCTCGATTTCGGCCATCACCGCGTTCATCGCCGACAGGCCGACCCAGAGACCATTCCCATTGTCGCCGAGCGCGAGCAGATAGCCGTCCTTGCTTTCGCCCGGACGGTAGGTCGCGACATTGGCGCTGAGCTGGCGGTCGCGGCACCATTGCACCGGGGCGGTCGATGCCGGTTCCTTCTTGATCGTATCGTCGCCCGTAGCGGCCGACATCAGCGCCGCACCCAAGATGTCGGTCAGCCCGTCGCTGCGTACATCCTTGGACTTTTTGGCGAACGTCAGCGGCGCGGCGCACGCGACGACCGGCAGGGCCGCAACGGGGGCTGCCTGTGGGGGCCATTGAATCTGCGCCACCACCTTGTCGATCAGCGCGCCGAGTTCGGCGGGGGTGCGCCGCCGCGAGGTGACGCGGAATTTCGCATACCAGTCGCCAACCGGCACCAGTACGACCCCGGTGCTGGTGAAGGGCGCGCCGGCCTGCGGCGCATAGATGGCGCGCAGGCCGCTGGTCACCGTCTGACCGGGCAGGGCAATCGCGTGGGGCGGTTCGACGAGCATCGGCGCTCCGAAGGCGTCGCGCAACTCGATCGCCGATTGCGCCTGCGCGAACCAGACCGGCGCCGCGCCATTGGTGTTGCGGAAGATGTAGAGGGAAATGAAATCCTCCGCGCCGTCGGGCTCGAACGACAGGCCGACGTCGAGTTCGTCCTGGGCATAGGCCTTGGCCTTGGTCAGCGCATTGCCGCCGAGCGTCGCGGGCACGGTGATACCGCTGTGCGCGTGGGTCCAGGCCTCGCCATGGCTGATCGCCAGATCCTGCTGCGCGGCGACGGGTGCCGCCGAGACAAGCATGAGCGCGCCCGCGACAATAAGCCCCTTGATCCAACGGTTTCGCATGATGACCCTCCCCGATCTGGCAGCGACGCTGTCAGATCGGGGAGGGCAAGGCAAGTGGCATCGAAGAGGGCGATCAGGCGGCGACCAGCCCCGTCTTTCCGGGCACCGCGGTCGGCACCATCACTTTCATCATCGGGCGCGGACGCAGCGGTTGTTCCTCGGGACGGGCGTTGATGTCGATACCCTCGCTGCCGGAGAAGGTGCCCGAAATGGTGCCGACGACATCGGCGCCGTCTGCGCGGAAACCGGTCGTGTCATACAGATTGTTGGCGACCACCGCGTCGAGCACATAGCCGATCGGCACGAACCACAGGTGATGGACGTTGCTGCCGCCGTTGATGTCGATCCAGTCGTCGAACCACACCGCGACGCTGCCGCTGATCCGGCAATCGGCGGTCCAGGGGATCGTGAAATCCTGCGTGTCCATATAGGCGATGCAATGGTTCGATTTTTGCGCCGGGATCGTCACCGGGATCGATACCGACCAACTGTGCTGGGCGGTCGTCGATTGCGACTGGGTCGACGAGACCGACATCGTCAGCGATACCTTCGACGTGTCGGTGGCGACCCCCGCCACCCCGACGGTCACCGACATTTCGATGCCGAGGCTGATCGATTCGGTGATCGACATCGTATAGGTCTGCGTCGTCGAGGTGCTGGCGGCGAAGGTAATCGATTGCTGGGTGCTCGTGTCATTGTCGTACCAGATGTCCGACGCGACATAGGAACTGGGGTTCGGGGTCGACTGCCGGACCGACAGTTGCACATCGTTCACCGTCGCGGAGCATTGGTAGCGATGATAGGAGCCGCCGTCGTCGCCGCCATCGAGTTCGCTGGCCTGGGAATAATCGAGCGCTTGGGTAAAATGGCATCCGGTGCCGTGGCTGCGCGCCACGAAACAACCCCACGCCCAAATGATATTCGGAATATCCGTCATGGTACCCCCCCTCATTTCTGCAAGCAACAGGGATTCCATGGCACAATTGCCGCGACCCCCGGCTTCGGATTCTACTGTTTACCGGTCCGCTGGCAATTGATTCTTTTAGGGATCGATTCGGCACGTTTTAAGTAATGTTGCCGGTCGGTTAGCGTGTCGGCCAAGTCTCGATCGCCGCGACGCTGCGGTCGGCGGCGGCCAGATCGAGGACGTGTTGCGGCGACGGCATCCTGTCCTGCGCGACGATCGTGAAAGTTTGGCGGGCGCCCACCAGATTGGCCGAATAATAGGTCGCGCCGACGGCGCCCTGCGGCTCGACCGCGAACGCCTTGCCATTGTCGCCGGTCGCCAGCAGATAGCGGTCGCGCGCGCCGTCGGGGCGGTACACCGCCTGATTGCCGCGCACGACCTGGTCGAGGCACCAGCGCGTGCCGACCATCCGCGCCGCCGCGGTCCTCACCCCTGCGGTCAACGCGGTGTCGGGTAGCGTCGAATCGGTCGCGTCGGGGCCAAAGACCAGCTTCGGCGCGCAATCGGCGATCGGGCGCACCGCGGGCGCGGTGCCGCGCGGCAATGTGAGTTCGGCCAGCACCCCCTCCATCCAGCCCGACAGGTCGGCGGGGGTCAGCGTGGCGGAGTTGGCGCGCAGCTTCACATACCAGTCGCCCACCGCGAACAGCGCGACGCCGGTGCTGCGGATGCCCTCGACCCCCACCGGCGCGAACACCGCCTTGATTCCGCTCGCGGTGCTTTGTCCGGGCGGGGTGAAGGCGACCGGCGCGACGCCGAGCGGCGGATCGGCGAGGTCGGTGCGCAGGCTGATCGCGCGCTGCGCCTGCGCGAACCAGACCGGGACCGCGCCATTGGTGTTGCGAAAGATGTAGACGGTGAGCGATTCGCGCCCGTCGTCCGACGCGAAATTCTGGCTGATGTCGAGTTCGGGCGCCGCGAAGCTGGTGGCGCGCACGCGCGGCAGTTCGTCGAGCGCGGCGGGGACGATGATTCCGCTATGTGCGTGCGTCCACGGCTTGCCCTCGGCGACCGCCAGCGGTTCCTGCGCCGCGACGGGCGCGGCGCTCAGCGCCGCGGCGACAAAAAATGCCCGATACCAGATGCTTGCCATCGCTCATCCTCCCGTCCCCGACCGATAGCTGTCAGAACGGGAGGGCGATGGCAAGCGGGCCTTGCGGCGCTTTATTCGGCGAGTGCGGCCTTCAGCTTGTCGACCAGGTCGGTGCGTTCCCAGGGGAACGTATCGCCGGTCGCGGTGCGGCCGAAATGGCCGTAAGCTGCGGTCTGCTTGTAGATCGGTTTGTTGAGGCCGAGGTGGGTGCGGATGCCCTTCGGCGTCAGGCGCACGAGCTGCGGGATAACCGCTTCGAGCTTGCCTTCGTCGACATTGCCGGTGCCGTGCAGGTCGACATAGATCGACAGCGGTTCGGCGACGCCGATCGCGTAGCTGAGCTGGATCGTGCAGCGGCGCGCGAGGCCCGCGGCGACGATGTTCTTGGCGAGGTAGCGGGTGACATAGGCGGCCGAGCGGTCGACCTTGGTCGGATCCTTGCCGCTGAACGCGCCGCCGCCGTGCGGGCTGGCGCCGCCATAGGTGTCGACGATGATCTTGCGGCCGGTCAGCCCGGCGTCGCCGTCGGGGCCGCCGATCTCGAAACGGCCGGTCGGATTGATGTGATAGACGGTGTTCGCGGTGAGCAGTTCGGCGGGCAGCACGTCGGCGATGACGCCCTTCACATAGTCGCGCAGCTCGGCGTATTTGGCTTCGTCGCCTTCGCCATTGTGAAAATAATAGCCCGGCGCATGCTGGGTCGACACGACGATCGCGGTCGCCTCGACCGGGCGCTCGTTGGCGTAGCGCAGCGTCACCTGACTCTTGGTGTCGGGCTCGAGGAAGGGCGCGGTTCCCGCCTTGCGGTCGGCGGCCATACGCTCGAGGATCTTGTGGCTGTAATCGAGCGTCGCGGGCATCAGATCGGGGGTCTCGTCCGACGCATAGCCGAACATGATGCCCTGATCGCCGGCGCCTTCGTCCTTGTCGCCGCTTTCGTCGACGCCCTGCGCGATATGCGCCGACTGGCCGTGGAGGTTGTTCTCGAAGCGGAAGGTCTCCCAATGGAAGCCGTCCTGCTCGTAACCGATTTCCCGGACCGTGTTGCGCACGGTGGCCTCGATCTCTTCGAGCGCGCCGGGCGCCCATTCGCCGTTCTCGAACACGCCCTTGCAGCGGATTTCACCGGCGAGGACGACGAGCTGGGTCGTGGTCAGCGTTTCACAGGCGACGCGCGCTTCGGGGTCCTTCGACAGGAACAGGTCGACGATCGAATCGCTGATCTGGTCCGACACCTTGTCGGGGTGCCCTTCGGAAACGCTTTCGGACGTGAAGAGGAAGCTGTTGCGCATGGGAGCCTTCTTGGATCGAATATAAAGGAAGCTTTATGTGTGGGCGCTGTTAACGCCCGCGCCGCCGAAAGGCAATGGCGGCTGCGAGCAGCAGCAGCGCAAATCCGACGGGAAGTATGTTGCCATAGCGCGCGAACAGCGTCGGGGCGTGCGCCGGCGGCAGCGTCGTGTCGATCCGCCCGGCGCGGTGCATCGGGATCGAATCGCGGATGCGGCCGTCGGCGTCGATCACCGCGCTGATGCCCGTCGGGGTCGAGCGGACGACGGGCAGCCCCTCCTCGATCGCGCGGAGCCGAGCCTGTGCCAGATGCTGCGGCGGACCCCAGCCGCCAAACCAGGCGTCGTTCGACGGGTTGAAGATGAAGTCGGGGCGATGGTCGCGGTCGACGACCTGGCCCGAAAAGATGATCTCGTAACAGACCTGCAGCCCCGCCTTGCCGAAGGCGCCGAGGTCGAGCGTGCGCGGGCCCGGCCCCGGCCAGAAATCGATATCGCCGGGCGCGAGGCGCGACAGGCCGATCGACGACAATATGGGGCGCATTGGCAGATATTCGCCGTACGGCACCAGATGCGACTTGTCGTAGCGCGGGCCGAGCCTGCCGTCGGCATGGACGGTCATCACCGCGTTGCGCGCGCCGACGACCTCGCCGCTGTCGTCGATCTCCAGCTTCAGCGCCCCGAGCAGCAGGACGTCGCCGGGGTTCATCAAATTGGTCAGCCGCATCCGCGCTTCGGCGGGCGAGCGCTCGTAATAATAGGTCGGATAGCCGGTTTCGAGATAGTCGGGGATCGCGGCCTCGGGCCACAGGATCAGCCGCGGCTGATCGCCGCGCGGCACCGTCAGCCGCGCCAGCTTGGCGAAATTGACCCCGGCCTTGATGCCGACCCACTTATCTTCCTGCCCGACATTGGGCTGGACGACGGTGATCGGAGTTGAAGTGGATGTAGCCACATCCTTTTCCCGCGTAGGGAAGAGGTCGAAATAGCCGATGGCCAGGACCAGCGCGATCACGGCGCCCGCGCCGACCTGCGTCCAAAGCTGTTGTCGTTCCGACATGTCAGGTTCGGACGTCTTCGGACGCTTGGGCTGAAAATAAGGCAGCACATAGATTGCGGCCGCAAGCACCACCAGCGACGAAACGCCATAGGTGCCTATCAATCGCGCGGGGCCCGCGAACCCCACGATGGTCGCGCTCAGCGGATTCCATGCAAAGCCGGTGAACACCCAACTGCGCAGCCACTCGGTCAGCGTCCAGAGCGCGGCAAAGGCGAGGATGAAGGAGACAGACGCCGCCATGCCTGACCTGCCCTTGAAGCGCGCGACCATCCACGCCCCCCACGCCGCCAGCGCCGGATAGACCGCCAGATACAGCGCCAGCAGCACCACCGCGATCCACCCGAGCCACGCCGGCATCGCCGCCTGATAGGTGAAGGCGGTCGCGATCCAGTTCAGCCCGATCGTGAAATGCCCGACCCCGAAGGCCCAGCCGATGCCAAAGGCGCGCCGCCCTTTCGGGCTACGCGCGACGAGCGCCATCCAGCCGGCGAGCGCGACCAGCGTCAGCGGCCAGAAGTGGAGCGGCGCGAAACCGGTCGCCGACACGGCGCCGAGCAGCAGGGCGATCAGCTTGGGCCAGCGGTCGGCGAAAGCGGCGATGCGGGGAGATAAAGCGGTCACGCGCGCTGCTTTAGCGGCCCGCCCGCGCGCTCACTAGAGCATATATTTCATCTTGATCGTCTGCGCGGTGTCGCCGGTCACGACGAAGCTCGCCGATTTGAAACTCGGCGCGCCGACGGTAATCGTCGGGTTGCGCGAGAAGCCGAAGCCCTCCTTGGGCAGGAAGATCGCGAGGTCCATCTTGTTGTTGCTGTTCTCGTCATGGACGACCGCGATCGCATAGGTGCCGTTGGCGGGCGCCGCGATCTTGAAATGCGCGGCGGCGCTGGCCGCCACCGCCATCCGCACCGACGCCTTGTCCTTGCTGCAATCGGGAAAGGCCTTGGGATTGGTGGTCAGGCAGACGAGGACCTGGCCCTTGCTGTTGCGCAGCCCGGTGATGCTGACATCGACCTCAGGGGGCGGCGCGCTCGCGGCGGTCAGCATCGCCAAAGCGGCCAAGCCCCAGATCGGTGCCGCACGCCTTGTCCCAGAAGCGGAAATAAAGCCCATAATTCCCCCGGTAAGCGGCGTGATGCTGCTGGTGGTGGGTCGCGGTTATCAGCCAGCGCCCTGCCGGTCCATGAACAAGCGCACGCGGGAACATTTCCCAGCCCATATGATTGCCGACCCCCATGACGGTCATGATCGTGAGGACAAGGCCGAGCACCGCGACATGGATCGGGATCAGGAACACCAGCGCCGGGATGACGACCGCGCCGGTCAGCGCCTCGATCGGATGGAAACTCATCGCCGCCCAGGCGGTCGGCGGTCGGCTGTCGTGGTGGACGGCGTGGGCGATGCGGAACAGCGCCGGCCGGTGCATCCAGCGGTGGGTCCAGTAGAACCATGTGTCGTGGATCAGCAAATAGCAAAGCAGGCTGACCGGCAGATACCAGAGCGGGAGGGCGTCGATGTCGGTATAGATACGCGTCCAGCCATGCTCCTGCCACCCCCAGGCGACGATGCCGGCGGGAATGCCGTAGATCGCCGCGCTGGCAAGGCTCCACCCGATCTCGCGCCGCATCTGCGGTTCGAGCCCGCGATAGAGGCCCGGATGTTTGATCCGCGTCGCGAGCGCGAAACCGCCGCTGCTGATCAGATAGCGCACCCCGACGATCAGCGTCATCGCGAGCGCGGAAAGCAGGATGGCGGGGGCGGCGATCATGCGTTCGGGATAGCGGGTGCACGCCATGGCGCAATCGCTTTGCGCCGCTTGCCAAGCGCGGCTAGGGCTGGGGCATGGGCAAGGCAGATCTCTCGTGCGACATCGCCATCGTCGGCGGCGGGCTTGCGGGCGGGCTCGCGGCGCTCGCGCTGGCGGCGAAGCGCCCCGACCTCGACGTGCGGCTGGTCGAGCCGGGACCGGTCGGCGGCAACCATATCTGGTCCTTTTTCGACGGCGATATCGCCGAGAAGGACCGCTGGCTCGTCGCGCCGCTCGTCCGCCATTACTGGCACGGTTACGACGTGCAGTTCCCGCACCATCGCCGCACATTGCGCATGGGATATAAGAGCATCCCCGGCGAGGCGCTGGCCGAGGCGGTCGCGGCGGCGCTGCCCGCCGAGCGCATCATCGCCGACCGGGTCAAGCATGTCGCCGCCGACCATCTGCTGTTCGGGCGCGGCGGCCGGCTCGATGCGAAACATGTCATCGACGCGCGCGGCGCGGGCCATCTGTCGGCGCTGACCTGCGGCTGGCAGAAATTTGTCGGGCAGGTGCTGACGGTGAAGGGCGGCCACGGCCTCGCCCACCCGGTGGTGATGGACGCGCGCGTCGCGCAGCTCGACGGCTATCGCTTCGTCTACCTGCTGCCGCTGAGCGAGGAGACGATATTCGTCGAGGATACCTATTACAGCGACAGCCCCGACCTCGACGCCGACCTGATCCGCGAACGGATCGGCGCCTATGCCGCCTGGCGGCAGTGGGAGGTCACCGCTGTGTCGCGCGAGGAAACGGGCGTGCTGCCGGTGGTGATCGCGGGCGAATTCGACCGTTTCTGGCCCGAGGGCGACAAGGTCGCGCGGATCGGCACCCGCGCCGGGGCGTTTCATGCGACGACCGGCTATTCGCTGCCCGATGCGGTGCGCACCGCCGCGGCGCTGCCGCGGCTGGTCGACGGTCCCGACCTCGGCGCGCAGCTCCGCGCGCGCGCGGCGCGCGGCTGGCGGCGCCAGCGTTTCTATCGCCTGCTCGACGCGATGCTGTTCCGCGCCGCCGAACCCGCGCAGCGCATCCGCGTCTTCGAACGCTTCTATCGCCTGTCGCCGCGGCTGATTTCGCGTTTCTACGCCGGCCAGTCGACGCGCGGCGACAAGCTGCGCCTGCTGGCGGGCAAGCCGCCGGTGCCGGTCGCGCGCGCGCTGAGCGCGGTGCGGAAATTCGACTGGAAATGAGCCGCAGCGCGATCATCATCGGCGCCGGTTTCGGCGGCCTCGCGCTCGCGATCCGCTTGCAGTCGGCGGGGGTGGCAACGACGGTGGTCGAGGCGCGCGACAAGCCCGGCGGGCGGGCGTATCACTGGACGCGCGACGGTTTCACCTTCGATGCCGGGCCGACCGTGATCACCGATCCGCCGTGCCTGCACGAATTATGGGCGCTCAGCGGACAGCATATGGCGGCCGATGTCGACCTCGTCCCTGTCATGCCCTTCTATCGCCTCAACTGGCCCGACGGCACCAACTTCGATTATTCGAACGACGAGGCGGCGCTGGCGGCCGAGATCGCGAAGCTCAATCCGGCCGATGTCGCGGGCTATGAGAAATTCCTGACCTATTCGAAGGGGGTCTATGAACAGGGCTATGTGAAGCTCGGTTCGGTCGCCTTCCTTGACTTCGCCTCGATGATCAAGGCCGCGCCGGCGCTGATGAAATATCAGGCCTGGCGCAGCGTCTATTCGATCGTCTCCTCTTATGTGCAGGACGAACGGCTGCGCCAGGCGCTGTCGTTCCACACTTTGCTCGTCGGTGGCAATCCGATGACGACCAGCTCGATCTATGCGCTGATCCACACGATCGAGAAGGACGGCGGGGTCTGGTTCGCCCGCGGCGGCACCAATGCGCTGGTCGGCGGCATGGTGGCGCTGTTCGAACGGCTTGGCGGAAGCTTGCGGCTTGGCGATCCGGTGGCGCGCATCGAAACGCAGGGCGACCGCGCAACCGGCGTGACGACCGCGAGCGGCTGGCACGGCGCCGCCGATATGGTCGCGACCAACGGCGATTTGATGCACAGCTATCGCGACCTGCTCGCGGATCACAAACGCGGACCGAAGGTTGCGAAAAGCCTCGCGCGCAAACGCTGGTCGCCGTCGCTGTTCGTCGTCCATTTCGGGGTGAAGGGCGACTATCCCGATATCGCGCACCACAGCATCCTCTTCGGCCCGCGCTACAAGGGGTTGCTCGACGACATCTACAAGAACGGCGTCGTGCCGCAGGATTTCTCGCTCTATCTCCATCATCCGAGTGCGACCGACGCGAGCATGGCGCCGCCCGGCCACGCCGGATTCTACGCCCTCGCCCCCGTCGCGCATCTCGGCAAGTCGAAAGCCGACTGGGACGGTGCGTTCGGGCAGCAATTCGCCGATGCGATATTGGACGAGGTCGAGGCGCGCGTGCTGCCGGGCCTGCGCGCCAACCTCGTCACCCGCTTCCACTACACCCCCGCCGATTTCGGCCGCGACCTGTCGGCGCATCTGGGCAGCGCGTTCAGCCTCGAACCCGTGCTGTGGCAGAGCGCCTGGTTCCGCGCCCACAACCGCGACGATGCGATTTCCAATCTTTACTTCGTCGGCGCGGGGACGCATCCGGGCGCAGGTATTCCGGGGGTCGTCGGCAGCGCCAAGGCGACTGCCCAATTGATGTTGGACTTATAACTCCGTTCGCATCGAGCGAAGTCGAGATGCCCATCGGGCTCGGCGCCAAGTCGATGGGTGTCTCGACTTCGCTCGACACGAACGGGTAAAGGGAATTTATGAAACGCCTTGCCGTCTATTGTGGCTCCGCCACCCCCGCCGACCCGATCTATATCGACACCGCGCGCCATGTCGGCCGTACCCTCGCCGAAAAGGGTATCGGCGTCGTCTATGGCGGCGGCCGGCTCGGGCTGATGGGCGCGGTCGCCGACAGCGCACTCGAAGCCGGCGGTGAGGTGATCGGGGTGATCCCCGATGCGCTCGTCGGCAGCGAGGTCGCGCACCGCGGCTGCACCGAATTGCACGTCGTGTCGGGCATGCACGAACGCAAGAAGATGTTCACCGACCTCAGCGACGGGTTCCTCACCATCCCCGGCGGCGTCGGCACGATGGACGAATTGTGGGAAGCGATCAGCTGGGCGCAGCTCGGCTATCATGCCAAGCCGGTCGGGCTGCTCAACGCCGCGGGCTTCTACAACGATCTGATCGCGTTCAACCGGCATATGATCGAGGTCGGTTTCATCCGGCCCGCGCATGCGGGGATCATGGTCGTCGATGCCAGCCTCGACCCCCTGCTCGACAAGATGGCGGCCTATGAGCCGCACGCCCCGATCTTCGCGATGAAGGCGGATGATTTGTGAGAGCAGGGCGACGCGCCATTCTCTCCCCTCCCGCTTGCGGGAGGGGGCGGGGGAGGGCCTGTCTCTTTCCCAACGGCTTTAAACATGCCCTCCCCCCCCCCCNGCCCCTCCCACGAGTGGGAGGGGGATTCTCGCTACGACCCCCAAACCCTCCACGGTTTCGCGCACGACAGCATCGCGCGGGGATCGAAAAGCTTCGCGCTCGCGAGCCAGTTGTTCGACCGCGAAACCCGCGAGCGGGTGTGGCTGCTCTACGCCTGGTGCCGCGCTGCCGACGACCTGACCGACGGGCAGGACCATGGCGGCACGATGACCGCGGGCCATGATGCCAAGGCGGCGGTCGCGCGGATCCGCGACCTGACCGATCGGGCCTATGCGGGGGAGCCGACCGGCGACCCCGCCTTCGACGGCCTCGGCTACCTGCTCACCGAAGTCGATATCCCGCGCGCCGTCATCGACGACATCATCGCCGGTTTCGATCTCGACGCCGCCGACTGGCGCCCGCGCAGCGAACAGGATCTGCTGCGCTATTCCTATCATGTAGCGGGCGCGGTCGGGGTCGCGATGGCGCTGGTGATGGGGATCGACCCCGCCGACGCGACGACGCTCGACCGCGCATCGGACCTCGGCATCGCCTTTCAGCTCGCCAATATCGCGCGCGACGTCGCCGAGGATGCCGCCGCCGACCGCTGTTACCTGCCGGTCGAATGGATGGTCGAACTCGACATCCCGCCGGGCCAGCATATGCACCCCGCCTTTCGCGCGCGGCTGTCGGTCATGGCGAAATGGCTGTCCGAAATGGCCGAGGAATATGAAGCGTCGGCGCGCTGGGGCGCGCGCAAATTGCCGCCGCGCAGCCGCTGGGCGGTGCTCGCCGCCGCCGGCATTTACGGCGACATCGCGCGCGAGGTTCGCGCGCGCGGCGACCATGCCTGGGATCACCGCGCCGGCACCTCGATCGTCGCCAAGCTCGGCTGGGTCGCGCGCGCCGGATGGTCGGTGCTGCGCCGCCCGCCGCAGCGGCGGATCAGCCGCGACGGGCTGTGGACGCGGCCCCGCGCGGATACGGCGCGCGCGGAGGCGTCCGCGTGAGCCAGCTCGAATGGCTGGCCGCCGCGCTGGTCCTGATCAACGTCGCGCTCGTCGCGCTGCGCAGCGTGTGGAACTACCCTTTCGCGCTCGCCGCGGTCAGCGTTTATGCGGTCGTCTTCCACGACGCGCGGCTCTACAGCGACATGGCGCTGCAGGGTTTTTTCTTCGCACTCAACCTTTATGGATGGGCGGCGTGGATGCGCGCCCGCGAAGACCGCGGCGTGCCCGTCGGTTGGATGACCGACCGCGCGCGGCTGCTGTGGGGCGTCGTCACGATCATCGCCTGGGTCGTGTGGAGTTCGCTGATGCACCGCTACACCGACGCGGTCGCGCCGTGGGTCGACGGGGCGATCGCGATGCTCAGCATCACCGCGCAATGGCTGCTCGCGCGGCGGCGGGTCGAAAGCTGGTGGCTGTGGATCCTCGTCGACCTGATCGCGGTGCCGCTTTTCGCCTGGCGCGGGTTGTACGCGACGAGCATCGTTTATGTCATTCTCCTCGGCCTCTCGATCGACGGGCTGATCCAGTGGCGCCGCGCCGCGGCGCAGGAGGCGCCGGCATGACGCGCCACATCTGCCTGCACGGCGCCGAAAGCACCGGGAAATCGACGCTCGCACCGCGCCTTGCCCGGGCGCTCGGCGGGGTCGTCGTGCCCGAATTCGGCCGCGCTTATTGCGAGGCGAACGGCACCGACCTCGACGCCGCCGATCTGCTCGCGATCTTCCACGGCCATGTCGCGGCAACGCAGGCGGCGCTGGCGACCGGCCCGGCGTGGCTGATTTCCGACACCGATCCGTTGATGACGCAGGCGTGGGCGGTGATGCTGCTCGGCGAGCGCTTGCCCGAGATCGATGCCTGGACCGACGTTGCCGACCTCTATCTCGTCCCGGCGATGGACCTGCCGTGGGAAGAGGACGGCACCCGGCTGTTCGGCAGCGAACTGGCGCGAATGCAGTTCATGGAGGTTGCCACCGCCGAACTCGACCGGCGCCAGTTGCGCTGGGCGTGGGTCGAGGGCGAAGGCGATACGCGGCTGCAGAGCGCGTTGGCGGCGGTGGAGGCGGCGGATTTGCCTTAGCGACATCGAGATGGCGCGAATGCCGACTTTAACATGATCGCCAAAAAAAGGGGCCGACCCCTGCGGATCGGCCCATTGGAGTTGCCCTGATTGGAGATTCAGATGAACCTACAATCATCTAACTAATATTACTCTATTTGTTTGGCAAGCCCTTTTCGATCAGTCGAGCATCGCGACGCTGGTCAGGATGCGCTGGATCAATTCGCCCTGCCGCGCGGTGCCGGTGCGGGCGTAAATATCCTTCGAATAGGTCCGCGCCGTCTGTTCGGTGATGCCGATCTCGGCCGCCGATTCGGCCAATGTGCGGCCGTTCGCCAGCAGCATCGCCAGCCGCGCCTGCGTGTCGCTGAGTCCGAACAGCGCGGCGACATGCGCCGAAATGTCGCGCCGCGACGGGCGGCGGCCGGACAGGTAGAGCATCATGCAAACCCCGCGCGGCCCCGCGTCGGCGCGCGACGCGAGCGGAACGAGCAACAGGTCGACCCCGTCGGCGTCGCCCAGATGGATCGCCTCCGCCTCGGTCGATTCCATTACCGCCGCGATGCGTTGCGACAGGTCGATATTGCGCTGCACCGCGTGCGGCCGATCGCCATGGATGGCGAGGACCCCGGCCTCGTCGACCCAGCGCCGCGCGGCGTCGTCGACCGCCACGATGCGTCCGACCGAATCGAGCGTGATGACCCCAAAGGACAAAAGGTCCGCTGCGCGGCGATACATTTGCGTCTCGATCGAACGGCTCAACAACGCCGAATAACAAGCGAGTGCCGGCACCAGCGCGCGCGCGAGCCGCTCGCACAGCGCCCGGTCGTCGGCTCCGAATGCCGGCTCACCGGCGCTGCGCGTCACGGTCACCCAGATGTTGCAACCGCTCGGTTCGACGACGCGGAAGATCAGAAAATGCTCGAAATCGGCGGCACGCAGAAAATCCTCGCGAAACGCGTCATGATCGATGGCGGCTACGCCTTCGAGTTCGTCATAGGCATAGACCCGCCCCGGCTGCATCGCGAAATAGGGGATGGGGTCGCGGCCGGCGAAGCTTTCGCGATACCGGGTCCACAGCCATTCGGGCGGCGCGAGCGCGTCGCGCACCTCGATGCCGCCGGCGGGGTCGGCGTCGGCGCGGCGGAAGATCAAATTGGCGAAATTGCCGCCGATTTGCTTGCGCAGCCGCCGCACGAAATCCGTCCAGGGTGGCGCCTCAAGCGGCCCGGCCTGAATCGACAGCAACAAGGCTTCCAGTGACTCGTCCAAAATCCTCTCCGCCTCCCATTTGGGAATGTCGCTTGCCGATCCAGGCTACTCATATAGCCGAAAGAATGGACTCGGGAGAATGAAATGAAAGCGGCGCTGTTCAAGGCGGTGGGCGAACCACTGAGCATCGAGGATATCCCCGACCCCGAACCCGGCGAGGGCGAGGCGGTGATCCGGGTCGCGCGCTGCGGCGTGTGCGGCACCGACCTCCATTCGACGAGCGGCCATGGCTATACCCTGCCCGCCGGCGCGCAACTCGGTCATGAATATGCCGGGGAGGTCGTCGCCGTCGGTCGCGGCGTCGAACGGCTGCGGGTCGGCGACCGGGTCGCGGCGCTGCCCGTCGTCGGATGCGGCGAATGCGACGCCTGCCGCACCGGCATCGACGTGCTCTGTTCACGTTGGACGGGCTTTGGCGGCGGACTTGCCGACTATGCGCGGATCAGCGAGCGCGGTGCGACGATCCTGCCCCGGACGATGTCGCTCGCCGACGGGGCACTGGTCGAACCCTTCGCCGTTGGACGCCGCGCGGTCCGGCTCGCCGCCCCCAAGGCCGACGATCGCGTGCTGATCATCGGTCCTGGGCCGATCGGCCTCGCGGTGCTGTTCTGGCTGCGCCGCGCGGGGGTGCGATCGGTAGTGCTGCTCGCGAGCAGCGACCGGCGCCGGGCGCTCGCCGAAGCGATGGGCGCCGAGCGGTTCATCCTCGAAGGCGATACCGCGCCGCAGGACATCGCCGCCGCACTCGGCGGCAAGCCCGACATCGTCTTCGAATGCGCCGGGGTGCCGGGAACGATCGCCCGCGCGATCGCGCTCGTCCGACCGCAAGGCCGCATCGTCTCGCTCGGTTTCTGCATGGTATCCGACCAGTTCGTGCCGGGCATGGCGCTGATGAAGGACGTCAGCCTGCGCTTCTCGCTGATCTACACGCGCGAGGATTATGCCGAATGCGCCGCGGCGCTCGATGCCGACGGCGACCGCGCGCGGGCGATGGTGACCGAGACGGTGGCGCTCGCCGACGCCCCCGCCGCCTTCGAACGCCTGCGCGCCGGGACCGGCGGCGGCGGCAAGCTCCTCATCGATCCGTGGCTTGGCCGATGACGCGCTGGAAAGACCGCTTCGACGCGCTGCACGAAGGCGCGACGATCGCGACGGGATATGATGATTTCGGCGACACCGCCTATCATGAAGGCATGCGCGTCCTGCTCGACGCGATCGATGAAAATCCGCCCGCCGGTCCCGCGACCGAAGCCTCCGCGACCGGGGTGATTACCGGAGCGCTCACCGGCCGGCTGGTGACGCAGGCGGGCTGGACAGCGAATCCGGCCTATGCGGCCGAGCCGATCGAGCGGCCGTTGATCGTCATCGGCCTGCCGCGTACCGGGACGACCGCGCTGCACCAGCTGCTCAGCATGGATCCGCAGTTTCAGGGTTTCGAGCGCTGGCTGACCGGCAACCCGATGGTTCGCCCCCCGCGCGCTGAATGGGACGCGCATCCCGCCTATCGGGCCAGCGTCGCGCGCATCGCCGCGATGCGGGCGATGGCCCCAAAGATCATGGCCGCCCACTCGACCGAAGCCGGCGAGGTCGACGAATGCCTGATGCCGATGGCGCAAAGCTTTGTCTGCAACTGGTTCGCCTCCAACATCGACGCGCCCGCCTATGACGCCTGGTTCCGCGCCGCCGACGAGATCCCTTCCTTTCTGCGTTACAAGGAGGTGTTGAAGCTGGTCGGACTCGGCGACCGGCGGGGCTGGCTGCTCAAGAATCCCAGCCATGTCTTTGGCATCGACGCGCTGTTGGCGGCCTTTCCAGACGCCTGCATCGTCCAGACGCACCGTCACCCCGCAGCGTCGATCGCCTCTTTGATGAGCCTGCTCGGCGGCATTCGCGACCTGATGACCGATACGCCGGTCGATCGCGATCGCCTGCTCGCCCGCGAGGCGAGCTTCTGGGCGGAGGGCGCCCGGCGCAGCATGGCCGCCGCGGACCGCGCACCCGACCGCTTCATCCACATTCGGCAGGAAGACATCCGGAACGATCCGATGGACGTCGTCCGGCGAATCTATGGCAAATTCGGCCTTCCGCTGTCGCCGGACGCCGAGACCCGCTTTCGCGGCTGGGCGGCCGCCAACCCGCCCGAAGCCCGTTCGACGCACCGCTACACCCCGGTCGAGTCCAGCGCGGTGACGCCACTGTTTACCGATTACATCGCGCGCTTCGACCTGAAGCACCCCGCCACCGCAGGAGCCTGAGATGAGCATCCCCGTCCTCTTCAAACAGCATTTCCAGATCGCCTATGTCGTGCGCAATCTCGACGCCGCGCGCGCGCGGCTCGCGCGCGAGTTCGGGATCATCGAATGGGATGTCATGGACATGACCGCGCTGATGGGACCCGGCCACGCCACCCGTTTCATCGGCAACAGCTTCGTCGGCGACATGATGATCGAGTTGATCGAGCCCGACCCGGCGAGCGAGTCGATCTATCGCGACTGGATCCCGGATGCGGAGGACGGCGTCCGCCTCCACCATCTCGGCTTTCTCGTCCATAGCGACGCCGATTTCCGGGCGGCGATCGCGCAGCTCGGCGCGGCGGGTTATCCGACCGCGGTCGCCGGCAGCTTCGGCGACGCGCTCGACTATCACTACGCCGACACCACCGCACTGCTCGGCCACTATTACGAACTCATCCACCTCAAGCCCGCGGGCGAGCAATTCTTCGCGCGCATTCCGCGCAATTGACCGGGAGGAAGAACGCCATGACGACCGGACCCGCCGTCCCGATGGAATGGGCACGTTTCATCGACCTGATTTCCGGCATCGATCGCAGCCTCGAACATATGATCGACCCCAGCGATCCCTGGCTGAAGCAGGAGGCGATCCAGCAGATGGCGATGAGCCTGTCGCAGGGCTATGCGCCGATCATGGCGCAGGACGCGCGCGTCCCCGGATTCTACACCTTCCTCAATCCGGTCATCAAATCGGCGGCGCCCAATCCCGACTATATGTATCGATCGACCTTCGTCGAGGGCCATGGCCGCTATCGACTGTCGGGCTGGCGCGGCACGACCTTGTTCGTCCATATCGGCATCGGGTCGGGCTATATCGGGGTCGACGACCAGCCGGGGCCGTCGGTCGGGCATATCGACGCCGACACGCTGACGCTCGACGCGGATGGCCGCTTCTCGGTGATCCTCAGCGCCGCACGTCCGGATGGTTATGACGGCGACTGGTACGAACTGCCGGCGAACGCGCGCACGATCGGCATCCGCGAGGCGAGCTACGACTGGGAAAATGAAGTCGACAGCCGCATCGCGATCGAGCGGCTCGACGATGTCGGCGGCTTCGGCCGCCCGACGATCGACGAGGTCGCGTACCGGATGGAACGCCTCGCGGGCTTTCCCGAACGCTATGCCCAGCTGTTCGTCCACTTCGTCAAGACGCTGAGCCAGCATCCGGTGAACAGCGTCGTCCTCAACACATGGTCCGACATCGGCGGCCTCGCCGAGCAGACCTATTATGAAGGATTGTTCGAATTTTCCGCAGGCGAGGCGCTGATCCTCGAAACCGAAGTGCCCGACCAGGTGCGCTATTGGTCGGTCCTCCTCGCCGATCAGCTGTTCAACACCATCGACTGGGACAAATGCCAGTCGAGCCTCAACGGCTTTCAGGCGCAGCGCGACACCGACGGGCTGTTCCGCGCGGTCATATCGGTCGACGATCCCGGGGTTCCCAACTGGCTCGACACCGCGGGCCGGTACAAGGGCGTCGTGCAGGGCCGCTGGTATCAGGCGAGTTCGGCACCGACGCCGCGGCTGAAACGCGTCAAGCTGGCCGAGCTGCGCAATCACCTGCCCGCCGACACCCCGCATATCGACCATGAAGCGCGCCGCGAATGCCTGCGCGCCCGCTTCCGCGGCGCGCAATGGCGGCGCAAGTGGTGACGGCGGCAAAAAGGTGATCGCGCGCCTGCCCGCCGCGCTCGACATCTATCAGATCGGGGTGGTCGTCGCCGACCTCGACGCGGGCATGGCGCGCTATGGCGCATTGCTCGGCCTGTCGAACTGGAAGCGTATGGATACCGACTATGTCGGACGCTATCGCGACTCGCAGGGCCGGATCGCCAACCGCAACGCCTTCGCGCCGTGGGGGGCGATCCATCTGGAGATGATCGAGCCCGGCGTCGGCGACGGCAATGCGAAGGAATGGCTGCGCACGCGCGGCGAAGGCATTTTTCACGTCGGTGTCGCGACCGACGATGTTCGCGACCGCCCGCTCGAAGCGGACGTGATATTCGAGGTGCTGTCGCAGCGGCAACCCGACGGAAGCACCGCGATCGTCCATCTCGACACCGTCACCGCGCTCGGCTTCTTCGTCGAATTGACCTGGCGCCCGATGGCACAGCGGCTTGATGACTGGGTGCGGTCGGCGATCGACTAGCTCAGCCCAGTTCCTCCCGATCGGCCAGCGCGAGAAGCTCCGCGCGGTCGCCGATTGTGACGCCGCCATAGCCCGTCGAGATTAGCCCGCGGTCCGCGAGCAGGCGCAGCAGCCCGTTCATATGCTGGCGCGACACCCCGACGATCCGCGCCAGATCGTCCTGCGTCGCGCGGAGCGGACGATCGGGTGCGCTGCTGGCGCCGCCAGCCAGAAAAGCGGCGAGCCGCGCGAGCGCCGGCAGCGCGCGGACACGCCCCGCCTCGCGCATGCCGAGCCGGTGGTGCGCGCAGTTGAGCAGCGCCAAGCCGCGCCACAGGTCGGGCATCGCTGCCGTCAGCTCGGCGAGCGCGGCCATCGGCACCGTCAACAGGCGCACCGCGCCCGCCGTGATCGCGTCGTGCGGCCGCTCCTTGCCGTCGATCACCGAAAGCTCGCCGAACCAGCGGCCGGGCTTGACGATCATGTTGACCAGTTCCTGCCCCGCCGCCGGATAGCTGACCAGCCGCACCTGACCCTCGACCACGACATGCAATCCGTTCGGCGGGTCGCCGATGCGATAGATGTGGACGCCATCGCGCAAGTCGTGCGCCCGCGCCCGCGCCTGCAACCCGTCGCGCTGCTCGGCCGGCAGGCCCCCGAACCAGCTGTCGGCGGCAAGAATGTCGGCCAGATCGGATGCCATGTCGCGACGCTGGATCGCGCGCCGCAGATTGTCAACAAGGCGACATTTTTCTTCGCGGCGCGTTGCTATCGTCGGGCGACAAGCAGGATGGGAACCAAGATGGCCGATTATGACCTGGTGATTCGCGGCGGAACGATATTCGACGGACTCGGCCATCGCGGCGAGGCGGCGGACCTTGCGGTCAAGGACGGGCGCATCGTCGCGATCGGCCAGATCGAGGGCAAGGGGCGCGAAGAGATCGAGGCGGCGGGGCGAATCGTCACCCCGGGCTTCGTCGACGTCCACACCCATTATGACGGGCAGGCGCTTTGGGAAAACCGCCTCGCGCCCTCGTCCAACCATGGCGTGACCACCGCTGTCATGGGCAATTGCGGCGTCGGCTTCGCACCCTGCAAACCCCACCAGCGCGACATGCTCGTCGCGGTGATGGAGGGGGTCGAGGATGTTCCCGAGGTCGTGATGACCGAGGGTCTGCCGTGGAACTGGGAAACCTTTCCCGAATATCTCGACGTCCTCGATACCCGCGAACTCGACATCGATATCGCCGCGCAACTGCCGCATTCGGCGCTGCGCGTTTTCGTGATGGGCGAACGCGCGGCCGATCATGAGCCGCCGACCGCCGAGGATCTGGCGCAGATGCGCGCGCTGACGACCGAGGCGATCCATGCCGGGGCGCTGGGGGTCAGCACCTCGCGCAACCTGATGCACCGCACGAAGGCGGGGGAGTTGGCCCCCAGCCTCCATTCCGAAGAGGATGAGCTGATCGCGCTCGCGAACGGCCTGCGCGACGCGGGCGACGGCGTGTACCAGATCATCCCGCGCGTCATGGGACCCGCGGCCGACGAGTTCGCGCTGATGCGCCGGCTCGCCGAGGCATCGGGCCGGCCGCTATCCTATTCGCTGCTCCAGATGCCGACGGGCGACCCCGACGAATGGCGCGTGTCGCTCGACGGGCTGTCGGCGGCGCGAAGCGACGGACTGCCGATCTGCGCCCAGGTCGCGCCGCGGCCGGTGGGGATGCTCTATGGGCTCGATCTCAGCTTCCACCCCTTTTCTCTCCATCCCAGCTTTAGGCCGCTGCTCGACCGGCCGCTGGCGGACAAGGTCGCGGCGATGCGCGATCCGGCGTTCCGGGCACAGCTGCTGTCCGAACGGCCCGAGGACAGCAATCCGGTATCGGTGAAGACGGTGCAGGCGTTCCGTTACGCCTATCCGATGGGCGCGGCGCCCGATTACGAACCCGACCTCGCCGACCGCATCGATACCCGCGCCGCGGCGCTCGGCATCACGGCCGAGGAGCATGCCTATGATTTGCTGCTCGAGCAGGACGGCAAGGCGCTGCTCTACCAGCCGGGCGCCAATTATCGCGACGGAAACCTCGACGCGGTGCACGCCATGCTGGCGCATCCGGGCACGGTCGTCGGCCTGGCCGACGGCGGCGCGCATTATGGCATGATCTGCGATGCCAGCTTTCCCACCTTCTTCCTCAAACGCTGGGCCGCCGATGCCGACCCCGACCAGCGCATCCCGATCGAAACCGCGATCGCCGCGCTGACCAGTGAACCCGCCGACATGGTCGGGCTTGGCGACCGGGGCCGGCTGACGGTGGGGGCCAAGGCCGATATCAATATCATCGATTTCGCCGCGCTGCGCCTCCACAATCCCTCGGTCGTCAACGATCTGCCGGCGGGCGGCCGGCGGTTGCGGCAATTGGCCGATGGCTATGACGCGACCATCGTTTCGGGTGTGGTGACCTATCGGCACGGCCGGCACACCGGCGCCGTGCCGGGACGGCTGGTGCGCGGCGCCCGCCCGCTGGCGGCGTAACAGAACAGCGCCAAAGCCCCGCAGCGCCGATCGACAGGCGGGGCTTCAACCGATCGAAAAGGATGGCGGATGGCGCAGGCGATCATGCTTAGACAATATGGCGACCCGGCGGCGCTGCGCGCCGAGCCGGTCGAGCTTGCGGCATTGGGGCCGGGCGAACTGCGGCTTCGCCAGACCGCCATCGGGGTGAATTTTCACGACATCTATGTGCGGTCGGGCGCCTACAAGACGCTCGCCCTTCCCGGCATACCCGGTCTCGAGGCCGTGGGCACTGTGGAAGCGGTCGGGCAAGCGGCGCGGGGATTTTCGGTTGGCGACCGGGTGGCGTATATCGATTCCTCCTACGGCGCCTATGCCGATGAACGCAATATACGCTCCGACCTATGTGTGCGCCTGCCCGAACCGATCGAGGATCGGGTTGCGGGCACGATGTTTCTCAAGGGGCTGACCGCCGCCGTTCTGCTGCACCGCGTCCGGCAGGTGCGGGCGGGCGATACGATTCTCGTCCACGCCGCCGCCGGGGGTGTCGGGCGCCTCCTCGTGCAATGGGCCTCGCGTATCGGCGCGCGGGTCATCGGCACGACGGGGTCGCGCGAAAAGGCCGCCGCCGCCCGCGCCCATGGCTGCGACGAGGTCATTCTCTATGGCGAGGAGGATGTCGCCGAGCGGGTGCTCGACCTGACCCGCGGCGCCGGCGTCGATATCGTCTATGACGCAGTCGGACGCGACACGTTCGACGGGTCGCTGAAATCGCTTGGTCTGCTTGGTCATCTCGTCAACTATGGCCAGGCGTCGGGACCCGTCGCCCCCTTCGACATCTCGCGGCTGGCGATGAAGGGCCTGACGATCTCACGCCCGGCCTATGCGCACCATGTCCGCACCCCCGAAACGCTCCACGCAATCGCCGCCATGTTTTTCGGCGCGATCGAAACGGGCATTCTGAAAGCCGAACGCGGTATCGCCTATCCGCTGACCGACGCCGCGCTGGCGCATCGCGCATTGGAGGACCGGGCCGAGGGCCCCTTTGTCCTCATCGCCTGACCTTCGGGCAAACAGGCGGCGACGAAACGGTCGCCAATGTCCGAAACGCCGCACAACGCGGACTAGGCTCGATCGTTTTTGCCGATGGCCGTGTGGTGGGCGCTGACGGGCTCGAACCGCCGACCCTCTCGGTGTAAACGAGATGCTCTACCAACTGAGCTAAGCGCCCCCTTTCGGAGAAGCGCGCCCCTGCCATAAGCCGCCGTCGCTGGCAAGCGGCCGAGCGGAGGTAGCGGGAGGCGCCTTTGCGCATAAACGGAAAATAATCCTTCTCTCCCTAACGTCGGTCCTTTGGCGGGATGGGGGCGAATATGTCGAACGGCGCGAGGATGACGGCCCTGCTGCTTGCCGGCGCGGCCATGCTGGCGGCGACCGGCTGCGCGCCCAAGAAGACGCCGGTCGCGACCGGGTGCCTCGCCGAGGCCGATCGCCATGCCGGCGCCGACGCGATCCGCAGGGAGCCGCGGGCGGCAAGCGAGGATCCCCAATTGTGCGAAGGCCTGGCGCTGCTCGCCGAGCGCAAGGCGCAGCCCGCGATCGCGGCGCTCGAGGCCGCGGCCGGGCGCATGGCCGAGGCGGACCGCTGGTCGGCGCAGGGCTATCTGGCGCGCGCGCTGGCGCTCGACGGCCAGGGCGAACGCGCGCTGCAAAACTGGGACGAGGCGATCGAGGGCGCGACCCGGACGGGCCATGTCGATCGCGAGAATATCTTTCGCGCCGACCGCGGCGTGCTGTTCGCGCAGCAAAAACAATATGGCCCCGCGCTCGCCGATTTCGAGGCCGTCTATCGCCGGGCGAAGCAGCCGAAGGCCAAATCCGAAATGGCTTATATGGCGCTCAAAGTCTCGGTATCGGCCGGCAACCTGGCGTCGGTCGAGCGCTGGTACCCGCTGGCAGTCCGTGCCGCCGAGGCGGTCGGCGATGCGACGAAAATCGCCTATGCGACCCAGTTTTACGGCCAGATGCTCGACGAGCGGCAGGATTATGACGCGAGCGCGAAACTCTATCAGCGGGGCGTCGATCGTATCGCGGGTTCGGGCAGCAAATATCTGCACGCCGAGATGCTGGAATTTCAGGGCCAGTCGCGCTTCGCGGCGGGCGACTATCGCGGCGGCGAACGCGCCTATGCGCAGGCGGCCGAGATGTTCCGCCAGGCCGGGCGGGCCGACTATGCCGCCTTCCTCGAAAAAAATCTGAAGGCGAGCACCGGGCGGTTCGAGGCCGGTCACGCCTGCGCCGCGCTCGTCGAAGAGCGGCGCTATGACGCCGCAGCCGCGGCGGTGAACGACATCCCGCGCGAGCGGCGCAGCTTCGGCGCGAAAACCTGTCTCGTCGATGCGCTCGACGGCGCCGGCGACACCGGCCGCGCCCGCCGCGAACTCGACGATCTGCTGACGTCGACCGAACCGGGCGGCTGGCCTTGCGACGAATTGAAGGCCCTGTCCGAGCGGGTGGGCCATGCCCCGCCCATAAAATCGTCCGTCCCCGGGCCACCGCCCGCGGCGCGGCCGGCACCGCCGCAGACATGCGCCGAAGCGATCGCGCAGGCCGAGGCCTATTCCTCCAGCGCCTCGAAATAACGCGCCAGCGCATCGAAGGCGGCGTCGGCAAGCCCGATGAAGATGCGGCGGCCATCCTGCGGATCGGCCTCGCGCACGAACAGCCCGGCGTCGGTCATCGTCTTGATCCAGCGCAGCGCGGTCGTCGCGGGGACCGCGGCGGCGATGCACAGGCTCGATACCGACACCGGCTGGCGTTCGAGCCGCGCGGCGTAGAGGTCGAGCAGCATGTCCCACGCCGGATCGGCGAACAGGTCGGCGGGGAAATATTGTTCGCGCATCCGGCGCTGGCGCAGCATCCGGCGCACCGCTTTGGCGCGCTGGCGATGCACGGTGCGTTCCTCGGGCTCGAAGCTGCGCGGGCCTGCGGCGTAATCGCGCGCCGGCGAACGGACCAGGCCGCCGGACTCGCCAAAATTCTCTTCGCGCGGCGCCAGCGCGGGCGGCGTGCCGGCGAGGCCGCGCTGGCCCGACAGGTCGCCGAGCAGCCGCGCGATGCGCGCGACCTCGTCCTGCAACCGGTCGATCCGCTCCATCGCCTCGTCGCGCGCGATGTCATGGACCGCCGTGCGCAGCGACCGCGAGGCCGCGGCGAGCGCGACGAGGCGGTCGGCGGCATCGGCATCGACCAGCCATTCGGTGCGGATCGACGCCGGGACCATCGCCGCGACGCGGTCGAGCGCGCCAAGCGCTGTTTCGCACACCAGGGCGCATTCCATCGCGAGCACCGCATCGCAAATTTCGGCGAGCGTCTCGCTTTCGATCGTCTCGGCGTCGATCAGCCAGACGATATCGGGCAGCGCCATGGTGCGCAGATGGGCGGCGATCCGGGTCGGCGGGATATGGTCGACCACCCGCGCCCGCCCGGTGCGCGTCAGATCGGCGCCGATCGCCCGCGGCCCGACGAAAAGCACCGCCGCCGGGCCGACGTCGGCATCGGCGCGCGCATCCCACCGCGGCGGGGCAAGTGAGTCGAAGCGAACCGGCGGCAAGGCCGATATCCGCGGGTCCGTGTCGATCCTGTGGTCCATCGTGCCGCCCCTTTCCTCGCCGTGTCTCCGCCTTGGCGTCCTTATGTCGTCAAAATGGCGATATTCACCTTTTGTTCGTTCCAGAGTGCCGCCGATCCGGATGCTGACCGATGATAGCCAGCCTTTGATCCGGATCGCGCGGGTGGAATAACATCCATTTTGGACATGTTTTGTTCTCCTCGTCAATCCCCTATTCGCGCTTGCCAGACCCGCGCCATCCCCGCACTGATCGCGATACCATGCTGCCGCGCCCCTCCCTCTCCACCCGCCTGCGCTGGCGGCGGCGCCTCCGCTCGCTGGGCGCCTTGCTGCTCCTTGCGGCGATGGCGGGCGCGGTCTGGTTCGCGCAGCCGGCACCGACCCGGACCATCCCGCTCGTCCATATCATCGACGGCGACAGCCTTACCGTGACGCACGACGGCGCCGCGCGCACGATTCGCCTGACCGGGCTCGACGCCGTCGAATATCGCCAGGATTGCGCGCGCGCCGATGGCCATCGCTGGGCCTGCGGACACGAAGCGCGCGCCGCGCTCGCGAGGCTTGCCGGACCCGGGCCGTTGCACTGCACGCTGGCGGCGAAGGACAAATATGGCCGCACCCTCGCCGCCTGCCGCACCCGGCCCGAACCCGACGGCGTCGATCTGGCGACCGAAATGATCCGCCAGGGCTGGGCAGTGGCCACCGACGACGCCCACCTGCCCGACGAGGGTGAAGCGCAGCTTGCGCGGCGCGGGATCTGGCAGGGCGATTTCGACCGGCCCGCCGACTGGCGCGCGGTGCACGACCGTGCCGCGACCGCCGTCGGCGCCGCGGCTGCCGACCGCTGACGACGCACGGCTTTCCGCCGCGCGCTTTTGCGGCTAGGGCGGGCGGATGAACGGCCTTTTTCCTGTGATGATCGGCGGCGCCATCGGCGCCGGCGCGCGGCACCTCGTCGGCGGCGCGATGCTCGCGCGCCTCGGTCCCGGCTTCCCCTGGTGGACACTGTCGATCAATATCGCCGGCAGCCTGTTGATGGGCGTGCTGATCGGCTGGCTCGCGCGCAGCGGCGGGACCGAAGCGGCGCGCCTGTTCTTCGGCGTCGGCGTGCTCGGCGGCTTCACGACCTTCTCGGCTTTCAGCATGGAGTTCTGGACGCTGTTCGAACGCGGGCAGAGCGCACAGGCCTTCACCTATGTCCTCGCCTCGGTGGTCGGTGCGATCGCCGCCTGCGGTCTCGGCCTGCTCGTCATGCGGCAGGTGCCGGCATGAGCAAGATCGACATGGACGGCGCAACGATCGCCGAAGAGGACGACGGCATCCGGCTCGACCGCTGGTTCAAACGCCATCGCGCCGGGACGCCGCACGCGCTGCTCGCGCGCTGGGCGCGGTCGGGGCAGCTGACGCTCGACGGCAAAAAGGCCGATGTGTCGGACCGCATCGCGACCGGGCAGACGCTCGTCATGCCGTCGCCGCCGGTCGAGACCGCCGCACGTCCGGCACGCAAGGGCCGCGCGCTGACCGACGCCGACGTCGAACTCGCGACCGGCATGCTGATCCACCGCGACGCGAGCGCGCTGGTGCTCAACAAGCTGCCGGGACTCGCGACGCAGGGCGGCACCAAGACCGAACAGCATGTCGACGGACTGCTCGACGCGTTGAAATTCGACGGACCGACACGGCCGAAGCTCGTACACCGGCTCGACAAGGACACGTCGGGTGCGCTGCTGATCGCGCGTACGCCAAAGGCGGCC
>NZ_LMGF01000003.1:326242-388742 GCF_001427085.1 Sphingopyxis sp. Root1497
GGGTTCCTGAAATCCAGCAGGGCGAGATCGACCTGCCGCTCGCCAAGCAGCCCGGATCGGGCGGCGAGAAAATGCATGTCCATGACGACGGCCTGCCATCGAAGACGCGCTACCGCGTCATCGAGCGCGCCGGGAACAGCGCGGCGTGGGTCGAGCTGCAACCGCTGACCGGGCGCACCCACCAGCTGCGCGTCCATATGGCGGCGATCGGCCACCCGATCGTCGGCGACGGCAAATATGGCGGCAAGGGCGCGTTCCTGACCGGGACGATCAGTCGCAAGATGCATCTGCACAGCCGGCGCCTCCGCATCGACCATCCCGACGGCGGCGCGATCGACATAAGCGCCGAGGTGCCCGACCATTTCGCCGCAAGCCTCGACGCGCTGGGCTTCGACACCCTGCTCGGCCAGATCGGCATCGACGCGCAGGAAAAAGGTCCGCCGCCCAAATCGGCGCTGAAGGCGCAGGCCAAGGCGCACAGCAAGCAAATCCGCAAGGCCCGGCGCGGCGAACGGCGCGGGCGCACCGCCGACAGCAAGCCGACCGACTTCGTCGGCAAGCCGAAGCCCAAACCCAAGGCCAAATCGGGCAAGCCGACGACGCCGAAACCCGCCGGCAAGAAACCGACCGCGAAAAAGCACCCGGCGCAGCCCGCCAAGCCGCGCTGATGCATCCCGATCCCGCCTTTCGGCCCAAGGACGACGACCTCGCCGCGCTGCTGGTGCGCGAGATCGGCTTCGCCGCGATTTTCGCAAGCACCCCCGACGGCCCGCGCGTCGCGCACGCGCCGGTGGTGCTGAGCGAAGATACCAGCACGCTGCAATTCCACCTGTCGCGCGGCAACGGGCTGGCCCGGCATCTCGATGGCGCCGCGGCGCTCGCGGTGGTGCAGGGTCCCGACGCCTATGTCAGCGCGAGCTGGTACGCCGCGCCCGACCAGGTCCCGACCTGGAATTATGTCGCGGTCGAGATGGAGGGCAAGTCCCGCAAACTCGACCGCGAGGCGCTGATCCGCCAGCTCGATACGCTGTCGGCGCTCCATGAAGCGCGCATCGGCATCGACCCGCCATGGACGCGCGACAAGATGAGTCCGGCGATTTTCGGCAAGATGGCGGATGCGATCACCGGGTTCGAAATGACCATCACCGCGTGGCGCCCGACGCTCAAGCTATCGCAGAACAAGCCCGCCGACGAACGCACGCGGGTGGCGGGCGCGCTGCAGGCGCAGGGTCATGGCGCGCTCGCCCATTTGATGGACCAGCTCGCTGGTCGAGGAGAAAGACGATGACCGCCGCCGACGAAGCGCTCGCCAAGAAACGCTATTTCGCGATCAACCTGATGCGCATCATCGGCGCGCTGCTCATCATGGCGGGCTTTCTGCTCGTCGCGGGGCGCTGGGACCTGGCGGGACAACCGACCGACCGCTATATCGGCATCGCGGTGGTGCTGATGGGCGCGTTCGATTTTGCGGTTTTCCCGCTGCTGCTCGCGCGCCGCTGGCGGACGCCCAAAGAGCTATGAAGCGTTTCTGGAAAGAGGCCAGCGTCGTCGAGGATGGCGGCGGCTGGGGCATCGCGCTCGACGGGCGCCCGGTGCGGACCCCGCAGCGCGCACCGCTCGCGGTCGCAAACCCCGCGCTTGCCGAGGCGATCGCCGCCGAATGGCAGGCGCAGGGCGAGACCGTCGATCCCGCGGCCATGCCGCTGACCGGCCTCGCCAACGCGGCGATCGATCTGGCGATGCCGGGCCCCGCCGTCTTTGCCGAACCCGTCGCCGCTTATGCCGCGACCGACCTCTTCTGTTATCGCGACGACCGCGACGCCTTGCTGCAGGCTGAGCAGGCGGCGGCATGGAACCCGCTGCTGGCCTGGGCCGAGGCGCGGTACGGGGTCGAGTTCGAGATTACGCGGGGCATTTTGCCGATCGACCAGCCGCCCGCGACGGTGGCGGCGTTGCGCACGGCGGTGCTGGCGCTCGATCCGTGGCGGATGACGGCGCTGACCCCGCTGGTGACGATCGGCGGGTCGCTGGTCGCGGGGCTTGCAATGGTCGAGGGGGCGTTCGATCCCGAGGATTTGTGGTCGGCGGTCAGCCTCGACGAGCATTATCAGGAGCGGCGCTGGGGCGCCGATGCCCTGGCGCAGGCGCAACGCGCGGCGCACAAGCGCGACTGGGACAATGCGGTGCGGTTTTTGGGATTGCTTTGATTTCGATCCTCCCTGTCGCGAAGCGATGGGGAGGTGGCAGCGCGGAGCGCTGACGGAGGGGCCGACGCCATAAACGCCGGTTTGCGGCTGCATTGCCCCTCCACNGGCGGTCCCCCTCCCCATGGCTTCGCCACAGGGAGGATTTTTCAGTCCGCGAAATTCGGCGCCCGCTTTTCCATCCCCGCCATCACCGCCTCGATCTGGTTCGGGGTGCGGATCACCAGCACCTGCTCATCGCTCTCGGCCTGCAAAATCTCGGCGTCGCTTGCGTCGGCGAGCATGTTGCACAGCCGCTTGGCGCCGCGGATCGCGTGCGGATTCTTGTTCGCGATCACCGCCGCGAGGTCCATCGCCTTCGCCAGCGGGTCGTCCGAGACATGCGTCGCGAAACCCAGCAGCTTCGCCTCCGACCCGTTGAATTCGCGGTTGGTATAGATCATCTCGCGCAGCACATCGTCGGCAACCTGGGTGCGCCACAGTGCCATGCCGGCGACATCGGGGACGAGACCCCAGCGCATTTCCATGATCGCGATGCGCGTATCGGGGTGGACGATGCGGATATCGGCGGCGGCCATGATCTGGCTGCCTGCACCGAACGCAACGCCGTGCACCGCCGCGATCACCGGCACCGGCAGCTCGCGCCAGCCCCACGCCGCATATTGGGCGTTATTCGAAACCCCGCGGGTGCGGTCGGACAGCGTGCCGCCCGCGCTGCTCGCGCCCGGGTCGCGGTCGGCGCTGAGGCTCGACAGGTCGAGCCCGGCACAGAAGGCGCGGCCCTCGCCCGACAGCACGACGACGCGGAGGCCCGCGGTGGCCTTCAGCTGGTCGATCGCCTCCGCCAGCGCCGCCCACATCGCGGCGTCGAGCGCGTTCATCTTGTCGGCGCGGATCAGCCGGACGTCGGCGATGCCGTTTTCCAGCATGGTGATCGAAATGCGGTCTTTCATTCAGGCTTCCCCTGGCTTCTTCGCTTGAGCGCCGCTGCGACGAGCGGCAGTTGGTCGTTTCCGAAATACATGTCGTCGCGATCGACGAAGATCGTCGGCGAGCCATAGCCGCCGCGCGCGATCACTTCCTCGGTATTGGTCCGCAGCCGCGCCTTGACCGCATCGCTGCCGGCCGCCGCCGCGAGCGCGACGCCATCCAGCCCCTCGGCATCGGCGACCGCCGTCAGCACCGCGACATCGTCGAGATTTTCCTGCCGGTCGAAATAGCTCGCGAAGGCGGCGCGCGCGAAACGGACGAGCGCGGCCTGATCGTCCTCGAGCGCGCAGCAGAAACGCATCGCCGCGATGCTCTTCGCCGGATGCCATTGCGACGGGAAATTCATCGGCACGCCCGCGAGCCGTGCCCAGTCCTTAAGCACCTTCCAGCTGTGCTGCAGCCGCCGGTTGTCGGCCTGTTCGCGCGCCGCATAGACTGCGGGGTTCACCGCGTTGAACACCCCGCCGACCAGGATCGGACGGTAACGCGCGCTCGCCCCGGCCCGTCCGAGCACGCCCGGCAAATTGTGGAAAGCAAGACAGGTCCAGGGCGAGGACAGGTCAAAGAAGAATTCGACGCGTTCTTTCACCCTGGACCTCCCTGCATGGTTCAGCCGACCTTGAGTTCGATGTCGGGCACGCCCGGACAGGCGATCCGCACCGACTTATAGGCGGGCAGCGCGTTCGGGATGTCGAGGCTGAGGTCTACCTTCGTCACCACCTGCGGCGTCGCGCCGTCGGGCGCGTTCGCGCGCAGCAGCACGATCTGGTTCGGCGGGTTCATCTTGTCGAGCGGACCGGCCTGCAGCGCGGTCGCATAGCCCGCGACCGGCGCATTGGCGGTGCCGCTGATCTTGAGCGTCTTGGTCGCGGCATCGATCGTCGCCGCCAGCTTGACGTCGGCCAGCTTGTTGCAGGCGTTGGGTTTCGCGGGATCGATCGGGATCGCCGCGGGCGCCGCCACGGGGGCGGCGGTTGCCGCGGTCGCGGCCGGGTCGGCTGTCTGGTCGGCCGGCGGCGCGTCCTTCTTGCCGCATCCTGCCAGTCCCACGGCGACTATCATCGCCGCCGTCATCATCGCCTTGTTCATAAGTCAGCCTCCAACATCGGGGCGGCGGCCTGTCGGTCCGCCGCCGACTCGCGCGGTCAGTTTGCCCGCGCCCAATATTGGTCGCGGAGCAGGCGCTTGTATAGCTTGCCGGTGTCGTGGCGCGGCAGCGTTTCCATGAAATCGATGCGGCGCGGGACTTTGACGCCCGACAGCTTTTCGCGGCAATAGGCGATCAAATCGTCGCGCAGCGCGTCGCCGGCGTCGGCCATGTTCGCGGGCTGGACCACCGCGATCACTTCCTCGCCGAAATCGTCGTGCGGGCCGCCCACGACCGCGACGTCGGCGACCGCGGGGTGGGTGACGAGATGATTCTCGATCTCCTGCGGATAGACGTTCACGCCGCCGGTGATGATCATGAAGCTCTTGCGGTCGGTGAGGTAGAGGAAGCCTTCTTCGTCAACCTTGCCCACATCGCCGAGGGTCGACCAGCCCCTCGAGTTGCGGCTCGACGCGGTCTTCTCATTATCCCCATGATATTCGAAGACATTTTCGCTTTCAAAGAAAACGCAGCCTTCCTCGTTCGGGCCAAGCTCGGTTTCATTGTCCTCGCCCATGACATGCACCGCGCCGAGGATCGGGCGACCGACACTGCCCTTGTGGGTCAGCCAGTCGGCGCTGGAGATGAAGGTCATGCCATTGCCCTCCGATCCCGCATAATATTCGAAGAGCACCGGCCCCCACCATTCGATCATCGCCTGCTTGACCGGCACCGGGCACGGCGCCGCGGCGTGGATCGCGACCTTCATCGACGACACGTCGTAGCGCGCGCGGGTCTCGTCGGGCAGCTTGAGCATGCGCACGAAATGGGTCGGCACCCACTGGCTCGAATTGACGCGATATTTTTCGATGAACGACAGCGCCGCCTCGGGATCGAATTTCTTCATCAGCACTACGGTGCCGCCAAGGCGGTGGACGGTCATCGACCAGCGCAGCGGCGCGGCGTGATAGAGCGGCGCCGGCGACAGATAGACGCTGTCGGCGTTCATCTGGAACACCGCCGCGGCGAGCATCACGAGGCTGTTCGTCGCGTCGATCGCCGGATCCTCGGGCAGCGGCACGCGCACCCCCTTGGGCCGCCCGGTGGTCCCCGACGAATAGAGCATGTCGACCCCGGCGCGCTCGTCGGCGACCGGCGTCGCGGGCATCGCGGCGACGGCCTCTTCCCAATTCGCGTAGCCGGGGATGGTGCCGCCCATCGCGAACCGCTCGATTTGCGTCGTCAACTGCTGCGCGGCGCCCGCGAGGCTCGCCGAAACGACGAGCAGCCGCGCGCCCGAATTTTCGAGGATATAGTCGGTCTCGTCCTGCGTCAGCCGCGACGAGATGCAGACATAGCGCAGCCCCGCGCGCTGCGCGCCCCAGGTCAGCCCATAATAGTCGGGCGTGTTGTCGAGCATATAGGCGACGACATCGTCATGCCCCAGGCCATGCGCGCGAAACAGCTGCGCGACGCGATTCGACGCGGCATCGAGCTCGCCATAGCTGATCGTCGCACCGGTTTCGGCGACGATGATCGCGGGCTTGTCGGGGTTGCTGCGCGCGTGGACGGACGGATGCATCGGGGACCTCTCCAGCAGGGATCATTGGTTTCTTTATGTCCGAAGTCAGTAGCAAGCTGAAACTTTTGGTCAAGCGACGGCGGCACGGCAGCGCTACGAAGCGCAGGATCGGTCAAATCGCGGCAGCAAATGGGTCAAATGACCGCCCCGTTTTCAGAACTGGGGATCCTCGGGCCGCGAGCGGAGCGCATAGCCCTGTCCCTTGACGGTGCATAGCATCGGCCAGGCGAAGCCGCGGTCGACCTTGGCGCGCAGCCGCGACATATGCACCTCGACCCGGTTGGTGCCGGGATCGAAATCGATGCGCCATACCGCCCTGAGCAGCGCGACGCGCGACACCGGCCGGTCGGGTGCGCGCGCGAGGTTGGCGAGCAGGTCGAATTCGCGCAGCGGCAGGCGGATCTCGCGTCCCGCGCGCTCGACCCGGCGGTCGATCAGGTCGATCCGCAGTTCGCCCCCGCCGAGTTGTCCCGCGGCCATCCGGCTCCGCCGGATCAGCCCGGCGATTCGCGCGACGACCTCGGCCGGATCGTCGACCCAGCCGACCGCATCGTCGGCGCCGGCGGCGAGCGCGAGCATCCGGTCGGCGCGGCTATCGCGGTCGGACAGGATCAGCAAGGGCCGCCGCGCCGCGATCGCGCGCGCGAGGCCGACGAGACCCGCAGGATCGTGCGACTCGGCAAAGGGATCGACGGCGAGCAGGTCGAAACAGCCATCGCGCCAGACGCGGCCACCGCCGGCGAGCGGCGGCAGGCACATGACGCGAAATCCGCCGGCCTCGAGCGCGCAGGCAAGCCGGTGTGCGCGCGCCGCGATCGCATGGTGGACGCCGATCAGCGGCGGGGGTCCGGTCACGGCGCGACGGTCGCTTTGCTCCAATCGCCCCTCCCCCGCGCGTCACATCATTTCGATCGGTCCCCTTTTCGCTCCGTTGCACCGTGCCACCGCTGTGCTAACGAACCGCTTCATGACCGCACCCGAAATGCTCGCCGGCGACTTCGCCACCCTGCCCGACCTGATCCGCGCCCACGCCGCCGAACGCCCCGATGCGATAGCCGCGGCCGATCCGATTCGGCGCCTGAGCTGGTCCGAACTGGACGCATTGGTCGATCGCATCGCGGCGCGGCTGCAACAGGACGGCTTCGCGAAAGGCGATCGCACCGCGGTCGCCGGGCTGAACAGCGTCGAGCAGATGGCGGCGATCCTCGGCACGCTGCGCGCCGGCGGGGTCGCGGGCCTCATCACCAACAGCGCGACGGGCGAACAGATGGCGGCGATGATCGCCGACACCGGCGCGCGGCACCTGTTCCTCGACAGCGCCGCATCGGCGAGCATGGAAGGGCAAGTCGTCACCGCGAGCGACCGCGTCGCGATCGACGGCAGCGACGTCGGCACCCCGATGGACGCCTGGCTGGCGCTCGCGGGCGCGAAACCGGCGCCGGTCGATATCGGTCCCGACGATGGCTTCAACATCATCTATTCGTCAGGGACGACGGGCACGCCCAAGGGCATCGTCCACAGCCATGCGATGCGCTGGCAGCATATCCAGCGCGGCGCCCCCGCCTATGGCCGCGACGCGGTGACGATCCTATCGACCCCGCTCTATTCGAACACCACGATGGCGAGCTTCCTGCCCACCGTCGGGTCGGGCGGCCAGGTCGTGCTGATGAAGAAATTCGACGCGCGCGGCTTCCTCGAACTCGCGAGCCGCGAGCGCGCGACGAACACCATGCTGGTGCCGGTGCAATATCGCCGCATCATGGCGCTCGAGGATTTCGACAGCTTCGACCTCGACAGCTTCGTGATGAAATACTGCACCTCGGCGCCCTTCGCCGCGACGCTGAAGGCCGATGTGCTGAAGCGCTGGCCCGGCGGCCTCGTCGAAATCTATGGCATGACCGAGGGCGGCGCCTCGTTCATCCTCGAGGCGCATCATTTCCCCGACAAGCTGCACACCGTCGGCCGCCCGGCACCGGGCCATATCGCCAAGGTGATCGACGAGGACGGCAACGAACTGCCGCAGGGTTCGGTCGGCGAAGTCGTCGGGCGCTCGCCGGCGATGATGACCGGGTACAACAACCGCCCCGACGCGACCAAGGCGATGCACTGGCACGATGCCGACGGGAACCTCTTCTATCGCCACGGCGACATCGGGCGGATCGACGAGGACGGCTTCCTGACCCTGATGGACCGCGCCAAGGACATGATCATCTCGGGCGGCTTCAACATCTTCCCGAGCGACCTCGAGGGCATCCTGCTCGCCGACGACCGCGTCGTCGAAGCGGCGGTGGTCGGCATGCCGAGCGAGGAATGGGGCGAGACCCCGGTGGCGTTCGTCGTGCTGAAGGACGGCGCCGACGCCGAGAGCGTGCGCGCCGACTGCAACGCCAAGGTCGGCAAGACCCAGCGGATCAGCGCGATCACCGTGGTCGACGAACTGCCGCGCAGCCCGATCGGCAAGGTGCTGAAGCGCGAACTGCGCGACCGTTACGCCCGGTAACGACCGAGAGTCGCCCTCTCTTGTCTCGTCACCCCGGACTAGATCCGGGGTCCCGCTTGAGGTCGAAGCATGCCGATGCTTTAAAAGAGCGGGATCCCGGATCTAGTCCGGGATGACGATGGGAAATGAGGCGACGTCCGCTTTCCACCCCAAAACCGCCGCTAGCCCCAATGCCCGATATTCGGCATCGGCGGACGAGGGGCGGCCCTCACCCCCTTCTCAAACCAGTCGTCGCCCGGTAACCGCCACCGTCGCGCAGGCGGGCGTGCCGTCCTTGCCGGTTCCGTCCACCGAAATCGCGATGCGCCCGCCATCCTTCGCCGCGGCGTCGAGCATAGCCTGTCCGATGTCGTGGATGTCGATCTTCATCCGGCGGGACCATGGCGAAGACGGGTCCCCGGCCATCTGCCCGATGCGGATATAGACGAAGCGCCGCTGGGGCCCCTCGCGCCGCACTTGATCGCCAAGGAATTTCGGCCCCGGCCCGACGCGGATAGCAAAATCGAAGGCCAGCGGCTCGCCCGCGTCCGACGCTCTGGCATCGAGCGGGCCGCCGTCCCTGCCCTGCAGGCTGTGGAGCACGCCGGGTACCGGCCGGTCGATGACGATCCGCATTGGAACCTCATGCTGGTCCACGCGCGCCATCCTAATGCCCCATATCCGCCATCGACGCCTTTGCCGCCCCCGGCTTCGGCGGGCGGAGCAGCAGCACCAGCGGGATCGACGCCAGCGTCACCCACATCATCAGCCAGAAATCGTCGATATAGGCGACCATCGCCGCCTGCCGGTTGATCTCGGCGTTGATCATCGCCAGCGCGGTGTCGCCCGCGATGCCGAAGCGGTCGGCGGTCGACGGGTCGAGCAGGCTGACCGAGCTGTTGGTGACATGGCTCGCCAGATCCTCGTGGCTGCGCTGAATATTGGCGCCGAGCAGCGTGGTGACGGTCGAGATGCCGACCGACGCGCCGACGCTGCGCAGCAGGTTCAGGATGCTCGACCCGTCGGTGCGATACTGCGGCGGGATCGTCGCGAACGCCATGGTGTTGAGCGGGATGAAGATCAGCCCCATGCCCAGCCCCTGCACGATGCCGCTGATGATCACCGGCTGCATCCCCATTTCCAGCGACCAGTGGCTCATCTGCCACAGCGACAGCGCGGCGATGAGCAAGCCCGAGCCCACCATCCAGCGCGCGTCGATCTTGCCCAGCATCTGCCCCGCGAACCACATGCTGGCGAGGATGCCGACCCCGCGCACGGCGAGCACGACGCCGGTGTCGATCACCGGCCAGCCGAACAGATTCTGCAGCATCGGCGGCAACAGCGCCATCGACGCGAACATCACCACCCCGATCACGATCATAAAACCCATCGCGGTGACGAGGTTGCGGTCGGCGAGCATCTGGCGGTTGAACAGCGGTGCGCGCGCGGTGATCATATGGACGAGGAACATCCACAGGCATGCGACCGCGACGCCGCATTCGATCCAGATTTCGATGCTGTCGAACCAGTCCTGGTGCGCGCCGCGGTCGAGCATCAACTGCAACGACGCGAGCCCCAGCGCGAGCATCGAGAAACCGAACAGGTCGAACTTGCGGTCGGCCTTGCGCGTCGCGGGCAGCAGCGCCCACATCATCGCGATCGTCAGCAGCCCGACCGGCAAATTGACGTAAAAGACCCAGCGCCAATTGGCGCTTTCGGTCAGCCAGCCGCCGAGCAAAGGCCCCAGGATCGGCCCGACCATGATCCCCATGCCCCAGATCGACATCGCGCGCGCCTGTTTGTCGGGCGGGTTGATGTCGAGCATCACCGATTGCGACAGCGGCCCGATGAAGGCGGCGCTGATCCCTTGCAGGAAACGGAAGACCACCATCTGTTCGAGCGACTGCGCGGCGCCGCATGCCATCGAGGTAATGATGAAACCGGTGATCGCGGCGAGGAACAATTCGCGCCGCCCGATGCGGTCGGCGAGCCAGCCGGTGATCGGCATCGCGATCGCCGATGCGAGGATATAACTGGTCAGCACCCAGGTCACCGTCTCGCTCGTCGCGCCCAGCGCCGACTGCATGTGCGGGATCGCGACATTGGCGATGGTGGTATCGAGAATCTGCATGATCGACGCGCCCATGACGGCGACCATCAGCAACCCGCGATAGCGGACGCGCTCGTGCAAGGGCCGATCGTCGGCGGCGGGTAGCGCCGCGGCGGGCGTGCGGCGAGGGAGCGAGCGGGAGGCCATGGCTAGAACAGATCCTCCCTGTGGCGAAGCCATGGGGAGGGGGACCGCGCCCAAAGGGCGTGGTGGAGGGGCCGCGACGGCAGCGCCAANCATCGCTACGCGACAGGGAGGATCGACGATAGGAATGGCCCGGCATTGCCGCCTACTTCCCGGCCACCGCACCATCGCCCGTAAACACCCGCACATCGGCCGACAGCCCGGCGATCATGTCGCGCGACGGCTTTTCGTCGAAGGCGATCTTCACCGGCACGCGCTGGGTCACCTTGACCCAGTTGCCGGTCGCGTTCTGCGCCGGCAGCACCGAAAACTCGCTGCCCGTCCCCGCGCCGATCGTCAGCACATGGCCACGAATCTTCAGCCCCGGATAGGCGTCGAAGCTGATTTCGGCGCGCTGGCCGATGCGCATATTGGCAAGGTCGGTTTCCTTGAAATTGGCCTCGACCCACGGATGGCCGGTATCGACGATCGTCACCGCGGGCAGGCCCTGCACCATCATCTGGCCGATCTGCAGCCGGTCAGCCTGCGCGACGCGGCCGGCGTAAGGCGCCCGCACATCGGTACGACCCAGATTGACCTCGGCCTGCGCGCGCTGGACGCGCGCCGCCTCGACCTGCGGGTTGATCCCGCTCGCGGGGCCGGCGGCGAGCTTGGTGCGCGCCTCGGCGGCGGCGGCTTCGGCCTGCCGCACACGCTCGCGCGCCTGCGCCACCGCGTGGCGCGACGCGTCATAGGCCGCCTTGGTGGTGAAGCCCTTTTCCATCAGCGCCGCCTGGCGGCCGAACGTGACCTCGGCGAATTTCACATCCTCGCGCGCCGCCGCGATGTCGACGGCGGAGGTGTTGGCGCTGGCCGACAGATTGCCGACCTCGACCTGCGCCGCGTCGATCGCTGCGGTCGCCTGCGCGACGTTAAGCCGATAGGGTTCGCCGTCGATGCGGAACAGCAATTGCCCCGCCGTGACATCCTGCCCGTCGCGAACCGCGACCTCGGTGATCCGCCCGCCGACCTCGGCGGCGACCGATACCTTGTCCATCTGGACATAGGCATTGTCGGTCGACACCGATCCGCCGCTGGTCAGCCACCAGCCGGCACCGCCCGCGATCAGCAGCGCCGGCAGGCCGAACATCAGGATGCGGGTGCGCCATTTCGGCGCGTCCCTGGCCTCGGCGGTGGCCGCGGTCACCGGGGGCACGGGGTCGGCCTTCGGCGCGGCTTTCGGCGGCTTGGGATCTTCCGCCGTCGGGCGGTTGGGGGAAAGCTGGTCCATCAGGCGGTCTCTTTTTCTTTTTGGCATTCGCGGCGCGACAAATTGGTCCGGACGCGTTCGACAAGGTCGGTGAGCAGCGCGCGTTCGGCGTCGCTCATGCCCTCGGTGGCTTCGGCAACCACCGCTTTCGCCGTCTGGCGCAAATGGTCGAGCAAGGGCTCGGCTTGGGTGGTCAGGTGGAGCATCCACGCGCGGCGATCGGTCGGGTCGGCGCGCCGCTCGACCAGGCCCGATTCCTCCAGCCGGTCGATCATCCGCGACAGCGTGATCGGCTCGACCTCGATCAGTTCGGCGAGCGGTCCCTGCCGGATGCCGGGATAGCGCGCGAGATAGGTCAGCACGCGCGATTGCAGCGCGGTGATCCCGCTCTCGCGGGTGCGCGCATTGAACGTGCGGCGGAACATCCGCGCGGTGTCGTTCAGCAGGAATCCGATCGTCTCACTCATGGCATGCGATATAATAGCAGTTGCTACTAAATGCAACCGCACGCTGCGCGGCCCCTTCGCCAACATCCGCGATATGCGCGATGATCGACAAATTACACGGCCGCGCTAAGATGCCCCCATGACCCTCACCGCCGATCTCTTCTGGTCCTTCCGGTCGCCCTATTCCTACCTTTGCATCGGCCGCTATCGCGCGCTCGCGGCAAGCCATCATGTCGATATCAACCTGCGCCCGGTCTATCCGCTCGCGATCCGCCAACCCGACTTCTTCGAGCGCAACCACCCGAACTGGCTGAGCTACACGATGCGCGACATGATCCGCGTCGCGCAGTTTCACGGCATCCCCTTCGGCCCGCCGCGCCCCGACCCCATCGTCCAGAATGTCATGACGCGCGAGATTTCGCCCGACCAGCCCCATATCTATCGCCTCACCCGGATCGGCCAGGCCGCGTCGCGCCGCGGCCGCAGCCTCGCCTTCGCGCATGAGGCGGCGCAGCTCATCTGGGGCGGCGCGCAGGACTGGCACCTCGGCGACCATCTCGCCGGCGCCGCGCGCCGCGCGGGGCTCGATCTCGCCGACCTCGATGCCGAAGCGGTGCGCGATGCCGAGGCGCTCGACACCGAAATCGCCGCCAATCAGGTGGCGCTTGAAATCGCGGGCCACTGGGGCGTGCCGACGCTCGTCTTCGACGGTGAGCCCTTCTTCGGGCAGGACCGTATCGAGATGGCGCGCTGGCGGATGGAGCAGAAGGGGCTGCAGCCGCGATGAGCGAGGCCCTGACCGGCGGCTGCCAGTGCGGCGCGGTGCGCTTTTCGACCACACACGCCGACCGCGACGCCTATTGGTGCCATTGCCGCATGTGCCAGCGCGCGCTCGGCAATGTCGCCGCCGCCTTCTGGAACGTCACGAAGGACAGCGTGGCGTGGGCAGGCGAACGCGCGGCCTATATGTCGTCGCCCTTTGGCCGACGCGGTTTTTGCGGCATATGCGGCACGCCGTTGACCTTCGATTATCCCGACAGTCCCAAGATCGACCTGACCGTCGGCGCCCTCGACGATCCGGGTGCGGTGTCGCTCACCAGCCATTTCGGGATCGAAAGCCGCGTCCATGGCTGGACCGCCGGCGAGGGGCTTCCCGAAATGCGCACCGATGACTATGCGCCGCTGCAGCAACGCTGGGCCAAGGTGCAAGACGCGACATGACGATCGAACCGCAGTTTTTCGAAGCGCGCGACGAGGTGCGCCTCGCTTGGCGCGAACTGGGCGAAGGCCGCCCCGTGGTGCTGCTCCACGGCCTGTTTTCAAGCGCCGAGGTCAACTGGATCAAATTCGGCACCGCCGCCCGCATCGCCGCCGAGGGCTTTCGCGTCATCATGCCCGACCTGCGCGTGCACGGGTCGAGCGATGCGCCGCACGACGACTGGCATTATCCACCCGACGTACTGGTGAACGACCTGCAGGATCTGGTCGCGCATCTCCACCTCGACGATTTCGATCTGGGCGGCTTCTCGCTCGGCGCGCGCACCAGTACGCGCGCCGTCGTCGCGGGCATGAAACCCCGTCGGCTGATCCTTGGCGGCATGGGGCTGGCAGGGCTGGCGGGCTGGCAGCGGCGTGGGCAATTCTTCAAGCGCGTGATCGCCGATTTCGAGACGGCAAAGCGCGGCGACGACACCTGGCTTTCGATCCAGTTCATGAAGACGATGAAGGTCGATCGCATCGCCGCGGGCCATCTGCTCGACAGCTTCACCGACACGGCGCCCGAAGCGCTCGCGGCGCTGACGATGCCGGTCCTGCTCGTCTGCGGCGAACAGGACGGGGACAATGGCTCGGCCCCCGAACTGGCCGAGGCGCTGCCCGATGCACGGCTAGTGACCATCCCCGGCACGCATATGTCGAGCGTCACCCAGCCCGAAATGGGCGAAGCGATGGCGGCGTTCCTCGCGGCTTGACCCTGCTGGCGGGCGGGTCCAAGCTGGTGTCATAGCGCCATAGAGCGCAACCACCAGACCCGAGGATACACCCCCCATGAAAGCCATGATTTCGACGCTGTCGCTTGCCCTGTCGCTCGCGCTGGCCGGCCCTGCGCTGGCAGCCGAGAAGAAAGCGGACACGTCCGCGCAGAGCGCCAAGCCCACCGCCGCCGATGCCGATGCCTTCGTCGCGGCGGCCGAAAAGGACCTGTTCGACTATACGGTCGAGAGCAGCCAGGTGAACTGGGTCAACGCGACCTATATCACCGAGGACACCGACGCGATGGCGGCGCGGATCAACGCGGTCGGGACCGAAAAGGCGGTCAAATATGCGCTCGAGGCGGCGAAATTTGCCACCATCCCCGGCCTCAGCCCCGACACCAGGCGCAAACTCGACATCTTGCGGAACGGTCTCGTCCTGCCTGCGCCGACCAAGCCCGGTGCCGCGACCGAGCTCAACCAGATCGCAACCAACCTGCAGTCTCAATATGGCAAGGGGCGCGGCACGCTCGACGGCAAGGAAATTTCGGGATCGGATATCGAGGCCGAGATGGGCAACCTGAACCACACGCCGGCCGAATATGCCGAAATGTGGACGAGCTGGCACGACAATGTCGGCGCACCGATGGGCAAGGATTATGCCCGCATGGTCGCGATCGCCAATGCGGGGTCGAAGGAACTTGGCTTTGCCGACACCGGCGCGATGTGGCGTTCGGGCTACGACATGCCGCCCGAGGAATTCGCCAAGACCACCGAGCGGCTGTGGCAGGAAGTGAAGCCGCTCTACATGGCGCTGCACACCTATGTCCGCTGGAAACTCAACGAGAAATATGGCGATGCGGTGCAGCCCAAGACCGGCCCGATCCGTGCCGACCTGCTCGGCAATATGTGGGCGCAGGAATGGGGCAATATCTATCCGCTCGTCGCGCCCCAAGGTGCGGGCGACCTAGGCTACGACATCGGCGACCTGCTCACCGCGCAGGGCAAGGGCCCGCTCGACATGGTCAAGGCGGGTGAGAATTTCTATTCCTCGCTCGGCATGGCGCCGCTGCCCGAAACCTTCTGGAAGCGCAGCCAGTTCACCAAGCCCGCCGACCGCGAAGTGATCTGCCACGCCTCGGCGTGGGATATCGACAACAAGGACGATATCCGCATCAAGATGTGCATCAAGGTGAATGCCGACGACTTCGTCACCATCCACCACGAACTCGGCCACAATTATTACCAGCGCGCTTACAAGAACCAGCCGACGCTCTACCTCAACGGCGCCAACGACGGCTTCCATGAGGCGATCGGCGATTTCGTCGCGCTGTCGATCACGCCGCAATATCTGGTCGACATCGGCCTGCTCGACAAAGCGAAGGTGCCGAGCGCCGACAAGGATATCGGGCTGCTGCTGCGGCAGGCGATGGACAAGGTCGCCTTCCTGCCCTTCGGCCTGCTCGTCGATCGCTGGCGCTGGGGGGTGTTCGACGGCACGATCAAGCCCGCCGATTACAACAAGTCGTGGACCCAGTTGCGGACCCAGTATCAGGGTATCGTCCCGCCGAGCGAGCGGCCGGCCGATGGCTTCGACGCGGGCGCCAAATATCATATCCCGGGGAACACCCCCTACACGCGTTACTTCCTCGCGCGCATCCTGCAGTTCCAGTTCTACAAGGCGGCATGCGATCAGGCGGGCTGGCAGGGCCCGCTCCACCGCTGTTCCTTCTATGGCAACAAGGAGGTTGGCGCGAAGCTGAACGCGATGCTCGAGATGGGCGCGTCGAAGCCCTGGCCTGACGCATTGGAAGCCTTCACCGGCGGGCGTGAGATGTCGGGCAAGGCGATGGCCGAATATTTCGCGCCGCTGAAAGCCTGGCTCGACGAGCAGAACAAGGGCAAGCCGACCGGCTGGTGACCGGTTCGACGTAACGAAACGAGGATGGCCGGAGAGGTGATTCCCCGGCCATTTTCATTGGGCTTCGACGCTTTGCTTGAAGCGCGCGAGCCGCGCGGTCGCGGCGGCGGCGTGCGGGCCGATCCAGCGGTCGTGGATGTCCTGGATCGGCATCGCGTTGAGATGGTTCCAGCGGGTGCGCCCGCGGCGCTCGGCGATGACGAGACCGGCTTCTTCGAGAACCTTGAGGTGCTGCATCACGGTGCAGCGGTCGATTTGCTCGAACATCGCGCATATCGCGCCGGTCGTCAGCGGCTGGTCGCGGAGGGTGTCGAGCATCTGGCGGCGAATGTGCGACGATAAAGCCTTGAAAATCTTGTCATATTCTTCGTGGATTGACATGTTATAAATTTATAACATATTGTGAAGATAAGCAAGCGGAGAATCGACCATGGAGCTGAAGTTTCGAGTCGCGGCGCGGATCGCGAAGCCGGTGCATGAGGTGTTCGAGGCGGTCGCCGACCCGGCGACACTGTCGCACTATTTCACGACCGGCGGCGCCAAGGGCCGGCTGGAGACCGGCGCGACGGTCGAATGGGACTTCCACGACTTTCCCGGCGCCTTCCCGGTCTGGGTGATCGAGGTAGTGCCCGACGAGAAGATCGTGCTCGAATGGCAGGCGAACGAAGGCGAGGCGCCTAACGTGGAGGGCGGCGAACTCAAGGATGCCGATTACCGCACGCGCGTGACGATGAGCTTCAAGGGGCTCGACGACGGCCGCACGCTCGTCGAGATCGCCGAGGAAGGCTGGCGCGAGAACCAAGGGGCGCTCAGCGCATCCTATGGCAATTGCCAGGGCTGGTCGCAGATGCTGTGCGCGCTCAAAGTCTGGATCGAACATGGGATCAATTTGCGCGAGGGGATGTATATCTGAACGATCCTCCCTGTGGCGAAGCCATGGGGAGGTGGTAGCGCGAAGCGCTGACGGAGGGGCTATAGCGCGACGTCGCTGCCCCTCCACCACGCTCTTCGGGCGCGGTCCCCCTCCCCACGGCTTCGCCGCAGGGAGGATCCTAGTCCGGATATTCCAGTCTTAGCGCGCGCGTCCCGAGCGGCGCGCCGGTATTCGCGTCGATCACCACCGGACGGATCGGTTCGCCGGTTTCGACGTCGATCTGGCGGGTCAGCGCGCCGCCGCCATTATGCTTGCCCCCCCAGGCGCCAATCGCGGCGAGGATGGGCAGGAAGTCGCGGCCCTTTTCGGTGAGCAGATATTCGTCGCGCGGCGGGCGCTGACTGTAGCGGCGCTTTTCGAGCAATCCCGCTTCGGCGAGCGCGGTGAGACGCCTCGCGAGGATATTCGGCGCGATGCCGAGGCTGGTGCGCATCTGGTCGTAGCGGGTGAAACCGCGCTGCACGTCGCGCAACACCAGCATCGACCAGCGATCGCCTATCAGCGTCAGCCCGCGGTCGATCGGGCAGGTCCCGAATTTTTTTTCGTCGTCGGTCATTGAATGGATATGGAGAAGTTACTATCATTTTGCAAGTGACCCGTTTGGGGCCAGCAAAAGGAGACAGACGATGACCGACAAAATCCAGGGAACCGCCCTCATCACGGGCGCTTCGACTGGCCTTGGGGCCGTATATGCCGACCGCCTCGCCAAGCGCGGCCACGACCTGATCCTCGTCGCGCGTAACGGCGCGCAGCTGGAGGAGCGCGCGACGAAGCTGCGCGCCGACTACGGCGTCGCGGTCGACGTGATCGCCGCCGACCTGACCAAAAGCGACGATGTGACGCGGATCGAGCAGCGGCTGATCGACGATACGGGCATCGCGCTGTTCGTGAACAATGCCGGCATGTCGCTGAACGGCGGAACGCTGGAAAACGGCACGAGCGAGATCCAGAAGATCATCGCGCTGAATATCACTGCCGCGGCGCGGCTGGCGATCGCGGCGGGCAAGGCGTTCGCCGCGCGCGGCACGGGCAAGATCGTCAACATCGCCTCGGTCCTCGCGCTGGCGCCCGAGACGTTCGAAGGCGTCTACAGCGGATCGAAGGCGTTCCTGCTCAACCTCAGCGTGTCGCTCGCGAACAGCGTCCGCGAACGCGGGGTGCTGGTGCAGGCGGTGCTGCCGGGCGCGACGCGCACCGAAATCTGGGAACGGTCGGGCAAGGATATCGACGCGTTTCCGTCCGAGATGGTGATGGACGCCGGCGACCTGGTCGATGCGGCGCTGACCGGGCTCGATCGCGGCGAGGAAGTCACGATCCCGCCGCTCGCCGACGCGGGTCAGTGGGATGCCTATCAGGCGGCGCGGCTGGCGATGGGACCGGGGCTGTCGCGCCGCGAGGTGGCGGGGCGGTATCGGACCACGCAAGCAGCTTGACCACGAGCGGCGGGAAAGGGTCGGTTACGGACAAACCGCCCTTCAAATCCCGCTCGTGTCGAGCGAAGTCGAGACACCCATCGGTAGCGCAACGCCTTCAGGGTGTCTCGACTTCGCTCGACACGAACGGAAAAAAGGGTCCGCTTCCCACGCCGAAGCGGGCCGCGCTCTCAATTCGCCGGTCTGGTCTCGTCGATCTTTTCGACCCATTCGGGGTAGAAGCTCGGCTCGCGCGCGGACCAGCCGGGGGCGGTGGCCGCCGCTTCGCTGATCGACTGGAGCAGGATCTTGCGCTTGTCGGGGTGGAGGTGCGGCAGCGACGCCGCCGCGCAAAAGGCACCCGGCAGCCACGGCCGCGCATGCGCGCCGAGCAGTCGTTCATAGAGAAAGCGGTAGGACGCAAAGCCCGGCAGGCGGTCCTGCCCGAGATCGAAGGCCGACACCGCGACGAGCGGCGCCATGAAATGTTCGAGCGCGTCGAGGCCGCTGTCATCGGGAATATGCGCGCGAATTTCGTTGATCCGCTGATAGACGCGCGCCTGGACGCGGATCGCGGTCTCCTCGACCATGTCGCGCGACCAGCGGCTGATCGCATCGTCGCGCTCGAGCCCGATATCGAGCGAGCGGCGGATGTAGCGCTGCGTCGCCGCAGGGAAGCCCGCAAATTCCTTGATTTCCGCAAAGGACAGCTCGCCGGCTGCTGGTCCAGAACGCGTCGCCATGGTCATGCTCCCGCACGGCGCCCGGGGAGCCATCCCCCCGGAGGCCTGCAATTAGGCAGTCTGCCACCAAAATGGTTAGCGGCCGGTTAACCATGACGTTGGCGATTGTTCATCCGACTTGGGGGCGTTGCGCGATGCCGCGACGGAGCCTAATCAGCGTGTCTTGAAACTGACACACGAGAGCCATCATGTCGCACGCACCGCAGCCGGTACTTTCCTCGACCGGCCTTTTCACCCCCGCCGAAGCCATCTCCAACGAAGAACTTGTCGCCAGTTTTAACCAGTATGTTGCACTGCACAATAGGGAAAATGCACAGGCCATCGCAAAGGGCGATGTGGCGGAACTGACCGAATCGAGCGTCGAGTTCATCGAGAAAGCGAGCGGTATCGGGTCGCGCTTCGTCGTCGACAAGGCCGGCATCCTCGACCCCGCACATATGGCGCCGCGCCTCGACGACCGCGGCAATGACGAGATTTCGCTGCTCGCCGAAATCGGCGTCGCGGCGGCGAAAGACGCGCTGATGCGCGCCGGACGCGACGCGGGGGACGTCGATGCGGTGCTGTGCGCGGCGTCGAACATGCAGCGCCCCTATCCGGCGATGGCGGTCGAGATCCAGGACGCGCTCGGCATCGACGGCTTTGGCTTCGACATGAATGTCGCTTGCTCGTCGGCGACCTTCGGCATCCAGACCGCCGCCGACTATATCCGCGCCGGCCATGCGAAGAGCGTGCTCGTCGTGAACCCCGAAATCTGTTCGGGGCATTTGAACTGGCGCGACCGCGACAGCCATTTCATCTTCGGCGACGTCGCGACCGCGATTCTCGTCGAGGACAAGGACATCGCGCCCGCGGGCCATTGGGACATCCTCGGCACCAAGCTCAAAACGCAATTCTCGAACAACATCCGCAACAATTTCGGCTTTCTCAATCGCGGCCATGGCGGCATCGATCAGGACGGCCCGAAGAGCGACAAGCTGTTCGTCCAGGAAGGCCGCAAGGTGTTCAAGGAGGTCGTGCCCTGGGTCGCGAACCTGATCGTCGAGCATATGGAACTGCTGGGCCTTGAGGGCGCCGACATGCGCCGGCTGTGGCTGCACCAGGCGAACACCAACATGAACCGACTGATCGCGCAGCGCGTGCTGGGGCATGAGGCGAGCGCGGACGAGAGCCCGACGGTGCTCGACACCTATGGCAACACGTCGAGCGCGGGGTCAATCATCGCCTTTCACCTGAACCATGAGGATATGGCGGCGGGAGATACCGGGCTAATCTGCTCGTTCGGCGCGGGGTATAGCGCAGGGACGGTATTCGTTCGGAAGACATAGTCGTCGCCCCTGCGAAGGCAGGGGCCGCTATCGACCTTGCGCTACATCGCCAACGGCCGCGACAAGAGGCACGTGACTCTAGTCGCCCTTCGCGGGGCGACGCATTAAGGCACGAAGGTCGTGAACAGGTAGATCGCAAACAGCATCAGGTGGATCACCCCCTGCAGCACCGTCGTTCGTCCGTTCGCCAGCGTCTGCACCGACACGATCAGCGACAGAAACAGCAACACGGTCGACTTGGCGTCGAGGCCGAGGCTGATCGGCAGGTCGGTCATGATCGACAGGATCGCGACCGCGGGGATGGTGAGGCCGATGGTCGCCAGCGCCGAACCCAGCGCGAGGTTGAGGCTGGTCTGCAAGCGATCGGCCTTAGCCGCGCGCACCGCTGCCAAGCCTTCCGGTGCGAGAATCAGCGCCGCGATCAGCACGCCGAGCACCGCCGGCGGCGCGCCCCAGTCGGACAGCAGCGCGCCCATCACCGGCGACAAATTCTTGGCGAGCAGGACGACCGCGACCAGGCTGGCGAGCAGCAGCGCGCCCGATATCGCGGTGCGCTGGACGGTCGGGGGCGCGGCGTGCGCATCAGGTTCGCCGTCCCCGTCGGCATCGCCGTCGGGAAGGAAATAGTCGCGGTGGCGAACCGTCTGCACCAGCGCGAAGGTCGCATAGAGGATCAGCGACACCGCCGCGACGAAACCGAGCTGGACGGGGGAATAAAAGGACCCCGGCGCGCTCGACGTGAAATTGGGGAGTACCAGCGTCACCACCGTCAGCACCGTCAGCGTCGCGAGCGCGGCGCCGATACCAGTACGCTGGAACCGCTGTTCATGATGGCGGATCGCCCCGCTTAGCAGGCAAAGCCCCATCAGCAGGTTGAGGATCACCATCACCGCCGCGAACACCGTGTCGCGCGCCAGTGTCTGCGCCTTCTCGGGTTCGGCCTGCATCAGGGTCAGGATCAGGCCAACCTCGATCACCGTCACCGCGAGTGCGAGGATCAGCGTGCCGAAAGGTTCGCCGACGCGATGTGCGATCACCTCGGCATGATGGACCGCCGCGACGACGGCGCCCATCAGGATGAAGGCGACGAGCCAGGCGTTCAGCGGCATCGCGAAACTCGCCATCGCGGCGACGAAGCCGAGGATCGGGAAAATGTCGTTGGTACGGTCGGCGATGCGGAGTTTGCTTTGCATCGGGCTTCTATTGCAGTCCGATTCCGCCCTGACCACCCCTCGCAAGCGGATTAATGCACGCGCACTGGCAGTCCCGCTGCGGCGAGCCGCGCATGGGCGTCGGCGATCGTCGCTTCGCCGAAGTGGAAAATACTCGCGGCGAGCACTGCGCTCGCGCCGCCTTCCACCACGCCGGCGACCAGATGGTCGAGATTGCCGACGCCTCCGCTTGCGATCACCGGTACGCTGACTGCATCGGCGATCGCGCGGGTGAGCGCGAGGTCGTAACCGTCCCTGGTGCCGTCGCGGTCCATGCTGGTCACGAGCAATTCGCCCGCGCCGAGGGTGGCGAGCCGCACCGCATGCTCCAGCGCATCGACCCCGGTCGGCGTGCGCCCGCCATGGGTGAAGATTTCCCAGCGGCCCTCTGCCACACGCCGCGCATCGATGCTGCCCACCGCGCACTGGCTGCCGAAACGGTCGGCGATATCGGCGACGAGTTCGGGCCGCGCGACCGCCGCGCTGTTCACCGCGACCTTGTCGGCGCCGGCGAGCAGCAGCGCGCGCGCATCGTCGGCGCTGCGCACGCCGCCGCCGACCGTCAGCGGCATGAAGCAGACTTCGGCGGTGCGGCTGACCATGTCGAGCAAGGTACCCCGCCCCTGATGGCTCGCGCCGATGTCGAGAAAGCAGAGTTCGTCGGCGCCCGCAGCATCATAGGCGCGCGCCGCTTCGACCGGATCGCCCGCGTCGCGCAGGTCGACGAAATTGACGCCCTTGACGACACGCCCGTCGGCGACGTCAAGGCACGGGATGACGCGGACGCGGACGGTCATCTGCTCCCCTCCCACTTGTGGGAGGGGTTGGGGGAGGGCATGTTTCGGGACGGAAGCGCTTTAGACATGCCCTCCCCTAGCCCCTCCCGCCAGCGGGAGGGGAATTGCCCACCGCAATCGCTTCAGCGAGATCGAGCCGCCCGTCGTATAGCGCGCGCCCGGTGATCACGCCTTCGATGCCGTCGGCAACATGCGGGCGCAGCGCGTGGATATCGTGGATGTCGGCGACGCCGCCGCTCGCGATCACCGGGATGGCGACCGCCTTGACCAGCGCGACCGTCGCCTCGACGTTGCAGCCCTTGAGCAGGCCGTCGCGGCCGACATCGGTGAACAGCAGCGCGGCGACGCCGGCATCCTCGAAACGGCGGGCAAGATCCTCGACGCGGACGTCGGAAACATCGGCCCAGCCCTCGGTCGCGACCATGCCGTCGCGCGCATCGACCCCGACGATGATCCGGCCGGGCAGGTCGCGCGCGGCGGACTTCACGAATTCGGGGTCTTTCAGCGCGGCGGTGCCGATGATCACGCGGCTGACGCCGAGCGCCAGCCAGCGGTCGACGCCGGCGCGGTCGCGGATGCCGCCGCCGACCTGCACCTTGCCCGGGAAGGCCGCGACGATGCTCTCGACCGCCGCGCCGTTGACGCTCGCACCCGCGAAGGCGCCGTCGAGGTCGACGACATGCAGATGGCTCGCGCCCGCAGCGGCGAACAGTCGCGCCTGCGCCGCCGGATCGTCGCCATAGACGGTCGCGCGCGCCATATCGCCCTCGGCAAGCCGCACCACCTGCCCGCCTTTGAGGTCGATCGCGGGGAAGATGGTCAGGGCCGCCATGCGAGAAATCTTTCGAGCGTTGCGAGGCCATAGGCCTGGCTTTTTTCGGGGTGATATTGGACGCCGACGATGTTGTCCTTGGCGACCGCGGCGGTGAACCGCCCGCCATGGTCGCTCGTCGCCGCGACGTCGGTCGCGTCGGCGAAATGATAGGAGTGGAGATAATAGGCCTCGCCCGCCGCGATCACCGGATGATCGCCCCCCGGGATGACGTCGTTCCAGCCCATATGCGGGATGCGCAGCCCGGGAGCGGGGGTGAAGGCGCGTACCGTGCCGCCGATCCAGCCGAGGCCATGATGCGTGCCATGCTCCTCGCCTGCATCGGCGAGCAATTGCATGCCGACGCAGATGCCGAGAAAGGGCGCGCCCTGCCCGCGAACGCGCTGTTCCATCGCGTCGATCAGCCCGGGGATCGCGGAAAGCCCGTTCATGCACGCGGCGAACGCACCCACGCCGGGCAACACGATCCGGTCGGCCTTCGCCACGACATCGGGATCGGCGGTAACGGCAACGTCGGTCGCGCCCGCGGCGACGAGCGCATTGTGCACCGAGCGAAGATTGCCCGCGCCATAGTCGATCAGGGCGATGGCGCTCATCGGACGGTCCTTAGAGGACCCCCTTGGTCGACGGAATCGCATCGCCCTTGCGCGGGTCGATCTCGACCGCCTGGCGCAGCGCACGGGCCAGCGCCTTGTACATGCTTTCGGCGATATGATGGTTGTTCTCGCCGTAGAGCGTTTCGATGTGCAGCGTGATCCCGGCGGTCTGCGCGAAGCTCGCGAACCAGTGCGGGAACATCTCGGTGTCCATCTCGCCGAGGCGCGGCTGCGAGAAGCTCGATTTATAGACGCAGTGCGGGCGCCCCGAAATGTCGAGCACGCAGCGCGTCAGCGTCTCGTCCATCGGCGCATGCGCCTCGCCGTAGCGCGCGATACCGCGCTTGTCGCCGAGCGCCTTCGCCACCGCTTCGCCGAGCGCGAGCGCGCTGTCCTCAACGGTGTGATGCTGATCGATGTGGAGGTCGCCCTTCACCTGCATCGAGATGTCGATCAGCGAGTGGCGCGACAATTGCTCGACCATATGGTCGAGGAAACCGATGCCGGTGGACACCGCATAATCGCCGGTGCCGTCGAGATTGACGGCGATCGCGATGTCGGTTTCCTTGGTCGTGCGCTGGACGGTGGCGGTTCGCATGGCCGACGCCATAGCACCCACTTTTCGCGTTGCAAGGCGACTCTCCCCCCTTGACCGGCACGCGACCGGCGTTCATCCCCCTGCGCCATGACTGAAGACGTTCGCGACAGCCTGATTCCCTATGACGAGATCGTGCAGGACGCCCTGCGCGCGGTGGTCGGCCGCGTGCTGCGCCAGATCGAAGGCTATGACAGCCTGCCCGGCGAGCATCATTTCTATATCACCTTCAAGACGCAAGCGTCGGGGGTCGATATTCCCGCGCATCTGATCGCCAAATTCCCCGACGAGATGACGATCGTGCTGCAGAACCGGTTCTGGGACCTGACGGTCGAGGAAGATTTGTTCAGCGTCGGCCTGTCGTTCAACCAGACCCCGTCGATCCTGACGATCCCCTATGCCGCAATCACCGCCTTCGTCGATCCGTCGGTCGATTTCGGGCTGCAGTTCCAGGTCAGCGACGACGGCGCCGAACCCGAACCGCATGACGAGGCCGACAATGATCGCCCCGAGGTGACGACCGAGGACGGGACGAACGTCGTCACCGTGGATTTCGGCAAGAAACGCTAGGATGGCGGGCCCGAACTGGCCCCCCAGCCGCTTCTGGCAATATTGGGCCCTCGCCGGCATGGTCGTGCTGACCGCCGCCTTCTGGTGGGGGGTTGAGGGTTTTGCGCTGCTCGAAAGCGGCGGCACCGGCAGCGATATCGGTGACGGCATCCTGCGCTTCAGCCTGCTCGCGCCGACCCCGGCGCTGGTCATCGTCTGGCTCGCCCCCGGCTGGCTGCGCCCGCGCGTCGGCGACAGCGGCTATTGGCAATTGCTGGGCACCGTCGCGGCGATCTGGGCCGGCGCGGTGCTGGTGACGCGGATGTTGATCGGATGAGCGAAAGTCGGATCGAAAGCGACAGCATCGGCGAGATCGCGGTTCCGGCGGACGCCTATTGGGGGGCGCAGACCGAACGCAGTCGCCACAATTTCGCTTTTCCCGCGCATGAGCGGATGCCGTTGCCGATCGTCCACGCGCTGGCGCGGGTCAAGCGCGCCGCCGCCACGGTCAATCGCAGTCACGGCCTCGATGGCCATGTTGCCGATGCGATCGCCGCCGCCGCCGATCGCGTCATTGCCGGCGAATATGACGATCAATTCCCGCTCGCCATCTGGCAGACGGGCAGTGGCACCCAGTCGAACATGAACGCCAATGAGGTGATCGCGGGCATCGCCAATGAGGCGCTGGCGGGGCAGCGCGGCGGCAAGTCGCCCGTCCACCCCAACGACCATGTCAACATGGCGCAGTCGTCAAACGACAGCTTCCCGACCGCGATCCATGTCGCGGTCGCGATCGAAACGACGAAGCGGCTGCTGCCCGCGATCGTCGCCCTCACCGACGCGCTGGCGGCCAAGGTCGAGGCGTGGGCCGACATCGTCAAGATCGGCCGCACCCATTTGCAGGACGCGACCCCGCTGACTTTGGGGCAGGAGTTTTCGGGCTATGTCGCGCAGCTGATCGCCTGCCGCGCGCGGATCGAGGGCGCGCTCGCCCACAATATCAACAAGCTTGCGCAGGGCGGCACCGCGGTCGGCACGGGACTCAATGCGCCGGCGGGTTTCGATGTCGCGATCGCCGCCGAGCTGTCGAAGACCACCGGTATCGCCTTCGAACCTGCGCGCAACAAGTTCGAGGCGCTGGCGTCGAACGACGGGCTCGTCTTCTTCTCGGGGGCGCTGAACACGCTCGCCGTGGCGCTGACCAAGATCGCCAACGACATCCGCCTGCTCGGCTCGGGTCCGCGCGCCGGCTTCGGCGAACTCGACCTTCCCGCGAACGAACCCGGCAGCTCGATCATGCCGGGCAAGGTCAACCCGACCCAGTGCGAGATGCTGACGATGGTCGCGGCGCAGGTCGTCGGCAACCATCAGGCCGTCACGGTTGGCGGGCTGCAGGGGCATCTGGAACTCAACGTCTTCAAGCCGCTGATCGGGTCGAATGTGCTGCGCTCGATCGACCTGCTCGCAATCGGCATGGCGGGTTTCACCGAGCATTGCGTGATCGGGCTCGAACCCAATCGCGGCCGCATCGACGAGCTGATGAACCGCTCGCTGATGCTCGTCACTGCGCTGGCGCCCGAAATCGGTTACGACAAGGCGGCGAAGATCGCGAAACATGCGCATGAGACGGGATCGACGCTGCGCGAGGCCGCGCTCGATCTGGGCTATGTCGATTCGGACACCTTCGACCGCGTCGTCGACCCGCGCACGATGCTGGGTGCGGAACCGACCCGGCCCTCCGGGAATTGATGGGGAGAAGGAGAGATGGGCATGATCGGCAGGATTGTTGGCGGCGTTCTCGGCAGCGCCATCGGAAAGCAGAAGGGCGGCCACCCCGTCGCGGGCGCGGTGATCGGCGCGGCGACCCTGTTCGCGGCGCGGCGCCTGTTTCCCCAGCGTTATGCCGCGATCGCGGCCTGGGGCGCGGCGGGGTATCTTACCAAGAAATGGGCCGACCGCGTCGCGGCGCGCAAGGCAGCGGAGCAAGCGCATGCGCTCGATCCCGAACTCGCCCGCGAAGGCGTGGTCGATAGCTATGCCGGCACCGGCGAACCACTTTCGGACGGCGAGAGCATGGGCGACGCGCTGCCCCCGGCGATCCCGATCGACGAAGCGCACCCCCGCCCCGTCATCCACTAGGAACCGGCCCGACACCCATGATGAGGGGGCGGGACATAAGCCCCGCCCCTGTCGTCAGAAGTCGAAGCTGACTTCGGCGCCGATGATCCGCGGATCGCCCGGCGCGGTGAGCACATAACCAAGGCTGCCCGAGAAATCGAGAACCGTGGTGCCATAGCGCTTGTCGGTCAGGTTCTTCACGAACAGCGCCACATTCATCGACGGCTTTTCGAAGGTCTTGGAAATACGGAGGTTGAGCAGGCCATAGCCCTGGATCGTCGTCCAGCTCTTGGTCAACGGATCGGTCAGGCTGCTCGGCGCGCCGTCGTGCGTGCCCTTATAGGCGTAGTCGATCTGCGCGCGCAGCGGCCCGCCCGGCATCTCATGCTCATAAGCCGCCGACAGCGACCAGTTCCATGTCGGCAGATAGGGGAAGCGTTCGAACGAACGATCCACGCCGTTGCTGACATAATCGTCATAGCGGGCGTGGACATAGCCGAGCGCGCCGCGCAGCGTAAGGCCGTCGAGCGGCACCGCGGTCGCCTCCGCCTCGAAACCCTTGATCGTCCCCTTCGCGGCGTTGCGCACCACGGTCAGCGTCGGCGGGCTCGGCGGCGGCAGCGAGCTGCCGACGACCACGGTGCGCTGGATCCCGTCATATTTCGAGATATAGCCCGCCAGGTTGAGGCGCAGGCGGCGGTCGAACCAGTCGGACTTGAGTCCCAGTTCATAGTCGGTGACCGTTTCGGGATCGAAGGGCTGGAAGGTCAGCGGATCGGCGCCGCCGCGCAGGTTGAAGCCCCCCGCCTTGTAGCCGCGTGCGGTGCGGGCATAGAAAAGCAGCCCATCGCGCGGCTTGTAATCGAGCGTCGCCATATAGGACCAGTCGGAATAGTTTTGCTTAAGATTGGCGACGCAGCCGGCCTCGGTCGTCACAGTGCCGACGATCGCGGTGGGCAGGTTGCAGCGCAGGAAGGTGCCCAGCGGCCGGTCGACGCGATTGCGCGAATCGAGCGCCTTGGTGTCCTTGGTATAGCGCAGACCCCCGGTCAGGCTAAGTGCGTCGGTAAGCTTGAAGGTCGCCTGCGCAAAACCCGCGATGCTCGAATTCTCGACCGAACCATCGGTGACGTTCACCGTCCGTCCGTCGACGTTGGTGGTCGTGTTATAGTTGATCGTGCGCGTACCGTCGGTGCCCGTTTCGCGCGAATAGAAGGCGCCGAAGATCCAGTTCAGCCGGTCGTCGAGCGACACGCCGGAAATCTGCGATTCCTGCGTAAAGACCTTTTGCCGGGTCGGCTGGCGAACGAGAATGAGGTTGAAGGTCGTCGCATCGAGATCGTGCTGCGTCAGCCGGTCGAGTTCGCGATAGGCGCTGATCGATTTAAAATCGATGCTGTCGTTCAGGCGGATGTTGAGCGTGGCGGAGGTGCCCCATGCCTCGATCCGGCTGATGCTTTCGCCGCCGTGGTTGACGTCGCGATAGTCGGCGTTCTGCGCGAGGATGTCGGCGAGGCTGCCGCCCTGGGCGATCGCGTTGGTCAACAGCGCCGACGTCGGCCGCACCCCGGCGATATGCCAGGCGAGGGTCGAGGTGCTGGCCTTGTTGTAATCGCCGCGGACCGTCAGGTCGATGGCGTCGCTGACGTCCCAGCGCAGCGCCGCGCGCAGGTTGCCGCCGTTGAGGTCGCCGCCGATATATTTGCCGTCGACGCGGTTGCGGCCATAGCCGTCGCGCTTGTCATATTGACCGATGACGCGCAGCGCCAGCGTGCTCGCGAGCGGCACGTTGACGATCGCGGACGCGCCGCGACGCCGATATTCGTCGGTGCGCAGGACGAGCTTGCCTTCGAAATGGTCGGTCGGCTGCTTGTAGAAGATATTGATCGCGCCGCCGGTGGTGTTGCGGCCGAACAGCGTGCCCTGCGGCCCTTTCAATATCTCGACGCGATCGACGTCGATCAGGTTCGACATTTCGGTCGAGATCGTCTTGGCGATGTTGACGCCGTCGAGATAGATTCCGACCGCGGGGTCGGTGGTGAGCAGCGCGTCGGTCTGCGTCTGGCCGCGCAGCGAGATGGCGGTCGAGTTGCGGTCCGCCGAAACCGGGTTGATCGACAGCGACGGCGTCTGTTCCTGCAGGTCGCGGAAGCTCTGGATCGACTGGTTGGTCAGCGCTTCGCCCGACAGCGCGGTGATCGCGAGCGGCACGTCCTGAAGCCGTTCTTCGCGCTTGCGCGCCATGACGATGATATCGCCGTCGATCGCGTCCGACGTGTCGACCGTCTCGCCCGTGTCCTGCGCGAAGGCGGACGGGACCGCCCATCCGCCGATGCCCATGGCGACCATCGTGCCAGCGGCGAACGCCTTGCCAAGCTTCATCTGCCTCTCCCTGACTTATATATCTAGGTTATAGAGGTTGCGCTCGTAGAGAAAATATGACGAACCGTCAACTATGGCCGGGGGTCACGGGTTCGCGGGCTGTCGATCGAGCCGAACGGGTCCGTTCGGGCTGCACCGATTCGCACATCCGCTCCGTCCTCGGGGTCCGGCGCCGCGTCGAAACCGCCCGGCGGTGGAGGCCGTCAGCCGCCCGCCTGCCATTCCTTGATCGCCTCGACCGGCGAGACGAGCATGAGGACGTTGAGCGTCAGATTGTCGCGGATCGTCCACAGCGTGAACAGCTCGAAGACGATGGCAATCGCGACCGTTACCCACCACCGCATCCGGCTCGCCGCGAGGAAGCCCGCGATCATGAACAATGCGTCGCTGACCGAATTGAGGATCGAGTCGCCCGAATAGCCGAACGCCATCGTCACCTCGCGATAACGGTCGATGATGATCGGCGAGTTTTCCAATATCTCCCACGCCGCCTCGATTCCGATCGCGAGCGCCAGCAGGACCCACAAGGGCTGGCGCGGCAGCAGCCAGCGACCAAGGCCATAGAAGATGAAGCCGTGGATGATGTGGCTGAAGCTGTACCAGTCCGAAATCTGCTGGCTGTTCTGGTTCGACTGGACGGTGCCGTGCCACAGGCTGATCGTCCCGCACGGGCAGATCGGCGGGCGCCCCATCGCGAACAGGATCGCGGCGAACACCGCGATCAGCCCCACGGCGACCAGCCAGCCTTTTCGTGAAACCCCCAGGATCATCGTCGCCCTTCCCGCTTGACCGCGCCGCGCTGTCGCGCAATTAGCCCGCATGGCTGAAAGCGTCCACCTCAACCGCCGCGGCGTGTTGTTCGTCCTCTCCTCGCCCTCGGGCGCGGGCAAGACCACCATCTCGAAAAAGATGCTGCTCGCCGATCCGGATATCGCGCTGTCGATCTCGGCGACGACGCGCCCGCCGCGCCCCGGCGAGGTCGACGGCAAGGATTATCATTTCGTCGATACCGAAACGTTCAAGCAGATGGCGGCCGACGGCGAGTTCCTCGAATGGGCGCATGTCTTCGGCCATCGTTACGGCACCCCCCGCGCGCGCGTCGACGAACTGCTCGATGCCGGCAAGGACGTGCTGTTCGACATCGACTGGCAGGGCGCGCAGCAGCTGTATCAGGAGGCCGGCCCCGACGTCGTGCGCGTCTTTGTCCTGCCGCCGACGATGGAAGAACTCGAACGGCGGCTGCGCGCGCGCAACACCGACAGCGACGAGGTGATCGCCGCGCGCATGGCGCGCGCGGCGAACGAGATCAGCCACTGGGACGGCTATGACTATGTGCTGATCAACGATCAGGTCGACGAATGCTATGGCGAAGTCATGGCGATCCTGCGCGCCGAACGGCTGAAGCGTCGTCGCCAGATCGGCCTGATCGGCTTTGCCCGCGACCTGATCCGGTCGGTCCCGGACAGCGATACGACGATCGACGAATAACAGGGACAGTCCCTATGGATTGGCCGGCGTCACCAGCTTGTCGGTCAGTTCCGCGACCATCTCGGCGCGCAGCGGCTTGGCCTGACCGTCGGTGCGGCACACGACCACGGTGTCGCAGCTTGCGATCGCGCGGCCATTCTGGAACATCGCCTGGACGATCGTCCAGCTCGACGTGCCGATGCGGCCGATGCCGCTGGTGATCGTCACCGGGTCGGGGAAATTGCCCTCGCCCAGATAATTGATCTCGACCATCGCGACCATCGTCCGCTCGTTCGCGGGGCGATCGATCAGCGGCCGCACCTCGCGGTTGAGGAGCACCCGGCCACTTTCGAACAAGGCGGCAAAGGCCACATTGTTAAGGTGGCCGTTGATGTCCATGTCCTGGAACCGCGTCTGCAATTCGATAGACGCGGGGTAGCTGGCGGCATCGAGCCGCCAGCTTTCCGGCTTGGCCATATCAGCGCGGGCCCATGCGGATGCCGCCGTCGAGGCGGACGTCCTCGCCGTTGAAATAGCCATTCTCGATCATCGTCAGCGCGAGACCGGCATATTCCGCCGGGTTGCCGAGGCGCTTCGGATTGAGCACCGAGGCGCCCAATGCGTCGCGGACATTCTGCGGCGCGCCCGCGAGCAGCGGGGTGTCGAAAATGCCCGGCAAGATCGTGTTGACGCGGATGCTCTCGCTCGCGAGGTCGCGCGCGATCGGGATCGTCATGCCAACGACGCCGCCCTTCGATGCGGAGTAAGCGGCCTGGCCGATCTGGCCGTCCTCGGCCGCGACGCTCGCGGTGTTGACGATCGCGCCGCGCTCGCCGTCTTCCATCGGCGGCAGCGTCATCATCCCCGCCGCCGACTTGGCGATGCAGCGGAAGGTGCCGACGAGGTTGATCTGGATGATCCAGTTGAAGGCATCGAGCGGGAAATGCTTGATGCTGCCGTCTTCCTTCGAACGGCTCGCGGTCTTGATCGCGTTGCCGGTGCCCGCGCAGTTCACGAGGATGCGCTCCTGGCCGATCGCTTCGCGCGACTTGGCGAAAGCGGCATCGACCGACGCGTCGTCGGTGACGTTACATTCGCAGAACACGCCGCCTAGTTCGGCCGCGAGTGCGGTGCCCTTTTCTTCCTGCAGGTCGAAGATCGCGACCTTGACGCCCTTAGCCGCCAGCGCGCGCGCGGTCGCGGCGCCGAGGCCCGAGGCGCCGCCGGTGACGACGGCGGAAACGGTGGAATCGAGTTTCATATTGGTCTCCCTAGTTCATATTCGTCGCCCCCGCGGAGGCGGGGGCCGTTGGCAGCCTCGCGCTACCCCGATAGCGGCCCCCACCTTCGCGGGGGCGACGCCAAATTGCTTACAGCCGTTCGATGATCGTGACGTTGGCCTGGCCGCCGCCTTCGCACATCGTCTGGAGGCCGTATTTGCCGCCGGTCGCGTCGAGCACGCCGAGCAAAGTCGCCATCAGCTTGGTGCCGCTGGCGCCGAGCGGGTGGCCGAGCGCGATCGCGCCGCCGTGGACGTTCAGGCGCGCATGGTCGGCACCCAGATATTTCAGCCAGGCGAGCGGTACCGGCGCGAAGGCCTCATTCACTTCATAGGCGTCGATGTCCTCGATCCTCATGCCCGCCTTCTTCAGCGCCTTTTCGGTCGCAAACAAAGGTTCTTCGAGCATGATCACCGGGTCGCCCGCGGTCACCGAAATATGGTGGATGCGTGCACGCGGGGTGAGGCCATGGTCCTTCAGCGCCTGTTCCGAAACGATCAGCGCGGCCGACGCACCGTCGCAAATCTGGCTCGACGAAGCGGCGGTGATCGTGCCGCCTTCCTGCAGGATCTTGACCCCGGCGATGCCTTCCAGCGTCGCGTCGAAACGGATTCCCTCGTCGACGAGATGCATCGCGCGGCCTTCAGGGGTGTCGATGTCCAGCCCCACGATCTCACGCTTGAAATGGCCCGCCTCGGTCGCTGCCTTGGCGCGGCGATGGCTTTCGAGCGCGAAGGCGTCGAGGTCGTCCTTGGTGAAGCCATGCTTCTTGACGATCATCTCGGCGCCCATGAACTGGCTGAACATGATGCCGGGATATTTTTCCTCGAGCCGCTCGGACTTGTAGTGACCGAGGCCTTCCTTGATGAAGAGCGTCGCGACGCTGCCCATCGGCACGCGGGTCATGCTTTCGATGCCGCTGGCGAGGACGATGTCCTGAGTGCCCGACATCACCGCCTGCGCCGCGAACATCATCGCCTGCTGCGACGATCCGCACTGACGGTCGATCGTCACCGCGGGGATCGAGTCGGGCAGGTTCGACGCGAGCACGGCGTTGCGGCCCAAATCCATCGTCTGCTGCCCGCCCTGCGACACGCAGCCGGTGATGACGTCGTCGATCTTCGACGTGTCGAAATCGTTGCGGTCGGCGATCGCATCGAAGACAGCGGCGCCAAGGTCGACGGGGTGGACACCGGCGAGCCGGCCGCCGCGCTTGCCGCCAGCGGTACGAACGGCATCGACGATATAAGCATGAGCCATGGGGAGTTCCTTTCTTCGTGGGGCGCAATAAATAGGGACAGTCCCTATTTATGCCCGGTGACATCAAATTGCCGGGCGACTGTTCTGCATAAATAGGGACTGTCCCTATTTATTGCTCATGCCGCCGTCAGAGTTTCCGCCCGATCAATTCCTTCATGATTTCGTTGGTGCCGCCGAAGATCCGCGTCACGCGCGCGGCGCGCCAAGCGCGGGCGATCGGATATTCGTTCATATAGCCCGAGCCGCCGAACAGCTGGAGGCATTTGTCCATCACCTCCCACTGCAACTCGGTGTGCCACAGCTTCGCCGCGGCGCCCTCTTCGGGGGTCAGTTCCTTCTTCATGTGACGCGCCAGCGCCCAGTCGAGATGCGCCCAACCGACCTGGAGCTTGGCCTTGAGGTCCGCCAGCACGAAGCGGCTGTTCTGAAAATCGAGGATCGGCTTGCCGAACGCCTTGCGGTCGCGGGTATATTCGACCGTGTCGTCGAAGGCGCGCTGCGACGCCGCCTGCGCGCTGACCGCGATCGACAGCCTCTCTTGGGGAAGCTCGCTCATCAGATAGATGAAGCCCTGTCCCTCTTCGCCGAGGCAGTTGGTGATCGGGACGCGGACGTCGTTGAAGAACATTTCCGAGGTGTCGGCTTCGTCCTGCCCGATCTTGTCGAGATTGCGGCCGCGCTCATAGCCCTCGCGATCGGCCTCGACGAGGACGATCGACACGCCCTTCCATGCCGGCTGGATCTCGGTGTCGGTCTTGACGCAGACGAGGATCAGGTCGGCGTTCTGGCCGTTGGTGATGAAAGTCTTCGACCCGTTGATGACATAATGATTGCCATCCTTCTTCGCGGTCGTGCGCATGCCCTGAAGGTCGGAACCGGTGCCCGGTTCGGTCATCGCGATCGCCGTGATCACCTCGCCCGCCACCATCTTGGGCAGCCAGTGCTTCTTCTGCTCTTCGCTGCCATATTTGACGATATAGGAGGTGACGATGTCCGACTGGAGCGAGAAGCCCGTAGTGGCGCGGCCGTAATAGGCGCTTTCCTCGTCGACGATCGCATTATAGCCGAAGTCGAGGCCGAGACCGCCATATTCCTCGGGCACCGTCGGGCACAGCATGCCGAGTTCGCCCGCCTTGGGCCAGATCGACTTGGGAACGATCTTGTCCTCGGCCCATTGCGCGGCGTTGGGGGCGACTTCCTTTTCGAGGAACTGGCGGACCGTGGCGCGGAACGCCTCATGATCCTCGCCATAGGCCGAGCGCGACAGGTTATCGAGCGACATCGTCTTCTTCTCCCGTATGACGGCCGGACGAAAGCGGGGAGCCGGCGCGCGTGTATGGCCGCGCTGGCGCGCGCCCTTCGCCCGCCACCTGACCTTACGTTTACGTGCACGTCAAGTAGAAATGCCGTTACGGCATGAATGTCGCGGCATCGCTCGCACAAAGCCGCAGCGACGAATAGGTTTGCAGGCGCTGGGCAGCGGCGACGGCGCAGGTTACAGCGCGCCGATGGTCCAACTTCTCCTCGATGCCGGCGCCTTGCTCGGCGAGTCGCCGCGCTGGCACGCCGGCGAAGCCCGCCTCTATTGGGTCGATATCGACGCGCAGCAGATCCATCGGCTCGATCCCGCGACCGGCGACCATGACTGGATGCAGTTGGCGGAACCGGTCGGCTGCGTCGCGCCGCGCGCGAGCGGCGGACTGATTGCCGCGCTCGGCGACGGCTGCGCGCTGATCGATGACTGGGGAGCCGTACCGCGTCCGTTCGGTCCCGCCGCGCTCGCCGAGCTGCCGCACCAGCGCTTCAACGACGGCTGCGTCGACAGCGCCGGCCGCCTGTGGATCGGCAGCCTGACTGCCGACAAGCCGAAACGCGACGCCGCGCTTTACCGTCTCGACCCCGACGGCAGCCTCACAAAAATGCTCGGCGGATTGATGACCAGCAACGGCGCGGCGTTCAGCACCGACGGGCGCACCTTCTACCACGCCGATACGCCGACGCACCGCATCCATGCCTATGATGTCGATCCCGCGACCGGGACGCTCGGCGAAGGCCGGTTGTTCCACGAATTTCCCGAGGGCAATGGCCGCCCCGACGGCGCCGCGGTGGATGCGGAAGGCTGCTATTGGTCGGCGCTGTGGGATGGGTGGCGGATCGTTCGCATGTCGCCCGCGGGCGAACTGCTTCAGACGGTCGACTTGCCCGTCCAGCGGCCGACGATGCTCGCTTTCGGCGGCGACGATCTGTGCACCGCCTTCGTCACCAGCGCGGGCAAGAATTTGACCGAGGGCGAGCGGACGGCGCAACCGCATGCGGGCGGGGTGTTCAGCTTCCGGGTCGATGTGCCGGGGCTCGCGCAGCCGATGTTCGAGGGGTGAGTTCCTCGCTGTCGCCTTGCGGCGGGAGGGTCGCAGGCCCCAAACTTGCACATAACCGTCACATCTGGTTAAGACGCCCGCCGACATGGTTTCACCCGAAACCTTTTCCACCGGGAGATTCGAAACATGCCGCGCAACGCGCCCCTTTTTGCCCGCCGCCAGTTTCGCCGCGCGTCGATGATGCTTGCATCGACTGCGCTGCTTGTGGGTTATAGCCAGATGACCCACGCCGCCGAAACCGCCGCCCCTGCCCAGCCGGCCGCGACAGCGCCCGCCGATGGCAACCCGCTGCTCGCGCCCTGGACCGGCCCCTTCGAAGGGGTACCGCCGTGGGACAAGCTCGATCCCGAACTCTTCCCCGACGCCTTCACCCAGGCGATGGCGGAGACCAAGGCGCAGGTGCAGGCGGTGATCGATAACCCCGAACCCGCGACGTTCGAGAACACCCATGTCCCGATGATGCTCGCCGGCGACACCGCCGACCGCGTGTTCGCGCTGTGGGGCGTGCAATCGTCGAACAAGTCGAACGACCGCGTCGAGGATATCGACGCCGAGTGGAGTCCGAAAATCTCCACCTTCTATACCGAGCTGTTCCTCGAGCCCAAGCTCTTCGCGCGCTACAAGGCGGTCTATGACGCGCGCAACACGAGCGGCCTCAATGCGCAGCAGATCCGCATCGTCGAGCGCAGCTATGATGAGATGGTCCGCGACGGCGCCAACCTGTCGGCCCCCGACAAGGCCAAGCTGGTCGCGATGAACGCCAAGCTCGAAGGGCTGTTCTCGACCTTCTCGTCGAAGCTGCTCGGCGACGAGAAACTTTATACCTTCGTCACCGACAAGGCCGAACTGGCGGGTCTCGAACCCGGCTTCGTCGCGTCGCTGGCGTCGGCCGCCGAAGCCAATGGCAAACCCGGCCAGTGGGCGATCAAGAACACCCGCTCGTCGGCGCAGCCGGTGCTGCAGAACGCCACCAACCGTGCGCTGCGCGAAAAGGTGTACAAGGCCTTCGTCAACCGCGGCGACAATGGCGACGCCAACGACACCAACACGACGATTGCCGAGATACTGAAGCTGCGCCAGCAGCGCGCCGAACTGCTCGGTTTCCCCAACCATGCCGCGTACCGCATGGCCGACACGATGGCGAAAACCCCCGCCAACGCGATGGGCCTGATGATGAAGGTGTGGCCCGCCGCGGTCGCGCGGGTGAAGGAAGAGGTCGCCGACATGCAGGCGATCGCCGACGCCGAAGCCAAGGCCGGCAAGGGCCCGAAGCTGACCATCGAGCCGTGGGATTATCGCTTCTACGCGGAGAAGGTTCGCAAGCAGAAATACGACCTCGATGAGAGCGAGGTGAAACCCTATCTTCAGCTCGACAAGCTGACCGAGGCGATGTTCTGGTCGGCTGGGCAACTCTACGACCTCGGCTTCCGCGAAAACACCGGCACCGTTCCGGTCTTCGATCCCAAGGTCAAAACCTTCGAAGTCTATAACCTCAAGACGAACGAGAATGTCGGGCTGATCTATCTCGACAATTTCGCGCGCGACGGCAAACGGTCGGGCGCGTGGATGACGACCTATCGCAGCCAGCAGACGCTGGGCGGCGAACGCAATGTGCTCGCGTCGAACAACAATAATTTCACCGAAGGCGCGAAGGGCGAGCCGACGCTGGTCAGCCTCGACGACGCGACGACCTTGTTCCACGAATTCGGCCACGGCATCCATTATCTGCTGCAGCACATCTATTACCCCGCGCTCGCCGGGGTACCGCGCGATTTCGTCGAATTCCCGAGCCAGGTGAACGAGAACTGGCTGATGACCCCCGAAGTACTGTCGAAATATGCGACGCACTACAAGACGGGCGAACCGATGCCGCAGGCGCTGGTCGACAAGATCCTCGCGTCGAACAAGTTCAACCAGGGGTTCGAGACGGTCGAATATCTGTCGAGCGCGATCGTCGATATGAAGATCCACGACCGCAAGACCCCGCCGACCGACATCGACAAGCTGGAACGCGACACGCTCGCCGAAATCGGCATGCCGAAGGAAATCGTCATGCGGCATCGCCTGCCGCAGTTCGGCCATTTGTTCAGCTCGGACGCCTATTCGGCGGGCTATTATTCCTACCTCTGGTCCGAAACGATGGACGCCGACACCTGGGCGGCGTTCACCGAAGCCGGCGGCCCGTGGGACCGCAAAGTCGCCGACAAGTTCCGCACCATATTGCTGATGACTGGCAACGAAACCGACCGCGCCGAAGCCTATCGCGCGTTCCGCGGCCGCGACCCCGATGTGAAGGCGCTGCTCCACAAGCGCGGCTTCCCGACCGGCGAATAAGCGAGAGGGGCGGCCATGCGCAGACGCGTTTTTCTGACGCTGGCCGCCCTGATCCTGATCGCGGTGAGTGTCGCCTATGCGACGCGCGACGGGGCGCCCCGCGACCAGACACAGGGACAAGAGTCTTCGACCTACCTGCCGATCGGCAACATTCCGTTCGGGCGATATGCTGGCGAGGCGGAATTCATGGAAGAGTGGATCGCCCAAGCGCTGCGCGCAGCCAAGGAGCCCATATTGTCCCGCGCGGGAGACCGCCGCGATCAGGCCTATATCCTCAGGCTCAGCTTCCTTCCGTCGTTCGATGGTGCAACGATCGTTCGCATATCTTCCCGGGACGGCCGCAGCGGCGAAGCGCTCGTCACGACACTGGATGATCGGGCGGACATGCCGCCAACCGCCATCGCCGAGCAAACAAGGATTAGCCTTTCTCCCGCGAGGCTTTCCCATATCAAGGCGCTCGCGGAAAACGCGCAGATTGCGTCAGCCCCGTTCGATAACGATATGGCGGGATGCGACGGCATGGCGGTCTTCTTCGAAATCGGCGACACGCGAGGATATCGGGTCATAAAGCGAGGCAGTTCGGGTTTTTCGGCGGCCCAACTCGCATTGATGCGCGCACTACTGGATCTTCATAAATCGCCGAGGGCCAAAGCCGCCGAATATCTTGACGGCGATGAACCCGTTGAAGAGACCGCCCTGCCAGCGAACTGGTGGAAAGAGCTAAAAGAATGGTGGCGCTGAGCAAAGGCGGTGGATTCCCCGCGATCACCCCAGCCCCTTGCGGCGCAGATGTTCGTGGGTCGCGATCGCCAGCGCGTAGAAGGCGACGTCGGCGAGCAGTTTGCCCGCGAGGATGCCGAGCGCGGGGCCGAGCAGCCAGACGGTGAACCCGATCGCCGCGGGACGGATGACGAAGGTGTCGAGCAGTTCGGCGGGACCGAATTCGACGAGCAGCAGCGCCACCGCGCGCCAGCGCCGCCCCGGTGCGGCGGTCCACGCCGCCTGCGCGCCCATGACGCCGTAAAAGCCGACATTTTCCACCATCGCCGCGGCGTAAGCGGCGCCGACCAGCGGCGCGCCCATCGCGCTCGCCGCCAGAAAGCCGCCATAGCTGGTGGCGACCGCCGCCACTTCGGCGGGGCCATAGCGGCGTAGCCAGCGGTTCAGGCGGGCGGGGAGGCGTTCCGTAATTTGTCGATCATCGCGCATATCGCCGATATTGGGGTGCGAAGGCCGGGCTTGGCAAGCCCGGCCAGCGGCGCCGGAAACCGGCGTGTTGACAGCCGTGAAATTCGATATAAATATGATATCATAATTATATCGGAGGGCATGATGACTGATTCGAATGTGGCCGCGGGTTTGAACCCGACGCGGGAAGTGCGCGCCGCGACCGCGAGCGGCTATCTGATGCTGCTCGTCTGGCTCGCGCTGCTTGGCATCGCGGCCTGGGCGGCGATCACCAACGCGACCGCCGACGTCCAGGTCGCCTGGAAATGGGCCGTCGTCGCCGCGAGCGCGGTGGCCGGCCTGCTGATCCTGTGCGGATTTTACCTGATCAACCCCAATGAAGCCGCGGCGATCCAGCTGTTCGGCAGCTACAAGGGCACCGACCGCGAAGCCGGGCTGCGCTGGGTGCTGCCCTGGCTGACCCGCAAGAAGATCGCGGTGCGCGCGAACAACGTGATTTCGGACAAGATCAAGGTCAACGACCTGCGCGGCAACCCGATCGAGATGGCGGCGCAGGTCGTGTGGCGCGTCACCGACACCGCGCAGGCGCTGTTCGACGTCGATGATTACAAGGAATTCGTGATGGCACAGATCGAGGCCGCGGTGCGCTCGATCGGCTCGCGCTATCCCTATGACGATATCGAGCATCAGGAAATCACCCTGCGCGGCAATCATGACGAGGTCGGGGTCGAGCTGCGCAAGGCGCTGATCGAACGGCTGAGCGTCGCGGGGATCACCGTCGACGAATGCGGCCTGACCCACCTCGCCTATGCGCAGGAAATCGCCGGCGCGATGCTCCGCCGCCAGCAGGCCGAGGCCGTGATCTCGGCGCGCAAGAAGCTGGTCGAGGGCGCGGTGACGATGGTCGAGATGGCGCTCAACCTGCTCTCCGAAAAGGGCGTCGTCGAACTCGACGACGAGCGCAAGGCGGCGATGGTGTCGAACCTGATGGTCGTGCTGTGCGGCGAACGCGACACCCAGCCCGTGGTCAACGCCGGCTCGCTTTACTGAGGCGGATGAGGCCGTGTCCCCGTCGTCCAAAAAAGCCTTTGCCCTGCGGGTCGATCCGGCGCTCTACGCCGCGATCGAGCGGGCGGCGGCGGACGATTTGCGCAGCGCCAACGCCCAGATCGAGGTGCTGCTGCGCGAGGCGCTGGCGCGGCGCGGGATCAGGGTCAAGCCGCCGGTCGCCGCCAAACGCGGCCGCCCGCCGAAAGAGGAAGGCTGAAAAATGCTGCATCTGTTGCTGGACAAGAAGCCCTGGTTTCGTCCCAAAAATAGCGGTTATGGCAGCGGGTTGCCGATCGCCTGGCAGGGCTGGCTGTTCATGGCGCTCCACATCGCGCTGATCACCGGCATCGCGACGCTGCTGCGCGACCGGCCGGCGATGATGACGATCGCGATCGTCCTCGCGGGCCTCGCGCCGCTGCCGATCTATCGCGCCCGCACCGAGGGCGGCTGGCGCTGGCGATGAACGGTCCTCCCTGTCGCGAAGCGATGGGGAGGTGGCAGCCGCGCAGCGGCTGACGAAGGGGCCGACGCCGTCAAAGGCTGGCGCAAGGCCGCGGCCCCTCCACCACCGCTTCGCGGCGGTCCCCCTCCCCACGGCAGCGCCGCAGGGAGGACCTTGCCGCCATCGCGCCTTTTCCACCGCTGGCGCCGAAGGCCCGCTTGCCCCCCAAGGGGTTGATGGTTAAGGCCGGTGGTCATGTCCCCCGTCACGCCCCCGTCACACATCGCCCCCGTCCGCATCGCCCCGTCGATCCTCAGCGCCGATTTCGCGCGATTGGGCGAGGAAGTCCGCGCCATCGAGGCCGCCGGCGCCGACTGGGTGCATATCGACGTCATGGATGGCCATTTCGTGCCGAACCTGACGATCGGCCCCGCAGTGGTGAAGGCGCTGCGCCCGCACAGCAGCCTGCCCTTCGACGTCCATCTGATGATCTCGCCGGTCGATCATTTTCTCGACGCCTTTGCCGCCGCCGGCGCCGACATCATCACCGTCCATCCCGAGGCCGGACCGCACATCCACCGCAGCATCCAGCACATCAAGTCGCTGGGCAAGCAGGCCGGTGTGTCGCTCAACCCCGCGACCCCGGCGAAGATGCTCGACTATCTGATCGACGACATCGACCTGGTGCTGATCATGAGCGTCAACCCGGGCTTCGGCGGCCAGAGCTTCATCACCAGCCAGCTCCGCAAGATCGAGGCGGTACGCAAGATGATCGACAAGAGCGGCCGCGACATCAGGCTCGAGGTCGACGGCGGCATCGACGTTGCGACCGCGCCGCTGGCGATCGCCGCGGGCGCCGATGTCCTCGTCGCCGGCACCGCGACCTTCCGCGGCGGCCCCGACGCTTACGCCGACAATATCCGAAGCCTCCGCGGCGCCTGATCGGTGAAGGGAAGAGCCTTGACCTCTGCCCCCATCGACCAGCTTCCCGATGCGGGCGACGATACCCCGCCGATCGACGACACGATCGAGCCCGGCAAACGGCTGATCCGCCTGCCCGCCGAAAAGGGCCTGTCGCTCGGCGACCGCATCGCCAATCATTTTACCCGCCTGACCTGGCGCACCCCGCTGCACGCCTTCCGCCTGAAAGGGCGCTTCCCGCTCAAGCTGCTCGGCGTGCCGACCGACCCGATTCCCGGCGACACCCGCGCCGGCACCGCGATCCGCGCCGGGCATTTCCTCCACCGGGGACTCAAGCAGCCGCTCGGCGAGCTGGATTTCGCGGCGCTCTCCGTCGCGCCGACCTTTGCCGACTATCTCCACAGCTTCGCCTGGCTGCGCGACCTCGCCGCGACCGGCGCCCGCGCCGACGGCGCCCCGATCGCCGAGGCGATGGTGCGCAACTGGCTCACCGCGCATGGCGAAACCGTCAGCGAACCCGCCTGGCGCGCCGACAACACCGGCTGGCGCATCCTCTATTGGGCGTTCCATGCGCCGCTGATCCTGTCGTCGAGCGACCTCATCTATCGTTCGGCCGTGCTCAACCATCTCGCGCGCGCCGCGCGCCACCTCGACCGCGTCGCCGACAAGACGCGTCCCGGCATCGGCCAGCTCGTCGCCTGGACCGGTATCGTCGCCGCGTCGCTGCTGATGCCCGGCGGCGAACCGCGGCAGATCTTTGGCGAGGCGGGGCTGCGCAAGGTGCTGGAAACCAGCTTCTACGCCGACGGCGGCAATATCGCGCGCTCGCCGCAGGCGCAGCTCGACGCGATCATGGCGCTGTCGATGCTCGCGCGCGTCTATGACATGCGCCGCATGGCGGTGCCGCCTTTCGTGCAGGAAGTGCTCGCACGCGCGGTTCCGGCGCTGCTCGGGCTGGTCCACGCCGACGGCGGCATGGGCAGCTGGCAGGGCAGCGGGGCGACCGCGGCCGAGCAGATCCAGGCGATCGTGACCGCCAGCGGGGTGCGCACCCGCCCGCTCAAGCAGGCGCGCGACTGGGGCTATCAGCGGCTCGTCGCGAACAAGGTCGTGCTGCTCGCCGATGCCGCGCCGCCGCCGATCGCGCGGGTGACCGAGGCGGGCTGCGCCTCGACGCTCGCCTTCGAACTCAGCGACGGCGCCGACCGCATCATCGTCAATTGCGGCGGCGCGGCGCTGACCGGCGCGACGATCCCCGAGGACCTCGCGCGCGGGCTGCGTACCACCGCCGCGCATTCGACCCTGATCCTCGCCGATTGCAATTCGACCGCGATCCTGGCGAGCGGGTCGCTCGGCAAGGGGGTCACCGAGGTCGAGCTCGACCGGCGCGAGACGCCGCAGGGCAGCCGGCTGGAGATGAGCCACGACGGCTACGCCCGCCGCCATGGCCTGATCCACCGCCGCCTGCTGATCCTGTCGCCCAACGGGCGCGAACTGCGCGGCGAGGACCAGCTGCTCCCCGCCCCGCGCAGCCGCCGCAAGGGCGACAAGGCGTTCGTGCTGCGTTTCCACCTCGGACCCGCGCTGTCGGCGAGCCTCACCGCCGACAAGCTCGGCGCGCTGCTGCGCATCAACGGCGGGCCGCTGTGGCAATTCCGCACCTCGGAGGGCGCGCTCGACATCGAGGAAAGCCTGTGGGTCGACGGCGAAGGCCGCCCGCACCCGGCCGAGCAGCTCGTCGTCACCGGCACCGCGCCCGCGGGCGGTGCCAGCATCGGCTGGATCTTCAAACATATCGGCTGATCGCCGCCGCGCGGCGTCAAAAATCTTCGGGCGCCACTTTCGGCGCAATCCGTAGCGCTGGCGCGGAAACCGCTTTCCTTCTGTTTCATTAGTGTGACACCCCCGTAACACAGCGGTCATAGAGCGCTGTCACTGGCCCCCTCGACTCGTCCGGAGCCAACAGGACCGGACGATCTTTCCACTCTCCAGGGGGATTTATGTCCAAGCTTTTGAATGTCCGGTCGCGCATCCTGCTCGGCACCTGTCTTTCGCTCGCCGCCGCGATTCCCGGCACCGCCTTTGCCTCCGACATCACCGGCACCGTCACCGATGCCACCGACACCCGCGCGCTGCAGGGCACCGAAGTGCGCATCGTCGAACTCGACCGCGTCGCCGAAGCCAGCCGCGACGGCAGCTATCGCTTCGTCGACGTTCCCGCGGGCACCTACACGCTCGAAGCACGCTATAGCGGCGCCGAGCGCGTCACCCGGAGCGTCACGGTCACCGACAGCGGCAATGTGATCGCCAATCTCTCGGTCGGCACCGACGGCTCGATCCTCGTCATCGGCCAGGCCGCCAACCTGTCGAGCAGCCTGTCGCGCCAGCGCGCCGCCGACGGCGTCGAAAGCGTCCTGACCCGCGACGCGATCGGCCAGTTCCCCGACCAGAATGTCGCCGAATCGCTGCGCCGCCTGCCAGGCGTGAACATCCTCAACGACCAGGGCGAAGGCCGCTTCATCTCGGTCCGCGGCCTCGACCCCGAACTCAACGCCGCCTCGATCAACGGCGCGCGCCTGCCCGCACCCGAAAGCGACGTCCGCTCGGTCGCGCTCGACGTCGTCGCCGCCGAACTGATCGAATCGATCGAGGTCAAGAAGTCGCTGACCCCCGACATGGACGCCGACACGATCGGCGCGTCGATCGAAATCCACACCACCAGCGCCTTCGACCGCAAGAAGGACCTGCTCTCGGTCAAGCTCGAGGGCAGCTACAACAATTATGCCGACGCGCTGACCCCCAAGGGCAGCCTCGATTTCTCGACCCGCGTCACCGACAATTTCGGCATCGCCGGCGGCATCAGCTATTACCAGCGCAAGTTCGAAACCGACAATATCGAGGCGGCGGACTGGGACGAGCAGGACGGCAACGCCTTTGCCCGCGAAATCCAGTATCGCGACTATGACGTCGAACGGAAGCGCCTCGGCGGCTCGCTCAGCCTCGACTGGCGCCCGAGCGACACCACCAAGCTTTATGCCCGCGGCCTCTACAGCCAGTTCTCCGACCAGGAATATCGCGGCGACGTGATCTTCATCATGAGCGGCGATCCGCGCGAATCGACCGAGACCAGCGCCGAATTCTCGAGCGCCGACGGCCGCATCGAGGTGCGCCGCCGCATGAAGGACCGGTTCGAAAAGCAGAAGATCGCCTCGCTCGTCGTTGGCGGCGAAACCGAAACCGGCCCGTGGAAGCTGACCTATTCGGGCAGCTATTCGAAGGCGAGCGAGAAGGAAGACGGTTCGGTCGACCCGACGCGTTTCCGTGCGCGCTTCGCGGGCACCGGCGCGAACGAGGTCGGGGTCAATTTCGACTATTCGGACCCGCGCCGGCCGCTGTTCGCGGTCACCGGTAACACCGCCTTGTTCAACAACACCGCGAGCTACGGCTTCAACGAGCTGGAAGTCACCGATCTGTCGGATTCGCAGGATCGCGAATGGATGGCACGCGGCGACGTGGCGCGCGAGTTCGCGATGAACGACGGCACCTTCACGCTGCAGGGCGGGGTCAAGTCGCGCTGGCGTTCGAAGTCCTACGACCTCGACGCGCTGGTCTATGACGGGTTCAACGGCACCTACAACCTCGGCAACGTCCTCGCCGCCAGCTACAATTATCGTATTCAGGATCTGGGGCCGCTGCCCGACAAGCATGCGCCGAGCCTCTTCTATTACGGCAATCCCGACGCCTTCAGGCTCAACGAGGACGACACGATCATCAATTCGACCTCGTCGGATTATGCGATCGATGAGGACGTACTCGCCGGCTATCTGCTCGGCCGCTATGACAGCAGCGCGCTGCGCATCGTCGGCGGGGTCCGTTTCGAACGCACCTATAACGACATCCGCGCCTTCGCGATCAACGAGGACACGCTGGACATCACGCCGAACCGGATCACCCGCAACTACACCGACTGGCTGCCCAGCCTGACCTTCCGCTTCGAACCCGCCCAGAACCTTGTCCTGCGCCTCGCCGGGTACAAGAATCTGGTGCGGCCCAAGCTGTCGAACCTGGCGCCGCGCGTCGTCCTAAACGAGGAACTGGAAGCCGAGTTCGGCAACCCGAATCTGAAGCCCTATCGCGCCTGGAACATCGATGCGTCGGCCGAATATTATTTCGGCAACAATTCGGCGCTGACCGCCGGGGTGTTCTGGAAGTCGATCGACGATTTCATCGTCGAGCTCACCGACACCACCCCGGGCGAAATCCTCGGCATCGATTATACGAAGGCGACGACCTTCACAAACGGCGAGACCGCGAAGGTCAAGGGGATCGAGCTGAGCTTCGCGCAGCGCTTCACCTTCCTGCCTGCGCCGCTCGACGGGCTGCTGCTCAACGCCAACTACACCTTCACCGACGCCAAGGGCACGGTGTTCGCGGGCGACGACCTGACCGATCCGCGCCGCATCAACCTGCCGGCCTCGTCGAAGCACACCTTCAACGTCGCGCTGGGGTATGAAAAGGGCCCGATCTCGCTGCGCGCCGCGGGGACCTATCGCGACAAATATCTCGACGAACTGGGCGGCGATGCCGACGAAGACCGTTTCGTCGATCAGCATTTCCAGCTCGACCTGTCGGCGAAATTCCGCGTCACCAAGGACATTCGCCTGTTCGCCGAGTGGATCAACGTCACCGACGCGCCCTATTTCGCCTATCAGAACTTCGCGGGCGCGAAGCGCATCCTGCAGTATGAAAAATACAGCTGGACCGCGAAGTTCGGCGTTTCGGCGAGCTTCTGATGACGTCGGGGCACGGGGAAGACATGATGACGACCAAGCGGAGCTTCGCCCTGTCGCTGCTCGCGGCGACGCTGCTGGCAGGGACGGCGGCGGCCGCCGAACCCGCGACGACCGGCTTCGCGATCGTCACGCGGACGGAGGATGGCCAGCCCATCCCCCGTTCGGCGGGTCTTCCCTATGCCCCCAAAAATCTTGCCGACCGCATCGTCCTCACGCCCGGGGCCGACCCGGCGCGTGAGATGGCGGTCGCCTTTCGCACCGACACCGCGCAGGCCGAGGCGCAGGCCCAGCTCGCGGTGTCGGTCGACGGCCCGACGCTCGAGGAAAAGGCAAAGCTGGTCGGCGGCACGTCGATGCCGGTCGACAGCAGCTATGGCCGCGCGCTCTATCACCAGATCCGCTTCGAGGGACTGACCCCCGATACCGCGTACAGCTACCGGGTGAAGGGCGCCGCCGGCTGGAGCGAATGGTATCAGTTCCGCACCGCCGCCGCCGCCGACAAGCCCTTTCGCTTCCTCTATCTCGGCGATGTCCAGAACGGCATATTGACCTATGCCAGCCGCGTGATCCGCCAGGCGTTTCACGCCAATGGCGACATCCGCCTCGTCGTCCATGCCGGCGACCTCGTCGGCCAGCGCGACGACCTCGACCATGACGACGAATGGGGCGAGTGGAACCAGGCGGGCGGCTATAATTATGCGATCGTCCCGCAGGTGCCGGCGACCGGCAACCATGAATATGTCGACGACATCCGGCCCGACGGCAGTGAAAGCCGCAAGCTCGGCCCCTATTGGCCGGCGCAGTTCGCGCTGCCCCGGAACGGGGTGAAGCCGGTCGAAGCGACGACTTATTACACCGACTATCAGGGGGTGCGCTTCATCGTCCTCGACGGCACCGCGGCGATCGACCTCGGGTCGATGCAGGCGCAGACCGACTGGCTCGACCGGACGCTCGCCGCGTCGAAGGCGAACTGGAACGTCGTGCTGTTCCACCAGCCGGTGTTCACCTGCGCCCGCCCCAACGACACGGCCGAGATCAAGGCGGCGTGGAAGCCGGTGTTCGAAAAGCGCAAGGTCGACCTGGTGCTGCAGGGCCACGACCATTGCTACAGCCGCCTGACCGGCGAGGCGGGCCGCGAGGCAAGCGCCAAGGCTCGCGCCGACGGCATGATCCAGGGGCCGGTCTATCTGGTCTCGGTGACGGGCTCGAAGATGTACAAGCTCAACGACCGCACGCCTTGGCAACCCGACAAGGTCGCCGAGGCGACCGAACTCTACCAGATCGTCGACGTCGCGCCGAAGACGATCAAGTTCCGCACCTTCACCGCGTCGGGCAAGCTGTACGACGGCTTCGATCTGACACGCACCGACAAGGGCAATCGCCTGGCCGAAATCACCGAACCGACGCTCGCCACGCGCCGGTGTTCGGGCGAGGTCGGGCCGGACGGCGGCGTCTGCGTCGCATCGGGGAAATGACATGACCAAGACCCTAAAACTCTTCGCCACCCTCGGCCTCGCAACGGCGCTCGCCGGCTGCGGCGCCAAGGAACCCGTCTTTTTCGGCCTCCCGCCCGTCCCCGTCGCCGCGACCGGCGAGACCGATCCGGTCGGCACCGGCAAGGCCGATGCCGCCGACGATCCGGCGATCTGGGTCGATCCCGCCAACCCGAACCGCGCGCTGATCATCGCCACCGACAAGAAGGCGGGCATCCACGTCTATGACCTGACCGGCAAGGATATCGCCTTCATCAAGGGCGGGCTGGTCAACAATGTCGACGTCGTCGGCAACATCGTCGCGGCGAGCGACCGCAACGACGGCGTCAACGCGCATATCGCGCTGTTCCGGATCGATCCCGCCACCACAGGTCTGACCGCGCTCGGCCGCGCCGCGGCAGGCACCGGCGAGGCCTATGGCTTCTGCCTGAAAAAAACCGCGCCGGGCGAACCGCTGACCGCTGCGCTGATCATCAAGGACGGCACGGTGCGCGTCGGGACGCTGGCCGTCGACGGCGCCGCGCCGCGCTTTACCGCGCAATGGGAGCACAAGATCCCGACCCAGTCCGAAGGCTGCGTCTTCGACAGCGATACGCTGTACGTCGGCGAAGAGGATGCCGGCATCTGGCGGCTTACCGCCAATGGCGCGGGCGTCGACGCCAAGATGGTCGCGCCGGTCGACAACCAGCGCCTCGTCGCCGACGTCGAGGGCCTTGCGACGATCGACCATAAGGGCCAGCGCTACCTGCTCGCGTCGAGCCAGGGCGACAACGCCTATGCGGTCTTCAAGCTGCCGAGCATGGACTATGTCGGCCGCTTCGCGGTGACCGCCGGCAAATATGGCGCGACCAGCGACACCGACGGCATCGAGGCGGTCGCGGGCCATTTCGGCCCCGCCTATCCCGATGGCCTCTTCCTCGCGCAGGACGGCGACAACGCCCCCAGGGCGCAGAATTTCAAACTGCTGCGCTGGGACCAGATCGCGGCGGCGCTGGGAATCTGATATCCGTCGCCCCCGCGAAGGCGGGGGCCGCAAGAGGTCTAGCGCAAGGTTGCCAGCGGCCCCCGCCTTCGCGGGGGCGACGACGCTTGCCCTAACGTCCCTTGGCGCCTAGGGGGGCCGCGTCTTTCCCATCCTGCAAAGGCCGCCTTCCCCATGACCGACCTGATTCCCGTCCGCCGCGCCCTGCTGTCCGTCAGCGACAAGGCGGAGCTCGCCGAGCTTGCCGCCGCGCTCGTCCGCCACGGGGTCGAGCTGGTGTCGACCGGCGGCACCGCCAAGGCGCTGCGCGAAGCGGGGCACGAGGTGCTCGACGTCTCCGACCTCACCGGTTTTCCCGAGATGATGGACGGCCGCGTCAAGACGCTGCACCCGACCGTCCATGGCGGCATCCTCGCGGTGCGCGACGATGCGGCGCATGTCGCGTCGATGGAGACGCACGGGATCGGCGCGATCGATCTGGTCGTCGTCAACCTCTACCCCTTCCTCCAGACCGTGATGAGCGGCGCCGACCGCGATACGATCATCGAGAATATCGACATCGGCGGCCCCGCGATGGTGCGCTCGTCGGCGAAGAACCACGCCTTCGTCGGCATCGTCACCGAGCCCGAGGATTATGCCGCACTGATCGCGGAAATGGACGCCAACAATGGCGCGACCACATTGGCGCTGCGCAAGCGCCTCGCCGCCACCGCCTTTGCGCACACCGCGACCTATGACGGCATGATCGCGCAATGGTTCGCTTTCGCCGACCAGGGCAAATTCTTCCCCGACACGCTGCCGCTGACCGCCAAGCTGTCGACCGAGCTGCGTTACGGCGAGAATCCGCACCAGAAGGCGGCGCTCTATCTGCCCGCCGGCCCCGCCGGGCGCGGCATCGCGCAGGCGCAACAGGTTCAGGGCAAGGAACTCAGCTACAACAATATCAACGACGCCGACGCCGCGCTCGAACTGGTCGCCGAATTCCGCGAGGCCGATCCGACCTGCGTGATCGTCAAGCACGCCAACCCCTGCGGCGTCGCCACGGCAGCCACCATCGCCGAGGCCTATGACGCGGCGCTGAAATGCGACGATGTGTCGGCCTTCGGCGGCATCATCGCGGTCAACCGCCCGCTCGACGGCGCGACGGCCGAGGCGATCAGCGGGATTTTCACCGAGGTGGTCTGCGCCCCCGACGCCGACGCCGACGCGCGCGCGGTGTTCGCGAAGAAGAAGAACCTGCGCCTGCTGCTGACCGGCGAACTGCCCGACCCGGCGCGCGGCGGCATCATGATGAAGACGATCGCCGGCGGCTGGCTGGCGCAGAGCCGCGACAATGGCCGTATCACCCGCGCCGACCTGAAAATCGTCACCGACCGTGCGCCGACCGAGGAAGAGCTGACCGACGCGCTGTTCGCCTGGACGATCGCCAAGCATGTGAAGTCGAACGCGATCGTTTACGCCAAGGGCGGATCGACCGCGGGCATCGGCGCGGGGCAGATGAACCGCCGCGACAGCGCGCGCATTGCCGCGGTCAAGGCGCGCGAGGCGGCCGAGAGCCATGGCTGGGCCGAAGCCCGCACGGTCGGCAGCGCGGTGGCGAGCGACGCCTTTTTCCCCTTCGCCGACGGGTTGCTGGCGGCGGTCGAGGCGGGTGCGACCTGCGTCATCCAGCCCGGCGGCTCGATCCGCGACGACGAGGTCATCGCGGCGGCGAACGCGGCGGGGCTGGCGATGGTGTTCACCGGGATGCGGCATTTCAGGCATTGATGGAATGTTCCCCGGCGAAAGCCGGGGTCCATGAGGGCAAGGTTGGGCTAGCAATCTGGGCCCCGGCTTTCGCCGGGGAACAGCATCTCGACTTCGCCCCGGCCCACCGCCATAGGTACGCTCGCGCGAATTGTCGCATCAAAGGACCAGCATGACCGCCACCACCCATCGGCCCGGCCTGATCCATCGCATGTACAACTGGACGATGGAGAAATCAGCGCATCCGCACGCCGAGGCCTGGCTGGCGCTGGTCGCCTTTGTCGAGGCGAGCTTCTTCCCGATCCCGCCGCACCCGCTGCTCGGCCTGATGTGCCTCGCCAACCCGAAAAAGGCGGTGCGTTATGCGGTCATCTGCACCCTCGCCTCGGTCGCGGGCGGCATGTTCGGCTACGCGATCGGCTTCTTCCTCTATGAAAGCGTCGGGCTGTGGCTGCTTGGGGTGCTCGGGCTGACCGACGCCTTCCCGCCCGCCGCCTGTTACCTGCGCGAATTCGGCGCCGAAATTATCTTGATCAAAGGCGCGACGCCGATCCCGTTCAAGCTGCTGACGATCACCGCCGGCTTCATCCACATGAATTTCTGGACCTTCCTGTGGGCGAGCCTCGCCAGCCGGGCCTTTTCCTTCCTGCTGGTCGGCATATTGTTCCGGCTGTTCGGGGCGCCGATCAAGGCATTCATCGACAAATATCTGATCTGGGTCACCGGCGCCTTCCTGGTCGCGGTGGTCGCCGGGTTCCTGGCGATCGGCGCGCTGTCGGGCGACGGCAAGACCAAGGAAGCCGACAAATGCAGCGGCGCGACGCTGCAGAGCATGGGGCTCGACCGCAAATAGCGCAGGATCCGGCTGCAACCCCTTTGCACGCCGCGAATTGAACGAACGTCGCTCCTGTCGCGATAGGAGGATCTCATGTCGGCTCAAGTCTCGGTCACCCGTCATCGCGATCTGCGAACCGGTCAGTCGATCTGGTCGGCCCGGCGGCGGCCGACGATCCCGACGCAGAGTTTGAACCGGAATATCCGCTGCGACGTAGCGATCATCGGTGCCGGGATTTCGGGAGCGCTGATCGCCGAAACGCTGTCCGAGGCCGGACTTCAGGTCGTCGTGCTTGATCGCCGCCGTCCGCTGGACGGATCGACCGCCGCGTCGACCGCGATGCTGCAATATGAAATCGACACGCCGCTATCGCTCTTGTCCGAACAGATCGGCCGCGATCGCGCCGAACGTTTGTGGCGGCGGTCGCGCCAAGCCGTCGATGCCCTGCGCGAGCGAACCGAACGCCTCGGGCTGAAGGTCGACGCCGCGACGCGCGGGTCGATCTATCTGCATGGCAATGTCCTCGATCCAGAGGGCCTCGCGCGCGAGGCCGATGCCCGGCGGCGCGCGGGGTTCGAAATCGAGTTGCTGAAACCGGCCACAGTCCTTGATCGCTATGGCATCGCCGGGCGTCACGCCATCATAGGCTTCGGCAATTATTCGGCCGACCCGCGTCAGCTGGCGGCAGGATATCTGAACGTCGCAATCGGTCGCGGGGCACGGGTCTATAGCCCGGTCGACATTTGCGACGTCTCACCCAGCGACAGCCGCGTGACCCTGCAGAGCGCGGATGGACGCGAAATCCGGGCACGGTATCTGGTCGTCGCAGCGGGATACGAAATGATGAAAGGCATCCCGCGCAAGGGGAACCGGATCATCTCGAGCTGGTCGATTGCGACCAAGGCACAACCGCGCGCGATCTGGCCGACCGCAGCGATGATCTGGGAGGCCGCAGACCCTTATCTCTATATCCGCTCCACCCCGGCGGGCGAAGTCATCTGCGGCGGCGAGGATGAGGAAATCAGCGATGCCGAGGAACGGGATGCCAAACTGGCCGACAAGACCAGGACCCTTTCGCGCAAGCTGGGCGCACTGCTGCCGACAATCGATCCGACACCTGCCCATGCTTGGGCGGGCAGTTTCGGCGACAGCAGAACCGGCACCCCGACGATCGGTCGCATCCCGCGCATGCCAAACTGCTACGCCGCGATGGGCTATGGCGGCAATGGCATCACCTTTTCGATGATGGCCGCGCAGATGCTGCGCGGCATGATCTGCGGCGACGGCGACCCCGACGCCGATCTGGTCAGCTTCTCGCGGACGTTCTGATCGGGCCTACTCGTTCGCCGCCGTGTGCAGCCAATCCGCGTGGCGCGGGGCCTTCTTGGTCTGGCTCCATTCTTCGAGCATCAGCGGCGCGACGCGGCGCAGCTCGGCATATTGCTCGGCGGTGCCGATGTCGCACGCCAGTTCGACGCGGTGGCCGTTGGGGTCGAAGAAATAGATCGACTTGAAAATGCCGTGATGCGTGGGGCCGAGCACATCGACGCCCTCGCTCTCCAGATGCGCCTTGGCGGCGACCAGTTCGTCATAGCTGCCGACCTTGAACGCCAGATGCTGGACCCACGCCGGGGTGTTGGTGTCGCGTCCCATGTCGGGCTGGTTGGGCAGCTCGAAAAACGCCAGGATGTTGCCATTCCCCGCGTCGAGGAAGACGTGCATATAGGGGTCATATTCGCCGGTCGACGGCACATGATCCTCGGCAAAGGCGGTGGTGTAGGTCATGCCGAGCATACGCTCGTACCAGTCGACCGTCTGCTTGGCGTCCTTGCAGCGATAGGCGGCGTGGTGGACGCCGCCCAATTTGATCGGGCTGGTCATTCGGCCGGCTCCTCGACGGTCAGCGCGCCGCGGCGGATCTGGTCCATTTCCATCGATTTGAACAGCGCGGTAAAATTGCCCTCGCCGAACCCCTCGTCCTTTTTGCGCTGGATGAATTCGAAGAAGACCGGGCCGATCACCGTCTGGCCGAAAATCTGGAGCAGCAGGCGCGGGTCGCCGTCCTCGGTCGAGCCGTCGAGCAGGATGCCGCGCGATTGCAGACCCTCGACCGACTCGCCATGGCCGGGCAGGCGGCTTTCGAGCATCTCGTAATAGGTCGCGGGGGGTGCCGGCGCGAAGGGGTTGCCGAGCGCCTTGAGCTTGTCCCACGCGACGTAGAGATCGTCGCAGCTGAACGCGATATGCTGGATGCCCTCGCCATTATAAGCGCGCAGATATTCCTCGATCTGGCCCTTGCCGCCGGCGCCTTCCTCGTTGAGCGGGATGCGGATCTTGCCGTCGGGGGCGGTCATCGCCTTCGAGGTCAGCCCGGTATATTCGCCCTTGATGTCGAAATAGCGGATCTCGCGGAAGCCCGCGATGCGCTCGTAGAACGCCGCCCAATGCGCCATGCGGCCGCCATAGACATTGTGGGTGAGGTGATCGATCAGCTGCATACCCGCACCGACCGGATGGCGATCGACGCCGTCCTCATAGACGAAATCGATGTCGTAGATGCTGAGGTCGTCGCCGTAACGGTCGACCAGATAGATGATCGAGCCGCCGATGCCGCGGATCGCGGGCAGGCGGAGTTCCATCGGCCCCGGCATCACCTCGACCGGTTCGGCGCCGCGTGCGATCGCTTCCGAATAGGCCTTCGCCGCGTCGCGGACGCGCCAGCCCATGCCGCACGCCGACGGACCATGTTCGGCGGCGAAATAGGCGGCGGGCGATTTGGGCTGGTAATTGGCGATCAGGTTGATGCCGCCCTGGCGCCACAATTGCACGTCCTTCGAGCGGTGGCGCGCGATCAAGGTGAAGCCCATCGCCTGAAACACCGGTTCGAGCACGCCCTTTTCGGGCGCCGAAAATTCGACGAATTCGAAACCGTCGAGGCCCAGCGGATTGTCGAACAGGTCGGCCATGGTCATTCCTCATCTAGTTTCAATTGAAACTATTATGATGGAATACGGCCGCCGAGTCAATCGACATGCCGCATGCCGTGGCTGTGACCCGCCGCACTGAAGCGGGGGCCGAATCGGTCTATCTCCCATGTCGGTTCCAGTGTATCTGGGACGAGCGAGACTTGGGTCGCTTGTGGCGCCGGGCTGAACCCCGGCTTATTTGGAGACAGACCATGACCAAGAAACGCGAAACCGAAGTGTCGAAAGCCGGCGCGGTCGAACTGACCGAGGACGCGCTCGACAATGTCCAGGGCGCCAGCGGCGACTTCCACATCAAGTTCGACGGACCGTCCGCGGTGGCGAACAAATTTTCGCCCGCAACGAACATTACCCAGAAGGTCAACGTCGCGCCGGTGAAGACCGGCCCCTGACGCCCCCGCCGGCACCGCGACTATGGGCGACGAGGACAATATGACACGGCCATCGGCGCTCCGCTTCTGGCTCGCGATCGGCTGGCTGGCGCTCGTCGCGGGCTGGGCCTGGTGGGAATATAGCCATTTCAGCGGCCTCTACCGCTGGCTCGCCGAATGGCAGATCGCGAAATGGGGCGGGTATGAGCAGGTCTGGACCGCGCTCGTCCCCGCCTTCATCCTCGCGATCCCCGCGTTTCGCGTGCTCCGCGAGCGTGAATTGCTGAACCAGGCCTCGCTGATCGCGGGCGACGATCCGGTGCCGATCCTGCACCGGGTGCGTAGCGGCGTGCTGATCTGCGGCGTCATTCTCGCGCTCGTCGCGGGCGGTTCCTATCTATACTCGCAGACGCTCCCCGACCCGTCGGACCCGCCGGCGACGGTCGATCTCGCCGCGCTCGGCGGCGCGGCACCGCCGACAGGCTCGGCGATCTTTGCGCGCGCCGTCCCCGACACCGACCGCGCGCTGCAGATGGACGAGGCGTTCCGCTCGCGCTCGGCCGATATCGACCACCAGACCATCTATGTGCCCGTCGTCGCCGAAGGGGCCGCGAAGGACGCGCCGGTGCGTTTCTTCATCGACCGCGCGAGCTATGCCTTTGCCGACAGCGGCGAGGCGCCGCGCACCAACATCTTCCTCGCCGATCATATGCAGGGGGTGCTGGTCGAGAACGGCCTGCCCGCCGACGTCGTCGCGGCGTTCGAAAAGCAGGGCGTGGCGACCGCGTCGCCGCATTATCTGATGACCACCAATTCGGTCGGCGGGCGGCAAACCTATTATATCGTGACGGCGCTCGGCGGATTCATCGCGGTCATCCTGTTCCTGCTGGCGGCGATCCAGAGCGCCTCGATCGCCAGAGCGCGTCGGCGGACCGCCTAGGCGGTCTCGCGCTCCAGCGCCTCGCTCGCCTCGACCCAGCGCGCCTCGGCGGCTTGCTGCGCGGCGACGATCTTGCCGCGACGCTGCGACAATTCGCTCATCGTTAGCCCCTTATATTCGTTCGCCGCGCCTGCGGGATCGAACATCGCGCGGTCGATCGCGGTCAGCACGACCTCATATTTCGCCAGATCGGCCTCGGCGTCCGACACCGCCTTCTTGATCTTCGCCGCCGCTTCGCGCGCGGCAGCCGCCGCCTTGCGGTCTTCCTTGCGGTCGGCCTTCGACGCGCCGCGCTCCTTCTCGGACGATTTGCCGAGAATGAAGGCGACATAATCGTCCATGCTGCCGTCGAAATCACGCGCGGTGCCATTGTCGACGAGCACCAGCCGGTCGGCGGTGAGTTCGAGCATGTGGCGGTCGTGGCTGACGAGGATCACCGCGCCGTCGAAGCCGTTGAGCGCCTGCACCAGCGCCTCGCGCGCATCGACGTCGAGGTGGTTGGTCGGTTCGTCGAGGATCAGCATATGCGGCGCGTCGCGCGTGATCAGCGCCAGTGCCAGCCGCGCGCGCTCGCCGCCCGACAGCTTCGCCACCTGCGTCGTCGCCTTGTTGCCCGAGAAACCGAAGCGCCCGAGTTGCGCGCGCACCGCGCCCTGCGTCTTGCCCTCCATCACCCGCGTCATATGTTCGAGCGGGGTGTCGCCGCCGTCGAGTTCCTCGACCTGGTACTGGGTGAAATAGCCGACGCGCATCTTGCCCGTCGCCGCCATTTCGCCGTCCATCGGCGTCAGCTGCGCCGCGAGCAGCCGCGCCAGCGTCGTCTTGCCATTGCCGTTGCGGCCGAGCAGCGCGATGCGGTCGTCGGGGTCGATGCGCAGGTTGAGCCGCTGCAGGATCGGCTTGCCCGGGGTGTAGCCGACGCTCGCGAGGTCGAGCGTGATCAGCGGCGGGCGCAGCTCGTCGGGGCTGGGGAAATCGAACGCCAGGCTCGGATCTTCGGACAGCGCCGCGATCGGCTGCATCCGCGCGAGCTGCTTGGCGCGCGACTGCGCCTGTTTCGCGGTCGAGGCGCGGGCGCTGTTGCGTGCGACATAATCCTGCAGCTTGGCGCGCTGGGCATCCTGCGCCGCCTTTGCCGCCGCGAGCTGCGCCGCGCGTTCGGCGCGCTGGCGCTCGAAATCGTCGTAACCGCCTGGATAGAGCGTCACCTTGCCGCCCTCGAGATGCAGGATATGGTCGACGACATTGTTGAGCAGGTCGCGTTCGTGGCTGATCACGACGAGCTGGCCGGGATAGGATTTGAGGAAGGATTCAAGCCACATCGTCGCTTCGAGGTCGAGGTGGTTCGACGGTTCGTCGAGCAGCAGCAGGTCGGGGTTCGAAAAGAGCAAAGCGGCGAGCGCGACGCGCATCTTCCACCCGCCCGAGAAGCTGTCGAGCGGCTGACCCTGCATCGCCTCGTCGAACCCCAGCCCGATCAGGATGCGCGCGGCGCGCGCCGGCGCGGTGTAGGCGTCGATCGCGATCAGCCGCTCGTGGATGTCACCGAGCCGGTCGGGGTCGGTCACCGTCTCCGATGCTTCGAGCAGTTCGGCGCGTTCGGTGTCGGCGGCGAGCACCGTGTCGAAGGGCGTCGCGGTGCCGCTCGGCGCTTCCTGCGCGATATAGCCGAGGCGCGTCTTGCGCGGCATTTCGATGCCACCCTCGTCGGCCTCGAGCTGGCCGATCATCACCTTCATCAGCGTCGATTTGCCGGCGCCGTTGCGCCCGATCAGCCCGGTCCGGCTCTTGCCCGGCAGGCTCGCGGTCGCGCGGTCGAGAATGGCACGCCCGCCAAGGCGCACGGTGAGGCTACTGATCGTCAACATGGGCGCGCGCGTAGCATGTTGCGGCGCACAACCCAAGGGGCGGGGTGGCTTTCCGGGCAGGTCTGCGGCAAAACCGCAGCATGACCGACCTCGCCCCGTTCCACATCGCCTTCCCGGTCGACGACCTCGACGCCGCGCGCCATTTCTATGGGCGGATTCTCGGTTGCCCCGAGGGGCGCAGCGACCCCGACTGGATCGACTTCAACCTCTATGGCCATCAGATCGTCGCGCACCGCGTCGATGCGAAGCGCGCGGGCGTCGCGGGGCATAATCCGGTCGACGGCCACGCCGTGCCGGTACCGCATTTCGGTGTCGTCCTGCCCCCCGCCGAATGGCACGCTCTCGCCGACCGGTTGCGGGCGCATGGGGTGACCTTCGTGATCGAACCGCACACGCGGTTCGCGGGCCAGCCCGGCGAGCAGTCGACGATGTTTTTTTGCGATCCCGCCGGAAATGCGCTGGAATTCAAGGCGTTCGCCGACCTCGGCCAGCTCTTCGCCAAATAGGCGGACTCACCGATAGGGTGGGTGATTCAGCCCCTTGGGGCTCTGCGTGAAGATCTCGGGCCCGGTTTCGGTGATGCCGATCGAATGTTCAAACTGCGCCGACAGCGACCGGTCGCGGGTCACCGCGGTCCAGTCATCGTCGAGGATCTTCACCCCCGGCTTGCCGATATTGATCATCGGCTCGATCGTGAAGATCATGCCGGGGCGCAGTTCGGGTCCGGTGCCGGGGCGACCATAATGATGCACGTCGGGTTCGTCGTGATAGACGAGACCGACGCCGTGGCCGACGAAGTCGCGCACCACCGAATAGCGATGTTTTTCGGCATGGCGCTGGATCGCATGGCCGATGTCGCCAAGCCGGTTACCGGGAACCGCCGCCTCGATGCCGAGCATCAGACACTCATAGGTCACGTCGACCAGCCGTTTCGCCTTCAGCGGCACGTCGCCGACGAGGAACATGCGGCTGGTGTCGCCGTGCCAGCCATCGACGACCGCGGTCAGGTCGATGTTCAATATGTCGCCTTCGCTCAGCGCCTTGTCGCCGGGAATGCCGTGGCACACGACATGGTTGACCGAGATGCAGCTCGCGTGCCGATAGCCCTGGTAACCGATGTTGATCGGCACCGCGCCGGCGGCAACGATCGCGTCGCGCGCAAAATCATCGAGCGCGGCGGTGCTGACTCCGGCCACCACCAGCGGCACCAGCGCGTCGAGCGTCTCCGCCGCGATCCGCCCCGCGCGGCGCATGCCGGCAAAGGCATCGGGGCCGTGCAGCTTGATCGCGCCGGTGCGCGTGCGCGGCGTGGTGGCGGTGACGTCGAGATAGGTGGTCATGGGTGCAAAATAGGTCCTTTGGGCCGCATTTTCCAGCGATCGCGACCCGCAGCGCGGTCTCTCGCCGCTGCCGGACACAAAAAAACCCGCCAGAAGGCGGGTCTTGTTGGTTGCGGGAGTAGGATTTGAACCTACGACCTTCAGGTTATGAGCCTGACGAGCTACCGGGCTGCTCCATCCCGCGCCACCAATATGCGGCTTCTGAGCCGCAAAACAGCAAAAGGCCGGCATCGCTGCCGGCCTTTGAACTTGTGAATGGGTTTTTCCGTTTTTCGACCATACGCCGGCTGCAATGCCTGGCGACGTCCTACTCTTCCAGGGCTTGAGCCATAGTACCATCGGCGCTGTCAGGTTTCACGTCCGAGTTCGAGATGGGATCGGGTGGGTCACTGACGCCATGGTCACCAAGCAATGAAGCCGGCGTAGGTCAAAAAGGGTTTCAATCGATGCCCGTGCAATATGGACTGTTTTACAATCATCCACGTCGCGGACAATCCTACAGGACTGTCGTTGATGGTGGGACTCTTAAGTGCGAATAGAGCAATTAGTATCGGTTAGCTCCACACGTTACCGCGCTTCTACATCCGATCTATCAACGTGGTGGTCTTCCACGGCTCTATGAAATCTTATCTTGAGGGAGGCTTCCCGCTTAGATGCTTTCAGCGGTTATCCCGTCCATACATAGCTACCCTGCTGCGCTCCTGGCGGAACGACAGGTACACCAGAGGTATGTTCAACCCGGTCCTCTCGTACTAGGGTCAACTCCTCTCAAATTTCGACGCCCACGGCAGATAGGGACCAAACTGTCTCACGACGTTCTGAACCCAGCTCACGTACCACTTTAATTGGCGAACAGCCAAACCCTTGGGACCTGCTCCAGCCCCAGGATGTGATGAGCCGACATCGAGGTGCCAAACGATTCCGTCGATATGAGCTCTTGGGAATCATCAGCCTGTTATCCCCGGCGTACCTTTTATCCGTTGAGCGATGGCCCTTCCACTCGGGACCACCGGATCACTATGACCGACTTTCGTCTCTGCTCGACTCGTCAGTCTCGCAGTCAGGCAGGCTTATGCCATTGCACTCTAACAGACGGTTTCCAACCGTCCTGAGCCTACCATCGCGCGCCTCCGTTACTCTTTAGGAGGCGACCGCCCCAGTCAAACTACCCGCCACAGAGGGTCCCTGATCCAGTTTCATGGATCGAGGTTAGACATCAGAAAACAACAGGGTGGTATTTCACATTGTGGCTCCACATCGGCTGGCGCCAATGCTTCAAAGCCTCCCACCTATTCTACACAGTTCTTTCCTAATGCCACTCTGAAGCTGCAGTAAAGGTGCACGGGGTCTTTCCGTCTAACCGCGGGTACTCCGCATCTTCACGGAGAATTCAATTTCGCTGAGCATCTCCTGGAGACAGTGGGGAAGTCGTTACGCCATTCGTGCAGGTCGGAACTTACCCGACAAGGAATTTCGCTACCTTAGGACCGTTATAGTTACGGCCGCCGTTTACCTGGGCTTCATTTCGCAGCTTGCACCACTCCACTTAACCTTCAGGCACCGGGCAGGCGTCAGGCCCTATACGTCGTCTTGAAGCCGACTTAGCAGAGCCCTGTGTTTTTGCTAAACAGTCGCTACCCCCTGGCCTGTGCCCCCCACAACTGGTTGCCCAGATGTGGGGCCTCCTTCTTCCGAAGGTACGGAGGCAATTTGCCGAGTTCCTTCAGGAGACTTCTCTCAAGCGCCTTGGTATACTCTACCATCCCACCTGTGTCGGTTTAGGGTACGGTCTATAATGGAGGGGCTATTTCCTGGAACCTCTTCAAAGCCTGACCAATCCAATAAGGTCAGACAATTTACGAGATCCGTCACACACCTCCAGGCCCACGAATATTAACGTGGTTCCCATCGACTACCCCCTTCGGGCTCGTCTTAGGGGCCGGCTTACCCTGCTCAGATTAGCTTTAAGCAGGAACCCTTGGGATTTCGGCGAGAGGGCATCTCACCCTCTTTATCGCTACTCATGTCAGCATTCGCACTTCCGATACCTCCACGACCCATTACCAGATCGCTTCATCAGCCTACGGAACGCTCCGCTACCGCGTGTAGTAAACTACACACCCTAAGCTTCGGTGCACGTCTTGAGCCCCGTTACATTTTCGCCGCAGGAACCCTTATTTAGACCAGTGAGCTGTTACGCTTTCTTTAAAGGATGGCTGCTTCTAAGCCAACCTCCTGGTTGTTTTGGGATTCCCACATGCTTTACCACTTAGACGTGACTTGGGGACCTTAGCTGTAGGTCAGGGCTGTTTCCCTTTTGACGACGGACCTTAGCACCCGCCGTCTGTCTGCCAGATATTACTCATGGGTATTCGGAGTTTGGTTAGAATTGGTAGATCTCGCGACCCCCGCATCCATCCAGTGCTCTACCCCCCATGGTATTCGTCTGACGCTCTACCTCAATAGATTTCGCGGAGAACCAGCTATTTCCCGGTTTGATTGGCCTTTCACCCCTAAACACAACTCATCCGACAATTTTTCAACATTGAACGGTTCGGCCCTCCAGTGCGTGTTACCGCACCTTCAGCCTGGTCATGCCTAGATCACCGGGTTTCGGGTCTAATGCAACAAACTCAGTCGCCCTATTCAGACTCGCTTTCGCTGCGCCTACACCTAACGGCTTAAGCTTGCTTGTTACACTAAGTCACTGACCCATTATGCAAGAGGTACGCTGTCAGGTCTCAAGGACCCTCCAACTGCTTGTAGGCGTTCGGTTTCAGGTACTGTTTCACTCCCCTCATCGGGGTGCTTTTCACCTTTCCCTCACGGTACTAGTTCACTATCGGTCATACAGGAGTACTTAGGCTTAGAGGGTGGTCCCCCTACGTTCAGACAGGGTTTCACGTGCCCCGCCCTACTCGAATCCTTTGACATCACTTTCGCATACGGGGCTGTCACCCACTATGGCGCTCCTTTCCAGAAGCTTCTGCTAGTTGAATCAAAGGCATTGGCCTGGTCCGCGTTCGCTCGCCACTACTAACGGAGTCTCTGTTGATGTCCTTTCCTCCGGGTACTGAGATGTTTCAGTTCCCCGGGTTCGCTTCACCAAAGCTATGTATTCACTTCGGTGATACCCTTCCCATTTAACCTTC
>NZ_LMGF01000003.1:391242-412318 GCF_001427085.1 Sphingopyxis sp. Root1497
AAAGCTGCAAGACCCAGGGCCGCCGCCCACATGTCCCTTCATCGACAATCACAATTTCAAAGAGCCACCGACAAGAAATGGCGGACAGTTGTCGTTCCCCGCTATTGCTATCGGGGGACATCTGTCCGTATCTGTTGGCGACCGGGTGGTTCGTGGCGTTTGGCGCCGCGCCCCGTCCGGTGAACAGGCCTCTAGGCCCCTCTCTGATTCGCGTCAACAACCTTTTTGCAATTTTGTTTCAAAAGATGATCAGCGGATCGGGAAAGCCCCGGTTCGAGAAGGATGAATTGGTGACCAAACCCGCAGAAAACAAGGCCGGAGCGGCGGAAACGGAAAATGCCGCCGCATTCGGCAGCCGTGTGCGCAGCGCGGTAATCTGGCGATCGGGCAGCCAAATCCTCGCGCAGATCATCACCTGGGGATCGACCCTGGCCGTCATTCGGCTGCTCGATCCCGCGGATTACGGCCTTTTTGCCATGACTCAGGTGATTCTCGCCTTCCTCGCCTTCCTCAATGGCTATGGATTCGCGAGCGCGCTCGTTCAGTCGGAGCAGCTCGATCCCTTTCGCGTCCGCCAGGCGTTCGGGCTGCTTCTGCTCCTGAATGGGCTGCTGGCGGCGATCCAGTTCTTCGGCGCCCCGCTCGCCGCGGCCTATTATGGCCAGCCGATCGTCGCCGACCTCTTGCGCGTCCAGGCGCTGATCTTCCTCGCGACCCCGTTCATCGCGCTGCCCGAGGTGATGATGAGCAGGGCGCTCGATTTCAGGAAACAGGCGTTCGTCAATCTCGCCGCCGCGCTGGTCGGCGCCGGCACCGCGCTCGGCTGCGCGCTGTCGGGTTATGGCGTGTGGACCCTGGTCTATGCGCCGATCGCGCTGTTCTGGACCCGCGCGATCGGACTCACCGTCGCGGCGCGGCTTCTGGTGTGGCCGAGTTTCGACTTTCGCGGCTGCGGGCAGATCATCGCCTTCGGCTCGGCGGTGCTCGCCTCGCACTTCTTCTGGCTGGTCCAGACGCAGGCCGACATCTTCATCGCCGGCCGCCGATTCGATCCGCATGCGCTGGGGCTTTATGCCGAGGCGCTGTTCCTCGCGCAGATCTTCGTCTCGAAATTCGTGCCGCCGCTCAACGAGGTCGCCTTTCCCGCCTATGCGCGAATCCAGGGCGACAAGAGCGCGGTGCGCTGGAACTTCCTGAAAGCCGTGCGCCTGCTGATGCTCGTGCTCGCCCCCGCCTATGCGGGACTCGCGGTCACCGCGGCGCCGCTGGTCGAAACGGTGTTCGGGCTGAAATGGCTCGGCATGGTGCCCTATGTCCAGATTCTCGCGCTCGCGCTGCTGGTGATGACGGTGCAGATTCTCTTCGCGCCGGTGACCAACGCGCTCGGCCGTCCGGGAATCGCGATGAAGGCGTCGCTGTGCGGCGCGATTCTCTTTCCGGTCGCCTTTCTTGTCGGCGCGCAGTTCGGGTTGATCGGGCTCGCCTGGGCGTGGCTCGTCGCGATGCCGCTGCTGCTGATCGTCACCGCGCGGCTGTCGGCGCCGGTGATCGGGGTGACGCTGGCCGACATCGGCCGCGCGGTGCTGCCGGGCCTCGCCCCCGCGCTGGTGATGGCGGTCGCGGTCGGGCTGATCGAGCGCGCGCTGCCCGCGGGCATGGCCGCGCCGCTGCGCCTCGCGATTCTCGTCGGGGCGGGCGGGCTGATCTATCCCGCCCTGCTATGGCTGCTGGAGAAAGAGGCGATCGCCGAGATCCGACGCCTCATATTGCGCCGCCCGGCGGTCGCGACTCAGGACGCGATATAGTCCCTCATCGCCGCCGCCTCGGCCTCGATCCGGTCGATGCGATATTTGACGAGGTCGCCGATCGACACGAATCCGACGAGTCGGCCGCCGTCGACCACCGGCAGGTGGCGAATGCGCTTCTGCGTCATCTGCGACAGCGCGCCCATCACCGCGGTGTTCGATTCGCAGGTCACCGGCGATTTGGTCATCACCTCGTCGAGCGTGCGGTCGAGCGCCTCGGTGCCATAAGAGGAAAGCAGGCGAACCAGATCGCGTTCGGAAAAAATGCCGACGATCGCGTCATTTTCCATCACCGGCACCGCGCCGATTCGATTTTGCGCGAGCAGATCGACCACCGCACGCACATTGTCTTCCTTGCGCGCCGAAATCACCGCGCCGGTCCTTCCGTGGAGAATCGCTCCGATCGTCATGCCTTGCCGCTCCCCATGTCGCTCTGTCAGGAAAACAATCTATCATGATTCGCACGCAGGGTGAAACATCCTGCCGCAAGCCATTGCCGCTTGGCCTTGCCGCCGCGCTGGTCCATGGATGCGGCCATGGTCAAACCCTCGCCGCTCGACAATCGCGATACCTCGGCTATCGCCTGGGGGCGCTATCGCCGGCTGATGCTCGGCATGGCGCTGGTCTCGACCCTCGCGGTGATTTGTGCGCTGCTGTACCTGCACGCCACGCTGCCGCACGGGCTGACCATCCACATGATCATCGCCACCACCGCGGGCGTCGGCCTGTCGGTGATGCTCGGCGCGGCGCTGATGGGGCTGGTGTTCCTGTCGAGCGGCAGCGGGCATGACGAGGCGATCGAGGACCCGTTCGAAAATGATCCGGAAATGAAGAATGACAAACCCTGACCGCGACCCGATCCTGCGCGTCGTCCCCGCGCCCGCCGACATCAACAGCAACGGCCATATCTTCGGCGGCTGGGTGCTCAGCCAGATGGACATCGCCGGCGGCATCGTCGCGGCGCGAATCGCCCAGGGACCGACCGCGACCGTCGCGATCGAGGCGATGGAATTCATCGCGCCGATCCTGCTGCGCGACATCATCTCGGTCTATGCGCATCTCGAACGGCGCGGTCGCACGTCGATGGGCATCCGAATCGAAGTGATCGCGTCGCGCGGCCGCGGCGAGGAGCAGGTGAAGGTCACCGAAGGCCTGTTCACTTTCGTCGCGCTCGACGAGAATCACCGGCCGCGCGCGCTGCCGCCGGCCTAGGACCTAAGGTTCCTCGGGCTCTTCCCAATCATCCTGGTTGTCGGCGCCGATTCGCGCCACTTCGCGCACGCGATAGTCGATAGTCCGTTTCCCGTCGGCGGGAACCGTCACCGACCAGATCCGCTTGCCGTCGCGCACCCGTGTCGCACGGCTGATCTTGTCGACGACATAGTCGAGGTCGTTCTCGAAGCTGATCTCGACCGGTTCGTCACTCTCGCCGAAATTCTCGACCGTGATGCGGTACCGCGTCCAGTCGTCGCCCGAATCGAGCGTGTCCTGGTCGGTGTCGACATCGCTGTCGTCCTGGTCGGGCAGTTGCAGGTCGATCAGCTCGCCGACCGCCTTGTCCTTCACATTCGTCTCGGCAACGAGCATCGGTTCGCCGAGTCGGCGCTGGAACAGCGCGACCTGTCCGCCGGGCATCGGTTCGGCGAGCGGCCCGCCCTTCCTGTTGTCGATGCGCAGCACCGGGTCGGTGTAATCGTTGAAATTGTCGCCCCTGACCGCAAAGACATGGAGCATTTGCGCCGCGACCCCGGGCTTTTCGAGGAAGGCGATCTGCTTGCGGCTTTGCGCACCGAGCGTCGTCGGCTGCGGCACGCGATATAATTTATAGTCGCCGATATCCTCGCGCGGCGCGATTCGCGATCCGGTGACGACGATCTCGCCGCAGCCATCGTCCTCGCCGCAGCCACCCCCACCGCCGCCATAGAAAAAGCCGACCGAATATTCGGGCCGGTACGCCGGCAGGTCCTGCGGCCCGAACAGGCGCGGATTATAGGAACCGCCGCCGGTGCTGCCCCGCGGCCAGCAACTGAACCAGACCTCGATATTGTCGGGGTTCCACGGATCCTTCTCCGCTTCCTCTTGCCGCCGTTGCTCCTCTTCCCAGTCCTTCTCGTCGTCGGCGACCGGGGCCTGGCGGAAAAAGGCGATGCGCCCCGCGATCACCGCCATGTCGGCGCCGACGAAGCTCGTCGAATCGCCGCTCGCGACGGTCAGCCAGGCGAAGAGATCGACCGATTCGGCATCGGCACCGATCTCGCCGACATAGTTCGACTGCCAGTCGAAATTATTGGCGAGATAGGTGAGCTCGAGCTTGGTCCGCCCGCCCGGCTGGTCGCCGAGCGTCATCGACAGCGTCGGCACCGGGTTCAGCCCCGCCGGCACCGCGTCATAGAGCAAGGTTTCGGAGAGGCCGCTGCATTGCACCGCCTCGAACCCGCCCTTGCGTTCGACGATCAGTTCCTCGGGACCCGAACGGATGCGCACCCGCTCGAAACGCGCCTTGCCGGTCGCACGGTCGGTGGTGCGCAGCAGCACCTGCTGCCCGGTCAGCGCGTCGAGCAGGCCGCGCTGCGACAGCAGGCGCCGGTCGTAATTTTTCTCGCGCGGTTTGCCGCCGCCGCGCAGCAGCGCCGATTCGGGCAGGATGCTGCTCGACACCCCTTCGAATCGCACCGTCACCGGTCCAGGCGGCAGGTCGACGGTGCGTGTCTCGCGAATCAACGCAAAGCCGCCGAGCGGTTCTTCCTCGTCGGGCGACGGCAGCCGCGAGTCGGTATCGCGGTTCGGGTCGCGATAGAGGCTGATCGCGACATGGTCGGGCCTTGGCGAGGCGACGACCGGCGGATCGGCGGCGCGCGCAGGCCCGGCCGCGAACATCGCGGCGGCGATCAGCAGCAAGGCGAACGCCCCGCCCCGCATCGCTCAGTTCAGCGTGTCATACTGGACGGTCAGTTCGGTGCGTCCGTTCGCGGGCACCGTCACCAGCCATTTGCGGCTTTCCAGCATCTGGTCCTTTTCGGCGGCGATGCTCTCGAACGGCACCCGCGTGTCGTTGGCATAGCTGTTGAGCCCGTTCTGGGTGAACTCGACCGTCACCGGCTGCGACCGCGCGTTGGTGAAGATATAGCGCATATGGGTGCGCCAATAATTGCGCTTCACGTCGGTCTCGGTGACCGTGACGACACCATTCTTGCGCACGCGGGTCGTGCTGCTGCGCGTCCAGTCCTCCTCGGTCAGCTTCTCGCGCTTTTCGAGGATCGCCTGATATTTGACGTCGAAGGCCTTGCCGGTGGCGAGCGACAGCGTCGATCCCGCAGTGGTGTGGCCGATATAGCTCTCGCCGACGAACTGCGCCGCGCCGCGCGCATCCTTGACGTAAAGCCGCACCGACCCGGCCGGCATCGCATCGCCGACCCCGCCCTTGCCGGTCGAGAAACGATAGGTCGCGAGCGCGCTCTGCGCCTCGTCGCTCGTCGTGAAACGATCGGCCGAGGCCGCATAGCCGCGCGTCGCGGGCACCGCCATCGCATCGAGGAAGGCGATCTGTTTCTGCTGCGCGCTCGCGATCGTCGTGCGGTCGGCCATCGGATAGGCGTACATGTCGGCGAGCGCTTCGGCCTTCGCGCTCTCGGTCCCGGCGCTGGTCAGCGCCGCGGGTTCGCCATCATTGCCGCTGCGCGACCCGCGCCGCACCCCGATCTGCTCGCTCGCGACGAGCAGCAATTTGGCGTTGGCGAAACCGGTGCCGCTGTTGTTCTTCAGCGTCACCCAGCCCTGCAGATCCATCGCCTTCGCCGCCTCGTCGTAGAGCGCGACATAGTCGGCGCGCCAGCTCAGCCCTTCGGACAGATAGCGCAGGGTCAGCGGGCGGGCGCCCGCGCTCTTGCTGTCGACCGTCACCGACAGCGTCGGCCGCGCACGCAAATTGGTCGGGATGCCGTCGAAGATCACCCGCACCGGCAGATTGTCGTCGCGCAAAATCTCGATCCGTCCGCCGATATCGAGCACCACCCCGCCGTTGACCGCGAGCACCTTCGCCCGCTCGCGCAGCTCGGCGCCGGTCGCGGGGTTGGTGCGGATCAGCGTGATCTCCTGCCCCACCGCCTTTTGCATCATCGCCGTGGGGGAAAGCAGGTCGAAATCGAAATTCTGCTCGACGATCTCGAGTCCCGTGCCGACGAGGCTCACCGTCTCGGGCCGGATGCGGCTCGACACGTCGGGAAATTCGAGCTTCGCTTCGCCCGCGGGCAGATTCGTCTGCCGCGTGTCGGTGACCAGCGCGAGTTCGCCGCTATAGATGGTCACCGCGACATCGCCCTGCCCGCCGGTGCTCACCACCTGCTGCGCCGCCGCGGGGCCCGCCATCGCAAGGCCCGCCATCAGCAGACCCCATGTCCTCGACCCACAAGCCATCGCGACCTCTCCCCCTGTATCTCTGTCGTCAGCGCATCTTCTGCCGGAACGTCTGGACCACGCTGTCGTTCGCGGGCACCCGCACCCGCCACACCCAGCTCGACCCGCGCCGTTCCCATGTCGTGGGTTCGGGGTCGATCGCGAAGGGAATCAGGATTTCGAGCTCGGCGTCGAAGGGCCGCGCATTGGTCAGCGTCACCTGCCAGTCCTGATATTCGCCCTTTGGCCCGCGACCGGTGATGACGCTATTATATTGCACCGCCGGGCTGAGCCCGAGTTCATAGTCGACGCGTTCGCCCTTCGCCTTGTCGCCGATCCGCGCCTCGCCGACGAGCAATCGCCGGCCCGCGACCGTCTCGAACACCGAAGCCGCGCCGGCGGGCAAGGCCAGCCCGAGGCCGTCCGACTCGCGATTCTGCACGCGCAGCATCATCGTCAGCGGCTGCACGCGCCCGGCCATCCAGTCATAGAGGATGGTGGTATAGAGCTGCTCGACCGCGACCTTATCCTTGATCAGCAGCGCGACCTGCTTCTGCGACTTCGCCGACACGTCGACGCGGAACGGGATGCGATAGAATTTGAGGTCGCCCAGATCCTCGGCGGGCGGCGGCGGGGGCGGCGGCGGTGCGGGGGGAGGCGGCGGGGGTGGCGCCATGACGGGCATCGCGGTCCGCGCATAGCCGGCGCGATTCGCGGTCACCATCACCTCTTCGGCATAATCGGCGGTCGGCTCGATGATCGGCGGCAGCTCCCAAAAGGGACGCGTGCTCGTGATGTCCATCGGCCAGCATTTGAGCTGCAACGCCCCCGGCGGGGTGCGCGGCAGCGGCGCGCGATAACCCTTGTTGAGCCGCCCCGCGATCACGTTCAATTGCGCGTTCGGAAAGCTCGTCACCCCGCCGTTGGCGACGGTGATCCAGCCGGTGATCCCCAGCGCCTTGCCGTCGCCGGCGCGGTCGACGACATAGTTCGCCGCCCAGTCGAAGCCTTCGGACAGATAGACGAGCTGCAAGGTCACCGTCCGCGCCCGCGCGCTTTCGATGAGGATCGACAGCGTCGGTTTCGCCGACAGGTCCTTGGGCACGCGGCCATAGAGCATGCGCTCGGGCAGCCCCGCACAGCCGAGCGCCTCGAAGCCCGCATCGGTCTGCAGGATCACCCCGCCGGTCGGCCCCGCCTGGATGATCGCCTGCTGCTCGCGGACCTTGCCGGTCTTGCGGTCGGTGCGGCGCAGCGTGACGCTGCGCTTGAGATACGCATCGACCAGCCCGGCGGGCGACAGCAACCGCGCATCGCGATTCTTCTCGCGCACCCCGTCGGGCATTCCCGACACGACGGCGGTTTCGGGCAGCAATCCCTCGGACACCCCCTCGAAGCGCAGCACCGACGACCCGGCGGGCAGCGTCACGACGCGCGTCTCGGTGACCAAAGCGAAGCCCTGCGGCCAGTTGGGGTTGATCGGACCGCCGCCGCGTTGGGGGGCGCGATAGACGGTGACCGCGACATCCTTCAGCTGCGACGACACCACCACGGGCGCATCGGGCCGCACCGGCGGCGCGGGCAGGCTCGCCCCCTGCTGTGCCGCCAGCGGCGTCGCGACCAGCGCGGCCAGCAAGGCCGGGATCAGGCGCATCACGCGCACGGCCCGGTCCTCAGTAGCGCGAGTCGAAGGTGGCGGTGACTTCGGTCTTGCCGTTCGCGGGCACCGGCACCGCCCATTCGACGCGGTCGGCCGAGACGCGATTGCTCTTCAGGCTTTCGTCGGTGATGCGGACGTCGCCCCACAGCCCCGATTGCGCGAGATCGACCGTCACCGGTCCCGGCCGCGCATTGGTGACGACATATTTCATCTTGGTCACCCAGCGCGAATCGCTCTTGCGGGTGCGCGACACCACCGTCGACTGGATCTTGACGTCGAACGCGTCGCCGGTGCGCAGGGTCATCGACGATCCCATCGGGGTGTGGCCGATCTGGTTCTCGCCGATGAACTGCGGGTCGCCGCGCGCGTCGCGCATATAGACGCGGATCGTTCCCGCGGGCAGCTGGTCGCCGAGCCCGCCCTTCGCCGAGGTCGAGAATCGCAACACGCTCGCCGCGCTCACCGGCTCGGTGCTGCTGCCCAGCCAGCCGTTGACATATTCATAGGTCGAGCGCGCCGGCGCGCCCTTCACGTCGAGGAAGCTCACCTGTTTCTGCTGCGCATTGGCGATCGTCGTGCGTTCGGCGAGCGGATAGAGATAATAGTCGCCGAGCCGCTCGCGCGTGCTCGTCTCGGTCCCCGCCTCGTCGAGCGCGCCGGTGAGCTGTGAAAAACCGCCGCCGCCGCCCGGGCTGCCCGCCACCAGCAGCGTGCGCGCATTGGTAAAGGTCGTGCCGGTCGAATTGGTCAGCGTCACCCACCCCTGCATGTCCATCGCGCCCTTGGCGGCGTCGAACAAGGCGACATAGTCGGCGGTCCAGCCGAGGTTGGGGGTGAGGTAGGAGAGCCGCGCCGGCACTGTGCCCGCATTCTCGGCCTGCACCGTCACCGACAGCGTGGGGCGCGCGCGCAAATTGGGCGGCAGCCGGTCGAACACCGCGCGCACCGGCAGGCCGTCGTCGCGCAGCACCTCGATCCGCTCGCCGATCTGCAGCACGATTCCGCCGTTCGCCGCGAGCACCTTGGCGCGTTCGCTGCGTTCGGCGCCGGTCGCGGGGTTGGTGCGGACGAGGGTGATCGACTGGCCGACCGCCTTGTCCATCAGCTTGTCGGGGGTGAGCAGGTCGAAGTCGAAATTCTGCTCGACGATCGCCAGCCCGCCGCCCGACAGCGTCACCGTCTCGGGCCGGATGCGCGCCGACACGTCGGGAAATTCGATGCGGTTGCGCCCGGCGGCGACTGCCAGCTGGCGGTCGTCCTGCACCAGCGACTGGCCATTGTTATAGATGGTGACCGCGACATCGCCCTGCGCCGTGGCGCCCGGGTCCTGTTGCGCCGCGGCGGGAAGCGAAAGCCATGGAGCGACGGCGGCTCCCAACAGGCAAGTCTTTGCCAAAGCGCGCATAATCGCTCTCCCCCATATGGTTGTCGGGGCAGAGGCTATGTCAGTTCGTGGCGATTGGCCAGCGCGAAAATGGTGACCCATTCTCGCTTCGTCACCCCGGACTTGATCCGGGGTCCCGCCGATCTGCGGAAAGGCGCGACGGTCAAAAAGCGGGACCCCGGGTCGAGCCCGGGGTGACGACAATTTCAGCCGTCACATCCCGTCACAAGGCGGCGCCGCGGATTATTCGGCCGCTTCGACGTCCGAGCTGCGTGCCGCGAGCGTGCGGCGCTTGCGCGGCTTCGGCGCGGCTTCGGCGGCCTCGGCCTCGTCGGCTTCGGGAGCCGGAGCGGGGCGGCCGATCGCGGGCGGCAGCACGGCGCTGTCGATCCCGGCGCCACCCTCGTCCTCGTCGCGCGGGCGGCGCGGGCTGCGGCGCGGGGCGCGCGCCGGCTTGGCTTCCGCCACCACGGCGTCCTCGTCGCGGGCTTCGACTTCGACGCGCTCGCGCTCAGGACGTTCCGGCCGTTCGGAACGCTCGGCGCGCTCGCGCACCGGCTGGCGGTTGCCGCGATTGTCGTCATTCTCGTCACGACGGTTGCCGCGATTCTGGTTGCGGTCGCCCCGGTCGCCACGGTCGTTGCGCTCGCCACGGTCGTTGCGATCATTCCGGTCGCCGCGCTCGCGGTTGTCGCGCTCGCCGCGATTGTCCTCGCGCTCGCCGTCGCTGTCGCCCTGGCCCTCGTCGAGGTCGGTGTCGTCATGCGCGTCGAAATCCTCGACCCCGCGCACTTCGCGATGGCGGTCGTTGCGATCGGGCTGGCCGCCGTTCTTTTCTTCCTGGCGGGCGCGGAAATCGCTGTGCACGCGGAAATAATGATCGGCGAACTGCAGATAATATTCGGTCTGCACCCGGTCGCCCGAAAGCTGGGCGTCGCGGGCGAGATTCTTGAATTTCTCGATCATCTGCGCTGCGTTGCCGCGCGCACGGCTGTCGATGCGATTGGCCTGGTCGGTACCACCACGGCCGCCACCCGATTGCGGGCGATTGTTGTTGTTATTGTTGTTGTTACGGCCGCGACGGCGACCGTTTTGCCGGTTGTTCATGTTCAACTGAGACATCCTGTCGAAAAGCTCTAAGCTATGCCAACCCCTTTTGGCCGACCGCGCATCTTGCGCGTCGTGCCCGCGCTCCCTTGCGCGGCTCTTCCGTGTTACCGCTTGCGCGAGACACCTTGTCCCGCACCAGCATCGTAAATGGGAAGCAGACCCGCCGGACCAGTATCGGTGCGCCGCACCGCCAAAGGGACCCTGATCAGGCCTGTACGCCGCCCCTACCTCGCTTTGGGCACGAAACCAAGCGATTTCTTGGTCGCGCCTCAGCGCGCCAGGGTCAGGTTGAGGGCGCGGTCGCGGCCACCTAGGTCCTGGCGGCATCGGACGGCGAAACCGGCCGCTTCGGCCAGCTTCCTTACGGACATATGCTGGGTCGCCCCGATTTCAAGGACCGCAAGACCGCCCGGCGCGAGCAGGCGCGGCAGGTCGGGGATGATCCGGCGATAGTCGCCCAGCCCGTCGACGCCCGCGAACAGCGCTTCGGCGGGTTCATGCTCGGCGACATCGGGCATCAGAATTTCGCTGTCGGCGATATAGGGCGGGTTGCAGAGGATCAGGTCGAAGGAGCCATCGATGCCGTCGCCCCAGTCGCCCGACTGAAAGGCCGTGCGATCGGCCATGCCCAGCTCCTCGGCATTGTCGCGCGCAAAAGCGAGCGCAAATTCGGACGCATCGACGCCCAGCCCGGTCGCGTGCGGGAACTCGCTCAGCACGGCAAGCAGCAGCGTCCCCGGCCCGGTCCCCAGATCGAGAATCCGCGCGGGTGCGCTCGCCCCGAAATGCGCGACCGCGGCCTCGATCAACGTCTCGCTATCGGGACGCGGGATCAGCACGCCGGGGCCGACCTCGATGCGGATCGTCCAGAAATCGCGATAGCCGAGGATATAGGCGATCGGCTCATGCGCCATCCGCCGCGCGATCAGATGGGCATAAAGTTCGGGGACTTCGTAACGCGCGGGATCGAGCAGCAGCGCGGACCGCTCGACCCCCAGCGCCTGCGCCATCAGCAATTCGGCATCGAGCCGCGGCGTGTCGCTGATGCCCGTAAGCAGGTTCGTCGCGGTGCGCAGCGACTCCGCGACGCCCGCGAAAGTCGGCGTCTCAGTCACCCAGCCCCGCCAGCCGCTGTGCCTGATCCTCGGCGATCAGCGCGTCGACCAGTTCGTCCATCGCACCTTCCAAAATCTCGGGCAGGCGATGGAGCGTCAGGTTGATGCGGTGATCGGTCACCCGGCCCTGCGGGAAATTATAGGTGCGGATGCGCTCCGACCGGTCGCCCGAGCCGACCATCGACTTGCGCGCCGACGCCTCGGCACTGTGGATCTTCTCGCGCTCGAGATCGTAGAGCCGCGCGCGCAGCACCTGCATCGCCTTGGCGCGGTTCTTGTGCTGGCTGCGCTGGTCCTGCTGGATCACCACGAGTCCCGAGGGAATATGCGTGATGCGGATCGCCGAATCGGTCGTGTTGACATGCTGCCCGCCGGCACCCGACGCACGATAGATATCGACCTTCAGGTCGCTGTCGGCGATCGCGACATCGACCTCTTCGGCCTCGGGCAAAACCGCGACGGTCGCGGCGCTGGTGTGAATGCGCCCGCCGCTTTCGGTCACCGGCACACGTTGCACCCGATGCACGCCGCTTTCGAACTTCAGCTTGGCGAACACCCCCTGCCCCGAAACGCTCGCGACGACTTCCTTATAGCCGCCGACCTCGGTCTCGTTCGCCGAGATCACCTCGACCTTCCAGCCCTGCCCGTCGGCGTAGCGGCTGTACATGCGCAGCAGGTCGCCCGCGAACAAAGCCGCCTCGTCGCCGCCGGTCCCGGCGCGGATTTCAAGCATCGCCGCGCGCTCGTCGGCGACGTCCTTGGGCAGCAGCTTGATCGCAAGGTCATGCTCGGCGGCGGGCAAGGCCTCTTCGACCGCCGCGAGTTCCTCGGCCGCCATCGCCTTCATCTCGGGATCGGTCAGCATCTCGCCGAGCGACTCCCGTTCGCTGCGCAGCCGCACCACTTCGCGCGCCGCGCCGGCGACGGGTTCGAGCTCGGCAAACTCCTTCGACGCCGCGACGAAATCGGCGGGCGCCATGTCCCCCGTCGCCATGCGCGCCTGCAAGGCGGCGTGGCGTTCGATGATGGCGTCGATCTGGCGGGCGGAAACGGAGGTCATGAATTCACCCCAACCCCGTCATCCCCGCGAAGGCGGGGATCCAGTGTTCCGACATTGCATGTCCAGCCAGCGTCCAAGCTGGATCCCCGCCTTCGCGGGAATGACGAAACAGGGTCCATCAAACGTTGTCCAGCGCCCGGACCAGCGCCTCGACCGCCTTTGCCCGGTCGCCGTCGCCGCGCACATTGACATGCGGCGCGTCGTCGCGCGTGCCGACCGACACCAATGCGTGCGCCGGAATCTTGGCGGCCTTGTCGAAACGCTTGCGCGGCGACCCGGTCGCGACGATCTCGGCCGAGAAACAGCCATTGCGCAGCGCGGTGAGCGCCTGCATCGCGAGCGCCAGCCGCGCATCATCCTCGACCGCGATCACCGCATCGAGCCGGTTGTCGATGACATCGTCCGCCACCAACATCGCCAGCCGCTCGATCCCCGCGGCCCAACCAACCGCCGGCGTCGGCGGTCCGCCGAGCGCCTCGATCAGCCCGTCGTAGCGCCCGCCGCCGAGCACCGTCCCTTGCGCCCCCAGCCGGTCGGTGACGAATTCGAACGCGGTGTGGCGATAATAGTCGAGCCCGCGCACCAGCCGCGCGTTGCGCTCCCACGCGACCCCCGCGGCGTCGAGCCCCGCGGTCACGGCACCGAAGAAATCCTGCGCTTCGCTCGTCAAAAACGCGTCGATATCGGGCGCGCTGTCGGCGATCGGCCGGTCCTTCGGGTCCTTGCTGTCGAGGATACGCATCGGATTCTTGTCGAGCCGGGCAAGGCTGTCTTCGGACAGGTCGCCGCGATGCGCCTCGAAATGATCGACCAGCGCTGTCCGCCAGGCATCACGGCTTTCCGCATCGCCCAGCGTGTTGAGCGTCAGCGTCACGCCCTCGGCGATCCCCAGCTCCTTCAGAAGCTGATCCGCGAACACCAGCAGCTCGGCGTCGGCGAGCGGGCTGTCGCTGCCGAGCACTTCGGCATCGAGCTGGTGGAACTGGCGATAACGCCCCTTCTGCGGGCGCTCGTAGCGGAACAGCGGCCCATGCGTCGCGACCTTCAGCGGCGCATACTGCTGCCAGCCGTTGGTGACATAAGCGCGCGCAATGCCCGCGGTGAATTCGGGGCGCAGCGTGATCGACTCGCCGCCGCGATCCTCGAACGAATACATTTCCTTCGACACGACGTCGGTGGTCTCGCCAAGCGAGCGCGCGAACACCGCGGTCGGCTCGATCACCGGCACCTCGATCCGCTTATAGCCATAGAGCCGCCGCACGCGATCGAAGGTGTCGACGACATGCTGAAACCGGTCGGCGAAATCGCCGAGCATGTCCTGCGTGCCCCGAACCGGCTGCGGCGTGGCGATCTTGGCGGATTTGTCCTTGCTCATGGGCGCGGCGTCTAATCTTTTTTGGTCGAAAGGCAAAGGGCGGCATTGACCCCTTCTCCCCTTGAGGGAGAAGGATATGGAGGCTTGAGAGCGAAGCGAACTAGCCGCAGTTGGATGAGGGGTTGCGGGCGAAGCTCGCGCGGTCGCTTGCGACCGCAACCCCTCACCCAGCTTCGACTAGCCAGCAAGCTGCCAAGTCTGCGCAACCGGCGCGGGGTCGTCCAGTCCCCCGGACTGGACTTGGATTGCCGGGGGCAATCCAACCCCGCACCCCCTCAAGGGGAGAGGGGTCAAGCTCTGGACCTCTCAACCTTTTCACGGCAAAACGCGGCACCATGAAAAAACACCTGTTCGTCGCAGTCGCCCTGATTGCCCTCACCGCCCCCGCAGCCCATGCCCAGGAGGGCAACAGCCGCCCGCAACCGGTGGTCCAGCCGCTTACCATCCCGCTGCCCGCCGACCGCCCCTATCCGGGGACGATGTTGCTCAAGGTCGACGCGACCGACTATGCGCGCGGCATCTTCCATGTCCGCCAGACGATCCCGGTTCCGAAAGCCGGCAAAGTCACCTTGCTCTATCCGCAATGGCTGCCCGGCAAACATGCGCCGCGCGGCGCGATCGCCGAGGTCGCGGGGTTCAAGCCCACCGCGGGCGGCAAGCCGCTCGTCTGGACGCGCCAGCCGACCGACGTCTACGCCTTCGACATCGACGTGCCGCAGGGCGTGAAGAGCATCGACGTCGCCTTCGACTTCCTGTCGCCGACCCGCACCGCCGAAGGCCGCGTCGTCGTCACTCCGGCGATGATGAACCTGCAGTGGGAACAGGTCAGCTTCTATCCCGCGGGCTGGTTCACCCGCCAGATCCCGGTGCAGCTCGAGGTCAGCCTGCCCGAAGGCTGGACCGGCGCCGCCGCGCTCGACGGGTTGCAGGTCTCGAAGAACCGCTACAGCTTCGGCGTCACCAGCTATGAAAATCTGGTCGACAGCCCGATGTTCGCGGGGCGTTATTTTCGCCAATGGGCGCTCGGCAACGGCGTGACGCTCAACGTCGTCGCCGACGAGGAAAAATATCTGGGCGCCAGCCCCGACCATATCGCGCGCCACGCGGCGCTGGTGTCGGAGGCGGTCGCGCTGTTCGGCACCCGCCATTTCGACCGTTATGACTTCCTGCTCGCGCTCAGCGACGAACTCGGCGGCATCGGGCTCGAACATCACCGGTCGAGCGAGAACAGCCGCAACCCCGATTATTTCACCAAATGGGACGAGAATGACAGCGAGCGCGGGCTGCTCCCGCACGAGTTGGTCCACAGCTGGAACGGCAAATACCGCCGCCCCGACAAGCTGTGGACCCCCGATTACCGCACGCCGATGCAGGACAATCTGCTCTGGGTCTATGAAGGTCAGACGAGCTATTGGGACCTCGTCCTCGCCGGGCGGTCGGGCATGCAGTCGAAGGAGATGATCCTCGCCGAATGGGCGACCAACGCCGGTTTCTACAGCACCCAGGCGGGCCGCGCCTGGCGCTCGGTCGAGGATACGACGCTCGACCCGATCATCGCGGGGCGCAAGGCGCGCGCCTTTCCCAGCGCGACGCGGACCGAGGATTATTACAACGAAGGCGGGCTGATGTGGCTCGAGGCCGACATGCTGATCCGCACCGCCACGAACAATGCCAAAAGCCTCGACGATTTCGCGCGCGGCTTTTTCGGCGGGCGCGAGGGAGACTGGGGACAGTCGACCTATGATTTCGACGATGTCGTCGCGGCGCTGAACGCGGTCCACCCTTATGACTGGGCGAAATTCCTGCGCGACCGGATGCAGACCCCCGGCCGCCCGGCGCCGACCGCGGGGATCGAAGCGGCAGGCTATCGCCTCGTCTGGCGCGACGCGCCGAACGTCTATGACCGCGACCGCATGGCGCAGGCGAAGAATACCGACCTCACCCACAGCCTCGGCCTGATCATCGACAAGGACGGCGTCGCGGGCAGCATCGCATGGGACGGCCCCGCCTTTCGCGCCGATATCGTCAATGGGACAAAAATCCTCGCGGTCGATGGCGTCACCTACAACCGCGAGCGCATCGAATCGGCGATCCGTGCCGCGACCGACGGCAAGACTCCGGTGAAACTGCTCGTCGAGCGCGGCGGCCGCTATCGCACGGTCGAGATCGACTATCGCGGCGGCCTGCGCTGGCCGCATCTGGAAAAGGTGGGGACGGGGCCGGACTGGTTCGATCAGGTGCTGGCGACGAAACGGGCGCTTTAATATCCTCCCTGTCGCGAAGCGATGGGGAGGTGGCAGCCCGCAGGGCTGACGGAGGGGCCGACTCCGTCAGGCGGCGGTGCGGCGGCGNNNCCACCCTTCGCTTCGCGAACGGTCCCCCTCCCCATCGCTTCGCGACAGGGAGGATCGGGCGACGCGCCCCCTCTCCCGCCTTCCCTCCCCCGCCCCCAGGGTCTAAGGCGCCCCGCGAATCAAAAACCGAAAAGGACATCTCCCATGCGCATCGACCTGATCCCGGCCGGCGATAGCCCGCCCGACAGCCTGAACGTGCTGATCGAAGTGCCGATCGGCGGCGAGCCGGTGAAGTATGAGTTCGACAAGGCATCGGGCGCATTGTTTGTCGACCGGTTCCTGCACACCCCGATGCGCTATCCCGCCAATTACGGCTTCGTCCCGCATACGCTGGGCGAGGATGGCGACCCGCTCGACGCGCTGGTCGTCGCGCGCTCGCCGATCGTCGCGGGCGCGGTGGTCAAGTGCCGCCCGATCGGCGTGCTGTTGATGGAAGACGATGCCGGCGGCGACGAGAAACTGCTCTGCGTGCCGGTCAACAAGACCTTTCCCTATTATGCCGACGTCGCGAGCTACACCGACATGCCGCCGATCGTGCTCCAGCAGATCGAGCATTTCTTCACCCATTACAAAGACCTCGAACCCGGCAAATGGGCCAAGCTCAACGGCTGGGGCGATGTCGACGAGGCCAAGCGCATCATCGTCGAATGCATCGAACGCGCGAAGACGACGGGGTACTGAAACCCGACATTACGAGATCATTGTTCCCCGGCGAAAGCCGGGGTCCAATGCGGACCAATGCAGGCCTCGTGCAATGAAGCTGTGGGTCCCGGCTTTCGCCGGGGTGCATCAGGCGGGCGCTCCGCCCTCTGCCGCCAACACCCGCACATCGGTGCGCGGGTAAGGAATCCTTATCCCCGCTTCCTTGAAGCGGTCCCAGATCCCCAGAAACACCTCGCCCTGGATATTGCCCAGCCCCGCCTCGGGGTCGGAGATCCAGTAGCGCAGCTCATGTTCGACCGCGCGTTCGCCGAACGCCGTGATCCACACCACCGGTTCGGGGTCGGCCAAAATGCGCGGGTTCGCCTTCGCGGTCTCGACCATGATCGCCTGCGCCGCGCGCAGGTCGCAGTCATAGGCGACCGGCACGCGCATCCGCACCCGCACGTCGCGGCTCGAATAGCTCCAGTTCTCGACCGGCATCGTCATCAAAAGTTCGTTCGGGATCAGATGCTTCTTGCCGTCGCGGGTGACGACGCTGACCGCGCGGACCCCGATCTTGGCGACGCGCCCGACATTCGGCACGCCGTTCAGCGTCGCCGAACTCCCCATGCTCGCGCCGTCGCCGACGACGATCACATCGCCCGGCTTGATCGAGCGGTCCATCAGCAGGATGATCCCCGCGATCAGATTGCCGACCGTCTTTTGCAGCCCGAAGCCGATCGCGAGGCCCGCCGCGCCCGAAAAGACCGCAAGCGCGGTCAGGTCGATGCCGAGCAGGTCGATGCCGAACAGCAAAGCAAAGACGAACAGCGCGATCGCGATCAGCTTCTCGGTCAAGATACGCTGGGTCGCGTCGATATGGGTGTTGCGGCGCAGCACCCATTTGATCGCGCGCATCGCGAGCTTGACCGCGACATAGAGCAAAACCACAACGACGATCGTCGAGAACAGCCCATAGAGCGACAATCGGTACGAGCCGACGTCGATGCCGATCACCCGCATCGCCTCGACCGTGCGGCCGATACCGCCCTGCACGTCGGCGGCGATACTCATGCCGCCATCGCCGCGAAACCGCGTTCGAGGTCGGCGATCAGGTCGGCGGGGTCCTCCAGCCCGATCGACAGCCGCAGCAGCGGATCGGGATCGGTCCACACCGTCGCGGTGCGGATGTCGGCCGGGTTGCTCGGCACCACCAGGCTTTCATAACCGCCCCAGCTGAAACCGATGCCAAAGTGCGACAGCGCCTCGATGAAGCGTGTCCGCCCCGCCTCGTCACTGCCTTTCAGCGTGAAGCCGAACAGCCCGCTCGCGCCGGTAAAATCGCGCGCCCAGATCGTATGCCCCGGATCGCCCGCCAGCGCCGGGTGCAGCACCCGTCCCACGTCCGCGCGCGCCGCCAGCCATTCGGCGACCGCCAGCGCGCTCGCCTGATGCCGCGCCAAACGCACGTCGAGGGTGCGCAGCCCGCGCAACATCAGCGCGCAATCGTCGGGCGAGACCGCCTGGCCAAGCTGGTACGCCGCGCTGCGTAGCCGCGGCCAAACCGCCTTCGTCGCGGTCAGCGATCCCATCATCGCGTCGCTATGCCCGCCGACATATTTGGTCAGGCTCATCATCGTCACGTCGACGCCGTGCGCCAGCGCGGGGAACAGCAGCGGCGTCGCCCAGGTGTTGTCGAGCATCGTCAGCACCCCGCGCGCGCGCGCGACCGCGACGATCGCCGGAATATCCTGCACCTCGAAGGTCAGGCTGCCCGGCGATTCGAGGAAGATCAGCTTCGTCTCGGGCCGGATCAGCTCGGCGATCCCCGCCCCCACCAGCGGGTCATAATAGGTCGTATCAACGCCATAGCGTTTGAGCAGCCCGTTGCAGAAAGCGCGCGTCGGTTCATAGGCGCTGTCGACCATCAACAGATGATCGCCCGGCGCGAGCAAGGCCAGCATGCCCGCCGAATTGGCCGCGACCCCCGAGGGATAAAGCAGGGTGCCCTCGGCGCCCGGCTCCATTTCGGTCAGCGCATCGGCGAGCGCCCACACCGTCGGCGTCCCGCGCCGGCCGTAATAGAGCTTGTCATGCGTCGCATGGCCTCGCGCCTTCAGGTCGGCGATGCTGTCGTAAAGGATCGTCGACGCGCGCCACACCGGCGGATTGACGACGCCGCCGCCCAGCCGCGGGTCGCCCGTCCATTCGGGCCGCCGCCCGCCCTGCACCAGTTTCGTCGCGGGGCGGAGGCTGTCGTCGTCGCTCTTGCTCATGCCTCCCTGTTAGCGGAGCGCCGGACAAAATCCAGCACCCCGCCAAGACGGGCTCAAGCCGCGCCGGTCGCCTTGGGGGTCGCCGGGTCGGCGCCCCATTCGGTCCAGCTGCCGTCGTACACCGCGACATCGTCCTTGCCGAGCAGGTGCGCGCCGAACGCCACGACGGTCGCGGTCATGCCGCTGCCGCAGGTGGTCACCAGCGGCTTGTCGAGGTCGATCCCGGCGGCATCGAACGCCGCCTTCAGCGCATCGTCGCGCTTCCAGGTGCCGTCGGCGTTGAACAGCTCGCCGAACGGCAGGCTGCGCGAACCCGGGATATGACCCGGCGCGACGCCCGCGCGCGGATCGCGTTCCTCGCCGGTGAAGCGCGCCGCCGAGCGCGCGTCGACGACCTGTTCGGCGCCGCTGTCGACATTCGCCAGAACTTCGTCCTTGGTGCGCACCGCCTTGGCGTCGCGCCACACGGTGAAGTGGCGGTGGCGCAGCGTCTGCTTGCCCATTTCGAGCGGGCGGCCTTCGGCCTTCCACTTGGCGAGGCCGCCGTCGAGCAGCGCGACGTCGTGTGCGCCGAACAATTTGAGCAGCCACCAGCCGCGCGCCGCGCTCTTCAGCGGGCTGTCGTCGTAGAGCACGATGCGGCTGCCGTCGCCGAGGCCGAGCGACTGCATGCGGCTCGCGAATTTTTCGGCGGGCGGCGCCATATTGTCGACGTCGCTGTTCGGGTCGGTCAGTTCGGCGAGGTCCATGAACACCGCGCCGGGGATGTGGCCCGCCTCATATTCGGCGCGCGCGTCGCGATCCGCTTCGAGGAATTTCGTCGCATCGACGACCCGCAGGTCCGATGCCCCCAGTTCGCGTTCCAGCCAGTCGGTAGAGACCAAGGCGTCCATGTCATGCTCCTGTTACGACCCGGCGGGGAACCTGTTCCAATCCCTCCGCCAGCCATCCTGCTTTGCTCTTTCCGGGGAAGCACAGCCTATGTCTCCCCCCGCACTTTTTCAAGCACGGTGGCCATCTGCCTCAGCCGATGCTGCGCTGCAACACAAAAGGCGAAACGGCGCCAGAAAGCGCGCCTATTGGCTCCGCCGCACCGCGGTCGACCGCGAACCGGGCCGGTCGACGGCATAGGAAGCGCGATCGAGCGGCAGCGGCGCGAGCTTGTCGCTGTCGCTGGCCCCCGATTCGCGGCCGAGCACGAAGCTGCCCGCATTCTGGCCAAAGGCGTCGGCGTCGCCGTCCCAATGATAGGTGACGTCGAACGCCATCACCGGCACCAGCATCGGCTTGCCGCCGATCATCAGCGGCTCGACGATATGGCGCGGTAACATCGCCTCGGTGGTCAGCGCTTCGCCCGCCCCGACCTTGAGGATCATGTCGTCGCGCAGCACGCTGCCGCCCGCCCCGTCGAAGAAGCGCGCGAGCACCGGCTCGGTCATCGCCGACCCCTGGTTGAGCGCGATGCGCACCATCAGCCCGGTCGCGTCGGCCGATCCCTGGTTCATGATATTCAACGCGAAGGCGACCGCGACATGCTCGGGCGTGAAGCGGATCGCCTGCACCTCGAGCGCGATCGCCACCAGCGCGCGACGCTCGGGCGCGGGACGGGTGACGAGCGGCGACACACGCTGCGCCGCCTCGCCGCCGGAGAGTGTCGGCAGCACCGGCGCCCTGGGCGCGGCGGCGGGGGCGGCGGCGGGGGCGGGGGCGGGGGCGGGGGTCGGGACCGGCGCAGCGCGCGGCGCGGGGGTAGCGGGCGGCGCAGGCGCCGGGCGCGGCGCCTCGGCCGGCGGCGCGCTGCGCTCGACCGGCGCATCGCTCGCCAGCGCGGGGCGGCGGCGCCAGTACCAGAAACCGGCCGCGCCCGCCGCGACCAATGCGAGCAGCCAGGCCCAGATCGGCG
>NZ_LMGF01000003.1:412333-434786 GCF_001427085.1 Sphingopyxis sp. Root1497
GCCGGCGCGGGCGCGATGTCGTCGGCGGGGGCGGCATCGGCGATCGCCGGCGCATCCGAAACGACCGGCGAAAAGCCCGGCGCGGCATCGGTCGCGCCGGGCGGCGAAGACGGAGTCTCGGCGGCCGCATCCCGCGCCGGCGCGGTCGCGGGCGCGGTTTCGGCCGGGGCCGCGCGGCGCGTCGGCGCGGGGACGGCACCGGCGGCCGGCGGCCTCACCGATGGGGTCGCGGGCTGCGTCGGTGTCACGCGCGGCGGGGTCGGTGTGGGGGCCGGTGTCGGCGTCGGGCGCGGCGCGCCCGGGCCCGAGGGGGCGATGCCATTGTCCGCCGGTCCTTGCACCCCCGGCGCGCGGCCGTCGTCGCCGGGCGGCGGCAGGCGGAAATCGATCGGGCGGCTCGGCGAAGGCGCGGGGGCCGGGGTCTCGCCCTGCTGGGCGATCGCGGGCGCGATAGCGCTCGCCGCCAGCGCGAATGCCAGCACCGCCCGCGCGCTGCCCATGGTCCCGAAATGCCTGTCCGTCATTATACCCGTGCGATCCCGATCGTCTGTTTCGCGCCCGATCCGCTGAATTGGCGCTGAATGACCGCGCCATCGACGGATGACAGCGGCCGCGCGCCCCACTAGAGGGATTTCATGTCCGATTCCACCCCCCCGGCGCTGACGCCCAAGCATCTCGGCCAGTCCAGCGAACTGCCCGCCTCACCCGAGGCCGCGATCCTCGACTATGTCCCCAACCCGCGCGCCGACGAGCTTTACCTCGTCCGCTTCGCCGCGCCCGAATTCACCTCGCTGTGCCCGGTGACCGGCCAGCCCGATTTCGCGCATCTGGTGATCGACTATGCCCCCGGCGAAACGATCGTCGAATCAAAGAGCCTCAAGCTCTTTCTTTCCAGCTTTCGCAACCACGCCGGTTTCCACGAGGATTGCACCGTCGGCATCGGCCGCCGCCTGTTCGACGAGATGGCGCCGCGCTGGCTGCGCATCGGTGGATACTGGTATCCGCGCGGCGGCATTCCGATCGATGTCTTCTGGCAATCGGGCGCGCCGCCCGCAGGCCTGTGGCTCCCCGATCAGGGCGTCGCGCCCTATCGCGGGCGGGGCTGAGCGATCATTCTATCGAAATGGTCGGAAATTCATCTTCCCGTCACAGTTTGTTGACATTAGTGTCAACGTTATGACCGCAGCCTCGCTCCCGCACGATCACGCCATCGCCGTCGGCGCCGACCAGATCGATTTCATGGGGCATGTCAACAACGCCCATTATCTCAGCTGGGTGCAGGACGCCGTGCTGGCGCACTGGCGCCATATCGCGCCGCCCGACGCGGTCGCGGCACATCTGTGGGTCGCGCTGAAGCACGAGATCACCTATCGCCGCCCCGCCTTCCTCGACGACCAGGTCATCGCGACCGTGATCCTCGAAAAAGTGCAGGGCGCGCGCGCCTTTTACGACACGATCATCAAGCGCGGCGAGGAAGTGCTGGCCGAGGTCAAATCGAGCTGGTGCTGCATCGACGCCGAAACATTGCGCCCCGCGCGCCTCGCGAGCGAGGTCGTCGCGAAATTCTTTCCGGCGGAAAAGGTCTGACGCGCCCGGCTTAGAGGGTGCCGCTTTCGATCATCGCGTCGACCAGCGTTTCGAGGAAGGTGCAGCTCTCGCTGATGTCCTGAACCTGCTTGATCATGTCGGGATCTTCGGGATTCTTGGTGATCCGCGCGAACTTGTCGATCTGGGCGTCGAAGTCGGTCTTGATCTGCGCCTCGTCGTCGTCGGCGAGTACGGTCGCGATAGCCAGAAACTTGGTGCCCGATGCGACGATCTTCGGGTCCGCGTCGTCGCCCTTGGTGCCGAGTCCCGCCATGATCCCGAAAAAGGCCATGCACTGGATGCTGTTGTCGTAAAGCTCGCGCTCGTCGGCATCGATCGTCATCGCGGTGGCGGTGGTGGTGGGCGCGGCGGCGGCAAGCAGCAGCGCCGCGGCAAGGATCGGATATTTCATGACTTCCCCCGAATATCGACCCGGAACCGCCTTGGCATGGCGGCGCGGCTTCGCAAAGCTTTAAGTGGCGGCCGCCCCGCAGGCCCTGATCGCATCGCGAGCGGCCTCAGCGACCGGATCATGGCCTTCGGCCCAAGCAAGTAGGCTCGCAGCCAGCGTCGGGTCGGCGAGTTCTTCGGCGGCATTCATCACCGCTATATTGCTCTCGTCACGATCGAGTTCGCGGCGAACGAGGGGCAGGGCAACAGCCGGATCGCGCCTCGCCAATCCGCAAAGCGCTTCGCCGCGCACGACCGGGTCCACATCCTCTGCACCCATCCGCAAAGCCGCCCGAATCCTCGCATCATCGCGGTCGCTGAGCGCTAACAGCGTGGCCGCCCAGTCCCTGTTCGATACGTCAGCGTCGCCCATCAAGGCGATCAATCGGTCAAGATTGGCCTCGCCCTCGAGGCCGTCGAGCGGAACATCCGCATCGACGAATGACGCCAGGAACGGCGATTTCGGCAAATAGTCGCTCACGCCGCCTCGAACCGGATCGGCAGCCGCTTCAGCCCGCCGACGAACACCGACTGCACCCGTGCCGGATCGCCCGCGAGCTCGAGCTTTTTGATCCGCGGCAACAGTTCCTCCATCATGATCCGCATCTCCATGCGGGCGAGGTGCTGGCCGAGGCACACATGCGCGCCGAAGCCGAAGGCAAGCTGCTGGTTCTTCGGCCGGTCGGGGTCGAAGGCGAACGGGTCGCCGAACACCGCCTCGTCACGGTTGGCCGAGACATAGTTGAGCATCAGCCAGTCCCCCGCGCGCACCTGCTGCCCGCCGATCTCGACATCTTCCTTGGCGCTGCGCATGAAATGCTGGACCGGGGTCGACCAGCGGATCGCCTCCTCGATCAACCCCGCCTTGTCGCTGTCGGCGTCGCGGAAGCGTTCGAACAGCGCCGGGTTCTTCGCCAGTTCCATGATCGCGCCGGCGGTCGAGGCGCTCGTCGTATCATGGCCCGCGGTCGCGATGATCATATAATAGCCCGCCAGTTCGCGGTCGGGGATCTGGCCGCCGTCGATCGTCGCATTGGCGATGACCGTCGCGATGTCCTCGCGCGGATTGGCGCGGCGGTCGGCGGTCAGCGCGCCGAAATATTGCTCGAAATCGGCGATCACATAATGGAGCATCGCGATCGCCTGTTCGGCGCTGGTGATCGCCTCGCGGCTGCGGTTGAGCTCGGGGTCGGTCGATCCGAACAATTGCTGGGTCAGCATCAGCATGCGCGGCTCGTCCTCGGGCGGCACCCCCAATATGTCCATGACGACGCGCAGCGGATAATGCGCCGCGACGTCGCGCGCGAAATCGCATTCGGGCCCGGCGGCGAGCATCGCATCGACCGTCTCGCGGGCCAGGCCGCGGATACGCTCTTCGACGATCTTCAGATTCTTGGGCATGAACCAGCTCTGGGTGAGCAGGCGGTATTTCATGTGATCGGGGGCGTCCATCTGGACCAGCGAGCGGATCAGGTGCCCGTCGCCCCCCGGGGTCGCGGCGCGTGCGATCGCCTCGCCGTCGCGGTTGGTCAGCACCGTCGGGCGGATGCCGTTCGCAAAACGTTGCGGATCCTTGCTGATCGCCATGATGTCGGCGTGGCGGGTGACGAGCCAGAAGGGGTCGACCTCCGCGGTCTCGGCGACCGCGAGCGGCGCATGGGCGCGCGCCCAGCCGAGCTTTTCATGAAGCCCGTCCCATTCCCCATAAGCGACGGGGTCGACGACGGCGGCGGCTACCTCTCCAGGCAATATAGGTTTTGTCATGCAACCAAAGCTGCCCCATCTCGTGTCATCTGTCGAGAGCCATGCTACGCCCGCCGAAAGCGACGCGGGAGTCCGCGTGGCATCGGCGTAGCCGGTGCGGCAAAATCAAGACCGGGGATCGCCATCATGAAAACATCGCACCGTCATCTGCTTGTCGCCGCCGTCTCGTCGCTCGGCCTCGCCGCCTGCGCCGCCCAGCCGGGGATCGCGCCGGTCGCCGCCGCCCCTGTCGCCGCCCCGCCCGCCTTCACCGGCACGCCGCTGGCCGCCGATATCCCGAGCCAGTTGCCGCGCAATGCGCGCCCGATTCATTACGACATCAGCGTCACCCCCGACGCCAAGGCGCTGAGCTTTACCGGCGAGGCGGCGATCGACCTCGAGCTGTATGAAAGCGCGGGCGGAATCGTGATGAACGCGCTCGACCTCGATGTCGTCGATGCCAGCCTGACCCGCGCCGACGGGACCGGCGAACCGATCCCGCTGATCGCGTCGACCGATGCCGAGGCGCAGACGGTAACCTTCCTCGCGCCCGTCCCGCTCGACGCCGGCACCTATCGCCTCATCACGCATTACAAGGGCATCATCGGCACCCAGGCGAACGGGCTTTTCGCGCTCGACTATCCCGACAAGGCGAGCGGCGCCGAGGTGCGCGGGCTGTTCACCCAGTTCGAGGCGCCCGACGCGCGGCGCTTCGTCCCCAGCTTCGACGAGCCGAGCTATAAGGCGACCTTCACCCTGTCGGCGATCGTCCCGCAGGACGACCTTGCGGTCAGCAACATGCCGGCGGCGAGCGAGACCCCGCTGGCGGGCGGGCTCAAGAAGGTAACCTTCGCCACCTCCCCAAAAATGTCGTCCTATCTGCTGTTCTTCGCGACCGGCGATTTCGAGCGGCTCGCGGCAAAGAGCGAAAGCGGCGCCGAGGTCGGCATCGTCTCGCCCAAGGGGTCGGGCGAACAGGCACGCTTCGCGCTCGACAGCCTCGGTCCGCTGCTCACTTATTATTCGAACTATTTCGGCCAGCCCTATCCGCTTCCCAAGCTCGACAATATCGCCGGCCCCGGCCAGTCGCAGTTTTTCGGCGCGATGGAAAATTGGGGCGCGATCTTCACCTTCGAACGCATCCTGCTCGACGATCCGACGATCACCAGCGAAGCGACGCGGCAGCAAATCTATTCGACGCAGGCGCATGAGGTCGCGCACCAATGGTTCGGCGACCTCGTCACCATGGCGTGGTGGGACGATTTGTGGCTCAACGAAGGTTTCGCGAGCTGGATGGAAACCAAGGCGAGCGACCATTTCCACCCCGACTGGCAGCCGTTGCTCGACCGCGTCGATGGCCGCGAGCGCGCGATGGGGCTCGACGCCTTCGCGACGACGCACCCGGTCGTCCAGAAAATCCGCACCGTCGAGGACACCAACCAGGCGTTCGACGCGATCGCTTACCAAAAGGGCGAAGCCGTCATCACCATGCTCGAATCCTATGCGGGCGAGGATGTGTGGCGGGACGGGCTGCGCACCTATATGGCGCAGCACAAATATCAGAACACGCGCACCGACGATTTGTGGAACGCGGTCGAGGTTGCGGGCGCCAAGGGCCTGACCGCGATCGCGCATGATTTCACCAACCAGCCGGGAATCCCGCTGCTGCGCGTCGGCGGCATGACCTGCGCCGGCGACCGGACGACGGTCCAGCTGACCCAAGGCGAATTTTCGCGCGACCGCAAGGACGGCATCGAGGCCGAGGGCCGCCGCTGGCAGGTGCCGGTGCTCGCCCGCGCGGGGGAAGGCGCGGTCGCGCGGCAGGTGATTGCGGGCGGCGCCGGGACGCTGACGCTGCCCGGCTGCGGCCCGGTGCTGATCAACGCCGGACAGGCGGGCTATTACCGCACCCTCTATTCGCCGGCCGCGCTCGCCGCGCTGCGCGGCCGCTTTGCGTCGCTCGCACCGATCGACCAGCTCGGGCTGCTCGGCGACAATTTCGCGCTCGCGAACGCGGGCTATCAGCCGATGGGTGCGGCGCTCGACCTGCTGGCCGCCACCCCGCAGGGCGCGAGCCAGAAGGTGATCGGCGACGTCGCCGGCCGCTACCAGGCGCTCTACGCGATGTTCGACGACCAGCCCGCGGTCCAGAAACGCATCGCCGCGATGGCCGGCGCGGTGCTCGACCCGTCGATGCGGCGGCTCGGTTTCGAACCGCGCGCGGGCGAACCCGCGCTCGACAGCGTGCTGCGCTCGGACCTGCTCGCCGCGCTCGGCGCGATGGGCGATGCGAAGGTGCTGGCCGAGGCGCGGCGCCGCTTCGCGCTGCTCGACCGCAACCCCGCCGCGCTCGACGGCCCGCTCAAGGCGCGCTGGCTCGGCATCGTCGCGACCAACGCGACCGATGCCGACTGGACCCGGCTGCGCGCGCTCGCCAAGGCATCGAAATCGGCGGTCGAACGCAGCACCTTCTACACCTTGCTCGGCTCGGCCAAAGATGCGGCGCTGGCCCGCCGCGCGCTCGATCTCGCGCTGACCGCCGAACCCGGCGAGACCGTCAGCGCGTCGATCATCGGCGCGGTCGCCGCCAACCATCCCGAATCGGCGGTCGATTTCGTCCAGGCGAATCAGGCGGCGGTCGACCGGCTGATCGACGCGTCGGCGCGCGCGCGTTTCCTCGCCGGACTCGCCGCGGCGTCACACGACCCCGCGATGATCGCCAGGCTTCAGGGAATCGCGGCGGGGCTGCCCGCCGACGTCCGCAAACCCTATGACAAGGTGATCGCGACGCTGACCGAACGCAGCGTCAGCCGCCCGCGCATCAAGGGCGAAATCGCCAGCTGGCTCAAGGGCAAATAGGGATAAATTCCACCCGTCATTCCCGCCTTTGCGGGAGCGACGGGTGCTTACTCAGCCAGCTGCGGCGCGCCCGCGGGCATCGCGCTCTTCCACTCGGCGCGCGCCTTGCGGATCATATATTTCAGCGCATCGGCGCCGCGTCCCCATGCCGCCGCGCAATCGGCATCCCAGGCGTCGTCCAGTGCGATACCGAGTTCCTCGACGGTCATGTCGATGAAGGCGTCATATTCCTCGATCGGCAACGCGCCATAGCTGCGGTGCGTGAACACCAGCTCGGCGACGAGCGGCCACACCCAGCTTTGCCCCTTTGCCAGCCCCAGCATCATCTGCAGCGTCTCGTCGGTCATCCGCCGCGACGCGGCGTCGACCGAGATGAAGCTTTCGAAACGCGCGGGAAATGCTGCAAAGAAGCGTTCGAACAGGGCCAGCCGAAGGTCGACGCCCGTTTCGGCGAGCGCCGTCAGGCTCGCCTCCATCTTGCGGGCATCGCCGGTCTTCATTTGAACAGGCTGCCCAATATTCCGCGCATCAACTGGCCGCCGAACTTGCCCGCGACCTGCCGGCCGATATTGGTCGCCGCCGACCGCGCCGCCGATTCGACCATCTTTTCGGCGAAGCTCGGCTTCGCGGCCTCGCGCGCCGCGACCTTCTCCTGCTGCAGCCGCACCTTCTCCTCGGCAACCTTGCGCTTCGCCTCTTCCTTGGCCGCGATCGCCGCCTGTTTGTCGGCCTCGTCCTGTGCCTTGGCTTCGATCGCGGCGGCCTGCGCCTGGTCGGCCTTGGCGGCGAGCAGTTCCTCAGCGCTCTCGCGGTTGACCGCGGTGTCGTATTTGCCCTCGACCGGCGAGATCGATTTGATGATCGCGCGCTCCTTGGCGTCGAGCGGGCCGGCACGCGAACAGGGCGGCTTGATCAGCGTGCGCTCGACCGGCGACGGCGCGCCGTCGGCCATCAACAGCGAGACGAGCGCCTCGCCGACCTTCAGTTCGGTGATCTCGCGCGCGACGTCGACCTTGGGATTGGGGCGGAAGGTGTCGGCGGCGGCCTTCACCGCCTTCTGGTCGCGCGGAGTGAAGGCGCGCAGCGCGTGCTGGACGCGATTGCCGAGCTGGCCCGCGACATCCTCGGGAACGTCGATCGGGTTCTGGGTGACGAAATAGACGCCCACGCCCTTCGAGCGGATCAGGCGAACGACCTGTTCGATCTTCTCGGCGAGCGCCGGCGGCGCATCGTCGAACAGCAGATGCGCCTCGTCGAAGAAGAAGACGAGCTTCGGCTTGTCGGGGTCGCCGATCTCGGGAAGCGTCTCGAACATCTCGCTGAGCAGCCAGAGCAGGAAGGTCGCATAGAGCTTGGGGCTCGCCATCAACTTGTCGGCGGCGAGGATGTTGACATAGCCGCGGCCGTTTTCATCGGTGCGGATCATGTCCTGGATGTCGAGCGCAGGCTCGCCGAAGAAGTTCGCGCCGCCCTGGCTTTCGAGCGTCAGCAATTGCCGCTGGATCGTGCCCACGGTGGCCTTCGACACATTGCCGTATTTGACGGTCAGCTCGTCGGCATTCTGCGCGCACCAGGCCAGCATCGCCTGCAGGTCGCCCAAATCGAGCAGCAGCAGATTCTGTTCGTCGGCGACCCGGAAGGCGATCGCGAGCACCCCCTCCTGCACTTCGTTCAGCCCCATCAACCGCGCGAGCAACAGCGGACCCATTTCGGAAATCGTCGTGCGCACCGGGTGCCCCTGTTCGCCGAACAAATCCCAGAAGATCACCGGATTGTCGCGATACGCCCATTCGCTGTCGCCGATCTCGGCGGCGCGCGCGGCGAAAATCTCGTGCATCTTCGACGTCGGGCTGCCCGCCATCGCCAGGCCGGCGAGGTCGCCCTTCACATCGGCGACGAACACCGGCACGCCGACCGCCGAAAACCCCTCGGCCAGCCCCTGCAGCGTCACGGTCTTGCCGGTGCCGGTCGCCCCGGCGATCAGCCCGTGCCGGTTCGCGCGCTTGAGCACCAGCGACTGGCGCGGCCCGTCGGGGGCGCCGCCGCCGCCGAGGCCGATATAGATTTCACTCGCCGTGCTGCCGTCGCTCACTCGCTGTCCTCCGCTATCCGAACCTGCCTGCCGGTCTAGAACGCGGGGCGTGGACAGGCAATCGGCAACCGCGCTGCTGTCATCGGCCGGAGAGGACGATCGGCAGCTGTGGCCCTGCCCGTCTCGCGACGTTTCAGGCGGCGGGGCGGTTGAGCAGCATGGCGACCGACCAGCCCGAATTGTTCAGCTCGGTCCGTTCGCCGCCACGGTCCTGCCGGAAGCAATGGACGAGCCGTCGTCCCTTGAGTTCGTCATCGCCCTCCTCCCACGGCTGCGCCTTCCTTTCGGCGAAGAGCGCCAACAGACGACGTCGTTGTCCGTCCGTCAGGGACGCGGCAACCTCTTGGGCGTTTATCATGGTCATGGGCCTCGTGCTGGCGAAGCGAGCGGGTCGACGGTTTGGGAAGAGATCGGCCCGTTCGCCGCCGGACATATGTCCGACGGGCGGTTTGTTTGCGCCTGCCGTCAAGCTACCATGACCGGAGACAACAAGCCACCTCCTTGTTTTTACGATATTATTCGTCAGATGAGCGGGCGGCGCACGGGAACGGTGTCACACCGACCATCTCGCAGCGCCCATGTCGACCGGAATATCTGGTGGCGCACGCGTGCCTCGATGGCCGGAAATCGTGGAAGCGGCCCGAAGCACCTCTTTCGCGTGGAAAGCTGTCACCCGCTTCCCACCCCGGAACCGCCATCACGCCCGCCATCGCCCGTCCAGCCGGCGTCACGCCACCGCGATCGCCTCGATCTCGATGCGAAAGCCGAAGTGCAGCGGCCCGGTCGGTACCACGCTGCGCGCCGGCCGGTTCGTGCCGAAGAAGCGCGCGTAAATTGCATCGACCTCGCCCCAGTCGTCGATATCGCTGAGATAGACGGTGGTCTTGACCACCTGCGCCAGCCCGGCGCCCGCATCCGCGAGCACGGTTTCCAGGTTGCGCAAGGCCTGCTCGACCTGCGCCGCGAACGGCGCGGACGCCAGCGCGGTATCGCGTCCGGGCAACAACGGCAGCTGCCCCGACACGAAGATGAAACCACCCGCGATGACGAAGGGCGAATAATGCGGTCCGCCCGCCGTTCGCCCCGCATCCCGATCCGCCTTGCTTGCCGTCATTCGATCCTCTCCCACGCTGGTGGGAGAGGACTATCACGTCCGGCGGCGGCGGCCCATCATCCCATCACAAAGGCGTTGAGCTTGTTGCCGTCGAGATCGCGAAAATAGCCCGCGTAAAAACCCTCGCCGCGCGGTCCCGGGGGGCCTTCGCAGGTGCCGCCGTTGGCGATCGCGATGTCATAGAGCCGATGCACCTGCTCCTGGTCTTTCGCCTCGAGCGCGACCATCACACCGTTGCCGACGCTCGCGGCGTTGCCGTCGAACGGCTTGGTCAGCCCGATCCCCGCACCGCCGCCGGGCTTGCCCCACGCGATGAAGGTCTCGAACTCCATCATCCGCGGCGTCTCCAGTTCCGCCGCGATCGCGTCGTAAAACACCGCCGCCTTCGCAAGGTCGTGGGTGCCGAGCGTCACATATCCGATCATCATTCTTCTCCCGACTCGTTGTAGGAACATAATAGGAACATAATAGGAACATTATCCGGCGCGCGCAAAGAAAAACGGGCGCCGGACCGATGAGGTCCAGCGCCCGCTTTCAAGCCTCTTCCCCTTCGGCGAAGGGGAGAAGATTATTTTTTCAGCCGCAGCGCGACATCCCCCGAAGGACCGCCGCGGCGGAGGATTTCCACCAGCACCGCATCGCGGCCCGCCGCCTTGGTGTCGGCTACGACCTTGGCCAGCGCATCGCTGGTCAGCACCGCGGTGCGCGCCGTCCCTGCGCTCAGGATCACGTCGCCGCGGCGAAGCCCCTTGCGCCCGGCATCGCTGTTCGCCGAGACCGACCCGATCACCAGCCCCTTGGTGCCGGCATCGACGCCCACCGCGCGCGCGATGTCGGCGGTCAGCGGCAGCACCGCAAGGCCCAGTTCGGTCTGGAGCGCGGTGTCGGCGGCACCCGTCGGATCGTCCGGCGTCGCCTGTTCGTCCTCGGGATCGAAGGTGCTCGGGGCCTGATCCGCCGCGGCCGGCCGCGTGCCGACCACCGCGTTGAGCGTCATCGTCTTGCCGTCGCGGATCACCTCGAGCGGGATGCGCGTGCCGGGTTTGACCCGCGCGACGATGTACGACAGCGTCTGCTGCGGCGAGACCTCTTTGCCATTGACCTTGGTCACCACGTCGCCGCGCTTCAGCCCGGCCTTTTCGCCCGCCTCGCCCGGTTCGATGCGCCCGATGCGCTCGCCGCGGTCCTTGGGCAGGCCCAGCGCCGCCGCCATATCCTCGTCGACCGGGGTGATCCCGATGCCGAGGTAGCCGCGTTCGACCGCCTGGCCGGCCTTCAGCGCGTCGATCACCGGAATCGCGGCGTCGGCGGGGATCGCGAAATTGACGCCGATATTGGCGCCGACCGGCGAGATCAGCATGTTGTTGATGCCGACGACATTGCCCTGCAGATCGAACAGGGGACCGCCCGAATTGCCGCGGTTGATCGCGGTATCGGTCTGGATATAGCGGTCATAGGCGCCGCCCTGCCCCAGGTTGCGCTGCACCGCCGAGATGATGCCCGCGGTCACCGTCGAGCCGAGCCCGAGCGGGTTACCGATCGCGACCACCCAGTCGCCGACGCGCGCGTCGCTGCCGGTGGCGAATTTGACGAAGGGCAGGCCCGTCGCGTCGATCTTGAGCAAGGCGAGGTCCGACGCGACGTCGCGGCCGACGATCTTCGCCTTATATTCCTTGCTGTTGGTCAGCGTGACCGTAACCTCGTTCACCGCCTCGCCGCGCGGACCGCCCGAGATGACGTGGTTGTTGGTGACGATATAGCCGTCGGTCGAGATCAGAAAGCCCGATCCGCCGCCCTGCTGTTCCTGGGTGATCGGCTCGCGGGTGCCCGCGAACGGATTGAGCCGGACGCCGAGGGTGACCTCCTGCTTGGTCGCGATATTGACCACCGCGGGCTGCAATTGCTCGACCAGGTCGGCGAAGCTTTCGGGGGCGCCCGACCGCGGCACGACCTTGGCGATTTCGCTCGATTCATTCTGCGCGACCTGCGCGCCGACGGGGGACTGGGTGACCAGCGCCAGCGCCGTGCCACCCGCCAGCAAAGCCGAAGTGATGCCGTAAACATAACGCACGATCGAAATTCCTTCTCTTACGAAAACTCTCTTACCCCGGCGGCGGTGGTCTGCTTCCCCGTGGCTGAACGGCGATTGAACATGAACGGCGCTTTACCGTCCCGTTCATCCGCCGTCCGGCTCAGGGTTCAGTTACCGCGAAACCGGCGCAGATATTCATTGTCGGGCGACAGGATGATCGACGTCCCGCCCTGGTTGTTCTCACCCAGGAAGGTCGAACGATAGCTCTGCATCGCGCGGTAGAAATCATAGAATTCGGGATCCTTGCCAAAGCTTTCGGCATAGATGCGCGCCGCTTCGCCATCGGCGCTGCCGCGGATGATCTGCGCTTCCTTCTGCCCTTCGGCGCGGATCGAGATCGCCTCCTGCTGGCGCGCGGTGCGCATGCGGTTGTACGCCGCCTCGAGCGTCGCGCCCTCGGGCAGGTCGGCGCGCTTGATCCGCACGTCGATGATCTCGGCGCCATATTTCTGCGCCTCGCGGTTCAGCGCGACCTGGATATTGTCCATCACCGCGCCGCGTTCGGGCGACAGCAACGTCGCAAAGGTCCGCTTGCCGAGTTCGTTGCGCAGCGACGAACCGAGGATCGTCGCAAGCTGCGCCTGCAATTTATCCTCGGTGCGGATCGCGGTGTACATGCGCACCGGGTTGGTGATGCGGAAGCGCGCGAAGGCGTCGACCTGCAGCCTTTGCTGGTCGGTCGAGAGCACCTGCTGGCGCTCCATGTTCACGCCGAGGATGCGCTTGTCGATATATTGGATGCCGTCGGTGAACGGCACGCGCAGGACGAGACCGGCGCCCGAGCGTCCGAAATCCTCGTTCGGCTTGTACCGGTTCACCGTCCGCTCGATCTCGCCGAAGCGCAGGATCAGCGCCTGCTTGTCTTCGGGCACGATCGCCAGCGACTGCGACAGGATGAGGAGCAGGACGATGATGGCGATCAGCGGCCGCATCGGGCGTTGGAACAGGCTGTCGAACATCACTGGGCTCCCTTCGTCGCGGGCGTGGGCGCGGCAGGGGCCGTCCGTTTCTGTACCTCGTTGAGCGGCAGATAGGGGGTCACCCCGCGCGGCTCGACGATCGTCTTGTCGACGTTCGACAGAACAGCCTCCATCGTTTCATAATAGAGGCGCTGGCGCGTGACCTGCGGCGACAGCTTGTACTGTTCATAGATCTTGTCGAAGGCCGAGGTGTCGCCGCGGGCGCGTTCGAGCACCTGCTGCTGATAGGCGCGCGCGAGGTTGATCGCCGATTCGCGTTCCTGCCGCGCTGCGGTGACCTCCTTGAACGCCTCGTCGACCTGGCTCGGCGGGTCGACCTGGCGGATCGCGATGCCCTGAATCAGCACGCCCGACCGATACTGGTTGAGCAAATCCTGCATCCGCTGCTGCACCTGCGACTCGATCTCGACGCGCCCCGGGCCGATCGCCTGGACGAGGTCGAAATTGGCGACCGTCGCGCGCATCGCGCTTTCGGCAACTTCGCGGATCGTGCCGTCGGGATCGGCGAGCTGGAAAAAATACAGTTCGGGGTCACGCACCGACCAGCGGACTTCATAGGCGAGGTCGACGATGCTCTGGTCGCGGGTCAGCACGAAATTCTCGTCGGTCGCGTTGGGCGAACCGATCGCCATGGTGCGAATGGCGCGCACGTCCTCCAGCTTGATGCGTTCGATCGGCGCCGGCCAGGTGAGTTTGACGCCCGGACCGACGGTCCGCGAATAGCTGCCGAGCCGGGTGACGACGCCCTCCTTTTCGGGCGGCACGATGTGGAACGACGAAAAGATCGCCCAGATCGCGACGACGCCAAGCACGCCCCATTTCCACAGCTTCGCCGAATCGCCGAAGTTGATGTTGCCGCCGCCGCCATTGCCGTCACCGCCGCCGCCAAAGCTGCCGCGCCCCTTGCGCAGCAGCTCGTCGAGCGCCGAGGGGCCGCGCGGCTTGCGCGCGCGGTTGATATCGACCGGGTCGGGGCTGACCCACGGGTTGCGCGGCCCCGGCTTCTTGTCGCCGCCGCCGCTTCCCTTGCCGTCGTCGCCGCCCTTGGGCCCCCACGGGCTGTTCGCCATCGCGGCGATCTGGTGGAAAAATTGCCGCAGACCCCCGGGGGCGCGGCGTCCCATACCGTCACTATTGTCGTTGCTCATGGGGCTTTTATAGGGGGCGCGGGCGCGATTAACAGGGGGTCCGCGCGAAAATGGCTGGCAATCATGTCCGCCATGCCTATCTGCCACCGACATGACCGACACCGCTCCGCTCGCCAGCATCGCCACCGACCTGACCGGGGGGCGCACCTCGGGACTCAAATTCCTCGACGAGGAGGGCACGCTCGCGATCGTCCTCGACGTCACCGGCCTCGACGTGGACGAACGCAAACCGCTCGAGGACAAGCTGCGCGCCGGCCTGCTCGCGCGCCCCGGCGTCACCAGCGTCCGCGTCGCGATGACCGCCGAGCGCAAGGGACTGACCATCATCGCGGTCGGCAGCGGCAAGGGCGGGGTCGGCAAATCGACCCTCGCCGCCAATCTCGCGGTCGCGCTCCGCCGATTGGGCGTCAAGGTCGGCCTCGTCGATGCCGACATCTATGGCCCGTCGCAGCCGCGCCTGATGGACAGCGAGGGCGTCAAGCCCGAAGCGCGCGGACCCAAGCTGATCCCCGTTCCCAACGCCTATGGCGTGCCGATGCTGTCGACCGGACAGATCGCCGCGCCGGGGCAGGCGATCGCCTGGCGCGGTCCGATGGCGGGCAAGGCGCTCGAACAGCTCGTCGACGCGAGCTGGGGCGACATCGACACGCTGATCGTCGACCTGCCGCCGGGCACCGGCGACGTCCAGCTGACGATGATCCAGAAACACAAGCCCGCGGGCGCGGTGATCATCTCGACCCCGCAGGACCTCGCGCTGATGGACGCGACGCGCGCGATCGCCTTCTTCGAACAGGCCGACGTGCCGCTGATCGGGCTGGTCGAGAATATGGCGGGTTACGTCTGCCCGCATTGCGGCGAGGTCAGCGACCCGTTCGGCAGCGGCGGCGCCGAGGCGGCGGCCAAGACGATGGGGCTCGACTTCCTCGGCCGCGTACCGCTGTCGATGGGCATCCGCCTCGCCAGCGACGGCGGGGTGCCGCCGGCGGCCGGAACCGACAAGCTCGGCGAGCCGTTCCACGCGATAGCGGCGAAGGTCGCCGAATGGCTCGACCAGCGAAAGGGCAAATGATGGCGATCAACGACGAAGGCGAAATCCGCGAACTTCTGGACCAGCCGCGCCGCATCGCGGTCGTGGGCGCCTCGCCCAACCCGGCGCGCGATTCGAACCATGTCCTCGCCTTCCTCGTCGCGCAGGGCCATGACGTGATCGCGGTGAATCCCGGCCATGCGGGCAAGACGATCCACGGCGCCCCCGTCGTCGCCACCCTCGCCGACGTCGAACCCCCGGCCGAACTGGTCGACATCTTCCGCAACAGCGCCGACGCCGGCGCCGCGGTCGACGAGGCGATCGTCCATGGCGCGAAAGCGGTGTGGATGCAGCTCGGCGTGATCGACGAAGCCGCGGCGCGGCGCGCCGACACCGCCGGGCTGATGGTCGTGATGGACCGCTGCCCCAAGATCGAGATCCCTCGCCTCGGGCTGCTGAAATGAGGGTCGCCGCGCTGCTGCTCGCCGCGTCCGCCCTCACCGGCTGCGCCGCCACCCCCGCTTCGACCGATCCGCAGGACCAGTTTTTCGCCGCGCTCACCGCACGCTGCGGCCAGGCCTATGCCGGCAAGATCGAGACGAACGAGGCCGCCGACGCCGATATGCAGGGCAAGGCGATGGTCATGCACATCCGCCGCTGCACCCCCGACCGCATCGAAATCCCCTTCCATATCGCCGGCCTCGGTCCCGACGGCGGCTGGGACCGCTCGCGCACCTGGATCGTCAGCCGCACCGGAAACGGCCTGCGCCTGAAACACGACCATCGCCACGCCGACGGTTCGAAGGACGAAGTGACGATGTACGGCGGCGACACCGCCACCCCCGGCACCGCGAGCCGGCAGGAGTTTCCGGTCGATGCCGAATCGATCGCGATGTTCGAAGCGACAGGCCGCAGCGTCTCGACGACGAACATCTGGGCGATGGAGACCACCCCGCTCGGCTTCGCCTATGAACTGAAGCGCGCGAACCGCCACTTCCGCGTCGGCTTTTCATGGGACCGCCCGGTGAGTCCGCCGCCGCCGGCGCCATGGGGCTGGTAGCACCATCGTCGCCCCCGCGAAGGCGGGGGCCGCTGTCGGTTTACGCGGCGCGGCTGGGCAAGGCGGCCAGCGGCCCCCGCCTTCGCGGGGGCGACGGTTAAACCAAAAGCCTTTGCCTCCCAGACTCGCGCCGCTTATCAGCATCCCCGATGGCGGGCATTCGCGACAGCATCGACACAAAGAAACGGCGCCTGCCGCACGTCAGCCGCCGGTCGCTGCTCGTCGGCGCGACCGCGGCCGGCGGCCTCGCGCTCGCATGGAGCGTCTGGCCGCGCGATTACGCCCCCAACCTGACCGCCGCCGAGGGCGAGCATATCTTCAACGCCTTTCTTAAGATCGGCGACGACGGCCATGTCAGCGTCGTCGTCCCGCAATGCGAGATGGGACAGGGCGTCACCACCCTGCTGCCCCAGATCATCGCCGACGAACTCGGCGCCGACTGGCGCACGATCGCGGTCGAAACCGCGCCGATCAGCCCGCTCTACACCAATACGCTGCTGGTCGACGAGGACAGCGCGACCTTCACCCCGCGTGCGCTCGTACCCGACATGGTCGCCGACGTGCGCAGCTGGGCGCGGCGCGAATGGGCGGTGCGCCACGCGGTGATGCTCACCGCCAACAGCTCGTCGGTACAAATGTTCGAGGCGCCGTGCCGCGACGCCGCGGCGCAGGCGCGCGCGCTGCTGATGATGGCGGCGGCGCGGCGCTGGGACGCCAATTGGGAAGAGTGCGACACCGCGAACGGCTTCGTCACGCTGGGCGCGAAGAAATTGCGTTTCGCCGAGGTCGCCGCCGCCGCAGCGCTGCTCGAACCGCCCGCCGAACCCGTCTATCGCTCGGCGAGCGCCGATCCGCTCTATGGCAAGGAGGTCATCCGACTCGACCTGCCCGCCAAGGTCGACGGCTCGGCCAATTATGCCGGCGACATCCGCCTGCCCGACATGGTCTTCGCGTCGATCCGCCAGGGCCCGCTCGGCGCGACGCGGCTCAAGAGCATCGACAAAAAGGCCGGCCTCGCCTCGCCCGGCATGCTCTATGTCGTCGAGCATGACCGCTGGCTCGCCGCGGTCGCGCGCAACTGGTGGGCGGCGAACCGCGCGCTCGACGCCTTCGCCCCGGTCTTCGAAACCGCCGGCACGCCGATCTCGTCGGCACGCATCGACAAAGCGCTCGCCGCAGCGATCAAAGCCGACGGCCACCGCATCGTCGACAAGGGCGACGTGTCCGCAGCGATGGAGGGCCGCACCAGCATCGGCGCGACTTATATGGTCGCCCCGGCGCTCCACGCGCCGATCGAGACGCGCACCGCGACCGCGGCGCCCGACCGGAACCGGCTGCGCGTCTGGGTCGCGACGCAGGCCCCCGCCCAGTGCCGCGCCGCGATCGCCGCCGCCACCGGCCTCGCCGAAAGCGACGTCACCCTGTTCCCGATGATGGCGGGCGGCTCGTTCGACGCCTGCCTCGATCACAGCGTCGCGGTACAGGCGGCGATCATCGCGCGGCAGGTCAAGCGCCCGGTCCAGCTCGCCTGGTCGCGCGCCGAGGAGATCATGCGCGACATTCCCCGCCCCCCGGCGCGCGCGCGCATGGTCGCGACGCTGAACGCCGCGGGCGGGATCGACGCGCTCGTCGCGCGCATCGCCGTCCCCGCGACCACCCACGAGTTTCGCGACCGGCTGTTTTCGAACACTTCGCCCGACGTCGCGCAGCGTGCCGCCGCCGGTGCCTCGGATGCCGTCGCGGTCGAGGGTGCGATCAGCGGCTATGCCATCCCGCATGTCGCGGTCGACCATTGCCCCGCCGACATCGGCCTGCCGACCGGGCGCTGGCGCGGCAATGCCGACAGCTACACCGCCTTCTTCACCGAATGTTTCATCGACGAAATGGCGGCAAAGGCCGAACTCGACGCGCTGTCGTACCGGATGGCGATGCTTGGCGACCAACCACTGCTCGCGCGCTGCCTGCTCACCGCAACCAGCCTCGGCGGCTGGGAGGGCATGCTTTCGGGCACCGCGCAGGGGCTCGCCTGCCATAGCATGCGCGGCAGCCATATCGCGCTGATGGCGACCGCGCGGCCGAGCGAAAAGGGGCTGCAGGTCGAACAGCTCGTCGCGGTCGTCGACGCCGGCCGCCTCGTCAATCCGGCGATCGCGCGGCAACAGATCGAGGGCGGGCTGATCTTCGGCCTCGCCGCCGCGGTCGGCGCGACCACCGATTATGAGGGCGGGGTCGCGACCGCGCGCAAGCTCGGCCAGCTCGGCCTGCCGCGCCTGTCGCAATCGCCCGAGATCATCGTCGAATTCGTCGAAAGCGACCGCGACCCCGGCGGGCTTGGCGAAATCGGCGTCCCCGTCGTCGCCCCCGCGATCGCCAACGCGCTCTACGCCGCGACCGGGCGCCGCGTCCGGCGGATACCGCTGTCCGCGCTGCCGCTATGACCGCGCCGACCGATCATCCGCCGGTCGTGCCGCCGCGCCTCGGCGTGCTGCTGGTCAACCTCGGCACCCCCGACGCCCCCGACGCGCCGTCGGTGCGCCGCTATCTCGCCGAATTCCTCTCCGACCGCCGCGTCGTCGAGATTCCGCAGCTCCTCTGGCAGCCGATCCTGCGCGGCCTCATCCTGACCACCCGGCCCAAAAAATCCGCCCACGCCTATCAGCAAGTCTGGACCGACGAAGGCTCGCCGCTCGCCGCTATCACGCGGCGGCAGGCGGCGGCGCTGCAGGCCGCGCTCGGCCCCGACATTCGGGTCGAGCATGCGATGCGCTACGGCAACCCCGCGATTGCCGCGACGCTCGATGCGATGCTCGCCGCGGGATGCCGCCGCATCCTGATCGCGCCGCTCTATCCGCAATATTGCGGCGCGACGACCGCGACCGTCGTCGATGCGGTGAACAGCCATCTCGCGACCCTGCGCTGGCAGCCGGCGTTGCGCGTCCTGCCGCCCTATCCCGACGATCCGCTCTATATCAGCGCGCTCAAAACCACGCTCGAGGCCGGCCTCGCCGCGCTCGATTTCGCCCCCGATGTGCTTCTCGCCAGCTTCCACGGCATGCCCGAACGCACGCTGCACCTCGGCGACCCCTATCATTGCCAGTGCCGCAAGACCGCCCGCCTGTTGTCCGAAGCGCTCGGCCGCCCGGTCGAGACCACCTTCCAGTCGCGCTTCGGCCGCGCCAAATGGCTCGAACCCGCAACCGACACCGTGCTCACCCGCCTCGGCCGCGAAGGCAAAAGCGTCGCGATCTTCGCCCCCGGCTTCGCCGCCGACTGCCTCGAAACGCTCGAGGAACTGGCGATTCGCGGCAAGGCGCAGCTCGAAAGCGCCGGCGGCCCCCATTTCGCGTATATCCCATGCCTCAATGACGACGCCCCGGGGCTCGCGATGCTCGAAAGCCTCGTCCGCCGCGAACTCGCCGGATGGCTTTGATTTTCTATCGCTTACCTCCTGTTTAGGTCCTTCGTTTAGACCGAAACTCCGCGCGGCAGAGTCAGAGGCCGCCGCGCGCGTTGGAGGTCGCAATGAGTCAGGTCCAATCGGCCCTATTGATGCTGGTGGCGGCAACGCTCCTCTTCGCCGCGATCTTCTATTTTGTCTGGCGCCGCAGCCGGCCCGCTCCTGAGCCGCGCGCGCCGAAAACGCCGCGCCCAGCGCGCGAACCCGGCGAAAGCCGGCTGCCGCGCCTCCCCAGCTTGCCGCGCCGCGACCGCGAGGTCGAAGCCCCGGTCGAAATGTCCGCCGCCCGCCTCGCCCGGATCAGCGCCCGGCCGCCGTTCGAACGGCTGACCGAAGCCGAGGCCGAGGCCGAATATAGAACCGCCCCCGCCGCCGAGGCTCCCGCGCTCGTCGCCGACCGCCCTGACCCCGAAGCGCACGAACCCGCACCGCCAAGCGAAGCCGACCGCGCCATGGTCGGCCAGATGCTCGAATCGATGGTCGCGCAGGTCGAGCATGAAGCCGATCTGGTCGAACGCCGCGGCAGCGAACCGGTCGCGGTCCGCATCGTACCGCAGATCCCGCCGCGCATGGACGAAATCGCGACGAGCTGGCTCGGCGGCCGCCCGCGGCTCGAACCCGGCATGGCCTGGCCCGAAATCCGCGAGGTCCGCGGCGAGTTCATCGCGCAGATCGCCTGCGCCGACCTGCCCGCCGACATCTGGGACGGCCTCGGCCCGCGCCGCGGCAGCCTCGCGTTCTTCATCCACCCGCGCGACGGCGACGTCGCGGTGGTCCATGTCCATGCCGCCGGCGACCCGGTCGACCCGCCGCACGCCTTCGATCCCGGCGGCAGCTTCTTCGCGCCGAACGGCGGGCTGCGCTTCGGCGACCTGATGCCCTTCACCCGCCACGCCTTCCCCGAATGGCCGATCGACCTCGTCGCCGTCCGCCCCGGCGACGACGATCCGCGCGCCGACGAAGACGAGGAGGGCGGCGACGACGAGAGCGTCGGCACGCGTCTCTATCGCAGCGGCTACGACGTCGCCGACCCCGCCTTCCATCCCTTCGACTGGGACAGCATGACCGCGATGGTCGAAATCCTCGCGATGCGGATCGAACGCTTCTGGAAAGACGTCGACGGCCCCTCGCCGATCGACACCCAGCTCGCCAGCGTCGAGCGCCGCCTCGCCAAGCATGACGCGGGCGACAAGGACCCGCTCGGCCGCGAAGGCCTCGTCAATATGCAGGCTTCGCTGCAGGACCTGCACGATGCCGCTGCATCGGCACGCGCCGCGAACTATGTCGCACGCATCCGCGCCGAAGAGATCATCGGCATCGTCCGCGACAGCGCCCCGAAGATGGACTTTTCGGCGAACGACGCCGCCGCCGTCATGGACGCGCTGCACGCGATCCGCTGGACCAAGGTGAACCGCAAGCCCGACCCCGACGGTCGTCCGGGCGCCGAGCGGATCGAAAGCCTGGATATTCCGCTGACCACCCATCACCCCGACGCGCCGCTGTGGGTCCATGACTATCTGAACATCTGGTTCGATCATGCCAAACACGCCTATGCGGCGAACCCCGATACGCTGTCCGATGCCGCGCGCACGGTCTTCGAACCCTGGGCGCGGGATCTCGCGGCGCGCGAGATGCCCAGCATCGGCCACATCCCCTTCCGCTATGTCCACGACTATGACGACGAAACCCACGCGACGCTGCTCGAACTGCCATCGAGCGGGTTGATGAGCTGGATCTTCGGCGACGTCGACCATCTGGTGCTGACGCTGCGCAAGGCCGATCTCGCCGCGGGGCGCTGGGACCGGCCGCTGGTTCAGGTCAGCAACTGAAAATGCTGTCCGCTTGACGTAACGGTCAACTTGCGAGCCTCTTCGACGCGCCCTAGTCAGGGTGAAACACACTCTGTGGGAGAGACTTATGTCACGCGTAGCGATCGTCACCGGGGGCAGCCGCGGTATCGGTGAGGCCATCAGCCTCAAGCTCAAGGAACAGGGCGTTACCGTCGTCGCCAACTATGGGGGCGACGACGCAAAAGCGCGCGAGTTCAGTGACCGCACCGGCATCGCGGCGCGCAAATGGGACGTCGGCGACCATCAGGCCTGCCTCGACAATTGCGCCGCGATCGCCGCCGAATTCGGCCCGGTCGACATCGTCGTCAACAACGCCGGCATCACCCGCGACGGCACCCTCGCGCGCATGAGCTACGACGACTGGCACGACGTCATGCGCGTCAATCTCGGCGGCTGCTTCAACATGGCGAAGGCTTGCTTTCCCGGCATGGTCGAACGCGGCTGGGGCCGCATCGTCAACATCGGCTCGATCAACGGCCAGGCCGGCCAATATGGCCAGGTCAATTATGCCGCGGCGAAATCGGGCATCCACGGCTTCACCAAGGCGCTGGCGCAGGAAGGCGCCAAGAAAGGCGTCACCGTCAACGCGATCGCCCCGGGCTATATCGACACCGACATGGTCGCCGCGGTCCCCGCCCCCGTGCTCGAAAAGATCGTCGCGAAGATTCCGGTAGGCCGCCTCGGCCAGGCCGACGAAATCGCCCGCGGGGTGGCGTTTTTGTGCAGCGAGGATGCGGGGTTTGTAACCGGCTCGACGATGTCGATCAATGGGGGGCAGCATATGTACTGACGGTGGCAGGCGCGTAGCAAAGGCGTTCGCAACGCGAACGGCGAGCTAGGCGCCGGTGCCGCGCAGCGGCAGCCACCGGCACGGCCAGCGGGGCGGACGGCCCCAAGGCCGGCCGAACCCGTCTGACGTCATGGCGGCGGCTTTGCCGTCGCCGCCCGCCCTTCATCAAATGGAAAAAGCCGTTTGTGTCGAGCGAAGTCGAGA
>NZ_LMGF01000003.1:434791-452584 GCF_001427085.1 Sphingopyxis sp. Root1497
CGCTCGACACAAACGGGAAGAGAGGGCGGTTCCGAAGACCGGCCCCATCCCCGTCCCCTACTCCACCGTCACCCCGACAACCCGCCAGGCCCCGCCCTCGCGCACCAGCGACAGCGTCTCCATCGCCCCCGCCTTGTTCGCATAATCGGTGCGGAACTTGACCATCTGATAGCCATAGGGCGGCGCCGGCACCTCCTGCTCGCTCACCAGCACCCGTGATTTCACCGCTCCCAGCGGCCCCTGCACCTGGCTCGCCACCCGACTCCACGTCTCCACCGTATTCAGTGTCTTGAACGCCTGCCCGGTCGCCTCCCAGCTGCCGTTCCAGTCGCCCTTCTCGACCAGCGCGAGCCAGTCGCGCGCCGCGCCGACCGCGGCGCTTTCGGCGGGGGCGGTGGACGGCGCCGCGACGGGCGCACCGGCGGTTCCGGTCATCGATGTGAAAGCGAGCAAGGCGAGGGTGAGCGACATAAGACCTCCGATGATCCAGCCGAGCGGCCGCACCATGCGGGGCGTCTCGGCTGATGTCGGGGTCTCCTCGACGCTGGCGCCCGTAGCATCCCCCAAAGCCTTGTCCCCCAATGTTTCGGGGGTCCGCGCTTCGACCTCGCGCAACTGCCGCGCCGCCTCGCGGCTGCTCGACACCGCCATCTTGCGCCGCGCGTCGCGCAGCCGTTCGTTGATCGTGTGGACCGAAAGCCCGAGGTGGCTTGCCATCGATTTCGCGTCATAGCCGCTGACCAGCAGCCGCAGCGTCTCCTTTTCCTTTTCGGTGAGGGTCTGAATAGCTGCGGTCATCGGCTCGCCTGCATCCCTTTCATCGTCGCGCCCGCGAAGGCGGGGGCCGCTATCGGTGTTACACTATGCAGCCACCGGCCCCCGCCTTCGCGGGGGCGACGAGTTTGTAATCAGATGTTAGGCCCCGCCCGAATCGCGGTCACCCCCAAATAAATCGTACCCCCCGCCGCGAGCAGGCGATAAACCCGGGCCATGGCGGCCCCCTATCACCCCCCGGTCAAACGCTCGGTGACGATCGCCGGCCACCCGACCTCGATCAGCCTCGAACCCGTTTTCTGGGACGCGCTCGAAGCCGAAGCCGCGCGCCAGGCGCTTCCAATCAACGCGCTGGTCGCGCGCATCGACGTCGAGCGGATGGAGGCCGACGATCCGCCGAATTTGACGTCGGCGATCCGGCAGTGGTTGTGGCGGGGACAGGCATGAGGAATGAGGAGACATCTCGTTGATTGAGGTCACCACAGATACAGCCACTATTTGCATTTATGATGTTGCGTGCCTTCGCCATCGAAAAGACGACGTCGGCGACTGGTGGTCCATACCCGCCAACGAGCTGCACGAAATCCGGCTCGGAAATGCCCTGTTTCTCAACTTGGGAAGCGACGGACATTATTCTGTCGAGATAGCCAACCAGCCTGTCGTGGGCGTTCCCTACAATCTGAAAGTCGTCTCCGGCCAAATGTTCATCGGACCCGGCGAAGAAACGACCGGCGGAGGATTTGAACCAGATGGTTCTTGGGGTGGAACATTCATCGAAATGGCTACTGGGAGCTATCAGTGCACGATCAGGCGATCTGACAATCATATCACGTTGCGCTTTGACCCGACCAGTGTCGCCCAAAACGACATCGACGATCTAATTCGAATCTAGATTGTGGCGTCCTAACGCGTCAAAGCCTCCGCCACCGCGCGCCCGAACGCGGCGCCCTTGTCCTCCGCAAAATGCAAAAACAGTGACGGCTCGATCAGTTCCAGCTCCATGATGTGCAGCCCCCCCGCCGCATCGCCGACCATGTCGACCCGCGCATAGACCGGCGGCGCGGGCGCCGCCGCCAGCGCCGCAGCAGCCAGTGCCTGCGCCGCATCGCTTGCTTCCCACGCAGTCTCGCGCCCGCCGAACTGTTCCTGCACGCGAAAGTCGCCCGCTGCCGGGCGCTTGACGATCGCGTGGCTGAATTGGCCGTCGAAGAAGAAGAGCGAAAACTCGCCGTCGCTCAGTATTCCCGGCATCAACGGCTGCACCAGCCGCCTTTGCCCCAGCGCATCGGCGGGAACCCCCGCGCCGCTCGCGACCCGGTGCGTCCCGTCGGCGCCACCCGAGATCGCGGGTTTCACCACCACCTCACCGGCACCAAGCCGCGCCCGCGCCTCGGCCAGCCCGGCCTCATCGAGCGCCGCGACCTCGACGGTCGGCACCACCGCGACGCCCTTGGCGGCGAGTTCGGACAGATACGCCTTGTCGCTGTTCCAGCGCAGCACCGCGACCGGATTGACCATCGGCAGGCCCTCGGCCTCCAGCCGGTCGAGCAGCTTATACCAGCCCGCCACATCGCGCTGATAGCCCCAGGCGAAGAGCGGCAGGATCAGGTCGAAGCCCGACAAATCGCCCGGATCGCCCCACACCCGCTGCTCGACCGCGAGTCCCGCGCCCGCCAGCGCCGCCGCCTTGCGCGCGAAGGCGGGCTGCCATTTCTCATAATAGTCGGGCGCAGGCACGAGGATCGCGACGCGGGGTTGGTAGGGCATGAACTACTTTACCTTGTCAAAACCCGTCATTGCGAGGAGCGAAGCGACGCGGCAATCCAGAGTAGGTGTAAACCGCTCTGGATTGCTTCGCTCCGCTCGCAATGACGAGGTGATGGGACGCGACCTCTACCGCCCCAAGAGCCCGCGCGCCTGCCCCGCAATATGCGACAGCATCGCGCCATTGGGGTTCGGGATCGTCCGCGCGCGGTCGACCGTAGCACGGAACTGCGCGACGCGCGGCGCCTGCTCGGCCAGCCAGCCGGTGACCGCGGCATCGAGATCACCCGCGGGCAGTCCCGCGAGGAAGCTCAGCCGCATCTGCTGGAAATCGCGCGCGAGGCTGTTGACCAGCAACCGCTCCCACGGATCGGCGGGGCTCATATGCGCCGCCAGCGTCTGCGCCCAGTCGAGCCCCAGCGCTTCGCCCAAATGGGTGAAGGCATGGGTCACCGCGACCTCGTCGTCGCCGCGCCGCGCGGCGAGGTCGACGATGCCGATCGCGCCGTCGGTCTTGAACAATCGCACCACCGACGAGGCCAGCGCCTCGGGCGCCCCAGCGTCGAGCAATTGCTGGCTCAGCATGTCCCACTGGCGCCGGACCGACGGGCTGAGCAGCCCGTCGACGCGCGCCATCAGGCGGTCGACCCCGGGTTCGAGCCGCGCGACCGTCGGCCCCGGCTGCGCGTTGTTCGCCGACACGCGGAGCAGATCGGCCATTTGCGACGCCATCGCCGAGGCGGCCTGGGTGAACAGCGACAGGCGGATCGCCTCGTCGATCTTCGCGCTGTCGAGCGAAGCCCACAGGTCGTGCATGTCGAGCAGGCGCTCGACCGCGACGAAGGCGGCGGCGACATCGCCGAGCGAGCAGCCTTCCTCCTCGACCAGTTCGAACGGATGGACGACGCCCATGCGGTTGATGATGCGGTTCGCCAGCTTGGTCGCGATGATCTCGCGGCGCAGCTGGTGATCGGCGATCGCACTGGCGAAATCGCGCTGCATTTCCTCGGGGAACGCCGCCGCCAAATCGCTGCCGAGCGCCGGATCGTCGGGCAGGTCGCTGTTCTCGATCGCGTCCTGCAGCGCCAGCTTCGACGTCGACAGCAGCACCGCGAGTTCGGGCCGCGTCAGCCCGCGCCCTTCGGCGGCGCGGCGCAGCAGCTCGTCGTTCGCCGCCAGCCCCTCGACCTTGCGGTCGAGCCGGCCCGATGCCTCGAACGTCTCCATGATCCGCACCAGCGACGGCACCGCCGCCGATCCGCCCTTTTCGGCGATCGACAGCGCCAGCGCCTGCAAGCGGTTGTCCTCGAGCACCAGCGCCGAGACATTGTCGGTCATCCGCACCAGCAACGCGTCGCGGTCGTCCTGCGCCAGCCGCCCTTCGGCCATCTCGCGGTTCAGCGCGATCTTGATATTGACCTCGTTATCCGAGCAGTCGACGCCCGCGCTGTTGTCGATGAAGTCGGTGTTGATGCGCCCGCCACGACCCGAAAAGGCGATGCGCGCCGCCTGGGTGACGCCCAGGTTCGCACCCTCGCCGACCGCCTTGACGCGCAAATCCTCGCCATCGACGCGCAGCGCGTCGTTGGCGGGGTCGCCGACCTCGGCATTGTTCTGCGCCGCCGCCTTCACATAGGTGCCGATGCCGCCGAACCAGAGCAGGTCGGCCGGCGCCTTCAGGATCGCCGAGATCAAAGCGCCCGGCTCGATTTCCGACTGCGACAGACCGAGCACCGCCTGCACTTCGGGAGTCAGCGGAATGCTCTTCTGGCTGCGCGGGAAGATGCCGCCGCCCTTCGAGATCAGCTTCGCGTCATAATCGGCCCAGCTCGACCGGGGGAGCTGGAACATCCGCGCGCGTTCCTTCCAGCTCTTCGCCGGATCGGGATCGGGATCGAGGAAGATATGGCGGTGGTCGAACGCCGCGACGAGTTGGATCGCCTTCGACAGCAGCATGCCGTTGCCGAACACGTCGCCCGACATGTCGCCGCAGCCGACGACTCTGATGCTGTCGGTCTGCACGTCGACGCCCATTTCGGCGAAGTGGCGCTGGACCGAAACCCACGCGCCCTTGGCGGTGATCCCCATCGCCTTGTGGTCATAGCCCTTCGACCCGCCGCTCGCGAACGCATCGCCGAGCCAGAAGTCGCGCTCCATCGCCAGCCCGTTGGCGACGTCGGAGAAGGTCGCGGTGCCCTTGTCGGCGGCCACCACGAAATAGGGGTCCTCGCCGTCGTGGATGACGACGCCGTCCGGGTGGATCACCTTGCCCGCCACCAGATTGTCGGTGATCGACAGCAGCGAGCGGATGAAGATGCGGTAGCATTCGGTCCCCTCGGCGAACCAGGCATCGCGGTCGAGCGCCGCGTCGGGCAGCGCCTTGGGATAGAAGCCGCCCTTCGCGCCGGTCGGCACGATCACGGCGTTCTTGACGCGCTGCGCCTTCATCAGCCCGAGGATTTCGGTGCGGAAGTCGTCGCGGCGGTCGGACCAGCGCAGCCCGCCGCGCGCCACCGGGCCGGCGCGCAGATGGGTGCCCTCGACGCGCGGGCTATACACCCACACCTCGCGCCAGGGCAGCGGCTTGGGCAGCCCGGGGACGAGGCTCGAATCGATCTTGAACGCCAGCGCCTCGGCCGCTGCGGGCGCAAAGGCGTTGGTGCGCAGCGTCGCGCCGATCACCGCATGGAACAGGCGCAGGATGCGGTCGTCGTCGATCGACTTGATCGCGGCGAAGCCGGCCTGGATTTCCTTGTCGAGATAGTCGGCGCGCGCATCGTCGCGCTTCGCCGGATCGTGGAGCGCGCAGAAGCGCTCGACCAGCGCCCCGGTCAGGTCGGGGGCGTGGCGCAGCGCCGCGACCACCGTGTCCATGCCGTAGCTCGACCCGCCCTGGCGCATGTAGCGGAACCAGGCGCGCAGCCATATGATCGCCTGCGGATCGGTCTGCGTCACCAGCACCAGCTCGTTGAACGCGTCATTTTCCGCATTACCGTCCAGCACCGCCGCGATCGCCTTTTCGATCACCTCGGTATGCGCAATCAGCGCCAGCTCGTCGACCGACGCCGGCAGCTTCAGCGTGAAATCATGGATCACGACGGGGATCTCGTCGTCGCGTTCGGTGCCGGGAATGCGGCTCGCGCCCAGCGTCGTCGGAATCTCCTCGAGCACCTCGAAGCCGAAATGTTCGAGCGCCGGCACGACATCGGACAGCGCCAGCGGACCGACCGCGCTATAGACTTTCAGCCGCAGCTTGTCGTCGCCGTCGAGGCTCTTGCGCGCCAGCCGCACGCTGCGCGGATTCTCGGCATCGAGGTCGCGCAGCCGCAGGATGTCGCGCGACGCTTCCTCGGGATCATAGAGGTTGCGGTAATTGGGCGGGAAGAGCGGCGCGAAGCGCGACGCCAGCGCCGCGGCGCGGCCGGGATCGCCGCGCTTGGCGAGCGCCGCCTCGACCTCGGGCTGCCAGCCGCGCACCATCTGTTCGAGCTGGGCGTTGAGCGCCTCGGCATCGGGCACCACCCCGCCGCTGCGCAGGTCGAGCGTGAAGCGCAGCAGCGCCGCGCCGCCATCCTCGAGCACCATCGTCCAGCCGATGACGCCGGCCTTGGCCTCGCGCACCAGCAGCGATTCGACCGCCAGCCGGCGCCCGGTCGACACCTCGTCGCGCGGCAGCCAGACAAAGACGAACAGATGCCGCCCCAGCGCGCTGCGCACCATCACCAGCTTCGGCCGCGGCCGGTCGGTGATCGACATCGAGGTCAGGACCAGGTCTTCGAGCGACTGGGCGTCGAACGCGATCAGCAAATCGTGCGGCAGCGCGGTCAGCGCATGCGCCAGCGCCTTGCCGGCGTGGCCGGTCGGGTCGAAACCGAATTTCGCCATCAGCGCGTCGAGCTGCGCGCGCAGCACCGGCACCTTGTCGGGCCGCGCCGACAGCGCCGCGCTCGTCCACAGCCCGGCGTGGATCGACAATTTTTCGACCGTCTTGCCCTTCATCTCGGGCACGATCACCAGGTCGAGCAGCACGCGGCGGTGGACCGCCGACAGGCGGTTCGACTTGATCAGCAGCGGCGACGCGCCGCCGGCATCGAACCAGGCGAAGGCGGCTTCGAGCGCGGTCGGCGACAGCAGCTGGCTGGTGCCGCTCGCGCTGACCCCCAGCGGCTGTTCGACCGCGCCGTCGCGGGTGCGCCATTCATGGCCGAGCTGGGTCATCGCCCCGCCCTCGAACCAGCGCAGCAGTTCGGCGGCCTCGCCGTCGGCGCGCATCGCGGCGTCGGCGAGCATCGCGGCGCGCATCGCCTTCCAGTCGGCGACCGCGGCGCGGACATCGGCCAGCGCGGCTTCGAGGCCGTCGAGCAGGCGGCGGCGGGCGCGAGCGTCGCCGCGCTCCAATTCCATATAGATCACCGATTCGCGGTTCGCGCAGCCCGGGGTCGCGCTATCGGCACCGGTCAGCCCGCCCTTGGCGTCGCGCGTCGCAGCGACGACGGGGTGCAGGATGCGGTGGATCACCAGCCCCTGCGCGCCGACGATCTGCGACACCGAATCGACCAGGAAGGGCATGTCGTCGTTGACCACCGCGAGCCGCATCCGCCGGTCGGTGCCGTCGGCGACCATCGGTTCGAGCAGCAGCGACGGGACACCCGGCGCGCGGTCGAGCGAGGCGCGCGCGGCGAATTCGCCCGCCGCCTTCAGCGCCGCGGAGTCGAGGTCGTCGCCCTCGCCGGGCAGCGCGCTGCCGTGCAGCGCGGCCTGATAGGCCTTGGCGATCTTCGCAGGAACAGGAGCGGCCGCCGCGGCCTCATGCTCGGCTTCGGCGGTTTCGGCAATATTCTGGGGCATAGGTTACAGCATCCCGACTGAGGCGGGCCTGTGCCGGGGGGTGGCTGGCCCGTTCGCTGCGTCCCCATATGCGCCCGAGTGACGCGCGGCTCAACCCCCCGCGACGGCTCCACGCAAATATATTTCAATTTTCGGATTGTCTGTTGCGCGGACCAAAAGATCCTCCCTGTGCCCGAAGGGCATGGGGAGCGGAACCGTTCGCGAAGCGAATGGTGGAGGGGCCAGCGACCTCGGCGTCATCGCCCCTCCGTCAGCCCTGCGGGCTGCCACCTCCCCATGCCCTTCGGACACAGGGAGGAATTTGGAGTCACGGCGTAATCACCACCGCCTTGCGCGCCAGCTTCGCCAGCACCGCCTCGTCGTCGGCCGCCTTGGCGACGATCCCGATGTGCCCGCCCGGCATCGCGCGCGCGATCAGCACGACGAATTCGGCGTCGCCGGCATCATGTTCCAGGATTACTGCCGGATGCGCGCTGCGCAGCGTGTCGAGCGCGACGTCGGGCTTCGCTTCGGCAACCCCCGCCGGCTTGCGCTTCGCACGCTCGTCCCTGACCAGCCCTTTCAGCCCGCCCGGATAGTGGTCGAGGTAGCCGGCGAGTTCGCCGCGCCCGACACCCTCTTCACGCGCATGGCCCAGCACGCACGCATATTCTGCGATCCGCGTCTTGTCGTAAGTCGCCCCGAACACCAGCTTGACCAGCGGCGTCATCGGCGCGCGGTCCTGCGCCTTCAGCCCGGCATCATCGAGCAGTTCGGCGAACTCTTGCGGCTCCGCCTCGGCGGCGAGCGCGAAATCCCACGCCTGTCCGACCGCCTGGTACAGCGCGCTGCGGCTGCGGCTGTCGGCGGCGAGCGCCTTTTCGGCGGTCGCGCGCGCCAGCGCCAGCCAGTCGGCGAGCCCCGCGTCGTCATCCAGTGCATCCGCGACCACGGCAGGCTCCTCGACCGCCGGCAACGGCAGCGCCGCCTCGGCCTCGCGGAGCGCGCCGAAACCCGGCGCGGGCTCGTCGTCGATATGTTCGCTGTCGGGGCCGTCGGCCCACACCGGCACCGGGGCGGTCAGCGGCGGCGCGCTGCGCAGCGCCTGTTCGACCGACAGCTGCAATTCCTCTTCCTGGTCGGCGGGGGCCGCCTCTTTCCAGTTGATCACGCCCATGATGAAATCGATCGTGTCGTCGTCGGACGAAAAGGGCAGCAATATGCCGCGGTACATGATCGTCGTGCCGCGATCGTTGACGAATTCGGCCTCGAAGCCGATCGGCGCGCGGTTGGCGATGATCTGCAGATAATGGTCGGTCAGCCGCGACAGCAAGGAGCGGCCGGGGACTTCCTTGATATACTGGACATCCTCGTCGATCTGCGACTCGGCGCGCAGCTTGTCGCCGAGGAACGACAGGCCGGGATTGTCGACCCCAGCGGTAAAGTCGAGCAGCACCGCATAGGGACCGAAATCGTCAATATTGTCGAGATCGAGGTCCTCGACCGACGGATAAGCGCGGTCGGCGAGCAGCGACGCCCAATAATTATAGGCGCGCACCTGCATCCGCCGTTCGTCGACCCCGACGGAGGGTGGCGAATCGATCGCCCCGTCATCCTGGCCGTGGCTGCCCGAAAGCAGTCCGCGCATGCTGTCCATCATTCATCCCCACTGCCAAATATAGGTAAAGGTGATGCACCAGGACTGGTAAAGGCGGCGTAAACGATGGTCGGGGAGGATGGATAAGAGATCCGGGCAACGGTGCGGGAGCCGCCGCTGATTGCGCAATTTCGGAACGACGCTAAGCTCAACGCCGACAGGGGAGCGTCCATGACCGACATAGTCACCAGTGGCACACAGTTCATCCTGTGGCTCTGCCTCTATCTCGCCAGTCGCTACAACTGGAACCGCAAAGCGCGGATCCTTGCGTTTGTTCCACTCATGACCCTTGTCATCTGGCAGTTGTTTTCGCCAATCCGGATCAATATCGATGCCGCAATCGGCGCCCCGCTCAATCAGGGCCTCAGACTGGCCAGCGTGGCACTGATCATTCTGTATCTTTTCACCTCCTACCGCCGTTCGTCGCGTGAGGATGCTCGCCAGTAATTGGGTCGTCCGAGTTCACCTGCAAGCGGAATGGCGGATATCGACCAATTGCTGTCATTCATAAATCAGACTAACATCCTTGTTAGAAAGTGGGTTCCATGGCGGAATTGCGGAAAATCAGATGGTTGTTGAAGAGCGCGATAGCGCTTCATCTGGCGGCGCTCGGCTACTACATCTGGACTGACGATTTGGGGTGGCACACATGGGCGATCTTGATCAGCGGGAACTTGATAGGCTGGGCGTTGCATTCGGTCGATCAGCTTGTTGGCGCCAATGGGATCGACGGCCATTCGGTGCGCATCGCGGGGTGAGGACCTCCTCCGGGCGCTACTAGCGCCGATTGCTAGCCTCGTGCTGCTCGACCTTCTTCACTGAGCGTCCGCTTGCCACCCCTACCCCGCTAGCTCCCCCAGCCACTGCGCCACCATCCGCCGCCCCGCCGCCACCGCCCCCGGCCCGCAGCGCGCATGCTCGGTCCGCATCGACTCCGCCGAACTGCCGACCTCGGCCAGCGCCTCGGGCCATTGCTCGACCCAATGCTCGAAGCGCGGGTCGAGCCCCATTTCGGCGTGGAACTGCAGCGCCAATATGTTCGGTCCGCGCCGGAACGCCTGGTGCGGATAGGCCGCGCTCGATGCCAGCAATTCGACACCCTCGGGCAGGTCGAAGGTGTCGCCGTGCCAGTGCAGCACCGGCACCTCGGCGAGCTGGCCGAGCGGGGATGCCGCGTCGAGAATGGTCAGCGCATCGAAGCCCACCTCCTTCGCCGGCCCCGGATAGACCGGCGCACCCATCGCCGCCGCGATCATCTGCGCCCCGAAACAGACCCCCAGCGTCGGCCGCCCCGCCTCCAGCCGCCGCGCGAGCCGCCGCAGCTGGCACGCGATCCATGGATGCTCGGCCTGCTCATAGACCCCCATCGGCCCGCCCATCATGATCAGCAGGTCGGGTTCGTTGAGGTCGAGCCGTCCGAAACCCGGATCGCCGACGTCGATCCGGTCGAGCGCATAGCCCGCCGCCTCGATCGGCTCGCGAAACCCCGCGATTCCTTCGTGCGGGACATGGCGGATGATGAGGCCGGTCTTGGTCATGGGCTTGAACTGACTCGACAAATCTGGCGACGAACGGAGCGTTTGCCGCGCCGTTTCGAACGACTCGCATCTAGCCAGAATCGCCGGCCGCTGTCACTCTACCAAAGCAGTAGAGATACTGTCGCGGCCCGTAGCTGAGCTTTGGCTCCCTCGGCTACGGGCCGCCGCTTGGTCGGCCTATCGGCCATCAACAACGTCATTGCGAGCGAAGCGAAGCAATCCAGGGCGGTTACCGCCGCTCTGGATTGCTTCGCTTCGCTCGCAATGACGGACCATTCAGGCGGCGGCTGCGACGACCCGCTTCACCCGCACCGCCTTATACCCCAGCACCAGCACCGCGAGCAGCAGCACCGCCTGCGCGATCAGGAACGGCGGTTCGTTGCCGTTCGGGGCCAGCGCGTTGAGTGCGGGCACTTTCAGGAAGCTCTGCACGACCAGCACGAACAGGTTGAGCCACAGCGCGATCGTCGCGGTCACCGCATAGATGGTCCGCGCGGCCCCCGCGAGCTTGCGGCCGTACCAGGCCCAGAAGCTTGCGACGAGGATCAGCGTCGAGAGGATGCCGACCCCGAGCGCGGGGGTGAAGCTCGCGATCGGGAACAGGAACCCCGTCAGGCTGGTGAGCAACGTCGTCCACAGGAAGACGCCGGTGGTGCGGGGCAAGATGCGTCCGAGCGCGAAAGCGGGGAGCGCGACCAGTCCGGTGAGGATGCCGACGAGGCTGATCGCGACATGGACCAGCGTGAACTGCGATAGGGTGAGACCGAGGATCATGGCACATCTCCTTCGAACAGGCGGGGCGCGGGTCCAATCCCGCGCCCCGCTGCGTATCAGCTGTTGATGAAATCGAGCAGGTCGGCGTTGAACCGGTCCTGGTGGGTGAGCGTCAGGCCATGGTCGGCGCCTTCATAGACCTTGAGCACCGCCTGTTTGACGATCTGGACGGTCGACAGCGCCGCGGCGCCGATCGGCACGATCTGGTCGTCGTCGCCGTGGAGGACGAGGGTCGGCTTGTCGAAGCGCTTCAGATCCTCGTGGAAGTCGCTCTCCGAAAAGGCGCGGATGCTGTCGAGCAGGCCCTTCAGGCCGCCGTTCAGGCCCTGTCGCACGAAATCGTCGCGCACCGCTTCGCTGACCACGGCGCCTTCGCGGTTATAGCCGTAGAAGGGCAAAGTCAGGTCCTTGAAGAATTGCGGGCGGTTGTCGAAGGTGCCCTTGCGGATGCCGTCGAACACGTCGAGCGGCAGCCCGCCCGGATTGGCTTCGGTCTTGAGCATCAGCGGCGGGACCGCGCCGATCAACGCTACCTTGGCGATCCGGTCGGTGCCATGGCGGCCGATATAGCGGGTGACTTCGCCGCCGCCGGTCGAGTGGCCGACGAGGATCACGTCGTGGAGGCCCAGCTGTTCGATCAGCTCGCCGAGGTCGTCGGCATATTGGTCCATGGTATTGTTCTCCCAGACCTGGTCCGAGCGGCCATGGCTGCGGCGGTCGTGGGCGATGGTGCGAAAGCCCTGATTGGCGAAAAACACCATCTGCGCGTCCCAGGCGTCGGCGCTCAGCGGCCAGCCATGCGAAAAGACGATCGGCTGCCCGTCGCGCGGACCCCAGTCTTTGTAGAAGATGTGCGTGCCGTCCTTTGTGGTGATCGTGGTCATGTCGTGGTTCCTTTCACTTGGGTGGGGCGGAACCCTCCGTCCCTGTGCCACCCATCTACGCGCCTTCCCCCTTGCGCGGGATTGGCGGAAACGACATTATGCGGTCCGAATACGACAAACCGGAGTCACGTCATGCGGCACCTTCGCCAACATCCGCAGAATCTCCCCCCAAAATTGCCGGAAGTCGGCCTGATGCTCTACCCCGACTGCCAGATGGGCATGGTCAGCGGCATCACCGACCTCTTCCACGTCGCCGGCCGCTTCGCCGCCGAGCATGACCGCGCGCCCATCCGCGTCAGCCACTGGCGGCTGCAAGATGGCGGCGGCTTCGTCCGCTGTTTCGACAGCCATCCGGGCGAACCCGCCCACAACGCACCGACGATATTGATCGCGCCGGGCAGCCTCCACAAATTGCTCGAGGCCGAAGAGGTCGCCCCCTACGCCCGCTGGCTGCTCGATCGCCACGCGCAGGGCACGACGCTCGCCTCGACCTGCGGCGGCGCCTTCGCGCTCGCCGCGACCGGGCTGCTCGCGGGCCGCCCCGCGACAACGCACTGGTTCTTCGCCGACGAATTCCGCGCCCGCTTCCCCGACGTGCGTCTGGAATCGGATCGGATGGTGATCGACGACGGCGACATCATCACCGCGGGCGGGCTGATGGCGTGGACCGACCTCGGGCTGCGCGTCGTCGAGCGCCTGCTCGGTCCGACGGTGATGATGGAGACCGCGCGCTTCTTCCTGATCGACCCCGGCGGCCGCGAGCAGAAGAATTACGCGAGTTTCGCCCCGCGCCTCACCCATGGCGACGAAGCGATATTGAAAGCGCAGCACTGGCTGCAGGCGAAGGAGGGCCGCATGGCGGGGGTCGCCGAACTCGCCGCCGAGGCGGGGCTGGAGGAACGCACCTTCCAGCGCCGATTCAAGGCCGCGACGGGCATGACCCCGATCGAATATTCGCAGCATCTGCGCGTCGGCAAGGCGCGCGAACTGCTCGAATTCACGCGCCGCACCGTCGACCAGATCGCCTGGGCGGTGGGTTACGAGGACGCCGCGGCGTTCCGCAAACTCTTCCACCGCATCACCGGCCTGTCGCCGAACGACTATCGCCAGCGCTTCTCGACCGAAACGCTGGCGAGCGTCGCCTAGAAATTAAACTTCGCGCTCACCCCATAGGACGGGCTGCGCCCCGGAAAACGCACCGCGGTGTTGGCGTTGGTCGCCGCCGACTGCCAATAATAGGTGTCGGTGATATTCTTGCCCCACAGCGACACCTCCCACTGGCCATCCTGCTCATAGAGCGCGAGGCTGGCGTTCAGGATGCCATAGCCCTTGATCTGGAGCGGCGCGAAATCCTCGATCGTGCTGCCGGTCTTCGACTGGTAGCGCCCGTTGAGGATCGCCCGCACGCCGAGTTTGTCGTTCACCGGCGTGTCATAGGTGATCGTCGCCGCGCCCGAGAATTTCGGGCTGTAGGGGAAGGCGAAGCCGTCGAAATCGAACGGCGCGCCCGCGGCGTTGATCCCGACATAGCCCTGCAATTCGGTCTTGAGCCAGGTGCCCGCGAGCGTCACGTTCAGCGCGTCGGTCGCCTGGATGCTGACGTCGCCGTCGATCCCGTAAGCGCGCGACTTGGGGATATTGTCGAGGCGGAGCAGCGTCGTGTAGATCGGGTCGGCGAAATAGACCGCAAGCTGCTTGTCGCGATAATCATAATAGAAGGCCGCGACATTGAGGTTCACCTTGCGGTCGGCGAGCGCCAGCTTGGTGCCGACTTCATAGGCGGTCAGTTCCTCCTGCTTCGCCGGGCGGTTCTGCGTCGCGATGTTCGCGGCGTTGACCGGGGTCGATCCCGATTTGTAACCGCGGCTGACCGAAGCATAGGCGAGTATGTCGTTCGTCGGCTCCCACGTCAGCGCCCCGCGCCAGGCGACATTGTCTTCCTTGAGGTTCGAGGTGACGAGGCCGAAGGTGCCGGTGTCGACGTCATAGGTGTTGCACTGGTTCGCCGTGATCGGCGCGGTGAAGGCGCCGTAGACCTGGAAAAAGAAGGCGCGGTTGAACAGGTTGACGTTGGGCAGCATCGACCCGTTGAGGTCGCGCGAGCAGCCCTGATATTCCTGCCGGTCCTCGGTGTAGCGCGCGCCGGTGGTCAGTTTCAGCGTGTCCGACAATTCCCAGTCGGCGCTGGCGAACAGGCTGAAGGTCTCGGTGTCGAAATCGGCGACGTCGCGATAGGTGCGGAACGCGGTGGCGACATCGGCGGCGGTAAAACCCTGGCTGTTGAACGGGGTGTTCAAGAGGCCAAGCTGGACGATCAGCGCCCGGATCGCGCCGACATTGGCATTCTGCCCCAGCAAGGTCTGGTTGGTGTCGCTGACGACATCCTTGGCATAATAGCCGCCGACGACCCACTCGGCGGGGCCGGTCGATCCCTGGAAGCGCAATTCCTGCGAAAAGCTCTCGATCTTGCCCTGCGCCCGCTGGATCAGGATCTCATAGGGCGCGCCGCTCCAGTCATAGGTCGCGTCGCGATTGACCTTGTTATAGCCGGTCAGCGAGATGAAGCTGAGATCGCTCGTCAGGTCGAACTGGATGAGGCCGCGCAAGCCCAGGAAATCGCTGTCCTCCTGCAGCGGCCCGTCGATCCCGGTGCCGCGCCCGATATTGGGGCCGCGCTGCGACAGCGGTGCCCAGTCGGCGCTGTTCGAATCCCATTTGGGACCGTTGGCGGCGATATAGGCGGGCAGTCCCGGCGCGTTGAACAGGCTGAACAGCGTGCCGTTGGCGGGATCGGTGTTCGGGGTGAACCCCACCGCCTGCCCCGCCAGCGTGTCCGACTTGTTGATCCAGAAATTGCCGCCGAGCTCGATCTTCATCCCCTCGACCGGCTCGGCGGTCAGCGTCAGCCGGCCGCCATAGCGGTGCACCTCGCCGAGGCTCTCGTCGCGCGAAATGCTGTGCTGCCAGCCGTCCCAGCTGTCCTCGGTGCGAAAGGCGGCGCGGATCGCGATATCCTGCCCCAGCGGGATGTTGAGATGACCTTCGCTGTTGAGCGTCTTTTCGCTGCCGAGATCGACCGCGACCCCGCCCGAGAACTCCCCGACCTTCGGCTTGGCGGTGATGAAATTGACCAGCCCGCCAGTGGTGTTGCGGCCATAGAGCGTGCCCTGCGGACCCTTGAGCACTTCGACACGCTCGAGGTCATAGACCGGCCCGCTGTTCATGAACGGATAGGCGAGCGCGACCTCGTCCTGATAGGTGCCGACGGTCGACGTCGCCGACAGGTTGATCGTGTTGAAGCCGATCCCGCGCAGCGTATAGATCGGAATGCCCTGATAGCCGCGCGACACGTTGAGGCTGGGCACCACCGCCTGCAGATCCTCGGTCGAGGTCACGCGCAGATTTTCGAGCGTATCGCCCGAAAAAGCCTGGATCGCGAGGCCGACGTCGTTGATGCTTTCGGCGCGGCGCTGCGCGGTCACGACGATCGCGCCGTCGTCGGTGGCCTCGGTCTCCGCCGCCGGCGGCGCGTTTTGTGCCAGCACCGGCTGGCTTGCCATCATCGCCGCCCATGCCACTCCGGCCAGACCCATTGCACGCACCGCACCCGCCATCTTCTCTCTCCCTGATGAAGCTTATTATCAGCGATGATAGTTATCAATCGTGATAGATTATGCAACCGGCAATTGCATTTTGCGGACAATGATGGTCTGTCGGCGGCAAGGAGCGATGATGGCCACCCGAAGTGAAAAGGCGGAAAGCCGCACGCGCGGCTCGATCCGCGACGCCCTGCTGGACGCGGCGAGCGCGCTGATGCGCGAACAGGACAAGATCGATATCGGCATCGTCGAGATCGCGGCGCGCGCCGGGGTCAACCACGGCATGATCCGCTATTATTTCGGCGACAAGGAAGGCATGCTCGCGGCGCTGCTCGACCGCGACGTGATCCGCGCGATCCGCCAGCTCGACGCCTTGTTCCGCCTGCCCGTCACCCCGACCGCCCGGATGCGCATCCATCTCGAGGGCATTCTCGATACCTATTACCGCATCCCGTACCTCAACCGCCTGATCCAATATATGGTCCGCGACGCCGAACCCGAGCGGGTGCGGCACATCGGCGACGAACTTCTGTCGAAGATCGCGGGCGCGCAGGCGCGGATGATCGAGGAGGGCATCGCGGCGGGCGAGTTCAATCCCGTCGATCCCAAGCTCTTCTACTTCAACACGATCGGCGCCGCCGACGGCCTCTATTCGAATCGCCTGACGCTGCAGGTCGTGTTCAAGGGCAAGCCGCACGCCGACGATGACCTCCATGCCCGCTATCGCGAACACACGGTCGAGACATTGCTCGCCGGACTCGTCAAAAATTATCAGGCTTGATAATTAGGCGCCGCGCGCGCATAGCCGGGTCATGAATCTCGAACCCGACGACGACCAACGCCTGCTCCGCGACGCACTCACGCGCTTCCTGGCGCAGCAATTGCCGTTCGAAAAGCGCCGCACGATGCGCGATTCGACCGCACAGCTCGCGCTGTGGCGCGCCGCCGACGCGGCGATCGGCATCGGCGCGGCGGCGCTGCCCGACAGCATCGGCGGCTTCGGCGGCGGGCGCGTCGCGGCGATGATCGTCGCCGAGGAACTTGGCGCCGCCCTCGCGATCACCCCCTATATCGACTGTCACATTCTCACCGCCCAATTGCTGCTCGCGCTCGGCGAGAGTGCGCGCGCCGCCGCCATCGCGCGCGGCGAGGCGCTGATCGTCACCGCGATCGAGGAACCCGCGACGCGCGGCGACATCGGCGCGATCGCGGCGCGGGCGACCCCCGCCGACGACGGCTGGACGCTGGCCGGGCGCAAGATCGCGGTCGCCTTCGCGGCCGAGGCCGACCATATCGTCGTGCCCGCCCGGGACGCCGAGGATGATTTGCGCCTGTTCCTCGTGCCGGCCGCATCGCTTGCCGGCCGGCTCCATGCCTATTGGACGATCGACGACATGCCCGCCGCCGACCTCGATCTCGATGGACTGTGGGTCGACAGCGCCGCCGAAATCGGGCGCGGGCAGGATGGCGAAGCTGCGCTGCAGGCCGCCGTCGACGCCGCCATCGCCGCGCTCGCCGCCGAGGCGGCCGGGCTTGCGCGCGTGCTGCTCGACGACACCCTGCTTTACGCCAAGCAGCGCAAGCAGTTCGGCGCGACGCTGTCGAGCTTTCAGGCACTCCAGCACCGCATGGTCGACATGCTGATGCTGCGCGAGGCGATTTCCGCCGCCGCGATGCTCGCCGCGCTTAAGCCCGGCGACGCGCAGGCGACCGCCGCCGCCAAGGCGACGATCGGCGACGCGCTTCGCAAGATCGGGCAGGAAGCGGTCCAACTCCACGGCGCGATGGGCATGACCGAGGAACTGCGCGTCGGCCATTATTTCAAACGCGCCACCGCGATCGAACAGCGGCTGGGCACGAGCGACCTGCATGTTGGGCGCTATTCGGCGGGGATGGCCTCATAATCCTCCCTGTCGCGCAGCGATGGGGAGGTGGCAGCGCGAAGCGCTGACGGAGGGGCGATGACGCGACGTCGC